>JBNPED010000008.1:0-83271 GCA_051117435.1 Oceanicaulis sp. | reverse complement strand
GTCTGCATTGACTACGGCTATCTGCGGGGCTTAGATGCGCTGCGGGAGTTCGTGGATGTGTAGGACTGAAAGCGGTACGCACCCGGGCGGGCGCGCCATCGGCGGCGGCGGAGGCGAGCTTTCTTCGACCTTCTTCAAGGGGAAGCGGCTTTTCAGCTGGCGCGAGACCAGGGTCTGGTCGAAGCGGAAATCATCGACCTGGGCTCTGAGCTCGGCCGGGGCGCGCCCGTCCTTGCTGGCTTCGATGGCGCGGTAGAGCGCGTAGAGGCGCAGATACCCCTTCTCGTCGCGCGACAGGCTGGTCTCGTCGAGCCCGGCGCACACGTCGACAAGGCGCGCCAGCCCGGCGCGGCGCTTGCCCATGGCGAGGTCGGTCACGGCCATGGCGAGCGCAGGCTTCCAGCCGCCGTCAGCGAAAGCGGTCTTTTTCGGCACCGCCTCCAGCTCCTTTTTGGCGCGCTTGGGATCGCCTTCGGCGAGCGCGTCCAGCGCGTGGTCGGCGGCCGCGTCGGCCAGGCGCATGGCTTCGCGGCGCTTTTCCACCGCCTTGTCCCCACCAAACATGGCGGCGACCCTCCTGAAACGCTTTGGGACGGCGAGAGGCCGCCCCGATCGTGCGCACCCTATCGGGCGGGAGCGCGCGCGTCACATGTTTTGGTAAGAGATCGCTGCAGGCCCCATGATCACCAGGAACAGCACCGGCAGGAAGAACAGGATCATCGGCACGGTCAGCTTGGCGGGCAGCGCGGCGGCCTTTTTCTCCGCCGCGCTCATGCGCATGTCGCGGTTCTCCTTGGCCATGACGCGCAGCGCCTGACCCAGCGGCGTGCCGTATCGCTCGGCCTGGGTCAGCGCGGTCGCCACCGACTTCACCCCGGCGTGGTTGGCGCGCAGGGCGAGGTTTTCATAGGCCTGCCGGCGGTCCTGCAGGAAGGACAGCTCGGCGGTGGTCAGCGACAGCTCCTCGGCGAGTTCCAGCGAGCTGGAGCCGATCTCCGCGGCGACCTTCTGGAACGCCGCCTCGATGCTCATCCCCGCCTCCACGCAGATCAGCAGAAGATCGAGCGCGTCGGGAAAGGCGAGCATGATGGAGTCGCGCCGCTTGGCCGCCTTGTTCGACAGATAGATGCCCGGCGCGTAATAGCCCAGCAGCGCCAGCCCCATCATCACCGACAGACGCTGGAAAAGCTCCAGCTCGAAATCGTTGACGAAGGTGAGATAAAGGAAACCCGCCGCGAACAGGATGAACGGCATGGCGAAGCGGAAGAAATAGAACGTGTAGACGGGCTGCTGGCCGCGCATGCCGGCCTGGGTCAGCTTGGTCTTCAGGTTCGGGTCTTCCAGCAGCTTTACGAGATTCAGCCGTTCGACCACCTTCCGGTAGAGGCTGCGCGTGTCGTTCCCGCGCAGGCTGGCGCCGCCCTTCTCCTTCTCGATCGCCTCGCGCGCCTTGCGGCGCAGCTCGTCGCGGCGCTCGGCGACCTGCTTCAGGCGCTTGCTGGTCTGGTCCTTGTTCAGCGCCGGCGCGGAGAGCGTCCACACCGTGGCGAACACCAGGAGCGCGGCGATCACCGCGAACAGGTTCTGCGGCGCGGTGATCCAGTCGGCGAAGGCGAGAAGGTCCATGGTCTTCCGGCCCCTACATTTTGAAATTGATCATGGAGCGCATCACCAGGATGCCCATGAGCATCCACAGCCCGCCGCCCAGGAGCAGGAGCTGGCCGAACGAGGTGGTGAACAGCGGCGCCATGTAATCGGGCGAGATCACCGACACCATCGCCGCCACGCCCGGCGGCAGCGAGCCGATGATGAAGGCCGACGCCTTGGCCTCGCCGGAGAGCGCGCCGACCTTTTCGCGCATCATCTTGCGCGCGCGCAGCACGCCGGAGAGATTGCCCAGCGCCTCGGCGAGATTGCCCCCGGTCTTGCCCTGGATCGACAGCACGATGGAGAAGAAGGACAGCTCGGGCAGCGGCACGCGGCGCAGCATTCGGCGCAGGCCCTCGTCGGCGTCGACGCCGACGGCGATGCCTTCCACCAGCATCTGGAATTCCTGCTTCACCGGCGTCTCGCCTTCGCGCGCGATGATCTTCAGACATTCGTTCAGCGGCAGGCCGGACTTGATGCCGCGCACGATGACGTCGAGCGCGTCGGCGAAGTTCGCGGTGAATTTCTTCAACCGGCGCGCCTTCATCATGCCCAAGAGCCAGCGCGGCATGCCCAGGCCGGCGACCGCGCCCGCCGCGACGACCAGAAGAATGTTCATGCCCGCCACCAGCGTGCCCACCGCCGCCGCCGCGCCGAGCACGCCTGAGATGATCCAGAACTTCGCCGGGCTCCAGTCGAGGCCGGCCTGTTCGATGCGCGCGCGCAAGGTCAGCGATTTCTTGCGCTCGGCTTTCTGGCGATCCTCGATCTCCTTCAGGCTGTCGGCGATATGCTTGCGCTTGCTGGCCTGGGCGTCCTGAGGCCCGCTCGCGCCGCGCCGCGGCTGGGCTTTGGCCGGCGCGCCCACGGCGGCCTGAAGCCGGGCCTTCCGGGTCTTCGGCTCGCCCGCCCCGGTGAAGGCCAATCCCACTCCGGCCACCGCGATGAAGGCGCAGACCGCTGCGGCGATGAAGGCGATGTCGGGAGACATGTCAGCCCTCCGCGGCTTCCAGCGCGTCGGCCAGCTGTCCGTCGAGCCCGAAATAGCGCGCCCGGTCCCAGAAGGCCGGCCGCGCGATGCCGGTGGAGACATGGCGCCCGGCGATATTGCCGTCCGCGTCCTCGCCCTGGATCTCGTAGAGGAACAGGTCCTGGGTGATGATCACGTCGCCCTCCATGCCCAGCACTTCGGTGATGTGGGTGATCTTGCGCGAGCCGTCGCGCAGGCGCGCGGCCTGGATGATCACGTCGATGGAGCCGGAGATCATCTCCCGGATCGTCTTGGTGGGCAGGTTGTAGCCGCCCATGGTGATCATGGATTCGATCCGCGAGAGCGCCTCGCGCGGCGAGTTGGCGTGCAGCGTGCCCATGGAGCCGTCATGGCCGGTGTTCATCGCCTGGAGAAGGTCGAAGGCTTCAGGCCCGCGCACCTCGCCCACGATGATGCGTTCAGGGCGCATGCGCAGGCAGTTCTTCACCAGATCGCGCATGGTGACCTGGCCGGAGCCCTCCAGGTTCGGCGGCCGGGTCTCCAGGCGCACCACATGGGGCTGCTGCAGCTGCAGTTCGGCGGCGTCTTCGCAGGTGATGATGCGCTCGTCCTCGCCGATGAAGCCGGTGAGGCAGTTCAGGAGCGTCGTCTTGCCCGAGCCGGTGCCGCCCGAAATCAGCACATTGCATCGGCTCGCCCCGATGATCTCCAGAATGCGCGCGCCCTCCGGCGATATGGAGCCGAAATCGACGAGGTTTGAGAGTTTCAGCTTGTCTTTCTTGAACTTACGAATGGTCAGCGTCGGCCCGTCCAGCGCCAGCGGCGGCGCGATGACGTTGACGCGGGACCCATCGGCCAGGCGCGCGTCGCAGATCGGGCTGCTCTCGTCCACACGGCGGCCCACCTGGGACACGATGCGCTGACAGATATTCATCAGCTGGCCGTTGTCGCGGAACTTGATGTTGGTCTTCTTCACCCGGCCGGCGACTTCGATGAACACGTCGCCCGCGCCGTTGACCATTATGTCGGCGATGTCGTCGCGCGCCAGAAGCGGCTCCAGCGGGCCATAGCCCAGAACGTCGTTGCAGATGTCCTGCAGCAGCTGTTCCTGCTCGGTGATGGACATGGCCACGTTCTTGATCGAGATGATCTCGGTGACGATGTCGCGGATTTCGTCGCGCGCAGTGTCGTTGTCCAGACGGGCCAGCTGGGACAGGTCGATCGTGTCGATCAGCGCGTTGAAGATCGTCGTCTTGATCGCATAGTACTCGGCCGAGCGCTCCGCCCCCACCGTCTCGGTCGCCGCCGCCTTGCGCGGCTTGGCCGCGGCCATGGGCTTTTTGGCGGGTTCTGAAGCAGCCGGCGCCGGCTTGGGCGCGGCCGGGCGCGGCGCGGCCGGTTCGGCGGGGCGCGGCCGCGTCGCGACGCCGCCCTCCCGCGACGCGGGCCTTGCCGGCGCGGCGGTCGCGGGTCGGGGCGCGCCGCCGGACTGTCCGAAACTCTTCGGTCCGTCGCTGGAGGAGGAAGGGCGTTTGCCGAACATGAATCCGGGCCTCAGCGCTTGCTGAACAGGGAGGCGAACAGGCTCTTGGGCTTGGGCGCGGCGGCCGCGCGGCCGGTCAGCAGCCCGGCGAGATGGGCGAAGCCTTCGGCCGCCTTCGACTTGGGATCGACCTCGCCGATCATCTGGCCGTTATTGGCCGCCTTGCCGAACAGGGCCGGCTCGAAGGGCAGCACCAGCACCGGCGCCGCGCCGAGCGCGTCGGAGAAATCCTTCAGCGGGATGTCCGGCTTTTTGGGACAGCCGGCCATGTTCACCACGATCTTCGGCGGCTCGTCATTGGGCCGCTGCTGACGCACCAGATCGAACAGGTTCTTGGCGTTGCGCAGGCAGGCGAGGTCGGGGGTGACCGTGACCACCACCTGATCGGAGGACAGGATCGTGCGGCGCACCCAGGGGCTCCAGGCGTGCGGCAGGTCCAGCGCCACGAAGGGCGCCTGGCGGCGCACCATGTCGAGCACGTGTTCGAAATGCTCGGGCTGGAAGTCCCAGTCGCTCTCAAGGCTCGACGGCGCGGAGAACAGGCTCAGCCGTTCGGTGCAGCGCACCAGGAGCCGGTCCAGCAAAGCCTGGTCGAGCCGGTCGGGCTGGGCGAGCGCTTCGGCGATGGTCTGGGGCGGGTCCTGGTTGAAGTCCAGCCCGGCGGTGCCGAAGGAGAGATCGAGATCGACCAGCACCGCGTCGGAGCGCAGCGATTCGGTGAGATGCCAGGCGACGTTATGGGCGACGGTGGAGCTGCCCACCCCGCCCTTGGCGCCGACGAAGCACAGCGATTTGCCCGCGAACGGCTGCTCGGGATCGAGGAACAGACCGGAAATCGTCTTGATGACGTGCAGCGGCGTCATGGGCGGGACGAGATATTCGCTCACCCCCCGGCGCATCAGCTCGCGATAGAGCGCGATGTCGTTGGCCGCGCCCACGATGATCACCTTGGTCTCACCGTCGCAGACCGAGGCGAGTTCGTCGAGCTGGGCGAACAGTTCGCGCCCGCGCATGCCGGTCTCCACGATCAGGAGTTCCGGCGTGCTCTCGTCATGGAAGCGTTCGATCGCGGCGGCGAGCCCGCCAAGCTCGACCGTGACATGGGCCTTGTGCAGGCGCCGATCGGCGCCGGCCCGGTGGATCAGACGGCCGGTGTCGGGCGACTCGCAGAAGGCGTGGATGGCGATGCGCGGCACCGGCTGGGTCAGAAGCGAGTCGTCGTCCTCGCCGACCAGCTCCACCTCGCCGTACTCGCCGCCGGCCATAGGGCCCGCGTCGAACGCGCCGGCGTCGCCGAACGGATCGCCCTGGGGCGCCGGCGGCGCTTTGCGCACAGGCGCGGCGTAGCCGTCCTCGCCGCCGATTTCGCCGAAGTCTTCGGAGTCGCCGAAATCATCCTCGGCGCCGGCGTTGGCGTCGGCGAGCCGGGCGCCGAACGGGCGCGGCCCCTCGTCGGCCTGGGCCGTGCGACGCGGTTCGGGCGTGTCCTCGCCGAGCAGGCGCCGCTCGATCGCCTCGGCGTCCAGGAACGGATCCTCCGGCCCCTCCTCGGCGGCGTCCAGGAAATCGTCGTCGGCGTCGAAATCTTCGAAGGCGTCGGCGGTTTGACGGTTCATCTCAGGCGCCTCCTAGTTCTCAACCGCGGTGCTGACCGCGCCGCTCTCGCCCTGGGAGCGTTCGCTGCTGGTCGCCTCGCCGGTGCGATAGCGATCGATCACCCTCTGGCGGCGCGCGGTGTCGGGGTCGGCGAAGGTGCGCGGTGTGGTGAGGTCGCGCGGATCGGCCACCATGGCGGCGAGATTGCTGGCGGTGGCGCAGCCGAACCGCTCGTCGCTCTCGCCCCAGCCGTCATTGCGCATGTCGTCCCAGCCCTGCGGGCAGGCCGGCGCCACGGCGCGGTACCGGGTGAAGGAAATGATCACCGGCGCGCTTATCCGGCCGGAGGCGTTGTAGGCGCCGCCGGAAATCTCGCGCCAGGACAGGCCGGCTTCGTAGAACCGCGTGCGCGCCGCGGCGATGGCTTCGATGGCGGCTTCCGAATTGCCGGCGTCGCGCGGATAGGAGATCACGAGCGGGCCATGGCCGCGGGCCTTGTACTCGCCGGCGAGCGCATTGATCAGGTCGATCTGGTCCCAGGTGAGACCATTGTCGCGCCCGTCCACCGGCATCTCCACGCGCACCGTTTCCGGCACGGCCGTGGCCTGGGGCAGGGCGCGCGGCGGCCCGCCGGCGCAGGCGGCGAGCGCCAGAGCGGCGCACGCGGCGAAGACAAGGCGTAACGTCGTCATGGCGATCACTCCAGCACGAAGCCGACAGGGCCGAGCCAGCCGCGGCCTTCCACCTGCGCGCCCGGCGCGGCGTAGACCCGGTTCAGACGGCCCAGGAACAGGTTTGACGCGTGCGAGGCGGCGGCCAGACCCTCGCCCGGCGTGGACAGGGCGTCGGGGTCGGCCGGGTCCACCAGATAAGGGGTGACCACGACCACCAGCTCGGTCTCGTTATTGGCGAAGTCGCGCGAGCGGAACAGCGAGCCGAGCACCGGCAGGCGCTCCACGCCGGGCACGCCGTCGAGCGCCTGGCGGGTCTCCTCCTTGATAAGGCCGGCGATCACCAGCGAGCCGCCCGACGGCATCTCCACGGTGGTCTCCGCCCGGTTCACCGTCAGCGCGGGAATGGAGAGCGACGGCTCGGTGCCGATGATCCGGCCCTGCTCGTCGAAGATCGGGCTGGAGCCCAGCGAAATGGCGCCTTCATTGGAGAGCTCCGACACCTCCGTGGAGATGCGCAGCGAGATGCGGCCCTCGGAGAGCACCACCGGGGTGAAGCCAAGACCCACGCCGAACGGCTTGAATTCGATGGCGAGCGCGCCGTCGTCGTCGCGGCCCACCGGCACGGGGAATTCGCCGCCGGCGAGGAATTGCGCGGATTCCCCGGAGATGGCGGTGATGTTCGGTTCGGCGAGCGTGCGCACCAGGCCGACGCGCTCCAGCGCGTTCAGGGTCGCCGCGACCGAGCTCTGCAGCACGCTGCCGACGAAGTTCGTGGTGCTCACCGTGCCGGCGAGCCCGCCGAGCGCGGTGCCGGCGACGCCGAAACCGTTCTGGGTGGAGAAGCCGGAGCCGCTCTGATAGCGGCCGGGCTGGAACACCTCGTAGATCGGATCGCCGAACTCATCGAACAGCGGCGCGCCCAGATCGTTGGTGGCCTGAACCCGGCGGGCCGGCGTGAGATCGCCGAAATTCTGCTGGCCGGACAGGTTCACGCCCAGCTGGCGCACGATATTGCGCTCCATCTCCACGATGCGCACGCGCAAGGTGACCTGATCGCGCCCTTCCACCGCCAGGAAGCTCACCACCTGGTCGGGGTTTTCCACCCAGCGCCGGGCCACCTGCAGCGCCTGGTCGGCGGCGCTCGCCGAGGGCACCGCGCCGGACAGCACGATGTTGGCGTTCATGCTTTCCGCCTGGATGCGGCTGCCGGGCACGAAGCGCGTCAGCGCGTCGTTGAGCGCGGCCATGTCGCGCTCCACCCGCACGTCGAGATCGAGGATCAGCTCGCCGTCGGGATCGAAGAAGAAGACATTGGTCCGGCCCACCTGCTGGCCGAGAATCAGGGCGCGGCGCGGCGTGCGCACGACGGCGTCGGCGACCGCGTCGCTGGCGACCATCACCTCGCCCGCATCCACCGGCAGGTGGATGATCGCGGCCTGGTTCAAGGGCAGGTTCAAGGTGCGCGAGACCGGCCCGTCGCCGGGTTCGCGGATCACCACCTGCATGGTGTTGTTGCGCTCGTGGGCGTCGCCGGCGAGCTGCGCTTTCGCGGGCGCGCCGAAAGCGGTCCCGGCCAGCGCCAGGGCGATGAGGGCGAAACGGGCGATCATCGATTGCCTCCCAGCGCCACGCGCTGTTCGCGGCCGTATCGGAACATCCGCACCTCGCGGGCCGCGGCCGAACCGGCGTCAGGGTCGGCCGCATCGCCGGGAAGGCGCGGACCGCCTGCGGTGTCCGACACCGAGCGCAGCGCCAGCGAGACGTCGCCGGCGGCCACCGCCAGCGCCACCGCGCGCGACTGGCCCGGCGTCAGCTCGACCGTGGCGGTGGAGCCCACCTGCGCCCCCTCGCCGTCGTCGCTGGAGGTCTGGTCGATGGCGAGCACGCGCACGTTCTCCACCACCACCTCGGTGCGCAATCCGGTGTCGTCGTCGACCGAGACCAGGATATCGACCCGGTCGTTGGGCAGGATGAACCCGCCCGCGCCGGCGCGCGCCGAGGTCGGCACCGCCACCGCGCGCATGCCGGGGCTGAGCACCGCGGCCATGAAGCCCGCCTCGCCCGCCTTCACCAGACGGGCCGGGTTGAGCGGCTCGCCGGCGGAGAAGGCGGTGCGCGAGATCGCACCGGCATAGACCTCCATGGGATCGCCCTCGCCGCCCTGGACGATATGAAAGCCGAGCACGGCCTCCTGCGGCCAGGCCACCCAGCGCATATCGGAAGGCTCCAGCCGGTCGCCCGGCCCCAGCTCGCGCGAAGCGGCGAGGATGCGCGTGGTCACCGGTTCGGGTGCGGCGGCTTCGATCCGGGAGGGCGCGGCGGGCGCGGGCTGCATGGCGCCGCGCACGAAGACGGCGGCCACCACGGCGGCGAGGCCGGCGACGATGAGCACGATGATCCGGACGACGTTCATGGTGGGACGGCCCCTGGCCCGCAGATTGCTTCCTGTGCCGAATCTGGCCGCAAAAACCTCAAAGCCGCGTTAATTATCGAGGTTAAGCAAAGCCGGACGCCGCGCGCGCCGCAGACGGCGCACAGGGGCGGACCTGTCAGGGCAGATAGGCGGCGAAGATCGCGCTTTGCGGCAGCACCACCAGGGCGCCGGCGCAGATGGCGACCCCGTACGGCGCCGGCGCACCCTGGGCGAGCGGCGTCTTGGCGATCAGCTCCGCGTTCAGGGGCAGGGCGGGACTGAACCGGCGCAGCACCATCAGCACCAGCGCCAGCACGCCGCCGCACACCATGGCGGCCAGAAGGAAGCTTCCCGTGTCCGGCCAGCCGAACCAGAGCGCGCCGGCGGCGATGAGCTTCACGTCGCCGCCGCCCAGCCAGCCCGGCGCCCAGAGCGCCATGCCGATCCCCAGCACGACCGCGAAAGTCAAAAGCGACACCCCGGCCTGCCCCCAGCTCGTCAAGGCGAAGGGCGCGGCCACAAGCCAGAGCGCGATCAGCGCGCCCGAGATCCAGTTGGGGATCGTGTAGCGGCGCACGTCCGACCAGGCCGCCCAGGCCATCAGGCAGGCGAACGCCATCAGGGCGGTGTTCACAAGGATCGTCTGGACCATGGCGCGGCTCCCGGTGCACGGTGAGAGGCCCGACCATGGCGCGCCAGGCTTAACGCGGGGTTCACACGGCGTCGGCGCCGTCTGAACGCGAGAAGGCCGCCCGGTCGCCCGGACGGCCCTCTGAAGTCTCAGACTGCTCTGCGCGGTCTTAGTCGGCGGTGCCGACGGTGCCGCCCACGTTGCCCGACAGGTTGTCGAACGTCGTGTCGAGGTTGGTGCCGAGCGTGGTCACGCCGCCGATGATGACGACCGCGATCAGAGCGGCGATCAGACCATATTCGATGGCCGTGGCGCCGGACTCGTCTTTGAAGAACTTCGAAACCAGGTTTTTCATCCCATCCACTCCTTTTGTGCTTCTCAGCTCAGGGGTTGAGTCCGTCCCGACCCGTCCTGAACGATGAGCAGTAGACACGAAGACCATTTAGGCCGCGTAAAAATCCATGCTTTATTTTCGGTTAACGCGATTTCCCCTCGCTATGGTGAACAAAGTGATAATAAATACTCTGCGATATGCCTCTATATTATATATGCGCGCCTGAAGCCTGCGTTTAGAACTTCTTCACCCGCGCGCGCGACAACAAGGACAGCCCAGTTTCACGGAGTCCGTCATGATCGTCCGCGCCCTCGCCGCCGCCGCCGCGCTTACGGCCCTCACGGCCGCGCCGGCGCTGTCCGACGCCCACACCGTGCGCGTGCCCTCCAACCATGCCGGCCTGGTGCGCCTGCCGGAAAACGCCAGCACCGTGATCGTCGGCAATCCGGCGCTCGCCGACGCCACGCTTTACGACCAGCGCACCCTGATCGTTTCCGGCAAGCTGTTCGGCCAGACCAACGTCATCGCGCTGAACGAGGCCGGGTCGGTGATCTACGCCGCCGACCTGTCGATCACCGAGAGCAATCGCGACCATGTGCGCGTCTATCGCAATAACGTGCAGTACTCCTTCGTCTGCGATCCGGAATGTCAGAGCATTCCCACGATCGGCGACCGGCCCGACTGGTTCGACGCGCTGAGCACCCAGCGCGCGACGCAAACCGGGCAGGCCGAGAGCGCCGCCGAAACCGACGGCTGAGCTGGTCCGCCGCAAACCGAGACGCACCCATGACCCGGGCTGAAACGTTTCTCCGCCGATACGCCCCGCGCACCGCCCTCCGGTTCGCGCGCGATCGCGACGGCTCGGCCGCGGTGGAGTTCGCCCTGGTGGCGACGCCCTTCTTCTTTCTTCTGTTCGGCATCATCGAGGTCGCGCTGATCTTCTTCGCCACCGCCGTGATCGAGGACGCGGTGGCCGAGGCCGCACGCGACATCCGCACCGGCGAGCTGCAGACCGCAGGCCAGACCGAGGCCGATTTTCGCGCCGTGATCTGCGAGCGCATCAACACGATCGCCGATTGCGGCCGGCTGCGCGTGGACGTGCGCACGTTCGAGAACTTCACCGGCGCCGACATGGGCGCGCCGATCGGCGATGACGGCGAGTTGGAGGATGACGGCTTCACCTTCGAGCCGGGCGAGGCCGGCGACGTGGTGGTGGTGCGCGTATTCTACGACTGGCAGCTTCTGGGGCCGGGATTTCTGAACGGGCTGTCGAACATGTCCGGCAATCGCCGGCTGATCAGCGCGGCGACGGCGTTCCGCAACGAACCGTTCGGGGCCTGACCGATGGCGCGTCTCCCGCTGCTTCCCCACTTCATCCGCGACCGCAAGGGCGTGTCGGCCCTGGAATTCGCGCTGGTCGCCCCCGTCATGGTGCTGATGTATCTGGGCTCGGCCGAACTCACCCAGGCGCTCACCGTGGACCGCAAGGTGACCGGCGCGGCCAACGCGGTCGCCGACCTGGTGGCGCAGGACGATTTCGTCACCGACGACGAGCTCGATGACATCCGGGCCGCGGCGGCGGCGATCCTGGCGCCGCAGCCCGCCGAGCGGTTGACCCTGCGCATCACCTCGGTGCGCATGGACGCGGACGGCGAAATCTTCGTGGACTGGAGCGAGAGCGAGACGCTGCCGCCGCTTACCGACGACACCCTGCCGCCCCTGCCCGCCGGGCTCTTGAGCCCCATGGGCTCCATCGTCATGGCAGAGGCGCGCTATCCCTACGAGAGTCCGTTTCAGAAGACGATCGACGGGACGATCACCCTCTCCGACACCGCCTATCTGCGCCCGCGCCGCTCGCCCTGGGTGCGCCGGCCGAGTTAGAGCCTTTTCAGGGAAAGTGGACACCGGTTTCGGGTTTCGAAAAGGCGAGATTTTAGTAGGCCAACGCTTCAAGGCTCCTCGCGGCGAGGATCGCCGGATGAAACGGGTTGAGCGCCCGTCCATCAAGGTGCGCGACCGGGACGACGCCCATCACCGCATTGGTCACGAAGGCCGCCTCGACCCGGGCGAGGTCATCCGGTGAGAGGGCGCGCTCCATGATCGGCCGCCCGCTCGCCGCAGCGGCCGCCGTCAGCGCGGCGCGCACCGTGCCCGGCAGCGCGCCGGAGGCCAGGGGAGGCGTCGCCAGACCGTCCTCGGCCACAACGAACAGATTGGCGCAATCGGCGCACACCACGCCTCCATCCAGCGCGGAGACCATCAGCCCCATGTCGGCGCCCCTTGCGCGCGCGGCGCGCCGTGCGGCGAGCGGTTCGGCGTAGCCTGCAAGCTTGAAGCGCTCGCTCTCCAGCCCGGCGCGCCGCGCGCTCGCCACGGTCACCAGCGACACGCTCTCAGGCGGCGCGGGGCGCGGGCGCGCGGTGAGGAGGACCGTGCCCGCAGCCGCGGTCGGCGCGTCCAATCCGCCGCCATGGGGGCCCCGGCTCACGGTGAGGCGCAGCACGGCGTCTGATAGCTCCAACCGGCCGGTGAGCGTGCGCGCGGCGTCTTCCAGCGCGTCGAAATCCGGGCGGGCGATTCCAAGCCAGTCGAGGGCCCCGGACAGCCGGTCGCGATGGCGCGCCCAGCGCCGGATCCCGCCGGCCTCGAAGCGCAGGGTCTCGAACGCCGCATCGCCCAGCAGAAACCCGCGATCATCAGGCGCGATGCGCGCTTCGTCGGCGTCCAGAACGTGACCGTCAAGCCAGACCAGCGTCATGACAACGCCCCGATCGCGCGGGCCAGCGCGCCGGCCTTGGCGCGGGTCTCCTCCAGCTCGGCCCGGGGATCGGACTCGATGGTGATCGCCCCGCCCGATCGCACCTCCACCCGCCACTCCGCGCCGGAGCGCACCAGCGCGGCGGTGCGGATCATAACGTTAAAGTCCGCCGCCCCGTCCGGCCCGATCCAGCCCAGCGCCCCGCAATAGGGGCCGCGGCTTTCGCCCTCCAGCTCGGCGATGATCTCCATGGCGCGCGGTTTCGGCGCGCCGGTGATGGAGCCCGGGGGAAAGCTTCCCGCCAGAAGATCGAACACGTCGCGCCCCTCGGCCAGGCGTCCCGTGACGGTGGACACCAGATGATGGACGTTGGCGTAGCTCTCCACCGCGAAGAGGTCGCGCGCCGCGATGCTGCCCGGCCGGCAGACGCGCGCAAGGTCGTTGCGCATGAGATCGACGATCATCAGATTTTCTGCCCGGTCCTTCACCGACCGGGCCAGCGCATCGCGCGCGGCGGCGTCGGCCTGCGGGTCGGAAAGGCGCGCCGCCGTGCCCTTGATGGGGCGGGTCTCCACCCGCCCGTCCGCGTCCAGCTTCACGAAGCGCTCGGGACTGTTGGTGACCACGGCGTGGTCGGCGTCCAGCCTCAGATAGGCCGAGAACGCCGCCGGGCTCGAGGACGCAAGTGTCCGCGCCAGGGCGGCCGGCGCATCGGCGCCCGCCATGCGGCCGCGAAAGGGGTGGGAGAGATTGACCTGGAACACGTCGCCGGCGCGCACATAGGCGATCGCGCGCCGCGCCGCATCGAGATAGCGCGCATCGTCCCAAACCTGCGTTAGATCGCCCGGCCCGGCCTTGAGCGGCTGCGGCGGACCGGACGCGGCCTCGACGAGGCGCGCCGCCGCTTCCGCCTCGCCGCGCGCGGTGACGGTGCGCGCTTCGAGGTCGAACACCAGCGCCGCGCCGTACCAGTTCATCGCCAGCGCCGGCCAGGTTGCGATCCCGCCGGACAGGCGCGGCAGCCGCTCGAAGGCGCGGCCGAGATCATAGCTGAGGAGCCCGGCATGGCCGCCGGAGAACCCCGGCGCGGACGGCGCGCTTGAGGCGCGGAACCCGGCGCGCAGCGCCTTAAACCCGGCCTCCGGATCCTCCTCGCGCACCGTGAATTCGGGAAACGCCGTCAGATAGCTGAACCGGCCGGCGTTCGACGCCGATCCGCCTTGCATCAACAGCGCGCCTGGTGCGTCGTGAAGCCGGGTCAGCACCTCTTCGGGCGCGGTCCAGTCCAGGGCGATTTCGACGCCGGGCGTGCGCGCCAGGCCGGCCATGGCTCACCCCGTCAGGAGGCGGTCGCGAAGGCTCGCAAGCTCGGCCTCGGTGAGGCCCAGCTCCTCGCGCAGATAGCGGTTGGGATCGCCCATGGCGTCCATGGCGGCGTCGAGATAATCTCCATCGACGCCCAGGAACTGCTTCAGCTCCGGGTCGCGGAACTCGCGCCCGTACTTGGCCGACAGGCGCTCGCGCATCACCGCGGCGATCTTCTCGAAGTCCACCACGCGGTTGGTCATCAGGTAGTCGTCGACGACAGTGTCGTGATCGACGCCCAACTCCCACAGCACCAGCGCGCAGAAGATGCCGGTGCGGTCCTTGCCGGCCGCGCAGTGCACCACAAAGGCCTCGTCCTCGCCGCCCGCCGAAAGCGCACGAATTCCTTCGCGGAAGACATGCTGATTGCCTTCGTCGAAGGGCAGCCGGCGATAGGTCTCCATCATGAACTGACGGATCGAGCCGAAAGTCAGCTCCTCCTCGCGCAGGAAGCGCAGGTGCGGCGCTTCGGCCGGGCCGGCATGGTCGCTTTCGATCACCCGCACGCCCTCCACGTTCGGCCAGTGGGAGGGCTCCATCTGGCGCTCGGACGGCCGGCGCAGATCGGCGACCGTCTTCACGCCGAGCGCGGCGAGCGTCGCCCGGTCCTCTTCGGTGGCGCGCGAAAACTGGCCGGACCGGTAAAGCCGGTCGGCCACGGCGCGCCCGTCGGACGCCGTGTAAGCGCCGAAGCGGCGGAAATTATGCACGCCGGAGAGCGGGAAAACGCGCGAGTCGGTCATGGTGCGGAACTAGCCGTGCGCAACCGCGTCGGCAAGTCAAAACGCTCAGGCTTTGCGCGCGCGCGGACTCGCGCTCTCATCGGGGCCGGTTTTCCGACACGGGGGAGAGATCATGGGCGCGACCATTCTGACGCCGGTTCTGGCGCTGGCGGCCTGGACGCTGGTGATGTGGCTGTGGATGTACGCCACGCGCATTCCGGCGATGCAGAAGGCCGGCATCAACGCGGCCAAGCTGAAAGAGAAATCCGAGCTGGACGTGCTGCCGCGCCAGGTGCGCCAGGTGGCGGACAATTACAATCACCTGCACGAGCAGCCGGTAGTGTTCTACGCCCTGGCGATCTACAGCCATCTGGTGGGCGTGGAGACCGCGCTGACCATCGCGCTCGCCTGGGCGTATGTGATGCTGCGCGTCGCCCATTCGCTCTGGCAGGCGACGGTGAACTTCATCCCGGTGCGCTTTGCGCTGTTCGCGCTCTCCTCCATCGCGCTCATCGTGATCGCGGTGTTGAACGTCCTGGCGCTGCTCGCCTGATCAGCCGGGAGGCGCGGCGTCGGGCGGCGTGCGCCCGGCCGCCTCGGCGAACAGGCGCAGGATCTCCGGCTCGACCGAGGCGAAATCGGAGAATTCCAGCGTTTCGGCGTTGATGTTCACCGCCACCGCGATTCCGAGATCGGGATACAGGGCGAGCCAGCTCATGGCGCCGCGGCTTACGCCGCCATGGTGGACCATGCGCACCGGCGCGTCCGCGCCGAAACGGGTGGTTACGCGATCGCTGCGCCAGCCCACGGCGTAATTCTGCTCGTTGACCGTCCCGTCATTGAGCCGGACCGGCGTCCAGAAGTCTTCGGCGAGGCGGCGCGGAATGAAGTTTTCATCAAGCCAGGCGCCGGCCACCTGCACGAGATCGGAGGAACGCGCCGCCAGCCCGCCGCCGGGCCAGCGTTGGCTGACATCGGTGCGCGGATGGATGCGCGCGCGTCCGCGATCGAGTTGATGCCAGGACGCCTCACGGGCCGGCTTGGCGCCGTGATCGGCGAGATACGGTGTCTCCAGACCCAGCGGGCGCGTCACGCGCTCGGCCAGCAAGTCGCCATAGGAGCGCCCGCCTGCGGCTTCCGCAACGCGCGCGGCGAGGTTCACGTCGAAGCTGGAATAGAAAAAGTCTTCGCCCGGTTCGTAGGCCAGGCGCGAGCCGTCCACCAGCGACAAGCCGTCCTCGACGCTGTCGAACCGGTGTTGCATCCGCAGCGTGCCGATCAGGCCGAGATAATCGGTGTTGTTCTCGTAACCCGGCATGCCCGCCGTGTGCGACATCAGCCGGCGCAAGGTCAGCGGCGCCCAGTCCGGATTGAGCGGCGCGCTCCAGTGCTCGCCGACGCGATCGTCCAGATCCAGCACCCCGTCGGCGGCGAGCCGGGCGATGACGGTGGCGGTCATGGCCTTCGAGGTGGAGCCGATGCGGAAGCTGGTCTGCGGCGTCACAGGCTCCAGCGTATGGATGTCGGCGAAACCGGCGCCGGCCGCCCAGACGAGCCGGCCGTCGATCGAGACCGCCGCGCTCGCGCCGGGAACACCCGTGCGCGCGCGCATGGCCGCCAGGGCTTCGCCGGCCGCGTCGGCCGCGTCGGCGTACCGGGAGTCGTAAAGCTCAGCGGTGAACGGCGCGTCGGCCGGCGGCGTCACCCAGCCGAACTGCAGCCGCACGAACCAGACTGCGGCGAGCACCACGGCCAGCGCCAGGATCGCCGCGCCGGTCCGCCAGATGATCTTGAAGGCGGTGTTCATGTCGTCCCCTTTGCCCCGTCGGGCGGCTAAGCTATTCCCGAACCCAAGCGGAGGGGAGATGAACCATGGCTGAAATCACGCTCTACGGCCTGAAATCCTGCGACACCTGCAAAAAGGCGCAAAAGGCGCTCGCCGCAGCCGGCCATGACGTCGCTTTCGTGGATGTCAGGGCCGAGGCGGACCTAGCTGCGAAATTGCCCCAATGGCTCGCCGCAGCGGGGGCGGACGCGCTGGTCAACACGCGCTCCACCACCTGGCGCGGCTTGCCGGAGGCCGAGCGCGCCCGGGCGCAGAGCGATCCGAAGGGGCTGCTCGCCGACCATCCCGCCCTGATCAAGCGCCCGGTGATCGAGCGCGGCGGCGAGGTCAGCGTGGGCTGGACCAGGGACGTTCAGGCCGGATACGGCGTTTGAGCGCGCGCCGGCTGCAGACGCGGCGGGAACGCAGGTCCGCCTTGCGACATTTGAAGATTGGCGCGCGCCTGCGCCGGGCCTAAGACGTATCCTCATGAAGCTGAAATCGATTTGCGTTTACTGCGGCTCCAGCACGGGCGCCGCGGACGAGTATCGCGCGGCCGCGGTCGCCATGGGCGAAACGCTGGCGCGCCGCGGCCTCCGGCTCGTCTATGGCGGGGGCCAGGTGGGGCTGATGGGCGTGCTCGCCGACGCCTGTCTCGACGCCGGCGGCGCGGTGACCGGCGTGATCCCGGATTTCCTGCATCACAAGGAGATCGCCCACCCCCGCGTGCCGGACATGCGCATCGTCGCCTCCATGCACGAGCGCAAGCACATGATGGCGGACGAATCCGACGCCTTCATCGCCCTGCCCGGCGGGCTCGGCACGCTGGAGGAATTGTTCGAGGTGTGGACCTGGTCCCAGCTCGGCCGCCATGAAAAGCCGGTGGGCGTGCTGAACGTGGGCGGGTATTTTGATCAGCTATTGGGCTTTCTCGACCATATGCGCGGCGAAGGCTTCGTGGAGGAGAAACACCGCTCCATGCTCAAATGCGGCGAAACACCCGACGCTGTGATCGACGCCCTGCAAGCCTATGAATTTCCCGGTATGATCGAGAGCCTGGAGCGGGCGCGGACCTGAGCCGGCGAGAAATTTCGCGCACGGGCGGGAACGAACGGGCGGCACGAGCTTTCTCCAGTGCGGTCAAGTTTGCAAAAAGGAGACCCGCCATGTCTTTCGGATTGTTCCTCTGGATCTGGATCCTCGTCGCCCCGGCCGTCGGCGTCCTGTTCCTGGGCGGGAAGTAGGGCCGAGCGCGCGCCGACTCAGTCGGCGTGCGCCTCCAGAAGCGCGCTCAGCGCGCGCTCCATATCGTCAAGCAAGCCGTCATTGACGAGGCTCCACAGCACGTCCAACGAGACGTCCCCATAGGCGTGAGCAATCACGTTGCGGGTCGCGATGATCCGCCGCCATTCCACCTCCGGAGCCTGGGTCTTGATCTCTTGAGGCACGCGTGTGGCGGCCTCACCGACGATCTCAATGCATCGCGTAACCGCGTGGATCGTTTTCAGATCCGCGTCGAACTCGGCGCGCTCGAAACCGGCGGCGTGCTCACGCGCATGCCGGGCATACCGGACCATGTCGAAGACATAAACGCGCCAATCTTTCTCAGGCTTCAACGGCCGCGTCCTCGATCTTTCGCCGCAATAGCGGGTGCAGGCTGTCCGGGGTGAAGAGATCCACCTCGACTCCCAGCCGGTCGCCAAGGTCGAGACCGATCCCCACGAAACTCCACAAATCCGGGGTCCGCCCAGGCTCGAATTCGACGATCAGGTCGAGATCGCTGTCCGGCCCCGCCTCGTCGCGCGCGTGCGATCCGAAAACGCGCACACGCGAGACCCCCCTTTCCTGAAAGAAGGGTCTCAGCGCGCGCAGGCGCTCCAGTGTTTCGGCGCGTGTCATGACTTCAGTATGCCATAGCGGGCGCGCGCCCTGAACCGCCCGCAGCCCCTCCCCCTTCCCAAATCGGCGCTTCGCGCGTAACTCATCGCCCATGAGCATTCAGAACGCGAAGCTGGATCAGGTGATCGACCGGTTCGACCAGGTCGAGGCCCGGCTCGGGGCGGCAGCCGACCCCGACGAGATCGTCAAGCTTTCCAAAGAACACGCCGAGCTGAAGACCGTCGCGGAAAAGGCGCGCGAGCTGAAGACCGCGCGCGCCGATCTCGCCGAAGCGGATTCCATCATCGAGGCCGGGGAGGACCGCGACATGGTCGCCCTCGCCGAAGAGGAGCGCGCGAGCCTGAAAAAGCGCGTGCCCGCTTTGGAGCGCGAGCTTCAACTGATGCTGATCCCGAAGGACAAGGACGACGACGCCTCGATCATGCTGGAGATTCGCGCCGGCACCGGCGGCGACGAGGCGGCCCTGTTCGCCGGCGATCTCTTCCGCATGTACGAGCGCTACGCCGCGGGTCGCGGCTGGAAGGTCGATCTGGTCGAAGCCAGCGAGGCCGAGGTCGGCGGGTTCAAGGAGGTGATCGCCAGCGTGTCCGGCTCGGGCGTGTTCGGCAAGCTGAAATGGGAAAGCGGCGTGCACCGGGTCCAGCGCGTGCCCGTGACCGAATCCGGCGGCCGCATCCACACCTCGGCGGCGACCGTCGCCGTCCTGCCGGCGCCGGAAGACGTCGACATCCAGATCCGCGACGAGGACATCCGCATCGACACCATGCGCGCCTCCGGCGCCGGGGGTCAGCACGTCAACAAGACCGAATCCGCGGTGCGCATGACCCATATCCCGTCAGGCATCGTGGTGGTGAGCTCTGAAAAATCCCAGCACCAGAATCGCGCCATCGCCATGGAGGTGCTCAAGGCGCGCCTCTATGAAAAGGAGCGCAGCGAGAAGGACGCCGCCCGCGCCGCCGAGCGCAAGGGCCAGGTGGGCTCCGGCGACCGTTCCGAACGTATCCGCACCTACAACTTTCCGCAGGGGCGGGTGAGCGATCACCGCATCAATCTCACCCTCTACAAGCTCGATGAGATCCTCTCCGGCGAAAGCCTCGACGAGGTGATCGACGCGCTCATCGCCGAGGACCAGGCCGCCAAGCTCGCGGCCATGGAAGAGGCGTAGGGCGTGACGCGCGCCGAGGCGGTGCGCGACGCCGCCGCGCGGCTCGCCGCGGCCGGGATCGAGGATGCGCGCGACGAGGCCCGCCGGCTCCTGGAACACGCGAGCGATCTGTCGCGCGCCGGCCTGATCTCCGCCATGGGCGACGTCATGCCCGGCGAAGAATCCGAGCGCTTCGCCGCGGCGCTGGCGCGGCGCTGCGCCCGTGAACCGCTCTCCCATATTCTGGGCGCCGTCGGCTTCTGGACGCTGGATCTGAAAGTCACGCGCGACGTGCTCACCCCGCGTCCCGACACCGAGACGGTTGTGGAGGCGGCCCTCGCCTCGGTCACGGACCGCGGCGCGCCGCTGCGCGTGCTCGACATCGCCACCGGCAGCGGAGCCATCGTACTGGCGCTTCTGAGCGAGCTGCCGAACGCGACCGCCGTCGCCACCGACCTCTCCGCCGCCGCCCTCGCCGTGGCGCGGGAGAACGCGCACACGACGGGATTGTCTGACCGCGTCACCTTCACCGAGACAAGCTGGGCGGACGGCGTCGAGGGGCGTTTCGATCTCCTGGTCTCCAACCCGCCCTATATCGCCGGCGCCGTCATCGACACGCTGGAGCCGGAAGTGCGCGATCGCGAACCGCGTCTCGCCCTCGACGGCGGGCCGGACGGGCTCGCGCCCTATTCCCGGCTTTTCGCCGAAGCGCGCCGCCTCTTGCAGTCCGGCGGCGTCGGCGTGTTCGAGATCGGCTACGACCAGGGGGGCGCGGCGCTGGCCCTGGCCCGGGCGGTCGGGTTCGCCGACGCGGCGCTGCGCCGGGACCTCGCCGGGCGGGAGCGGGCGGTGGTGTTCCGGCGTTAATCAGATTGCGATGAAAAATCGCTTGGAATCACAGGGCGGATGCGTCTAGGGTGCGGCCATTCGGTAAGCGCTATGGATCGGGACAGGGGTTGACCCGGTATTTCACGGCGGATCCAGGCGACCGGTAACAGGCCCACACGAGATTGATTGTCGCCGACGGCCCCCGGGCGGAACGCGGCGATGATGACGGCGCGCCGATGAAGCGGGCCGCTTGTGTGGAAACCGGACAGGCGATCGACGAAGCGATCAACGGACCACTCACCGCCAGATCAGGTTTAGCACGACATGAAGCGTCAACGCGGACGCGGGCGGAAGCCCGGCAATAACAACAACCGCAATTTCGAGAGCAACGGCCCGGACGTCAAAATCCGCGGCAACGCCTCGCATATCTACGACAAATACCTGCAGCTGGCGCGCGATGCGACTTCGTCCGGCGACCGCGTGATGGCCGAGAATTACTATCAGCACGCCGAGCACTATCTGCGCATCGTCCAGGCCAACCAGCCCCGGCGCGAAGACGGCCAGTACGGCGACCAGTCCCAGGACGGCGATCAGCGCTCCGACCATCGAAGCGACAATCGCGGCGACTCCCGTGACGACCGGCGGGATGACCGGCGCGACGAGCGCAGGGATGACCGGCGCGACGACCGGCGCTCGGACAATCGCTCGGACAATCGCTCTGAGCGCGGCGATCAGCGCGACGAGGCTCGGGACCCGGGCCGCGATCAGGGCCGCGACGGCGGCGAGACTCACGGGTCCGAGGGCGAGGAGGAGAAATCCCGCAATCGCGCCCGCCGCGGACGGCGCCGCCGCGACGAGGAGCCGCGCGAGGACTCCAGCGCCTCCGAGGCCAGCGATCCGCTGCAGGTCGTCGATCCCGAAGCCGACGCCGAAGCCGCCCAGGCTCAGCCCCAGGCCGAAAAGCCCAAGCGCGCGCCCCGGCGCAAGAAAGCCGAGGCCGACGACGCCGAGGGCGAGCCGAAAAAGCGCACCCGCCGCCGCGCCGCAGACCCGGACGCCGAGGAGGCCCTGAAGGCCGCCGAATCCAAGTCCGACACCGGCTCGAACACCGGCGACGCCGCAGCTTAAGGCGCGACGTTCGAAGAATAGAAAACCCCGGGCGCGTCGCGTCCGGGGTTTTTCGTGATCAGTCTGATTTATCCGCTTAGCCCAGCGCGGCAACTTCCGGCAAAATCAGCGACTTCCGCAGCTTCCGGCTGTTCGAACTCGGCCTTACTCTCGAAAGAACCCCGTCTGATTGCCAAAGGGATCCAGCGCACCTTGAACCGCACCCTCAAGTATCCAACGATTTCGATCCTGAAGCGCTCCGAAAACGATGCTTTCGACATCCACCACGCACTCACGAGGCTCCGTAAACATGCTTGCATTTCCGGTGGCGATTTCCGCATTAAAGGAAACCCGGCGGATCGTTCCGTAAATTCCCACCAAGCAGAAATTGTTGTCAAATATGCTCAGGCGTTCGCACCGATCAAAATCGGAATCGCGCTTAATCTGTTCGTACCTCTCGCCAAGATCAACGAATAAAGGATCAATTCTACCCGGCCCAATATTCAATAATCCTCTTGGCTTGTATGGGTTCATGACCGCATTCAGGCAGGATTCCGAAGTACAGGTCCTGTAGCTTTCAGCGAGATGAATTGCGCCCACGAACGCGACGCGCACGCCGACCGCATGGTCTTCCGCCCGGCTTTCGCAGAACTCGTCAAAGTAGATTTTCAGGTCCTCGTAGTTCACATTCGTATAAGAGCGTCCTTCATGTAGTTGCTGGCTATCCCTGTCAGCCAGACCGCGTTCAAAGCTGATAAAGTCCTGACTTGCACCAAGCGCACCAGATGTGACCAGAAGCGCGAAGGATATACTCAGAAAGGGTTTCATAGCTTTCCGCCGCCTCACCCGACCAGACGTCCATGCGGCTCACGCTAATAAAATATGCTACCAAATCAATTCACGTTTCGAGCCCTTCGTGAGCAAACCCGATGACCAGGGCGATCCAGCCTCCGACTGGCTGCGCTCTGAACGAAGGCGCCCGGAAATTATCTGACGCCAACGGACCCCGCACCGCTTCCGACGGCGTCCTAAGGCCCCGCCACGATGGGCGCGTAGACGTGCCAGGGATAGGCCTCCACCAGGCGGCGGGCGAACTCCACGCCGCGTTCGGGATTGCCTTGCGGGCCCAGGCGCGGGGCGTAGAGCGCGAAGCCGCACACGCCGGGCACGACGATCATCAGCGCGCCCGACACCCCGGACTTCGCGGGCAAGCCCACGGTGAAAGCGAACTCGCCGGAAAAATCATACATGCCGCAGCTCAGCATGAGCGAGAGCACCGCCTTGACGCTTTCCCGGCTCACCACCTGACGCTCGGTGACCGGGCAGACCCCGCCGTTCGCCAGCGTGGCCGCCACCGCCGAGAGCCGGCGCACGTCGGTGGTGATGGAGCAGCAGCGAAAATACAGCTCCAGAGCCGCGTGCATGTCGGATTCTTCGGGAAAGCAGCCGTGCTCGCGCATGAAATAGGCCAGCGCGAAATTGCGGTCGGCGTGCTTGCGCTCGCTTTCGAACACGTCGGCGTCGAAGCCCGGCGCGTCGCCCCCGGCCGCCGCGCGCCAGAGCCGGGCGATCAGGTCGAAGCGTCGCTCCATCGCGCAGCCCGGCCGGATCAGCGCCGTGGTCAGGATCGCGCCGGCGTTGATCATCGGATTGTGCGGCCGGCCCTGCTTGTCCAGCGTGATCTCGTTGAAGCCCTGGCCCGAGGGTTCGCGGCCCACATAGGCATGCACCGTGGTCTGGCCCATCAATTCCAGCGCCAGCGCGTAGTTGAGCGGCTTCATCGCCGACTGGACGCAGAAGGTGCGGTCCGCATGGCCGGCCTCCAGGCCCAGCTGGAAGCGCTGGCCGTCAATGGTGCAGCAGCCCAGCGCGAAGACCTCCGGGTCCACCTTGGCGAGCTCAGGGATGTAGCGCGCCACCGCGCCGGAGGTCTCCCCCGCGGCGAAATGAAACAGGTTCTCGATCCGGCCGCGAAAGCCTGAAAAATCGCCCGCCACCAGATCGCCCGTCACCGCGGCGCGCACCAGGCGCGCCTCCTCGCCGGGCAGGGCCTCGGCCAGCGCCTCCGCATCGAGCGCGCCGCCGCCTTCGAACGCCTTTCGGGCGCCGGACAGGCGCGGATCGCCGGGCTCCAGCCCGGCCTCCTCCAGCGCCGTGCAAAGGGCCCGCCCGGTCGGGTCGCCGCGGCGCTGCAGCGCCTTGATGATCTCCGTCGCGGCGCGTGCACGCACCGCCGCTTCGGCGGCGGGCCGCTCGAACTGAGCCGGACGGGTGCGGAACGCGCCCGGCGCCAGGGCGGGCGCGGTGTTGGGTTCGGGCTTCCGGTAGGGGTCGTCCACGACGGGCGTTTCCGTTCGGCGAAGCGGTGAACCAAGCATGCAAGCCCGCCCGCAGCAAGGCGCCGGCGCCGCCTGAGAACCCTGCGAATAACCGCTTTCATCAAGCGGTCACAGGTCCTAGATTGCCGCGCCGCACGTGCGAAGGAGCCCGCCCCCATGTCCAAAAAGCCCGTCAAGAAGATCGTCCTCGCCTATTCCGGCGGGCTGGACACCAGCGTGATCCTGACCTGGCTGAAGGACGCCTATGACGCCGAAGTCGTCACCTTCACCGCCGATCTGGGCCAGGGCGAAGAGCTGGCGCCGGCGCGGGCGAAGGCCGAAAAGGCCGGCATCAAAGAAATCTACATCGACGATCTGCGCGAAGAGTTCGTGCGCGAGTATTGCTATCCCATGGTGCGCGCCAACGCGGTCTATGAGGGCCAGTACCTGCTCGGCACCTCCATAGCCCGCCCGCTGATCTCCAAGCGCCTCGTTGAGATCGCCCATGAGACCGGCGCCGACGCGGTGGCTCACGGCGCCACGGGCAAGGGCAACGACCAGGTGCGCTTCGAGCTGGCGGTGGCGGCGCTCGATCCCTCCCTCCGGGTGATCGCGCCCTGGCGGGAATGGGATCTCAACTCGCGCACCAAGCTGATCGCCTACGCCGAAGCGAACGGGATCGAGGTGCCCAAGGACAAGCGCGGCGAAGCGCCCTTCTCCATCGACGCCAATCTCTGGCACACCAGCTCTGAAGGCAAATTGCTGGAGGACCCCAGCGAAGAGGCTTTCAACGAGGTGTGCCTGCGCACCGTCCACCCCGAAGACGCGCCGGACGCGCCGGAATACGTCACGGTGAGCTTCGAGCGCGGCGACGCCACCCATGTGAACGGCGAAAAACTCAGCCCCGCCAGCCTGTTGACCAAGCTCAACGCGCTCGGCGCCCGGCACGGCGTGGGGCGGCTGGATCTGGTCGAGAACCGCTTTGTGGGCATGAAGTCGCGCGGCGTCTACGAGACCCCGGGCGGGACGATCCTGATGATGGCCCATCGCGGAATCGAGCAGCTGACGCTGGACCGCGGCGCCATGCACCTGAAAGACGAGCTGATGCCGCGCTACGCCAAGCTCGTCTATGAAGGCTTCTGGTTCAGCCCCGAGCGCGAGATGCTGCAGGCCGCCATCGACCATTCCCAGCGCCATGTCACCGGCGAGGTGCGCCTGAAGCTCTACAAGGGCAATGTGCTGGTGGTGGGCCGCTCCTCGCCGCACTCGCTCTATTCGCTGGCCCACGTCACCTTCGAGGAGGACGAGGTCTACGACCAGAAAGACGCCGAAGGCTTCATCACCCTGAACGCCCTGCGCCTGCGCCTCATTGCGGACAGGAAGAAACGGCTGGGCGAGAACGACTAGATCCGCTTCGCCGCAGCTTCGCCTTGAAACCGCCCGGTCATGGCGCTTGCCGCGCCGGGCGGCGGAGGGCAAAGTCCTGATCATGATCACGCTTTTGCTTTCCGCCGCGCTCAGCGCCGCCCAGCCCGCCGAGCCGCGCTCGGTTCTGGACCTGTCCCAGGACCTGCGCGGCGCGGCGCGCGAAGCGGCCATGGTGGAGGACTGGGAGGCGGCGCGCCGTCACACCCTGGCCGCGCGCGCCCTGCAGCCCGGCCATCCCGGATTGATCAACAACACTTTGATCATCGCGCGGTTCGCCGGCGATCTCGAGGCCGGCTTCAAGGCCCTCGAAGACGCCGCAGCGCACGGGCTCGCCTGGGATCTCGCCAGCGTGGGCCAGCTTGACGCCTTGCGCGCGGCCGATCCAGAGCGCCTCGCGCGCATCGAGGCCGCACTGGCCGCCAACGCCGCCCCGGCCGGCGCGGCGCGCCTGGTCGCCCAGCCGCCGCTCGCCGACGCGCTGATCGAGGCGCTGGTCGTCGACACCGAAACCGAGCGGCTCTATCTCGGCTCCGTCGCCGACCGGCGCATCTACCGCGTCGAGCCCTTCGCCCCTGAAACCGCAGAGGTTTTCGCCGGCGAGGCCGAGCCGCTCGGCTCGATCTTCGGGCTTGCGATCGATCGCCGGCACGGGCTTCTCTACGCCGCCGAAGGCCGCGTGCCCCAGACCCCCATGGCCGAAGGCGAGACGATCGAGACGGCGCTTCTGGCCCTGGATCTGGACTCCGGACGCATCGTGGCGCGCCACACGCTTGAAGGCGCGGGCCGCATCGGCGACGTGGTGGTGCGCGACGGCGTGGTCTACGCCAGCGACGCCGAGGCGGGGCGCATCTACCGGCTGAACGGGCCGCGCGCCGAGCTCGAACTCTTCGCCGAGGACGCGAGATTTTCAAGCCTGCAAGGCCTCGCGCCCACGCGCGGTGCGGTCTATATCGCCGACTACGCGGTCGGCGTCTGGCGCATCGACGCGGCGAGCCGGCAAGCCCGCCTCCTCGTCCCGCCGCCAGGCGGGAGCCTGATCGGCCTCGACGGGCTCGCGACCGACCGCATGGGACGTATCTTCCTGATTCGTAATGGCGTTCATCCGGCGGGCCTGTTCGAACTCGAACTTGATATGGACGGCGCGCCGACCGCGCTCACCCCGGTGCTCACCGGCGATGCGCGCCTGGTCGAGCCGGTGACGGTGCGCATCGCCGACGGGCGCGCCTTCATCCTCGCCGACGCCCAATGGCGCTTCTTCCCCGAAGACGGCGGCGCACCCGATCCGGCCCGCTCCGACCCGCCCATCCTCTCCCTCCCCCTGCCCTGATCGGCCCCGCGCCGGCCGGCTGAACCGGAGGATAACCGGACGCCTATCCCGAGGATAAGGGCACGCCGGGCGCGGCGCGCGCGGCCTGGAAACCGCCCTCTTGGGCCTGAAACCGTTCATGTTCGGCGCGCGCGGCCGCCGGCCTGAGGGGCCGGCCCGGCCCGGCGGGACCCGCACGCCTCATCCGCCTAAGCGCTTGCCGGACCTAGTTAAATACGCGCGCGGCGCGCCGAAATGAGCACGCGCTCGTCGCCTCGCCGGCGAAGCGGGCGCGACGCGGCGCAGGCCCGAAATCGGGGCGGTCCGTGCCGATGCGGTTCGGTGCAGGCGCCCGCGCCGCGAACCGGTCGCGCACGCCTGACGTCGCCGACGCGAAGCCGAGCTTTGAAACTGTCTTGTCCTCCTGCACGTGAGTGAGCGTTCACTCACCTTGGTGGTCCTGACCGGGTGTCGTCGCCGCTGGCCATGCCCGCGGCGACGGTGCGTGAGCGCTCACTCACTTTGGCGGCTTGGACCGCGCTGTCGCCGCCCTTGGCCGTGCGGGCGGAGATTTGTGTGAGCACTCACTCAAGCACCCCGCCGCCGGCGACGATTCACACCTCGCGAAAGCAGCTTGATACGAACAGTGGGTGAGCGTTCACTCACCTTACCGCTCGGACCCGCGATGTCGCGGCCCTTGGCGGTGCAGGCGGCGATGCTGAGTGAGTACTCACTCACCCGCCCCGCCGACGACGGGGGTTTACACCTTGCGATCGCCGCTCGATGCGAAGAGTGAGTGAGCGTTCACTCATCTCGGCGGCCTTGGCCTTGCAGTCGGCATCACTGGCGGTGAGGTGAGTGAACGCTCACTCACCCGGCGGCGCGGCTGAGCGGCTGGCGGGGCGGCTTCGTGGCGTTCGGTCCGATTGCGCGTCGGGAGGCGCGGCGTGTGGATCGAGCGCGAGCCTGGCGAAGCCGGTGGGCTCGACGCAGGCGGCGCGCATCTGGACGGCGACGCGAAACGGGGCCCGGCGTGCGGACCGGCGCGCGCGAGGTGAGGCCGGCGCATGGCCGGCGGCGTCAGCGCGCCGATCGGGCTTCGGCTTGGCTACGCCGACGCCGCGGCGCCGCGGGACCGGAAGAAGACGAGGCTCTCGCCCTCGCCGAAGCGGGCGGTGACGCGGTCGCCATAGCCGAGCTTGTCGGCGACCCGGATCGAGGCGGCGTTGGCCGGGTTGATGAGGCAGCAGCTGCGCGCGCCTTCGGGCCGGGCGTCGAGCCAGGCGAGCGCGGCGCCCATGGCTTCGGTGGCGTAGCCCTTGCCGTGCGCGGCCGGAGCGAAGACCCAGCCGGCCTCAGGCAGGCCGTCAATGTCGGCCTCGATGTCGCGCTTGAAGTCGGCGAAACCGGCGAGGCCCGCGAGCGCGCCGGTGTCGCGCGCCTCCACCGCCCAATAGCCGTAGCCCAGAATTGGCCAAAGCCCGGCCAGGCGCAGGAACCGGGTCCAGGACTCGCTCCGGCTCGACGCGGCGCCGGAGATGTGCCGGGTCACCCGCTCGTCGCCCCAGATCGCGGCGAAGGCGTCGAAATCGGCCGGGGTGAAGGCCCGCAGCGTCAGGCGCTCGGTCTGGAGACCCGGAACCGCCTCACTCATCGCCCGCCTGTTGCGGCAGGGCGGGGACCAGCACGACGTTGAAATCGCCCCATTCGTTCTCGATCCGCAAATCCGCGAGGGCGCGGTATTCGGGATCATTCCAGAAGGCGCGCGCGCTTTCCTTGTCCGGCCAGCGGCTCATGACGACGCTTTCGAACGGCGTGTCGCCCTCCAGCGTCTCCACATCGCCGGTCACCGCCACATAGGAGCCCCCATGGCGCGCATAGAGCGGGCCCAGCTGGGAGGCGTAGCGGCTCATGAAGGCCTCGCGGTCATGAACCGTGCCCATCACGATCATATAGGCGCCGGTGGGCGGGTCGGCGGCGTGATCGTCGGCCTGCGCCTGACCGGAGGAAACCCCGCCGGCCATGATCAGCCCCAGGGCGACTCCGGCGATGCCGGCGCCGACGGCGATGCTCAGCGAGCGGGAAAAGGTCATTCGGCGGTCTCCAGTCCGGATTCGCGCGCCGGCGCGGGTGCGCCCTGACTCCAGGTGAACACGAGGATGAGCGGCGCGAGCCAGGGGGCGATCCGCTCGAACGGATCGCCGGGAAGGGCGGCGAGGCTCGCAAGCGCCGCGGGCAGGCCCTCAAGGCGCGACGCCTCGATCTGGCCGAAGATATAGAACAGCACGGTCACCGCGAAGCCGAGCACGATGGCGGCGAGGATCGCGCTCCCCTTAGGCTCGACCCCGGCCACGCGCGCCACGATCACCGGCCCGAAAGCCGCGCCCAGGGCCGACCAGGAAAACAGCACGCGGTCGAAGATCGTCGCCGGCAGGCTCAAGGTGAGGACGACCGCGAGCGCGCAGATGGCCGCCATCACGGTGCGGCTGACCAGCACTTCGCGGCCCTTGAAGACCTTCACCAGTTTCAGATCGTGGGCGGCGGCGGCCGACGCGGCGATGAGCAGGGAATCCACCGTGCTCATCACCGCCGACAGGATCGCGGCGATGACGATCCCGGCAAGGACGGCGGGCAGCAGGAGCGCGGCGAGTTCGTAGAACAGCGCCTCGCCGTCGGCCACGTCGGGCAGGAGCGCGCGGCCGGCGAGCGCCATGGCGGCCATGCCGATATAGACGATCACCCCCCAGCCCATGGCGACGATGAAGCCGCGCCTCCTGGCGCGCTCGTCCTTCACCGCCATGAGACGCGAGAGCAGATGCGGCTGGCCGTAGGTGCCAAGGCCGATGGAGGCGATCCCGACGGCGAAGCCCAGGAACGCAAAGCCCGCCCGGCCGCCGAAAGCGTCGAGATAGGCGGGGTCCTGGCTCGCGCTCAGCGTCTCCGCGATCCCCGCCGGTCCGCCCGCTGCGATCACCGCGAGCACGGGCAGGATCACGGCGATGAGCGCCATGATCGCGCCCTGCAGCGTGTCGGTGAGCGAGACCGCCCAGAACCCGCCCAAGAGGCCGTAGATCAGGATCACCACCGCGCCGATGGCGACGCTTTCCCAGCGCGCCAGCGCGAACTGGCTTTCAAAGGCGATGGCCGCCGCGCCGAACTGGGCGGCGATGTAGAAGACGAAGGTGAACAGCACCAGAAAGCCCGCGAGCGCGCTGATCGCCGGAGCGAGCGCGCCGGCCTTCGCCGCCATGAAGTCGGAGGGGGTGACATGGCCCTTCTCGGCGGTTTCCGCGCGCAGGCGAGGCCCGAACCAGAGCCAGACCAGCACGTATCCAAGCCAGATGCCCGGCACCATCCACAGCGCCGACACCCCCACGGCATAAACGAAGCCGGAAAAACCCAAGAGCACCCAGGCCGAGCTGGTGGAGGCGGCGTAGGACAGCCCCGCCACCCAGGCGCCGAGCCCGCGCCCGCCGAGGAAGAAATCGGACTCGTTACGGTTCAGCCGCGCCGCCCAAACGCCGATGCCGATCAGCACCAGCTTGTAGACGACCAGCGTCGCCAGGACGACGCCCGCAGCCGGTTCGCCGGACTCCATGACCCGCGCATTCCCCTCTTATCCCCGTCTCCAACCCGGGAGCATTCAGACATGAAAGCGTCATCGAAGGAAGGCCCCAGACACAAATGGTATATCTTTTCCGTTTCCTCTCGCGCGCGCGGCGTTATTCTGTCCCCATGGGCGACGCACCGGGAAGGCCCGGGCGGCGCGTGGAAAAAGGGGAGAGATGATGCGTGCACTTATCTTCAGCGCGGGCCTTGCGGCCGCCCTCACCGGCCTTGCAAGCGCGCAGGCGCCGCAGGTGTCCGAACCGATCACGCCGGAGGTGTTCAGGACCTGGATCGAAGCCCGGTCCGGCGCCGGCGCGCCGGTCTGGTGGTATTCCATCGGCACGGTGCGCGATTATCCGTCCGGCGAGGTGCGCTATATCATGGAGGGCTGGGACACGTCGGTGTCGCACTGGCCCAAGGGCGAGGACGGCGGGATCGCCCACCAGTACAATCGCAAGATCTACATCTTCCGCGATCCGGAGACCGGCGAGGTCGTGCCGGAAAGCCAGGCGGTGGCCTACCCCTATCAGTTCATCACCTATGAGATGGATGGCGAAGGCGGGCTGGAGACGCGCGTGGAGCAAGGCTCAGGCGCGAACATCCTGGCGCTGGAGGACGACTCGCTGAGCTATCGCCGGCTTGGCGACACGGCGGTGTTCACCGCCCCGGTCTTCATCGATTTTCCCATTCCAGGAAGCGAAATGCGCATTCAGGCCTGGGAGAATTACGACTTCTTCATCCACCCCGAGGGCTCGGTCGAGGAACCCCACCAGCTCAGCTGGGCGCGGGTGGGCCGGCTGGCGCCCTGGGCCGGCGGCGGCGAGGCGGTGTTTCACCTCATCACCTGGCGGGTGGAGGATTATGGCGACCTGCCCGAGACCATGCGCGCCTATGTGGAGGCCGAAGCCCCGCTCTGGATGAACCCGCCCGCCGATCTCGCCGAAATCCGCGCGCTGCAGGCGGGCGAGTGACGATGATCGCTCTCGCCGCCCTGCTTCTTTCCCACCCCAACGGCGCCGACCCGCAGGCGCTGGCCGATGCGCTCGCCGGACGCTGGGACAACGCCGCGCAGGTGGAGACCGACGGCGATCCGGACCGGCCGCACCTGCATGTCCGCCATGTGCCGTTCGAAGCCGTCGCGGCCGAGGGCGCGCTGGTCTACGCCCAGCTCAATGTGGGCGGACCGGACGGCGCGGTGTATCGCCAGCGGGTCTACGCCTTCAGCGAAGGCGGCGCGGAGGGCGAGATCGCCATGGCGGTGTATGAGCTCGCCACGCCGGAATATTTCGCCGGGGCCGACGCGGAGCGGCTCGCCACGCTGACCGCCGAAGAGCTGGTGCGCTTCAATCCGGGCTGCGACTTTACCTGGCTGGACGACGGGGCGGCCTGGCGCGGCGCGATCACCGACGGCGCCTGCCGCATCACTTCGTCGCGCTCCGGTGTCGACATGATCATCGGAGGCGAATTCACCGTGAGCGGCGACGTGTTCACCCACTCTGAATCCGGACGCAATGCGGAGACCGGCGACATGGTGTTCGCGCCGCCGGGCGGCGTGGCGAATCTTTATGACCGAGTGGGGGAGTAGAGGGACACGATAGAAGGACGGTGGTGGTTTCCTCCCCCGTTTACGGGGGAGGTGTCTTCCCGGCCGTCGGCCGGGAAGACGGAGGGGGGATCGCCGTTCGCGTCATCTCCCCCCCTCGACCCGGACCTTCGGTCCGGCCCACTCCGCCCGTGAACGGGGGGAGAAACCCCGCCGGAGCCGCAGCAGCTTCAAATAGGACCAACCATGACCGACACCCCCAAACTCGAACCCACCATGATCCGCTCCGACAAGACGGCGCGGGAGATCTTCGAGGAGGTGCGGGCCAATCCGAACCGGGCCCGGTTCGGGTTCGGCGAGAAGCTGGCCATCGTCAATGTGGACCCGCAAAAGGCCTATACGCGCCCCGACCTGTTTCCAAAGACCGGGTACGTGACCGACCCCGACCAGCTGCACCACATCAACGAAATCTCGAAGCGCGCGCGAGCCAAAGGATTACCGGTCGTCTGGACCCATGTGGCGTATATGGAGAACGCCGCCGACGCCGGGGTGTGGGGCACGCGCACCGACACGCCGGACAGCTTGCAGAACATCAAGTACGGCTCGGACCGGCACGCCTTCGACGACCGGGTGGAGATCGATGAGCGGGTCGATGCGGTCTACACCAAGCGCATGCCCTCGGCCTTCTTCGAGACCCCGCTGGCGAGCTTTCTGACCTGGCACCGGATAGACACGCTGGTGATCACCGGCGGCTCCACAAGCGGGTGCATCCGGGCGACGGCGGTGGATTCCTTAAGCCACGGCTATCGCACCATCGTTCCCATGGAATGCGTCGCCGACAAGCATGAGAGCTGTCACTTCGCCAACCTCACCGACCTGCAGCTGAAATACGCCGACGTGGTGGAGGTGAAGGAGGTCTATGACTGGCTGGAGGCGTACGAGGCGGCGGCTTAGGCGCGCGATTCTGAATTCCCGGCCAAGGGCGCCAGCCCGCCGAGCCGGGACCTGTTTCAGGACCATCCGCCTATTTCGGCCCGAGGTCCCGGATCTTCGGCCTCCGGCCTCGTCCGGGAATTCAAGACTGATTGATGAGGCGTCGATCCATGACCCACCCCAATCTCTATGATTACAATCCCTACTCCGCCCGGCCGAAAATCGAATGGCCCGGCGGCAAGAAGCTCGCCTTCTGGGTGGCGCCGAATATTGAGTTCTACGAGTTCGATCCGCCGAAGAACCCCAAGCGCCCCGGCTGGCCGCGTCCGGCGCCGGACGTGACGGGATACTCCCAGCGCGATTACGGCAACCGGGTGGGCCATCAGCGCCTGATGGAGTTGATGGACAAATATGGCGTGAAAGGCTCGGTGAGCCTGAACGTGGCGATGTGCGACCACCACCCGGAGATCATCGAGGACTGCGCTCAGCGCGGCTGGGAGTTCTTCAGCCACGGGATCTACAACACGCGCTTCTCCTACGAGATGGACGAGGCGCAGGAGCGCAGCGTGCTGGAGGATTCCATCCGCACTGTGGAGCAGGCGACCGGCCAGCGCATCCGCGGCTATCTGGCGCCGGCCCTGACCCACACGACACGCACGCTGGACCTGATCGCGGAATACGACTTCTGGTACACGTGCGACCTGTTCCAGGACGACCAGCCCCAGCGCGTGAAGACCAAGACCGGGCGGCTATGCTCCATGCCCTACTCGCTGGAGGTCAACGACGTCATCACCTATGGCGCGCTGGCCATGGATCCCTGGCGCTACGCCGACGTGCTGAAACGGCAGTTCGACCAGCTCCTCAAAGAGGGCGAGGAGAGCGGGACGGTGATGTGCATCCCGCTGCACGCCTATCTTGTCGCCCAGCCTCACCGCATGCGCGCCTTCGAAGCGGCGTTCCGCCACGTGGAGGCGCATTCGGGCGATGTCTGGATCACGCGCGCGGTGGACATCGCGGAGCACTGGCGGGAACATTACTGGGACGCCACGCAGGCCGACCTTGAAGAGAAGGGCCTTTCCACCGGCGGGACGGCGTTCGACGGGGGACGGGCGGCGTGATATCATCAACTGATATCATTTTCGCGTCCGGAGCGAATCCATGTCGGCGATCACCATCCGCAACATCCCCGACCATGTCCACGACGCCCTGCGCAAGCGGGCGAAGGAGGAAGGCAAATCGGTCGAAGCCCTGGCGCGCGAGGCGCTGGAGAAGCTGGCGCGGTCGGGCGATCTTTTCGAAGAGGCCGAGCAGGCCCGTAAACGGTTGGGCGTATCCGATCAGGACTGGCCGCAATGGACCGACGAGCTGGACGAGCCTGAACTCAGCCGATCGGTGCTGGGCCTTGACGCCAAGGACGAAGGTCAGGCGCCCGGCCGGTGAGCCTGCTGCTCGACACTCATCATGTCTACGCGGTGGCTGGCGCGCCGGTGCGTACATCGGCGAAGGAGCGCGCCTTCCTGAACTGGAACCGCGCGGTGCTGACCGCGAGCGTGCTATCGCTTTGGGAGATCAAACTGAAATGGAACGCGCGCCACCGCTCGGGCGAACGCAAGGGACCGGCGGAGCCCGAGGCGGTTCGCGCCGTCCTCGAACAACTGGGCGTCCCGCTTCTGCCGCTCTTCGCCCTGCCGGTTTGCAAACAGCTCGACCCGCCCCTCGCCCATGGCGATCCGTTCGACGAAATGCTGCTCTTGCAGGCCGAAGCGGAAGGCGCGCGGCTGCTCACACGCGACAAGAACCTCGCCGGTCACCGGCTGGCGCTCACCGTCTGATCGGGGGAGTCCGATGAGTCTCGATCCGTCCTATCTCGATTATCCCAGGCGCAAGCGCGGCCAGGACATGGACCGCCATGACTGGCGGCGCTCCATCGACCGGCCGCGCGTCGAGCTTCCCGGCGGAAAACAGCTGGCCGTCATGCCGGTGGTGGTGTGCGAGCACCATCCGATCGATCCGAAGAAGACGCCCTTCGCCCATCCCCACGGCATGGTCACGCCCTATCCCGATCTGCGCCATTACACGACACGCGACTATGGCAACCGGGTGGGCGTGTTCCGCATCCTGAAAGCCCTGCGGGAGCGGGAGCTGACGGCGACGTTCGCGCTGTCGGCCGCTCTTCTGGAGCTGGCTCCGCCGCTCATTGACGCCATCCTCAATGACGGCCACGAGATCGCCGCGGCGGGTCTCAACGGCGACGCCATCCACCATTCGGGCCTGAGCGAAGGTGATGAACGCGCGCTGGTCGATCAGGTGCGCGAGCGCTTCCAACAGGCGGGGCTTGAGCCGGTGACCTGGCTCTCCCCGGCGCGACAGGAGAGCTTCAACACGCCCGACATCCTCGCCGGCGCCGGCTTCAAGCACGTGCTCGACTGGGAGACCGATCAGGTCCCTGTCTTCATGCGCACCGAATACGGCCCGCTGGCCGCCCTGCCCGTCCAGAACGAGCTCGACGATTTCAAGCTGATGGTGGAGCGCAAGCAGGACGAGGACTCCTGGGCGCGGCAGATCCTCGAGGCGAAGGATTATCTGAAGGCCGAGCACGATCGGTTCGGCGCCCAGGTGCTGGGCTTCACCCTGACGCCCTTCGTCGCCGGTCAGCCCTTCCGGATCACCGCGCTGGAGGCGCTGCTGGACGGGCTCGCCCAGGACACGCAGGTCTGGTGCGCGGGGGCAAGCGAAACGGCGGGCGCGTTCGAGGCGCTGCAGGCATGACCGCCATGCACGGCTGGCCGGACCTGCGCGCGTTCGCGCTTCGCCTCGATCTGCCGGGCGTGGAAGACTGCGTCTCCTGGGGCAATCCGGGGCTGAAAGCCCACGGCAAGCTTTGGACCTGGTGGGCGCCCCAGGCCGACGCGGACGCCCCGGTGTTCAAGGTGGCCCGAGAAGAGCAGGAGTTCCTTCTGGAGGCGGCGCCGGAGGTGTTTTTCGTCACCGACCACCACCGCCCGCACGGACTCATCTTGATGCGTCCGGCCGCGTTCGACGCCGACTGGGCGCGCGGCAACCTCTTCAAGGTGTGGCGCAAACAGGCGCCCAAGCGCATGCTTCGCGCCTGGGACGCCGAGAACGCAGATCGACTGGCGGAGTTCGGCGTCGCTTAAGCCGCTACGGCGCCGTCACCGTCGGCGCGTCTGCGAACGGCCGGATGCCGAATTCGGGATAGATCTCTTCGGGGAAGTAGATCACGCCGTTCGCGGCCACCATGGAGATCGCCTTGATCGCCTTGAAATCGGCGGTGGGATCGCCGGCGACGAGGAAGAAGTCGGCGTATTTGCCCGGCTCGATGGAGCCCAGCTCGTCGCCGGCGCCGAGATAATCGGCCATGCCCTGGCCGCCCCAGGCGAGGATTTCGGCCCAGGTCATGCCGATGGACTGGTAGAGCTCCAGCTCGCGGTGCTGGGTGAGCCCGCCGCCCATGTCGGTGCCGGGGACCATGACGATCCCGCGCGCGCGCATGCGGCGCAGGGTCTCGGTGATCTGCTCGAACGCGCCACGATAGGCGGCGTCGTCCTCGGGGGTTTCGATCGCCGCCCAGGCGCTGCGCAGCGAGCGCTGGCTGGAGGCCGGCATGTGGTCGATATAATCGACCGCGCCAGGGCTGACCTCGCCGTTGCGCGACAGGAGCAGCGCTTCGTGGATGGCGAAGGTCGGATCGATGGCGAGGCCGCGCGCCTGCATCTCGTCGAGGGTCGATTGCACCGCCTCGCCGTCGAGATCGAGCTCGGGCAGGCGCTTCAACGCGGTGAGGCGCAGCAGGGTGCGGGTGTCCTCGCCCTCCTCCAGCACCCAGCCCAGCATGAGCTGGTTGATATGGGTGAGCTCGTCATAGCCCGCCGCGATCATGGCGTCGGCGTTGGTGAAGGCGGGGATGTGCCCGGTGACGCGCATCCCCAGGCGATGGGCCTCTTCGATCATGGCCGGCGCCCATTCGGGGCGGGTGGAGTTGTAGATCTTGATCTGATGCATGTCGCCGCGCGCCGCGTATGTGCGCACCGCCTCAACGGCCTCCTCCTGGCTGGACACCAGGATGCCGTTATTGGAGTTGAACGGCGAGCGTCCTTCGATGAAGCCGGAGCGGAAGACGCGGGGACCGGCGACGCGCCCGGCCTCGATATCGGCCAGCAGCCGGTCGAGCACCTCGTTGTTATTGCCCATGTCGCGCACGCTGGTGATCCCGGCGGCGATGTTGAGCGCGGCGGACGCCTCGCCCAGATGGGCGTGCATGTCGAACAGGCCGGGAATGAGCGAGCCGCCCGCCCCGTCGATGACGATTTCGCCCGGATTGGTCACGTCCGGCGCCTCCAATGCGGCGATGCGCTCGCCCTCGATGAGCACCGAGACCGGCTCGGTGAGCGCAAGCGCTTCCGGGTCGAAGACGCGCACATTGGCGATGCGCACCGGGGCGTCGTAGCGATGGGCGGTGCGCGCCTGGATGTCGGCGAAGCGCGCCGCGCCGTACTCGCCGGCCTTCAGGCGCAAGGCTTCGTCATGGGGTCCGAGGCCTTCGGCGAGCACGGAGAAGCCGGGGCTCATCACGCCGGCGAACGCGTCTCCGTCCATGACGAAATAGGTGGGGTTCTGGCTGGTCCCGGAGAGCGCGTAGCTGGTGAGCTCCACCGCGCTTCCGCCCTCGCCCAGCGTCAGGGTCTCGATCTCGGTCAGGCGCACCTCGCCGCCGGGCAGGGCCGGAACGGTGCGGTCTTCATCGGCCAGAAGGACGCGCGCCGCGATCGCCAGCTGATAGGGCGAGGCGTTCTGCGGAATGTAGAGCGCAGGCGCGCTCCAGGACGCCTCGCCGGATCCGGTGGAGTCGGTCCAGCGCGCCGCGCCCTCGCTCACCTCGAAGCTTTCGTCCACCGCATTGCCGAAGGTCTCCGCACCCTGGATCGTCCAGAGCACCGGATAACCGGCCTCGTCCAGGGTGATCTGCTCGGCGAGCGTCGGGCCGCGGCCGTTATTGCGGAACTCGTAATCGATGGCGAGGCCGGTCTCGAGCCGGGTCAGCTCGGCGGCGCCGATCTCGGTCCCGCCGACGCGCACAACATAGCGGTCGGCTTCATGTTCCGGCGCCGCGGCGGCGGCGGCCGGCGCCGCGGCGAGGCTTGCGGCGATCAGGATGAAAGCGGCGGCGGGCCGATACGGTTTGGTCATGATGGTCTCCCCTACGGCGCCGTTGTGCGCGCCTTTGATCAAGGACTTACCACGCGCGCCGCCTCGGCGCGAGCGTGACGCCCGGCCGGTAACGCACGCTTCACCCTTAAGGCGTAAGCAGAGCATATGACGCCCGAGCCGGTGCAGCCCGCCGATCTGCTGATCACGCCCGACGATCCGTTTGACTTGCTCGAGGGGTTCGATCCGGCCTGGCCGTATCGCTCGTTAAGCCTGTGCGATCCGCGCATGTATCTGGTGCGCCTGTTCCGGACCCAGACGCAGGACCGCGCCGAGGCGGCCGCGCTGGAGCTCGGCCAGAGACTGGCGGAGGGCCGCTATAAGGGGCTGATCTTCGATTATCGCGGCGCGGAGATCGGACATGACCCGGAGACCTTCCCCGCTGTCGCCGACGCCTTCGCCAGCGCGTTTCCGCGCGGGCTCTTGATGGTCTATCTCCATGACCGGGAAAGCTTCGTCTTCGCCCGCTTGATGGTTCAGCTGTTGCGCGACCGGCGGGTGAAGGCGGCGCGCACGACCCGCTTTGAGGCGGCCTGGCAGGCGATCGCGCGCACTTAATAGCCCGGCGGAATGAACGGCCCGCCGGTGAGGATCTCGAACTGGGCCGCCGCCTTCATGGCCTGCTGATCGCGCCCGCGCGCGGCCATGAACTGAAGCGAGACGGGACGGCCGCTTTTCGCCCGGCCCATGGGGACCGCGGTTGCGGCGCATCCGGCCATGTCGGCGAAGGCGGTGAGGTCGGCCTGGCCGGCCGGGGTCTCTTCGCCGAAGGCGAAGGCCGGCTCCAGCGCGGTCGGCGCGACGACGAGGTCGCAGCCCTCGAACCAGGCCGCCGCGTCGGCCTCCACCGCGCGAATCTCCTCATAGGCGGCCTCAGCCTTGTCGGCGGGCTGGCCGGCGCCCCAGTCCAGAAGACGGCGGAAATGGTCGGAGAAGCCGTGCGGGTTCTCCTTCAGCATGGCGGCGTGGATCTCATGGCCCTCAAGCTCGCTGACGAGCAGGCCGCGCCGGCGCGAGCGGCCGTACTGATAGGCGCGCGGCTCCACATCGACGATCGTCGCGCCGGCGTTGTCGAGCCGGGCGAGCGCGGCCTCGAAGGCGCTCATGACGTCGGGATGGGCGTCGAGCGCCGTTTCGAAGCGCCAGCGTCCGATGGTGAGGCCGGTCAGCCCTTTCTGCGGACGCTGCGGCTCGCCGGAGAGGGCCGCGAGGAAGGCGGGAAGATCGCCGGCGGACCGGGTGAGCGGGCCCACATGATCGAGCGTATGCGACAGCGCGACGACCCCGTCTGTGGCGATCAGCCCGCGCCCCGGCTTGTGCCCGGCCACCCCGCAATAGGCGGCCGGGATGCGTACGCTGCCCATGGTGTCGGTGCCCAGCGCCATGACGCAAAGCCCTGCGGCCACCGCTGCGCCCGATCCGCCGGAGGACCCGCCCGGCGTAATCTGTTCGCCCTCCCCGCCCCAGGGGTTCAGCGTGCGTCCGTACCAGGGATTGTCGGTGACGGCGCCCAGCGCGCCCTCCTCCATGTTCACCGTGCCCACGATCACCGCGCCGGCGCGTTTGAGGTTCGCCACGCAGGCGGCGTCCTCGCGCGCGATGCGGCGCTCATAGGCCTTGATCCCGGCGTGCCAGGGCAGGCCCTCCACCGCGATATTGGCTTTGACCAGCACCACCGCGCCGTCGATCTCCGACAAAGGCGCGCCGCGCGCCCAGCGGTCGGCGCTGTCGGCGGCCTCCTCGCGGGCGGCCGACAGGCGCGTGTCCAGCACGGCGTTGAGCGTCGGGTTCAGCCGGGCGATCCGGCGGGCGTAGGCGTCGAAGACCTCCAGCGGGCTCCACCGGCCGAGCGCGAACGCCGCCGACTGGGCCCGCCAGGTGCGTTGCCCGGCGTTCAGGGGCAGATCGGCGGCGAAGCTGGCGCTCATTTAAACCGTTCGTCGATGAGCCGGATCGGCTTCTGGCGGACTTCCGTCTGGGTAAGATCGGCCAGTTCGCCCGGTTTCGCCAGCGAAACTCCGACCTCGATGCCAAGGGCTTTTTTCAGATGCCCGGCGAAGGCCTCGCGCACGGCTTCGCTCTGCTCCCTGGTCTCAGCCATGACGACGAACTCGTCGCGGCCGGACGCGTCGCGCGTCGCCTTGCAGATGAAATCGCCGGCGAAGGCGGGATGCTCTTCGAGCAGCGGCCCCATGGCCTGGGGGAAGATGTTGATGCCGCGGATCTTCACCATGTTGTCGGAACGCCCCAGGAAGCCCTCGATCCGCTTGAACGACAAGCCCAGCGGACTCTTGTCGGTCTTCACCTTGGTGACGTCATGGGTGTTGAAGCGGATGATGGGGTAGACGTCGTCCTTGTAGAGGCAGGTGCAGATCATGTCGCCCTGCTCGCCGTCGGGGACGGGTTTTCCGGTCTCGATATCGGCGACTTCGAGATATTGCGCGTCCTCCTGCACGTAGAGCCCGGACCGGTCCGGACCTTCGCCCGCGATGATCCCGGTGTCGCCCACCCCGTACCAGTCGAAGCAGTCCGCGCCGCCCCAGGCCTTCGACAACGCGTCGCGGTCCTCGCGGCCCAGATGGCCGGAGATCATGCGGATCTTGAGGTCCTTGACCGGGTCGATGCCCTGCTCCTCGGCGACGCGCGCGAGCTTCTTGATGTAGTCGGCGAAGCCCACGATCACACTGGCGCCGAAATCCCGCATCAACTCCACCTGGCGCGCAGACCGGGTCTCCACCCCGGTGCCCGCGCTCATGAAGATGGCGCTGGTCCAGTGGATCACGGCTTCGCGCACATAATGCCCGCCATTGATCATGCCGTGGCCGTAGACCGAATGGACCACGTCGTCGGGCTTCAAGCCCTGGAAGCGGTACATGCGCGCCAGCATCAGGTTCTGCACCTCCCGGCTCTTGGCGCCGAACAGGAGGACCTGCGGCGTGCCGGTGGTGCCCGAGGTGGTGTGCATGACCACGTTGGGCTTGCCCTCGGGATGGGAGTCGCGCCCGTCGAAATCGCCGAACGGCGGGTTGCGGGCGATGGAGTCCATGATGTCGGACTTGTCGAAGCTCGGCAGATCGGAGATCTGCTCCAGGCTGGTGATGTCGCCTTCGCTGATCCCCGCCTCGCCCCAGAGCTTTTGATAGAACGGCGTTTTCCAGGCGCGCGCGACGCTTTTCAGAAACAGCCGGTTCTGGCGTGCGAACAACTCGTCGCGGCTGATCGTCCTGGCGAACTCGACGAAGCGGTCGCCGATGGGATGATCGTCCAGCACCGCGCTCCAGTCGGCGGCGTCGAAATAGCTGCGGTGTCCGTCGTTTGAGGCGCTCAAGATTCGCCCTCCCCCTGGTCGTCATTGTCGTCGTCATGCGCGCCGAAGGTCTTCAGCGCGTCGGCGTCGCCTGCGGCCAGGCGCGCGATCATCCCGGAATCCTCCAGCGAGGGCGCGGTCCACACCGCCCGGCACAGGGCCCGGTCAAGGTCCGGGCGTGCTTCCGCGAAACCGAACTGCAGGCATTCGGCGCGCTTGGCGGCCACGTCCTCCGGGCTCATGGGATCGGCGGGCGAACCGTAGAGCGCGTCGATCTTCGCGCTCACCGTCTTGCCGCTCGTCAGGCGGGCGCGCGCGGTCTGCGGCGCGAACTTCGCCGGATCGGAGATGTCCTCGTCGATCTCCACCTCGATCACTTCGGCCAGGCGCAGGACGGCGCGGTCTTCAAGCGCCTGTTCGGTGAAGTCGGACAGCCCCACCGTGCCGCGCGTGAGCGCCACCGCGCCGATATAGGGGAAACACAGCCGGGCGTAGTTGATCTGCATCGCATCGCGCACCGGCCGGCCCACCAGGCGATGGATCAGCGGCGGCGCGGTGAGCATGACGCGCTCCACCTCCTCGGGCCGCACGCCCTCCTCGCGCAGGCGCTTCATCAGGACGATCCCGCCCTGGGCCGCGCGGCCGGTGGGGAAGGGCTTGTAGCTCACCTCCTCGATGCGGAAGGTTTCGCCCAGGGAGGTCAGGACGGGCTCAAGCTCGTAGCGTTCTTCGAACAGGTTGAGGTAGCCGTAGGCGCCCTCGAAGACCTGATGGGGGCCGGGCAGGCCCGCCATGGCGAGATCGTTGGCCATGACCGCGGCGCGCGCCGCGCCGGCGATCTGGACGGAAAGGGCGGGCTTGCCCTCCACATGGGCCTGCATGGTGCCGGCGGCCTGGGCCAGCGCATAGCCGAGCGCGTCCAACGCCTGGGCTTTCGTGGCGCCGCGCAGGCGCGCGACGCCCAGCGTGGCGCCGAACAGGCCCGCCGTGGCCGGCCGGAAGAAGCGGATCGGGCTGCGCACCGCGACGCCGAGGCCGGCGGCCACGTCCACCGCCCCCACCATGGCGGCCAGGAAGTTCGCGCCGGTGACGCGGCTGTGTTCCGCTTCGGCGGTGAGCGCGGCGCAGATCACCGCCATGGGATGGACCACGGCGGGCTCGTGCACGCAGTCATATTCCTGGCAGTGGATCTGGAAGCCGTTCATATAGGCGGCCGAGGCCGTGGGCAGGCGCCCGCCCCCGGCGAAGACCTCGGCGGCGGCGTCCTCCTCGCCCGCCTTGCCCCAGCCCTTCACCGCATAGAGCAGGGAATCGGCGAGCCAGGCCTTGCGCCCGGCGATCCCTACGGCGAGCGTATCCAGGAGAAAATGCTTCATGTCGGCCTGGGCCGCGGCGGGAATGCTCCCCCACTCAAGGCTCAGCACATGCTCGGCGAATCGGTGGGCGGCGTTGGACGGCTCGGCCATCAGCGCGCCTCCACCGATCGGGTCAGCGCCGCGGCGAAGCGCTCCACCGGCGCGCCCTCGCCGAGCGCCAGCGCGCTTTGCACCAGAGCGTCGATCTCCGCCTCGCCGAGCCCGGCATGGCCGGCCAGCTTGCGCGCCTTGGCGGTGAGCTGATCGAGCGCCAGCGGGTTCTCCGGATCGCCCAGCGCGTCGGGCGCGTCATGGCTCAGCGCCTCCCCGCCCCGCGTCGTCACAATGAGCCCGGCGCCGTAGCGGGCGGGATAGCGGGCGGCGTACGGATCGCCGGCCTCCACCGCGATCCGGGCGGCGAGCGCGCGCACATCCTGGCGCTCAAACGTCGGCGGTTCGAAATGGGCGAGCTCCGGCTCGCCGAAGATCAGCGCCGCGGCCACCGAATGCTGCAGCGAGAACTTCGCCTCGATGACGCTGCCGGGACGCGGCCGGTCGCAGAATTTCAGCGCGTCGGAATAGGTGGTCACGACCGCGCGCTCCACCTGATCGGGCGTCAGTCCGGCCTTGCGGGCGGCGAGCGCGGCGTCGATGGCGGCGTGGGCGTGGCGGCAGGCCGGCCAGGGCTTGAAGCTGACATCCTCGATGAGCCAGCCCGCCCCGCCGTGCGCCAGTAAGTCCTGCGGGTCCGCGCCCGGACACGTGGCCGCGAAAAAGCCCTGCGGGCCTTCCAGGATCTGCAAGGGTCCGGTCATGCCCGCACTCGCCAGCATGGCGGCGGACAGTCCGGCGTGGGCGGCGCGGGCGGTGTGCAGCTGCTTGGCCATGGAGGCGGGCTCGTGCCGGGTCTGCCAGAAGCCCGAGGCCTGGGTCCCGGCGAGCCCGAGGGCGTGGGCTGCAGCGGTCTCATCCAGCTTGAACGCGCTCGCCGCCGCGGCGGCGGCGCCGAGCGGACCGCACGTGCCGGTATTGTGCCAATAGGCGTAATGGCCCGGACCCACGGCGCGCCCCAGCGCGATCACCGCTTCATACCCGCGCACCACCGCGCTTAGGAACGCCTCCGCCGAGACTTGCGCGGTCTGGGCCGCGGCGAGCGCGGCCGGGATGACCGTGGGGCCGGGATGCAGGATCGCCCGCTTGTCCACATCGTCCATCTCCAGCACATTGCCGAGCGCGCCGTTGACCATGGCGGCGGTGAGCGGGCTCGCCCCGCGCGTCGAACCGGCCATGGCGCAGCGCCCCGGGCCTTCGGCCATCAGCCCGGCCGCCATGGCGCGCCCGGCCGGGCTCGCCGCGCCGGCCAGCGCGCAGCCCGCCCAGTCCAGCACGTGCAGGGCCGCGCGCGCCTGCAGGGCGGGCGAGACCGGGCGGACGAGGCGCTGGGCGAGAGCCTGTGTGATGGAAAGACTTTGTCCGGACATAAGAGTCTCGTAGCATGAGCTGAGCACGGGCGGAAAGCCCGCAAAACCGTTTTGAAGACAAGGTTGAACGCGCCGCCATGGCGACCGCTCCCGTTTCGCTTGATCCCGCCGCGCTGGTGGAGCGTTTCCGCGCCGCGCTGCCCGCGCGCGGGCGCGTCTATGTCCCCGGCGTGGCCGCCGAGCCCTACGCCCTTGCCGAAGCGCTGGCCGCCCGGCCGGGCCTCGCCGACGGGCTGACCTTTTTCGGAGTGTGGATCCCCGGCGTGAACCGCACCGACTGGAGCGCAGTGTCCGAGGCCAGCCGTTTCGAGACGCTGTTCCTGGCGCCGGAGCTACGCGCCGGGTTCGAGGCTGGGAAGATCGACTTCCTGCCCATCACCTACACCCGGGCCTGGCGCTGGCTGGAGGCCGCGCCGGTGGACGGCGCGATGCTGCAGGTCGCGCCCCCGGACGAAGACGGGAATTGCTCGCTCTCGCTCGCCAGCGATTTCACCCCGGCGATCTGGGAGCGCGCACCGGTGCGCATGGCTCAGATCAACCCGGCCCTGCCGGCGATGCCCGGCGCGCCGTCCATCCCCTTTGACGCCTTTGATGCGGTCTGCGAGCTGGAGACCGCGCCACGCGGCTATGACGCCGGGACGCTGCCGCCGGCCTTCGAGCAGATCGCAGCCAACATCGCCGCGCTGGTGGAGGACCGCGCGGCCGTGCAGTTCGGCCTCGGCAAGGTGCAGCTCGCCGTGCTGCCGGCGCTGAAAGCCCACCGCCAGCTGACGATCCATTCCGGCATGGTGTCCGACCCGCTGCTGGAGATCCTCGGCGGCGATACGGTGGCCGCGATCCGCACCGGCGCGGTGCTGGGATCGCGCGCCCTGGCCGATGCGCTCAAGAACGAGCCGCGTCTGCAGATGACGCCGGTGAACCGGACCCATGCGCTGAGCATCCTGTCGGGGCTGGCGAAATTCACCGCCATCAACTCCGTCATCGAAGTGGATCTGTTCGGCCAGGCCAACGCCGAGTTCGTGGCCGGGCGCCAGGTCTCCGGCGGCGGCGGGCTGGTGGACTTCGCCCGCGGCGCGCAAGGCTCGCCCGGCGGCAAGGCGATTTTCGCGCTCGCCTCCACGGCCAGAAGCGGGACGGTTTCCCGCATCGTCCCGCGCCTTCCTCCCGACGCCACCACGCTGACCCGCGCCGATGTGGAGATCGTCGTCACCGAGCACGGCGCGGCGGACCTGCGGGGGCTTTCACTCGACGCGCGCGCGCTAGCTCTGATAGACATCGCCGATCCGGAGTTCCGAGACGGGCTGCACCGGGCCTGGGGCGAGATGCGGAGAACGCTTTGACAGACACGCCGGGCCAGACCGAGTCCACCGCGCCGCGCTATATGGCGCTCGCCGAAGCGCTGCGCGCGCGCATCGCCGAGGGCGATCCCGATATCGGTCAGCTCCTGCCCACCGAACATGCGCTGTGCGAAAGCTATAACGTCTCGCGCCACACCGTGCGCGAGGCGCTGCGCCTCTTGGCCGAGGCCGGCATGATCGCGCGCCGGCGCGGCGCGGGCACGGTGGTGACGGCGCGCGAGACCACCCAGCGCTTCGCCCAGCGGCTCGGCGGCGTCGACGATCTGATGCAGTACGCGCGCGACGCCCGCCTCACCCCCACCCGCACCAAGACCGGGCCCATCGAGCCGGCCGTGGCGCGGGCGCTGGGCGTCAATCCGGGCGGGGAGTTCCTGCACGTGCACGGCCTGCGCGGCGAGCCGGGTGAACCGGCGATCGCGCTCACCGACGTCTGGATCCGCTCCGATCTCGCCCCGCCGGTGGAGACCTATGTGGAGCTCGGCGGCGCGGTGACCGAATGGATCGCGCGCGAACGCCACGTGCCCACCGCGCGCATCGAACAATCCATCTCCGCCGGCGCGCTGACCGAACGTGAAGCCGAGGCCCTGGAAGCCAATCCCGGCGAAGCCGCCCTGCGCACGCGGCGGCGCTATTACGACAAGGGGGGCCGCATCATCGCCCTGTCCGACAGCGTCCACCCGGCCGACCGCTTCACCTATGAAATGGTGCTCCAGCGCGAGGCGGAGGGGTAGCGGGCTCACGGGTCAGGCGTACGCCCCATTCCCCCTCTCCCCTTCCCAAGGGGAGAGGGCGGGGTGAGGGGTTGGGCGCCGCATCCACCTGCGCCGACCTTGAAGCGGCGCCGACCTCCTCATCCTCACCTTCTCCCCCTTGAAGGGCAGGGCGATCGCATAGTGCGGAGACGATGCGATCTCCCTCCCCTTGAGGGGAGGGTTGGGGTGGAGCCGCCGGACTCAAGGCTTGCAACGGGGCGCGCCCCCCACCCCGGCCCTCCCCCAAGGGGGAGGGAGGGATGAACGGGCGGTCGCGCCGCGTATGCGAAAGCCCTCCATCAAGGGGCGGAAGGGGCGCCGTGAACGCTTATCTGGAGAGACCTGAAAAAGTCGCCGCCCTCAAACGAACAGCCACACCACGCTCAACACCACGGCGGCGTCGAGCGCGCGGCTGGCGAGACGCCGGCTCATGCGCGCTTCTCCAGGCGCGGACCGGGGTCGGCCGGGGTCATGGCGGCTTCATAGGCGCGGCGGTACCGGCCCTGTTCGCAGGAATCCGCGCGCAGGCCGCGGCGCGGCGCGGGGGCGTCGGTCTGAAGCGTCAGGCCGGCGCGGGCTGCGGCGCGGGCGGTTTCTCCGGGCCGGTCCGAGGCGCGGCGGCGCGGCTGGGATGAGGTCCGCCGCGGCCCGGACGGGATGAGCGCGCGGCGGTCGGGATCGCCCGACGCGCCCGCGCCCCCGCCCGGCGTGACGCGGGACGAAGACCCGGCCGGGACGGACCGGGGAAGGCGTGGAGCGTATGGGTCGAAACCGATCATGACCGGTTCAACGCAAACCCCGCGCCAGAGTTTAACCGCTCATTTACCTGTGTTTACGCCGATTAACCGCGTTCGTCTGCGCCGAAAGGGCATGGCGCGCGCTGCATCTGACCCGTTTCGATACAGCGCGCCCACTTAATGAACCCGCGTCAGCGCCCGCCCGACAGCTTGTCCAGGCGCTTGCGCATGGCTTCGAGCTCTTCGCGCAGCGCCTTCATGTCGGCGTCCGCGCCGGCGCTGTCCGATTTCGGCTCGGGCGCGGCGGGAGCGGGAAAGCCGGGGGTGAACATCTTCATGGCCTGCTGGAACATGGCCATGTTGCGCTTGGCGGCTTCCTCCATGAGCGCCATGGAGGCGGCCGGATCGGTCATGGCGCCGGCCATCTTCTCGCGCATCTCCGCCTGCTGGCGCGCGAAGCTCTCCATGGTCATGTTCAGATAGCCCGGTACCATGGACTGCATGGAGTCGCCGTAAAAGCCGATGAGCTGGCGCAGGAACTCGACGGGGAGCAGGGTCTCGCCCTTGCTCTCCTCCTCGAAGATGATCTGGGCGAGCACGCCGCGGGTCAGGTCCTCGCCGGATTTCGCGTCGACGACCTGGAACTCCTTGTCGGCCCGCACCAGCTCGCGCAGATGGTCGAGGGTCACATACCGGCTGGCCGAGGTGTCGTAGAGGCGCCGGTTCGCGTATTTCTTGATGATGATCGGCGCGCTGGTGGTGCTCGCCATGTCTGTCTCCCCTTCCGCCCCGCTGGCGGGGGCGTTTGATTTTTCGCAGCGTCGGCCATTCGGCGCTCGACACGGGAACGCCCGCGACGCCATAAAGCGACGGGCGGCTTGACCTAAGGATGCTGCAGGTGCGCCGCCACGTCTTGCTGCGCAGCATAGACGCAGATCGGTTCAGGGGACAGGGAGGAATGACAATGGCGAGAACAGCGCTTGTGACCGGCGGCACCCGCGGGATCGGCAAGGCGATTTCCGTGGCGCTGAAGGAGGCCGGCTACACCGTGGCGGCCAATTACGCCGGCAATGACGCGGCCGCGAAGGCGTTCACCGAGGAAACCGGAATCGCCGCCTATAAATGGTCGGTGGCCGATTACAACGCCTGCAAGGCCGGGATCGAGCAGGTCGAAGCGGCCCACGGCCCGGTGGAGATTCTCGTCAACAACGCCGGCATCACCCGCGACGCCCCCTTCCACAAGATGACCGTGGAGCAGTGGCGCGAGGTGATCGACTGCAATCTCTCCGGCGTGTTCAACATGACCCACCCTTTGTGGAACGGCATGCGCGAGCGCGGCTTCGGGCGCATCGTCAACATCTCCTCGATCAACGGGCAGAAGGGCCAGTTCGCCCAGGCCAATTATTCCGCCGCCAAGGCCGGCGATCTGGGGTTCACCAAGGCGCTGGCCCAGGAAGGCGCGCGCAAGAACATCACCGTGAACGCCATCTGCCCCGGCTACATCGCCACCGAGATGGTCATGGCGGTGCCCGAAACCGTGCGCGAGCAGATCATCGCCACCATCCCCGTGGGCCGGCTGGGCGAAGCCGACGAGGTCGCCCGCTGCGTCGTCTTCCTCGCCTCCGACGCCGCCGGCTTCATCACCGGCGCCACGCTCAGCGCCAATGGCGGCCAGTATATGAGCTAAGGGCGAACTCCTTGAAGCGCGTATCGATCGGCGGTACATTCGACGGGGCTTTGGGGTGATCCGGTCGTTCGCCGACAGGGCGACCGAGGCGTTGTTCAATCGGGTCGCCCGAAAGGGCGTTCCCGCCGAACTCGCCGCTCGCGCCTATCGTGTGCTGGTGCGGATTCATGCGGCGAACGTTGTGAGCGACCTGCGCGAGCCGCCGTCGCACCGCCTTCATCAGCTCAAGGGCGATCAGGCGGGACGCTGGTCGGTCAGCGTGAACATGCAATATCGCGTCACGTTCGAGTTTCGCGAAGGCGACGCTTACGACGTTCGCTTTGAGGACTATCATTGACCGCGCCCTGAGGCGCGGAGGGAGGATGCCCGAATGGAGGACCCGGTCATCGCGCCGCAGAGCGTCGGCGATCATCTGCGCGAAGACTATCTGCCGGAATACGGGTTGAGGGCGCCGACCTTCGCAAAACGGCTCGGCGTACCCCGGCAACGCGTGGTGCGGCTATTGGCGGGCGCGCGGTGCGATGCGGACATGGCGCTGCGCCTTTCACGGTTTTTCGGCACCACCCCGCAGTTCTGGATGTCTTTGCAGAGCACCTATGAACTGGAGATCGCCAAGCGCGATCTCGCGGCGAAGATCGAGGCCGACATCGAGCCGATTTCGTCCGCCTGACACCGCCCCCGCCCTCCATTCATCATGGCGCCGAAAATTGGGCGGGACGGCGCCCCATAATCGCCGCGATGCGGATTAATCCTGCCAGCCATGTTCAGGGGTCTCATCACCCTGTGCGTGCTGGCGGCCGGGGTCTGGGCGCTGCTGGGCACGGACGGGGTCAGTCAGCCGAATCCGTTCCAGCAGATGCTGGGGCGCGACTCTCAGGAAGAGGCGCGCCAATCGGCGTGGTTCGAGCGCGCCGACGGGCGCGGACGCTTCATCTTCGACCGCACCAATCAGCCGGCGCTTGTGTGGAACGAGGGCTCTATGGAGGTCTACGCCGCCTATCGCGGGCGCGCGACCGGCGGCGGCGAGATCTGGCGCACCGACACCGACCGGGTCATCCTGCGCACCTCCAATCTCGGCGGCTGGACGTATTTCCCCCCTGACCGGCCCGAAGGCGTGCTGGTCGATCCGGTGGGCCGGGCGCGCACCCTGGTGGCCGCCCCGGCCGGACCCGATCAGCTCCAGGACGCCGCGCGCGACATGGTGGACACGCTGGCGCGCCTCTCGCGCAACGAGGTGAGCGCCGAATTGACCGCCCTCACCCCGGACCAGAACCCCTATATCATCGACGCCATGGCGATGATCGCCTACGGCGCGGAGGGCGCGCCGCGCCGCGCCCTGCGCGATCTGCAGGTGGTGCGCGTGGGCGTCGGCGAGGCGCCGCGCGCCAGCTTCGACGGCCAGGTTCTGGACGTCTCGGTGGCGCCGCACATGGGATATGGCGGACGGCCCAGTTCGGAAGCCATCCGCCTCACCCTGGAGCGCGGCGCGCGCTAGGGCGCTAGCTCGCCTTGATCTTCGCGAGGCTTTCGCCGGCGGCGTCTTCGTCGTCGCGTTCGGCGATGTCGGTGAGGGAGATCATCCCCACCAGGCGCTTGTCGTCATCGACCACCGGCAGGCGGCGCACCGCGTTGTCGGCCATGTTGCGCGCCACGTCCCTGGTGTCGTCGCTGTCGCGGCAATACAGCACCCGGTCGCTCATGGCGCGTTCCACCGGGGTTTCGTGGGACTGCTCGCGGGCGACCACCTCGCAGCAAATGTCGCGGTCGGTGACCATGCCCAGCAGCTTTTCGTCGCGATGCACGGGGAGTGCGCCGATATCGTGCTCGCGCATCAGCTTGGCCGCGTCGCAGCAGCGCGCCTCCGGGGTGGTGACCACCGCGTTCGGGCTCATCACGTCCTTGATCTGCATGTTCGCCTCCTGTCTCGGGTTGACGGGAGTCGAACGCGGGCGCGGGCGGGCATGGTTCCTATTCGCGCGCAGCCCGGGCCTGCAATCGGCGCGGGCTCTGCTAGATTGGGGGGGCGATTCGCCTCGCACCCCTCTCACCCAGGAGCCGCCCATGTCCGACGCCAAACCCGCCCTCGGCTCGAAAGCCAATCCCAGCCAGTACGACTGCCTGCCGGACCTGGCCGAGGACGAACCCTATTTCGTCATCCGCGCCGACGATCCGCTGGCGAGCGCGCTCATCGAGCTGCACGCCTATATCGGCGCAGGCCAGGCCGGCGCGGCGCACAACAAGCTCGCCGAGATCATGGAGCTGACGCGCGAGCGCGCTCCGCGCCCGGCCGGCAGCCCGAAATACCGCGAGACCTTCGCCATCTCCCAGTCCATGGAGAAATGGCGCCACGCCCACGGCAAATAGGGCTTAGGCCGTTTCGGCGGCGGAAAGCTTCACGGCGTTGCGCGCCACCGCGGCGCCGATGACCAGCGAGGCGATCACCGCGATCGCTTCGCCCGTGGTGATGAAGACCAGGGGCGCCTTCAAAAGGCTCAGAACCGCCCACACGGCCGCGCCGAAGAAGAAGAAGACCGTAACGGCGAAAAAGGCGCCGCCGGCGATCGCCGAAGCGACATCCAGCACAGACGCGCGTTTTGCAAGGCTCATGGCCCTACATCCACCCCTCCCGCGCCGCACCATGCAGCGTGTTCCGCGGGGCGGACGATTATGTGGCGCGCCGCACGGCGATTGAGAAGCGGGCTTGCGCAGAGCGCATAAAAAATGCCCGCCGGCGCAAGGCCGGCGGGCGTTTTTCGTCTCGGGGCCTGGGCGGCTCGCGGCCCCTACCCCGCGGTGGCGCGCAGCATCCAGGCGAACTTCTCGTGCGCGGTGATGCGCGGGGCGACCAGATCGGCGGTGGCTTCGTCGCCATGTTCGTCAGCGAGTTTGAGCGCTGCGCGCGCGGTGCGCACCACCTGCTCGTGACCCTCGATGAGGTTCTTGATCATCGCATCGGCGTCCGGCGTCGTCTGATCGGTCTTCACCGAGGCGGCTTCGGCCATTTCGCCGTAGGAGATGGGCGCCATCAGGCCGAGAGCGCGGATGCGCTCGGCGATGTCGTCGGTGGCGGTCCACAGCTCGCGATACTGCTCCTCGAACATGGCGTGCAGATCATGGAAGCGCGGCCCCGTCACGTTCCAGTGATAGGCGTGGGTCTTGAAATACAGCGCATAGGTGTCGGCCAGAAGCGCGCCGACGGCCTTGGCCATGGCTTCGCGCTGGTCTTTCGACAGGCCCATATTGATATCCATAAGGGTCTCCTTTCGTTGACGATACGGCGTATATGCGCTCCGCCCGCCCATAAAGCAAATCGCTTATTATGTTTGCAGGCATAGAGTGAGGCTATGGGCGGCGGGGCCGCCTCGCCTCAGCTCACGCCTTCGCAGAACCGGACGATGCGCGCGCCCGCCTCCTCCAGCGCCGCGTCGTCGGTGGCGTAGGAGAGGCGAAAGCCCGGCGCGGCGCCGAAGGCTTCGCCGGGCACGACAGCCACGGCTTCTTCGGTCAGCAAGGCGTCGCAGACGTCGAGATCGGTGTTCAGCGCGGTTCCTTTGTTGCTGGTCTTGCCGATCAGGCCCGCGCAGTCGGCGAAAATGTAAAACGCGCCCTCCGGCGTCGGCGCGGTGAGGCCCGGCGCGCGCGCGATCTTCTCCAGCATGGCGTCGCGCCGCTTTTTGAAGGCGGCGTTGCGAGGTTTGAGGAAGTCGTGATCGCCGTTGAGCGCCGCCACCGAGGCCCATTGGCTGATCGAGCACGGGTTCGACGTGGTCTGGCTCATCACCTTGGCCATGGCCTTGATGAGCTTTGCCGGGCCGGCCGCATAGCCAATGCGCCAGCCGGTCATAGAATACGCCTTGGAGACCCCGTTCATGGTCAGCGTGCGCTCATGGAGATTCGGCGCGACCTCGGCGATCGTGGCGAACTTGAAGTCGTCATAGACGATGTGCTCGTACATGTCGTCGGTCAGGACGAGGACGTGAGGATGGCGCTCCAGCACCGCGGCCAGCGCCTTGATCTCATCGGCGGTGTAGGCCGCGCCGGTGGGGTTGGACGGCGAGTTCAGGATCACCCAGCGCGTCTTGTCCGTGATCGACTGCTCCAGCGTCTCCGGCTTCAGCTTGAACCCGTCCTCCACGCCGGCCGGCGCGAACACAGGCTCGGCGCCGCACAGCCGGGCCATTTCGGGATAGCTCACCCAGTAGGGCGTCGGGATCACCACCTCGTCGCCGGGGTTCAGCGTGGCGGCGAAGGCGTTGTAGATCACCGGCTTGCCGCCGGGCGAGACGTTGACCTGAGAGGGTTTGTACTCAAGCCCGTTATCCCGCTTGAACTTGGCGCAGATCGCCTCCTTCAGCTCGGGCAGGCCGTCGATATTGGTGTATTTCGTTTCGCCGCGCCTGATGGCGTCGATCGCGGCCTCCTTGATATGGTCGGGCGTGTCGAAATCCGGCTCGCCGGCGCCGAGGCCGATCACGTCCACGCCCTTCGCCTTCAGCTCGCGCGCCTTCTGGCTCACCGCGATGGTGGCCGAGGGCTGCACGCGCGAAAGCGCGTCGGAGGTGCGGACGGGATCGGACATGGAGCTCTCCTATGGGGCGTCGGCGCGCGCGAGCAGCACGAAGACGGTTTCGTTGCGCGCCGGACTTTCCAGCGCGCGGGCCGCGACTTCAAGTCCGAACTGCAAGGCCAGCCCCGGCGGTCCGGCCGCGCCCCAGCCCGGGCGAGCCCGCCCTCTCACCTTTTCCAGCCCGGCGGTGTTGGAGGCGACGGCTTCCACATCGACGCCTTCAGCCTCGATCCAGGGGGCGATCTGGGCCAGCGCCTTTTCATGGCCGTAGACGCCTTGGAGCGGCGCAGCGTCGCCCGGCGCACGATAGAGATCGAAACTGACGGGGATCGCCAGCCGGGCGCGCTCCACCGCCCATCCCTCGCGCAGCGCGGCGCGCGTGGCGGCGATGTCTCCGGCCGCGCTGGTCAGCGCCGCGGCGGCGAGATCGACCTTTCCCGACCGCAGCGCGGCGAGCACGGCGGACAGATCCTCCATGGGCGCAAGCGTCGCGCCGGCGTCGAACGCCAGGGCGGCCTGGTGCGTGAAACTGCCCTCGGGGCCGAGATAGGCGAGGCGGGTCATGGCGCGACGATAGACCGGGCGCGCGCGATCTGTCGCGCCCTGAAAACGCCCCAATTCTTCATGCGAGCGCCCCATTTGCGACGCGGGCCCGCCTTGGACCGGACGTTTCCTATTCATGCAGGGTTCATGGACATGACCCCGCACAGGCCGTGAAAGGAGGCCGTTATGAAACGCTCGACGTCCGCCGCCGGCTTCACCAGCCTTGTGATGGCCCTTGTGTGCTTTGGGGCCGCCGCGGCCCTGTTCCACGCCGACAACGCCAACGGCGACGCCCTCTACATCGCCGCGAGCCCGGTCCAGACCGCCTCACGCTAGGTGCAGGACGATCTCGCGCCGGTGCGGCGCGTCACGGTGCTCGAACAGATAGAGCCCCTGCCAGGTCCCCAACAGCAAATCGCCGTCCGATGCCGGCACGCCCAGCGACACCGATGTGAGCGCGGCCTTGATATGGGCCGGCATGTCGTCAGGTCCTTCGGTGGTGTGGCGCAGCCAGGACATGGACGGCTCGTCGCCCGGCGGGACCAGTCGGCGAAAGAAGGCGTTGAGATCCCGGCGCACGTCGGGATCGGCGTTCTCCTGAATCACCAGCGAACACGAGGTGTGGCGCACGAAACAGGTGAGCAGCCCTTCGCCCTGGCTGGAGGCGCGCACGAAACGGCGCGCCTCGCCGGTGAACTCGTAGAGCCCGGGGCCGGTGGTCTCGAGGGTGATGCGGGTCTGGGCCATGGTCGTCCTTTCAGGCGATATCCTAGGCCGCCGCACCGGGGCGCGGCCAGGCCCATGGCCGCCACCTGTTGCGAACGATCGAAGCGCACGATTTGCATGCTCGGCCGTAAGGCGCAGTCCGCGTGACGGGCGAAACTCAACCGCCGAGCCATGGAAAGATCATGAAAAAACAGGCCCGTCCGCCCGTCTCCGGCTGCGGGGGGCCGGTCGGCGGGCGGGCGAGCCCCGTTTCGGGATCACCGCTTGCGCACTGATGGCGCCTCCAGCGCGGCGTCCCGGCCCCGGGTGTTCAACGCGGGGCGGCTCCCCTGCGAGGCAGGGGCGGCATACGGACGCATTGCGGTGAATACTTCACCTGCGCCCGGTCTCAGCGAAAGCAGCGAGGCGCATCATTTCGATGCAGCGATCACGCTTTCGATCTTTAAACGAAGGTTAACAGAAATCGAAATGCCCGACAAATAAAAACGGAAGCCGAATACATCCGGCTTCCGTTTCAATCGCTTAGACCCTATTGACGTCAGGGCTTTTCCCCAGGGCGGACCGGCGGCGGGTCGGAGGCGGGGAAGGTCTCCTTCATCGCCTCGTCCAGGCGCTCGTCCTCGTCCATCTCGCCGGAATTGTCTTTCTTCGGCGCGGTCTGGCCGGGGGTGTGTTTGACGTCGGTGTCGGTGGGCTTGCGCGGACGCTCGGTGGCCGGGCCGTTGGGCTCGATCATGTCGTCCTCGGCCGCCTCTTCGGCGCCGCGCTGGCGGCGGCGCTCGTCCTCGTCCTCACGTCCGGGCGCGTCGCCCTCGGCGCGGACGGTTTCGCCGAAGCGCTCGCCGCGCGCGCCGTCCAGTCCGCGATCGACAGGCTGGACGCGGCTGTCCTCCTTGTCGCGGTCGGGCCGGCCGATTTCGGCGGCGTTGGCGTGCTTGTCCTCGTCGAAGGCTTCCGCGAACGCCTGATCGTCGGCGGGCGCGGCGTCGGTGCTGCGATGGGAGGCCATCGTGTATCCTCCTTTGTTGGCTGCATAAACAACCAGCTGGAGGCGGGCCCGGTTCCGTCGAGACCGGCGCTCAAGAGGGGCGCCGCCTCACCCCGTTCTGAAGCGAGGCGGCCGCGCCCCCGGGCGGGCGTAAGCGGCGGCGCGCCCGGGTTAGTGCTTCGTCTGCTCGTGCAGGTCTTTGGCTTGCGACAGGTGCTGCTGCAGGGTGGGCAGCATCTGCTTGGCGAAGCGTTGCAGGCCGGCGTTGTCGCCGTCCTCCACATAGGTCTCGAACAGCTTCACCGTCTCCTGGTGGGCGAGATCCTGCTGCTCGGCGTAGCGCGCGTCGAACTCCTCGTCCGGCGCCTGTTCCAGATGATCCAGCATGGAGCGGCGGCGCGCATCGAGCGAGCCCGGCAGATCCGGCGCTTCGGGATGGGTGCTCAGGGTGTCCTGAAGCTTCGCCTTGGCCGCTTCATGGTCGGTCTTCATCGCCTGTGCGAATTCGCGCACGCGCGCGTCCTGGGTGCGGCGCATGGCGATGTCGGCGGCCTCCAGCTCATAGCGATTGCCGATGGCGGCGTTCTCCACGAAATCGTCGGCGCCGCTCGCCGTGCCCGCCTTGGCCTTGCCGAACAGGCCGCCGATCTTGTCGACCGCCTTGTCCACCATGTTCATGGGACCTGTGTGCTTGTCAGCCATTGCATGACTCCATTCGTCGCGAGGGGGTGACTCGCCAACGGGTGGAGCGGGGCGGTGTTCCGGGGAGTGTGAGGAAACGGGCGGGCGAATTCTTAGCCGGTCTTGAACTCGCTGACGTCGTCCATGATCGAGGGGCGCGGGACATCTCCAAGTTTCAAGGCGGGGGCGCCCTCCGCGGCGCAGGCCTCTCGCCATTTCATGTCCCAGAGATAGAGTTCGGCGGTGAAAAGCTGCTCGACCAGGATCGAAAAGCTCCAGGCGAACCCGCTGTAGAGGATCACTGCGAACCAGACCCAGTCCGGAAACGGGACGTCAGTCTGCTCGGACAGCATGAATACGAGGGCGGGCGGCAGGAAGACGACGCCCGCCGCCATCCAGGCGAGGCCGAATCCGGCCGCAAACTCGGCCCTGTGCGCCAGCGCGACAGCCAGCCCACGCCGGAGCGGGCGCCGGTCGCGCTCCCAGGCCACGGCCGGGTAGACCAGAAAGGCCAGCATGCGCACGCCTTGCTTCAGGGCATCGAAGAACACATTGGAAAGGGACCCGCCCTGGGCGCCCGACAGCAGCCGGGCGACGGCCTCCGGATCGGGCTCGTCAGACCTTTGATCGTCGCCTTTCGGCGAAAGGATCGCCTCCGCCAGCGATATCAGGAACCAGAGGATCGCCCAGATCAGGGTGACGTGCAGGGCCCGAAGCGAATTGGAGACCGCGACCCGGATCGGCCAGAGCAATTCCGCGGCCGATCCGCTCTCGACCATCCGGATCTGCTCCAGCAGAACGAAATTGGCCAGAGACACCACGTAGGAGATCAGGAACAGCGCCCCGAACAGGACCGCCGATCCTGTCCAGAACCCGGTCTCGGACCACGGGAAATAAAAGTAGAGATAGACCGTGACCGGAGCGAAAACGCACCATGCGAGCAGAAGCGGCCCGAGCATCGCGGGATGGCGAAGCGGGACCTGCAGGATGGATGCGAACAGCGCCGAAGCGTTACGGATACCTGCGAACATGCGGCAAAGCTTAAACCGACGCGCGATAGAATTAGAACCTGAAATCTAGCGCTCCGAGCGAACACTCCGCTGAGGATGCGGGCCGCCGCGGCCACGAAAACCCCGGCGTGATCGCTCACGCCGGGGCTCTTCATTCAGCGATGGAGCTTAAAGCCCTACGCCGCCTTCGCCGGCTTGAAGCGGCCGTAGAAGGTTTCGCCCTTGCTCGCCATGTCGCGCAGGAGCTGCGGGACGTCGAAGGGCTTGCCGTACTTGGCTTTCAGTTCGTCGGCGCGCTCGACGAAATTCTTAGCGCCCACCGTGTCGATGAAGCTCAGCACCCCGCCGGTATAGGGCGCGAAGCCCCAGGCGAGGATGGACCCGACATCGGCCTCGCGCGGGTCCGCGACGATGTTTTCCTCCATGGTGCGCGCGGCCTCGATGGCCTGGGCGTAGAGGATGCGGTCCTTGATCTCGGCGACGCTGGGCTGATCATCGGCGAGCTTTCCGTTCGGGGCGAACTGATCAAGCTCCTCCCAGAGGTGCTTGCCCTCGTCGCCATAGACGTAGAAGCCCTTCTTGTTCTTCCGCCCGTAGCGGCCAAGCTCGTACATCTTCTCGATGACTTCGGCGTTCGGGGTGTCCTCGAACTGATCGCCCAGATCCTTCTTGGTCTGCTGGAGCACCTTGTAGCCGAGATCGATGGCCACCTCGTCCTGCAGCGAGAGCGGGCCCACCGGCATGCCGGCCATTTTCGCGCCGTTCTCGATGAGGGCGGGCTTCACGCCTTCGGTGAGCATGTACATGCCCTGCTCGATATAGCGCATGACGCAGCGATTGGCGTAGAAGCCGCGCGTGTCGGTGACCACGATCGGGGTCTTCTTGATCTTGCCGACGAAATCGAGCGCCAGCGAGATCGCGGCGTCGCCGGTCTTATCGCCGACGATGAGCTCGACCAGCATCATCTTCTCGACCGGCGAGAAGAAGTGGATGCCGATGAAGTTCTCAGGACGCGAAGAAGCCTCGGCCAGCGAGGTGATCGGGATGGTGGAGGTGTTCGAGCCGAAGATCGCGTGGGCCGGCAGGTGCTCCTCGGCGGCCTTGGTGATCTTGTGCTTCAGCTCGGAGTTCTCGAATACGGCTTCCACGACCAGATCCACGTCTTTGAGCATGGAATAGTCCGTCGTCGCGGTGACGAGATCGGTCTTCTCCTTGGCGGCCTCTTCGGTGAGCTTGCCGCGCTTCACACCTTTCGCAAAGTGGTCGGCCACGTGCTGCTTGCCGCGGTCGGCGCCCTCCTGGTCGACGTCGATCAGGACGACTTCGAGCCCGGCCTGAGCCGACACGGTGGCGACGCCGGCGCCCATGAAGCCTGCGCCGATGACGGCGATCTTCTTCAGCTCCTTCTTCTCCTGGCCGGCGGGGCGGCGCGCGCCTTTTTCCAGGGCCTGCTTGGAGAGGAAGAGCGAGCGGATCATGTTCCGGCTTTCCGGGCGCATGAGCAGCTTGGTGAAGTAGCGGCTCTCGATGCGCAGCGCGGCGTCCATGGGGACCTGAAGGCCTTCATAGACGCAGGACAGGATGTAGCGCTGGGCCGGATAATTGCCGTAGGTCTCCTTCAGGAGCATGGGCGAGGCGCCGCCGAACACCTGCATGCCGGCCGGATGGTAGGGGCCGCCGCCGGGGATCTTGAACTTGTCCTGATCCCAGGGCTGCTTGGCGCCCATGGGATCGGCTTTGACCAGCTCCTTGGCCTTGGCGACGATCTCGCTCGCCGGCGCGATTTCGTGCACCACGCCCTGCTGCTTGGCGCTGTCGGCGTCGAACTGCTTGCCCTGCAGCATGATCGGCGCGGCGTTCATCACGCCGATCAGGCGCGGCAGGCGCTGGGTTCCGCCGCCGCCCGGCAGAACGCCCACCAGACTCTCAGGCAGGCCCAGCTTGGCGCCGGTGTCGCTGGCCATGACGCGGTAATGGCAGGCGAGGGTGACTTCGAAGCCGCCGCCGAGCGCCAGGCCGTTGATGGCGGCCGCGATCGGCTTGCCGCAGGTTTCGAGGTTTCGCAGCGTCTGGTTCAGACGGTAGGCGGTCTCGAAGAGCTTGGCTTTCGCCTCGTCTTCGGACAGGCCCTCCAGCTCGGCCATGCCGCCGCCGAGTTCAGACAAGTCGGCGCCAGCGCAAAAGGCTTTCTTGCCCGACGTGATCACCGCGCCCTTGATGGCCTCGTCGGACGCGATCTTGCCGACGATGTCGTCGATCTCGCCCATGACGGCGTTCGAGAGCACGTTCATGGAGACGTTCGGAGAATCGAAGGTGATCAGCGCGATGCCGTCGCCGTCGACGTCGAATTTGAAGTGGGTGTAGGTCATATCTTTGTCCTCAAATCGCTCGGCTTAAACGCGCTCGATGATGGTGGCCGTGCCCATGCCGCCGCCGACGCAGAGCGTGGCGAGGCCGACGCCTTTGCCGGTGCGCTCCAGCTCGTCCAGGATGGTCCCGAGGATCATCGCCCCGGTGGCGCCGAGCGGGTGACCCATGGCGATGGCGCCGCCGTTCACGTTCGTCTTGTCGTGATCGACGCCGAGATCCTCCATGAAGCGCAGCACCACAGCGGCGAAGGCCTCGTTCATTTCAAAGAGGTCCACATCGCTGGCTTCCATGCCGGCCTTCTTCAGCGCCTTGCGCGCCGACGGGGCCGGGCCGGTGAGCATGATGGTGGGTTCAGAGCCGATGGAGGCCATGGACCGGATGCGCGCGCGGGGCGTCAGGCCCAGCTTCTCGCCCATCTCCTTGGTGCCGATGAGGATCGCCGCGGCGCCGTCCACGATGCCCGACGAGTTGCAGGCGGGGGGGACGGACTCGATGCGCTCCACCTCCGCGCATTTCTGGACGGCCAACATGTCGACACCCACGAAAGCCGAGAGATCCTTGAAGGACGGCTTCAGGCTGGCCAGCGACTGCATGTCGGTGCCGGGGCGCATGTGCTCGTCATGGTCGAGCTGAACCAGACCCAGCTGGTTCTTCACCGGCACGACGGATTTGGAAAACCGGCCTTCCTTCCAGGCGGTCTCCGCGCGCTTCTGGGATTCGACCGCATAGGCGTCCACATCGTCGCGCGAATAGCCGTATTTCGACGCGATCAGGTCGGCGGACACGCCTTGCGGCACGAAGTAATGGTCGAACGCCATTTCCGGATCGACCACCATGGCGCCGCCGTCGGAGCCCATGGGCACGCGGCTCATGGCCTCGACGCCGCCGCCGATGGCCATGTCGGCCTCGCCGGACATGACCTTGGCTGCAGCGAGGTTCGTGGCTTCAAGGCCCGAGGCGCAGAAGCGGTTGACCTGGAAGCCGGAGACCGTCTCGGCGTAGCGCGCATTGATCGCCGCGGCGCGCGCGATGTTCGCGCCCTGCTCGCCCACCGGCGACACGCAGCCGAGGATCACGTCGTCGATGACGGAGGTGTCCAGCTCGTTGCGGTCGCGGATCGCTTCCAGCTGCTGGGTCGCCAGCTGCAGCGCGGTGATCTCGTGCAGCGTGCCGTTCTTCTTGCCCTTGCCGCGCGGCGTGCGGCAGGCGTCGTAGATATAGGCGTCGGTCATAGGGGGTTCCTCCCGGGGTTTGGAGCTGCGTCAGCCGGTTCGAACGCCGGCGAGTCCGTTTTCCTCCCCCGCCTGCGGGGGAGGTGGTCCGGACGACCGTCCGGACCGGAGGGGGGAAGCGCGGCTTCTATGCCGTCCAGAACCCCCTCAAGGTTTTCATAGATGTCGATATTCCAGGCGCGGAAGACGTCGAAGCCCTTCGCTTCGAGATACGCGGTGCGCTTCAGGTCATGGGTGGTTTCGCGCTCGTTCGAGTGGGTCGAGCCGTCGACCTCGACCACCAGACGGCCTTCAACGCAGGCGAAATCGGCGACGTAAGGGCCGATCGGGTGCTGGCGGCGGAATTTCCAACCTGCAAGCTGTCCCCGGCGCAGGCGCGACCAGAGGATCGTTTCCGCATCGGTCATCCGGCGGCGAAGAGCGCGCGCGAGCGGGCGAGAGCGGGTTTCGCGTTCACGCATCGTCGCCTCCGATCAAGTCCCGTGATCCCCCCTCCGTCCGGCGCTGCGCGCCGGCCACCTCCCCCGTAAACGGGGGAGGAAAAGCGACGTCGCGGTTATTCAAAGCGCCGACGCCCTTTCTCCCCCCGCCTGCGGGGGGAGTGGCCCGAAGGGCCGAGGGGGGGATTACGGCGGTGAAAGTCACCCTTCCACATCTCCACAATTCACCCGCGTCCACTCATAATGCCCGTCGGACACGGTGATCGTGTCGTCGCCGGCGGGCGTGAGCATGGTGGTGTTTTCGGCCATGGGCTGGCCTTCCTCGGTGCACTGGGTGCGCGCGGCGATCATGTCGCCGTCGCGGGTCAGAGACAGCACCTCGCAGCGGCGTTCGTAAAGCGTGAGCTCGTCCGGGGAGAGGCGGAACATGCCCTCCTCGGCGCAGGACGCGTCCATGCCCCAGCGGCCGGTGAAAGTCGCTTCGAAATAGTCGCGGACGTCGTCCTGCGGCGCGGCGTCCGGAGCCGGCTCTTCGGGCGCCGCCTCAACCGGATCGGTGGTTTCCACCGGCGCTTCGGGGGGCGCGGCGGGCTCCATCGGCGTCTCCGTCTCCGGCGTGCAGGCGGCGAGCGCGAAGCCCGCCGCCGTAAGGATCAGAAGCTGAAGCCGCATCACAGCGTCCGCGCGATGAGGAGCTTCATGATCTCGTTCGTGCCGCCATAGATCCGCTGGACGCGGGCGTCGCGGAACATGCGCGCGATGGGATACTCGTTCATATAGCCGTAGCCGCCATGGAGCTGGACGCATTCGTCGATCAGCTCGCACTGGATGTCGGTGACCCAGTATTTCGCCATGGAGGCGGTCGCCGCGTCGAGCCGGCCCTGGATCAGAAGGTCCGAGCAGTGCTGGCAGAACACCTCGGCGATGGTCGCCTTGGTCTTCAGCTCGGCGAGCTTGAACTGGGTGTTCTGGAACTCGATGACCGCCTTGCCGAAGGCCTTGCGCTCTTTAACGTAGGTGATCGTCTCATGGAGCGCGCGCTTCATCATGCCGACGCCCTGGACGGCGATCTGCAGGCGCTCCTGAGGCAGCTGCTCCATGAGCTGGATGAAGCCGCGGCCTTCATCGGCGCCCAGAAGCGCGTCGGAGGGCACCCACATGTCCTCGAAGAACAGCTCGGCGGTGTCCTGGGACTTCATGCCGACCTTGTCGAGATTGCGCCCGCGTCGGAAGCCTTCCAGCCCGTCGGTCTCCACCAGGAACAGCGAGGTGCCCTTGGCGCCGGCTTTCGGGTCGATCTTGGCCACCACGACGATGAAGTTCGCCGTGCCGCCGTTGGTGATGAAGGTCTTCGAGCCGTTGATGCGGTAGCCGTTGCCGTCCTTGACCGCGGTCGTCTTCACGCCCTGCAGGTCGGAGCCGGCGCCCGGCTCGGACATGGCGATGGCGCCCACATATTCGCCGCTGATCAGCTTGGGCAGAAGCTTCTTCTTCTGCTCCTCCGAGCCGTAGTGCCAGACATAGGGCGCGACGATGGAGTTATGCAGGCTCGCGCCCCAGCCCTCGACGCCCATTTCCGAGGTGACCATGTGGAAGACATAATCATGGCGCCAGTCGCCGCCGGCCCCGCCGTATTCCTCCGGCGCGGCCGGGCAAAGAAGACCCGCCTCGCCCGCCTTGGTCCACACGTCGCGGTCGACGACGCCCTCCTTCTCCCAGCGCTCGGTATGGGGCAGGCATTCCTTCTCCACGAAGCCGCGCACGGCGCCTTCGAAAATGTTCACGTCTTCCTGGTCCAGCCAGTCCGGCTTGGGGACGTTGAGCACTTGAGCGGTCATGGGGTCTCCTCCCGGTATTCTTCTTGTTCAGTCCAGCCGCCGCCCCCTCGGCCCTTCGGGCTGCTCCCCCCCGCCTGCGGGGGAGGTGTCCGCGACGCGGACGGAGGGGGCGGCTCCAGCGCCTAAAACGCCTCGACGTCGAGCGCCATCAGCGTGTCGGCGCCGCTTTCCACGCGCGCCAGATGCGCGTCGGCCAACGGCAGCCAGCGTTCGACGAAGTATTTCGCGGTCACGAGCTTGCTCTTGTAGACCGGGTCGGCGTCGCCGGCCTTCACCTTGGCGTTGGCCACCTTGGCCATTTTCGCCCACATGTACGCAAAGCAGGTCAGGCCGAAGAGGTGCATGTAGTCGGTGGACGCCGCGCCGGCGTTGTCGAAGTTCTCAAGCCCCTTCTCCACCAGCCAGTTGGTGGCTTTCTGGAGCTTGGCCTTCACCTGGCGCAAGCCCTCGACATAGACTTTCAGGTCGGCGTCGCCTTCGTTTTCGGCGATGAACTGATCGAGTTCGCCGAAGAAGGTGTTGATAGGGCGCATGCCGGCCATGGCGAGCTTGCGGCCCACCAGGTCGAGCGCCTGGATGCCGTTCGTGCCTTCATAGATCAGGGTGATGCGCGCATCGCGCAGGAGCTGCTCGATCCCCCATTCGCGGGTGAAGCCCGAGCCGCCATGGACCTGCAGGCCTTCGGAGACGCAGTCATAGCCCTTGTCGGTGAGATAGCCTTTGATCACCGGGGTCAGCAGCGCCATGTAGTCGCCGGCCTTCTCGCGCACGGCCTCGTCGGTCGCCTTGTGCTCCAGATCGCCCTGCAGCGCGGTCCAGAGCGTCAAGGCCCGCGCGCCTTCGACGAAGACTTTCTGGTTCATCAGCATGCGGCGCACGTCGGGGTGCACGATGATGGGATCGGCCGGGCCGTCCGGGTTTTTCGGCCCGGTCAGCGAGCGGCCCTGGATGCGGTCCTTGGCGAAGGCGAGCGAGTATTGATAAGCGGTCTCCGCCAGGCCCAGACCCTGCAGGCCGACGCCGAGGCGGGCCTCGTTCATCATCACGAACATGGTCTTGAGACCCTTGTTCTCCTCGCCCACGAGCCAGCCCTTGGCGCCGTCATAGTTCATGACGCAGGTGGCGTTGCCGTGAATGCCCATTTTCTCTTCCAGCCCGCCGCAGATGAGCTGGTTGCGCTCGCCCGGCTCGCCGTTCTCGTCGAGAAGGAATTTCGGCACCACGAAGAGCGAGATGCCCTTCACGCCTTCCGGCGCGCCCTCGATGCGGGCGAGCACCAGGTGGATGATGTTGCCGGACATGTCGTGCTCGCCGGCGCTGATCCAGATCTTCTGGCCGGTGATGGCGTAGGAGCCGTCGCCGTTGGGAACCGCCTTGGTGCGCAGCATCCCCAGATCCGTGCCGCAATGCGGCTCGGTCAGGTTCATCGTGCCCGACCATTCCCCGGAGATCATCTTGGGCAGATAGGCCTGCTTCTGCTCGTCGGACCCGCCGATCACCAGGGCGTGGACCGCCCCGCCGGTGAGGCCGGGATACATGCCGAAGGCCATGTTGGAGCTGGTCACCATCTCGTTGAAGGCGAGGTTGAGATAGTGCGGCAGGCCCTGGCCGCCGTATTGCGGATCGGCCGACAGCGCGGTCCAGCCGCCTTCGGTCATCTGCTTGTAGGCGTCCTTGAAGCCGTCCGGCGTGGTCACCTCGCCGTTGGACAGCCGGCAGCCCTGCTGGTCGCCCACATGGTTGAGCGGGTGCAGCACGTTCTCGCAGAATTTCGCGCCTTCCTCGAGCACGGCGGAGACGATGTCTTCGCTCGCCTCGGAGAAGCCGGGCAGATCGGCGTATTGCTGGACGTTCAGAAGGTCGTTCAGCACGAATTGCTGGTCGCGGAGCGGGGCGCGGTATTGGGGCATGGTTCAGATCTCCGTGGAGGGGTCGCGGTATCGAGCCATCAGGCCCGTGAAAGGTCGAGTCCGATTAAGGCGGGTTTGCAGAACAGTCATCATTCCGCGCTCCCCGAGGTCCACTCGGCCAGGCGCGCGGCGGCCAGCGCCTCAAAGGCGCGGGCGCGGCGCTTGATGTCGTCGGGCGGTTCGCGGTCGGCCAGGCGCTCCTCCAGCCAGCGGGCGCCGGCGGAGAGCTCCTTCAAGGCGTTGTCGATGTCGGCGCGCTGGCGCTCCAGCGTCGCGATGCGGTCCTTGAAGCGGATGAGCGCGGCTTCGAGATGCGTGCGCGAGCCCTTGTCGAGGCGCTCGATATCCTGCATCTCCTTGATTTCTTCCAGGGAGAAGCCGACGCGCCGGCCGCGCAGGATCAGATCCAGACGGGCCGCGTCCGCCGCGCTGTAGAGCCGTGTGGCGCCGCGCCGGCGCGGGCTCAAAAGCCCCTTCTGCTCATAAAAGCGCAGGGTCCGCGCGGTCACGTCGAACCGGTCGGCGAGCTCGCGGATGGTATACTCCGCCTTGAGAGGGCTCGGCTGCGAGGTCATCGCCGGGCACCCTAGCGACGTTTACGTTCACGTCAACGTCAATTTGGGCGCCGCCCGACGTTCCGAGACGAAGCGAGGCTCGCCCCTAAACCGCCCCCACCGCCAGCCAGGCCATGTAGGCCGCATACGCCAGCAGCAGGATCACGCCTTCGCGCCGGTCGATGCGCCAGCCGGTGACGGCGAACAGGATGAGCGCGCCGGCGGCGGCGAGCATGACCAGGAGATCGATCCCGAACGCGCCGGGAGCGAGGTCGAAGGGTCGCGCGATCGCGGCGACGCCCAGAATACCCAGCGCGTTGAAGATGTTGGACCCGACCACGTTGCCGAAGGCGAGATCGCCCTCGCCCTTGCGCGCGGCGGAGACCGAGGCGGCGAGTTCCGGCAGCGAGGTGCCGATCGCCACGATGGTGAGGCCGATCACCGCTTCGGACACCCCGGCGGCGGCCGCCAGCGTCACCGCGCCGTTCACCAAGAGGGCCGCGCCGCCCACCACGCCGCCGAGCCCGGCCAGTAGAAAGAGCGTGGAGACGAGCGGCCCACCGGCCGGCGTGACCGTCTCGGCCTCGCTCGCGTGAAGCTCGGCGCCGGCGTCCTTGGTGCGCGTGTCGATGATGTAGCTGATCACCACATAGGCGATGAGGGCGGCGAAGAGCAGAAGGCCCGTCACCCGGGCGAACGGCAGGAAGGCGACGACGCCCGCGGCGATGAGGCTGGCGATCGCCAGCGCCGGCCCGTCGCGCCGGAAGGCCTGGGCCTGCACCGCGATGGGCGCCAGCAGCGCAGTGATCGCCAGGATCAGGAGGATGTTGGCGATGTTCGAGCCGACGACATTGCCCACCGCCACGTCAGGGGAGTCCGACAGGCTGGCGGCCACCGAGGTCGTCATTTCCGGCATGGAGGTGCCGAACCCCACCACCACGAGCCCGATGAGAAGCGGCGAGACGCCGAGCGCCCTGGCGAGCCCGGTGGCGCCGCGCACCAGCGCGTCGCCTCCCGCCACGAGCAGCACGAGACCGGCGAGGATGAAGGCGAAGCTCATGGAAAATCCCCTGGTGAGAGCCGCCCGCAAATGGCCCCGCCCGCTGCGCTTTACAATGACCGGCTTCACCGGTTCGTGAGCGTTCAGCAGTGCGCGGAGCCGATGACGCGGGCCCGGTGCGTTCCTATGTTAGACTGCAAGTCAGTTTCGGGCGCGATCGCGCCTTCCAGATGAGGAAAATGGCACTCATGCGCCTTCGTTCCGACACCGAATTCAAGACCCGGCTGATCCCGGCCGATCAGGCTCTGCCCGGCCGCATCCAGGCGATCCCCACCGCGCGCGAGCACTTCGTCTTCGGCCGCCCGCTGAAGGAGGACCTGCCGGCGGGGGCCCAGGCCGCGATCTTCGCCATGGGCTGCTTCTGGGGCGTGGAGCGGATTTTCTGGCGGGTGGAGGGCGTGCTCAACACCGCGGCCGGCTACGCCGGCGGGATCACGCCGAACCCCACCTATGAAGAAGTGTGCTCGGGCCGCACCGGCCACACCGAAGTGGTGCGGGTGGTCTTCGACCCCGCCAAGGTGAGCTTCGAGGAGCTCCTCAAGGTGTTCTGGGAAAACCACGACCCCACCCAGGGCATGCGCCAGGGCAATGACGTGGGCACCCAGTACCGTTCGGCGATCTACTGGACGACTCCGGAGCAGAAAGCCGCCGCCGAGAACAGCGCCGAGGCCTATGGCCGCGCGCTGAAGGACGCCGGCGAAGGCGCGATCACCACCGAGATCCGCGAAGCCGGGCCGTTCTATTTCGCCGAGGATTATCACCAGCAATATCTCGCCAAGAACCCGAACGGCTATTGCGGGATCGGCGGCACCGGCGTGGTCTGCCCCATCGGCGTGGGCGTGCAGACGGGGTAGCGCGGCACCCGTCCGTGACCGGTGGTCTCCCCCCGATTACGGGGGGAGCGCGGCTCCAGGTGAACGGGGCGCGGGGCCTCTCATCCGTGAGTCTTCTGAAGCCCGCAATAACGCGCAAGTCCATGACACGGGCGCGAAATTCGCCATGCGATTTCGCCGGGACGGGCATGCCCGATCATCGGCGCATCTGTCGCATGGGCGTCACGGGAGCAGGCCAAAAGGGCCGCGCCGCACGGGAAAACCCGGCGGCGCCCCCAAGGTCAGGCCCATCTCCCCGAAAGGATGCTCTCCATGTTCACCGCCCTTCTCGCCTCCGCCCTGTTCTCCGCCGACGTGCAGACCGTCGAAATCCGCTTCACCGAACGCGACCTGGTCGAGCCGGCCCGCGTGGAAGCCCTGCGTGAAGACATCCGCCGCGCCGCCCGCGACGTGTGCGGCGTCAACGACACCCGCCCGCTCGCCCAGCGCCGCGTGGCCCTGCGCTGCGCCGCCGAAGCCGAAGCCGACGCCGACGCCCAGCTGAGCCGCGCGGTCGCCCGCGCCGGGGTGATCGAAGTCGCCGCCGCCCAATAAGCGGCTCCGGCTTTGGAGACGAAAAGGGCGGTCCGCCGGGACCGCCCTTTTTGCGTTTCAGAGCCCGGTTTTGAACCAGTCCGCCAGATGGTCCACGAACAGGCGCACCCGGTGGGCGAGATAGCGGTTCGAGGGGAAGACCGCCCAGAGCTCGCGATGGTCGGCGTCCCAGTCGGCGAGCAGCGCCCGGCAGGTCCCCGCATCCAGCGCCTCTTTCGCCGCCCAGGCCGGCGCGCAGGCGATTCCGGCGCCGGCGCAGGCCGCCGCCACCGCGGCGCGCGCGCCGTTCAGGCTGAGCCGCCCGGCGATCTTCACCTCCACATTTTCAGAGCCGCGCTCGAACTTCCACAGATTGGGCGCGGGCCGGTTGCGGTCGATGATGCAGGCATGGCGCGACAGCGCGCCGGGATGGTCCGGTTCGCCGTGGCGCTCAAGATAGGCGGGGCTCGCCACTACGCTCATGGGCGCGTCGGCCAGGCGTTTCGCGATCAGGCTTGAATCGGTGAGATGGCCGATGCGCACGGCCAGGTCATAGCCCTCGTCCACCAGATCGACCATGCGGTCGGCGAGCTCCAGGCGCACCTCCACCTCCGGCCAGCGCTCCATGAAGGCGGTCACCGGCTCCACCAGCCGGTTGGCGCCGAAATCCACCGGGGCGGAGATGCGCAGCACGCCCGCCGCGGCGGCCTGCTCGGCCACGAGCCCGTTCTCGATCGCCTCGTATTCCGAGATCCAGGGCCGTACCCGGTCCAGCAGGGCGCGCCCGGCGTCGGTCAGGCGCACCGAGCGGGTGGTGCGCTCCAGAAGCCGGGCCTGCATGCGGTCCTCCAGCGCCGCGATCTGCTTCGAGGCGGCGCCGGGGGTCAGCCCCAGCCGGTCGGCGGCGCGGGTGAAGCTCTCCAGCTCGGCGACGGCGGTGAACAGGCGAAACGCGTCGATGCGGTCCATGAACAAAGCTCGGTGAATGATTTTCGGTCAAGCTGACCTACCTAGCCGCGATCTCCACCCTCGTCACGGGTTTTGACCGCGCGGCGCCCCGGCGCGCGGCTGTGGCCGGGGCGCCCCTTTCCTGGATTTAACGCTTTGAACGTCTTGCGGGCGGCGACCCCGAACGTTAGAGAGTAACGCCGCAACAGCAATATTATAACGTAACGGAGCCGAGGGTCATGACCGTCCGCATCGCCCAAACCCGCCGCGCCCGCCTCGTCGGCGCCGCCGCACTCGCCGCCGCCCTGTCGGCCCCCGCCTTCGCGGAGACCCATCCCGACGTGATCGTGGTGGAATCCAGCCCGCTCGGGATCGATAACCGCTCCAGCGCCGGCGGCGTCACCGTGATCGGCGAGGAGATTCTGGTCCGCAATCTGGAAGGCAATATCGGCGACACGCTGGAGGGCGTCCCCGGCGTGACCTCCACCTATTTCGGTCCCGCCGCGGGCCGGCCGATCATTCGCGGCCTGGGCGCGGAGCGGGTGCGCTTTCTGATCAACGGGCTCGGCGGGCTCGACGCCTCGGCCTCCTCGCCCGACCACGCGGTCACCGCCGAGGTGCTGGGCGCTGAAACCGTGGAGGTTCTGCGCGGACCGGCAGCGATCGCCTTCGGCGGCGGCGCGGTGGGCGGCGTGGTCAACGTGTTCGACGGCCGGGTCCCGACCGAACGCACCGACGGAACCTTCGACGGATTCGCCTATGGCGGGACCACCAGCGTGGACGACGGCGTGCAGCTCGCCGGCCGGCTTCAGACCACGCTGGGCGCCCTGGTGCTGCAGGGCGATTTCGTCCGCCGCGAAGCCGACGGGTTCGAAATTCCCGGCTTCGCCGAGACCGAAGCGGAACGCGAAGAGCACCATCACGACGACGACCATGACGAGGATCATGATCACGACGATGATCATGACCATGATCATGATGACGATCACGACCATGGCGACGATCATGGCCACGAGCATGAGGAAGAGCCCGAATTCGGCCTGGTGGAAGGGGGTTTCTACACCTTCGAGAGCACCTCGTTCGGCGCCTCGATCGTGGAGAGCTGGGGCCATGTGGGCTTTTCGGTGAAGGACACCGACGCCGAATACGGCCTGCCCGGCCATTCCCACGCCCACGGCCACGAGGACGAGCACGACGAGGACCATGATCACGACGAGGATCATGACCATGACCATGATGACGATCACGATCACGACCACGAACATGGTGAAGAAGGCGTGCCGGTTCTCGTGATGGATCAGGTCCGCTTCGACGTGCGCGGCGAGATCAATTTCGACGGCTTCTTCAACCGGGTGCGCTTCGCGCTCGCCCATGCCGACTACACCCACGCCGAGCTTGAGGGCGACGAGATCGGCACGCTGTTCGACGTGGAGGGCGCCGAAGGCCGCGTCGAGATCGCCCACGACCATGGCGGCGTGCGCAAGGGCGCCTGGGGCGTCACCGCCTTCACACGCGATTTCGCAGCCGAGGGCGAGGAGGCCTATCTCGAGCCGGTGACCACCCAGGACTGGGGCCTGTTCGCCACCGAACGCTGGGACTATGAGACCTGGGGCTTCGAAGCCGGCGCGCGGCTGGAGACCCGCAATCTGAACGGGGTCCGCGCCGAGCGCACCTTCGAAACGGTGTCCGCCTCCGGCTCGCTGTTCACGCGCCCGTCCGAGCCCTGGTTCCTCGCCGCCACCCTGTCGCGCACCGAGCGCGCACCCAGCGATGTGGAGGTCTTCTCCTTCGGGCCCCACGCCGCCACGCGCAGCTTCGAGATCGGCGATCTCGATCTCGACACGGAGACCGCCTGGTCGGTGGAGGGCCGCGCCCGCTATGACGGGGCGCGCCTGTTCGCCGAGCTGGACGTGTTCTTCGCCGATTATGACGGCTTCATCGGCCTGTTTCCCACCGGCGAGGAGGAGGACGGCTTCGACGTCTTCGAATACCGCCAGGAGGACGCCCAGCTCTGGGGCTTCGAGCTGTACGGGGATTCCGAGATCGGAACCTTCGCCGGGTTCGAGCTGACCGCGGAGGCCGGGATCGACTATGTGCGCGCCGAGACCGACAAAGCCGGCGATCTGCCGCGCATTCCGCCGCTCTCCGCCAATCTGGCGCTCAGGGCCGAGCGGGGGATCTGGTCGGCCCGCGGCGAGGCGCGCCTGGTGGCCGAACAGGACGAGACAGCTGCGTTCGAGCGCCCCACCGACGGTTACGCGCTCTACAACGCCGATCTGGTGGTCACCCCGTTCGACGGCCGCGACGTGTCGCTGATCTTCGGCGTGCGCAACATCACCGACGAGGAGGCGCGGGTGCACTCCAGCTTCCTGAAAGAGCAGATCCCGCTGCCCGGACGCAATGTCCGCGTCGCGGTGCGCGCGGCGTTCTAACCCGCCTCCGGCCCAAGCGCCTGAAGGGCGTCCCGCAGCCGCTCCTGCAGCGGCGGCGGGGCGTCCGCGCGCGTCAGGAAGGCGTCGATCTCCATCATCACCCACCCCTGCCCTTCGGAGCCGAACCGGATACGCGCGATCTCCAAGGCGGTGATCGCCCCGGCGAAGAACCAGGCGTCGAGCCCGCCCGGCCCGGCGGCGGCGTAGCAGCGCGCGTGGACAAGTCGGCGCTCGGGCAGGAGCAGGCCGAACTCCTCGTACAGCTCGCGCAGGGCGCAGTCGGCCGGGCTTTCCCGGCTCTCACGCCCGCCGCCGGGCAGATCCCAGTAATTCGGCCAGGGAATGTCCGGCCGGTCGTCACGCCGATAGGCCAGCAGGCGGGGGCCGTCGATCAGCGCCAGTTTCGCGCCGGCGAAGTCGCGGACCGGCCCCATGCTCAGTTCGGCGCCCCCATGGGCTGGAGCGCGCGCGCCGTCTCGCGCACCTGCGCCCGGCGCGCCTCGGGCAGCGCGATCAGGCCGCGCTCGGCGAGATAGCCGAACGGTCCGAACGCCTCTTCGCTGGTGAGTTCGGTGACGAAGGGGACGAGCCCCGGCGCCACGCCCTGGTGCTGGTTCTTGGCGTAGACATAGAGCGAGCGCGAGATCGGATAGACGCCCTCGGCGATGTTTTCGTAGGTGGGCTCCACACCGTCCACCAGGGCGGGCTGGATGCGGTCGCCGTTCTGCTCCAGGAAGGAATAGCCGAACAGGCCGAACGAGCTCGGCGCGTTGGCCAGGGTCTGGACGATGGCGTTGTCGTTCTCGCCCGAATCCACCCAGGCGCCGTCCTCGCGGATGCGCGCGGCCAGCTGCTCGAAGCGCGATTCGTTGCTCTCCTGGATCTCGGCCAGGCATTCGATGCGCTCCGCGCCCAGGAACATGCCCAGCTCCACGAAGGCGTCGCGCGTGCCCGAGGTGGGCGGCGGGCCGAACACCTCGATGCGCGCGGTGGGAAGGCCGGAATCCACGTCGGCCCAGCGGCGGAACGGATTGTCGATGAAGGTCTCGCAGGAATACCCCGCCACGTCGGAGAAGCTGCGTCCGTCAACCAGCGTCCCGTCGGGATTGACGATCGGCTCGCCGGCCTCGGTCACCGGCATGGGCACCTGGGCGGACAAGGCGAGGAACAGATCCTCCTTGTCGATGTCCATGGGCTCGGAATCCACCGAATTGCCCAGGACGATGCCGTCGAAGCCGATGGGAATTTCGGTGACGGCGGTCACGCCGTTATCCTGGCAGAGCTGATATTCGCTCGCCTTGATCGGGCGCGAGGCGCCGGTGAGATCGGGGAAGGTCAGCCCCACCCCGGCGCAGAACAGGTTCATGCCCCCGCCCGTGCCGGTGGATTCCACGACCGGAGTGGGAAAATCGGTCTTGGCGCCGAAATTCTCCGCGACCGCCGTGGTGAAGGGAAAAACGGTGGAGGAGCCGACGATGCGAAGGCCCCGTCGCCCGCCCGCTCCGGTCTGCGCCGACGGTGCGGACGTGTCGGTTTCGGCGGCCGGCGCCGGCTCGCTCTCCACCTCCTCCAGCATGATCTCCTCGCGCGGTTCGCCGCAGGCGGCGAGCAGCACTGCGAACGAGGCGGCGAGCGAGGCGGAACGAAGGCGGTTCATGGACAACTCCTCGGCGGATGCGTTTATCGAGTCCGGAGGAAACCAGACCAACACGTCGCGCGTATGACAATTCGGTTGCGCCGCTGCAAGTGCGGCGCAGCGCGCGGTCCCTCGCCGCCGTCCGCCGGCCCTGCGGACCTGCAGGGACCGGGACGCCAGCAAGCGGAGCGAAACCATCACCGACCTGCACGCCCGGATAAGAGAATTTTTGCTTTACATGGGGTCCGCGAAATCCTATTGCGCGCGTCCCGGCGGAGGTGACGATGCCGGATTGGGTTAACAGCAAGCAGGGGGTCACGTGAATTGTCTCACTACGATACGCCCCTGGACCTGGTCCGCTCTCGGCCTGTCGAAGGCCCGGTCGCCTGCGCGCGGCCCGATCGACTGACGATCGCAGCGAACTGGTTCCAGAAAAATTTTCCCGGCGAGGTCCTCTACGCCGTCAAAGCCAACCCGTCGCCCTGGGTGATCGACACCCTTTTCGCGGCGGGCATCCGCTTTTTCGACGTGGCTTCGCTTCCCGAGGTCGAACTCATCTCCGGGCGCTGCCCGGGGGCGACGATGGCGTTCATGCATCCGGTCAAGAGCCGGCATGCGATCCGCCGCGCCTATTTCGATCACGGCGTGAAGATCTTCGTGCTCGACTGCGAAGCCGAGCTTGAGAAGATTCTCGCCGAGACGAACCACGCCAGGGATCTGATCCTGGTGGTGCGCCTGGCCGTCTCCAATGACGGCGCGACCCTGCCGCTGGCGGGCAAGTTCGGCGCGGGCGAGATCGAGGCGCCGGAGCTGATCCGCAAGGCGCGCGCGCACGCCCATGAGCTGGGCGTCAGCTTCCATGTGGGCAGCCAGTGCATGGCCCCGAGCGCCTATCGCTCCGCCATGATGGAGGCCAGCCGCCTGATCGTGAAGGCCGGCGTCACCGTGGACATCGTCGATGTCGGCGGCGGTTTTCCGTCGGTCTATCCCGGCATGACCCCGCCGCCGATGGACGAGTACATGAACGCCGTCCGCGCCGCCTTTGAAGAGATGATGGTGCTGGAGAACGCCGATCTGTGGTGCGAGCCCGGCCGGGCGCTGATCGCCGAAGCCGTGTCGATCCTGACGCGCGTCGAACTGGTGAAGGGCGACGCGGTCTACATGAACGACGGCTCCTATGGCTGCCTGTTCGACATCGTGCACGCCAAATGGCCCTTCCCCATGCGCGTGCACCGCGCCGACGGGACGCCGTCGCAGCAGACCGCCGAGTTCAAGCTCTACGGGCCGACATGCGATTCCATCGATTCCATGCCGGGGCCCTACACCCTGCCGGCCGATCTCGCCGAAGGCGACGTGATCGAGTTCGGCATGCTGGGCGCCTACGGCACGGCGATGGCGACCCGCTTCAACGGCTTCGGGGATGTGGAGACCGTCAGGGTCAAGGACTTCCCCTGGACCAGCCTTTACACCGACGCCGCGCAGCCCCTGCCTGAAACGGGCGGGCGCGTGGTGCCCTTTGCGCGCGGGCTCCGCCGGCGCCGAACCCGACTGATGAAGAGACGTGGATGACTGAAAAATCCAACCGCAAGGCCGAGCTTTTATCCAGCCCGGTCGAGCATATCGACATCGCCAGCTTTGACGGCCGCGTGATCATCGACGCCTGGGAGAAGATGAGCTTCTCCTCGCGCGACGCCGCGCGCGCCGCACGCATCCTGCAGCAGGCGGTCGCCGATCCCGACTGCTCGGTGATCCTCACCCTCGCCGGTTCGACGAGCGCGGGCGGCTGCATGCATGTCTGGCGCGACATGGTGCGCAACAACATGATCGACGCGATCGTGGCCACCGGCGCGTCCATCGTGGACATGGACTTCTTCGAAGCCCTCGGGTTCAAGCACTATCAGGCGAGCGAAATCCCCGACGACCGGGTGCTGCGCGATCTCTATATCGACCGCATCTACGACACCTATATCGACGAGGAGGAGCTGCAGACCACCGATCACACCATCGGTGAGATCGCGGACTCCCTGCCCGCCAAGCCCATGTCCAGCCGCGCCTTCATCAAGGCCATGGGCAAATGGCTCGCCGACGGCAACGCCAGGAAGGAAGGCTCCCTCATCGAGGAGTGCTACCATCACGGCGTGCCGATCTTCGTGCCGGCCTTCTCCGACTGCTCGGCGGGCTTCGGCCTGGTCAAGCACCAGGTGGAGCGCATGAAGAAGGGCGAGGGCTATCTCTCCATCGACTCCGTGGCCGATTTCCGCGAGCTCACCGACATCAAGATCAAGGCGGGCAAGACCGGCCTGTTCATGGTCGGCGGCGGCGTGCCGAAGAACTTCGCCCAGGACACGGTCGTCTGCGCGGAGATCCTCGGCCATGAGGACGTCTCCATGCACGCCTACGCCGTGCAGATCACCGTGGCCGACGTGCGCGACGGCGCCTGCTCCTCCTCCACGCTGAAAGAGGCGTGCAGCTGGGGCAAGGTGGACGTTGCGCTGGAGCAGATGGTCTACGCCGAAGCCACCACCGTGGCCCCGGTCATCGTCTCCGACGTCTTCCACCGCGGCGCCTGGAAAACCCGCCCGCGTCACCGCTACGGGGACATGTTCGAGGATTAGGGTTTTGCCCGATCCGAAACAAAGCGCCCCGCGGGACACTGCGGGGCGTTTTTTTCGGTGTGTCTGATTTCTTCAGAACCGTGATGCAAAGCGAGACGAATCTCGCCTAACTTGGGACTGTAAGTTGATCCAGCTCAAGAGCTTGACGCAAGATGATGCTTCGTCCCGACCGGCTTGAGGCTATCGTCACTGAACTCGCCCGCAAACCGGGACATGAGAAGGTGCGAACGCATCTTCATACCCTGCTGGTCGACGGACTCGGTGCGCCTAGTGAAAATGTCGAACTTGAGAAGGCCGTGCCAGAGGCTCGCGGTCGTATCGACGCCTTGCTCGGCCGGACGGTTTTCGAGATCAAGAAGGACCTGGATCGTGAATCCGCTGACGCGATTAAACAGCTGGATCGGTATATCGAGGAGCGGGAAGCCGCTACCGCGGCCCGTTACGTCGGTATCGCCACAGACGGGTCAACATTCCGGGTGTATGAGCGGCGCAGCGGTTCCATAATCCTGCTCAGGGAGACGTACGCTAATCCCGACCGCCCCCTTGAACTTGTGGCCTGGCTGGACGGAGCGGTCGCGATCCGGGCCGACATTCCCGCTGATGCGCTGAACATTCAGAACGAGTTAGGACGCCAAAGCGTCGCGTTCCGACGCGCGTCAGCCGAACTGGCGACGATTTGGACGGACCTTGAGTCTGACCCCGCCGTAAGTCTGAAACGCCAGCTTTGGCGCGACCTCCTTCAGCTGGTCTACGGCAAAGAGATCGAAGACGACGCCCTCTGGTTCCAGCACACCTTTTTGGTCATTGTAGCAAAGTCGATCGCGGCGCGCGCGCTTCAGCTGGACATCGACGACCCCGAAGCCCTCCTGTCCGGTGAAGCTTTTGCGGCCAGCGGCGTTTATGGCGCGGTGGAAGGCGACTTTTTTGATTGGATCATCGTCAGCGAAGCCGGCCGTCGGTTGGTCTCACAGATCGCCGCCCATGTAGCCCGCTTCAACCTAGAAGCGGTCGATACTGACGTTTTAAAAATTCTCTACGAGTCGCTGGTCGATCCCGAGCAGCGCAAGGATCTTGGCGAGTATTACACGCCTGACTGGCTCGCCTCCAGGGTGGTCGATGAGGCGGTTTCTGATCCGCTGAATGCGCGTGTCATCGATCCGGCCTGCGGATCAGGGGCGTTCCTGTTTCACGCTGTTCGCAAGCACCTGGCTTGTGCGGCGGCGGAAGATACGCCGTCTGGCGACCGCGCCGCGATCACTTGCGGGCTTATCTCGGGCATCGACGTCCACCCGGTTGCGGTCATCATCGCACGGGTCACATTTTTACTTGCGCTCGGCTCGTCTCTACGCGAGCGGACCGACGCCGTTTCGATTCCGGTCTATCTCGGTGACGCCCTGCAGATGCAGGTGAAAAACATGTTCATCGGAAGGGAACTCGTCATCGAAGTTCCCCCGCCGAAGGGTGCGAAAGGCAAGGTCGCTACGGGCCGGCGGGCCTTGGTATTCCCGGAAGAGCTCTGCGCTCAGCCGCAATTGCTCGATGGGGCTTTATCGCTGATGCGCCAAATGAGCGAGGCGGGAAGAGACGCAAAAGCGTTCCGCGAGGCGCTGCAACGCGAGACGGAAGATGATGGAACGCCGCTTAGCGCCGACGCCGTCGCAATGGCCGCGGAAACCTATGAGACGTTTGACGACCTACGGCGCAAGGGCCGCGACTCCATTTGGAGCTATGTAGCGCGTAATCTGGGCCGCCCGCTTTATTTCTCCGCCGAGACGCGGCGGGCGGACGTGCTGCTGGGTAATCCGCCCTGGATCGCCCTACGTTATATGGCCAAACCGTTGCAGGACCGGTTCCGCGACATGGCAAAAGCCGAGAACGTATACGCCGGCGGCAAGCTCGCCACGCAGGCGGATATCTCAAGCCTTTTTTTTGCTCGCTGCGTCTCGCTTTATCTCCGGCCTGGCGGTCGCGTCGCCTTCGTTCTTCCGCGCGCGGCTCTCACGCGCGGCCAGTATGAGGGTCTGCGCGCAGGGCGATTCCTCACCGCCAATGTGCGTTTCGATACGCCCTGGGACCTGGACGGCGTATCGCCGCTTTTTCCGGTCCCGGCGGCGGTCTTGTTCGCTGAGCGCTTGGAAAAAGGGCGGGCGAAGAAAATACCCGATCACGCGCACCAGTTCGCCGGGCGCCTTCCCTATCGTGACGCACCCGCTAACATTGCCGATGCACGGCTTTCCATCACCGAAAACGCCACGATTACCACCGCATCCTTTGAAGGCGGGTCGCCTTATCGGGCGGGTTTCCGCCAGGGGGCCACATTGACACCGCGCATGTTGTGCACGGTCGAACGGGCCGCAGTCGGCCGTCTCGGCGGCGCGGCATCCAGGCCCCACGTGGTCAGCCGGCGGTCCAGCTTGGAGAAAAAGCCTTGGAAAGAGCAGCCGAGCATTGATGCGGCGGTCGAGCGCGCATTCTTACGGCCCGTCTATCTTGGCGAGTCCATCGCGCCTTATCGCCCGCTCGCCCCACTCGAAGGAGTCATCCCGTTTGATCCCGATGCGGGCGTTCTGGATTCAAACGGAGCGGCCAACCGTGGCTGGCCGGGCTTGGCGGATTGGATGCAAAAGGCGGAGCGGATCTGGAATAACCTTTGTGAAGGCGATCTTACTTTGAAGGAGCGTTGGGACTATCATGGAGGCGTCAACAATCAATTCCCCATCGCCCCGCTTCGCGTCGTTTACGCCAAAGCCGGACAACAGCCGGCCGCGGCGTTGATCGAGGACGCTGACGCGGTCATTGATCACAAGCTTTACTGGTCCGCGGTGGAAACGCGCCCAGAAGGCCTTTTCCTGATCGCTTTCTTCAACAGCGAGGCCGCTCGCGCACGCGTGGAGGCGATGCAAAGCCGAGGACAATGGGGCGCGCGTGACTTTGACAAGGTCATGTTCAACCTGCCGATTCCGCGTTTTGATGCCGAAGATCCGGCCCACCGACAGCTCGCCGACACGGCGGCTGAGGCGGAACAGATTGCGCGCGTCGTCGAGTTTCCGGACGGGGTGAAATTCCAGCGGGCGCGCAGCCTCGTGCGGGCCGTGCTGAAAGAGGCTGGCCTCTCCGATCGCATTGATGCGCAAGTGAGCGCCATCCTCGACCGCGACGGGACCGCATAGCGACCCTAAGCTGTTGAAATTATTGGTGGCTTGGGAGAGACTTGAACTCTCGACCTCACGATTATGAGTCGTGCGCTCTAACCAGCTGAGCTACCAAGCCGTGCCGTGCGCGCCGGGCGGTCGCGCGGCGCTCAAGGGAGGGAGGCGTATAGCGCCGCACACCTTCCCGCGCAAGCGGCGAGCGCGGCGCAGGGGGCGGTGAATTCAGCGGCTCGACCCGTCGCCGGTCCACCCCCCTCTCCCCTCCTGGAGGGGAGAGGGCGGGGTGAAGGTTGGGACCGGTTCCGCGTCACCGGTGTCGCCGCGTCGGTGGAGAGGTCCGCCCCCCCACCCCCGCCCTCTCCCCCCTGGGCATGGGGGGGAGGGGGGAGCGCCCGGCGCCTCGAAGACCGCCCCGCAACGAAAACGGGCGCAGCCCGGCGGCTGCGCCCGTCCCCGCGTGACCGGTCCGCGCCTTAAGCTGCGCGCACCCCGGCGAGGAATTCCTTCACCGCCTTCTCCAGCCCGTCGGCTTCGGTGTTGAGCGCGCCGGAGGCGGCGTTGACCTGGGCGGCGCACTGGCCGGTTTCGCTGGCCGCGCGGTCCACCTTGGCGATGGACCCGGCGACGTCGCGGGTGCCTGTGGCCGCTTCCTGGGCGGCGCGGGTGATTTCGCTGGCGGCGGCGCGCTGCTCCTCCATGGCCGCGGCGATGGCGGCGGCGATATGGTTCATCTCCCCGATCACTTCGGAGATCGAGCTCATGGCCGCGACCGCCTTGCCGGTGGCGCCCTGGATGCCGCCGATCTGGTCTGAGATGGAGCTGGTGGCCTTGCTGGTCTGTTCGGCCAGCGTCTTCACTTCGCTGGCGACCACCGCGAAGCCCTTGCCCGCCTCGCCGGCGCGCGCGGCCTCGATGGTGGCGTTCAGCGCCAGGAGATTCGTCTGCTCGGCGATGTCGTTGATCAGGCTGACGATGTCACCGATCTTCGCGGCCGCGTCGTTGAGCGCGGCCACGTCGCCATTGGTCTGCTGCACACGGTCGGCGGCGTCCTGGGCGATCTCGGTGGAGCGCGCGATCTGCTGGGCGATCTCGGCGATGGAGCCGGTCATCTCCTCGGCCGCGGCGGCGACGGTGTCCACGTTCTCCGCAGCGCGCGAGCTGGAGGTGTTGACCTCGGCGGTCGTCTCGCTGGCGCTGCGCGAGGACTGGTCGAGCGCGAGGGCGGCGGATTCCATTTCCTGGGCCGCCTCGCCCACCTTGCCGAGCGCGCGCCTGGAGACGTCCTCGAAGCTCGCGATCAGGTCTTCGATCGCGCGGGTGCGCCGGGCGCGGGCGGCTTCGTCCTCGCTGCGCTCGGCCTCCAGGCGTCTGCGCTCGATGGCGTTGTCGCGGAACACGTTCACCGCGCGCGCCATGTCGGACAGCTCGTCGCGGCCGTCGGCGTCCATCTCCTCACCGATCTCGCCGCCGGCGAGAGACTTCATCGCCGCGGTCAGGCCCGACAGGCGCGCCAGCAGATTGCGCGCGACGTAGAGCCAGGCGATCGCGGCGCCCAGCGCCACGGTGGCGAGCGCGAAGACCAGCATCAGGATCTGGCCCGCCGCAATGGCGCCCTGCCCGGACGCGCTGGCTTCAGCCTGCTCGGTGAGCGCAAGCGCGCGCGTGGCGTCCACCAGCTGGGCCAGAGCCGCGTCCAGAATGCGCGCCTCCTCCACAAGCAGATCGACCTCTTCGGTCAGCGCCAGTTCCTCAAGGCGCAGGGCGAACAGGCCGCTTGCCCCTTCGGCGCGCTCCAGCAGCCGCTGGGCGGGATCGGTGATCGCCGCGCCGGCCACCGGGCCGAGAATGGCGAGATTAATAGACAACTCGTCTGCGGCGAAGTCGAAGGCCTCGCGCACGGTCGCCACGTCCGCCTCGCTCGACGCGCCGGACAGCTCCGCGAAGCGCGCCACGGCGAGGTTCAGCGCCATGTTGGCGCGCAGCAGGGTTTCGATGTCGGCGGGATCGGAGGTCTCGTCCAGCGCCGCCTCCAGCGCGTCCGACGCCTCGGCCCGGTCGCGCAACGCCGCGCCCATGCCGGCTTCGCGCGCGCCCAGGGCTTCAAGTTTCGCTTCAACCGGACCGGCCGCGGCCTCCACGGCGGTCTTCACTTCGTTCAACGCCGTTTCAAGTTCGTCTGCGCGAGCGGCGGCGACGCCGGCCTCGCGCAGGCCCGCCACAGCCGCGCCGGCCTCTTCCATCAGCGCGTCCAGGCGCGAGGCGGAGACCTGCATGTCCACCGTGTCGCGCGAGCGCGAGAAGGCGGCGAGCTCGCCGGCCATGGCGCTGGAGGCCGCGTTCAGCGCCTGGGCCGCGGCGGCGCGCGGCGCGGTCTGCTCGACCACCTCGTCCAGCGCGCCTTGCGCGCCATTGAACGCGAAAACGCCCGCGGCGACGCCGGCGAGCGAGAGGGCGATCACGGCCGCAAACGCGGCGATCAATCGGGTGCGGACGGAGTGGAGCGCGACGGCCATGGGCTTAAGTCCCTGGTATGGTTAATGGTCCTGGGCCTGAAAAAGCGGCGCGGGGCTCTCGTCCCGCGCCGCCCGTCTCAGGCCGATTAGTCGGCGAAGGCGAAGTCGAAGCGGCGCTCCACGCCCGGGGTGGGCTCGGCCGCGGCGACATAGCGCCAGTTTTCAAGGGCGCGCATCACCGCGCGTTCGAAGATCCCGGCCGGAGTGGCTTCGACGACTTCCACATCGGCGACGGTCCCTTCCGGAGTGACGTTGTAACGGACCACCACATGGCCCTCGATTTCACGGCGCTCGGCCGAGCGCGGAAATTCCGGAGCTTCCGACTGGACGAGCTCACGGTCCTGAGCGAACGCCGGAGCGGCCGACAGGCCGGCCAGCATGGAAACGGCGGCGAAGACGCCCGCAAACTTCTTCCCAGAAAACTTCTTCATGGTCACACCCAACCCTGTTGTTCAGGCCGCGCCATTGCGCGGCCGGTTCACTACCCAAAGCTCTGCGCCGTACGGAGCGTTCGCCGCCCTCGCCTGCGCAGTGATTTCGGTTATGCGCGATATTGCTTGCCGTTCGCTTAACGCGCGTGGGCGGCGTTGCGCAAAAGGCGCTAGTGTGCTGTTTTAGATGAATAAAATATGTTCAAAATCAGCATTCAGCCGCGTCGGCGCAGGGCCCCGTTTCAACCTCGACGGTCACATGGTCGAGGCCGAACTCGGATTTCAGGCGCGCCTTGACCGCGTTCAGCGTTTCGGCGGGATCGGCGCCCGGCGCGAGCTTCACGTGCAGGGTGGCCATGGGCCGCTCCGGCGTCAGGCACCAGACATGGAGGTGGTGGACGTCCTCCACCCCGGCCAGCCGCGCCATCAAATCGGCGCGCACGGCCTCGGGGTCGACGCCGCGCGGGGCGGCCTCCAGCAGGACCCGGCCGGAATCGCGCAGGAGCCGGACCGCGCTCACCGCGATCAGCGCGGCGATGAGAAGCGAGAGGATCGGGTCGATGGGCGTCCACCCCGTTATCAGGATCACGCCGCCGGCGACGAGCGCGGCCACCGAGCCCAGAAGGTCGCCCATGACATGGGCGAGCGCGCCGCGAATGTTGAGATTGTCCCGATCCGCCCCGTGCAGCACCGCGAAGGCGGCGATGTTCACCAGAAGCCCCAGCGCGGCGACGGCGAGCATGCCCGCGGCGAGCACCGGTTCGGGGTTTAACAACCGGCTCACCGCTTCGGCGGCGATCCACACGACCAGCACGATCAAGGTCACGGCATTGGCGAAGGCGGCGAGGATCTGCAGCCGGTCGAAGCCGTAGGTGCGGCTGGCGTCCGCCGGGCGCCGCGACAGCCGGAAGGCGAGCCAGGCCAGGAACAGCGCCGCGAAATCGGTGAGCATGTGCGCGGCGTCGGCCAAAAGCGCCAGCGAGCCGGTGACCAGCCCGCCGATCAGCTCGGCCAGCATGAACCAACCGGTGAGCACCGCCGCGATCAGCACGCGCCGCTCATTCGTCTCGCTCACATCGGCGTGGTGATGGTGGTGGCCGTGATCGTGATGATGGGCGTGGTCGTGGGGGTCGGAAGGCCCACTTTGATCACGGCAATGAGTGTGATGGTGGTGTCGCTCGTGCTTCATGGCCGAGGTCTAACCTGGGCCGGGCGAGGCGGTGAAGACTTAACCCGCCTTACGCGCCCGAAAACCGAGCTTAGCCGCAATTGCCTCCATGTCCCGGGACATGGATGATTGAGGCTTTTGAATTCGCTCGATACCAAGCGAAGGAATTGCGACTTGCGCGGGGCGGCGTGACGCCGGCTTAACTATCGTGGTCGTCTTAGCTTTTCGCGCCATTAGCGACCTCCTTTTTTCTTATTTCAACCGTATGGTACTCCAATATACTTAAGATGGGGAGAAAAATTGTTGTCAGATAGGTACTGAAACGCGTTCCTGGGAGAAAGTCGTCGGAGCAATCGGAATCAATCGCGAGCACCCCGAGAACGGCTTCATTCAATTCCGGCGGTGCCATCTGAGCTACTCCCCGATCGTTGGACAGTTTCCGGCGGTTTTTAAGCTACTTTGAGCTCCTGCTGATCGGGTTGATTGGGTTGGCGCGTGCGCCAGTAGACCATGGCGGGCGGCCGCCCGCCATGA
>JBNPED010000030.1:0-84460 GCA_051117435.1 Oceanicaulis sp. | reverse complement strand
CAGCCCGCACTGTTCCCGATCTCCATGACGCCGTCGCCCAGGCCCTCGACGCCATCACCCCCGCAGAATGCGCCAACTACTTCACTGCCTGCGGATATGAGCCGGAATAAGACGAAAACGCTCTAGTCTTCACCGCCGCCGCCGGCGGCGCCCTCATCTGCGTCGGCGGCCCAGGACGGGCGGGGCATGTGCATATTGTTTGATGCAATGCAGGTCCAGCTTCCATCCTCCAAACGTCGATAGACGCTCACAGACGCCCAGTGAAGATCACGAATTCCGCCGTCGCTCTCCTTGATCAGCTCTTCGTTATAGCTGCGCACCACAGCGATATCGTCCAGAATTTCGACGGAGACCGGATTGATCCGGAAGCCGCTGACCGTGGCGCCGCCGTTTTCCACATAGTCGCGCACAAGGTTCATGTGCGGCTCGAGACGCCTGACGACAGGGCTGCCGACCGTCCATACGGTCCAGTCCTCATCGAAGCCGGACGCCCAGCGCTCGAATTGTTCCGGATCTTCGATACCGATCGGGCCGTCGGTCAGCATGTCGATGATGTCTTGTTGGTCCGACGTCCAATCCTGAGCAGGTGTCCAGATCTCGTCAGTCCAGTAATCAGCTGTGCGGTCGTCGACGTTGACGTCCTGCGCGTGACCGGCGCCCGCTAAAGTCATGGTGATCGCAACGGAGATTAAGCCAATAGTGTGCAAGTTCTGCATGGCTATAGGATTCCCTTTCATTTATCCCAATACGCGAATATACATGTCCGTTTATCATGCGCCGATCGACACAATGAATGCTTATTGTTTCATTAATTTATAGCGCCGCCGTTAAAGCTCTATCCGCCAGACCTTTTACGATCCGAATTTTTCGCGACTATTCAGCGATCCTGACATACTCGCTTCTAAAGGCCGCCTCCCAGCTCGACCCGCCATCGTCGCTTGCTTCAACAAGCATTGTTCGTTCATCGCCACTCAGGTCGATGGACAGGCGGAAGCTGCGCCATTGGCCCGACCCCACCGGGAAAAACGTCCCGGACTCCAGATTGTCGAGAACAAGTCGATTATCGTCGATATCGCCACTGTAAATATCCATAAGACCCCAGTAGTCATCAATGGCGGCCTTTCTATAAACACGGCGGTATTGGTCCCAAGTTACAAAAGACAGCATATTGAACGCGTCAGAGGCTGGATTCTCAACTTCTTCTCTCAGAACCATATCATTATGAATGTACTCAATCGTCACTGTGGTTTGCGACAATTGAGACCATGTATCCCCGCCATCAGGAGTCATGAACGCCGTCATGCTCCACCTGCCTTCGAGCTCTTCGAGGAGCGTCAGCCTGTATTGAGGCTCGGCGGAAGGAGACACGTTCACCGACTGACCTTCGGCAGCCGCATGCAATGACAAACATAGAAGCGCAGTGGCGATCGCGCGAATCAGATTCGACATTTCATCAGCTCATTTCAACTTATGCAGAGATTATAAATTAGCGAGAACATTGACAGTTAAACTTAGTTTAATTAACTCGGCGCCTCGGCTCTCCGCGCCAGTGCGGCGACGGTCACAAGCTCCACGCCCGCCGCGTCAGCCTTCGCCTGTAGCGATGCCAGCGCCGCGAGCGTCGCCGGATAGGGATGGCCGATGGCGATCGCCTGGCCGCGTTCAAGGGCGAGGGCAAGCGCGGCGTCGAGCTGGGCTTCCGGATCCGCGCCGGGCGCATCGAGGAAGACGTCCCGGTCCAGCGCCGCGATCCCGGCGGCGCGCGCCGCGTCACCCGCCAGCGAGGCGGGATGGGTGAGCGAATCCACGAAGGCGAGCCCGCGCCCCGACAGCGCCGAGACCAGCGCCGCGACGGTCGCCGGGTGGCGTGTGGCGCGGCTGCCCATATGGGTGTTGAGACCCGCCGCGCCCGGCACGCGCGCCAGAGCGGCGTCTACGCGCAGCGCGATCTCGCCAGAGCTGAGTGCGGTGGTGATCGCGCCGGGCCCTGGATCGTCGAGCCCCTCCGGCTCCAGGGGCAAGTGAACGAACACGTCACGCCCGGCCGACCGCGCCTCCCGGGCGAGGACCGGCGCCGCCTCCGCATAGGGCAGGATCGCCAGCGTCACCGGCAAGGCCATCAGCGCGCGCGCCGTCTCCACGTCATGGCCCACATCATCGATGATCACCGCGAGCCGCGGGCGGACATGGGCGAGGTCCGGCGCTTCGCCGGGCGCGGAAGGCGCGGCGGTTGCGACCGGCGCATCCCGCTCCGTCCCTCGCCCAGAGGGGAGGAAGGCCGGACGGATCTCGGCGCTTCCGGCGCTTTCCGTGGGCGCTGCGGCGGCCCCTACGAGCGATGGCGCGACGGCGCCAGCCTCCGACGCAATCGTCTCTCCGTCGGCGACGGCCGGACGCTCCGATGCGGCGCCCTCCTCGCGCGCCAGCCATTGACCCGCCAGCGCCATGGCCGCGGCGCCGAGCGCCGCGCCGATCTGGACGAAGGGGAGGGAGAACCGGGCCATGGAGGGTGTTTACAGCGAGTCGCGGTTGGCGGGGCGGGCCGGCTTATCTAATGTCCGCATCAAACCGAAACCGGCGGGCGCGGCATGCTTCTGATCGTCGACAATTACGACAGCTTCACTTTCAACCTGGTCCATTATTTTCAGGAGCTGGGGGCGAAGACCGAAGTGGTGCGCAATGACGCGCTGAGCGTCGAAGAGGCGCTGTTGCTGAAACCGCGCGGCGTGGTGCTGAGCCCCGGGCCGTGCGATCCGGATCGGGCGGGCATCTGCCTGGACCTCATCCGCAGCGCGCCGGACACCCTGCCGATCTTCGGCGTCTGCCTCGGCCATCAGGCGATCGGTCAGGTCTTCGGCGGCGCGGTCGTCGGCGCCAGGGAGATCATGCATGGCAAGACCAGCCCGGTGACCCATGAGGGAACCGGCGTGTTCGAGGGCCTGCCCTCCCCCTTCACCGCGACGCGCTATCACTCGCTGGCGGTCGACCTGCCGGAGGGAACCGCGCTAAAGGTCACCGCGCGCACGGCCGACCGCGAGATCATGGGCCTCGCCCATAGGAGCCGGCCGGTCCACGGAGTGCAGTTCCATCCTGAAAGCATCGCGTCGGAGCACGGCCACGCCCTCCTGGCCAATTTCATGCGGATTGCGGGCCTGGCGCCGGCGGCGCTGGCGGAGCCGGCCTGATGGGGGCGATGAACGGGGCGATCGCCGCGCTGGGACGCGGCCGCGAACCGGACGAGGCCGCGCTCAAGGATGCGTTCGACGCGCTCATGGAGGGCGAGGCCGACCCGGTGGAGATCGGCGGGTTCCTGCTGGCCCTGTCGGCGGTCGGCGAGAGCCCGGCGGCGCTGCGCGTGGGGGCGCAGGCGATGCGCGCGCGCATGACGCGGATCAATGCGCCCGCCGGCGCGGTCGACACGTGCGGCACCGGCGGGGATGCGCGCGGGACCTGGAACATCTCCACCGCAGCCGCGCTCGCCGCGGCGGGCGCCGGCGCGGTGGTGGCCAAGCACGGCAACAAGGCGGCGAGCTCGAAATCGGGCTCGGCGGAAGTCCTGGAAAGTCTCGGCGTCAATCTGTTCGCGAGCCCCGCCCAGATCGAGCGCGCGCTGGAAGAGGCCCGCGTCGCCTTTCTGTTCGCCCAGGCCCATCACGGCGCGGTGCGCCATGTGGGCCCTGCGCGCCGGACGCTGGGCGTGCGCACCATCTTCAACCTGCTCGGGCCTTTGTCGAACCCGGCCGGCGCGACGCGTCAGCTCCTGGGCGTGTTCGACCGGCGCTGGCTCGTCCCCATGGCCGAAGCGCTGCGCGATCTCGGCGCGGAGGCGGCGATGATCGTTCACGGCGCGGACGGGCTGGACGAGATCACCACCACGGCGGAGACCTTCGTCGCCGAACTCAAGCCCGGCGGGGAAATCGCGACCTACGAGCTCACGCCCGCCGACGCCGGCCTGATGACAGCCACCCTTGACGATCTGAAGGGCGGCGAACCGCAGGAGAACGCCGAGGCGATCCGCGCGCTTCTGCGCGGGGAGACCGGACCCTATCGCGACATCGTGCTCTTCAACGCCGGCGCGGCGCTGAAGCTCGCCGGCCTCGCAGAAGACTTCACCGACGGCGCGCGCCAGGCGGCGGCGGCCATTGACGGCGGCCATGCGGCGTCCGCCCTGGAAAAGCTGGCCGCAGCCAGCCATGGAGCGCCGTGATGGCCGACGTGCTCAGCAAAATCGAAGCCTATAAGCGCGCCGAGATCGCCGAGCGCAAGGCGGCGCAGCCCTATGAGGCGATGGCGGAGGCCGCCGCCGAGGCGCCGGCGCCGCGGGGTTTTCTCAAAGCCCTGGAAGACAGGTCCGCGCGCGACGGCATGGCGCTGATCGCCGAGATCAAGAAGGCGAGCCCGTCGAAGGGCCTGATCCGCGCCGATTTCGATCCGCCCGCTCTGGCGGCGGCCTATGAAGCCGGCGGCGCGGCCTGCCTCTCCGTGCTCACCGACACGCCGAGCTTCCAGGGCGCGGACGCCTTTCTCGTGGCGGCGCGCGAGGCGGTTTCGCTGCCCGTGCTGCGCAAGGATTTCCTCTACGAACCCTGGCAGGTGGCCGAATCGCGCGCGCTGGGCGCCGACTGCATTCTGGTGATCCTCGCCGCGGTGGACGACGCGACGGCGGCGGCCCTCATCGAGGAGGCGTTCAAATGGGGCATGGACGCGCTCGTCGAAGTGCATGACGGGCCGGAGATGGCGCGCGCGCTCGCCCTGCCCTCCCCGCTGATCGGCGTGAACAACAGAAACCTACGCACGTTCGAAACCTCGCTGTCGACGTTCGAATCGCTGGCCCCGAGAGTCGGACCCGACCGCCTCCTCATCGCCGAATCGGGAATCGCCGTGCGCGAGGACGCCCTACGCCTGCAAGACGCCGGCGCGCGCGCGCTGCTGGTGGGTGAAAGCCTGATGCGTCAGGCCGACGTCGCCGCTGCGACGCGCGCGCTGATGGGGCTGTAATCAGGCGAATTCGCCTTCACTTGACGTTAACCTGGAACAGGCATAGAACACGGAAGACATTTTCCGGTTTTGTTCCTTCGAGGGCCGTCATGCTGACCAAGAAACAGCACGAGCTTCTGCTCTTCATCCACAAGCGTCTGTCCGAAGACGGCGTGTCGCCTTCGTTCGACGAGATGAAGGAGGCGCTTCAGCTGGCGTCGAAGTCCGGCGTGCACCGGTTGGTGAGCGCGCTGGAGGAGCGCGGTTTCATCCGGCGCCTGCCCCACCGGGCGCGCGCGCTGGAAGTGTTGAAGCTGCCCGACAGCGCCGCCCCGCGCGCCACCGACCGCTCCAACGTGGTCGAGCCGGATTTCGGCCGCCGCGAACCGGCCGGCGCTGCGGAGATCGGCGTCGAAGTCCCGATCCTCGGGCGCATCGCGGCGGGCACGCCGATCTCGGCGATCCAGCACGAGACCGACCGTCTGGCCGTGCCGCCCGGCATGATTTCCGGCGGCGAGCACTTCGCGCTGGAGGTCAACGGGGATTCCATGATCGAGGCGGGCATTTTCGACGGCGACATCGTGGTGATCCGGCGCGTGGACACGGCGGAAAACGGCCAGATCGTCGTGGCGCTCGTCCATGACGAGGAAGCCACGCTGAAGACCTTGCGACGCAAGGGCGGGTCCATCGCGCTCGAAGCGGCGAACCCGGCCTACGAGACACGCATCTTCCGGCCCGGCGAGGTGAAGGTGCAGGGCCGCCTCGTCGGCCTGATCCGGCGCTACCACTAAGGCCGCCACGCGAACCAACCGCTCCGGGGCCGGCGCCTAAAGCGAAGCCGCGCGGTCTGACGGCGCGCTAAGGCCCGCTCCATATCCGGTTGCGGCGCGCGTCTTCAGCGGCTTCGAGCCGGATCACCCGGCCGTCCTTGACCCAGAACTCCAGCCCGCCGAGCTCGGCGCGCGCCGGATCGTCCAGCAGAACCGCGGCGCAGCGGCGCTTGCGCCAGGCCGGCGCGGTACCGTCGAACAGGATCAGATCGGCACGCGCGCAATCCTCCGGCAGGCTTTCGGCGTCGTCGGTGACCGCGAGCAGCAACCCGTCCAGGGTGCGCCCGGTGCAGCCCAGCACGTCGCAGCGCAGCGGCGCGGCTTCCGGCCGCGCGCCCCCCGCGCCCGCGCGCTGCAGGAACACCTCGGTGTCGAATCGCGAGGCGCGCAGGCTTGTGACCTGCCAGGCGCCGCCCTCGTCGAATCGGGCCACCACCACACCGCCGTCGCTGATCATCATCGAAGGCGGGGTCTGGACGAGCCACAGGCCGAGCGCGACGAGCGAGACCGCGACGCCGGTGAGCCGCACCAGGCCCAGCCCCAGCGTGGCGAGCGCGAAGCCGCCGGCGTAGAGCGCGATGACGGCGCCGGGCGCTGCGATTGTGGACACCGCCGCGCCTTCGAGTCCTGCGGTCCAGTGCGCGATCGCCAATACGATGCGCAGCCCTACATCCATCACAGCGAGCGCCGGGGCGTCCAGCCCGATCGGCGCCAGGGCCAGCGCCACCACCCCGGCCGGCATGACCCAGAAGGTGAACACCGGCATGGCGGCGATATTGGCGATCAGGCCGTAGGCGGCTATGCGCTGGAAATGAAACGCGGCGAAGGCGCCTGTGGCCGCGCCGGCGACGATGCTGGTGGTGGTCAGACCGGCGAGCGAGTCGCCTATGCGCTCGACGAGATTGGCCCGCGTCAGGCGTTCGGGGCGGATCCGGGTCCAGATCTCGTAGACCGCGATCAGGGCGGCTACGGCGGAGAAGCTCATCTGAAAGCCGGGCTCGGTGACGCTTTCCGGCGCCAGGACGATCACCACGATCGCCGCGATGGCGAGCGACCGCAGCGAGAAGGCGCGACGGTCCAGCAGAACCCCGGTGAGCACCACCGCGGCCATGACGAAGGCGCGCTGGGTGGAGACCGCGCCGCCGGAGAGCACCAGATAGCCCGCGGCGGCGAAGAGGGCGAGGAGCGCGGCCGGCTTTCTTGGGTCATGGGCGCGCGCATAGGGCTCGATGCAGGCGAAGAGATAGCGCAGCACCACGTACACGCCGCCCGCGAACAGCGCCATATGGAGCCCGGAGATCGCCAGGATATGACCGAGGCCGGAGACCCGCAGCGCCTCGGCGTCGGCTTCGCTCACGCCCGAGCGGTCCCCGGTCAGAAGCGCGGCGGCGACGCCGCCGGTCCGCGCGCCGGCGGTTTCGCGAATGTGCTCGGCCAGGCGCCAGCGCCTGGCCGCGAATCCTCGCGCCCATCGCGCCGTATCCAGCTCCACGCGTTCAAGGTCGGCGACGGCGAAGCCGGTGAGCGCCACCTCGTCGTACCAGGCCGCACGCGCGGCGTCATAGCCCCCCGGTGCGGAGGGGCCCGGCGGGCGCGACAGCACGGCCCGGATACGGACCGCATCGCCGGGGGAGAATTCGCCAAGGCCCGCGCGCACCCGTACGCGCCGCGGCGGTGTATCGGCGCCTTCAAGCGCGGCGACCCGGATCAAGAGACGCGGGCGTGTGCCGCCACGCTCCACCGCTTCGATCCATCCGGTCACGGTGACCGCGCGCTCTCCGATCGTGAATTCGGGCGGCGCCCGGTCCAAGGTATGCTGCTGGGCGAGGCCGAAGCCGAGAAACAGGGCCGCGCCCAGCACGCACAGGCTCAAAAGCCGCGCCTCGCCGCGCACCAGAACGCCCAGCAGCGCAAGCCCTGCGCTCAGCGCCATGGCGAGGCGCGCCGACACGACCGGCGGTTCGAAACCGAGCGCCAAATAGGCCGCGGCGCCCGCGCCCAAAGCCAAGGGGGCCCACAGGATCAGGCGCGCGGGATCGGGCGGTCCGATGCGCGCCGGCGCGCCCAGAACCGCCTCGAACAGCCTGCGCCAGCGAGACGGCTCGCGCGCTGCGGGAAAAGCTATGTCCGCCACTCACCCATCATGACGCGAAGATCATGGGAAGGCTATCGCGCCGCGTCTGGCCCGTGCTAAGGAAACCGCCCCTTCGCAGTGCAACATGAATTCGCAAGTGCATCACACCGGCAAGATCGTCACCCGCTTCGCACCCTCGCCCACCGGCTATCTGCATATCGGCGGGGCGCGTACGGCGCTGTTTAACGCGCTGTTCGCCAAGCGCCATGGCGGCGCCTTCAAGCTGCGGATCGAAGACACCGACAGGGCGCGCCATAGCGAAGACGCAGTGCAGGCGATCCTCGACGGGCTTGAATGGCTCGGCGTGTCCTGGGACGGTGAGCCGGTTTCCCAGCATGCGCGGGCCGAGCGCCATGTGGAGGCGGCGCATCAGCTGCTGGAGCGCGGCGCGGCGTTCCGCTGTTACTGCACGGCCGAAGAGACCGAGGCCCTGCGCGAGCAGGCGTTCAAGGAAGGCCGCGCCTTCCGCTCGCCCTGGCGCGACGGCGGCGCGGCGCCTGACCAGCCGTTTACGGTGCGTTTCCGGGCGCCGGAGGGCGGCGTGGTGGTCGACGACGCGGTGCAGAGCCAGGTGCGCTGGGCGGCCAAGGAGTTCGACGATCTGGTGCTGCTGCGCGCCGACGGTTCGCCCACTTATAATTTCGCCGTGGTGGTCGACGATCACGACATGGGCGTCACCCATGTGATCCGCGGCGACGACCATCTGGTGAACGCCGGGCGTCAGTCCCAGATCTATCAGGCCTTCGGCTGGGATGCGCCGCGCTTCGCCCATATCCCGCTCATTCACGGCCCCGACGGCAAGAAGCTCTCCAAACGCCATGGCGCGCTGGGCGTCGAGGCCTACCGGGATTTCGGATATCTGCCCGAAGGCCTGCGCAATTATCTGCTGCGCCTGGGCTGGGCCCACGGCGACAAGGAGCTGTTCACCGACGAAGAGATGATCGAGCTTTTTGACCTGGACGGTCTCGGCAAGGCGCCGGCGCGGCTCGATCTCGACAAGATGGCCCATATCAACGCCTGGCACATGAAGCGCGCCGATGACGCGCGGCTGTGCGCGCTTTTATGGGCGCGCATCGCCGGGCGCGACGATTTGCGCACCGACGATACGGCGAAAGTCTGGGTTTCCAGGGCGATGGGGGTGCTGAAAGAACGGGCCTCCACCCTCGCCGAGCTGGAAGATCAGGTCTATTTTCTCCTCCGCCCCCGCCCGTTCGACCTGTCGGGCAAGGCGGGCAAAGCCTTGAAGGACGACGCGCTCGACAGATTGTCCCGCCTGCGCGACGTCTTAAGCCGCACCGAGGACTGGAGCGAGGCCGCGCTGGGCGAAACCCTGCAGCGTTTCGCCGAGTTGGAGGAGGTCGGCTTCGGCAAGGTGGGCCAACCGCTGCGCGCGGCGCTCACCGGCGGCGCGCCTGCGCCGGACATGAGTTTCGTACTGGCGGTCCTTGGACGTGACGAAGTCCTCGCCCGCCTTGATGACGTCACCTGACCTTTCGCGAGGCCGGCGCAGGGCAAGGCGCCGGGGCGAAGGTCCACCCGCCAACAACAGACAAGGGGTTGGAGCGATGGAAAACAAAGTAAAGCCGAACGGCTCGGCGAAGCTGGAAGTGAACGGCAAGACGGTGGAGCTTCCCGTCTATTCCGGCACGGTCGGCCCGGACGTCATCGACATCCGGACGCTGTACAAGAACACCGGCATGTTCACCTATGATCCCGGCTTCACCTCCACTGCGAGCTGTGAAAGCCAGATCACCTATATCGACGGCGACGAGGGCACCCTTCTCTATCGCGGCTATCCCATCGACCAGCTGGCCGACAACGCCAGCTTCATCGAGGTCGCCTATCTGCTATTGAACGGCGAACTGCCGCAGAAGCAGGAGCTGCACGATTTCGACTGGACGATCCGCCGGCACACCATGCTGCACGACCAGTTCGACCAGTTCTTCCGCGGTTTCCGCCGCGACGCCCATCCCATGGCGATCATGGTGGGCACGGTGGGCGCGCTGTCGGCCTTCTATCACGACTCCACCGACGTCAACGATCCGTACGCGCGCACGGTGGCGAGCCATCGCATGATCGCGAAAATGCCGACCATTGCGGCGCGAGCCTATAAATACTCCATCGGCCAACCCTTCATCTGGCCGCGCAACGAGCTCGATTACGCGACGAACTTCCTGCGCATGTGTTTTGCTGTGCCCGCGGAGGACTACGTCCCCTCCCCGACCCTGTCGCGCGCGATGGACAAGATCTTCACTCTGCACGCCGACCACGAGCAGAACGCCTCGACCTCCACCGTGCGTCTGGCGGGCTCCTCGGGGGCGAACCCGTTCGCATGCATCGCGGCAGGCATCGCTTCGCTGTGGGGCCCGGCCCATGGCGGCGCCAACGAAGCGGCGCTGAACATGCTGGAAGAGATTGGTTCGGTGGACCGCATCCCCGAATACATCAAGAAGGCCAAGGACAAGGACGATCCGTTCCGCCTCATGGGCTTCGGTCACCGGGTCTACAAGAATTACGATCCGCGCGCGAAGGTGATGCGCGAGACCTGCCACCAGGTGCTCGACGAGCTCGATGTGAAGGACGAGCCGCTTCTGGCCGTCGCCATGGAGCTGGAGAAGATCGCCCTGGAGGACGAGTACTTCGTAGAGAAGAAACTCTATCCCAATATCGACTTCTATTCCGGCATCACCTTGCGGGCCATGGGTTTCCCGACCGAGATGTTCACCGTGCTGTTCGCGCTGGCGCGCACGGTGGGCTGGATCGCCCAATGGTCGGAGATGATCGACGATCCGACCCAGAAGATCGGCCGTCCGCGTCAGGCTTTCACCGGGGCCAAGCCGCGCGATTTCGTCAGCATCGACAAGCGCTAGCGCCTTTTCAACGAAAGTGGACACCGGTTTCGCGTTTCGAAATGGCGAAATTTCAATAGGCTAGAGTCGTTTTGGTCGATCAAAATCGACCGAAACAGCTCTGGGACGACGCGGATTTCTTCTGAAATCGGCTGAACCGGCGGGGCCTTCAGGCTCCGCCGGTTTTGTTTTGCGCGATGATGTCGAGCACGGCGCGAGCGGCGTTCTCCGAGGGGGCGCCGCCGTCCCCGCACATCATGGCGGTGACCGAACGCAGGCGCTGCGACAGGGCGGCGCGGCGGGCGGGATCGTCCAGCATCGCAGCTGCGGCGCCGGCGAGCTTGTCGCCGGTGCAGGCGGTCTGCACGTATTCGGGGATCAGCATCTCATCGGCGGCGAGATTGGTGAGCGAGATGTATTTCGACTTCATCAGAAAGAGCCGGCCCGCGGCCCACAAGGCCCAGCCGAGTCGGTAGGCGGTGATCGTCGGCGTGCCCACGCGCGACAGCTCCAGCGTCACGGTCCCCGAGCACGCGAGCGCCAGATCGGCCGCATGGTAGGCGTCGCGCCGCTCCCCGCCCTCGGCGATGATGAGGTCGGCGAAAGCCGGCTCCGCGGCGATCAGCGCGCGCGCCTCGGCGGCGATCGTCGGCGCCAGCACGGTCGCCAGGCGCAACCCGGAACGCTCCGCCTTCAGCCGGCGGGCCGCGTCGGCGAAGTGCGGAAACAGCCGGGCGAGCTCGCTTTTCCGGCTGCCGAACAGGATGAGCATCAGATCCTCGTCCGCCCCGACGCCGTGGCGGACCCGGAAGGCCGGTCCGTCGCCGGAGAGATCACGCTCCAGCGCCGGGTTGCCGACGAAGCGCGTCTCCAGCCCGTGCGGCTCGAAATACGGCGCGTCGAACGGGTGGATGGCGAGCAGATGGGTGAAGTTTTCAGCCGCGACTTTCGCGCGGCCCCGGCGTGAGGCGAAGACCTGCGGCGCCACGTACTTGATCCGCGGGACGGCCGGCAGGCGCGCCTCCAGTTTCCACGCGGCGCGCAGCATGAACCCCCAGCTGTCGATCAGCACCACCGCGTCGGCGCCGAACGCGGCGGCGGCGGTGGCGGTCTCCTCGGCGCGCTCGTGGACAAGCTTGACGATTCTGACCCCGTCGAACAGGCCGAACACCGACAGCTCAGAGACGTCGAACACCGATTGCACGCCGCGCGCCGCCATCTCCGCGCCGCCCACGCCGGCGAACTCCACGCCCGGCTCGATCCGGCGCAGAGCGTCGATCAGATCGCCAGCCACCGCGTCGCCGGACGGCTCGGCGGCGACCAGAAACACCCGAGGGGCGGACATGACGGCACTCCCTATTCCGTTATGCTGTCGTCGACGATCCAGACGAACACGCCGGCCGCGTCGGCGGCGCGCGCTACGCTTTCGCGCCCCAGGATCAGTGCGCCGCCGTTTGGTGCGGCGATGCCGGCGAGCCCGGCCCGGGCCGCGCCCTCCACCGTGGAGACGCCGATGACGGGAAGATCGACGCGGCGCTCCTGGACGGGTTTCGGCCGCTTGGCGAGCACGCCCTTGCGTGCGCCGGGCGAACCGCGCAGCGCCTCGGGCAGCCCGGCCACACGCGCGAGCATCGCGTCCGTGCCCTCCTGGGCCTCCACGGCGAGAACGAGGCCGTCGGCGACCACAGCGCCCTGGCCGATATCCTCAGCCCCGATGACGCCGGCGACGTGCAGCGCCTTGAGAGCGTCGGCACGGTCGGCGTCGGTCGGACCGATCGTCCCGATCAGGCCGGCGCGCGCCCTCAGCTCCTCGGCGATGTCGTCCGCGCCGACCACGGCGAGGCCTTCGCGCTCGAAAAAGGCGACGATGGTGCGCAGGAGCGCGTCGTCGCCGCGCGCCGCCGCCGCGATCACTTTCGGCAGCAGGCTCATGCCTTTCATATCCGGCTTCAGCGCCGAGAAATCCGGACGGGTCACGATCCCGGCGAAACAGACCGCGTCGCAGCACGCCTCATGCAGGATTTTCACCATGGCGCCGAAACGGGCGAGGCCGCACGGCGTGGCGTGGGTGTATCGGCCAGGGTCGGCGAAGCCTTCAAGGGCGATGACGCAGCCGAGCCGGCCGTCCGCCTCGGCGGCGGCGGCCACATGAACCGGCAACTCACCCCCGCCGGCGATCAGACCCAGACGCTGATAGGACGCGGCCATGGCGTCGGCCCCTTCAGCGCGGCGCCGGGAAGCAGAGCGGACGGGCCGCCGGGGCGCGGATGAAGCCGATGATGTCCTGCACCTCGGTGCGCGTCTCGAACAGGCGCGCGGTGTCCTCCACCCGCTCGGTGAAGGCGCCCTCTTCGGCGAACAGAAGCCGGTAGGCGGCGCGCAGATCATGGATCGTCTCGCGCGCGAAGCCGCGGCGCTTCAGACCCACCAGATTGAGCCCGGCGAGCCAGCCGTGATTATCGGCCATGCCGTAGGGGATGAGGTCGCCGGTCACCGCCGCGCCGCCGCCCACGAAGGCGTACTTGCCGATGCGGCACTTCTGGTGCAGCGCCGAGAGCCCGCCCATGGTGACGAAATCGCCCACCATGCTGCCGCCGCCCAGCGTGGCGTTGTTGGCGAACACGACATTGTTTCCCACCACGCAGTCATGGGCGACATGGCTCGCCACCATGAAGTAACAATTCGAGCCGACCCGCGTCACGCCAGCGCCCGCCTCGGTGCCCAGATGCATGGTGACGTGTTCGCGCAGCACGTTCTTGTCGCCGATCTCCAGGCGCACATCGCCGCCGCGATATTTGAAATCCTGCGGCGGTTCGCCGAGCGCCACGAAGGGATGCAGCGTGCAATCCGCGCCGATGCGGGTGCGCCCGGCGATGGTGACATGGGAGAGCAGCCGCGTGCGCGCGCCGATCTCCACATGGGGACCGATGACGCAGTAAGGACCGATCTCGGCGCCCTCGCCGATCTGCGCAGACGGATCGACGATGGCGGTGGCGTGAATGGCGGACATCAGAGCTCGCGGACGGCTGAGGTGGCGGAGAATTCGGCTTCGGCGCATTTGACGCCGTTTACGCGGGCCTCGCCCTTGAACTTGAACACGCCGCGCCGGTTGGCGACCACCTCCACCGGCATCTCCAGAAAGTCGCCCGGACGGACCGGCTTTCTGAAGCGCGCCTTCTCCACGCCGAGAAAATAGATCACGGTGTTGGAGATGTCGGCGTCCAGCGTCTTGCTCATCAGGACCGCGCCGGTCTGGGCGAGCGCCTCTATGATCAGCACGCCCGGCATGACGGGATTTTCCGGGAAATGGCCCTGGAAATGCGGCTCGCTGGCGGCGACGCATTTCACACCGGTGATCGACCGGCCGGCCACATAATCACGGCACCGGTCGACCATGAGGAAGGGGTAGCGGTGCGGCAGCCGGCGCAGAATCTCGTCGGGCGAAATATCCGCAGCAGCGCCGGTCTCGAGCGTTTCGGTCATGGGCTGTCCTTCTGGCGGTCGCTGCGCTTCCGGTTGGCTTCCCGGCGCAGCCAGGCGGCCTCGCGCATGAAGCGCTTGATCGGCTGAGCGGGCGAACCGGCCCAGGTCTCGCCGGCCGGCACGTCGCGCATCACCGCCGCGTCGGCGGCCAGGCGCGCGCCCTCGCCGATGGTGAGATGGTCGGCCACGCCCACGCGGCCGCCGAACTGCGTTCCCGCACCGATGACGACGCTGCCGGAGACGCCGGTATAGGCGGCCATGACCACCCCGGCGCCCACGTCGCAATTATGCGCGATATGGCAGAGATTATCGATCTTGCAGGCGCGGCGCAAAATCGTGTCGCGGATCATGCCGCGGTCGATCGTGGTGTTGGCGCCCACCACCACTTGATCCTCGATCATCACCCGGCCCACATGGGGCATGGACATCAGGCCGCCCGCATCATGGGCGAGCCCGAAGCCCGCCTCGCCGATCACCGCGCCGGAGAGAATGTCCACATCCGCGCCGATCACCGCGCAGCGCACCACGGCGCGCGCCCCGATCCGGGTGCGCGCCCCGACGACCACGCCCGGCCCGATGACGGCGCCGGGGCCGATCACCGCATGCTCGCCGACGTCCGCGCCTGCGGCCACGACCACGCCGGGCCCAAGCCGGGCGGTCGCCGCGATGCGGGCGGACGGGTCGATGAAGTGGTCGCCCTCATGGTCGCGCACGCGCAGCAGCGCCATGCAGGCCCGCCCGAAGGCCGCGCGCGGGTCGGACACGGTGAGCACCGCCTCCGCGCCGATTTCCGGCGCGCCCGGCGCGACGATGGCGCAGGCGCCCGACAGGTCGGCGGCGGGCGCGGCGCCCTTTGCAAGGAAGAAGAGTTCCCCCGGCCCTGGCTGGTCCGGGGTTGTCACATCGGACACCGCCAGAGCGGCGTCGCCGGCGAGGCTCGCGCCGCAAAGCGCCGCAAGATCGCCGGCGGACAGCGGGCCGAGCCGCTCGAAGAAGCGCGCATCGGCCCCCATCGTAACGCCTTACTGCTGCTGCGCGGCGGCTTGCTGGGCCTGCAGCTGCTGGAGGCGGCGCTGCTGGGCGACGAACTGCTGGACCACCTGCTGACGCACGGCGGCGCGCTGCTCGTCATTGAGACGCACACGGCTCACGGTCGGCTGAGCGATGCGGGCGTTCAGACGCGCGATGGCGTCCTGGGTGATGTTCGCCGCGTCCGAGGCGTAGACCACCTGCGAGCGGTCCACCAGCACGGCGGCCTGACGCTCGTCGACGATCTCCTGAAGCACGGCCTGCAGGGCTTCGAGCACCGGCTGGAGGGCGGCCTGCTGCGTGGCGATCAGTTCCTGGCGCAGAACGGCGCGCTCGACTTCGAGCTCGACGCTTTCAGTCGCCATGTTCTGAAAGCGCTCCTGCAGGTCCTGGCGCTGTTGCAACGCGGATTCCGAGAGCGCCGAGGTCTCGGCGTTGAGCGCCTCGCTTTCGGCGGTGAGCGCGGTGGTGCGCTGCTCCAGCGTGACGCTGGCGTTGTCGCGAATGCGCTGGATCTCGGTGGAGATGTGCTGGCCGGCCGCGCTTTCGGTGAGGATCTGCTCCTCGTTCATGACCAGGACCGACTGGGCCTGGGCGGCGCCGGCGAAACCGGCTCCGAGGACGAGGACGGCGGCGATCGCGCGCACCGGCCCGGCGACGGCTGCGATGAGAGTGCGAGACATGGTGTTAGAACCCTGTTCTTGTGCTGAAGCGGAAGAAGCGCGCCCGGTCATAGTCTTCCTTGACGAACGCATGAGCGAAGTCGAACCGCACCGGTCCGAACGGGGAATCCCAGAACACGCTCAATCCGGCCGAAGCCCGCGGTTCGAGGCGGTCGATCGTGAACGCCGTCCCGACCGCGCCCTCCTCGATCTGGTCCTCGTCGGGCAGCAGGCCCAGCGTGCCCACCTCGGTGAAGAGGCTGCCGCGAATGCCGTACTGCTCGGGAAGGCCCAGCGGGAAGCTGAGCTCCGCCGCGCCGATGGCGTAGAAGTTGCCGCCCAGCGCGTCACCGGAATTGAACTCGTCTCCATCCTCGCCCGGAGTCTCCCGGCGGCTCACGACGCGCGGACCGATGCCCGCCGTTTCAAACCCGCGGAACGTGTTGCCGCCCTTGAAGAAGCGGTCGTTGATCCGCGCCGTGTCGCCGCCCCAGGAGAACAGATATCCGCTCTCGCCGGTCAGGCTGAACACGATATCGTCCCGGAACAAATTCTTGTACCAACCCGCCTGGATCTCCGAGCGGATATAGCGAACATCGCCTCCAAATCCGGCGAAATCTTGATTGAAGCCGACTCGGAAGCCGTTGCTCGGCTCGCGCAGGTCATCAAGCCGGTTCCAGCTCAGCGAGTAGCCGAACAGCGACGTCACCCGCGACCCGGCCGCACGGCGGATGGATTCCGACACGCCGCCGAACACGTTCACCTCATCGGTGCGCAGCGTGTAGCTCACGCCCGCCTGCACCGCGCGGGTCAGCGGGAAGCCGGCGCGCAGGGTGAAACCGGTGGACTGGGTCTCGAACGAGGCTTCGCGCGAGAAGTCGGAGCGAACCTGGAAGAGGTCGAAGCCGGCGGCCAGATTGCGGTCGAGGAAGCGCGGCTCGGTGAAGCGGATGTCGATCTGCTGGCGGCGCGAGCTGGCCGACACGCGCAGGCGCAGGAACTGGCCGCGGCCGCGCAGATTGCGCTCCGAGATCGAGAAATCGACGAGGAAGGCGTCGGTGGAGGAGAATCCGGCGCCGAAGGCGAGTTCGCCCGTCGGCTGCTCGGTGACGCGCACTTCGACGCGCGCGCGGTCCGGCGCGCTGCCCTGATAGGGCTCGACTTCAACGTCTTCGAAGAAGCCCAGCTGGCCGACCCGGGCGCGCGAGACCTGCAGCAGCGCCTGGTTGAAGGCGTCGCCCTCCACGATATCCAGCTCGCGCCGGATCACGCGGTCCAGCGTGCGTGTGTTCCCCACGATGTCGATGCGCTCGATATAGACCCGCGGGCTTTCCTCGATGACGTAGCGCACGTCCACCGTCTGGGTTTCGCGATTGGTCGTCACGCGCGGAGAAATGTCCACGAAGGCGTAGCCTGCCGCGCCCGCCGCAAAGGTGAGCGTGTCGACCGCATCTTCGATCAGGCTGCCGTTGTAGAGCTGGCCGGGCTGGGTGGCGACGATGGATTCCAGATACTCGACGTTCAGCTCGTCGATGCCGGTCTCCACCGTGATTTCGCCGAAATCATAGCGCTGGCCTTCGTCCATGACGAAGGTGACGTAGAAGTCGGACTGGTCCGGCGTTAGTTCGGCGACCACCGAGGTGACGCGGAAATCGGCGTAGCCGCGGTCATTGTAGAATGTGCGCAGCTGCTCGCGGTCGAATTCGATCCGGTCGGGATCGTAATTGTCGTTCGAGCTGAAGAACCGCCACCAGCGCGCCTCGGTGGTGACGATCTCCCCGGCGAGGCGCCGGTCGGAATAGGCGTCGTTGCCCACGAAGGCGATCCGGCGCACGCCGGTCACCGGCCCCTCGGAGATCTCGAACACGAGATCGACCCGGTTCTGCGGCAGTTCGACGATTTTCGGCGTCACCTGCGCCGCAAAGCGGCCGGACTGGCGGTAAACCTGAAGGATGCGCTGCACGTCGGATTGAACGCGCGCCCGGGTGAAGATGGCGCGGGCCTGAAGCTCGATCTCGTCGGTGATCTTGTCGTCGGCGATCGCGCGATTGCCCTCCAGGATCACCCGGTTCACGATCGGGTTCTCCTCCACGAACACGACCATGCTCGGTCCGTCGATGGCGATGCGAATGTCGGAGAACAGGTTCGTGCCGTGCAGCGTCTGGATCGACAGGTTGATCAGGCGCGGATCGGGCACTTCGCCCGGCCGGATCAGCAGATAGGACAGGATGGTGTCGGCTTCGACGCGCTGATTGCCCTCCACCTGGATGTTGAGCACCGGCTGCGCCGCGCGCGGCTGAGCCGCGGCCGCGGGCGCTTCGGACGGCTGCGGCTGGGCCGCCTGCGCGTGGACGGCTCCGCACAGCGCAAACGCGCCGAGCAGAGCTGCGAACCCTTGGAAAAACCGCTGCATCAAGCCCTCGTCGTAAAGCGCGCCTTCACCCTGTTCAGAAGAACAGGCCGCGCAAATAACTCAAATCGTTCCAGGTCGCCACCACGAGCATGCAGAGAATGAGGCCCAGGCCGATCCTGAACCCCGCTTCCTGGATCGCCGGGCTGGGAGGCCTCCCCGCCACGGCTTCGTAGGCGTAGTACACCAGGTGGCCGCCGTCGAGTACCGGGATCGGTAATAGGTTCATAAGTCCAAGCGCCACCGAGAGAAGCGCCGACAGCGTCAGCAGTGACAGCGCCAGCGCGGCGAGCTGGGAGCCCACCGAGCGCACCGGTTGGTCGCCGGCGGTCTCGCCCGGCCCGTCCACGGCGTTGTTGGCCAGCTGACCGGCCGTGGTGGCGATGCCCACCGGTCCATTGAGCATGTCCAGCGAGGCGCGGCCCGTGACGAGGCGCGCGAGATAGTCCACCGTCAGATTGACGATTTCGACCGTGCGCTCCACGCCGTAGACCGGCGCCTCCAGAAGACCGACCGGCTCGTTCGGCGCGATGGCGTCGCCGGACACGCCGATCCCGAGAAAACCGAAGGCGCGCTCACCGCCCAGCCCGTCCGGGCGCATGGTGCGCGCCGGCGTGACGGTCAGCGCCAGGGTCTCTCCGCCCCGCTCGACTTCGAAAATGATGGGCACGCCGGCGCGCGTGGCCACATACTGGCGCACGTCGATGAAGGAGGTCACCTCGCGCCCGTCCATGGTCAGGAGCCGGTCGCCGACCTCGAACCCGGCCGCTTCCCCTGCGGAGTCCTCCTGCACGGTGGTCAGTTCCGGCGCCGGCGCCTCGCCCGGCCGGCCGACCGCCAGGCCAAGCACGGCGAACAGGGCGATCGCCAGAATGAAATTCATGACCGGGCCGGCCGCCACGATAACCGCGCGCCGCCAGACCGGCTGGAAGTGGAAGACGGTGTGCGGCGCGGCGTGTTCACGTCGCAGTCGCGCCAGGGCTTCGCGATCGGGCGCGCTGGCCGCGTTTTCGTCGCCTCGAAAGCGCACATAGCCGCCCAGCGGCAGCGCCGCCACCACCCAGCGCGTCCCGACCCGGTCGGTCCAGCCGAACAGCCCGGGCCCCATGCCGATGGAGAAGACTTCCGCATGCACGCCGAAGGCGCGCCCGGCCCAGTAATGGCCAAGCTCGTGGAGCACCACCACGAAGGACATCACCACCAGGAAGGCGGCGATCGACAACAGACCCGAGCTTAGGATATCGGCCATGCGCTCACCTCGGCTCCGCAGCCGTTTGCACCGCTCCACCGAGCGCGCGCGCCTTCACGGCGTCGCGCGCCAGCCGGCGCCCCTCGGCGTCGGCGGCGTACACCGCTTCGAAATCGCGCGCGCCCTCGTCCGTCACGCCGCTGCGGCGTCCCTCGTCCAGAACGTCCGAGACCACGGCGGCGATGTCAAGAAAGGCGATCTTACGGTTTAGAAAGGCGTCCACCGCGACCTCGTTGGCCGCGTTCAGGATCGTCGGCGCGCAGCCGCCCGCGCGCCAGGCCGCCCGGGCCAGCGCAAGTGCTGGAAAGCGCGTCTCATCAGGGGCGAAGAAGCTCAAGGTGGACAGCCTGGCGAGATCCAGGCGCTCCACCGGCGTGTCCAGCCGGTCCGGCCAGGCGAGCGCATGGGCGATGGGCGTGCGCATGTCGGGACAGCCGAGCTGGGCGAGCAGCCCGCCGTCAGCGTACTCCACCATGCCGTGGACGATGGATTCCGGATGAACGAGCACGTCCACCTGATCGTCGGGCAGCGCGAAGAGATGGCAGGCCTCGATGATCTCGAGCCCCTTGTTCATCATGGTGGCGCTGTCGACGGAGATTTTCGCGCCCATGGACCAGGTGGGATGGGCGACCGCCTCCTCAGGCCCGGCCGCGGCCATGGTCTCCAGGCTCGCCGCATGGAACGGACCGCCCGAGGCGGTCAGCACGATGCGCCTTATGCTGTCGCGCTGAGCCTCGTTGAAGGCCTGGAACACCGCATTGTGTTCGGAATCGACCGGCAGCAGGGTCGCGCCTGTGCGCCGCGCCTCGGCCATGAACAGCTCGCCGGCGCAGACCAGCGCCTCTTTGTTGGCGAAGGCGACGCAAGCGCCGCGGCGCACCGCCTGAAGCGTCGGTTTCAGGCCCGCCGCTCCGACAATGGCGGCCATGGTCCAGTCCGCCTCCATCGCGGCGGCCTCTTCGATCGCGCGTTCACCGGCGCCCCAGCCGATATTGGTTCCTGCGAGCGCGGCCTTCAGCGCCGGGCCGGCGGTTTCGTCGGCGACGGCGCAGAAGCGCGCGCCGAGCCGGATCGCCAGCGCGGCCAACGCGTCGGCGTTGTTGTTCGCGGTCAGCGCGACGACGTCGAAGCGTTCCGGTCCGGCGCGCTCGATCAGGTCCAGCGTCGCCTTGCCCACCGAGCCGGTGGCGCCCAGAACCGAGACGGTGCGTGCGCTCATGCCCCCGCCCCCGGCCAGACGCCCGGCGCCAGAACGACGATGAGGCCGGCGAACACGCTGGCGAGCATCAGCGCGTCGACCCGGTCCAGAACCCCGCCATGGCCGGGGATCAGCGTGCCCGCGTCCTTCACCTTAAAGCGGCGTTTGACCAGCGACATCAACAGATCGCCCAGCACCGCGGCGAGGGCGGTGGGCGCGGCGATCAATCCGGCGTAGAGCGGCGTCATGTCGTAAGGGTAGGCGACCGCGACGCCGGCGGCGACCCCCAGACTCAGCCCGGCGATGAGACCGGCCCAGGTCTTGTTGGGACTGGCCGCCGGCAAAAGCTTCGGCCCGCCGATCCAGGAGCCGGCGAGATAGGCGAAGGTGTCCGCGCTCCACACCACCGCGAGCAGAAACAGCGTCGCGCCGAGCCCGCCGGGATCTCCATTGCGCAAGGTCACCAGCAGCGCCGCGCTCACAGAGACATAGAGCACGCCTGCGAACGCGTAGATGGCGTCGCCGCGCGGGCGTCGGTCCAGCGCGCACCCGAGCGCGCCGGCGAGCACCCAGAGCACCGTCCAGGCCTGGGCGTCCTGGGCGGCGAGGAGCGCGGCGCCGACGGCGGTCCCCGTGGCTGTGGCGAAGGCGCGCGGCGGCGCGCCGTGATCGGTCATGCGCACCCATTCCCAGGCCATGGCGGCGGCGAAGGCGGCGATGAAGATGGCGAACGCCTGGCCGCCGAGAAGCACCAGGCCCAGGGCCGACGGCGCCAGCACCAGCGCGGACAGGACGCGCTTTTTAAAGACCGGGTCGCCCGGCGCCCGGCGGCGCACCGGCGAGGCCTCATCCATGGGCGAGGCCGCCATAGCGCCGCTCCCGCCCCGCATAGACCGAAATCGCCTCGGCGAAAGCGGCTTCGTCGAAATCCGGCCACAACGTGTCGACGAACACGAATTCGGCGTAGGCCGCCTGCCAGAGCAGGAAGTTGGAGATGCGCCGCTCGCCGCTGGTGCGGATCACCAGATCGGGATCGGGAAGACCGCCGGTGTCGAGGAAGCGCTCGAACCCCGCCTCGTCCAGCCCGGACAGATCGCCGCCGAGCGCTTCGGACGCGCGGCGCGCGGCGCGCACCAGCTCGTCGCGGCCGCCATAGTTGAACGCGATCGTCAGATGGAAGGCGTCATTGTCCTTGGTGCGCGTCTCCGCGCGCTCGACAATGCCCAGAAGGTCCGCGCTCAGCCCTTCGCGCCGGCCGACGACCCGGATCCGCACGCCTTCGTCGGCGAGCTTCTCCAGATCCGCCTCCACATAGCGGCGCAGCAGATCGAACAGCGCGTCGATCTCGTCCACGGGCCGGCGCCAGTTCTCGGTGGAGAAGCTGAACAAGGTGAGATGGGTGACGCCCAGATCGCCGGCGGCGCGTACGGTGCGGCGAACCGCCTCCACGCCTTCGCGATGGCCGAAGGCGCGCGGGCGCCCGCGACGGGCCGCCCAGCGTCCGTTGCCGTCCATGATCACCGCCACATGACGGGGAACCGGCCGGGTCGGTTCAGTGTCGGCCATGGATCGGCGCCTCCTCGTCCGGCCGGCGCGCGGCTCAGACCTGGGTGATCTCGTCCTGCTTGGCTTTGAGCATCTCGTCGATCTCGGAGATCTTGGCGTCGGTGGCCTTCTGCACCTGATCGGCGAGCTTCTTGTGCTCGTCCTCGGAGATGTCGCCGTCCTTTTCGGCCTTTTTCAGGCTGTCCATGCCGTCGCGGCGCACATTGCGCACGGCGACGCGGGCCTGTTCGGCGTAGGACCCCGCCGTCTTGGCCAGTTCGGCGCGGCGTTCCTCGTTGAGCGGCGGGATCGGAATGCGGATGGAGGGGCCTTCCACGACCGGGTTGAGGCCGAGCGACGAGTTGCGGATCGCCTTGTCCACCGCCGGCGCGAGATTATGGTCCCACACCTGGACCGAGATCATGCGCGCATCGCTGACGGTGACCGTGCCCACCTGGTTGATCGGGGTGGGCGAGCCGTAGGCCTCCACCTTGATCGGATCGAGAAGGCTCGCCGAGGCGCGCCCGGTGCGCAGGCCCGCGAACTCCTTCTTCAGTGAATCCACCGCGCCGTCCATGCGCCGCTTGATGTCCTTGATGTCGAACGCCGACATGTCTTTCGCCTCCCGTTACCCGCCGCGCGGTCCGCCGCCGACGACCGTGCACGTGCCCTCGCCGTCGAGCACACGCGCAAGCCCGCCCGTTTCGCGGATGTTGAACACCACGATGGGGATCTGATTATCGCGCATCAGCGTGACCGCCGATGCGTCCATGACTTTGAGATCGCGCGCCAGAACGTCGATATAGTCAAGACTCTCGAACCGTTTCGCGCGCGGGTTCTTGCGCGGATCGTCGTCATAGACGCCGTCCACGCTGGTGCCCTTGAACAGGGCGTCGCACCCCATCTCCGCCGCGCGCAGCGCCGCGGCGGTGTCGGTGGTGAAGAATGGATTGCCGGTGCCGGCCGCGAAGATCACCACGCGGCCCTTCTCCATGTGCCGGATGGCGCGCCGGCGGATATAGGGCTCGCACACCGTCGTCATGGGAATGGCCGACTGCACGCGGGTGGAGACGCCGACGCGCTCCAGCGCAGTCTGCATGGCCAGCGCGTTCATGATGGTGGCCAGCATGCCCATATAGTCGGCCGCGGCCCGCTCCATCCCCTTGGCGGCCGCCGACAGGCCGCGGAAGATGTTGCCTCCGCCGATCACCAGGCAGAGCTCGTAGCCGGCGTTGACCGCGTCGCCGACCTCGCGCGCGATGCGGTCGGCGGTCTGCATGTCGATGCCGTAGGCTTCGTCGCCCATGAGCGCTTCGCCGGACACCTTCAAGAGCACGCGCTTGAAGCGTCCTTTCGGCGTTTGGGCCGGGGGGTGAACGTCTTCGGTCAAGCTGGCGTCCTCTTGATGCGAACCGCTGCGATTCGACGCGACGAAGCCCGAGCGTGATAACGCCCGGGCTCCGCCATGCCTAGAGAAGACTTTACCCCTTGGCGGCCGCGGCCACTTCGGCGGCGAAGTCTTCGGACTTCTTCTCCACGCCTTCTCCGAGCACCATGCGCACGAAGCCGGTCAGTTCGATCGGCGCGCCGGCTTCGGATTCGGCCGCCTTGATGGCGCCCTCCACCGACTTGTCCGGATCGAAGACGAAAGCCTGCTTCAAGAGCACGACTTCCTCGTAGAACTTGCGCAGGCGGCCTTCGACCATCTTCTCGATGATGTTCTCCGGCTTGCCCGACTGACGGGCCTGGTCGGAGAAGACCTCGCGCTCCTTTTCAACGATGGCCGGATCAACTTCGGCTTCGGTGACCGCCACGGCCGGCGCGGGCGAGGCCGCAGCGACGTGCATGGCGATCTTGCGGCCGAGTTCGAGCAGCACGCCCTTGTCGCCTTCGGACTTGAGCGCGACCAGAACCCCGATCTTGCCCATATTGTCGGCGGCGGCGTTGTGCACGTAAGCCGCGACGACGCCCGGATCGACCGCCAGCGCCGAGGCGCGGCGCACCGACATGTTCTCACCGATCGTGGCGATGAGATTGGTCAGCGTATCGGCCACCGTGGCGCCCTTGGCGGTCTTCGCCTCGGTGAGCTTTTCCAGCTCCACGGTGTCGATGGCCAGATGCGCGATCTCGGAGACCGCGCCCTGGAACAGCTCGTTGCGCGCGACGAAGTCGGTTTCCGAGTTCACCTCCACGGCCGCGGCGGCCATGCCGTTTCCGCGCTCGGCCGACGCCACGGCCACCAGGCCCTCGGCGGCGACCCGGTCGGCTTTCTTGGCGGCCTTGGACAGACCCTTCTTGCGCAGCCAGTCGACGGCGGCCTCCAGGTCGCCGTCAGTTTCGGCGAGCGCCTTCTTGCAGTCCATCATGCCCGCGCCGGTCTTCTCGCGAAGCTCCTTGACGAGGGCGGCGGTGATCTGAGCCATGGGGAGGTCTCCTTGAAAGAGCGCTGTTACGCTATTCGGTCTTGGCGTCTTCTTTAGGGCCGGCTTCGGCGGCCGGGGCGGCTTCAGGCTCGGCGGCCTTTTCGGCGTCCACCTCGGGCGCGGCCTCCTCGGCGGCGGCCTCGGTCGGCGTCTGCTCGGCCGGCGCGGCTTCGGCTTCGGCCAGGCCGAGCTGGGCGTCGCTCGGCGCTTCGCTCTCGCCCATGTCCATGCCGAAGGCGGCCTGGCTGTCGGAAATGCCGTCCAGAACCGCGTCGGCGATCAGGTCGCAATACAGCGACAGGGCGCGCGCGGCGTCGTCATTGCCCGGGATCGGGAAATCGATCGGATCGGGATCGCAATTGGTGTCCACCACCGCCACGACGGGGATGTTCAGGCGCTTGGCCTCCTGGATCGCGATCTGTTCCTTGTTGGTGTCGATCACGAACATCAGGTCTGGGGTGCCGCCCATCTCCTTGATGCCGCCCAGCGAGCGCTCAAGCTTCTCGCGCTCACGGGTGAGCATGAGGATTTCCTTCTTGGTCAGACCCGTCGGCCCGCCCTCGGCGTCAAGGAGGCCCTCCAGCTCGCGCAGGCGCGCGATGGAGTGGGAGATGGTCTGCCAGTTGGTCAGCGTGCCGCCGAGCCAGCGATGGTTCATGTAGTACTGCGCGCAGCGCTGAGCGGCCAGGGCGACGGGTTCGGCAGCCTGACGCTTGGTGCCGACGAACAGGATGCGCCCGCCGGAGGCGGCCACGTCGCGCACCTTCACCAGCGCCTGGTGCAGCAGCGGCACGGTCTGGCTGAGGTCGATGATGTGGATGTTGGAGCGTTCGCCGAAGATGAAACCTTTCATCTTCGGGTTCCAGCGGTGGGTCTGGTGACCGAAATGCGCGCCGGCCTCCAAAAGCTGACGCATGGAGAATTCGGGAAGGGCCATTGATCGTTTCCTTTTCCGGTTGGCCTCCACGGAGCGGAGCCGGCCGTCCCTTCCAAGGTGGAAGTCGCGGCGCGGCACCGGAGCGAGCCATGACCATTCAAGGCCCGAAGCTCCGTGTGCGGGATCGCGCGCGCTTATACGGGGATGTGGCTTCAGGGGCAAGCGAGGAGCGGCGGTGATCGCTGCGGTTCGCCGGCGCCGCCGCGCTAGAGCTGCTCCACCTCGAGAACGCCGCTCACAGCCTTGAACGCGGCGCGTGCGGCCGGATCGATGGCGTGGCGGCCGGGAAGCCGGATCTCGGCGCTGCGCCCGTCGGAGAGCGGGACCACCAGATGCACCCCGCCGCGCGCGCCCTCGCGCCCGTCGGCGCGCTCGATCCGGCTCTTGAGCATCTCGAGCGCGCCCGGCGCGTCCACATGGATGCGCACCCCGGCGCCGTTATGCTCGGCGGCGTTCGGGTCAAGCGTGTCCGCCCCGTCGATGATCAGGCGCAATCCCTCGTCCTGATCCTCGATCTTCGCCGCCAGAAGCACCGCGCTTCCCGGCTCCAGCACTTCGCGCACCTCGCGCAGGACCTTGGGCGGCACCAGCGCTTCGAACTCGCCGGACGGATCGGACAGGGTGACGAAGGCGAACTTCTCCCCGGAGCGGCGCGAGACCTTCTCTTGCTTGCGCCGGACCATGGCGGCCATACGCGCGGCGCGCGCGCCTTCGGCGGCCTTGGCCGGCAGGTCTGCGAACAACACCACGCCGCGGCGGGCCAGCGAGGCTCCCATGTCGTCGAGCGGATGGCCGGAGAGATAGAAGCCGACCGCCGCCAGCTCCTCGTCGAGACGGCGCACCGGATCGAAGGGTTCCACATCGGGCAGGCGCGGGCGCGCAAGGCCCGGCGCGCCCTCCCCCGCCCCGCCGAACAGGGAGACCTGCGCGCTCTCGCGCTCCTGATGGGCCTTCTGCGCCATGCCCAGCAGCGTTTCCGCCGCCGCCAGCGCCTTGGCGCGGTCGGGCTCCAGACTGTCGAAGGCGCCGGACCGGGCGAGGTTTTCAAAGGCGCGCTTATTGACCTGGCGCGGATCCACGCGCTCGGCGAAGTCGTAGAGATCCTTGAACGGACCGCCCTCGCGGCGCACCGCCACCACGTGCTCCATGGCGGAGAATCCGACATTGCGGATGGCGCCGAGCGCATAGCGCACCTTGCCGTCCTCCACGGAGAAATCGGCGTCGGACCGGTTCACGTCGGGCGGCAGCACCTCCAGGCCCATGCGCCGGGTCTCCTGGAAGAACACAGCCAGCTTGTCGGTGTTGGCCATGTCGAGACTCATGAGCGCGGCCATGAATGCCACGGGATGGTTCGCCTTCAGCCAGCCGGTGCGATAGGCGATGAGCGCATAGGCCGCGGCGTGGGATTTGTTGAAGCCGTAGCCGGCGAACTCGGCCACCAGGTCGAAGATGAAGTCCGCGCGCTGCTTGGTCAGGCCATGCTTCTGCGCGCCTTCCTGGAAGCGCACGCGCTGCTTGGCCATTTCCTCGGGCTTCTTCTTGCCCATGGCCCGGCGCAAAAGGTCGGCTTCGCCCAGCGAGTACCCCGACAGGATCTGCGCGATCTGCATCACCTGTTCCTGGTAGATGATGACGCCGAACGTCTCCTTGAGCACCGGCTCCAGATCGGGATGGAGATAGTCCGGCTCTGCCCGGCCGAATTTCCGGTCGACATACACGTCGATATTCTTCATCGGGCCGGGTCGGTAGAGCGAGATCAGCGCGATCACGTCCTCGATCGTGTCCGGTTTCAGCTTGCGCAGCGTGTCGCGCATGCCGGTGGATTCCAGCTGAAACACGCCGATGGACCCGCCCGAAGACAGAAGCTCGTAGGTGGCCGGGTCGTCAAAGCCGAGCGCGTCCATGTCCGGACGCTCATGGCCGGACTGCTCGATATAGTCGAGCGCGCGCGCGATCACGGTGAGGGTTTTGAGGCCCAGGAAGTCGAACTTCACCAGGCCGGCGGGCTCGACCCATTTCATGTTGAACTGGGTGGCGGGAAGGTCCGAGCGCGGATCCTGGTAGAGCGGCACCAGCTCCTGCAGAGGGCGGTCGCCGATCACCACCCCGGCGGCGTGGGTGGAGGCGTTTCGGAACATGCCTTCGAGCTGCAACGCCACTTCGATCAGGCGCGCGACCTGCTCGTCCTCGCCCTGCATCGCCTGAAGCTTGGGCTCGGTCTTCACCGCCTCTTCAAGCGTGGTGGGTTGGGCGGGATTGTTCGGCACCAGCTTGGCGATGCGATCCACCAGCCCGAAGGGCAGCTGCAGCACTCGACCCACGTCGCGCACCACCGCGCGCGCCTGCAGGGTGCCGAAGGTTATGATCTGCGCCACCCGGTCCGCGCCGTACTGATCCTTCACATAGCGGATGACCTCGCCGCGCCGGTCCTGGCAGAAATCCACGTCGAAGTCGGGCATGGAGACCCGCTCGGGATTGAGAAAGCGCTCGAACAGCAGACCGAAACGCAGCGGATCGAGATCGGTGATCGTGAGCGCCCAGGCCACCAGCGAGCCCGCGCCCGAGCCCCGGCCCGGCCCCACGGGGATGTCGTGCTTCTTCGCCCATTTGATGAAGTCGGACACGATAAGGAAATAGCCCGGAAAGCCCATGCGCTCGATGATGCCGAGCTCGTAATCGAGACGCTGATCGTACTCCTCACGCGTCGCGGAAGGTTCGATCTTGGCGAGCCGGGCGTCGAGCCCGGCGCGGGCCTGGGCGCGCAGCTCCTCGGCTTCGTTGCGGTCGCCCTCGGTGGGAAAGCTTGGAAGGATCGGATCGCCGGTGCGCGGCCGGAAGGCGCAGCGCCGGGCGATCTCGACCGTGTTGGCGATCGCTTCGGGCAGATCGGCGAAGCGGGCGGCCATTTCCGCGCCGGATTTGAAATAATGCTCGGCCGTGACCTGGCGCCGATCGGTCTGGCTGACATAGGCGCCGTCCGCGATGCACAACAGCGCGTCATGGGCGCCATGCCGGTCGGCGGTCACGAAATAGGGCTCGTTCGTGGCCACAAGCGGCAGATCGCGCGCATAGGCGCGCTCGATCAGGTAATCCTCCGCCGTCACGTCGTCCGGCCGGCCATGGCGCTGAAGCTCGAGATAGAGCCGGTCGCCGAAGGCGGCCTGCAAGCGGGCGAGCACGTCGTCCGCCGGACCGGCGCGCCCCGCGCAGACGAGCCGGTTCAGAACTCCGTCATACCCGCCGGTCAGGCAGATCAGGCCCGCGGCGTGATTGAGCAGGCGCTCGATGGAGACATGCGCCTCGTCCGTGGCGCCCACCTCAAGATAGGCGGCCGAGGACAGCTTCATCAGATTGGCGTACCCGGCCTGGTCCTTCGCCAGAACAACCAGCGTTCCGTCCGGGGTGGAGCGCTCTCCCGGCCGCGGCGCCTCGATTTGGACTTTCAGAGTGCAGCCGATGATGGGCTGAACGCCCTCGCCGGACAGGGTCTCGGAGAATTCCAGCGCGCCGAAGAGGTTATTGGTGTCGGTGATCGCCGCTGCCGGCATGCCCATCTTCTTGCAGAGGGCGGCGGTCTCCTTGATGCGGATCGACCCTTCCAGAAGCGAATAGGGCGAACGCACCCGCAAATGCACGAAAGCCTGCGCCATCCCGCTCTCCCGCCGCGCCGCGGCCGTGTTCGATTCGACAGGGCGTCAGTCTAGCCGGACCGGCCTAGCCGACGAAGGCGGCGCCGACAGACAGGGCGATGGAGATGAAGCCGATGATGACCGCGGCGGAGGTGAGATCTTCGATGAAGGCGCGCATGGGGGAACTCCTGTGAGACACGCTGCTGGAACCATTATTCCTGTTTTGTTCCCTTGCATGTTTTCCGGTTTTGTTCCGTTCGTCAAGCCCGATGATTCGTTTGTGGAAAAGCCGTGCGCGTTCAATATGTTCGCGCTGCGTTCCAGACGTCAGGCGGTTGCGCCGTCGCCTGTCCACGCCACGACCCGGCCGTCCTGCAGCGTCACCACCCGGTCCATGCGGCGGGCGAGCGCGATATTGTGGGTGGCCACGAGCGCCGCGGCGCCGGCCTCCCGGCACGCCGCGCCGAGCGCGTCGAACACCTGATCGGACGTGGCCGGGTCGAGATTGCCGGTGGGTTCGTCGGCGAGCACGATGCGCGGCCGGTTCACCAGGGCGCGGGCGATGGCCACGCGCTGCTGCTCGCCGCCGGAAAGCTGGCCCGGCCGGTGCGTGAGCCGTCCTTCAAGGCCGAGCGCGACCAGGCGCTCGCGGGCCGCGTCCCGGGCGGCTGTGCGCGAGACCCCGGCGATGAGCTGAGGCAGCGCCACGTTGTCCAACGCGTCCAGCTCCGGCATCAGGTGATGGAACTGATAGACGAACCCCACCTCGCGCCGGCGCAGGGCCGTGCGTTCGCGCTCCGACAGCTTCAGCCCGTCGCGGCCTGCAAGCCGCACCTCGCCGGCGTTGGGCTTCTCCAGAAGCGCCGCGGCGTGCAGCAGCGAGGACTTGCCCGAGCCCGACGGGCCGACAAGCCCCACAAGCTCGCCCGGATAAAGGTCGAGATCGGCGCCCTTGAGCACCGTCAGGTTCTCGCCCTCGGTCTTGTAGGTGCGCTCAAGGCCGCGGATGGACAGGGCCGGCTCGTTACTCATAGCGCAGCGCCTCCACCGGATCGATGCGGCCGGCCCGCCAGCTCGGCGGCAAGGTTGCCAGGAGCGCAGTGAAGAAGCCCCAGAACGCCACGAACGCCACCTCGCCCCAATCCACGCGCGCCGGCAGGCGATAGAGCGAATAGACGCTCGGATCGAAGACCGGCCCGCCCGACGCCCAGCTGACGAAATCCTGGATCGGGCCGATGAAGGCGACGAACAACAGGCCGAGCAGAATGCCCGCGATCGTGCCGAGCACGCCCACGGCCGCCCCGGCGATGAGGAAGATGCGCATGACCGCGCCCTGGCTCGCGCCCATGGTGCGCAATATGGCGATGTCGCGGGTCTTGTTCTTCACCAGCATGACGAGCCCGGAGATGATGTTCATGGCCGCGATCAGCACGATGATCATCAGGATCAGGCGCATGGCCACGCGCTCCACCTGCAAGGCGCGCCAGAAGGCCTCGTTCTGCCGGCGCCAGTCGAAGACCATCGTATTGGCCGGCGTGATCTGACGGATCGCCTCCTTCACCGAGTCCGGCTGGTCGGGATCGTCGATGCGCACGTCGATATAGTCGCCGTTGACGGGCCGGTTGAAGAACAGGGCGGCCTGCTCCAGCGGCATGTAGACGAGGATGCTGTCGAGGTCCTGCACGCCCACCGTGATGATCCCGGCGACGGTGTAGGCCTTAGAGCGCGGCGTCGTGCCCAGCGCCGTCTGGGCGCCGCGCGGCGTCACAAGGGTCACTTGGTCGCCCGCCCGCACGCCGAGCTGGCCGGCCATGGCCGAGCCGATGACGACCTCGTTCCCGCCGTTTCGCCCTTCGCCGAAGCCGTCCACCGAGCCTTGCACCAGCCCGCCGCCGGCTTCGTCGGCGCCGCGCGCGCCGGTGATCAGGTCGAAGCGGCGCAGATCCTGCGGACGCACGCCGGCGACCTGGGCGAAGGCGGCCTGACGCCCGGACGTGACCAGCGCCTGGCCCACGGCCACCGGCCCGGCCTGGCGCACACCGTCCAGCTCCAGGATGGCGTCGGCGATCACGCCGGCGTCCACGTCGGTCTCCTGAGGCAGGTAGACATAGACATGGGGCTGCACGCCGAGGAGCCGGGTCAGAAGCTCGTGGCGAAACCCGTTCATCACGCTCATCACCGCGATCAGCGCGGTCACCGCCAGCATGATGCCGACGAAGGAGATGATGGAGATCAGGGTCACCCCGCCCTGCTTGCGCCGGGCGCGGAGATATCGGAACGCCAGAAGGAATTCGAACGCCGAGAACGGTCCGGCGCCTGTTTCAGGCAGGCGGGTCGCGGCGGTCTCCGCCGTCACGAGAAGGCCCCTTCGGCCAGGCGCGCCACCGCGTCCTCGATGGAAAGCTCGTGCTTCTCGCCGGACTTGCGAATCTTCACCTCGGCCTTGCCCTCGGCGACGCCGCGCGGACCCAGCACCAGCTGATAGGGAAGGCCGATCAGATCCATGGTGGCGAACTTGGCGCCGGCGCGCTCGCCCGTATCGTCGAGCAGCGGCTCCTTGCCGGCGAGCGAGAAGGCGTCATAGGCGCCCTGCGCGGCTGCGTCGGTGGCCTCGTCGCCGGGTTTCAGGTTGACGATCCCCACGCCGAACGGCGCCACGGCCTCCGGCCAGATCACCCCGGCCTCGTCATGATGGGCTTCGATGATCGCGCCGAGGAGCCGCGACACCCCGACCCCGTAGGAGCCCATGTGGACGTGGCGCTCCTGCCCGTCGGGGTGGGCGACCTTGGCGCCCATGGGCTTGGAGTACTTGTCTGCGAAGTAGAAGATGTGGCCCACCTCGATGCCGCGCGCGTTCAGGCGGCGCTCGGTCGGCACTTCGGCCTCGAACCGGGCGGCCTCGTGCATCTCGTCGGTGGCGGCGTAGTACTGCGTGCGCTGATCGACGAGGCCCTGCAGATCGGCGTCGAAATCCACGTCGAGGCCCGGCGCGGGCATCTCCACCAGCGCGGAGTCGAGGAAGACCTCGCTCTCGCCAGTTTCGGCCAGGATGATGAATTCGTGGCTGAGATCGCCGCCGATGGGCCCGGTGTCGGCGCGCATGGGCACGGCCTTCAGCCCCATGCGGGCGAAGGTGTTCAGGTAGGCCACGAACATGCGGTTATAGCTCGCGCGCGCCCCGGCCTCGTCGAGATCGAAGGAATAGGCGTCCTTCATCAGGAATTCGCGCCCGCGCATCACGCCGAAGCGGGGCCGGATCTCGTCGCGGAATTTCCACTGGATGTGGTAGAGGATCTTCGGCAAATCCTTGTAGGACCGGGCGTAGGCGCGGAAGATCTCGGTGATCATCTCCTCATTGGTCGGTCCGTAGAGCAGGTCGCGCTCGTGCCGGTCGACGATGCGCAGCATCTCCTTGCCGTAGCCGTCATAGCGCCCGCTCTCGCGCCAAAGATCGGCGGACTGGAGGGTCGGCATCAGCATCTCGATCGCGCCGGCCCGGTCCTGCTCCTCGCGCACGATCTGTTCGATCTTCTTCAGCACGCGAAAGCCCAGCGGCAGCCAGGCGTAAATCCCCGCCGCCTCCTGGCGGATCATCCCCGCCCGCAGCATCAGCCGGTGCGAGACGATCTGCGCCTCGGCCGGGGTTTCCTTCAGGACAGGCAGGAAGAAGCGAGAGAGGCGCATGGAGAACTCGGGGAGCGGGCCGGGTTGCGGCGTTATCGGTTGAGCGATGATTAGACTGTGCGGGGGCGTGGGGGCAAGCGGGGCTTGATGTCCTCCCCCGTTTACGGGGGAGGTGTCCGCGAAGCGAGCGGAGGGGGCGGCTCCACCATTGACCGCGGCGCAGCCCCCCTCGGCCCTTCGGGCCACTCCCCCCGCAAGCGGGGGGAGACATCTATGGGCGCCCCTACCCCGCGGTCGGGATCGGCCCCAGGCTCACCAGCTCGAACTCGAACAGCACGAAATAGATCAGCCACAGCCCCGCCGCGATCGCGCTTGTGAGCTTGAACTTGTAGCCCAGTTGCGGATCGGCCGGCGCGCCGGGTTCGGAGCCGGGGACCACCGCGCCCTCCTCCTGCTGGCTTTGAACGCGCAGCGGCAGGACGCAGAAGAACACCATCCACCATACGATGAGATAGACCACGATGCCGGTGACGAACCCGACGCCGTCATCGGGCAGGAAGAGCTGCGAGATCCAGAGAACGAGGAACAGACCCACGACGCCCTGGCCGAGGCGGCGCATCATTGGGCTCGCGCCGGAGGAGGTGCTCAATCGCCGCCCTCCCCCAGCCGGACCTGCGGGTCCTGCATCAGCTCGATCAACACGCCGCCGGTGTCCTTGGGATGAACGAAGATCACCGGCACGCCGTGCGCGCCGATATAGGGCTCGCCGGTCCCGAGCACCGTGGCGCCGCGCTCGGCCATGGCGTCGCGGGCCTGCAGGATGTCCGGCACCTCAAAGCACATATGGTGCTGACCGCCCTTGGGGTTTTTCTCCAGGAATTTATGGATCGGCGAGCCCTCGCCGGCCGGCTCGATCAGCTCGATCTGCATGTTGGGAAGGGTGACGAAGATCACCTTCACGCCGAGATTTTCAAACGTCCTGGCCTTCGTGGCGTCGGTCGCGCCGTAAAGATCGGCGAAGACCTTGGCGGCGGCCTCCACGTCGGGCGTGGCGACGCCCACATGGTTCAATCGTCCGATCTTCATGGCGGCGCTCCTCGTGCTTTGCCGACAGCCCTATGCAACAGGCTTCACGTGCTCAGGACAATCGCTTCCACATGGGGTTTCTTGCCCCAGATGCGGTTGGCCTCCCGGCGCACGGCGCGGCGCAGGGTCTCCTCCACCATGGCCTCGTCGCGCTTGTCCTTCTTGCCCAAACGTTTGAACGCGTCTTCCGCCGCATCGGCGAGCTCGTCCATGAAGTCCTCGATGTCGAACGTGTCGGTCTCGGGGATTCCCATGCAGCGGATGTCGATCTCGCTGACGAGATCGCCGCCCGACACGATCGCCGCAACGGTGACATGGCCGGAATGCGCCATGCGCCGGCGTTCCTTTATGGACTCCGCCTCCGCCTCGACCAGGAAATTGCCGTCCACGTGAAGCCGGCCGGACGGCGCTTCATCGACGATGGCCGCGCCGTCCCTGGTGATGCGGATCACCGCGCCGTTATGGGGCGCCAGCGACTGGGGCACCTGCAGCTCGCGGGCGTATTTCGCGTGCTCCTTCAGATGGCGCAGCTCGCCATGGACCGGAATGGCGATCTTCGGCTTGGCCCAGGCGTACATCTGGGCGAGCTCGCCCCGGCAGGGATGGCCGGAGACATGGATGTGCATGTTCTTCTCGGTGACGATCTCGATTCCGCGCCCGGCGAGCCGGTTCATCAGATCGAAAATGCCGCGCTCATTGCCCGGGATGATGCGCGAGGAGAAGATCACCGCGTCGCCTTCGTTGAGGGTGACGTTGCGGTGGGTCCCTTCGGCGATGCGCGACAGCGCCGCGCGCGGTTCGCCTTGAGACCCGGTGCAGAGATAGAGGATCTTGTCCGGCGGGAAGTATCCCGCCTCCTCCTCCTCCACGAAGGGCTGGACATCGGCAAGCAGGCCCACGGCCTTGGCCGCCGCGGTCATGCGGTGCATGGACCGGCCCACAAGGCAGACGCGCCGGCCGTTGGCCTCGGCCGCCTTGATGGCGGTCTCCAGCCTGGCGACGTTGGAGGCGAAGGCGGCGATCGCCACTCGGCCCTGATATCGGCCCACCAGCTCGGTGAGGTTCTCGCGCACGCCAAGTTCAGAGCCGGATTCGCCTTCGGTGAAGACGTTGGTGGAATCGCACACCATCGCCATCACGCCCTCTTCGCCGGCCGCTTCCAGCTTGGCGACGTCGGTGGAGGCGCCGATCAGCGGATCGGGATCGATCTTCCAATCCCCGGTGTGCAGGACGAGGCCGGCGGGGGTTCGGATGATCAGCCCGTTGGGCTCGGGAATGGAGTGGGTGAGCGTGACGAGCTCCAGATCGAACGGTCCGATCTCGAATCGGTCGTGCAGGCCGATCTCGATCAGCTCCGCCTCGCCCAGGAGCCCGTGCTCGGCCAGCCGGTCGCGCATCAGCCAGGCGGTGAAGGGCGTCGCGTAGATCGGACAGCGCAGCCGGCGCCAGAGATGGGCGACCGCGCCCATATGGTCTTCATGGGCGTGGGTGAGCACGATGGCGGCGAGCTGGTGCTTGCGGTCCTCGATGAAGCGCGGATCGGGGGTGATGATGTCCACGCCGGGCGTGGAGAGGTCCCCGAACGTCACGCCGCAATCCACGATGATCCAGGTGCGGTCCTCCTCACTCCGGCCGTAGCCGTAGAGATTGAGGTTCATCCCGATTTCGCCGGAGCCGCCCAGCGGCACGAAATACAGGGCCTGGCTGTCGTCGGCGTCTTTCAATGTCTTGCTCACGCCGCGCGCGCTCCCGGCGCATTGCGCCGCCAGACTTCAAGAAGACCACGAATGGTCACGTCGGGATCGTAATGGTCGATTGTGCGGGCCGCGCCCTCGAACAGGGAGGCGACGCCGCCGGTGGCGATGACTGTCATAGGCTCGCCGTACTCGGCTTTCAGCCGCGTCACAAGCCCGTCGATGAGATCGATATAGCCCCAGAACACCCCGGACTGCATGGCGCCGACCGTATCCTTGCCCATCACGCGCTGCGGTTTCTCGATTGCGATCCTCGGCAGGCGCGCGGCGGCCTGGTGCAGCGCCTGCATGGACAGGTTGATCCCCGGCGCAATGACGCCGCCCTCGAACGCGCCCTCGGCGCTGACCACGTCGAAGGTCGTCGCCGTGCCGCTGTCGACGATGATCAAGGCGCCGGGATATTTCACCCGGCAGCCGAGCGCATTGACCAGGCGGTCGGCCCCGGCCTCGGAGGGGCGCGGCAGGTTCACCCGAACCCCGAGATCGACGCTCGGCTCGCCCACCACCAGCGGCTCGCCGCCGAGATAGCGCCGGGCGAGGTTTCTCAGATTGAACAGGGACTGCGGCACCACGGTGGAGATGACGCAGCTTTCAATGTCCTTCAGCGACAGATCCTGAAGCTGCAGAAGCTGATTGAGCCAGACCGCGTACTCGTCGGCGGTGCGCGTCGTCTGGGTGGACGTGCGCCACTGGGCGCGCCAGTCCGTCCCGTCGTGGACGGCGAAAAGCGTATTCGTATTGCCGCAGTCGATGGCGAGAAGCATGGGTCCACCTCTATGTCCTCCCCCGTTTACGGGGGAGGTGTCCTGTCGCGCAGCGAAAGGACGGAGGGGGGATGATGCGGCCGGATATCCGCGCCGCCCCCCCTCCGGCCCTTCGGGCCACCTCCCCCGCAGGCGGGGAAGGACATCCGCAAAGGCTAGCCTTGCGGAAAAAACACGTCGCCCGCCGAAATAAAGCGCCGCGCGCCGCCGGGCAAATCAAGCCTCAGAGAGCCGTCCTCGTGAAGATCGGCGAACACGCCGTGAAGGGTCTCGTCCTGCAGGCGCACCGTGCACGCCTCGCCAAGGCCCTTGGCGCGCGAGAGCCAGGCTTCCCGCAACGGGGTGAAGCCGGCTTCCGCCCATTTCACACGCCAGTGATCGAAACGCCGCGACAGCGTCTCCACCGCCTGTTCCGGGCTCAGCTGGGCGCCGTGGACCGAGAAGTCGGTGGCGGGGCGCTCGGCGTCTTCAGGATGGTGGGCGAGATTGACGCCGATTCCGACCGCGAGCCAGAGCCCGCCGTCCTTGTGCGCGCCGGACTCAAGCAGAATGCCGGAGACCTTGCGCCCGGCGATCAGGACATCGTTGGGCCATTTCAGCCGCACCAGCTCGGGATCGATATGGGCGGCCGCGAGATCGCCGACGGCGAGCGCGGCGGCGAAGGAGAGATTCGCGGCCTCCGCCGGCGTGGCGTTCAGCCGGTAGAGCCCGGTCGTGAAGAGATTGCCGCCGGCGCTGGTCCAGGCCCGACCGCGGCGGCCGCGCCCGGCGGACTGGGTCTTCGCCACGATCCAGAGCGGGCCCGCCTCGCCGGAAAGCGCGCGGCGCTTGGCCTCCTCATTGGTGGAGTCGAGGTCTTCGAAGACTTCGATACGCAAGGGATCAGCCGCCGATGCCGGTCCCGGCGCGGATCACCTGGGCTAGCAGGAGCGCCACGAAGGGCACCAGGACCACGGTGGCGAGGCCGGCCGCCCGGCTGACGAACGCGACGCCCGCCGGCGCCGGCTGGAACTCGCCGTCCGGCTCGTCGAACCAGATCACCTTCACGACCTTCAGGTAATAGGCCATGGACACTGCGGAGAAGAGCAACGCGATCACGACCAGCCAGACGAGCCCCGCGCTGGCGGCGGCGTAGAACACGAAGAGCTTTCCGAAAAAGCCCACCAGGAACGGCATGCCGCCGATGGAGAACATCAGGGCGGTCATGGACCATCCGAGCGCCGGGCGGGTCTGGGCGAGCCCGGCCAGATCCTCGATGCGCTCCACCATTCCTTCGGCCCGGCGCATGGAGAGGATCACCCCGAACGCGCCGGCCACGCCCACCACGTAGAGCGTCATGTAGAGCAGCACCGACCACAGGCCGAGCTGGGTGCCGGCGGCGAGGCCGACGAGTGCGTAGCCCACATTGCCGATCGAGCTATAGCCCATCAGGCGCTTGATATTGGTCTGCATCAGCGCGCCGAAGGCCCCGAACGCCATGGAGAGCAGCGCCAGCACGATGATCACCTGGCGCCAGTCCTCGGCCATGGGGCCGAACGGCTCGATCAGCACGCGCGCCAGGAGCGCCATGGCGGCGAGCTTTGGCGCGGTGGCGAAGAAGGCGGCGACCGGAGTCGGCGCGCCTTCGTACACGTCGGGCGTCCACATGTGGAAGGGCGCGGCGGAGATCTTGAAGGCGATGCCGGAGATCACGAACACCATGCCGAACAGAAGGCCGATATTCGTCCCCTCCCCGGCCGCGACCGCGATGCCTTCAAACGAGGTGGTGCCGGAAAAGCCGTAGACCAGCGAGGCTCCATACAAAAGCAAACCGGAAGACAGCGCGCCGAGCACGAAATATTTCAGGCCCGCTTCCGAGGCGCGCAGGGAGTCCCGGTTGAAGGCGGCCAGGATGTAGACCGAGAGAGATTGCAGCTCGAGGCCGAGATAGAGCGTCATCAGATCGTCGGCGCTGACCATGAAGGCCATGCCGAGCGACGCCAGCAGCACCAGCACCGGGTATTCCGGCTTGGAGAGGTTCTCGGTATGCAGATATTTCGCGGCGAGCAGCAACGCGGCGGCCGCGGCGAGGAACACCACGGTCTTGGCGTAGAGCGCGAAATTGTCGATCGCGAAGGCGCCGTTGAACACCGAAGTGGAGACGTCGCCGGCGGTGAACACCGCCACGCCCGCCACCACCACCAGAAGCACCGTCGCCAGGCGCATCACCAGACGCGCGCCGGAGGCTTCGTTGCGCCAGTAGGTCCCGAGCATCAAGAGCGCGAGCGCGCCGACCGCGAGCAGAAGCTCGGGGATCATCAGCGACAGATCATTGAGGAGCGATGAGGCGGACATGGCTAGCCTTCGGTCTCGGACTGGGGCGCGGCTTCAATCGGTTCGAAGGCGTTGATCTCTTCGAACGGGGGAAGCGTTGCGGCCTCGTACTGCTCGATGAGCTGGGCGACGCTGGCGCGGGTGGTTTCGGTGATCGGCGTGGTGAAGAAGCCGAAATAGATCGCGAGCGCGGCCAGGACGGAGAGATTGATCCATTCGCGGCCGTTCAGGTCGGTGGCGGTCTCAAGCTTGGGATTGGTGATCTCGCCGAACACGACCTTCTTGTAGAGCGTCAGCATGTAGACCGCCGAGAAGATCACCCCGAGCGCGGCGCCGAAGGCCACACGGGGATCGACCTGGAAGGCGCCCATCATGGTCGTGATCTCGCCCACGAAACCCGAAGTGCCGGGAAGGCCCACATTAGCCATGGCGAACAGGGCGAAGAAGGCGGCGTAGACCGGCATCTTGTGCACCAGCCCGCCATAGAAGGCGATCTCGCGGGTGTGGAAACGGTCATAGATCACGCCGACGAGAAGGAAGAGCGCGCCGGAGATGATCCCGTGAGAGATCATCTGGAAGATGGCGCCCTGAATCCCCAGCTCGTTGGCCGCGAAGATGCCCAGCGTCACGAAGCCCATATGCGCCACGGAGGAATAGGCGATGAGCTTCTTGATGTCGGTCTGCCGAAACGCCACCAGCGAGGTGTAGACGATGGCGATGATCGACAGGACGAAGACCAGCGGCTGGAAGTAGGCGCTCGCGTCCGGGAACATGGGCAGCGAGAAGCGCAGGAAGCCGTAGCCGCCGAGCTTCAGCAGAATGCCCGCCAGGATCACCGAGCCGGCCGTGGGCGCCTGCACGTGGGCGTCCGGCAACCAGGTGTGCACCGGCCACATCGGCATCTTCACCGCAAAGCTCGCGAAGAACCCGAGCCAGAGCCAGGTCTGCAGGCTTTCCGCGAACGGGAATGTCAGGAGCTGCTCGATATCGGTGGTGCCCGCCGTGATGAACATGACGATCATCGCCGCCAGCATCAGCACCGAACCCACGAAGGTGTAGAGGAAGAACTTGAACGCGGCGTAGATCCGGTTCGCCCCGCCCCACACCCCGATGATCAGGAACATCGGGATGAGCGAGCCTTCGAAGAAGATGTAGAAGAGCACCAGGTCGAGCGCGCAGAAAATGCCGATGACCAGCGTCTCCAGAAGCAGGAAGGCGGCCATGTAGTCGGCGACGCGCGTCTTCAGCCCCCAGCTCGAGAGAATGCAGATCGGCATCAGGAAAGCGGTCAGCAGCACGAACAGAACGCTGATCCCGTCCACGCCCATCTTGTAGGAGATGCCCAGCGCCGACAGCCATTCGGCGGCCTCGACGAACTGGAAGTCCGGGTTCGCGGAGTCGAACTCCAGCACCAGAAGGCAGGCCATCACGAACACGAAGCCGGTGACGAAGAGCGCCACCCCCTTGGCGTTCTTGTCGAGCGCGTCGGAATCCTCGGCGCGCATCAAGACGCGCAGGATCAGGATCCCCACCGCACCGAGCGCCGGCAGGAAGGTGATGAAGGATAGGATTGGAAGCTGAGAAAGCATTACCCCGTTACACCCCGGCGCGCGCGATGATCCAGAGCGCCAGACCCAGCACTCCGATCAGCATGAAGAAGGCATAGTGGTATACGTACCCGCTCTGCATGCGGGCGATCCGCTTGGCGCCGGCGAGCGCGCTTCCCGCCACGCCGTTGGGACCGAAGCCGTCGATGATCTTCTGATCGCCGACCTTGGCGAACAGATCGCCCAGCGCGCGCGTGCCTTTGACGAACACCGCATCATAGGCCTCGTCGAAGAACCACTTGTTATAAAGGAAGGTGTGCAGCGGACCGCCGCGCGCCGCGATGCGGGCGGGAAGGCCCGGATTGGCCATGTAGAAGAACCAGGCCAAGCCGAAGCCAAGCGCCGACACGGCCACCGGCAGGATCAGCACCCAGGCGGGGTGACGCGGGCTGGCGGTCTCTCCGCCGTAGTCGTCCTCGCCGTAGGCTTCGTCGCGATAAGCCTCCTCGCCGGTCTGATCCGCCGCGGCGGCGGTCGCCTCGTCGGCGTAGCCGCCCGACCCGTGATCGCCGTAATGGCTGTCAGGCCCGTACTTGTAATCGGAATAGGCGCCGGCCGGCAGCGACTCGCCCCAGAAGGTCTGGGCGCCCTTGCCCACGAAGTCCGATTTGAACAAGCCGCCGGCGAACACCGCGCCGACCGCCAGCAGAATAAGCGGAGTAAGCATCACCCAGCCGCTTTCATGGGCGTGCTTGAGTGTTTCCTTGTCGCCGCGATGGTCGCCATGGAAGGTCATGAAGATCAGGCGCCAGGAATAAAAGCTCGTAAGCCCCGCCGCGAGAATCCCGATCCAGAAGGCGAACAGACCGAAGGGCAGGCCCTCCTGCCCCATAGCGAAGGCCTCCTCGATGATCATGTCCTTGGAATAGAAGCCGGCGAAGCCGATCCCGAGGAGCGGGATTCCGACGCCGGTGAGCGCCAGCGTGCCGATGATCATCAGGATCCAGGTCATGGGCAGGAGTTTGTAGATCCCGCCCATGTTACGCATGTCCTGCTCGTCATGGAGGCCGTGGATCACCGAGCCCGCGCCGAGGAACAGGAGCGCCTTGAAGAAGGCGTGCGTGAACAGGTGGAACATGGCCGCGGAATAGAGCCCCAGGCCGGCGGCGAAGAACATGTAGCCGAGCTGCGAACAGGTCGAATAGGCGATCACCCGCTTGATGTCGTTCTGCACCAGGCCCACCGTCGCGGCGAAGATCGCGGTGATCGCGCCGATGAAGGTGATGAAGGCCGAGGTGTTCGGCGCCAGCTCGAAAATCGGATAGGCGCGGCAGACCAGGAACACGCCCGCCGTCACCATGGTGGCGGCGTGGATCAGGGCGGAGACAGGCGTCGGGCCTTCCATGGCGTCGGGCAGCCAGACATGCAGAAAGAACTGGGCCGACTTACCCATGGCGCCGATGAACAGGAGGAAGGCGATCAGTTCAAGCGCCATGAACTCCAGGCCGAACACGGTGAGCACCGCGTCCTGCATGTCGGGGATCTGCGCGAAGACCTCGTCGAACTTCACCGTCCCGAACACGGCGAACACCGCCATCACCCCGAGCGCCAGGCCGAAATCGCCCACCCGGTTGGTGACGAAGGCCTTGATGGCGGCGGAGTTGGCGCTCTCCTTCTTGTACCAGAAGCCGATGAGCAGATAGGAGGCGAGGCCCACGCCCTCCCAGCCGAAGAACATCTGGATGAAGTTGTCGGCCGTCACCAGCGACAGCATGGCGAAAGTGAACAGCGACAGGTACGCGAAGAAGCGCGCCCGGTGCGGGTCGTGGGACATGTAGCCCCAGGAATAGACGTGCACGAGGCTGGACACGCTGGTGATCACCACCAGCATCACCGCCGAGAGCGTGTCGAGCTTGATCGCCCAGCTCACCTCGAAATCGCCCATGGCCATCCATTGGGCGAGTTCGATCGTGCGTGCATTGCCCCCGAACGCCACGTCCACGAAGACGGCCACTGAGGACAGCGCGGCGAGGACGGTCCCGCCGGTGGTGAGGATCTGGGCGGCGCGGTCGCCGATCTGCTTTTGCAACAGGCCGGCGATGATCGCTGCGAGCAGCGGCGCGAAGACGACGATATAGGCCATGGCGGCGGCGCTAGCCCTTCATCAGATTGGCGCCTTCGACCGCGATGTCACCGCGGTTCCTGAAGAAGACGACGAGAATGGCGAGACCGACGGCGGCTTCGGCCGCGGCGACGGTCAGGATGAACATGGCGAAGACCTGGCCGACGAGGTCGTTCAGATAGGCGGAGAAGGCCACCAGGTTGATGTTAACTGCGAGCAGCATGAGCTCGATCGACATCAGAAGGATGATCACGTTCTTGCGGTTCACGAATATCCCGAACACCCCGATGGTGAACAGGATCGCGGCGAGCGCGAGATAGTGTCCAAGTCCGATCTCAAGCATCAGCCGATCCCTTCGCCGGATTTGACGTCGACGACCTCCACCGAGTCCGCGCGGGGGCGCGTAACCTGGCGATGCATGTCCTGGCGCTTCACCCCGCCGCGATGGCGGAGCGTGAGCACGATGGCGCCGATCATGGCGACCAGCAGGATGAGGCCGGCGAGTTGGAAATAGAGGACGTAATCGTCGTAAATCAGCGCACCGAGCGCGGCCACGTTGTCGACCCCTTCAGGCGTCGGCGCGGCAAGGTTGGACGCGGCGCTGTCAGCCGTCACCCAGGCGAAGCCCGTGACCGCGAGAATGCCCGCGAGCGCCAGCGCCACGAGGCCGCCGAGCGGGGCGTTCTCGATGAAGCCGGCTTTCAGCGCGGCGAAATCGATGTCGAGCATCATCACCACGAACAGGAACAGCACGGCCACCGCGCCCACATAGACGATCACCAGGATCATCGCGAGGAATTCCGCGCCCAGGATCACGAAGAGCCCGGCCGCGGCGAAGAAGGTCAGGATGAGGAACAGGACCGCGCGCACCGGATTCTTCACCGACACCACCATGAGCGCGGACAGGATCGCGATCGCGGACAGAATGTAGAACGCCGCCGCTTGCAGCACGGGTCTCCCCCTTCGGGACGGGCGGCGAGGAGGACCCTCGCCGGTTCAGGACTGGCGGAGCGGGGAAGGAATCCCCAGCTCCCTTGTGGAGTCGGGCGCCGTAATAGCGCTACCGGTAGCGCGCGTCGAGTTCGAGGTTCCGCGCGATTTCACGTTCCCACCGGTCGCCGTTGTCGAGGAGCTTTTCCTTGTCGTAGTAGAGCTCTTCGCGGGTCTCGACGGCGAATTCGAAATTCGGGCCTTCCACGATCGCATCCACCGGGCAGGCTTCCGCGCAGAAGCCGCAATAGATGCATTTGACCATGTCGATGTCGTAGCGCGTGGTGCGCCGCGAGCCGTCGGCGCGCGGTTCGGCCTCGATGGTGATGGCCTGGGCCGGGCACACCGCCTCGCACAGCTTGCAGGCGATGCAGCGCTCTTCCCCGTTGGCGTAGCGACGCAGCGCGTGCTGGCCGCGGAAGCGCGGGGACAGCCGACCCTTCTCGAAGGGATAGTTGATGGTCGGCTTGGGCCTGAAGAAATACTTCATTCCGAGCGCGAAGGCGCCCCAGAAGTCCAGAAGGGCGGCGCCGCGAAGGGTCTGTGCGATCCGGTTCATCGAAAGCCTCATTAGCTTGCGGCCGCTTGGGTGTAGACGACGATCCCGCCCATGACGGCCACGGCCGCGAGCGAGGTGGGCAGGAAGATCTTCCAGCCCAGGCGCATCAGCTGGTCATAGCGGTACCGGGGCACCAGCGCCTTCACCATGGCGAACATGAAGAAGAAGAACACGACCTTGATGGCGAACCAGAACACGCCGGGGATCCAGGTGAACGGCGCCACGTCGAAGGGCGCGTGCCAGCCGCCGAAGAACAGCACCGTCATCAGCGCGCACATCAGCACGATGTTCAGGTATTCCCCGATCATGAAGAGCAGGTAGGGGGTGGAGGAGTATTCCACCTGATAGCCCGCCACGAGCTCGGATTCGGCTTCGGGAAGGTCGAAGGGCGGCCGGTTCGTCTCCGCCAGGGCGGAGATGAAGAAGATCACGAACATCGGGATCGTGATCAGGAAGGCCGGCCAGGGCAGCATGTCCAGCGACAGGAGGTGCCAGTTCCAGAACCCCCCGCTCTGCGCCTCCACCACGGTGGAGAGGTTCATGGAGCCGGCCATCAATAGGATCGTCACCAGGACGAAGCCGATGGAGACCTCATAGGAGACCATCTGCGCGGCCGACCGGAGCGAGCCCAGGAACGGATATTTCGAGTTCGAGGCCCAGCCGCCGACGATGATGCCGTACACGCCCAGCGAGCTGATCGCGAAGATGTAGAGAATGCCGACATTGAGGTCGGCGATCACCCAGCCGGGGGCCACGGGGATCACCGCCCAGGTGATGAAGGCGAAGACAAAGGTCAAAAGCGGCGCCAGCAGGAAGAGCGGCCGGTCGGCGCCCGCGGGCACGACGATTTCCTTGACCACGAACTTGATGAAGTCGGCGAAGGACTGCAGCAGGCCGAAGGCGCCCACGGTGTTGGGGCCCTTGCGCATCTGCACCGCCGCCCAGACCTTGCGGTCCATGAGCAGGAGGAAGGCCAGCGAGAGCAGCAGGACGGTCACGAAGCCCATGATCTGGGCCACGGCCAGAAGCGAGCCCAGCAGCGGGCCGTGATCGGTCACGAAATCGTACATCAGTCCGCGTCCTTGTCAGTCATGTCCCCGCCCGTCGCGGTGCGGCTCGAATTGAACACCACGGCCCAGACGAGCCCCACGCCGAGGCCGATGGGAATCCCGGCGGCCCAGCCGAGCAGCAGGCCCATGGTCAGCCCCATGCCGGCGCCCATCATCAGCCCGGCGAGCGTGTTGGTATTGAGCCAGCCCGCCATCGTCTAGGCCTCGCTGCTGCGATCTGCGGCGCCGGGCTGTTTTCCGAACAACAGCGCCCAGACGAGCCCGAGCGCAAAGCCCAGGGCGAGCCCGCGCACCATCATGTCCTGCGAGCCGCCGATCCCGGCGCCCGTCACCATCGCCAGCACCCACGGCACGTTGGTGCGCGCGTTGAACAGGCGGGTGGCGAGGGATCGAACGCTCATTGTCTACTCCGCCGCCTGCAGTTCGTCGCGCGCGGCCTTCACCATGGCCGAGCACTCCGCCAGCGTCTTCGAGGCGCGGGCCACGGCGTTGGTGAGATAGAAATCGGTCACGGGCGAGCGGAACGGCGCGTCGGAGAGATCGCCCGCCTCGCCGATCTCGGCCACCTTGAAGTCCGCAGCCGAGGCCGCGCCGGGCGCGTGGTCGATCTGGCCGAAGGTCTCGATCTCGTCGATGAGCGCGGCGCGCAGCGCGTTCAGATCGTCATAGGGCAGCGTCTTGCCCATGACGCCGGAGAGCGCGCGGAAGATCGCCCAGTCTTCTTTGGCTTCGCCCTTCGGGAACACGGCGCGCATGCCCATCTGCACGCGGCCTTCGGTGTTCACGTAGAGCCCGTTCTTTTCGGTGTAAGCCGCTGACGGCAGAATCAAATCGGCGCGCATGGCGCCCGCGTCGCCGTGATGGCCCACATAGATCACGAAGGCGTCGCCGAGCTTCGCGGTGTCGATCTCGTCGGCGCCCAGAAGCACCACGGTCTCCACCTCGCCCTTCGACGCGCCGTCGAGGATGGCGGTCGTGTCGCGGCCGCCCTCGCCCGGCAGGAAGCCCAGATCGAGCCCGCCCACGCGCGAGGCCGCGCCGTGCAGCACGTTGAAGCCGTTCCAGCCCTCTTTCACCGCGCCGATCTTGTCGGCGAGCTCGCCGGCCGCGCGCAGCACGGCGGCGCCGTCCTCGCGCGCCAGGGCGCCGGAGCCGACGATGATCATCGGGCGTTCGGCGTCTTTCAGCGCCTTGATGATCCCCGAGCGCTTGCGCGACAGGCCGTCGAGATCGGCGGGGCCGGTCCCGGCGTGTTCGAAGTCATAGGTCAGGTCGGCCGGCTCGCCGATCAGACCCACTTCGATGTCGGAATTCAGCCAGCGCTGGCGGATCCGGGCGTTCAGGACCGGCGCCTCGAGGCGCGGATTGGTCCCGATCAGCAGGATCGCGTCGGCCTTGTCGATTCCGGCGATGGTGGAGTTGAACAGATAGCTCTCACGAGCTGTCGATTTGTCTCGGGCGCCGATCTTCGCGCCGTCCTGGCGGCAATCGAGCGAGGTGACGCCAAGGGACGAGAACAAATCCCTGGCGGCTTTCAGCCCCTCGACTTCGTTCAGATCGCCCGCGATGACGCCGATCTTCGACGCGTCGCCGGAGAGCTTCTCCGCGGCGATCTTCAGCGCTTCCGACCAGTCGACGGGCGCGAGCTTGCCGTCCTTCTTGGCGAACGGGCGGTCGAGGCGCTGACGGCCGAGCCCGTCCCAGCAGAAGCGGGTCTTGTCGGAAATCCACTCCTCGTTCACGTCGTCATGGGTGACCGGCATGATGCGCAGCACCGCGCCCATGCGCGCGTCGACGCGGATATTCGCGCCCAGCGCGTCCATCACGTCGATGCTCTCGGTCTTGTTCAGCTCCCAGGGCCGGGCGTTGAACGCGTAGGGCTTGGAGGTCAGCGCGCCCACCGGGCAGAGATCGATGACGTTGCCGGAGAGCTCCGACGTCATGGACTGCTCCAGATAGGTGGTGATCTCCATGTCCTCGCCGCGCCCGATGGCGCCCACTTCGGGCACACCCGCGATCTCGGTGGCGAAGCGCACGCAGCGGGTGCACTGGATGCAGCGGGTCATGATCGTCTTGATCAGCGGGCCCATATACTTGTCTTCCACCGCGCGCTTGTTTTCCGCAAAGCGCGAGCCGGCGCGGCCATAGGCCATGGACTGGTCCTGCAGGTCGCATTCCCCGCCCTGGTCGCAGATCGGGCAGTCCAGCGGGTGGTTGATGAGCAGGAACTCCATCACCCCTTCGCGCGCCTTCTTCACCAGCGGGCTAAGCGTGCGCATCTGCGGCGGCTCGCCGTTAGGCCCGCCGCGCATGTCCTTCACCAGGAAGGCGCACGAGGCCACGGGCTTCGGCGCGCCCACCAGCTCCACAAGGCACATGCGGCAATTGCCGGCGACGCTGAGACGCTCGTGATAGCAGAAGCGCGGAATCTCCCGGCCCGCAGCCTCTGAGGCCTGCAGGAGGTTATACTCCTGCGGAACGGTGACTTCCTCGCCGTCGATGACGATGGTGCGCATGGTGTCGGTCATGCCGGATTATCCATTGAATTGCTCGGCCAATTTGTCGTTGGATCTTCCAGAGCAGGCAGCTGAGCAAGTAAGCCCTCAACTTCGGCCCGGCGTGCATCAGCATTTTCCAAGTAAGAAAGGTGACCACGCACAATCTGATCCCCATCGAGTATCATGGCTGGCCCCCTGTAATGCAGGTCCGAAATCTCATCAAAAAGCAACATGCGCTGCTCCAAGAGTTCTGGGGCCGCAGCGACAGTGTTCAGGCGCGCACAGTTGGCCTCAGTTGGAGCGTCGTAAGCAATTTCAGCCCGCTCGAGGAGGTCCGTGTAGAAGTCGTATGCCTGCGGTTCGTTTCCGCTCATCCGAATATGGAAAATCACATTCCAATTCGAGATTGAGGCGGCGTTCGCACGTTGATCGCGCGGCCACATCGGACCGACCAGAACACGGTGGCACTGCATCGCTTCCCAGTTCGACCGCGCTGCATAGAACAGATTGAGCGCGGCACGCTGACTCTGATCGACCAGGTCGGACCAAAGCACCTCAGTCGCTTTGAAGCACTGTGATGAAAGCGCACTGCGATGTTGGAGAAGCCAGAGCCCGGCCTCTAAGTCAGTCCGCGGCGCCTCACCACTACCGAGTTGCCCATTGGCGCAGGGTCGCCCGTCATAGGTCATCCCACCTGCGAAAAACGAGATCGGTCCAGGTCTCTGTCGCCGTGAGAGATTGCGCATCAGGACAGACGACCGGTCCGCCGTCGATCGTTCCGATACCCCGCCTCTCGCTTCGGGCGCGCTTGAACCAGCACTTGCCATCGCAGTGGCTACAAAGACCGCCGCGGGCAAGGCGATTGGTGCGGCGACTACCGTGCGTAGAGCGCTCCCCGCATCCCACCGACGCTCGTTGAACGAAAAGGCCGCCACCTCATGCTTGCGAACGCAAAACTCCTCCGCACAGATGGACGCGCCTATATCGACTGAATAAGTCGCTCTGAAGGTCTCACCGGACACCAAGGCAACCTGAACGTATTGAGCCTCCGCGAGGCGTGCGAAATTGCTTTCACTTGGCTCCAGCGTCACGTTCACCGGCCGCGTGTTGCAAGCAGCAAGCGCGACAATGGCCAGACTAGATATGACGAGCGCGCGGATCATCCCTACTCCGCCGCCACGGCGCCCGTGAACACCGGCTTGCCGCTGCGATAGTTTTCGATGCGCTCTTCGATCTCGTGGCGGAAATGGCGGATGAGGCCCTGGACCGGCCAGGCCGCCGCATCGCCGAGCGCGCAGATCGTGTGGCCTTCCACCTGCCCGGCGACGTCCAGCAGATCGTCGATCTCGGAGGTTTCCGCCTCGCCGCGCGCCATGCGGTCGAGCACGCGCCACATCCAGCCGGTGCCTTCCCGGCACGGCGTACACTGGCCGCAGCTTTCGTGCTTGTAGAAATAGGAGATGCGCGCGATCGCCTTCACCACGTCGGTGGACTTGTCCATGACAATGACCGCCGCGGTGCCGAGGCCGGATTTGTGCTCCTTGAGGGCATCGAAATCCATCAGCACGTCGTCGCAGATCTCCTTCGGCAGAAGGGGAACCGACGACCCGCCCGGGATCACGGCCTTCAGATTGTCCCAGCCGCCGCGCACCCCGCCGCAATACTGTTCCAGCAGGGTTTTCAGCGGGATGCTCATGGCTTCTTCCACATTGCACGGCGCGTTCACATGGCCGGAAATGGAGAAGACTTTCGTGCCGGTGTTTCCCTCGCGCCCGAAGCCCGCGAACCAGTCCGCGCCGCGGCGCAAAATCGTGGGAACGACCGCAATACTCTCGACATTGTTCACAGTCGTCGGCGCGCCGTAGAGGCCGGCGTTCGCCGGGAACGGCGGCTTCAGGCGCGGCTGGCCCTTCTTGCCTTCGAGGCTCTCCAGCAAGGCGGTCTCTTCACCGCAGATATAGGCGCCGGCGCCGTGGTGGACGTAGAGATCGAAATCCCAGCCGTGGATATTGTCCTTGCCGATCAGCCTGGCGTCGTACGCCTCCTTGATCGCGGCTTCGAGGCGGGAGAGCTCCAGCTGGTACTCGCCGCGTATATAGATGTAGCAGGCGTGGGCCTGCATGGCGTAGCTCGCGATCAGGCAGCCCTCGATAAGGTGCTGGGGATCGTGCCGCATCATCTCGCGGTCCTTGCACGTGCCCGGCTCGGACTCGTCGGCGTTGACGACCAGATAGTGCGGGCGCGCGCCGACTTCCTTGGGCATGAACGACCATTTAAGGCCGGTCGGGAAGCCCGCCCCGCCGCGGCCGCGCAGGCCGGACTTCTTGACCTGATCGATGATCCAGTCGCGGCCCTGCTCCAGCATCTCTTTGGTGCCGTTCCACGAGCCGCGCTGCTTCGCCGCCTCAAGGCGCCAGTCATGGCGGCCGTAGAGATTGGTGAAGATGCGGTCTTTATCCTGCAGAAGCTGGGTCATGACGCGTTGTTCTCACGATGGTTCAGCCAGAAGGCGGCGCCGGCGAGCGCAAAGCCGGTTAGCGCCAGCACCGCGGAGAGGTCCGCGTTCGGGCTTGAGGTCTGCACCCAGGCGAACACCCAGGCGGCGACCATAACCGCGAAGACGGCGAACAGGGCGTAGAGGGCGATCTTCATCGACTACTCCCCGCTCTTCTTCGGAGGCGTTTTCTTCGCGGCGGGCTTTTTCGCGGCCGGTTTCTTCGCCGGGCTCGATTTCGCGGCGGAGGTCTTGGCGGTCGGCTTGGTGGCCACGCCGGATTTCGCGCCGTCGGACGCTTTGGCCGGACGCTTCTTCGGCGGGGTCTTCGGCTGCCCCGGCTCCGGCTTGTCGGCTTCGGCCTTGTCCTTGGCGGCGGGCTTGGCGATGGACGGGCCGGTCTCCTTTTCCGTCTCTTCGCGGTCGGTCTTCGCGGCCTTCGACTTCGCCGCCGGCTCGGTCTTCTTCACCGCATGCGGCAGCTCGGCGATCGGCTTGGCGCGCGAGCCGTCATAGAGGCTCGCCTCCTCCAGCACCTTCACCTTGGCCTGCGTCGGTTCGGACGCATGGCGCTTGGTGATCGGACCGTGCTCGATCTCCTTGCCCGCCGTCAGATCGTCGAGCATCTGCTCGAGCGCTTCCGGCGTCAGGTCCTCGTAATAGAAATCGCCCTGCGTATTCGAGATCTGAACCATGGGCGCGTTGGCGCAGGCGCCCAGGCACTCCACCTCTTCCCAGGCGAGCTTGCCGTCATTGGAGACGTGGTTCCGACCCTTTGGCCCGATCTTCTTCTCGCACACGGCTTTGAGGCCATCCGCGCCGCGCAGCCAGCACGGGGTGGTGCCGCACACCTGGATCAGGTGCTCGCCGGTGGGGGCGAGGTTGAACATCGTATAGAAGGTGGCGACCTCGTAGACGCGGATATACGGCATGCCGAGCCGCTCGCCGATCTGGCGCATGGCGGGCTCGGGGATCCAGTTCTCCTGCTTCTGCACGATCCACAGAAGCGGGATCACCGCCGACGCCTTGCGCTCTTCGGGGTATTTGTTCAGCCAGAACTGCACCTTCTCTTCGCTCTCGGGCGAGAAAGCAAAGCTGTCGGGCTGCTGGGTACTGAGACGGCGAACGCTCATGAGGGCGCCCCCTCCTTGATGAAGTCGACGCGGGCGATGAGGCCGCCCTGCACAGTGTAAATGACGACAAGATCGATCGGCGCGCTGTAGTCCCGGCCTTCCAGCCAGACGCGCTCATGATCGATGACGCGGTTTCCGATCACCGCCCGGTGCACCGCGATCGCCTCGAGGCCTTCGCTCTTGAAGCGCTCCACATAGCGCGCGCGGAAGGCTTCGCGGCCGGACAGCGAGAGCACGCCGGGGAAGTCGTAGACCTCCACATCGTCAGCAAAGCACGCCGCGAACGCGTCCAGATCGCGCGCATTATACGCGGCGAGCTGGCGTTCGGCGAGCACGGCCGGGCTCAGGGCCTCTTTCGCGGCGGTCGCGGCGGACAGCATTACCGGTCGATCTCCCCGAACACGATGTCCAGCGAGCCGAGGATCGCCGAGACGTCAGCCAGCATGTGGCCCTTGTTCAGGTGATCCATGGCCGCAAGATGCGGGAAACCCGGCGCGCGGATCTTCACCCGGTAGGGTTTGTTGCCGCCGGTGGAGACCATGTAGACGCCGAATTCGCCCTTGGGCGCCTCGACCGCGGCGTAGGCCTGGCCTTCGTCCACGTGGACGCCCTCGGTGTAGAGCTTGAAGTGGTGGATGAGCGCTTCCATCGAACGCTTCATCTCGGCGCGCCGCGGCGGCGCCCACTTGGTGTCGGTGGGCAGCACCTCGCCCTGGTTCTCCGCCTTGGAGAGCCATTCGCAGCACTGCTTCATGATCTTCACGCTCTCGCGCATCTCCTCGATGCGGCAGAGATAGCGGTCGTAATTGTCCCCGTTCTTGCCGAGCGGAATCTTGAACTCCAGCTCGTCATAGACCTCGTAGGGCTGCGACCGGCGCAGATCCCAAGCCATGCCCGAGCCGCGCACCATCACGCCGGAGAAGCCCCAGGCGAGCGCGTCTTCCTTGCTCACCACGCCGATATCGACGTTGCGCGCGCGGAAGATGCGGTTTTCCGTCAGCAGGGTCTCAAGATCGTCCACGTGCTGGGGGAAGTTTTCGCACCAGGCGTAGATGTCGTCGATCAGGGCCTGCGGCAGGTCCTGGTGCACGCCGCCGAGGCGGAAAAAGTGGGCGTGCAGGCGTGCGCCGGACGCGCGCTCGTAGAAGCCCATGAGCTTTTCGCGCTCTTCAAAGCCCCAGAGCGGCGGGGTGAGCGCGCCCACGTCCATGGCCTGCGTGGTGATGTTCAGAAGGTGGGCGAGGATGCGCCCGATTTCCGAATACAGGACGCGCACATAGGAGCCGCGCTTCGGCACCGGAATGCCCGCGAGCTTTTCGGCCGCCATGCAGAAAGCGTGCTCTTGGTTCATCGGCGCCACGTAGTCGAGGCGGTCGAAATAGCCGATGCCCTGAAGATAGGTCTTGTGTTCCAGCAGCTTCTCGGTGCCGCGATGCAGAAGGCCGATATGCGGATCGACGCGCTCGACCACCTCGCCGTCCAGCTCCAGCACCAGGCGCAGCACGCCGTGAGCGGCCGGGTGAACGGGACCGAAATTGATCGTGAAATTGCGGATGTCTGTTTCAGCCATCGGACGGCTCCACGCTTGCAGCCTGGTCATCGGTGATCACGGCGCGATCGGCGCGGCACCGGGCGAGCGCACCGGTCATGTCCTGACGGGCGGCGTCCGGCCCGGTCGTCAGCGTGGTGCGCGCAAGCGAGAGCGCGCGCTGACCGCCGGCGACCTGCCGCTGCAACTCGGCGTCCTCCTTGGAGTCCATGAACATGCCGAACCGGGCGGACCAGAAGGCGCTTTCCTCGCTGAGCACGTCCAGCTGCTCACCGGGGGCGATGCGCGGGATTTGCGCGCCTTCGCGGTCAAGAAGCAGGACATAGTTGGCGTAACAACCAAGCGCATGGTCCTTGCCGAAGTCCGGCGCGGCCGCGTCTTCGACAGCCAGGGCTCCAGCTAGACCCGCGAGGAGAATGGAATTCAGGATCACGCCTTGTCCTCCGCCTTCTCATCGCCCGGCAGCACGTATTTCGCGCCTTCCCACGGGGAGAGGAAATCGAACTCGCGGTATTCCTGCACCAGGTTCACCGGCTCGTAGACCACGCGCTTCTGCTCATCGTCGTAGACGACCTGCGTAAAGCCGGTGAGCGGGAAGTCCTTGCGCAGCGGGAAGCCGTGGAAGCCGTAATCGGTCAGGATGCGGCGCAGGTCCGGGTGGTTGTCGAACAGTACGCCGTACATGTCGAAGGCTTCGCGTTCGAACCAGTTGGCCGCTGGCCACAGCTCGGTCACCGAAGCCACCGGCGTGTCCTCGTCGGTGTTCAGCACCACACGGATTCGCTGGTTATGATGCATGGACAGCAGGTGATAGACCACGTCGAACCGGTCGCTGCGGCCCGGCCAGTCCACGCCGCAAATGTCGATCAGCGTGGTGAAGCGGCACACCGGATCGTCGCGCAAAAAGCGCATCACCTTGACCACGCGGTCGCGGTGAATCTCCACGGTCAGCTCGCCCACGGCGATTTCGAAGCCCTTGACGTCTTCGTCAAGCGCGGCGGCGATGTGCTCGCCCAGTTCCTGTAGACTGTCGGTCTTGCTCATGAACGATCACCTTCGAACGCCGCCCAGAAGCCGTCGAGCGCATCGACCTGGGCGATCAGCCCGTCCAGGCAGGATTGCAGCGCCTGGCCGCCCAAATTCACAACACGAGGAAGGCCGCGCTCCGTCGCGTTACAACCGACGACCTGATCAAACAAAGTCTCGCCGGCCGGATCGACGACCTGCAGATGCACGCGGATCACAGCATCAGCGCTGGCGGCGCCATAGCCCGCCGGAGCGTTATACAGCGCCAGAAACACGAACGGGTCATAAAGCACCGTCCGCTTGGACGTCACGCCAGCTTCGTACCGAGCGCCGATCAAGGTGCGCAGGCTGCGTTCCACAACAACTTCAGGCCCGGGAACCGTGACCGCATCCGTCCCGATGGCGCCCCCCGGCGCGAAATGGCGGATTTGTCGGGGGCCGTCCGGGGTCTGCTGGCGCATTTGCAACATCAATGTCGCCGCGGCGGCGTCGGATTCGGACTCGAAGGCTTTAAACGAAACCCCGGCGATTTCGCTTGGCGCCGGCGCATCAAACGACCACGCGTACTCGCGCTGATACGTCCCGTTCGTGGCGCAAGCCGACAGCAGCCCCGCGGCGGCGACGGCTGCGATTATGCCAAGGCTTCGCCTCATCGCTCGATCGAGCCTTCGCGGCGGATTTTCTTCTGAAGCTGCAGGATGCCGTAGATCAGCGCTTCGGCGGTCGGCGGGCAGCCGGGCACGTAGATGTCAACCGGCACGATGCGGTCGCAGCCGCGCACCACCGAATACGAGTAATGGTAATACCCGCCGCCGTTGGCGCAGCTGCCCATGGAGATGACGTAGCGCGGCTCGGGCATCTGGTCGTAGACCTTGCGCAGGGCCGGAGCCATCTTGTTGGTGAGGGTGCCCGCCACGATCATCACGTCGGACTGGCGGGGCGAACCGCGCGGCGCGGCGCCCAGGCGCTCGATGTCGTAGCGCGGCATGGAGGCCTGCATCATCTCCACCGCGCAGCACGCCAGGCCGAACGTCATCCACATCAGCGAGCCGGTGCGCGCCCAGGTGATGAGATCGTCCGCGCGCGCCACCAGAAAGCCCTTGTCGGCCAGCTGGTCGGAGACGCCGTCGAAGAACGGATCGTGCTTCTTGGGATCATAATGCGGGGTCGCGGCCCGCGCCGCGCCGCCCGCCGGGGTGGTCGTGTCGGCCATGCGCCTTACTCCCAGTCCAGGGCGCCCTTGCGCCATTCATAGAGGAACCCGATGGTCAGGACGCCGAGGAACACCATCATGGACCAGAAAGCGAAGATGTTCCCCTCGAAGATCGGGAAGATCCACGGGAACAGGAACGCCACCTCCAGGTCGAAGATGATGAACAGGATGGCCACCAGGTAGAAGCGCACGTCGAACTTCATGCGCGCGTCGTCGAAGGCGTTGAAGCCGCACTCGTACGTGGACACTTTCTCCGGATCCGGATCGGACGGGGCGAGCACGAAGGCGGCCAGGATGAAGGCCAGGCCCAGCACCGTGGCGATCCCCAGGAAGATCACGATCGGCAGATATTCAAGCAGGAGCGCGTTCATCGCGTCACCCTTCCGGCGTCGATAACGTATGTGGGCCGGGGCCCGCCGGCGGGGATGAGGCGCATGCGCGCACCCCGCCGTAAGCTCGCGAACGGCCCCGGTCGCGATTGCGGCGGAAGCTAGTTCGGGTCGTTCAAGCCCGCAAGACGAAAGCGCGGCGCTGAGCGGCCATTTCGCCGCGCTTAACCCGGTTTATCTGCAACTGATTTTCAATCGCCAATCGCCAAGCTGTCGATTATTTCACTTCGCGGCTTACCCGCCCCATGTTAGCGGCAGGTTAGAGGACGGCGCGCCAAGCGCCGCGTACGACACCGGGGAACATAGAGTGAAACGAGTGATCTGGGGCCTGGCGGCCGTGGCGGTCGCCGCGGCGGCGGTGTGGTGGTTCGGCTTCCGGGAGACCGGGGCCGGCGGGTCAGGCGCGCTGGAGATCGAAACCAGCGAGCTGGTGCGCCGGGATCTGGAGCGCATCGTCGCCTCCTCAGGGCGCATCGCGCCGCTGGTGACCGTCGAAGTGGGCTCGCAGCTCTCCGGCCAGATCCTGGAGTTGAACGCCGATTTCAACGATGCGGTGGAGGCCGGCGGCCTGCTCGCCCGGCTCGATCCGCAGACCTTCCAGACCCGAGTCGCCGAGGCGGAGGCCTCCGCCGAGGTCGCGCGCGCCCAAGTCGCGGTGAGCCAGGCCAATGTGGAGCGCACCCGCGCCGAACTTGAAGCCGCCGATCGCGCCTTCGCCCGCGCCGAATCGCTGCGCGAGCGCGGCACGTTCTCCGAAGCCCAGTACGACCAGGCGCTCACCGCGCTGGAGAACGCGCGCGCCGGACTGGCGGTGGCCAACGCCAATCTGAGAAACGCGCGCGCCTCGCTGCAGCAGCGCGAAGCGAATCTGGAAAGCGCGCGCGTGGATCTGGAGCGCACCTTCATCCGCTCGCCCATCGACGGCGTGGTGATCGACCGTCAGATCGACGAAGGACAGACGGTCGCCGCCTCGTTCAACGCGCCGGTGCTGTTCCTCATCGCGCGTGATCTGACGCGGGTGCAGATCGAAGCCCAGATCGACGAGGCCGATATCGGCCAGATCGAGGACGGGCAACGCGTCAGTTTCGACGTCGACGCCTATCCCGACGCCGATTTCGAAGGGGAAGTCACCCAGGTGCGCCTGGCCGCGACCGATGAAGGCAATGTGGTCACCTATACGGTGGTGATCGAGGCCGACAATCCGCGCCAGCGCCTCCTGCCGGGCATGACGGCCAATGTGTCCATCGTTACCGGGCGGGTGGAGGATGTGCTCGCCGCGCCCAACGCCGCCCTGCGCTTCGCCCCGCGCGGCGCGGCCGAAGCGCTTGTGGTCCAGAGCGAAGCCTCGGGCCAGCGCGGCGGCGGCGGTGGCGGCGGCCCGATGGGCGGCATGATGGACCGGCTCGCCGAGGAGCTGGACCTCAGCGAGGAACAGCAGGAGGAGGCGCGCGCCGCTCTGCAGGAGGCGTTCGCCGACATGCGCCGGCGCATGCAGGCCGCCCAGGCCGGCGGCGGCGCGCCGCCCGACTTCCAGGCGCTGACGCGCCGCGCGCTCGCCGACGTGCTCACCGCCGACCAGCTCGCCCGCTATGACGCCCTCGCCGCCGAGCGCGCCAATCAGCGCGGCGACGTGCGCCGCGGCCAGATCTGGGTGGAGACGCCCGACGGCCGGCTGCAGAGCCGACCCGTGGGGCTCGGCCTGTCCGACGGCCAGTACACGCAGCTGATCGCAGAAGGCTTCGAGGCGGGCGACCCGGTCGTCACCCGCGTGCGCGAGGCGGGCTGATGAGCGCGCCGCTCATCCGCGCGCGCGGACTGAAACGCGTCTATCGGCTCGGCGGCGGCGACGTGTACGCGCTGAACGGCGTGGACGTGGACATTGACGCCGGCGAGTATGTCGCCGTCATGGGCGCGTCGGGCTCGGGCAAGTCCACGTTCATGAACATGCTCGGCGCCCTCGACCGGCCGAGCTCGGGCAAGCTGGTGGTGGACGGCGAGGAGCTCAACGACCGCACGCCCGACGAACTTGCGAAATTCCGCAACAGCTCCATCGGCTTCGTCTTCCAGCAGTTCAACCTGCTCGCGCGCACCAGCGCCGAGGACAATGTCGCCCTGCCGCTGATCTATCGCGGCTGGAGCGCAAAGAAGCGCCGCGCTCGCGCCCGAGAATGCCTTGAAATGGTGGGTCTGGCCGACCGCATGCAGAACCACCCCTCCCAGCTTTCCGGCGGTCAGCAGCAGCGGGTGGCGATCGCCCGGGCCCTCGCGGGCGAGCCCTCCATCCTGCTGGCCGACGAGCCGACCGGCGCGCTGGATTCCCAGACCAGCGCCGACGTCATGGCGATCTTCGACAGCCTCAACCGCGAGGGCATCACCGTCATCCTCGTCACCCACGAAGTAGAGGTCGGCGCCCATGCGCGCCGGCGCCTGGTGTTTCGCGACGGGCTCATCGTGGAGGACCGGTCATGAGCTTCTCCGACGCGATCGCGGTCGCCCTCACCGCGCTGCGGGTCAACGCGCTGCGCAGCTTTCTTGCGATCCTGGGCGTCATCATCGGGGTCGCCGCGGTGATCGCCACGGTGTCGCTCACCCAGGGCGCCAGCAAGGCGCTGGAGGAGCAGATCGCCGGGCTCGGCGCCAACACGCTGAACATCCGCCCCGGCTCCGATCAGCGCGGAGGCCGGCGCGGCGGCGCGGGCAGCGCCACGCCGTTCTCCTCCGACGACGTGGACGCCTTGCGCCGCGACCTTCCGGTGATCGTCGCCGCCTCCGGCACCGTCCAGGGCAGCGTCACCGCAGTGGTCGACGGCGTGAACTGGCCTACCCAAATCCTTGGAATCCATCCCGATTACATGGAGGTGCGCGACTGGGCGCTGGACGGCGGGCGCATGTTCACCGCGACCGAGAACCAGCGCTCGGCGCGCCTGGCGATCCTGGGGCGAACGGTCGCCGAGGAGTTGTTCCCGGCCGGCGGCGCCATGGGCGCGGTGGTGCGCCTCAACGGACAACCCTTTGAAGTGATCGGGCTGCTTGAAGAGCGCGGCCAGGGCGGGTTCGGTCAGGATCAGGACGACATCATCGTGGCGCCGATCTCCACGGTGCGCGAGCGCGTCACCGGGTTTTCGCGCGCCGGCGTGCGCGATCCGGTCCAGACCGTCTGGGTGGAGGTGGCGACCGGCGAGGACATGGAGGCCGCGCAAGCGGAAATCACCGAATATCTCCGCGTCCGCCGTGGGATCGACCCGGGCGAGGACGATGATTTCGCGGTGCGCAACTTCGCCGAATTCATCCGCGCGTTTAACGAAAGCGAGCAGGTGCTCGGCCTGCTGCTGGCCGGGGCGGGACTCATAACGCTGCTGGTGGGCGGCATCGGCATCATGAACGTAATGCTGGTCTCGGTCACCGAGCGCACGCGCGAGATCGGATTGCGCCTGGCCATCGGCGCGCGCCGTGGCGACATCCGCAATCAGTTCCTGATCGAGTCGGTGACCCTGTGCAGCGTCGGCGGCGTGCTGGGCCTGGCGCTCGGCGTCGGCGCGGCGCTGGCGGTGGAGCGCTTCTCCGGCGCGTTCGGCATTGATGATCTGCCGGTGGCCGTCGATCCCATGATCGCGCTGGTGGCCATCGGCGCTTCGACCCTGATCGGCGTGGTGTTCGGCTTCTACCCGGCCCTGCGCGCCAGCCGCCTCGACCCGATCGAGGCGCTGCGCCACGAATAGGCTGGGCGCGCTCCAACGAAAAAGCCGCCCCGAGCGGGGCGGCTTTTTTTCGATCTGAACTGGCGCGAGTGACGGGGCTCGAACCCGCGACCTCCGGCGTGACAGGCCGGCGCTCTAACCAACTGAGCTACACCCGCCCAGATCGTGTCCCGGTGCGGCGGACCGCGTCCGGGAGAGGCGCTTTCCTAAAGGCGGGGGCGAATCCGGTCAAGCAGGTTTTGACGGCTTTTGCAGAGGCTTCGACAGCCCTCGCCCCGGGGGCGCCTCACCGCCTCGTGAGGAGACGGACCGGCGGCGCATCATGCTAGGATCGCACGCATGACGCCCTCCCGCGCTCGCTTGAAAATCGCCCTCGCCGGCGCCCTTCTGGCCCTGTTCGCCGCAGGCTGCGCCGGCATGGTCAGCCCGGTGCGCCATCTTTTGGCGACCGCGGAAAACACGCCCGCCCGCGCTGCGCTGACGCCGCCCGTGCTCGCGGCCGGATACGGCCAGGACGCGGTCACCACTCAGGCGCACTGGGAGGCCCGGCGCGCCGCCCTGAAATCCGTCTTCGATGCGGAGATTTACGGCGTCTCGCCCAACGCTCCCGGCGTGACGGTCACCCTGGAAACCACCATGAACGCGCCGGACTGGGTCGGCGCCGGCGATCTGGAACTACGGCGTCTCACGATCGAGACCGCCGCGCCAGAGCCGGTGTCGATGCGCCTGGCCGTGCTGAAGCCGGAAGGGCCGGTGCGCGGCGTCTTTCTTATCCCGACCGATTGCGGACTGCGCGCCGCGCTGTCGGACGACCGGATCGAGGCGCCGGAGGCCTTCCGCCCGTCCTGGTGCGGCGATGTGGAAAGCACGGGCGGACCGCCCGGCGGGCTGATCGGCTCGATCTTCGGCGCCCATATCGTCACGCCGCCGCTGAACGACATCGTCGCGCGCGGCTTCGCCGCGGCGATCTGGCACGAGAGCGACATCGCCCCGGATTCACAGGCGCGGCACGCGGCGAGCGTCGCCGCGCTCGGCGTCGATCCCGAAGCGCCCGACCGGCCCGGCGCAATCAGCCTGTGGGCCTGGACGATCTCGGCGGTCATCGACGCGCTTGAAGCCGATCGCGACCTCGCCGGCGCACCGCTCTTCGCCTACGGCCATTCGCGCCGCGGCAAGGCGGTGCTGCTCGCCGGCGCGCGCGACGACCGCATCGACCTGGTGATCGCGCACCAGTCCGGCACGGCGGGCGCAGCGCCCCATGGCGACATGACCGGCGAGCCGGTCCGCTCCATGGCGCGCACTTATCCTCACTGGTTCGCGCCGAGCTATCAGAGATACGCGCAAGGCGGAGAGGACGCCCTGCCCGTCAACCAGCACCAGCTGATTGCGCTGACCGCGCCGCGTCATGTCCATCTCGGCGGAGCCAATCGCGACACCTGGGCAGATCCCAGAGGCGCCGAAGCCGCCGCGCGCGCCGCCCATCCCGCCTGGCGGCTCTACGGCGTCGATCCAGAAACACGGATCTCCAGCCACTTACGCGGCGGCACGCACGGGGTGCGCGAAGAGGATTGGGCGGCGTTCCTGGCGGCGGCGGAGCGGGTGGATTAACGCTCGCCGTCTCCTGACCGCCGCGCGCGGCGGAAACGCGCCAGAAGGACGCCCGCGGCGATGAGCGCGCCAATCCCGCTGGCTGCAGCGGCGAGAAGTGATGCGGAGCGGCCATCTGAGGCCGATAACAGCGAAAGCACGGTCATCGACGACAAGGCGACAAGGAAAAAGATCGGTACGGCTATGGGCTGATCATTCATGTGCGTCATCCCAGTTGCAACGGCCGGCGCCGCTCGGACAAAACTATCACGACCGGCGCCGGCCGCTACGGATCAATCAGGCGAACAGGTCATAAGGGTCGTAACCGCAGTCGCTCCGAATAGCGCCCAGCCGACCGGACCGGACACACCCGCCACCACGGCGACGGCCATCGATCCGAAACCGATCATGCAGCCTGCGGCGTCCTTGTCGGAAATGCCGCCCTCGCCGCCTTCGCCGGAACCTTCCCCGCCGATCACGAGATCAATCTCTTCCATCGAAAGTTCGCGCATGAGTCTGTCTCCTCCTTGATACCGGCCAGGAATGTTGCTGCGGCCGGATTGAGCCTGAGCAGGCGAAACAGTCGCCTGACGCCCCGAGCTCGTGGGACGCAGAGCCATAGTTGCACAACCCAGAATAAGTGATCAACCTTTAGTTATTTTTATATTTAACACTCGTAGAGCGCGTTTGTGACTTGGACTTGCAGGAAAGCCGGTCAGCGGGGTGCGCCGTCGTGCTCAGGAAGACTGAGCGGCCACCCTGGAGGCGATCCATCGATGCGCGTCGATTCCCCGGAACTCGATGCGAAATACGCCCGCTGTCGGCGTTTCCGCTCCGGCGCACCGAGAGAATCCCATGGGCGAGCGAAGGGCCGTCGGTCACGGTTCGCCTGGAATCGATCGCCCGGATCGATTTCTTCGCCTAAGGCGAACCGACCGCGGATGGTGGGCGGTGACGGGTTCGAACCGCCGACCTGCTCGGTGTAAACGAGATGCTCTACCAGCTGAGCTAACCGCCCTCTTCCATCTCCTTAGCCTTCCCGGCCCGTCGGCTTCAAGCGGTCCGACCCGTAGGAGCCGAAGCTCTTCACGCTCTTGGCGTTTTCGGCCAGACGCGCCAGCGCGCGCTTGACCGGCGCGTCCTCCTCATGGCCCTCGAAATCGAGGAAGAAGAGCTGCTCCCAGGGGGCGCCGGCGACCGGGCGGCTTTCCAGCTTTGTCAGGTTCACCCCCGCCTCGCGGAAGCCTTCCAGCGCGCTCACCAGCGAGCCCGATGTGTCGGCGGTGATGAAAACCAGCGAGGTCTTGCACGGCAGGAGCGGGCTGGCCGCCGCCGGGGCGAGCGCCAGGGCGACGAACCGGGTTTCGTTGCCGACCACGTCGGAAATGCTGGGTTCGATCACGTTGAGGCCGAACAGGCCGGCGGCTTCGGGCGCGCCCACGGCGGCCACGGTCGGCCCCTCGTCGAGGGCGCGCTCCAGGGCCCGGGTCGTGGAGGAGACGGGGGTCTTCTTCAGCTCCGGGCGCGCATTGAGCCAGACCTGAGCCTGGCGCAGCGCCTGGGCGTGACCGTAGACCGTGCGCACCGCGCCGAGATCGGTGGATTTGCCCAGGAGCGCGTGCTCGATGCGCTGATGGCGTTCGCCGGCGATCTTCAGCTTGGTGTCGCGCAACAGATCATAGACTTCGTTGATCCCGCCGGTGGCCGTGTTTTCGATCGGCACGAAGCCGTAATCGGCCTCCCCCTCCTCCACCGCCCGGAAGATCGCGAGATAATCCCGCTTGATCAGCGGAGACACCGCCGAATACCGCCCGGAGAAATGATTATGGGCGGCGAAATGGGAATAGCTGCCCGGCCCGCCCAGATAGGCCACACGCGCCTCGGTGAGCATGCGGTCGGCGCGGGCGTCGAGCCCGGCGCGTTGACGGCGCAGGCTGTCGTCGATGATCAGCTGAAACAGGCCCTCCACGAAGCCTTCGTCGAGCCCTTGCTCCGAACCCGCCTTCACCGCGCGGGCGATCACGTCGCGCTCGCGCTCCACGTCGCGCACCGGCGTGCTTTCTCCGGCTTTCAGCGCGCCGAGCGCCTCGCCGAGCCGGCGCCGGTCGGCGAGCAGGCGCACAAGCTCGCGGTCGGTGTTGTCGATCGCCCCGCGCAGGGCGGCGCGGTCGTCGCGGGCGGGCGTGTCGGCGGTCATGAACTCATCCCCTGAAATGAAAAACCCCCGCCGGTCAGGGCGGGGGCGGACTGGAACACGTCGTGACGCGCGCGCTCAGCCGGTCCCCCCTGGGCCGGTGTAATAAAAGCCGATAAAGAGCATGTGCGTCGTCATGGGGTGAGTTTGGGCCTGACGGCTTTGTCCGGTCAACCCGGATTCGCGATGAGCCGATCGACGGCGGCGTCCACGGTGAATTCAATGAGCGGCTTGATCACTTCCGGGCTTTCCCCGGCATGGGGGGCGGCCGTGACGATGCCGTGCACCGACGCCCACAACGCGCGCGCCGCCACGTCGCACGCCGCCTGGCTGGGCGGTCCGGGCAGATCGGCGAGGACCTGGAGGATCACCGAACGCAGCCGGTTCTCGTCCGCGCCGTACAACTCCTCCAGTCGGCCTTCGGCCTTGCGCCGGGCGATGATCGCCTGCCAGCGGCGCTCATGGCGATCGACGAAGTCGTAATATCCAAGGGCCAGCGCCATGAGCTGTTCGCGCACCGGGCGCCCGCGCACGCGCTCGAGCACCACCGTTTCGTGGGCGTAGAGCTGGCTATAGGTCTCCAGCGCCGCTTCGCGGGCCACCTCGTCGATATCGCCCACCAGCTTGTAGAGCGAGCCGACCGAGAGCTTGGCTTCGGCCGCGATGAGACGCGCCTGCAGGCCTTCAAGCCCTTTACGGTCGAGAAGCGAAAGCGCCGCCTTGATCAGGCGGTCGCGGTGCTGCGGCCCAAGCGGCGGACGGCCGCGCGGGCGCTTGGGCGGGGTCATGTCGTCGTCGAGACTCATGGAAAGCCTGCTATCATCGGGGTCGGGCGCGCGCAAAGCCGGGACGCATGACGTGCCAAGCAATGCGTTAACGCGCAGAATTGGCTGAATGGATTCGAAAAGGGGCCGTTTTATGAAGCATTCCGTCTTTGCAGCTGCATTTGCTGCGCTCTGCGCGTGTGCGCCGGCTGAGCGCGGCGCGCCCGAGGCGTCGCGCGCGGTGATCGTCACCTCGCTCGGGGAGATCACGGTGGAGCTCGACGGCGACGCCGCGCCGGTCTCCAGCGCCAACTTCGCCAGCCTGGCGCGCGCGGGCGTCTATGACGGCGGGAGCTTCTACCGCGCCGTGCGGCCCGACAACGACCGTCCGGAGGTCGAGCCGATGAGCCTCATTCAGGGCGGCCACAGCTTCGACGGCCTGCCCGAGGCGACGGGCATCGCCCATGAGAGCACGCTGGAGACCGGCCTGTCGCACACCCGCGGCGCGATCTCCATGGCGCGGTTCGAGCCGGGCACGGCGACCAGCGAGTTCTTCATCATGGTCGCCGACTATCCCGGCCTCGACGCAGGGCCCGGCACGCGCAATCCCGACGAGCAGGGCTATGCGGTGTTCGGCCGCGTGGTCGAGGGCATGGACGTCGTCGAGGCGATCTGGGGAGCGCCCACCAGCGCGGCGAACGCGCCGGAGGATTTCAACTACGCCCAGTTCCTGAACGATCCGGTGCGTATCGAAACCGTGCGGGTGGAATGATCACGCCGCCACGACGCTCGCAAAATGCGGATCGAGGCTGAGCCGCACCGCGTCGCCAGGGCGCAGCGGATCGGTGAGGGAGGCGCGCGCCTCCACTTCGCGCCCGGTGTCCAGCCGACAGATGAGCCGGGCGTAACCAGCCGCGGCGCGGCGGCTGACGATGTCGGCGAGCGCGCCCTCGGCCTCGGCGCGGCGCACCCTCACGCCTTCAGGACGCACCAGCACCAGGACCAGCGCGCCTTCGCTCAGACCGGGCGCCTCGACCCATCCGAGCGCCGTATCGGCGCGCCCGCCCGACACCCGGGCGTCGAACACCTCCACCGGGCCGAGCAGGCGCGCGGCCGCCAGGCTCGACGGCTTGAGATAAAGCGCGTCGGGCGCGCCGTGCTGGATGATGCGGCCAGCGTCCATCAGCGCGATGGAATCGGCGAGCGCCAGCGCCTCTTCGGCGTCGTGGGTGACGATCAGGGTCGCGGCTTCGGACCGCCGCAGCACCTCCACGGTGGTTTCGCGCAAATCCGCGCGCAGGCGCCGGTCGAGGCCGGAGAACGGCTCGTCCAGCAGCATCACGTCCGGGCCCGGCGCCAAAGCGCGCGCGAGCGCCACGCGCTGCTGCTCCCCGCCGGACAACTCATGGGGATAGGCGCGGGCCCGCTCGGCGAGCTCGACCGCCGCAAGCCGTTCCAGCGCCGCGGTGCGCTTGCGCTCGCGGGAGACGCCGCGCAGCCCGAACGCGACATTGCCGAGCGCGGTGAGGTGCGGAAACAGCGCATAATCCTGAAACACGACGCCGCAGCGCCGCGTCTCCGGCTCCAGATGAACGCCCTCGCCCGACCAGAGCCGGCCTTCGAAACGGATCGCCCCGGCGTCGAGCTTCTCCAGCCCGGCGATGGCGCGCAGCAGCGTGGACTTGCCTGATCCCGACGGACCCAATAGCGCGGTGACCCGCCCGCAGGTGAGCCCCAGATCCGCGCCGTCCACCGCCGGACGGCCCGGCGCGAACGACACCACCGCACCCTCCACCGCCAATTTGCGGTCGTTGAGCGCTACGGCCTTCATTGCGGCGCCCCGGTGCGGGTTTCGAGGCCGACCACAGGGCCGGCTCCGGGGCGAGGTTCGATACGCGCCTCGGAGCGCGTGATGCGCCGTGCGATCCAGATCATCGGCGGCAGGGCGATCAACGCGATCAGAAGGGCCGGCGCGGCGGCCTGACCCAGGCGCTCGTCGCTGGCGTAGTTATGGGCGGCCACCGCCAGGGTCTCGTAGTTGAACGGGCGCAGGATCATGGTGGCGGGAAGTTCTTTCAGGACTTCCACGAACACAAGCAGGCCGGCCAGCAGAGCGCCGGCGCTGATCAGCGGGCGATGCACCCGCCAGGCGGTCTCGCCGGGTCCGGCGCCGAGCGTGCGGCTCGCCATGTCGAGGCTGGGCGTCACGCGCGCCAGGGCGCTTTCCGCCGGGCCGATGGCGGCGGCGGCGAATCGCGACTGGTAGGCGAAGACCAGCGCCAGCACGGACCCGGTCAGAAGCGCCGGGAAGACCGCGCCGAACGCCGCCGTCCACGCCGCGTCGAGCCAGCCTTGGAGCACGCCGAACAGGGCGAGCACGCCCAGCGCGGCCACGGATCCCGGAACGGCGTAGCCGAGCCCCGCCAGGCGGGCGGCGAAGACCGCGCGCTTGCGCCTGCTGCGCAGGGCGTAGGCCGCCGCGAGGCCCAGCGCGGCCGCCACGGCGCCGGAGACCCCGGCGAGAAACAGTGAATTGCCGGCCGCCTCCATCAGATCGCGCGCCAGCGGCGCGTTGAGCGCGCGCGCGCCGAGCCGGGCCATGGGAATGATCAAGCCCAGAAGGACCGGCGCGGCGCAGGCGGTCACGGCGAGGCCGGCGGCCGGTCCCGAAAGGCGCACCCGGCGCGACGGCCGGCGCTTGCCGCTGGCCGCGCTTTGGCGCGCGCGCCGGCGCTGGCTGCGCTCCAGCGCGAACAGGAGGAAGGCCACCGCCACCAGGATGAGGGCCAGGCGCGCCGCGTCCGCGGTCGCCCCCTCCCCGGCCCAGGCGCGGATCAGACCCACCGACAAGGTCGGCGCGCCCAGATGCACCACGGCGCCGTAATCGGCGAGGCTCTCCATGACCACCAGCGCCAGACCGGCCGCGATGGCCGGTCGCGCCAGCGGCAGCGCGGCGCGCAGGAACGCCCCGCGCGGGCCTTCGCCCAGCGTGCGCGCCGCGTCATAGGCGTCCGCCGACTGCCCGGCGAAGGCCTCGCGCGCGAGCAGATAGACGTACGGGTAGAGCGTCACGGCGAAGATGATTCCGGCGCCGACGGGGCCGCGGATCGTCGGCACGATCCCGCCCAGCGGACCAAAGGCCTGGGTCAGATCGTACCAGGCGTAGGCCGCCGCGTAGGCCGGCATGGCCAAGGGCAGCGCCAGCAGCCATTCGAACACGCCGCGTCCGGGAAACGCATAGCGCGCCACCAGCCAGGCCAGCGGCGCGCCGATCATCGCGGCGAGGCCCGCCGCGATGGCGGTCACAAGCACGGTATGGCCCAGATAGGCCGGCAGGCGCGTCCGGGCGAGATGCGCCATATAGTCCGTCCACGGCCCGAAAACGGCGAGCGCCGCGACCGCGATCAGCGGTGCGGCGCACACCAGAGCCGCGAATGCGGCGGGCCAGACCGGATCGAACCGGCGCGTGCCGGACCTTACGGCCATCCGACGCGGTCGAAGATGCGCTGGGCCTCGGCGGCGTTGGCGCCCAGCGCGTTGACGTTCACCGGATCGGCCTGTGGCTCGCCATAGGCTTCGAGCACCGGGTTGTCGTACTGCGCCCCGGCGGCGGCGGGGTATTCATTGGTCAACTCCGCAAAGGCGCGCTGCGCTTCGGCGGAGAGCAGGAAGTTCAGGAACGCCACCGCGTTCTCGCGATTCGGCGCGCCGGCGGCGAGCCCGGCGCCGGAAATGTTCACATGGGCGCCGCGCCCGGCCACGTCCGCCATGACGAAGTCCACTGCCTCGGCGACCTCTTGATCGGCGGGGTCCTCCGAGCGCTCAAGCCGCGCCACGTAATAATGGTTCACGATCGCCACGTCGCACTCGCCGGCCGCGATGGCGCGCACCTGGTCGGTGTCGCCGCCCTGGGGCGGGCGGGCGAGATTGCGCACGATCCCTTGCGCCCAGGCTTCGGCCGCTTCGGCGCCCTGGCTTTCGATCAGCGCGGCGAGCAGGGACTGATTGTACACATTGTTCGACGAGCGCACGCAGATCCGCCCGCGCCATTGCTCACCGGCCAGGTCGGTGAAATCGCCGATTTCCGAGGCCTCGACCCGGCCGGGCGCATAGGCGATCCCGCGCACGCGCGTCGCGAAGCCGAACCAGGCGTTCTCCGGGTGCACCAGATTGTCGGGCACGGCGTCCAGGGCGTCTTCAAGCTCGGGCGCGGGCTGGAACAACCCCGCCTGCTCGGCGCGCCAGAGCCGGCCGGCGTCCACCGTGATCACCACGTCGGCGGGGCTGCGGTCGCCGTCGGCGCGCACGCGCTCGATCAGAAGATCGCCGCCGGCCTCCACCACGTTGACCGCGATCCCGGTCTGTTCGGTGAAGGCGGCGTAGACCGCGTCGTCGGAGGAATAATGCCGCGCGGAGAACACGTTCACCTCGCCGGCGCGTTCGGCCGGGGCGCCGGCCCCATCCTCAGGCGCGCCGCAGGCGGTCAGGGTGAAGAGCGCGGCGCCGGCGAGCAGCGCCAGCCGGCCGATCGGCGAACAGGAACGGGTCATGCGGTCTCCAATGCTGCACGCGCGCCGGCTCCGGCCGCGCTTCATCCCGTTCTTCCTGTCACTTCTGAGAACGTTTCGCAAGTGCGACGATGCGGCGCGTGCGCGTCCCGCGCCATGGAACGTTCGGGAGAGATGGCGCGTCCGCCCCTTTGGTCTTAGCGTTTTAGACCTGAAAAACAGGGACCCCGCCATGGCCGTCGCCGTCTATCTCATCGTCGCGTTCAGCTTCAGCTGGGCGATCGCCTTGCTCCTGCATCAGGCCGGCGGGTTCGCGGGCGCGGGCGCCGGGACGACGCTTTACCTGCTCGCCTTCATGTTCGGCCCGGCGGTGGGTGCGCTCGTCGCCGCAGGCCTGTTCGACCGGTCACGCTTTCTGGCGGCGCTGAGCCTGCGCCCGTGGCGCTGGCGGCCGGTGATCGTATGGACGCTCATCGGCTGGAGTGTCGCCGTCGGGCTCTGCGTCGCAGGGCTGGCGGCCACTCTGGCGGTGTCCGGCGCGGCGCCGGCGGACGCCGCGGCCCGGCTGGTCGAGACGGCGCAGGCCGCAGGCGTGGCGGAGCTGCCGCTATCGCCGGAAGCCCTTCTGATGCTCACGCTCCTGGTGAACGTGCCGATCGGGATCGTGATCAACACCGTGCTGATCACCGCCAATGAAGAGCTGGGTTGGCGGGGCTGGCTGCAGCCGCGCCTCGCCGGGCTGGGCTTCTGGCCTTCGGCGATCGTGATCGGGTTGATCTGGGGCGTCTGGCACGCGCCGATCATCCTGATGGGACATAATTATCCCGGCATGGGCTGGATCGGCGTCGCGCTCATGTGCGCCTTCACCACCGGCCTCACGCCGTATATCGCCCTGATGCGCGAGCGCTCCGGGCATGTCGTCCCCGCCGGAGCGTTTCACGGCGCGCTCAACGCGGTGGCGGGCGTCACCTTACTGTTCGCGCCCGATCCCAGCTGGCCCCATAACGGCCTGCTCGGCGCGGCGGGGCTGGCGGTGCTGTATCTGGGATGGATCGGCGTGGCGCTTTACCGCAAGCAGATCCCCCGCGCGGCCTGAGGCCGGCGGGGGATGCTCGGAGCAGAACCCGGCGCCTAGCGAAGCGCGTCGCGCACGCCCTCCATGACGCCGCGCAGGGCGGCGAGCCGGCTAGCGGTCTGCGTGCCCTCCTCGCCTTCAGGCAGGCTGCGCGCCAGTCGGCGCAGCTCCCCGGCGAGGTCGCGGTTGCGCTCGCCCGCCTCCATGGCGGCGCGCGCCTGCGTGAGCGCGGCGGTCGCCGCCTCCAGGACGTCCTCATCCAGCGCTTCATCGCGCGCCAGCTGGTCCAGATAGGCGAGGCCCACCACCGGATGGTCGGGCCAGCTCACCGGGAATTGCTGCTGCGCGTTGAATTCGCCGCCCTGGTCGGCGAGCTTGGCGGCTTCGATCTCGTTGGCGGTGAGATGCTCGCTCTCCACCAGGTCGAACACGTCGAGCCCGCGGGCGATCTCGGTGGCGTAGATCAGCCCGTCATACCAGTAGCTCGACCAATAGCCGCCGGAGCTCAGCACGTCCTCGCTCACCGGACCGCGGTCGAAATAGGCGATCTCGTAGGCGTTTCCGGCGTCGGTGAAGTCCATGATCGACAGCCCGCCCTGGTACCAGGACTGCACGAAGATGTCGCGGCCGGGCACCGGGATGATCGAGCCGTTATGGGCGACGCAGTTCTGCACCTCCGACTGGGCGGCGGGCATCTTGTAATAGCCGGCGAACTCAAGCCGGCCGTTTTCGATCTCGTAGATCGCGTTCGCGCCCCAGGTCATCGGGTCCTGCGCCCGGCAGCGCGGACGTCCGCCGCCGCCCCATTCGTCGGTGAACACCACTTTCGTGCCTTCATTGTCGAAGGTCGCCGAGTGCCAATAGGCGAAGCCTTCATCGGTGACCGCGTCGATGCGCGTGGGCGCGCGCGGATCGGTGATGTCCAGGATGATGCCGTTGCCCGAGCACGCGCCCGCAGCAAGGTTGAGGCTGGGGAACACGGTGATGTCGTGGCACTGGTCGGTGCGCCGGGTGGCCTGCGTGCCCTCGCCGTGATCGCCGCCCGACCACAGCCCGGCGATGCGTCCGGTCTCGTCGTCGGCGAAGACGCGCGGGCTGTCCACGATCCGCGCCGCGCCGGGATTCGCCACCGGGATCTCGATCACGTCGATGGAGAACAGCGCCGTGTCCTCGTCGCCGGGCAGGCCCTCGACGCAGCCCTCCAGCTCTTCGGCCGGACGGATGGAGCTGGTGCCGGAGTTATAGACGATGATGCTTTCGTCATCGCTGGCCACCACCGAATGGGTGTGCGAGCCGCGGCAGGTCTGCACCTGGCCCACCTGCACCGGCGCCAGCGGATCGGAGATGTCGAAGATGCGAAGCCCGCGGAAGCGCTCCTCGCTCACTTCTTCATCCACGCCTTGCCGTCCGCAATCCACCCGCGCACGGGTGTCCTGAACGGAGAGTAGCAGGAGGTCGCCGACGATGGAGGGGTCGCCCTGCCCGCCCGGGCAGACGACAGAGCTGATCAGGCGCGGCGTCTCGTCTTCGATATTGTAAAGATTGAAGCCGTGATAATTGCCTACCGCCATGAGATCGCCGGTGAACGCCAGATCGGTGTTGGAGAAGCTCAAAAAGGGCGAGCGCTCACCGAACCGGCGCCGGCCTTCGGCTTCGCCTTCGCCCTCTTCGGCTTCAGCCTCCGCGTCCGCCTCGTCAGCCGGCAATTCGGGCGGCAGACCGGCGGGGTTCTCGGTGTCGAAAAAGCCGGTGGGTTTGGGAAGGCTCGCCACCAGGCGGAGATTGGAGATCGCCTCCTCCGCGTCGCGGAAGCCGCCGGCCAGCCCGGTGCGCGGATCAGCGGCGATATCGGCGAGCGCTGTGTCCATGCGACGGATCTCGGCCAGCTGCTCGCCGCGCACGTCGTTGACGAAATCGAACAGGACCGGGTCATAGGCGGAGCCGCGCTCGGACAAAAGATCGTCGACCATCTCCACCGCGCCTTCATGGTGGGCGATCATCAGCTCGAAGAACATCTCGTCGAACGCGCGGCCTTCGGCGTCGGCCAGCGCCGCCATCTGTTCAGGCGTCGCCATGCCGGCCATCGTCATGTGGGCGGCGTGGTGCGCGCCATGGCCGCCGCCGTGGCGCCCGCCATGATGATCGCCATCGTGCATCGCCTCGTGACCGCCCTCGTCCCTGGCGTCCGTCTCGTTCATGGGATCGGGCGCGTCCTCGCCGCGCTCCAACAGCCAGCGGCGCATGAAGGCGATCTCGTCGGCCTGGGTGGCGTTGATCCGGTCGGCGGCTTCGACCACCGCGCCGGTTCCGGTGCGCCCCTCCACAAGCTCGGCCATCTCGACCGCCTGGAAATGGTGCAGGATCATGCCCTGCATGAAGCGCACGTCGGCCTCGGAATACCGGTTCGCCGCGATCTGCGCAGCCTCTTCCGCGCTGAGAGTGCGGGCCGCCTCGCCGGGCGCGCCGGGCTGCACGATGGGGGCGTCCTGGGCGGCTGCAAGGCCGGTAACGGTCAGGCCGGCTGCGAGCGCGGCGCCGGCGGCGCCTAGGAAGAACCGCGTTTTCAAAGCCATGAGATCACCCTCTCGATCAATTTTTCGTGTGATCGACAGGGTAAGGAACCGCAGGCGGGCGGCAAGCCCTCACCGCGCGGTCAAACAAAAAGCCCGGCGCGAAGGCCGGGCTTCATGGCGCGTCGAAGCGCGAAAAATGGTGGGCGGCACAAGGATCGAACTTGTGACCCCTTCGGTGTGAACGAAGTGCTCTACCGCTGAGCTAGCCGCCCGAAAGAGGACGCGTGACTTACGCCACCGCGTCAGCATGGTCAAGCGGGCGGGGCGCCGCCGCCGGCGCAGCGCATCAATGAATATGGTGAATATCCGTTCATCGGATTCCCGGCGAACGCGCAGACATATAACCCTACTCGGATTGTAATAATTTTTTCGCTCATTCGGCCACGTCACACTTTCGTCAAACAAAAATATCACCTATATGGCCTCCGAACGCTCGGAACCCCCAGGGGTGAGCGTCCGTTTCCTGAGCATAACAAGCCCCGCACGCGCGCCCTGGCAGCGCGCGAAGCGAAGGAGGTTTCTCCCCATGGCCAGCAATGACTTTTGCACTCGTGAAGGCGCGCTTCGTTTGAAAGAGCGGATCGAAGCCTACTGGAAAGAACGCGGCTACGATGTCTCCATCGAGCTGCACGAGGCCGGCTTCATGCCCGCCATGCGTTCGGCGCGCACCGACGTGCGCTCCAACATGGTCAACGGCATGCCCGGACCGGCGAACGACCGCGGCGCGGAGCGCCGCAGCGCGTAACCACGCGGCCCTTGCTCACGGATGTTCGAGCAGATCCGCGATCAACGCGGGCAGCTCGCCCCAAAGCCTGAACAACCGGTCGGCGCCCAGCGCGCCGGCCGGTTTTTCGCTGTATCCGTCTTCGAAAATCACGCACCAGGCGCCCGCGCCCCTCGCGGCAGAAGCATCCGGCTCTGAATCCCCCACCATGACGGTGCGCCGGTCCGCCTTTCCGCCGATCGCCGCTTCGAGATGGCGCGGATCGGGCTTTTTCGCCGGCGCGTCCTCGGGACCGACGATCCGCACGAATCGCTGCGCCATGCCCAGCTCGGTGAGGAGCGGAACGGCGAGGCTGGTGGGCTTGTTGGTGCACACCGACAGCTCCGCGCCGTTCGCCGCAAGCACATCCAGCGCGTCCAGCACGCCGTTGAAGGGCGCCGACTGATCGGCGATGCCGGCGCGGTAGGCGTGCATGAACCGGTCCAGCCGCGCCTCAATCTCCTCGCTCGACAACGCGGGCGCGCCGGCGCGCTCATAGGCGCGTTCGATCAGCGCCCGCGCCCCGCGGCCCACCATGGCGCGCACCGCTGCGATCGGCACAGGCTCCAGCCCGTCGGGGACGACGGCGGCGTTCAGCGCGCGCACCAGATCCGGCGCGGTGTCCACCAGCGTGCCGTCCAGATCAAATGCGATCCGCGCGCCGTTCAGCGTCGAGAAGTCCGGGCGCATCCGCTCCGCCTCCGCTTAAAATTCTCACCGCCCGCTGTCGCGCGGCGTTCCGCGATAGGCTATAGCGCGGCCTGACGCGTTCAACAGCCTCAACGCACCCCGTTTCAGCTTGAGGAGCCTTCATGCCGCATTCGCCTCGCGCCGCCGTCATTCTCGCCGCCGGACACGGCACCCGCATGAAATCCGCGCTCGCCAAGCCGCTGCACGCCATCGCCGGACGCTCCATGCTGGACTGGTCGCTGGAGCTGGCCGAACGTGCGGGCGCGGACCGCAAGGTGGTGGTGTGGGGCGAGCACTCGCCGGCGATTCGGGACGCCGCCGCTTCGGCCGGCGCCGAGACCGCGCTGCAGGATCCGCCGCTTGGCACCGGACACGCCGTGCAGCAGGCGCAAGACGCGCTGAAGGACTTCGACGGCGACGTCATCGTCCTCTACGCCGACACCCCGCTGATCCGGCCGGAGACCGTGGAGCGCGTGTTCGACGCGCTGTCGGGCGGCGCCAGCATCGCGGTGCTGGGCTTCGAACCGGCAGACCCCGGCCAGTACGGCCGCCTGATCGAAACCGAGACCGGCGATCTCGACGCCATCGTGGAGGCCAAGGAGGCGAGCCCTGAACAGCTGCAGGTGCGGCTGTGCAATTCCGGTGTTCTGGCCTGCGACTCCAAGGTCCTGTTCGAGCTATTGTCGGACGTGAAGAACGACAACGCCAAGGGCGAGTATTACCTCACCGACGTGGTGGCGCTCGCGCGCAAGCGCGGGCTCACCGCCAAGGCCGTACGCGCCGACGAGGCCGAGGTGCTGGGCGTGAACTCGCGCGTGGACTTGAGCCGCGCCGAAGCCGCCTGGCAGGCCCGGCGCCGGCGTGAGGCGATGGAGGACGGCGTCACCCTGATCGCGCCGGAGACGGTGGTGTTCAGCCATGACACCGTGATCGAACAGGACGTGACGATCGAGCCCAACGTAGTCTTCGGCCCCGGCGTCACGGTGAAATCCGGCGCGACAATCCGCGCCTTCTCCCACCTGGAAGGCGCCGTGGTCGCCGGCGCGTGCGAAGTCGGCCCCTACGCGAGGCTCCGCCCCGGCGCGGTGCTGGAGACCGGCGCCAAGGTGGGTAATTTCGTCGAAGTGAAGAAGGCGAGGCTTGGCGAAGGCGCAAAGGCGAACCACCTCTCCTATATCGGCGACGGCGATGTGGGCGCGAAGGCGAATATCGGGGCCGGGACGATCTTTTGTAACTATGACGGCTTCTTCAAGAACAAGACCGTCATCGGCGAGGGCGCCTTCATCGGCTCGAATTCGGCGCTGGTCGCGCCGGTCACCATCGGCAAGGGCGCCATGACGGCGTCCGGCACGGTGGTGACCGACGATGTTCCCGACGACGCGCTGGCGCTGGGCCGGGCCAAGCAGGTCGTAAAAGAGGGTTGGGCAGCCCGCTTCCGCAAGGCGATGCAGACGAAAAAAGACAAGCAGAAGAAGGATTAGGCGGGCATGAAAGACGGGCTGACGACGCTGGAAGACCGCCTGAAGGACAAAAGCCTTCTGAAGACCGAGAGCTTTATCGACGGAGCCTGGGTCGGTGGAGACTCCACGTTCGACGTGAAGTCCCCGGCGGACCGCTCGCTCGTCGCGCAGGTCGCCGATGTGGGCGAGGCGGGCGCGATGAAGGCGATCGACGCCGCCGATCGCGCTTTCCAGAAATGGAAGAAGACCAGCGTCTACGAGCGCGCCCGCATCGTTCAGAAATGGCATGACCTGATCCTAGAGAACGTCGCCGATCTCGGTGCGATCATCACCTCGGAAATGGGTAAGCCCCTCGTCGAAGCGCGCGGCGAAGTGGCCTACGGCGCCGGCTTCGTGGAATGGTCGGCCCAGGAAGCCAAGCGGCTGCACGGCGAGACGCTCGCCACGCCCTTCCCCGGCACCCGCGGCTGGACGATTCATCAGCCCGTTGGAGTCGTCGCCTGCATCACGCCGTGGAATTTCCCCTCCGCCATGATCACCCGCAAGTGCGGCCCGGCCATCGCGGCGGGCTGCACCGTGGTGGTGAAGCCTGCGCCGGAGACGCCGCTGTCGGCGCTGGCCCTCGCCGAACTCGCCAAGCGCGCCGGGATCCCGGACGGGGTGTTCAACGTGGTGTGCGGCGCGGCCGACAAGATCGGACCGGTGCTCACAGGCTCGGACGTGGTGCGCATGGTGGGCTTCACCGGCTCCACCGCCGTGGGCAAGCTTCTCATGCGCCAGGCCGCCGACGGGGTGAAGCGGGTGAGTCTCGAACTCGGCGGCAACGCGCCCTTCCTGATCATGGACGACGCCGACATCGAGGCCGCCGCCGACGGCGTCATCGCTTCGAAGTTCCGCGCCGCCGGCCAGACCTGCGTTTCGGCCAATCGCATCATCGCCCACGCCCCCATCGCCGATAAGCTCATCGAGGCGATCAAGACCCGCATGGAGAAGCTGAAAGTGGGCTCCGGCTTTGAAGAGGGCGTGAATTTCGGCCCCCTCATCCATGACGAAGCGGTCGCGCGCGTCGATGAACTCGTCAAGGACGCCAAGGCCAAGGGCGCCAAAGTGCACCTGGGCGGTTCTCCCCTGGCCGACGAGCTGGGCGGCGCCTTCTACGCCCCCACCCTTATCGAGGGCGGCGAGGATTTCGAGCTGGAGCTGTTCAGAAACGAAATCTTCGGGCCTGTGGCCTCAGTGTACCGGGCCAATGACGAAGCCGAGATGATCCGGCTCGCCAACGACACGCCCTATGGCCTCGCCGCCTATGTCTACACCCGCGATATCGGCCGGGTGCACCGGCTCTCCGAAGGGCTTGATTTCGGCATGATCGGGGTGAACGCGCCCATGGTCGGCTCGCCCGCCACGCCCTTCGGCGGGGTGAAGGAATCCGGCATCGGCCGCGAAGGCGGCAAGTGGGGCGTTGAGGAGTTCACCGAGCTGAAATTCGTCCTGCTCGGCGGGGTGGACCAATGAGCGCGGCGGCCGAACAGAAGGCCTTCGCAGCCGCCGCCGCGCTGGAGCTGGTCGAGAGCGGCATGACGCTGGGCCTCGGGTCCGGCTCCACCGCGGAGATCTTCGTCAAGCAGCTGGGCGCCCGGCTTGAAGCGGGCGAGCTGGACCGCGTGGTAGGCGTGCCCACCAGCGAGGCCACCGCAGAAGCCGCGCGCGCCGCCGGCGTGCCGCTCATCGATGTGGACCACGTTGTGCGCATCGATCTGACGGTGGACGGCGCCGACGAAGTCGACGGCCGCTTCCGCCTGATCAAGGGCGGCGGGGCGTGCCTTCTTCGCGAGAAGATCATCGCCCACGCCTCAGACCTCATGGCCGTGGTGGTGGACGAGACCAAGCTTGTCGAGACCCTGGGCGCCTTCCCCCTCCCCGTGGAGGTCGACCCCTTCGCCTTCACCATCACCGCCAAGAAAGTCTTCGACGCCTTGCGCGCCGCCGGCGTTCAGCGCCCCGAGGTCTCCCTGCGCCGCCGCGCCGACGGCGGCGAGCCGCTGATCACCGATGGCGGCCATTACATCCTCGACGCCGCCTGCGGCGAAATCCCCGACCCCGAAGAGGCCGCCGCCCGCCTCAACGCCATCCCCGGCGTCGTGGAGAACGGGCTGTTCCTGGGCCTCGCCCGGATGATCATCGTGGGTGAGGACGGCGGGGCTAAGGTGCTGGAGCTTTAGATAGTCTTTTTCCTCCCCCGTTTACGGGGGAGGTGTCCGCGAAGCGGACGGAGGGGGCGGCTCCCCGCATTTTTTGGAAAGCGCCCCCCCCCCCTCGACCCGGAGCTTCGCTCCGGCCCACTCCCCCCGCAAGCGGGGGGAGAAACCACCACGCGAACATGGAATAAAGAGCGCGGCCACCAAGCCGCGCCCTTCCCCGTTTCACGCGTCAGCAAGAGCGCTTAGTGCGCCCGCGCCTCGCCGACATTTTCGCCGCCGGGCGGCAGGGCCGCCAAGGCTGCGTCGTCGGCTTCGGTCCATTCGATGGGTTCGACTTCGCCGGTGAGGGCGTGTTTGAGGACCTCATCGACGGTGTCGACCGCGATGATTTCGAGGCCGGACTTCACGTTCTCCGGCACGTCCTCGAGATCCTTCACATTGTCCTGCGGGATCAGCACGGTCTTCACCCCGCCGCGGTGGGCGGCGAGGAGCTTCTCCTTCAGCCCGCCGATGGGAAGCACGCGGCCGCGCAGCGTGATCTCGCCGGTCATCGCCACGTCCTTGCGCACCGGAATACCGGAGAGCGCGGAGACGATGGCGGTGATCATGGCGCCGCCCGCGCTCGGCCCGTCCTTGGGCGTCGCGCCTTCGGGCACGTGCACGTGGATGTCGGTGGAGCGGAACACCGTCGGCTTCACGCCCAGCGCCGGCGCCCGGCTCTGCACGTAGGAATTGGCCGCCGAGATCGACTCCTTCATCACGTCGCGCAGATTGCCGGTGACGGTCATCTTGCCGCGGCCGGGCATCTTCACCGCCTCGATGGTGAGGAGGTCGCCGCCGACTTCCGTCCAGGCGAGCCCCGTCACGAGGCCCACCTGGTCCTCCTTCTCCGTCTCGCCGAAGCGGAATTTGCGCACCCCTGCGAAATCGGAGAGATTCTCCGGCGTGATGGTGACTTCGGTCGCTTCACCGGCCACCAGCTTGCGCACGGTCTTGCGCGCCAGGCGGGCGATCTCGCGCTCCAGGGTCCGCACCCCGCTTTCGCGGGTGTAATAGCGGATGAGGTCGCGCAGCGCGTCCTCCTGCAGCGTCCATTCGCCTTCTTTCAGGGCGTGGGCCTTCACCTGTTTGGGGATCAGGTGGCGCTTGGAAATCTCCACCTTCTCATCCTCGGTGTAGCCGGCGATGCGGATGATCTCCATCCGGTCCAGAAGCGGCTGCGGCATGTTCAGCGTGTTCGCCGTGGTGATGAACATCACGTCTGAGAGGTCGTAGTCCACCTCCAGATAGTGGTCGCCGAAGCTGCCGTTCTGTTCGGGATCCAGCACTTCGAGGAGCGCCGCCGACGGGTCGCCGCGATAGTCCGCGCCCAGCTTGTCGATCTCATCGAGGAGGAAGAGCGGGTTTGAGCTGCTCGCCTTCTTCATGGACTGGATCACCCGGCCCGGCATGGAGCCGATATAGGTGCGCCGGTGACCGCGGATCTCGGCTTCGTCGCGTACGCCGCCCAGCGACATGCGCACGAATTCGCGGCCCGTGGCCTCCGCGATGGAGCGGCCCAGCGAGGTCTTGCCGACGCCCGGAGGGCCGACGAGGCACAGGATCGGACCCTTGATCTTCTTGGTGCGCGCCTGGACGGCCAGGTGCTCGATGATGCGCTCCTTGACCTTCTCCAGGCCGTAATGGTCGCGGTCGAGCACGGCTTCGGCCTTCTCAAGGTCGGCCTTCACCCGCTTGCGCTTGTTCCAGGGGATGTTGAGCAGCCAGTCGAGATAATTGCGCACGACGGTGGATTCCGCCGACATGGGGCTCATCTGGCGCAGCTTCTTCAGCTCGGCTTCGGCCTTGGCGCGGGCTTCCTTGGAGAGCTTGGTCTTCTCGATCTTCTCCTCGAGCTCGGCCAGCTCCTCCTTGCCGTCCTCGCCCTCGCCCAGTTCGCGCTGGATCGCCTTCATCTGCTCGTTGAGATAGTACTCGCGCTGGGTCTTCTCCATCTGCCGCTTCACGCGGTTGCGGATCTTCTTCTCGACCTGCAGCACGGAGATCTCGCCCTCCATCAGGCCGAACACCTTTTCAAGGCGCTCCGACACGGAGGGGTTGGAGAGGAGTTCCTGCTTCTCGGCGATCTTCACCGCCAGGTGCGCGGCGATGGTGTCGGCCATCTTGGCCGGCTCGGCGATCTCGCCGACAGCAGACAGCGCCTCTGGCGGCACCTTCTTGTTCAGCTTGACGTAGTCCTCGAACTTCTCCGCCGCGGCGCGCATCAGCGCCTCGACCTCGGCGGGGTCGGCCATTTCCTCGTCGACGATCTCGGCTTCGGCCTCGAAATAGGCCTCATTGTCGAGGAAGCGGGTCACCTTCGCGCGGCGTCCGCCCTCGACCAGCACCTTCACCGTGCCGTCAGGCAGTTTGAGAAGCTGCAGCACGCTGGCCACGACGCCCATCTCGTAAATGCCGTCGGTGTCGGGATCGTCGTCGGCGGCGCTCTTCTGGGTGGCCAGCAGGATCTGCTTGTCGGCGCGCATCACTTCTTCGAGCGCGCGCACGGATTTCTCCCGCCCCACGAAAAGCGGCACGATCATGTGGGGAAACACCACGATGTCGCGCAGCGGAAGCAGCGGCAGGGATTTGGTCTCGGTCATGTCTTGTCCTTTCGGATCGTACCCGCGCCCTAAGGCTGGCGCGCGGGACCCCTCGCAGGCGCCGGCCCGCAAAGGCGGCGCCGGCGTAAAAGCGGCGCGCCTCGTCAGCTCAAGCCTCGCCGCATTCGTCTGCGTAAACAAGTGGAGGCGCGCACACGCGGCTTCAAGCGCGCGAAGGCGGCGGGGACGGGCGAGGTGCAGTCCGGCAACGAAAAACGCCGGCCCCACGGACCGGCGCTCTTCGTCTCTGATGGTGAAGGAGCCCTACGCCCCCTTCGAGCCGCTTTCGCTTTTCTGCTTGGCGTAAATGTAGAGCGGGGTGGCGTCGCCGGTGACGACCTCGGCGTTGACCACGACCTCCTCCACGCCGTCCATGCCGGGCAGTTCGTACATAGTGTCGAGCAGAATCCCCTCCATGATCGAGCGCAGGCCGCGTGCGCCGGTTTTCCGGGCGATGGCCTTCTCGGCGATGGCGGTGAGCGCGTCCTCGGTGAAGGAGAGGCCCACGCCCTCCATCTCGAACAGGCGCTGATACTGCTTCACCAGGGCGTTCTTCGGCTCGGTAAGGATCTGCACGAGGGCCTCCTCGTCGAGATCCTCCAGCGTCGCGATCACGGGCAGACGGCCGACGAATTCCGGAATCAGGCCGAAGCGCTGCAGATCGTCTGGCTCGACATCCTTGAGGACCTCGCCCTGGCGCCGGGCGTCTGGATCGCGCACGTCGGCGCCGAAGCCGACCGCGCTGCCCTTGCCGCGCTGGGAGATGATCCGTTCAAGGCCCGCGAAGGCGCCGCCGACGATGAACAGGATGTTGGTGGTGTCCACCTGCAGAAATTCCTGTTGCGGATGCTTGCGCCCGCCCTGGGGCGGCACGGAGGCCACGGTGCCTTCCATGATCTTAAGAAGCGCCTGCTGCACCCCTTCGCCCGACACGTCGCGGGTGATGGACGGGTTGTCGGACTTGCGGGAGATCTTGTCGATCTCGTCGATATAGACGATCCCGCGCTGGGCGCGTTCGACATTGTAGTCGGCCGACTGCAGGAGCTTCAGGACGATGTTCTCCACGTCCTCGCCCACATAGCCGGCCTCGGTCAGCGTGGTGGCGTCGGCCATGCAGAACGGCACGTCGAGAATGCGCGCCAGCGTCTGGGCCAGCAGCGTCTTGCCGCAGCCCGTGGGGCCGATCAGCAGAATGTTCGACTTCGACAGCTCGACGTCGGAGTTCTGTGTGGCGTGGTTGAGACGCTTATAGTGATTGTGCACCGCCACCGAGAGTACGCGCTTGGCCTTCTGCTGGCCGATCACGTAGTCCTGCAGGACCTGGAAGATCTCCTGCGGGCTGGGCACGCCCTCTTTCGATTTGACGAGCGAGGTCTTGTTCTCCTCGCGGATGATGTCCATGCACAGCTCGACGCATTCGTCGCAGATGAACACCGTGGGGCCCGCGATGAGCTTGCGGACCTCGTGCTGGCTCTTGCCGCAGAACGAGCAGTACAGCGTGCTCTTTCCGTCGCCTGTGGTCGCCTTGGTCATGCTTGCTCCAGTCGGTCCCGCCTTCGCGCACCTTATCGCGCCGCCCGCTTGGAAGGTCCTGTTGACCCTGCCTGGCACGGACGCGTTTACGTGCGCCTCACCACCGCAAGATCAAGGCCGGACCTTAGCGAAACGTTTTCAAGATGCATTCGACCACACGCCCGGCGCACTGATCAAGCGCGCAAAGCCGCGCCGCGCGAAACGCGCGCAGCGCGGCCGGAGCCTCGGCGGTGTGGAGCGGTAACGCGGATCAGGCCGCTTCGGGCCCGCCGCGCTTCTCGTAAACGTGATCGATCAGGCCGAAATCGCGCGCTTCTTCCGCGTTCATATAGGTGTCGCGGTCGAGCGTCTTCTCCACCTGGGCGATGGATTGGCCGGTGTGGCGCTCGTAGATTTCGTACATGCGCCGCTTGATGCGCAGGATGTCCTCGCCATGGCGCTCGATGTCCGCCGCGGTGCCGCGGAAGCCGCCGGAGGGCTGGTGCATCATGATGCGCGCGTTCGGGGTGGCGAAGCGCATGTCCTTCTCGCCGGCCGCCAGCAGCAGCGAGCCCATGGACGCCGCCATGCCCACGCAGGCCGTCGCCACGGGGCAGCGGATATATTGCATGGTGTCGTAGATCGCGAGCCCCGCGCTGACCGAGCCGCCGGGCGTGTTGATGTACATGGCGATCTCTTTTTTCGGGTTTTCCGATTCGAGATACAGAAGCTGAGCCACCATCAGGCTCGCCATGTGGTCCTCCACCACGCCGGTGACGAAGACGATCCGCTCCTTCAAAAGCCGGGAATAGATGTCGAACGCCCGCTCGCCGCGCGCGGTCTGCTCGACCACCATCGGCACCAGGTTCATCATATGGTCCTGCGGATCGTTCATCGTCGTGCTCCCGTCACTCCGGTTTCGCCCGGCGGAATGGCCGGGCCGCGAACCGGCCGCCGTCATGGCTCAAAAAGGCTCCGTCGGGCGAGATGGCCCGCCGCGCGTACTCTGGCAAGGCGCGCGGCGGGGCGCAAACGCTGCGGTCAGCTTAGTCCTCGCCGGAGGCTTTTTTCGCGGCGGTCTTCTTGGCCGGCGCCTTTTTCTTGGCGGGGGCTTTCTTCGGCTCAGCCTCGGCCTCGGAGTCGTCCTTCTTGGCCGCGGCCTTCTTGGCGGGCGCCTTTTTCTTGGCCGGAGCCTTTTTCTTTTCAGTCTCGGCGGCCGGCGCGTCGTCTTCGGCGAACAGGGCCTCGCGATCGACCTCCGTCTCGCTCACATCGGCGAGCTCGAGGATGTAGTCGACCACCTTCTCTTCATAGATCGGCGCGCGCAGCTGCTGCAGGGCGCCCGGATTCTTCTGATAGAAATCGACCACTTCGCGCTCGCGGCCCGGATAGCGCTGGGCTTCCTGGTTCACGGCGCGCGCGATCTCTTCCTGGGTCACGTCGATCTTGGCCTTGCGGCCCATCTCGGCGAGCACCAGGCCCAGACGCACGCGGCGCTCGGCGATCGCCATATAGTCGGCGCGCAGCTCGTCTTCGGACTTGGACTTGTCCTCGTCGTCGAGCTGGTCGTTCTCCATGGCGTTCTTGACTTCGCGCCAGATCGCCTCGAACTCCTGCTCCACCATTTTCGGCGGCAGGTCGATCTCTTTGTGCGCCTCGTCGATCTGGTCGAGCAAAGCGCGCTTGACCTTCATGCGCGAGGCCTGGGCGTGCTCCTGTTCGAAGCGGGCCTTCAGGGCGTCCTTCAGCGCATCGAGGCTCGGCAGGCCGAGGCGTTCGGCGAGCGAATCGTCGATCTCGCTTTCGGCCGGCGCCTGGACTTCCTTCACCTCGGTGGCGAACACCGCGTCCTTACCGGCCAGATGCGCGGCCTGGTACTGTTCGGGGAAGGTGACCTTCACGTCCAGCTTGTCGCCGGCCTTCGCGCCCACGAGCTGGTCTTCGAAGCCCGGGATGAACTGGCCGGACCCGATCACCAGCTCGGCGCCTTCCGCCTTGCCGCCCTCGAATTCCTCGCCGTCGATGGAGCCGACGAAGTCGATGACGACCTTGTCGCCCTCTTCAGCCTTCGCCTTGGCGCCCTTGTCCTCATAGGCCTGGGCCTGCTTGGCCAGTTCGCCCAGCGCCTCGTTGATCTGGGCGTCGGCGACCTTCGCCACCGGGCGCTCGACCTTGAAGCCCTTGGGATCGGCCGGTTCGAACTCCGGCATGATCTCGACATTGATCTCGAAGGCGAAATCGGCGCCCTTCTTGATCACGTCCTCGGCGTCGGACTTCACGTCCACGGCCGGCTGGGAGGCGGGGCGCAGCTTGCGCTCGTCGAGCGTGTCCTGGGTGGCCTTCGGCACGATCTCCTGAAGGATGTCGCCCATGATCGAGGCGCCGAACATCTTCTTGATGTGGCTGGCGGGCACCTTGCCGGGGCGGAACCCTTTGAGGCGCACTTCGGGGCGGATCTCTTCGATCTTGGCGGACAGTTTCTTCTCGAGCTCCGACGCGGGCACGACAACCTCAAACGTGCGCGAGAGCCCTTCGGAAGATTTTTCAACAACGTTCATCGTGGCGAGGCCTTGTCATGGATACGGCGCCGCCTGGCGGGCTGCGCTTGACAAATACGAAAAGCGCGCACCGGCGGCGGCCGGGAGTGAGCGCGCGTTATGTCACGCGCCTACCCGCGACGCAACGGGCGGACGGCGGTTGATGTGAAAGGGGTGTGAAGGGCTAAAGATCGAGCAGGGAGGGCGGTGTGGGGCGGCGGCGCCTGCTTCCTCAGCTGACGCGGGAATCCAGCCGACTCTTAATCAAGCTCCATGTCGTAATCGTACCAAGCTTCATACTCCATGGACGTGGAAGCCGACCGCGCACCCTTGTGCAGATTGCAATTGGAACACGTTAGCTGAAGGTTCGTAACGCAATTCATTCCCCCGAGAGCCAACGGAACGATATGATCCAAATGTATTTTGGAGTTTTGGCTGTAGAGCCCGGTTAGGTCGGTGCGGCACAACACGCACCTTCCTTTATCCCTATGAAACACAGCGCTTTTTGCCCAACTTGGAATGTAGGCTCTGGACAAGTGACCAGCACTATTGAAAGCCTCCGGCGCAAACATTGGGGATGTGTGCAACACGTAGTCACTGACCATGTCACTAAAAGCGGACATCGTCGCTCGGTTCGCGAACAAGTGAGCTACTCCCCGGAATTCGGACGCTGACGGAAGCTACGATATGGGCTCTGCTGATCTTCGACGACGAGGAGATCGCAGATGTCGAAACGCAAGCAGCATTCGGCGGAGTTCAAGGCCAAGGTG
>JBNPED010000017.1:0-85925 GCA_051117435.1 Oceanicaulis sp. | reverse complement strand
CCCCAGCGCCGCGGCGGCCATCCGCGATGTGGACGCCGAAGCCAGCGAAGCGATGCTCGAGCGGCTGTCGATCCCGGTGCTGCTGATCGGTCCGGGCGGGCGAATCGAGCGCGCCAACCCGGCTGCGCGTGCGTTTCTGGGGCTCGGGTCGGAGCGCGGGCTGCTCTCGACCGTGCTGCGCCAGCCGCGCGTGCTGGAGGCGGTGAGCGCGGCGCTGCGCGGGGAGAAGGGCGCGACGGTGGAGTATTCCACCCTGGCGCCGCTGGAGAGCCATGTGCGCGCCTTCATCGAACCGATCCGCCTGCCGGTGACCGGGCCGATGCCGTTTCGCGCCATGCTGGTTCTGTCCGACGACACCAGCTCCAAGCGCGCCGAGCGCATGCGCGCGGACTTCCTGGCCAACGCCAGCCACGAGCTGCGCACGCCGCTCGCTTCGCTGTCGGGCTTCATCGAAACGCTCACCGGGCCTGCGCGCGACGACGAGGAGGCGCGCGAGCGCTTCTTGAACATCATGAGGGTGCAGACCGAGCGCATGCGCCGGCTGATCGACGATCTGTTGTCGCTGTCGCGCGTGGAGATGAACGAGCACATGGCGCCCACCGGCGCGGTGGACCTCAACCAGCTCGCCGCCGAAGTGGCCGAGGCGCTGCAGCCGGTGGTCGGCGCGCGCTCCATGACGCTGAACCTGCACGCCCATGAGGGCGAGGCGCGGGTGAAGGGCGATCGCGACCAGATCTACGAAGTGATCGAGAATCTGGTGGAGAACGCGGTGAAATATTCCGCCGACGGGGCGTCGATCTGCGTGTGCGTGCATCACGGGCGCACCCGCGACGGCGTGGAGCATCTGCCCGAGCGCCTGGATGCGGAGTCCGGCCGGCTGACCATCGCCGCGCCAGCGCTCGATCCCGACGCGCGCTACGGCCTGGTGCGGGTGCGCGATCACGGCTCCGGCATCGAGCGCCGCTATCTGCCGCGCCTGTCGGAGCGGTTTTTCCGTGTCGACGGGCAGAAGAGCGGGCCGGCCGCGGGCACCGGGCTGGGCCTGGCCATTGTCAAGCATATCGTCAGCCGCCATCGCGGCGGCTTCACCGTGGAGAGCGCGCCGGGCAAGGGCTCGGTGTTCACGGTGTTCTTCCCTGTGGCCGAGCCGCGCGCGGCCAACCGGCCGGGCCCGGCGGAACCGGCCCGGCTCGACCCCAAGGACGCGGCGGAGTAGGCCCTGCTCCACAGCCGTAACCGGGCTGTGTCACAAAAACGTAGCGTGTGTGTCATAATCAATTGACCGACACCGCACATGGTCCCGCACCAACTCTGATCCCGACGAGCGTCTCCGGATTGTCCCCGGGGGCGCTCGATGCATAGAGACGCCCGATGCAGATCTCCGTCCTCGTGACGCTCACGCTTCTGGTCCTGACCGCGGTCGGCTTTCTGGTCGGACGGCGCCGGGCCGCGTCCGCGTCGGCGGGCACGCCTGCGGCGCTGCACTCGCTGCCGGATTATTACGGGTATTACATCGCGCTGTGGACCGGGGCGCCGGCGCTGATTCTGGTGAGCGTGTACGCGATCTTCGGCGCGGGCCTGGTTAATTCGGTGACCATGACGGGGCTCGAGCGCGAGGCCGCGCCGCTGATCGAGGCCTATGAGGAGACGCTCGCGGGCGATGCGCCCATGCAGGCCTTGCTGGACGAGAGCCGTCAGGTGGAGGCGGAGATGCGCGCGGCGCGCGACGAGCTCGCCCGGGCGCGCGACGCCGGCGGCGATGTGGAGCGCTGGGGGCGCGAGCTCGCCGAGGTCACCGATGCGCGCAATGCGCTGGACTCCGCGATCGCGGAACGCCGCGACGCGCTGGCCGCGGCCACCGCCGCGCGCGCGCCGCGCACCGAAGCCGGCTATCGCGCGCGGGCCGGCTTCGAATACTGGCGCGACACCGACGATCAGCGCGAGCTGTTCCTGGCCGACGCGCGCGCCATCGCGTTCAACGAGGGCCTGGCCAGCCGGGACAGCCCGGAGCTGCGCGCCGCGGCGCGCGCCCTGCGCCCGTGGGAGGACATTTTCCGCTGGTCCATGGCGGCGGCGGCGGCCGCGCTGGCGGTGGCGGGCCTGACCTGGGCGCGCTCGCGCATCACCGCCCGCTTCCGGGCGCGCAACCGGGTGGAGGGCGCGGTGGGCGTCGTCCTGGCCATCGCCTCGGCCATCGCGATCCTGACCACGCTGGGGATCGTGTTCTCGCTGCTGTTTGAATCGATCCGCTTCTTCGCCTCCATCGACTGGCGGGTGCACGAGTTCCTGTTCGGGACCCAATGGAGCCCGCAGATCGCCATCCGCGCCGACCAGGTGGGCCAGTCCGGCGCGTTCGGCGCGGTGCCGCTGTTCGCCGGCACCGCCCTGATCACCGCCATCGCCATGGCGGTGGCCGTGCCGATCGGCCTGTTCGCGGCGATCTATCTGTCCGAATACGCCGGGCCGCGCTTTCGCGCCTGGGCCAAGCCGCTTCTGGAGATCCTCGCCGGCGTGCCCACCGTGGTCTACGGCTTCTTCGCGCTTTTGACCGTGGGTCCGTTCCTGCGCGATGTCGCACTGTTCCTGGGATATGAGGACGCGGTGACGCAGAGCGCGCTGTCGGCGGGCCTCGTCATGGGGGTGATGATCATCCCCTTCGTCTCCTCTTTGTCGGACGACGTGATCAACGCCGTGCCCCAGTCCTTGCGCGACGGCGCCTACGCCATGGGGGCGACCAAATCGGAGACCGTGCGCCAGGTGGTGCTGCCGGCCGCGCTGCCCGGCATTGTCGGGGCGGTGCTCCTGGCCGTCAGCCGGGCGGTGGGCGAGACGATGATCGTCGTCATGGCCGCCGGCCAGGGCGCGAACCTCACCGCCAATCCGCTGGAGAGCGTGACCACGATCACCGTGCAGATCGTCATGCTGCTCACCGGCGACCAGGAGTTCGACAGCTCCAAGACCCTGTCCGCCTTCGCGCTGGGCCTTGTCCTGTTCGCCCTCACCCTTGTCCTCAACATCATCGCGCTGCGCGTGGTGCAACGCTTCCGGGAACGCTATGAATAACGATCAGCGCTCCATCCGCGCCGCCGTCGAGGCCCGCCTGGCCAAGCGGCACCGGGCAGAGAAGCGCTTCCAGCTCTACGGGCTGGGCGCGATCGGGCTCGCCGTGGCCTTCCTGGCGCTGCTTCTGGTCTCCATCGTGTTCCAGTCGGTGACCGCGTTCTCCGCCCACCGGCTCACCTTGCCGGTGACGCTGGAGGCCGCGCTGGTGGATCCGGCCGGCGACCGCAGCGAGGCGAGCCTGCGCGCCGGCCAGTACAACACCGCGATCCAGACCGCCCTGCGCGACGAATTCCCGTCGGTGGAGGACCGCACCGCCCTGCGCGAGCTGTTCGGGCTCTACAGCGCGGTGAACGCCGCCGAGCTTCTGCGCCAAGTGGTGGAGGACCCGTCCCTGGTGGGCGAGACGGTGCGCTTCACCCTGCCGCTGGGCGACGACGCGGACCTCTATCTCAAGGGCGCCACGGTGGAGGAAAGCTTCCGCGACGGGCCGGCCCCGCTCCGCATCGAGATCGAGGGCGGCGCCGCGCGCCTGTCCGCCGGGGGCGCGGTGTTCGGCGACTTCGCCGAGACTGTGCGCCGGACCGCGCGCGCGCGCATCGACACCGCGCTCGCCCGCGCCGAGATCGCCGAAGCCGACGCGGCCACCATGGTCGATCCCGACGAGCGCGAAATCCTGCTCGCCGAGGCCGAACGCGCCCGCGCCCTGGCCCGGACGCTCGCCGAGCGCGCCGACGGCGCGGCCGGGCTGGTCCTCGGTCCGCAGACGCCGAGCCTTCTGATCCGCGCGGCCGGCGGCGTGTTCGAGGTGCAGACCATCGCCCCCGGCGCGGCCGAAGCGACGGCGGAGATCCTGGTGGCGCCGGACGCCGCGCCCGCCGGCCCGGTGGCCGACTGGACCCTGTGGAGTCTCGAAACCCCGCCCGCCGCGCGCCTGATCACCGACCGGCAGATCGCCTGGACGCGCACGCTGGCCGAGCGCGGCCTCATCGAGAACGGCTTCAACACCTGGCTCTTCACCAACGCCGACAGCCGCGAGCCGGAACTCGCCGGCGTGCTCGGCGCGCTCATCGGCTCGATCCTCACCATGATCGTGACCATGTTCCTGGCCGTGCCCATCGGCGTCGGCGCTGCGATCTATCTGGAAGAATTCGCGCCGAAGAACCGCTTCACCGACTTCATCGAGGTGAACATCAACAATCTCGCCGCCGTGCCCTCCATCGTGTTCGGCTTGCTGGGCCTTGCGGTGTTCATCAACGCCTTCGGCATGCCGCGCTCGGCGCCGGTGGTGGGCGGCATGGTGCTCGCCCTGATGACGCTGCCCACGGTGATCATCTCCTCGCGCGCGGCGCTCAAGGCCGTGCCGCCCTCCATCCGCGAGGCGGCGCTGGGCGTGGGCGCGTCGAAGACCCAGGCGGTGTTCCACCACGTGTTGCCTCTGGCCATGCCGGGCATCCTGACCGGCACGATCATCGGCCTGGCCCAGGCGCTGGGCGAGACCGCGCCGCTTCTGATGATCGGCATGGTGGCCTTCATCGCCGATCCGCCCACGCTGGGCGTGTCCGGCTTCACCGAGCCGGCCACCGTCATGCCCGTACAGATCTTCCTGTGGTCGACCGGAGCCGAGCGCGCCTTCGAAGCGCGCACCGCGGCGGCGATCCTGATCCTTCTTTCGCTGATGATCCTATTCAATGCGGTCGCGATCTATCTGCGCCGCCGGTTCGAACGGAGATGGTAGGTGTCCGACACCCCTGATATCGACCACGACGCCCCATCGGGACAGACGCTGTATCACCCCGCCCCGCCGGGGCTGAGCGTGAAGGTCGCCACCGAAGACGTGGGCGTGACCTATGGCGGCAAGCCGGCCCTGTTCGACGTGACCATGGACATTCCCGACCGGGCGGTGACGGCCTGCATCGGCCCGTCGGGCTGCGGCAAGTCCACCTTCCTGCGCTGCATCAACCGGATGAACGACACGATCGACACCGCACGCGTGACCGGCTCGATCAAGATCGACGGCGAGGAGGTCAATGATCGCTCCGTCGATCCCGTCGTGCTCCGGGCGCGCGTGGGCATGGTGTTCCAGAAGCCGAACCCGTTTCCGAAATCGATCTATGAGAACATCGCCTACGGACCGCGCATTCACGGCCTCGCCTCCAATCGCGACGAGCTGGACGCCATCGTGGAGACCAGCCTGAAAAAGGCCGGGCTCTGGGACGAAGTGGCCGACCGGCTGAACGCGCCGGGCACCTCGCTGTCCGGCGGCCAGCAGCAGCGCCTGGTCATCGCGCGCGCCATCGCGGTCAATCCAGAGGTGATCTTGATGGACGAGCCGTGCTCGGCGCTCGACCCGATCGCCACGGCGCGCATCGAGGAGCTGATCGACGAACTGCGCGAAAACTATTCGCTGATCATCGTGACCCACTCCATGGCCCAGGCCGCGCGGGTCAGTCAGATGACGGCCTTCTTCCATCTGGGCGCCCTGGTCGAATACGGGCCCACCGAAGAAATATTTACAAACCCCCGCGACCAGCGGACTCAGGATTATATTACGGGACGCTTCGGGTAAGCCCCCTCGAAGCGGCACACCGTTTAAGCGGGCGTGAAAGGCGAAGCTCATGGCCGGTCCGGTCAAGGCGCCGCACATTGTCAAAGCCTTCTCCGAAGAGCTCGAACAGCTCTCTGCGGACGTGTCCGCCATGGGCGGTCTGGCCGAAGCCATGGTGGCCGATTCCATCGAGGCGGCGACCACGCGCGACGGCGAACTCGCCGTCGAGGTCGTCGCCCGCGATGCGCGCGTGGACGACATGCAGCGCGACATCGAGAAGAAGATCATCCGGCTTCTGGCCCTGCGCCAGCCCATCGCCCAGGATCTGCGCGTGTGCATCGCGGCGCTGAAGATCGTCGCCGATCTCGAACGCGTCGGCGATCTGGCGAAATCCATCGCCCGGCGCGTGCCCACCTTGAACGAGAGCGAGCCGACGCCCTTCGCCGGCTCGGTGGACCGCATGGGCAAGCTGGTGCTCGGCCATCTCCATCAGGTGCTCGACGCCTACGCCACGGGCGAAACCCACAAGGCGGTCGGCGTGTGGGAGCGCGACGACGATGTGGACGAGCACTATAACGCGCTGTTCCGCGATCTGGTCTCGGCCATGACCGACGACCCGCAAATGACCGGAACGGGCGCGCACCTTTTGTTCGTGGCGAAAAACCTGGAACGCATCGGCGATCACGCCACGAATATCGCCGAGGTCATCCATTATCTGGTGACCGGGCGGGAGATCGCATCGGAACGTCCGCGCGGTCCCCGGCCGGAGTCGTTTTAAGGGCAGGGGTCGAACATGCAGCCGCACGTCTTGGTCGTCGAGGATGAGGACGCTCTGTCCGAACTCCTCCAGTACAATCTGAAGAAGGAAGGCTTCCGCGTCTCCGTCGCCGCCGACGGAGAGGAGGCCATGATGCTGGTGGAGGAGCGCCAACCCGACGTGGTGGTGCTCGACTGGATGCTGCCGAAGATCTCCGGCATCGAGGTGTGCCGGCGCCTGCGCTCCAAGCAGGAGACGCGCAATCTGCCCATCGTCATGCTCACCGCGCGCGGCGAAGAGGCCGACCGTATCCGCGGGCTCGACACCGGGGCGGACGACTATGTGGTGAAGCCCTTCCTGATGAAGGAATTGTTCGCGCGCATCCGCGCGGTGTTGCGCCGCATCCGCCCGGGCCTGGCCGAAGACAAGGTGACGGTGGGCGATCTCGCCATCGACCGCGTCGCCCACCGGGTCACCCGCACCGGGCTGGAGGTCCATCTGGGCCCCACCGAATTCCGCCTGCTGGATTATCTCATGCAGCATCCCGGCCGGGTGTTCTCGCGCGAGCAGCTGCTGGACGCGGTCTGGGGCTCGGACGTCTATGTGGAGGCGCGCACCGTGGACGTGCATATCGGCCGTCTGCGCAAGGCCCTCAACAGGGTCGGCGAAGGCGAGGATCCCATCCGTACCGTCCGCTCGGCGGGGTATGCGCTGAACGCGGGGTGAGCGCCGGTTCGCGTAGCGAATGAATCGCCCCGGTGGGGCGATTCAAGGCGCGAACGGGCCGGCAGGCCCCGGGAGAGCCGCCGGTTCGCGAAGCGAATGAATCGCCCCGGGGGGGGGGCGATTCAAGGCGCGAACGGGCCGGCAGGCCCCGGGAGAGCCGCCGGTCGCCGTCAGGAAGCGGAGGATCAGGCTCCACAGCCGCCCTCATTGATGGTCCTGTTCCCTTCGAAGGGACCACAAGCGCAAAAGCGGGCGGCGGTCGGTCCTCCCCATCGAGCCATGCTGGAAGGAACCGCAAGGCGATCGCAGGCTGTCAAGGACGACCGGGCTTAAGCCCGGTCGCCGCAGGGCGGCGGCCCGTAGGGCCGTCCTTGACAGCCTGCGACGCTTGCGAAAATGGCTCAGCAAGGATCGACGGGGTGGCGGGGTCGTATGCCGCTCGAAGCGGCGCATTAAGGGTAGGAGTGAGCACTCACTCATTGTGCGGCCCCGGATTTCTGGATTCGCAAAGGGTAAGTGAGCGCTCATTCACCCTTTGCGCTCGCTCGGGGCGCCGAAGGCGCGCCAGCCCGTTCGTTCATTTTGCGAATAAAGGAGGGCCTGCACCCCCGCCTCAGGCTGCGCCGCGGCGGGCCCAGCTCACCAGGCGCGCGGCCGGGCTTTTCTTCACGAAGGCCTCGTAGAAGCCGCGCAGGACGCCGGCGGTGTCTTCGGTCTCGGCGCGGGCGCGCTGTTCGGCGAACTCGGCCGCGCGCGATTCCCGGGCGCGGCGTTCGGCCTCGCCGGCGGACAGATCGGCGTCCACCATGCGGTCCTTCACATGGACATGGACGCGCCACATCGGGTCGCCGATCGGGGTCAGCACGGTGTTCGTCTTCACCGCCACGGGGATGCGCACCATGGCGTCGCGATCTTCGATCTTGATCGTGCGCAGGCCGCCCTTGCGCGCCTCTTCAGGCGTGATCTCCAGATCGAAGCGGCGCGGTGCGTAGACGCGCAGCACTTCATAGGCCTGCAAGAGGCGCTGAAGCTTGACCACCAGCTTGGGATCGCCGCCGGCGGTGTCGGGATGGACCTGTTTGACGAGCGCGCGGAAGCGCGCGCGGACTTCGCCGAAGTCCTCGTCGCCCTGCAGTCCGAAAGCCTTGTAAGCGGCCAGAATGGCTTGCGGGTTCGCGGTCATAAGCCGAATTTAGACCGGGCGAAGTTTGCGAAAGGTTGATCGCGGCGCGGCCGCGCCTAATTTGCGCAGCGACGCGCGCGCACAGGAGACAAGCAATTGAGCCGCAAGGATATTATTCCGCCGAGCCCGGACGACGCGGCCTATGCGCAATCGGCCGAGGCCGAGCCGGAGGACATTTTCGCGCGCGAGGATCCGTTCGCCCTGTTCGAAGAGTGGATGGCGGCGGCGAAAAAGTCCGAAGCCAACGACCCCAACGCCGTGGCGCTGGCCACCGCCGATGGGGAGGGTTTTCCCGACGTGCGCATGGTGCTCTTGAAGGATGTCGATGCGCGCGGCTTCGTCTTCTACACCAACACCGAGAGCGCCAAGGGCGTGCAGCTGGGCGAGAACGGCCGCGCCGCGCTGTGTTTTCACTGGAAATCCCTGCGCCGCCAGGTGCGGGTGAGGGGCCATGTCTCGCGCGTGTCCGACGCCGAGGCCGACGCCTATTACGCCAGCCGGGCGCGCGACAGCCGCATCGGCGCCTGGGCGAGCAGGCAGAGCCGGCCGCTGGAGAGCCGGTTCGCGCTGGAGAAGGCGGTGGCGGGCTACGCCGCGAAGTTCAATTTCGGTGAGATTCCCCGGCCCGAGTTCTGGACCGGGTTCCGCATCGCGCCGGTCCATATGGAATTCTGGCGCGACCGCGCCTTCCGGCTTCACGACCGCATGGCGTTCGACCGAAAAGACACACAAAGCCGCTGGAGCGTCACGCGCCTGTATCCTTGAGCGTGAATAGTCTAAATTCGTTCGGCGCGAGCGGGCTTGGGGAGGCTTGAATGCAGAAGATCTTCACGATCATCCGTCATCTGGTGGTGGGACTGGCGGCCGCGGCGGCGATTCTGATCCCGCTCTGGTTCGTGGTCACCGCGTTCGGCGGCAAGTTCGGGCTGTGGACGCCGCTTCAGGCCTTCGCCCATGTGCGCAATTTCGCCGGGATGCTGCTGCCGGCCGCGGCCATTCTCGGCGCGGCGGCGCTGGTGGTCGCGGTGCTGTTCCGGCTCGTTTTCGGGGCGAAGAATTCGCCGGGGCCGGGCGGCTATATCGCCGGGATCGCGGCGCTGACGGTGGGGCTGGGCGGCATCGCCTACGCCCAGTCGGTGCGCGAGCTCGCCCGGTCGGTTCCCCCGATCCACGACATCACCACCGACACCGAGAACCCGCCCCAGTTCACCCAGGCGCTGATCGACCGGCGCACCCAGGACGGGGCGCGCAATTCGGTGGACTACGCCAGCAAGGTCAATCCCGCCGACGACCGGCCGCTGCCGCCGGTCCAGGCGCAGTATTATCCCGAGATCACGCCCATCGAATTGCCGGTGGCGCGCGATCTGGCCTATCGCGCCGCGCTGAACACCGCGCGCGACATGGGCTGGACGGTGTCCACCGCGTCCGAGGCGGCGGGCATGTTCGAGGCGACGGCGACCACCTTCTGGTTCGGCTTCAAGGACGACATCGTGGTGCGGGTGACCGATGAAGGGCTGGAGGCTTCCCGCGTCGACGTGCGCTCGGTGAGCCGGGTGGGCGTCAGCGATCTCGGCGCCAACGCCGACCGCATCGAGCGCTACTCCCAGCGGCTGCGCGACAGCGTCGGGCCGCGCTGACGGCCAGGGCGTCAGTCCCCCCGCCGCGGAAACAGCTTCGAGCGCATCCAGCCGAGCATGGAGTTGCCTTTCAGCGCCTCGGCGTAAGCGGCCTCCATGAAGTCGTTCAGGCCGGCCGGATCGCCCAGCATCTCCATGCGGGTCCTGAACGGACCGTCCGGGTCCAGCGTCTTTACCGGCCGGGCGGGGCTTCCCGCCGCCACGGTGTTGGCGGGGATGTCCTTGGTCACCACGCTGCGCGCGCCGATCACGGAATTGTCGCCGATGGTCACGCCCTTCCCGATAAAGGCGCCGTCGCCGATCCAGACATTATCCCCGATCACCACCGGCGCGGCGGGCGGCTTGGGGTCGATGCGATTATAGAGCCCGTGCCAGTCTGAATCGGTGATGGTCACGCTCTTCGCCATCAGCGCGCCGTTCCCGATGCGGATCGAGGACGCTGCGAGGATCCGGATCCCGCCAGCGAAAAAGCAGCAATCGCCGATGACGATCTCGCCGGGCGCATCCTTTGGCGACCAGACGGTGAAGCTGACCGGCTGATCTCGCCGACTGACGATGTGGATGGCCTTGCCCGCATGCACGTTCGGGCCGAACACCTCGACATTCCAGGGCCGCACGATCTTGGCGTGCTCGCCGAGGGATTCGAAATGGGGGCTGAGGAAGCGCGCCGCCCAGGCGTTCTCCAGGCGCTCCCAGGCGGCGTGCATCCAGTACGGGCGGTGGTCACGGCGCATGAAGGGCCTTATCTGGAGGTCATGAGCGAAGACCGAATCGAAACCGCGATTCTCGCCCTTGTCGAACCGCGGGGGCCGGAAAAGTCCATCTGTCCGTCCGAGGCCGCGCGCGAAGCCTTCGGCGAGGACTGGAACGATCATATGCGCCATGTGCGCTCGGCCGCGGTGCATCTGGCGCGCCAGGGCAGGATATCCATCCTTCGCAAGGGCAAGCCGGCGGATCCGGAGAACTTCAAGGGAGTCTACCGCCTCTCCCTGCCGCGCCCGGACGGACGGAGCTGAGCGGTTCACCGCTTCGTGATGGACGGCCCTGCGCCGGTCATAGAAGTATTCGCCGGGCGCAAACGGGCGCCGGACGGAGACCCCTTCCATGTTCAATGAAACCCTGAAATCCATCGCCGACGCTCTTGTCGAGGCGAACCGCACCAACGCGCTCGAGGCCCTGCTCGAGCAGTACTACGCCGCCGACTGCGTCTCGGTGGAGGCCGCCCAGATGGGCGAAATGCCGCGCGAAGCCGCCGGCCTCGACGCCATCCGCGGCAAGCACGCCTGGTGGAACGCCAATATGGAGATGCATGGCGGCGAGGTGGACGGCCCCTTCCTGTTCGAACCCGACCGGTTCGCCGTTCGCTTCACCATGGACGTCACCGACAAGACCACTGGTGAGCGCAGCCAGGGTGAGGAAGTGGCGCTCTATACGGTCAAGGACGGTAAGATCGTGCGCGAAGAGTTCTTCTACAAAGCCTGACAGAGGCGCCGCGCGGCGGCGAACGACCCATCGCTGAGAGTTTCGAGCCGTTCGCTGACGCCGCGCGGGCCTGCACGGTCTGCCAGCCCCATCTCGCTCACCCGGTCCGGCCGGTGCTGCGCGGCTCGTCCAGCGCGGTGATCCGCATCATCGGCCAGGCGCCGGGAACGCGGGTGCAGGCGAGCGGCGTTCCCTTCACCGATCCCAGCGGCGACCGGCTCAGGGACTGGCTTCAGATGAGCGAGGCGGAGTTCTATGACGAGACCCGCGTGGCCATCACGCCCATGGGCTTCTGCTTTCCCGGCCTCGACGCCAAGGGGGGCGATCTGCCGCCGCGTACCGAATGCGCCCCGCTCTGGCAGGCGCGCGCCGACGCGGCGCTGCCCAATGTGAAACTCACCGTGCTCATCGGCGCCTACGCGCAACGCTGGCATTTGAAGGGTGGGGCGTCGAAGACTCTGACCCAGACCGTCGCCGACTGGCGGCGCTGGGCGCCGGAGATCATTCCGACCCCCCATCCCAGCTGGCGCAACAACGCCTGGCTGAAGAAAAACGCCTGGTTCGAGGCCGAGCTGCTGCCGGTGCTGAGGGCGCAGGCGCGCGCGCTGCTGGATGGCTGAGGCGCCCGAGACATTCGAGACGGTCAAGGCCGAGGCGCGCGCCTGCCGCGTCTGTCAGCCGTTTTTCGAGCATCCCTGCCGGCCCATCGTTCGGGGCACGTCGAACAGCGTGATCCGCATCATCTCCCAGGCGCCGGGCGCGACGGCCCAAGAGCTGGACGAACCCTTTCGCGATCCGTCCGGCGCGCGGCTTCGAGCCTGGATGGGGGTGAGCGAGGCGGAGTTCTTCGATGAGGACATCGTCGCGATCACCCCGGCGGGCTTCTGCTATCCCGGTCATCACAAGGGGAATGACAAGCCGCCGCGGCCCGAATGCGCCCCGCTCTGGCAGGCGCGCTGCGACGCGGCGCTGACGCGTGTGCGCCTCACCCTCCTGATCGGCGCCCACGCCCAGCGCTGGGCCCTGCGCGATCGCGCCGCGAAAACCCTCACCGAGACCGTTTCGCAGTGGCGAACGCACCCGCCGCATCTTGCTGCATTGCCGCATCCCAGCGGCCGCAACAATGTCTGGCTCGCCCGTAACCCATGGTTCGAGAACGAGGTTTTGCCGACCCTGCGCCAGCGCATCCGCAGCATCCTTGGCCCGTCGGTTTGACCGGACAAATCGGCATATAAATCCAGCACTTGCGCCGGGGCCGCGCGGAGGGTAGACCGCGCCCGCGTTTCGCGGAGCGCCCGGCCTCGACCGGTCCCTTCCTCGACCCGGAAGGCCGCGCCGCGCTTGTTCAGGACGGCATCCAGACCATCCGCATCAGAGGACTCCCCGCCCATGAGCGTGTTCGAACATCCCGCGTTCGACGACCACGAGAAACTCCTGTTCGCCAGCGACCCGGCCACCGGGCTGAAGGCGATCCTGGCGGTGCACTCCACCGCGCGCGGCCCGGCCGTGGGCGGTTGCCGCATGTGGAAATACGACAGCTCCGCCGATGCGCTCACCGACGTGCTGCGCCTGTCCCAGGGCATGAGCTACAAGAATGTCATGGCCGACCTGCCCATCGGCGGCGGCAAATCGGTGATCATGCGCCCCGAGGGCGATTTCGACCGCCAGGCCCTGTTCGAGGCCTTCGGCCGCGCGCTGGAGGGCCTGGGCGGCGCCTATATCTCGGCCGAAGACGTGGGCGTGTCGCCCGACGACATGGTCGCGGCGCGCCGGGAAACCCGCCATGTGGTGGGCCTGCCCGACGGCACCGGCGATCCCTCGCCGGTCACCGCCAAGGGCGTGTTCCTGGGCATCCAGGCCTGCGCCAAGCGCGGTTTCGGCTCCGAAGACCTCTCCGGCAAGAAGATCGCCGTTCAGGGCGCCACGGGCCATGTGGGCGCCTATCTGGTGCGCCATCTCGCCAAGGCGGGCGCCGAGCTGTTCCTCGCCGACATCAACCAGCCGGCGCTCAAAGCCCTGGCCGAAGAGACCGGCGCGACCATCGTCGAGGACCCCAAGGCGATCTATGACGTGGACGCAGACATCTTCACGCCGTGCGCGCTGGGCGCGATCATCAATCCCGATACGATCGACCGGCTGAAGGTGAAGATCGTCGCGGGCGCGGCGAACAATCAGCTCCTGACCCGCGACATGGGCGCCGAGCTGCAGAAGCGCGGCATCCTCTACGCCCCCGACTACGTCATCAACGCGGGCGGCATCATCAACGTGATGGGCGAGATCGACACCCGCTTCGACGCCAAATGGGTGGAAGGCAAGCTCGTCACCCTGAAGCAGACCCTGGGCGAAATTCTCGACACAGCCGAGAGCGAAGGCCGCCCGGCCAATATCGTCGCCGACGAGATCGCGCGCCAGCGCATCGCCGAAGCCGCCGACAAGAAGAAGGCCGCCGCGTAAGCGTCGCCGCCGCGTTGCAATGAGCCCGCGCTCGCAAGGGCGCGGGTTTTTTGTATGCGGCTCCCTCCCGCCGGGCTGAACGCGTGTTGGCCATCGCCGCGGCGGCGCTGAGATGCATACTGGGCGCGTTTCGCAGTTTCGATTCGGCTCTGGACCCGCCATGTCCCACAACACGTTCGGCCATCTGTTCCGCTTCACGACCTGGGGCGAAAGTCACGGCCCGGCGCTGGGCTGCGTGGTGGACGGGTGTCCGGCGGGCGTCCCGCTCACCGAAGCCGACATCCAGCCCTTCATGGACAAAAGGAAGCCCGGCCAGTCGCGCCATGTCACCCAGCGGCGCGAGGCCGATGCGGTGCGCATTCTCTCCGGCGTGTTCAAGGACGAGCGCACGACCGGACAGGTGACCACCGGCGCGCCGATCTCGCTGATGATCGAGAACACCGATCAGCGCTCCAAGGACTATTCCGACATCCGCGACACCTGGCGGCCGGGCCATGCCGATTACACCTATGACGCCAAGTACGGCGTGCGCGATTATCGCGGCGGGGGCCGGTCCAGCGCGCGCGAGACCGCCGCGCGCGTCGCCGCCGGGGCCATCGCACGCAAGGTGCTGGGCGAGGGCGTCGCCATCCGCGCCGCCCTCATCCAGGTGGGACCGCGCCGGATCGATCGCGCGCGCTGGGACTGGGATCAGGTGGACCGGAACGATTTCTTCTGCCCCGACGCCGAGACGGCCGAGGCCTGGGCCATGGACATGGACGCCGTGCGCAAGGCGGGCAGCTCGGTGGGCGCGCTGGTGGAGTGCGTCGTCTCCGGCGTGCCGGCGGGCTGGGGCGCGCCGGTCTACGGCAAGCTCGACGCCGACCTCGCCTCCGCCATGATGAGCATCAATGCGGCCAAGGCCGTGGAGATCGGCGCCGGGCTCGAAGCCGCGGCCCTGCGCGGCGAGGACGCGGCCGACGAGATGTACCTCGAAAACGGTGCGCCGGCCTTTCGCTCCAACCATAACGGCGGGGTGCTCGGCGGGATCAGCACCGGGCAGGATCTGGTGATCCGCGTGGCGATCAAGCCCACGAGCTCCATCCGCATCGAGCGCGAGACCCTCACAAAGGAATTGCAGGAGACGAAAGTCTCCACCAAGGGCCGTCATGATCCGTGCGTGGGCATCCGCGCCGTGCCCGTGGCCGAAGCCATGGCTGCGCTCGTGCTCGCCGATCACAAGCTGCGCGCGGCCGCGAGCCGGGTTTGAGGCGTTAGGGTCTCATGACCGATTTCTCCCATTACGACGCCGTTCTGATCTGGGGCTATGGCCGCGAGGGCCGGGCCGTGCTGGACCTCGTGCGCAAGGACGCGCCCGACCTCGCCCTTGTCGTGATCGACGCGAAGGAGCCGAAGGACCTGCCCGTGGGCGTCACCTGGGCGGGCGAGGACGAGCTTGAGGCCCTGTGCAAGGAAGCCGACGCCCCGCTGATCGTGAAAAGCCCCGGCGTCTCGCTCTATGATCCGCGCCTGGACGCGGCGCTGAAGGCCGGCGCACGGCTGACGAGCCAGACCAATCTGTTCTTCGAGCGCAAGCCGGCGGCGCAACAGGTGGTCGCGATCACCGGGACCAAGGGCAAGAGCACGACGAGCGCTCTGGTCCATCACATGCTCAAGGCGATCGGGGTGAAGACCGCTTTGGCGGGCAATATCGGCGATCCCGCCCTCCTTGCGCCGAAGGAGGCCGAGCTGATCGTGCTGGAGATCTCCAGCTATCAGATCGCCGACCTGGTCCATGCGCCCGACGCCTTCATCTTCCTCAACCTGCTCACCGATCACGTGCCCTGGCACAAGGGCGCGGAGCGCTACCGCGCCGACAAGGCCCGGCTCGCCCGGCTCGATCCCAATGCGCCGGGGGTGATGAACGCGACAGATCAGCGCCTCGCCGAGGCGTTCGGTCATCAGCCGAACCGGGTCTGGTTCGGCCGTGAGGACGGGTTTCACGCGCGCGAGGGCGCGGTCTGGCGCGGCGAGGAATGCTGGGGACGGATCGGCGCCTTGCCGGGCGATCATAACGCGCTGAACGCCTGCGCCGGGCTCGCCCTGATCGAGGCGCTGGGCCATGACGCGCACGCCGCCTTCAAGACGCTGGAAGACTTCAAAGGCCTGCCCCACCGGCTGCAGACCGTGCATGAGGCGGGCGGGATCCGGTTCGTCGACGACGGGCTCGCCACCACGCCGGAGGCGGCCGCCTTCGCGGTGGCGGCGTTCAAGGATACGCCGATCGCCCTGCTTCTGGGCGGCGAGGACCGGGAGCAGGATTATGCCTGGCTCGCCCGGCGGCTGGAGGGCGCCGAGCACATCCGCGCCGTGCTGGCTCTGGCCGATAATGGCGCGCGCGTCGTGGAGGCCTTCAAGGACGGGCGCCACGGTGCGGTGACGCGCCTGGTCCCGGAGGTCTCAGACGCCGTGGCCGAAGCGGTGAAGGCCTTGCCTGAAGGCGGGGTGGTGCTCTTGAGCCCCGCCGCGCCACGCGCGCGCGCCTTCGACAGCTATGTGGAGCGCGGCGCGGCGTTTGCGGCGGCCGCCAAAGCGGCGGCGCCGGGGTCCTGACCGGCCCGATCTTTGCCGCGACGGAACGCCGCACTAGCTCCTAGGGGCCAAGGCGATTTCGAAAGGAGCCCCGCCATGGCGACCGCAACGCAAACGGCGACCACCCCCACCTCCAACGCGCGCGAAGGCCTGCGCCTGCGCGACCGGCCGGAATTCTCCCGCAAGGCGCCGCCGCTGACCATGTCTCCCGACACCCTGGTCAAGGAGGCCGTGGCGGAGATGTCCGCGCGCAATTTCGGCTCGGTGATCGTGGTGGATGAGGACCGAAAGGTGAAAGGCGTGGTGACCGAGCGCGACATTCTGCGCCGGCTGGTCAATCAGAACCGCGATCCCGCGACCACCAGCTTGTCCGAGATCATGACCGCGGACGTGCGCTGCGCGAAGGCGGACGACGACATGCTCGACTGGCTGCGCATGATGAGCAATGAGCGCTTCCGCCGCCTGCCCGTGGTCGACGAGGAGGGCCGCATCGTCCAGGTGCTCACCCAGGGCGATTTCGTCAGCTATACCTGGCCCGACCTGATCGGCCAGGCGACCCAGCTGGGGAAGGCGACGCTGTTGCGCAACTTCCCCGTGGCGCTGATCATCGGCGCGCTGGTGATCTATCCGCTGATCGTGGCGATCGCGTTCGGGCTGTTCAGCTAGGCCGCGCGCCGCGCGCCGGCGCGCGATATCGGGCTTTATTCACCGTGAGTTGGAGCGTGTGCTCCGCGACGCGCCGGCCCTGCGCGCGCGAGCGCCGGCGTGCGCCACACGCCCACGCGGAAATTGTATAATAAAATTTTCAATCCCTACTTGCGTGCTCAATCTGCGATGATACCGTCAAAACTCCCTACCTAGGGATGCGCCGTGATCCTTCGCACCAGCGCGAAGAAACGCGGCGGGATGCATAACGGGATCAATCCTAATCGGGAGCTATTCATCATGAAGAAGACCAACTCCGCCAAGCGGATCATGGCGCGCCGGAAGGCGGTTTCGGTCCGTCCGCTGCAGGACCGCGAAGTCGACGCCGTCACCGGCGCCGGCTCGTACGTGCCGACCGTTCCCGGCGCCGATATGGAAATCTTCCCGGGCTTCTGGGGCGAGCCGTGGGAGCCGACCTTCCCCGGCCAGTCCGACGTGAAAACGCTCGGCTATAACGAGCCTTAAGGCTCGGCTTTTCACCGCGATGACGGGGGCGCCAGCCAGGCTTTCTGGTTGGCGTTCCTGTTTGGAGGCCGGCCTTGAGCGTCCTGATCCTGTCCCCGTCCGGCGACGCGCACGGCGATGCTGTTCACGCCGCCCTGCGCGACCGCGAGGTCGAGACCGTCCGGCTGAGCGGTGCGGACTTTCCCGTGCGCGACACGCTTTCGATCTGGCTCGGCGCGGGCCGCCATGACCTGCGCGTGGAGACCGAGCGGACCGGCGTGGTCGATCTGTCGCGCGTCGATGCGGTCTGGCGCCGGCGCGGCGAATATCCGCGCATCGACGCCGAGCAGATCCATCCCGAGGACCGGCGCTTCGCCCATAAGGAGGCCGAGGCCGCCGCCGACGGCTTGCGCGATGTGAGCGCGCTTCTGGGCCGGGCGGCCTGGATCAATCCGCGGCGCGCCGCGCTGCAGGCGCAGAACAAGCCCTATCAGCTGGCCCAGGCGATGAGGGCCGGCCTCGCCGTTCCGCCGACGCTGATCTCGAACGCGCCCGTCGAGGTGCGCGCCTTTTGTCAGGCCGCCGCGAACCCGGTCATCTACAAGCCGCTCACCGCCGCGGTGTGGGAGGATGAGGGCGCGGTGCTCGCCTATTTCGTCACCGAGCTCGATGCGGAGACCCTCGCCGACGACGACCTGCTGCGCGCCACGCCGGGCATTTATCAGGAGAAGATCGACAAGGCCTTCGAGCTGAGGGTGACGGTGATGGACCGGTTCGTGCACGCGGTGAAGATCGACTCCCAGGCTCTTGAGGCGGCGCAGACCGACTGGCGCCGGCATATCGACGAACTCGCCGTCAAACCCTTCGCCCTGCCGCAGGAGGTGGAGGCGCGGGTGCTCGACTTCATGGCGGCGATGGGGTTGCGCTTCGGCGCGCTGGACCTGATCGTGACGCCGGAAGGCGAGCATATCTTCCTTGAAGTCAACGAGATGGGCCAGTTTCTCTGGATCGAGCAGAGCGCGCCGAGCGAGCGGTTGCTCGCCCATTTCTGCGCCTATCTGTGCTGCACCGAGCGGCCCTATCGCGGCGGGCTCGGCCGGTTCGAGACCGCGCGCTTCGCCGATTACGAACCGAAACCGGCCGTCCGCGCGTGAGTACGGGGGCTTACGGGATCAGCTTCTGGATGCGCTGCAGCGCGTAGACCCGGCAGGCGCTGGACAGCGGCTGGTCCGGCTCGCGCGCCACCCGCTCGGCGTCGATCTGGGCGACAAGCCGGGCGAGCGACATCCGCTCCTCGCGCGCCGCTTTGTCGATCACCGCCCAGAATTCCGGCTCCAGGGCGAGCGAAGTGGCGTGACCGGCGAGGGTGAGCGAGCGCTTTTCAAGCATGAGCGCCCTCCCATGCGAACGCCCATTGAAGCGGGGCCGGCAAATCGGCGTCGCAGAAATCCAGGTGCAGCACCCGGCGCCGGCGCGGCGCACGCGCCCGATGCGATGCATGCAGCACTGCAGTACGCACAACGAGCAGATCGCCCGCGCGCGCGCAATGCGTGTCGACCTTGCCGGTCGCGGCGTAATCGCCCGCCGCGTCGGCCGGGAGTTTTCCGAGCGTGTGTGAGCCGCGCACCGTCAGGAGCGGGGCGTTGTCCGGCCCGGCGTCATCGAGATGAAGGCGCAGGCTGAAAGTGCGCGCGATCACGTCGAAGGGCGGCTCCACATGATCGACCCCGTCCTTCTTTGACCAGATGTCATATCCCTGAACCGGCGCGCGCGCCGCGACCGCAATCGTGCGGTCCTGATGCCAGGCCACGGCCCAGTTCTTCGCCTCGGTCTTGTCGAACACGATCATGCGCGTCGGCCGAGCCGCCGGACTCAACGCCGAAGCGGCGATCGCGCCAAGTGGTCCGAACGGGGCGAGGAGCGGTTTAAGCGGTTCCGGCGCATGGAAAAACCGCCGACCCGCCCCGAAATCCTGATCCGCCGGCGCCAGAGCCGAAGCCAGAGCGGCGAGATCGAGGTCAGGCCGCACCATCACCGCCCCGTCCTGGTCGAGGCGGCGGCGCTCGGTTCGGCCGAGGCCCTCAGCCATCCCCGTCCCGCTTATGCCCATCCACCCGCTTCGCCAGCATCTCCCGCCGCGCGGCCTCCAGATCACGAACGGCCTTCGGCGTGCCGTGGGCGACGCGGTTGGCCTCGGCCTGTTTGGCCTTGTCGGCGCGGGCTTTGCGCTTGCGGGCCTGGCGCAGATTGACGGGTTTGGTCATCCTCACCTCTCCGCCCCGGCGAAGGCCGGGACCTGAAAATTCTGAAACGGGCGCGCCGGCGGCCCCGGGCTCCGGCCTTCGCCGGGGAAGTAATAAGGGCCGCTATTTCGGCCCGATCATATCCTCCGGGCGCACCACCTTGTCGAATTCCTCTTCGGTGACGAAGCCCATCTTCACCGCTTCTTCGCGCAGCGTCGTGCCCTTTTCGTGAGCGGTCTTGGCGACCTTGGTGGCGTTGTCATAGCCGATCGTGGGCGCCAGCGCGGTCACCAGCATGAGCGAGCGCTCCATGATGTCGGCGATGCGCTGTTCATTGGCTTCGATGCCGGCGACGCAGTTCTCGGTGAACGAACGGCTGGCGTCGGCGAGAAGGCGCGCGCTGGTCAGCACGTTCCAGGCGATCATCGGCTTGAAGACGTTGAGCTGGAACTGGCCCTGGCTGCCGGCGAAGCTCACCGCCGAGTTGTTGCCCATGACCTGGGCGCAGACCATGGTCATCGCCTCGTTCTGGGTCGGGTTCACCTTGCCCGGCATGATGGAGGAGCCCGGCTCGTTGGCGGGCAGAGAGATCTCGCCGATGCCGCAGCGCGGGCCGGAGCCCAGAAGCCGGATGTCGTTGGCGATCTTGAACAGCGACACCGCCGCCGAGTTCAGCGCGCCGTGGGCCTCCACCATGGCGTCCTTGGTGGAGAGCGCCTCGAACTTGTTCGGCGCGGTGATGAAGCCCAGCTTCGTCAGGCTCGCCACTTCTTCGGCGAACTTTTCCGCGAAGCCTTTCTTGGCGTTGAGCCCCGTGCCCACCGCCGTGCCGCCCTGGGCGAGCTCGTAGAGCGAAGGCAGGGCCTGCTCCACGCGCCGGATGGCGTTGTCGACCATGTGGGCGTAAGCCGAAAACTCCTGGCCCAGCGTCAGCGGCGTCGCGTCCATCAGATGGGTGCGGCCGATCTTGATGATGTCCTTGAAGCCTTGAGCCTTGTCATTGAGCGCATTGCGCAATTGCTGCAGCGCCGGAGCGAGATCGTGGACGAAGACCTCCGCCGCCGCGATATGCATGGCGGTGGGGAAGACGTCATTGGAGGACTGGGACTTGTTCACATGGTCGTTGGGATGGACCGGATCTTTCGAGCCGACCTTTCCGCCCAGCATCTGGATGGCGCGGTTCGAAATCACCTCATTGGCGTTCATGTTCGACTGGGTGCCCGAGCCCGTCTGCCACACCACCAGCGGGAAATGATCGTTCAGCTTGCCGTCGGCGACTTCCAGCGCCGCCGCCGCGATCGCCTCGCCGAGCTTCGGATCGATATTGTCCAGCGCCATGTTGGCCTTGGCCGCGCAGTGCTTGACGACGCCCAGCGCGCGCACCAGCGGCAAGGGCTGGGTCTGGCCGCCGATCTTGAAGTTCTGCAGCGAGCGCGCGGTCTGGGCGCCCCACAGCTTGTCGGCGGGCACCTCCAGCGGTCCGAAGGAATCGGTTTCAACGCGCATCTCGGTCATGAAGGCTCTCCGGTTACTAAGGGCCGCGCTTGCGTGAAACGCAGCGCAGGCGGACACTGCCATGGTCGCGAATCGGGTGTGTAGCACCCGGGCGCCATGGATCAAGCCGGTGATGGCGCGGGTTATCCTTAGTGCAGCGGCGGAAAGGCTCGCCATGGGCGACCCTGTCGATTGGGACGCGCTCGACTGGACCGGGAGAGGCAAAGTGCAGGCCGTGAAACTCAGTGATTCGCTGCATGTGCGCGTGGACGCGCTCACCAGCCAGAGCCGCCAGTTCAAATCCCTGATCGGGGATTTCTTCCGCACCGAATTCAAGCGCGTGCGCCCCAAATACGGCCCCTATGAAGTGGTGATCGAAATCGAGCGCACGCCCGACAGCCCGGTCCACGACGTGGACAATGTGGCCAAGGCCGTGCTCGACGCGCTCACCGGGATCGTCTTCCACGACGACAGCCAGGTGGAGCGCCTGCACGTGGAGAAGATCACCGGCGAGCGGGCCCGGGTGAAGGTGCGCGCCCGGCCGATCAAGGTGCCCGAAGCGGCGTGAGCGCGCCGGACCTCAACCCGGTCGAGGCCTATCGCCTGGACGGGCGCGGCGGCGGCGAAGAGACCAATTTCGAAGCCCTGCGCGAGGCGCTGCAGCCTCCCGTGGATCTCGGCGGCCATGACACGCCGGGCGAGCCCTTCGCCTGGATCCATGTGCGCCGCGAAGACCCGGAATGCCTCACGATCCTGAAGGAGACTGGGCTCGACAGCTTCGTCACCGACGCGCTTCTGGCCCAGGAGACCCGGCCGCGCTGCACCGTCCATCGCGACGGGGTGGTGCTCAATCTGCGCGGCGTGAATCTTCTGGAAGGCGCCGAGGTCGAGGACATGATCTCGGTGCGCTTCTGGATCGACCGCCGGCGCGTCGTCGGCGTCTGGCTGCGCCCGCTCTACGCCGTCGCCGACGTCATGGCGGCCATCGACCGCGGCGCGGCGCCCAGCTCCACCGGCGATCTCATCGCGCGCCTGGCCTTGCGCCTGGCCGACCGGATGGAGCCGGTGATCGCCGGCGAGCACGAGCGCATCGACACGCTGGAGGAATGCCTCGACACCGAAAATATCGAGGAGGCCCGCACCGAGCTCGCCGACATCCGCCACGAGGCGATCATCCTGCGCCGCTTCATCGCGCCCCAGCGCGACGCGCTCACCACGCTCGCCATCGAGGATTTAAGCTGGCTCGACGACCATGACCGCGCCCGCATCCGCGAAGCCGCCGACCGCACCACCCGCATTCTCGAAGAACTCGAAGCGGTGCGCGAACGCGCCGCCCTGGTCCATGACCAGCTCATGGAAAAGCGCGCCGAGCAGATGAACCGCTATACGCTGGTGCTTTCGGTGGTCGCCGCGATCTTCCTGCCGCTGGGCCTGATCACCGGGCTTCTGGGCATAAACGTGGGCGGGATACCCGGCGCGGAAAACGGCGACGCCTTCTGGATCGTCTGCGCGCTTCTGGTGGGCATCGGCGCGATCCAGCTGGCGGTCTTCAAATGGATCAAGATGATCTGAAGGGGGGCGGCCGCTTTCGTGTCCCTCCCCTTGATGGGGAGGGTGGGCCGAGGCGAAGCCTCGGGTCGGGTGGGGTGGGGCCGCAAGCTCGATCTTCTGATCAGTCGCGCAATCACCCCCTCCGTCCCGAAGCGAGGCTTCGGGACACCTCCCCCATCAAGGGGGAGGACATCACCGCCGCATCTCCCGCCTCAGCACCATCATCGCCAACACCCCGACCACCGGCCCCGCCGCCAGCGGCACGAAGGCGAAGCGCCATCCGATCGCCTCCGCCCACACCGGCAGGAGCTGGACGCTCACCACGGTCAGGGCGAAGCCCATGGCCGTCTGCAGGGTCAGAAGCGAGCCGGCGAGGCCCGGCGGGGCCAACTCGGCGAGGGCGGCGGAGAACTGGGCGGAATCGGCGATGACGCTGACGCCGTAGACGATGAGCAGCGCCGCCAGCACCCAGCCCGGCGCGGTCCAGGCGAGCGGGGAGGCGAGGGCGCAGAGGCCGGAGACGGCGAGCGCCGCGCCGGCGATCTCCGCCCGGCCGAACCGGTCGGCGAGCTTGCCGGCGGCCAGCGCCCCGAGCGCGCCCACCGCCACCACCGCGAAGGTGAACAGCCCCAGCTCCGGCCCGGTCTCCAGCCCGCGCGCGCCGCGCCAGGCCAGGATGAAGGCGCCCGCCCAGGCCCAGAAAGCGTAAAGCTCCCACATATGGCCGAGATAGCCGATATTGGCCGCGGCCACGGCCCGGCGGCGAAGCGCGAGGAACACCGCGCCGGGTTGGAACGGCCCGCCGGCCGCGAAGGCCGGTCCGGCCTGCGCGGCGAAGATCAGCCCGGCGGCGGCGAACGCCGCCAGCGCCGCCCCGGCGAAGGGCGCGCGCCAGTCCATCGAACCCAGAAGCGGCGCGGCGAGATGGGGCAGGGCCGAGCCTAAGGTGAGCGCGCCCACCAGCAGCCCCACGAGAAAGCCCGCATCGCCCTTCGCCCAGCTGGCCGCGAGCTTCATGCCGACGGGATAGACCAGCGCCAGAGCCGCGCCGGAGACGCCGCGCAGGGCGATCATGGCGAGGCTTCCAGGCTCGGCGGCGAGGCAAAGGAGGCTCGCCCCGCCCGCGATCGCGGCGCCGGCGGCGAACACGGCGCGGGCGTCGAACCGGTCGGACAGGCCGAGCCAGGCGCTCGCCAGCGCGCCGGCGGCGAAGCCGAGCTGCACGGCGCTGGAGAGGGCGGCGGACTGAAACGGAGTGAGTGGTCTTGCGGCTTCGAGCCCGGGCAGGGCGGCCGCGCCGGCGAACCAGACCGACAGGGCGAGCACCTGGGCGAGCGCGATGACGGCGAGGCTGCGCCCCTTACCCGCCATCGCCGGTCTTGGCGGGCGCGCCCTCTTCGAACGGCCGGATCGCGGCGGTGGCGCTGGCGGTGGCGCACAACACGCCCTCTTCGTTGAACAGCGATCCTTGCGTGAAGCCCACGGTCCTGCCGAGCCGCACCGTCTCGCCCACCACCCGGCAGGTCCCGCTCATCAAAGGCCGCAGGAAGGTGGTCTTCATCTCCAGCGTCGGCACGGCGGATTTCAGACGGGTGGAGAGGAAGACCGACAGGCTCATGGCCTCGTCGAGAAACGCCGAGACGATCCCGCCCTGAACCGAGCCGTTGGGATTGCGGAATTCCGGCTTCGCGGTGAAGCTGCATTCCACCCGGCCGGTTTCCGGGTCGAGATCGAGCAGGCGATAGCCCAGATGCAGGGTGCAAGCGGGCAGGTTCTCCGGCGCGGAGAGAATCGCCATGAGCTTGTCGCGGGTCGCGGCCGGGTCCACCGCCTCAGTCCTTCTTGCGGAAGGATTCCAGGCTCACCACGGTGGCTTCCGCGCCCTCGGCCGCGGCGGGCGCGTCCTTGGGGTCGGGCTCCACATAGTCGAAATGCAGGCGGAAGCCGACGCTGGGATCGTGGAAGCGGGTCACCGCGCGCCAGGGCACGCCGAGATATTTCGGCACGCCGCCGAATTTCAGCGTGACTTCAAACCCGTCCTCGTCGGTGGAGAGGTCCCAGAACTGGTGTTCGAGGACCACCGTCATCTCCTCGGGATAGGCCTTCATCAGCCCGTCGTCGAGATCGCAGGCCGGATCGGTGGTGCGGAAGGTGATGTAGAAATGATGGGCGCCGGGAAGGCCGCCCGGGCCGGCCGCGCGATCGATCGCCTGCTTCACGACCCCGCGCAGCGCGTCCTGCGCCATGCGGTCGTATCCCATGAGATCCTTAGCCAAGCGTCCCGCGCCCCTTGCCTGCATTTGCGACGCCGGAAGGGTATCGTTTAAGCCCGGCGCGTCAATTGCGTCGCACTGCAGCTGACACGCGGCGCGCATCGGGCTAGGAGAAGGCGACCCCGTGCAACTTCAAAGGGCGTGCGCCATGGACCGCTCCTCCCCCGCTTCCGCAAGACCCGTCGACACCCTGTTCAGGCCGGCCGCGGCCGCCCGGCTGCCCGCCGACGCGGGGTTTTTCGAGCGGGTGCGGGCGCTGCGCGACAATCCGGTCTCCATGCTGCCGGAGACGATCTACGCCACGACCTATGTGGGCGCGAAGCGCGGTTCGGGATCGCTGCACATCATCGCCGGACCCGACGAGGTGCGCGCGGTGATGCAGGATGATTTCACCGCCTGGCGCAAATCGCCGCTGATCATGCGCATGCTGCGCCCGATCCTGGGCGATGCGATCCTCACCGCCCATGGCGAGAGCTGGCGGCGCCAGCGCATGACCCTCCAGCCGGCGCTTCTGAAAAAGCGGATCGCGCGCTTCGCGCCGCTGATGACGGCGGCCGGCCGGACCGCGATCGAGCGCCTCGCCGGCGCCGATCAGCCGGTGGAGGTGCATGACGTGATGAACGACACCACCTTCCAGATCATCGAGCAGGCCCTGTTCACCGACGCCGACGGGTTCGACCGGGCGCGGGTGCGCAAGGCGATCGAGCGGCTTCTGGAGGAGATCGGGCGGCTGCGCTATTCCGACGTGCCGCCTTTTCCCGAATGGGCGCCGCGTTTCATGAGCGCGGGCGGGCGCGGCGCGCTGAAGACCTTCCGCCAGGCCGCGCTCGCCCAGATCGCGCGGCGGCGGGCGGACGGCGGCGAGGCCGACGATCTCCTGTCGCTTCTCTTGGGCGTGCGCGACGAGGAGACCGGCGCCGAGCTCAGCGATATCGAGGTGCGCGACACGCTGATGACCTTCGTGGCGGCCGGACATGAAACCACGGCCATCGCGCTGACCTGGTCGCTCTATTGCCTCGCCCATGACCGGGAGGCCCAAGCCCGGGTGCGTTCGGAGGCGAACGCGGTGTTCACCCCCGGGGCCGATCCCGGCGCGGCGGAGAGCGCACGCCTGGTCTTCACCCGCCAGGTGATCGAGGAGACGCTGCGCCTGTTTCCCCCGGCGCCGCTGCTGGGCCGGCGCGCGGTGCGCGACAGCGAGATCTGCGGCCGGCCGGTGAAGGCGGGCGACATGGCGCTTTTGGCGGTCTACGCCCTGCATCGCAATCCGGCTCTGTGGGAGCATCCCGACCGGTTCGATCCCGACCGCTGGAGCCCGGAGCGCCGCACCAGCGACCGGTACCGCTTCCTGGCCTTCGGCGGCGGGCCGCGCGCCTGCGTCGGCGCCCAGTTCGCCATGCTGGAGGCCTCGCTGATCCTGGCGCAGATCATTCAGGCGCTTGACGTGGCGCCCACCGACCACCCGGTGGAGCCGGTCATGCAGGTGACGTTGAGACCGAAGGGCGGTTTGCATCTGCGCTTCACGCCGGCCGCGCCCGTGCACGAAGCTTAAACCGCTTTAAGCCTAGGGTGCTTCCGCTCACAGTCTGCGGAGAGCGCCATGGAGTTCAAACGCCGCTACTGGCCCGCCGGCGATCGCGAAGATCCGCTGGGCGTCGCCGCCGCGCGCGCCTTGTCGGTGTTCGCGGTGATGGCCGCGGGCCTGGGCGCGGGGCTGACGGTGATCAATCTGCGCTATCTGCCCGAGGAATGGTTCGTGGTGGTTCTGGGCGCGCTCACCGCGCTCGCCTGCGCGCTCGCGCCCGCCACGATCAACACCGGACGGCCCGGCTTCGCCTGGCGCGCACGGGTGCTGGGCGGCGGAGTGATCGCGGCGCTGGTGGTGCTGGCGGTGATCAACGGCAAGGTGCCCCAGGTCAGCAACGTGATCTTCATCCCCGTAGTGATGACGTTCACCCTGATCCTCGGACCGCGCGACGGGCTGGTGGTCGCCGCGATCGCCGCGGGGACGCAGGGCTATACCTGGATTATGGACGCGCTGTCGGGAACCGCGCCGCACTGGACGATGCAGGTCGCCGCCGGGATGATCGCCTCAACCCTGTTCGCCTGGGCCGGCGCGGCGGTGTTCCGGCGCGAGATGGGCAAGGCCATGGCCGCCCTGTCGGAGGAGAAACGCCGCGCGGAGGCCGCCGACCAGGCCAAATCCGCCTTCCTCGCCAATATGAGCCATGAGATCCGCACGCCGCTGAACGGGGTGCTGGGCATGGCCGAAGTGCTTGCGCACTCCGGCCTGGACGAGGCTCAGCGCCGCTCGGTCTCGCTGATCCGCACCTCCGGCGACCAGCTCCTGGCGACGCTCAACGATATTCTCGATCTTTCCAAGATCGAGGCCGGGCGCATGGAGCTCGCCATCGAACCCTTCGCGCTTGAAGAGGTGCTCGAGCATGTGGCGGCGCTGCACGCGCCGAAGGCGCGCGAAAGGGGCGTGAGCTTCGATCTGAGGCTCGATCCGGCGCTATCCGGCGAAGGCGCCCGGCTCGGCGACCGCATCCGGCTCGCCCAGGTGCTGGGCAATCTGGTCTCCAACGCGGTGAAGTTCACCGGGGAGGGCGCGGTCATTCTCGCTGCCGAGCCCGGCGCCGGCCCGAACGAACTGGTGATCACGGTGGCCGACACCGGCTGCGGCATGAGCGAGGCGGAGCTGGCGCGCGTGTTCGAACCGTTCGCCCAGGCCGACGTCTCCACCACGCGGCGCTATGGCGGCACAGGGCTCGGCCTGTCGATCGTGGCGCGCATCGTCGATCTCATGGACGGCTCGCTGGACGCGCAGAGCACGCCGGGCGAAGGCAGCCGCTTCACCGTGCGCCTCGCCCTGCCGTTCGCCGCGCCGGCGAAGCCCGAACCGGCCGCCGCGCCGGTCGCGCCCGGCCCGCGCCAGGGCCTGCGCGTGCTCGTCGTCGACGACAGCGAGACCAACCGGCTTGTGGCCGCAGGCCTGCTGCGCCCCCTGAAGGCGCAGGTGCGGCTGGCCGCCAACGGGCGCGAGGCGGTGGAGCGGGCGCGCGAGGAGGCGTTCGACCTGGTCCTGATGGATATCCGCATGCCGGAAATGGACGGCGTCGCCGCGCTGAAGGCGATCCGCGCCCTGCCGGGCTGGGCGCAAGCGCCGATCGTGGCCATGACCGCCAATGTCATGGCCCATCAGATCAAGGCCTATGAAGCCGACGGCTTCAACGCCGTCATCGCCAAGCCGCTGCGCCCGGATGTCTTGCTGGACGTGATCGGCGAAACGCTGACGCCGCAGCGCGGCGCGGCGTAAGGGGTAAGTCAGCGCCGGCGCGGCGGGGCTTTGAGAAGCCGGCGGGCGAGGGCGAACGCGCCCTGGCGCCCGGCGGCGCGCCGGGCGGTGAGCCCGCGTCGCTGCACGGCGAACACCAGATGGCGGGCGTCGCCGGTGGCGCGCGCGGCCACCAGGACGAACACAGAAACGCCGATCTCCGCGATGACGCCCGCCACCGCCTCATGATCGGCGAGACTCACCGGCGCCGCCCCGGTGTCCAACGGGCGCGGCTCGACGATCAGCGCGCGCACCGCCTGGCCGCGCGCCAACTCGGCGATCTCCTGAAACACAGCCAGCTGTTCGATCGCCGAGATGGTCTCGGGAAAACTGACGTAAAGCGTTTGCGCCTCCGTATCGAGGCGCCAGTCTGTGAAGGGCATTTAGGAGCGTTCCGAAATTGAACGCGTTCAGAAATAGCCCCGCCCGGCGACGGCGGCAAGCGGCGGACTGCGAACGTTATAAAAAATATTCATCCGGGGGCCCGGACGGTCATCCGGAGGCGTTGCGCGCCGGCGATGGACGGAAACCGTCGATCACGCCGCCGCATAGGCCGCGCGAGCAAAACGTACCTGAATGGTGAGGGGAGAAAGGAAGTGGGGGCTTCTGTTGCCAGGCGCCCCCGAACCCCGCCTGACCTTGCTAGAGGTCAGGACTTAAGAGCGAGATGCTCGCGCTGACTACGCAGCGAGAGCGACCTCTTCAGCATAGTTGTCGTTGGCAACTACTTGAAACGGGCTGGTAACGAAGCCCATTCGGGCGAAAGCTACGTCTTTAGCCATCCGTCGATCCTATTCGGCCCCGCAAACGCCGCCCAACGAGCGGAGAAGAATTGGTGGAGCCGCCGGGATTCGCACCCGGGTCCGGTCTGGTTATTACACGCGCGTTTATCGCCATAGTCCGCCGAAGCGAACACGACCAATATAGGCGATCGGCCCCGCCCGCGAAAGGGGCGGCGACTGCGTCGGGAAGGAGGGAGCGGCCATGAGACGAGGAGGAAAGCTCCGGGCGCCACGCCTGAGCGGCGTGCTCGCCGCGGCCGCGCTCGCGCTGGCCGGCTGTGGGAGCCCGGCGCAGACCGCCGGCCCGGCGCCCGGCGACTGCACGCGGATCGCGGTGACGTCGAACGGCTGGCACGCCGGGCTGTACCTGCCCGCCGAGGCGTTCGCGCCGGGCGGTGCGGTGCGTGCGCAGTTCGGCGAGGCGGACTGGGTCGCCGTGGGCTGGGGCGATGCGCGCGCCTATCCCGAGCCGCTCACCGTACCGCGCGCGCTCGCCGCCATCGCCTGGCCGACCGCGTCGGTGGTCCACGTCTCCGCCCATGACCGCGACCCGCGCACCGCGTTCCGCCAGGACCATGTGGATGTGGCGGTCTCCGCCGAGACCCTTCAGCGCCTCACCGCGCTCATTGAAGCCGAGATCACCGGCCCGGCCGTGCGCGACGGACTCACGCGGCGCAGCGCGTTCTTTCCCGGCCGGTCGTCCTACCACGCCTTTGAAACCTGCAATGTCTGGCTCGCCCAGACGCTGGAGCAGGCGGGTGTGGAGACCGGCTGGACGCCGGGCCATTTAAGGCCCGGCTCCCTCCTGCGTGCGGTGGAGCGCACCACCGCTCAGACCTGCCCGCAGGGCTGAGAGCGTCTAGCTCGCGCCCATGGTGAAGGCATTCAGCTTGTTGCCGTCCGGGTCGCGGAAGTAGGCGGCGTAGAAGCCGCCGCCGCGCGGGCCCGGCGCGCCTTCGTCGGTTCCACCGTTGGCGAGCGCGGTTTCGTAGATCTCCTTCACATGGGCTTCGTCGCGCGCCAGAAGGGCGACCATCACCCCGTTGCCCACTGTGGCGGGATTGCCGTCGAACGGCTTCATCACGCCGATCCCGGCGCCGCCCTCCATCGTGCCCCAGGCCACGTATGTCTCGCCCTCCATCATGCGCGGCGTGTCCAGAAGCGCGGCGATCTTGTCGTAGAACGCCACTGCGGTTTCGAGATCGTTGGTCCCCAGCGTCACATAGCCGATCATGGTCCCGTCCCTTTCGTGTTCGGGTTATGTTCCGGCGGCGATCTCGCCACAGGCCGGCGGCGGGCGCAAGTTAATTCTCGCCGCCCGGCTCCGGTTATCCCCGCCCGTGCGGCGCCGCGCGGGTTTATCGAATCGCCGGGCGCGCTAGTCTTGAGCCTCGCCCGCTGCATGGAGGCCGCCATGGCGTTCGCCGCTTCGCCCGACACCCCACCGTCGACCGCCGCCGGTTCTCCGATCGAGCGCGCCTATCTCGATCTGCTCGCCGAGATCCTGGAGACCGGCGAAGACCAGAGCGACCGCACGGGCACAGGCACGCGCGGCGTGTTCGGCCGGCAGATCCGCTGCGATCTGAAGGACGGCTTTCCGCTTCTGACCACCAAGAAGGTGTTCTTCAAGGCCGTGGCGGTGGAGCTTCTCTGGTTCATCAAGGGGATGACCAATGTGCGCTGGCTGCAGGAGCGCGGCGTGACGATCTGGGACGAATGGGCCGACGAGACCGGCGAGCTCGGCCCGGTCTACGGCAAGCAATGGCGGCGCTGGGAAGGCCCCGGCGGCGAGGAGATCGACCAGCTCGCCTTGCTGGTCGAGCAGATCAGGACCCGTCCCGACAGCCGCCGCCATGTGATCAGCGCCTGGAACCCGGCCGACGTGCCCTCCATGGCGCTGCCGCCCTGCCATACGCTGTTCCAGTTCAAGGTGCTGGGCGGCCGGCTGCACCTGCAGCTCTATCAGCGCTCGGCCGACATGTTCCTCGGGGTGCCGTTCAACATCGCCAGCTATGCGCTTTTGCTCGCCATGGTGGCGAAAGTCACCGGCTATGAGCCCGGCGAGTACGTGCACACCTTCGGCGACGCGCACATCTATTCGAACCATATGGATCAGGTGAAGGAGCAGCTCTCCCGCACGCCGCGCGCTCTACCGACCCTGACGCTCAATCCGGACGTGACCGATCTCTTCGCCTTCGAATACGAAGACATCTGCGTGGACGGGTACGATCCCCATCCCGCCATCAAGGCGCCGGTGGCGGTGTGACCCGCCCCCGTCTCACCATTGTCGTCGCCGTGGCGAAGAACGGCGTGATCGGCCGAAACGGCGATCTGCCCTGGCGCATTCCCTCGGACCTGAAGCGGTTCAAGGCGGCGACGCTCGGCAAGCCGGTGATCATGGGGCGCAAGACCTGGGAAAGCCTGCCGAGAAAACCGCTGCCCGGCCGGCCGAACATCATCGTCAGCACAAGCCTCAGCGCGGCGAACGGCGCCCAGGTGGTGTCCGGGGTCGAGGCCGCGCTCGACGCCGGCGCGGCCGCGGCGGCCGAGTGCGGGGCGGGGGAGGTGTGCCTCATCGGCGGCGCGCGGCTCTACGCCGACATGCTCCCGCGCGTGGACCGCATCCAGCTGACCGAAGTCGATCTGGAGCCTGAAGGCGACGCGGTCTTTCCGGCGCTCGATCCGGCGGACTGGCGCGAAGTGAGCGCCGAACGCGTCGAGCCCGGCGAGGGCGACGACGCCGGCTTCACCGTGCGTCTTCTGGAGCGGCGCTCCGCACGCGGATGAGCGCGCCAGGTGAGGCGCCGCACCGCGCCGTGCCCGGTTTTACTTGAACCGGCGCGCACAACCCGCCACATACGTCACCAAAGCGCGAGCGCGCGATATCCATTGCAGGAGCGGGGAGATATATGCCCTGGAACGATAATTCAGGCGGCGGGGGGCCTTGGGGCTCCGGCGGCGGCGGCAATAACAACAATCCGTGGGGCTCCGGCCCGCGGCGGCCCGGAGGCGGCCAGGGCGGGCCGGGCAACGAGCCCGATCTCGAACAGCTGATCAAGCGTCTCCAGGACTGGTTGAACGGCGTGTTCGGCGGCAAGCGCGGCGGCGGCTCCGGCGGTGGCGGCGGCAAAGGCGGCAAGGGCGCGGGCGGACTCATCGGCCTGCTGTTGATCGTCGCCGGAGTGGCCTGGCTCCTGTGGCCGGGCAATTTCTATTACATCGTCGGCGCCGATCAGGCGGGCGTCGTGCTGCGCTTCGGCGAGTACGACCGCACCCGCGGCTCGGGACCGCACGTCAAGCTGCCCTATCCGGTGGAGACCGTGATGCTGCCGGAGGTGACCACCACCAACTCGGTGTCGGTGGGCGCCACGGATGCGGAAAGCCTGATGATCACGCAGGACGAGAACATCGTCGACGTGGACTTCGTGGTGCAATGGCGCGTCGACCTGTCCTATTCCGAGGGCGTGCGCGACTTCCTGTTCAACGTGCGCGACCCCGAAGGCACCGTGAAGGCGGTGGCCGAATCGGCCATGCGCGAAGTGGTCGGCACCTCCGATCTGATCCCGATCATCACCACCGGCCGCGCCGAAGCCGCGACCCGGGCGCGCGAGATCATCCAGGAGACGCTGAACAGCTATCAGGCCGGGATCCAGATCCTGGAGGTTCAGCTCAGCGAATCCTCGGCGCCCGCCGCGGTCATCGACGCCTTCCGCGACGTCGACCGGGCCCGCCAGGACGCCGAGCGCATCCAGCTGGAAGCGCGCCGCGACGCCAACCAGGTCGTCCCGGAGGCCCGCGGTGAAGCGGTGCGTCTGCTCGAAGAGGCGCGCGGCTATCGCGAGCAGGTCGTCGCCCAGGCCCAGGGTGAGGCCTCGCGCTTCAACGCCATCTATCAGGAATACGCCCAGGCGCCCGACGTGACCCGCCGGCGCATGTTCCTGGAGACCATGGAGCGCGTCCTCGGCCGCTCCGAGCTCATCATTCTCGACCAGAACGGTAACGGCCAGGGCGCGGTGCCCTACCTGCCGCTCAATGAGCTGGGCCGCAATCGCGGCGCGCGGTCTGAAGCCCCCGGTTTCGGCCAGGGCGGCGCGGGCATGCGCTCGGACACCACCCGTCCCAATCAGGGAGGCAACTAGATCATGCGCATCCTAGCCATCATCATCGGCGCGCTGGTGATCCTCGGCGTCCTCGTCGCACTGACCGCCACCTACACGATCAACGAGCGCCAGCAGGCGCTGGTGCTGCGCTTCGGGACGGTGACCGCCGTGGTCAACGAGCCCGGCGACGAGGATCCGGGCCTGCACTTCAAGGCCCCGTTCGTCGACGACGTGATCTATTTCGACAAGCGCAATCAGGAATTCGACATGCGCCCGGCCGAAATCCTCGCGGCCGACCAGGAGCGCCTCGTCGTGGACGCCTTCCTGCGCTTCCGGATCACCAACCCGCTGCGCGTCTACCAGACGGTGCGCGACGAGCGGGGTTTGCGCGAGCGCCTGCGTCCGATCATGGACGATGCGCTTCGCGGCGTGATCGCGTCCATCCCCTCCAACGAGGTGATCTCCGGCCAGCGTTCGGTCCTGATGGACCGCATCGAGCAGGCCGTGGCCGCCCAGGTCGCCAACCAGGATCTCGGCGTGGAGGTCGTCGACGTGCGCATCCTGCGCGCCGACCTGCCCCAGCAGGTGGCCGAACAGGTGTTCCAGCGCATGAGTTCGGAACGCCAGCAGGAAGCCCAGCTGATCCGCTCCGAAGGCGAGGAGCGCGCCCGGGAGATCCGCGCCGGCGCCCAGCGCGAGGCAACGGTGATCCGGGCCAACGCCCAGGCCGAAGCCGACCGCATCCGCGGTGAAGGCGACGCCCAGCGCAACCGGATCTACGCCCAGGCCTATGGCCAGGACCCGGAATTCTTCGAGTTCTACCGCTCGATGATCGCCTATGAGACCGCGCTGCGCGACGGCACGCCCATCGTGGTGCCGCCCGACAGCGAGTTCTTCGAGTATTTCCGCAGCCAGCGCGGCGACGGAAACTAACGCAAATCCCTCGCGGACCTTGCAGCGGCCGGGCTCTTCACGAGCCCGGCCGTTTGCGTTCGGGGCGGCGGGGCGAATTGTTTTCCGCGTAAAAACCGGACATATTTATCCTATGAACGGGGCGGAGTTCATGCGGGCGCTCAGGAAATGGGCGAAGGCTGAAGGGCACGCCGTGGAGGTGTTGGCGTCGCGCGGCAAGGGCGGCCATCAGATCGTCCTCGTCAGTCCGGACGGGCGCACCACCGTGAAATCGGGCGAGATCGGTCCCGGCCTGAAGCGGGCGATGATGAAGCAGCTTAAAATCCCGCCGGACGCTTTCTAGCGCGGCGAGGAGAATGGAGACGGCGATGGCGCGCGACCTGGAACACCCCGGTGTTCTCTATCCGGCGACCGCGGTGGAGCACGGACCGGGAGACTGGACCGTCGAGCTTGTCGATTGGCCTGAAGTGGCCGCTGGCGGAGCGAGCTTTGAAGAGGCGCGGCGCGACGCCGTCGGCGCTCTGGAGGAGGCCGCGCTGCACCGGCTTGCGGTCGGCGATCCGATTCCGTCCCCCTCGGCGCGGTCGCGCGGCCAGACGGAGATCGGTCTGACGCCGCTGGCGGTTCTGAAAATCGCCTTGAACCGCTGGGTCGATCACCATGGCCGCGGCGCGCAGAGCGAACTGGCGCGCCGGCTCGGCTGGGACAGCCGGGGGGTGCGTCAGGTCCTGGCGCCGAAGAAGGGCAAGGTGTCCACCGATCGGCTTGTGGAGGCGGCCACAGCGGCGGGCTATTGCGTCGAGGTGACGCTGCATCCGGTCAGGCGAGGCTGACGGGGCCGCCAAACGCATGCCCGCCATGGCGAAGCGGGGCGCGTGCGTGTTAGAGAGTCGTTAACCGCCTGATCCCGTTTCCGGAGCCGCCGATGCGCCTGATCGCCGTTCTCTGCGCCGCCGTCCTGTCGGCCGGCGCGCTGCTTGTCACCGCGCACGCCCAGCCCAATGACGGCTTCGCCGATCTGAACGACCGGCTGAGTCCGGCCGTGGTCAACATCGCCACCGCTCAGAGGCTGGGCGATGAGGACGGCATGCCGGTCTTCCCGCCCGGCTCGCCGCTGGAGCGCTTCAATGATCTGCTGGGCGAGGGCCCGCGCATGGCGCGCTCGCTGGGCTCGGGCTTCGTGGTCGATCCCGACGGGCTGGTGGTCACCAACAACCACGTCATCGAGGACGCCGACGAGGTGGAGGTGGTGCTCCAGGACGGCCGCGTGCTGCCCGCAGAGATCATCGGGCGCGATCCGGCCACCGACCTCGCCGTGCTGCGCGTGGAGGCGGGCGAGGGTCTTCCCTTTGTGGACTGGGGCGATTCCGACGCCGCGCGCGTGGGCGACTGGGTGGTGGCGATCGGCAATCCGTTCGGGCTCGGCGGCTCGCTCTCGGCCGGGGTGATCAGCGCGCGCGGGCGCGAGATCGGCGGGCGTTACGACGATTACCTGCAGAGCGACGTCGCCATCAATCGCGGCAATTCTGGCGGCCCCCTGTTCAACATGGACGGCGAGGTGGTGGGCGTGAACACCGCGATCTTCTCGCCCACCGGCGCCAGCGTCGGCATCTCGTTCTCCGTGCCCAGCGCCGTGGCCGAGCCCGTGGTCGCGCAACTGATCGAATTCGGCGAGACCCGGCGCGGCTGGCTCGGCGTGAACGTCCAGCCGGTCACCCCCGACATGGCCGACGCCATGGGGCTCGCCTCGGCGCGCGGCGCGGTGGTCACGCGCATCGATCCCGAAGGCCCGGCCGCCGGCGCCGGGTTTGAAACCGGCGACGTGGTGCTGGCCTTCGACGGGCGGCCCGTCCCCGACGACCGCGCCCTGCCGCGCATCGTGGCCGACACCGCGCCGGGCAGCGCGGTCGCCGTGGAGGTGTTCCGCCGCGGCCAGCCGGTGACCCTGACCGTCACCGTGGAGCGCCTCGACGAAGGCGGGGCGGCGCGCGCGCCGGCGAGCGCGGAGGCCGGCGACACCGCGCCCGCGCCCGCGCGCGGCGGCGACACCCTGTTCGGAATGACGCTGGAGCCGCTCACCGACGTCCTGCGCCGCCAGTTCCGCATCCATCCCGACGCCGAAGGTCTGGTGGTCACCGAGATCGACCCGGCCAGCGACGCCGCCGGCAAGGTGCGCCCCGGCGACGTGCTGGAGGAAATCGCCTGGACGCGGGTGGAGACCGTGGAGGCCGCTCGCGACCTGGTCGAACAGGCCGGCGACCGGCCCGTCCTCATCAGCCTCAATCGCCGCGGCCAGATCGTCCTGGAGACGCTGCGCGGGTAGGGGGCGATTGTTCTGGCGAAACGCTCAATGATCGCCTGTTTTGTCCTCCCCCTTCATGGGGGAGGTGTCCCGGATCGCAGATCCGGGGCGGAGGGGGGGGCGGCGCCGGCGGCTCAAGGCCGGCCCACGCGACTCCACCCCTCCCGACCGCGCCTGGCGGCGCGCCCACCCTCCCCATCAAGGGGAGGGACACAAGCGCCATGAGCCCCGACATCCTCCTCCTCGCCGGGCCGACGGCCAGCGGCAAGACGGCGCTGTCGCTTCACGCCGCGCGCGCGCTGTCCGGCGAGATCGTCAACGCGGATTCCATGCAGGTCTATGACGGCCTCGACGTCATCGCGGCGGGGCCGAGCGGGGCGGAGAAATCCGCCGCGCCCCATCATCTGTTCGGCGTCATCGATCCGGGCGAGCGCTGCTCGGCGGGCCGCTGGAGCCGGCTGGCTTTGGAGCGCATCGACGACATCACCGGGCGGGGAAAGACCGCGATCCTGGTGGGCGGCACGGGGCTTTATTTCAAGGCGCTCACCGAAGGCCTCGCCCCGGCGCCGGACATTCCCGCAAGCGTCGCCGCCGAGGTGGAGGGGCTGTACGAGGCGGGCGGGCTCGAGGCCCTGCGCGCCGAGGCCGAAGCCGCCGACCCGGACGCGGCGGCCAAGGCGCTGGATCCGCAAAGGCTCATGCGCATCGTCGCGGTGAAGCGCGCGAGCGGAGCAACGCTCACCGAGTTGCAGGCGAAGACCGAGCCGCTGATCGACCCGGCCCGCTGGCGCGGCGTGGTGATCCAGCCGCCGCGCGCCCTTCTCTATGAACGCATCGAGACCCGGTTCGACACGATGGTGGCCGCCGGCGCGCTGGAGGAGGCGCGGGCCATCTCCGCGCGCGATCTCGACCCTTCTCTGCCGGCCGTGAAGGCGGTGGGCCTGCCGCCGCTCCTCGCCCATCTGCGCGGCGAGATCGACCTTCAGACCGCCGTGGAGACCGCCAAGCGCGACTCCCGGCGCTACGCCAAGCGGCAATACACCTGGTTCTCCAACCAGCATCCCGGCTGGCCGCGGATCGAAAGCCTTGACCCCGACGGCCAGCGCGAAGAGCTTGCCCGCCTTCTTCAGACCGAATTCGGAGCTTGAGCCCATGGCGCTCTACGACGCCGATCTCGACATCGCGCCGATCCGATCGCGCACCGTCGCGCTGATCGGCTACGGCAATCACGGCCGCTCCCATGCGCTGAATCTGCGCGACAGCGGCGTGGAAGGGGTGCTGGTTGCGCTGCGCGAGGGCTCGGCTTCGCGCGCCAAGGCCGAGGCCGACGGGTTCGAGGTGGTGAGCCTTGAGGAGGCCGCGCGGCGCGCCGACGTGCTCTCCATCCTGGCCGCCGATGAAGCCCATAAGGAGATCTGGGAAACCCGGCTGAAGCCGAACGCCCGGCCCGGCGCGTGCCTGATGTTCTGTCACGGCTTCTCGGTCGATTACGGACTGGTCGATCCGCCGGAGGGATTCGACGTGGTGCTCGCCGCCGCCAAGGGGCCGGGCGGGGCGGTCCGCACGGCGTTTGAAAAGGGCGGCGGCCTCGTGGGCTTCTACGCCGTGCATCGCGACGCCACGGGCGCGGCGGGCGACATCGCCAAGGCCTATCTCAAGGCGCTGGGCTGCGGGCGGGCCGGCGTGCATGAGACGAGTTTCGCCGAAGAGGCTCTGGCCGATATTCTGGGCGAACAGGCGGTGCTGGTGGGCGGCATGTGTGCGCTTGCGCGGGAAGGCTTCGAGCAGCTGACGGCCGCCGGGATCAGCCCGCAAATGGCCTATATCGATACGGTCCACGAGCTGAAATACATCGCCGATCTCATCCATGAGCGCGGCATACACGGCATGTACGCGGCGATTTCCGACACCGCCGAATTCGGCGCCCATGAGGTGGAGGGACCGATCCGCGCGGCGGTGCGCCCGGTGTTCCAAGCCATCGTGAAGGACGTGACCGCGGGAGATTTCGCACGCCGCTGGGTGGCCGATTATGAAAACGGGCGGGCCCGCCTGCTCGACATGCGCGCGAAGGCGGGGGATCATCCGCTTGAATACGCCGGGGAGACCATGCGCGGCGCCGCCCGCAGGCGCGCCGAATAACCGCCGCATTTAAAGCGCTCATGCGCGCACGCTTCGGCCCGGAAATTGCTCCGGCGGCCCCATCGGAACTTCAAGCTCGTCACGCCATGGAACGCTTTCTTCGATTCATAACCCGGCTTGATTCGCGCGCCGTGCGGGCGGTGTGGATCACGCTCGTCCTGTTCGGCCTGGTGGCCGCGCTGTTCGTGGTGGGCCGGTTCGTGCTCGACATCGAGCCGAACTCGGTGCGCGACTGGTTCGCGAGCGCGTCCAGCGAATGGTACGCGCTGCCCGCCACCATCGCCCTGTTCACCGTGCTCGCCTTCGTGGGCGCGCCGCAATTCGCGCTGATCGGCGCGGCGGTGTTCGCGTTCGGGCCGGTGCTCGGCTTTCTGTATTCCTGGATCGCCACGGTGATCTCGGCGAGCGTGAATTTTTGGCTCGGCCGGTTTCTCGGCGCGGACACCGTGCGGCGCTATGGCGGCAAGACGGTGAACCGCATCTCCGCGTTCGTCGGCCGGAAAGGCTTCTGGGCGAGCCTGATCGTGCGCATCGTGCCCAGCGCGCCCTTCATCGTGGTCAACATGGCCGCCGGCGTCTCGCGTATGGGCTATCTGCCCTTCGTGGCGGGGCTCGGGGTCGGGATCGTCCCGAAGACCGTAATCATCGCGTTTTTCGGCGGCTCTTTGATGGGCTTGTTCGCCGGTGGCGGCTGGGGGGCCGGCCTTGCGCTCGCGGCGGCGGCCGCCGCCTGGATCGGCTTCATGCTCTATGCGCGCAAGCTGTTGCGCAGCGACGAGGGGCTCGCCGCACCCGAACCCGCCGAGCCGAACGCTGAAACGGCTGCGGAACAGGGCGAAGCGGCTGAGCGTAGTGAGGGCGCACGGCTTGCCAAAGAAGCCGAGCCGTCGCACAAGGAACACACTTGAAAATTAAATCCCGTCGCGACCTCGGTCGCCGGCGGGCGGCCGCATGAAACGGGAAAACGCATGTTCTCAAGCGTGTTCGGGCTCCTTTCCGCTGACATCGCCATCGATCTCGGCACGGCGAACACGCTTGTCTACGTGAAGGGAAGGGGCGTCGTCCTGAACGAGCCCTCCGTGGTCGCCTACAAGCTCGAGAAGGGCCGCAAGCACGTCCAGGCGGTAGGCGCGGAAGCCAAGTTGATGCTCGGCAAGACGCCCGGAAACGTCGAGGCGATCCGTCCCATGCGCGACGGCGTCATCGCCGATTTCGACGTCGCCGAGGAGATGATCAAGCACTTCATCCGCAAGGTCCATAACCGCCAGACCTTCGTCAGCCCGCAGGTGGTGATCTGCGTGCCGTCCGGCGCCACGGCGGTGGAGCGCCGCGCGATCCATGAGAGCGCCGCCCACGCCGGCGCGCGCAAGGTCTATCTGATCGACGAGCCCATGGCCGCCGCCGTCGGCGCCGGGCTGCCCATCGACGAGCCCACCGGCTCGATGATCGTGGACATCGGCGGGGGCACCACCGAGGTGGCCGTCATGAGCCTGTCCGGCATCGTCTATTCGCGCTCGGTGCGCGTGGGCGGCGACAAGATGGACGAGGCGATCATCAACTATATCCGCCGCTCGGCGAACCTTCTGATCGGCGAGACCAGCGCCGAGCGCATCAAGAAGGAGATCGGCTCGGCCACCCCGCCGCCCAAGGGCGAAGGGCTGACCCTGGAGATCAAGGGCCGTGACCTGATGAACGGGGTCCCGCGCGAGATCGTGGTGACCGAGGCGATGATCGCCGACGCGCTGTCGGAACCGGTCGAGCAGATCGTCGAGGCGGTCAAGCAGGCCCTGGAGGCCACGCCGCCGGAGCTCGCCGCCGACATCGTCGACAAGGGCATCGTGCTCACCGGCGGCGGCGCGCTTCTGCGCAATCTGGACACCGAACTGCGCGACCGCACCGGACTTCCGGTGAGCCTCGCCGACGAGCCGCTCTCCTGCGTGGTGCTCGGCTGCGGCAAGGCGGTGGAGAATCTGCGCTTGTGGCGGCCGATCCTGGCCGAGGCGGTCTAGCGCCGCGTCATAGGAGGACCGCGCGACCGTGGCCAGACGACCGGGGCGCCGACAATCTGACGAGGGGGTGCGCTTTCCCTGGCTTCTGACCGGGCTATGCGTGATTCTCGCAGCGCTCCTGATCTGGCTCGACCGTCCCGGCGCCCGCATCGAACCGTTGAGCGCGGCGCGCGCCGGCTTCAACGACGCGGTGCTTCCCATGCTGGAGCTGGGCGGACGCCCGGTGCGCGGGCTGGAGAACATGGGCCCGTGGTGGCGCCGCCAGATGGAGCTCGCCGAGGAGAACCGGCGCCTGCGCCTGCAGACCGCCGAGCTGCGCGCCTGGCGCGACGTGGCGCTGTCGCTGCAGGAGCGCAACCGGCGCTATGAGACCATGCTGAACGTGCACGGCCCCGACGTCGGCGCGCGCATCAGCGCCTGGACCGTGGCCGACCAGTCCACCGATTTCGTGCGCTCGCGCCTGGTGGCCGCGGGGCGCGCCCAAGGCGTCGAGCCGGGCTTTCCGGCGGTGAACATCTACGGCCTGATCGGGCGCACGGTGGATGTGGGCCGGACCAGCTCGCGCATCCTCATGCTCACCGATTTCAACAGCCGGGTGGCTGTGATGAGCGACCGCTCCAACGCCCGCGCGCTTCTGGTGGGCGACAACACTGATTTTCCGCGCCTCGACTATCTCGGCCGCGCCCCGGATCTGGTGGAGGGCGACCGCATCGTCACCTCCGGCGACGACAATGTGATGCCGCGCGGCCTGCCCGTGGGCGAGGCGGTGCGCGACCGCGACGGTCGCTGGCGCGTGGCGCTGTACAGCCGCGCCGCGCCGATCGATCTGGTGTGGATCTGGCCGTTCGATCCGGTGGACGCGCCGGGATCGGCGCTGGAGGAGGCCGCCCCGCCCCTGGCGAGCGCCGCGCCGGAACCCGACGCCGAGACCGAGGGAGGGATCGTCCCGCTCGCCCCGCAGATCGAGACCGACGGGGAGGACGGGCGATGATGCGCGGACCGCTGGACAACCGCCCGGTCTGGCCGGGCCTGGTCGCCTTCACCCTGACCCTGCTGCTGGCGCTTCTGGCCTATGCGGTGATCGGGCGGGCGGGGGCCGGCGGGCCGGTTCTGGTCAATCTGCCGCTCATCGCGCTGTTCATCTGGTCGGTGCGCCGGCCCTGGTTCGTGTCGCCGCCGGTGCTGCTGATCGCGGGCCTGTTGCAGGATCTTCTGATCGGAACGCCGCTGGGCGTGTGGGCGATCGCCTATCTGGCCGCCTTCACGCTGGCGCGCGACCGCGACGCCGACGGAACAGGCGCGGACGTGGGGCCGCTGAGCGCGCGCTTCGCCGCGCTCGCGGGGATCGCGTTTTTCGTCGCCTGGGGCGCGGGCAGCGCAGCCATCGGCGCCCCGGCGGCGTTCGGGGCGTTGATTAGCGAGGGATTGCTCACCATCCTCTTGTTCCCGGTCTTCGCGTGGATCTTCGCGCGCCGAAAGGAACGCTCGGCGTTTTCCTGACGGGCGCGAGAGGAAGAGCGGGACCGGACGGGCGAGCGGGTTAGCGAGGCGCGATGCGGCGCGACAAACAGGAAAGCCAGGCCAGGTTCAACCGGCGCGCCCTCTTGATGGGCGGCGCGGGCGCGCTCGTGTTCGCCGGGCTGGGCGCGCGGCTCTATTCGCTGCAGATCCTGGAGCAGGAGCGCTACCGCACCCTGTCGGACGACAATCAGTTCAATTACCGCCTGCAGCCGCCCGCGCGCGGCCGGCTTCTGGATCGGTTCGACGCCCCGCTGGCGGAGAATCGCGAGAGCTATCGGCTGATGATCGTGCCCGAGCAGGCCGGCGATCCGCGCGCCGCGCTGGAGCGCCTGTCGCGCTTCATGCCCTTGAGCGAGGCGCGCATCGAGCGGCTGGTGATCGAAATCCGCCGTTCGCCGCGCTTCCAGCCGGTGACCATCGCGGAGGATCTCGACTGGGAGACCTTCACCCGGATCAATCTGCACCTGCCCGAGCTTTCCGGGATCACGCCGGACGTGGGCGAGGTGCGCACCTATCCCCATCCCCAGACCTTCGCCCATGTCACCGGCTATGTGCAGTCCGCGCCGGAAGGCCAGGCGAACGACGATCCGCTGCTGCTGCATCCCGGCTTCCGCATCGGACGCGCCGGGGTGGAGGCCTACGCCGAGGACACGTTGCGCGGCGCAGCCGGCCAGCTGAAGGTGGAGGTCAACGCCTTCGGCCGGGTCATCCGCGAACTGCCCGCCCAGTCGGTCCCGGCGGTGCCCGGGCGCGACGTGCGCCTGACCGTGGATCTGCGCGCCCAGCGCGCGGCCATGGCCGCCCTGGACGGACAGGCCGCCGCCGCGGTGGCGCTGGACGTCACCAACGGTGAGATCCTCGCCCTGGTCTCCTCGCCGAGTTTCGATCCCAATTCCTTCGTACTGGGGATCGGCCAGGAGGAGTTCAGCGCGCTCAACACCAACCCCTACCGGCCGCTGTTCAACAAGGCGACGACGGGGCTCTACGCGCCGGCCTCCACGGTGAAGGGCATGGTCGCGCTCGCGGCCCTGACCGAAGGCGTGTTCGATCCCAATGAGCGGGTCTATTGCAGCGGCTCGACCCGGCTGGGCAACCGCACCTTCCACTGCTGGCGGCGCGAAGGCCACGGCAATGTGAATTATCATGACGCGGTGAAGACCAGCTGCGACATCTATTTCTACGAGGCCGCCGCGCGGCTGGGGATCGAGCGCTGGCGCGACATGGCGCTGCGCTGCGGCATGGGCCAGCTCTTCGATATCGGCCTCGCCATCCCGCAGCGCGCCGAGGGCCTGGTGCCGAGCCCGGCCTGGAAGCGCGCCCGGCGCGGCCAGCCCTGGACCACGGGCGACATGTACAATGTGGGCATCGGACAGGGCGATCTGCTGGCCTCGCCGCTGCAACTGGCGGTGATGACCGCGCGCGTGGCCACCGGGCGCGCGGTGACGCCGACCCTGTTCCCACGCGAGCCAGGCCATCAGTTCGAGGATCTCGGCTTCAACGAGGACAACCGCCAGCGCGTCCATCAGGCGCTGCGCGCCGTGGTCCATGAGCCGGGCGGCACGTCCTACTGGACGCTGGACGCCGGGCGGGGCCTCGGGATCGAGGGCGTGGAGATGTGCGGCAAAACCGGCACGGCCCAGGTCTATTCGATCAGTGCGGAGGAGCGCGCGGCCGGCGTGCGCGACCAGGAGGATCTGCCCTGGCGGCTGCGCAATCACGGCCTGTTCGTCGGCTACGCCCCGGCCGACAATCCGCGCTACGCCGTCGCCGTGGTGGTGGAGCACGGCGGGGGCGGGTCCACCGCCGCGGCGCGCCCGGCCCGCGACATCCTGCGCGATCTGGTCGAGCGTGATCCGGCTTCGCGCCCCGTCGGTCCGATCGCTTCGGCGCCGCAGGCGGCCAACGATATGGGCGAGGGCTGACCCATGGCGGTGTTCACCCAGTCCGTTCCGCGCGGCTTCCGCGAGAAGCTCTTCGAGGTCAACTGGGCCTTCGTGCTCTTGATCCTGCTCATCGGCTGCATCGGCGTGGCGATGCTGTACTCGGTGGAGGGCGGGGCCTGGGATCCCTACGCCTCGCGCCACGCCCTGCGCTTCACCGTGGGCGTGATGCTCATGATCACCGTGGCGCTGTTCCCGCCGCGCTTCTGGATGGGGATCGCCTATCCGGCCTATCTCGGCTCGCTCTTTCTCCTGGTGGGTGTGGAGCTGTTCGGCGTCACCGTCATGGGCGCCCAGCGCTGGATCGATCTCGGCCCGCTGCGCATGCAGCCCTCCGAGCTGATGAAGGTGGCGCTCGTCCTGGCGCTGGCGCGCTATTACCACGACCTGCCCGAGGAGCGGGTGTCGAGCCTGGGCGGGCTGATGATCCCGGCCGCCATGATCGGCGCGCCCATGGCGCTCATCGTCGTTCAGCCGGACCTGGGCACCTCGGTGCTGCTGGGCGCCACGGGGGCGGCGATCGTGTTCATGGCCGGATTGTCCTGGAAGGTGATCCTGGGCGCGCTCGGCTTCGCGGTCACCGGCGCCTGGGTGTATCTGCAATACTTCATCCAGCCCTATCAGCTCTCGCGCATCCAGACCTTCCTCGATCCCGAAGCCGACCCCATGGGCGAAGGCTATCAGATCCTGCAGTCAAAGATCGCGCTGGGTTCGGGCGGCGCCACCGGCAAGGGCTTCATGCAGGGCAGCCAGGCGCACCTGAACTTCCTGCCGGAAAAGCAGACAGACTTCATCTTCACCATGCTGGGCGAGGAGTTCGGCTTCGTGGGCGGGATTTTCGTGCTGGGGCTCTACGCCCTGGTGCTGGCCAATTGCGTGATCATCGCCGCCTCGTGCCGGTCCACCTTCCTGCGCCTCACCGTGATGGGCGTGGCGACGACGTTCGCGCTCTACGTCTTCATCAATGTGGGCATGGTGATGGGTCTCCTGCCCGTGGTCGGCGTGCCCTTGCCGATGATCTCCTATGGCGGCACGGTGATGATGACCGTGCTGTTCGGGCTCGGGCTCATCCTCGGCGCCCACGTCCACCGCGGCGCCGAACCGCCCAAGGGGGCGGGGCTGTTCGGGTAGGAATTCGCCTTTCCTCGGGCGGAGGGCTTTCGCAAACGATTGATTTCGCCCGTCACCCCAGAGCCGTACGTTCCGTTGTCATTCTATGCGCGGCGTCACCGCCCCCTCTCCCCACAGCGTGGGGAGAGGGTGAGGGTGAGGGGTGTAACCGCGCCGAATCTTCTGCCTGGCCGACCCTGGCGCGGCCTCGCCCCCTCACCCCCACCCTCTCCCCCGCAAGCGGGGGAGAGGGGGCTGAAACGCCGCGCGATCTCGCCGAACCGCCATTGGGGCCGTGCGGTCGTTGTTAAGCGACAGCTCTCCGATCGACGCGGAGGCTCACCCCCCGATCTGGCAGGCATGCTTGATCTTTCGGGCGGTTTCGCCCACCCTCCGCGCCAATCCGCCGCAGCCCTCGACGGCGCGGCGTTTCGAGGTGCGCGCAAGGGGCGCCGCGCCCGGGGAGGGGAGAGACGTTCATGGCCGGTCCAGCCGCGCACGGCACCTGGAATACACGCTTCGGCTTTCTGATGGCCGCCATCGGCTCCTCTGTGGGCCTGGGCAATTTCTGGCGCTTTCCGTACACGGCGGGCGAGAACGGCGGCGCGGCTTTCGTGCTCGTCTATCTCCTGTGCGTGGTGCTGATCGCCTTCCCGATCCTGCTCGCCGAACTATCGGTCGGCCGGCACGCCCGCGCCAGCGCCGTGGGCTCGACGCGAAAGATGGCTTTCGACGCCGGCGCCTCGGAACTCTGGTCCATCGCCGGCTGGGTCGGCATGGCCGGCGGCGTTCTGATCCTGTGCTTCTACTCGGTCGTGGCCGGCTGGGTCGCGGCCTATGTGTTCCAGATGATCCAGGGCGCGTTCGTGGGCATGGACGCGGCCACCGTGGCGACCCAGTTCGACGCGCTGGTGACCGACACCAACACGGTGATCGCCTGGCACAGCTTCTTCATGATCATCACCATCGGCATCGTGTGTCTGGGCGTCACCGCCGGCATCGAGCGGGCGGTGACCATCCTCATGCCGCTCTTCTTCATCATGCTGGTGGGCATGGTGATCTATGCCGGCCTCGCCGGCGATTTCCCGGCCGCGGCGAGCTATCTCTTCGCCGTCGATCTGTCCGAGATCCGGCCCTCCACCGTGCTCGAAGCGCTGGGCCAGGCCTTCTTCTCCATCGGGGTGGGCTCGGCGATCATGATCACCTACGGCTCCTATCTGCGACGGGAAGACAATCTGCCCCAGTCCTCCACCATCATCGCCGGCGCCGACACGCTGGTGGCGATCATCGCCGGCTTTGCGATCTTCCCCTTCGTGTTCGCCTTCGGCCTCGATCCGAACGCCGGACCCGGCCTGTTCTTCCAGACCCTGCCGGCCGCCTTCGCCCAGATGCCCGGCGGCCAGTGGGTCGGCACGGCCTTCTTCGCGCTCGCCTTCATCGCGGCGCTGACGAGTTCGATCTCGCTTCTGCAGGTGATCGTGGCGTTCGGCGAGGAGCACACCGATTTCGGCCGCGTCGGCTCGGCCCTGTTCTTCGGCGCGATCATCTTCCTTCTGGGGATCGCCGCGGCGATGTCGGGGGATTTCTTCAACCTCCTGGACGTCGTCTCCGGCAAGTTCCTGCTGCCGCTGGGCGGGCTTCTGATCGCCCTGTTCACCGGCTGGGTGGTCTCCAAGGCGCTGATGCGCAAGGAGCTGGAGGAGGCCTCCAACGGTTTCTTCGGCTATTGGCGCTTCACTATCCGCTATCTGGCGCCGATCGCGGTGGGCCTGATCATCATCGCGGGCCTGGCCGACACGTTCGGGGTCCCGCTGCCCTTCATCGGCGAACCGGAGGTGAGCGGCGGCTGACCCCCGATCCTCACCCCCGAAATGCGAACGGCCCCGCAGCGATGCGGGGCCGTTTTCGTTCAGCCGCCGAGAAACGCCGCCAGCTCCGCCTCGCCGCGGCGCAGCCCGTCCGGCGCCGGCCCCAGCGTTTCAAGGCGGGCGTCGAGCTCGTCCTCGCTCTTCTCGCTGAGCGCGATGACGCGGGGATGGATATAGCTCGACCGGGCGATGGCGGGGGTGTTCTGCAGCCGCTCGGCCGCGGCTTCGCTCATGCGCTTGATGGTCGCCGGGCGCGCCTCCAGCGCGCTCAGAAACGCCGCGTGCGTGCCGTGCCAGGTGCGCAGGGTCTTCGCCGTCACCCCGTTCCCGCAGACCGCCTCCAGCACTGTGTTGAGCGCCTCGGTGCGCACCCGGTGGGGCGCCTCGGCCTCGTCCAGCCAGGTCAGAAGCTCGGCGCCGGGCAGATCGGCGCTCTCCTCCAGCACCTCGGCCAGGCGCTCGCCGCGCAGGCGCCGGGTCACCTCGCGCCCGCCCTTGGCGGTGTAGTCGAGCCGGATCGAGGACCCGTCCACCCTCACATGGTCGCTCAGCAAGGTTGTGGCGCCGTAGCTCTGGTTCTCCGCGGCGTATTCCGGCGTCCCGGCGCGCAGGGCGCCGCGGTCGATCAGGGCGAGCGCGGCCGCCAGGGCGGTGTCGCGCTCGCCCACCTCGCCCTTGAGCCGGTCGGCGATCCAGCGGCGCAGGGCGGGCAGGCTCTGCGCGAAGCCGGCGAGCCGGTCGAATTTCGTGGCGGCGCGCGCGGCGGTCCAGTCGGGATGATAGCGGTATTGCTTGCGCCGCCTGGCGTCGCGGCCCGTGGCCAAGAGATGCCCGTTGGGATGCGGGCTCATCCAGACCTGCTCATAGGCCGGCGGCACCGCCAGCGCCTTCAGCCGCGCCCGCTCGGCCGGATCGGTGATGCGCGCCCCGTCGCAGTCGAAAAAGCTGAAGCCTTTCCCGCACCGGCGCCGCGTGATCCCGGGCCGGTCGTCGGGATAATAGATGAGGTCCATGGAGTGCCGAACGGGGCGGGCGGGCGCGCGGTTCCCTCACCTCACGCCTCCCAGCGCTTGACCTCGTCGGTGAGGAATTCGCTGAACGCCGCGACGCGCCGCGAGCCGCGCAATTCCTGGGGATAGAGCATGTAGACCTCGAACGGCGGGCCGTCCTGATCGGGCAGGACGCGCTCCAGCTTGTCGTTCTCGCGCGCCACGTAATCGGGAAGGCCCGCAAGGCCCAGCCCGGCTTCGGCGGCCTTCATCATGCCGTTGATGGTGTTGGCCTCGATCACCGGCTCGCGCGGCTTGGCGCCGGCGGGAAGGCCCAGGGTGAGCTGCCAGTTCAGGTTCGGGATCGGCGCCAGATGGCGCGGCCCGTAGGCGACGAAATCGTGCCGGTCGAGATCGTCGAGCCCGTCGGGCGCGCCCTTGCGGTCAAGATAGGGACGGCTGGCGTAGAGGTGCTGATCGACCTGCATGAGCTTTTTCTGGATGACGTCGTTCTGGGTCGAGGCCCAGGGCCGGATGGCGAGATCGGCCTCCAGATTGGCGATGTCCAGCTCATGGTCCACCAGCAACAAACGCAGCCGGATCTGCGGATATTTCTGGCGAAAGCGCGTCAGGCGCGGCGCCAGCCAGATGGCGCCCAGCGCAGTGGGTGCGGTGACGCGCAACAGGCCGGAAGGCTCGTCGCGGATATCCTGCAGATGGGCTTCGGCGAAGGCGATCTTCGCGGCGACTTCGGCGGCCGCGGTGAACAGGACCCGGCCCGGCTCGGTGGGAAGCAGCCCGCGCGTGTGGCGGTGGAACAGCTTCACACCCAGCTCGGTCTCCAGCGCGGAGATCTGGCGGCTCACCGCGGACTGGGAGAGGTTCAACAGCTCCGCCGCGCCGGTGAGCGAGCCGGCCTCGGCGGCGGCGTGGAAGGTTTTCAGCTTGTCCCAGTCCATGAAGACCCCGAATCCGTCAGCCAACCCCGGCCTCGTGCGCAGTATGGCCGCGCCGCACGCGAATGGCGAGATAACCGCAGGGCGATTTCAGGCGGGCTTAAAGCCGCACCGTCATCCCGTCGGCGAGCGAGTTGCGATAGGCGCGCCAGGCCGGGATCAGGCCGAGCACGCAGGCCGCCAGCGTCACCGCGGCGATGATGGCGAGATCGTAGAGCCCGGGAACGAGGCCCGGCAGGAGGATGCCGAACCGGGTCTCGATCAGCGGCGCGGCGAGGGCCAGCCCGCCATAGGTCAGCCCCGTCCCGATCACCGCGCCGGCGAGCGCCAGGAGCGCGCTTTCCGCCACCAGGAGGACGAAGACATGGTGCGGCCGCGCGCCGAGGGCTCTGAGGATCGCCATCTCGCGCCGGCGCTCGTTGAGGCTGGTGAGGATGGCGGTGAGAATGGAGACAAGGCCCACCAGGACCACGAAGGCGGCCACCGCCGCGAGGGTGCGCTCGGCCGCGCCCACCACGCTCCAGAGCTGGACCAGCGCGACGCCGGGCAGCACCGCCTGCAGCGGCTCTTCGGGATAGGTGTTCACCTGGCGCTGCAGGCGCAACGCCGCCACCGGCGTGGAAAGCCCGACATAGAAGGCGGTGATCGCCTCCGGCGTCAGGTCCATGGCGCGCAGTTCCTCGACCGGGAGCGAGGTTCCCGCGCCCGTGGCGCCGTCCAGATGGATCGCCTCGATCGCTTCGAGAGTCACGAAGACCGAGCGGTCCAGCGGCGTGCCGGTGGGCTGAAGCACGCCGGTGATGGTGAACGGGTTGTTGTCGTGCTCGACAAAGCTCACCGAGCCCATGCCATGGGCCACGATGATCTCGTCGCCGACCTGATAGCCGAGCGCCGCCGCGACTTCCGCGCCGACGACCGCGTCGAACAGATCGGCGAAGGGCGCGCCGTCGGCAAAGCGCACCGGGCGTTCGTCGCCATATTTGTAATGCTCGAAATAGCCCTCATCGGTCCCCACCACGCGATAGCCGCGATGGGAATCGCCCAGGCTGATGGGCACCGTCCAGGCCACGCCCGGCGCGCCGGCGACGGCCTGATAGCTCTGCCAGGTGATGTTGTTGGTGGCGTCCCCGATATGGAAGACCGAGTACAAGAGGAGGTTCACCGGGCTGGAGCGCGCGCCGACGATCAGGTCGACGCCGGCGATGGTGTTCTCAAAGCTCGCGCGCGCGCCGTGACGCACCTTCTCCACGCCGAGAAACAGCGTCACCGAGATCGCCACGGTGAGGATGGTCAACAGCGCCGTGCCCGCCCGGTTCGAGATCGAGCGCAAGGCGAGGGAGAGGATGGGAAAGCGCCCGCTCACGCCGGGGCTCCCGCGGGCGCCTGCGCCGTGTTCAGCTCTGAAAGATCAAGCGCCCGGTCGAAATGGCTCGCCAGTCCGCCGTCATGGCTGACGAACAGGAGCGCGGCGTTCGAGGCTTCGCACTCTTCTTTGAGGAGCGAAATGAAGCTGTCGCGGCTGTCGGCGTCGAGCGCGCTGGTGGGTTCGTCGGCGAGGATGAGGCCCGGCCCGCCGATCAGGGCGCGGGCTGCGGCGACGCGCTGTTGCTGGCCTACGGAAAGCTCGCTGGCGCGCCGCGTCCAGACCTCGGCCGGGTCGAGCCCGAGGCGCGAGAGCAGGCGGCGGGCTTCCGCGTCCGCCCCGCCGGCGGTTTTGGCGGCCTTGGCGCGCGCGGCGGAGAAACGGCAGGGCAGGGTGACGTTGGCGCCCACCGGCAGATAGGGCAGCAGGTTGAACATCTGGAAGATGACGCCCAGGCGCGCGGCGCGGAACCGGTCGCGCGCCGCCGCGCCCATGGCGGAGAGGTCCTCGCCGAGAACCTCCACCGTCCCCGAGCGCGCTTCGAGGATCCCCGCGATGAGACCCAGAAGCGTCGACTTGCCCGACCCGCTCGCGCCCTTCAGGAACACCCGTTCGCCGCGCGCGAGCTCGAACGCCGCCATGTCGAGCACGTCCGGCGCGCCGCGCCGATAGGCGAAGCGCAGATAACGCATGCGAAGGGCGAAGGCGGCGTCGGTCATGACGGGCCGTTTACCGCGTCCGCGCCGCCTCTCCAAGCCCGATCGGCGATCACGCCGCGTCGGTGGCCTTTTCGGCCTCTTCAGCCGACTTCACCCCCTCGTCCTTGCTTTCGTCCGGGCCGTTCATCGCTTCCTGCTCGGCGAGCCAGCGTTCGGCCTCCAGCGCGGCCATGCAGCCCATGCCCGCCGCTGTGACGGCCTGGCGGTACTTGTCGTCGGTGACGTCGCCGGCCGCGAAGACGCCGGGGATGGAGGTGGCGGTGGAGTCCGGCGCGGTGACGAGATAATCGCCCGCCTTGGTCTCCAGCTGGTCCTTGAACAGGTCGGTGGCCGGGGCGTGGCCGATGGCGATGAACACGCCGTCGGCCTTGCGTTCTGTGACCTCTCCGGTCTTCACGTTTCTCAGATGGACCGCCTCGACGACCGGGAAGGGCTTGGTCTGGCCGGAGATGTCCTCCAGCACGCTGTCCCAGACCACTTCGACATTGGCCTTCTTAAACAGCCGGTCCTGCATGATCTTTTCCGCGCGGAAGCTGTCGCGGCGGTGCACGAGCGTCACCTTGGAGGCGATGTTGGACAGGTACAGCGCTTCCTCCACGGCCGTGTTGCCGCCGCCGACCACGACCACCTCCTTGCCGCGATAGAAGAAGCCGTCGCAGGTCGCGCAGGCCGAGACGCCGCCGCCGGCGAAGGTCTGCTCGCACTCGAGCCCCAGCCATTTCGCGCTCGCGCCGGTGGCGATGACGACCGCATCGGCGGTGAACACCGTCCCGCTGTCGCAGGTCAGGGTGAAGGGGCGCTGGGTGAGGTCGGCCTTGACCACCAGGTCCTCGACGATGTCGGTCCCCACATGCTCGGCCTGGGCCTTCATCTGGTCCATCAGCCAGGGCCCCTGGATGACGTCGGCGAAGCCGGGATAATTCTCCACCTCGGTGGTGATGGTCAGCTGGCCGCCCGGCTGCATGCCGGAGATCAGGACCGGCTCCAGCATGGCGCGCGCGGCGTAGATGGCGGCGGTGTAGCCGGCCGCGCCCGATCCGATGATGACGAGCTTGGCGTGACGGGTCTCGGCCATGGGGGTTCCCTTTATTGTCCGTGCGCAGCCTAACAGGGCGCGCATCAAAGCGTGAGTCGCGCGCCAGCGCGCGGGTGTGCGTGCTAAAGCTCGGGCTTCCGGTCGAGGATTTCAACCAGGCGCGCCGCCGCTCTCGCGGTCTCGTGAAGCGGCGGGTAGGTCCAGCTATCCAGCCTGCCCAGCCAGGGGCGCAGGGCGCCATGGCCTTCGAGCTCCGCATAGAGGTGGCGGAACTTGCCCGGATCGCCGTCGACGCCGAGCCTGAACACCGGTTTTCCCGTCGCCGCGGCTTCGGTGAGCATGTTGGTGCTGTCTTCGGTGACGAAGATGTAGTCGGCGCCCGCGAGGAAGGCGAAATACGGGTTCGGCCCCTCGCCCTGGTGCAGCCAGACCCCGTCGGCGCCGCCACGGCGCTCGGCCAGGGCCTCGGCGAGCGCGGCCGGGGTGCGCCGGCTGGTGGTGATCATCAGCGACAGGCCCGTCTGGCGCAGCTGCTCCACCCGGCCGAGCAGATAATCGCAAGCCGGTTTGGAAAACCGGTGATGCTTGCTGTCCCCGCCGATCAGCACGGCGGCGCGGGGCTCGGGCAGGCGGGCGAGGTCACCGGCGAACGCCTCGCGCGCTTCGTCGAGCCGGTCGGGGTGGATGCGGTTGGGCGAGCCCAGAATGGGAAACACGTTGCGCCCGGAAAGCCGGTCATGGCGCGGCGGGACGATCAGGTCGAACACCTCATGGTTCGCGCGCGGATCCTGGACATAGACCATCACCGCCTTGGGGTGGGCGCGCCGAAACGCCGGCGCCGCCTTCACCGCCGCGCGCCCGCACCCGATCCACAGATCCGGCGCGATGGGGCCCGGATCGGGCGGATCGCCGCCCTTGTCCAGATGGATCGGCAGGATGCGCAGCGGCCTCAACCGGCCCACGGCCTCGGCCAGGCCGAGCGCCTGATTTTCGATGCCGCGCCGACCGTCGGAGACCACGAAACAGGAAAGCTCTTTCATGGCCGCCATGGTGGGGGAGGGGGCGTGCGGGTCAAGCGGAAGGGGGAGCGCTTGACAGGTGACGCGAGCATGTGACAGATGTAACAACACGCGCTGGAGGCGACCGTATGGAAAAGCCGAGCAATGCTGAAATGCTAGTCCTGAAAGCCTTATGGGCCGAGGCGCCGCGCAGCGCGCGCGAGCTTCAGGCGAGCGTCGGGGAGGGGCAGGGCTGGAGCTATTCCACCACGCGCACGCTCATCGCGCGCATGGTGGAGAAGGGGTTGGCGGAGCGCCGCGACGCGCACGGGCTCGCCGTCTTCGCCCCGAAGGCCGGCAAGGCGGCGGTGCTCAGCGCGATGATCCGCAGCTTCTCCGCCCAGGTCTTCGACCTGGATCAGCCGCTTCCGGCCTCCGCTTTCGCCGACAGCCCGCTTCTGGACCCGGCCGATATCGAGGAGCTGGAGCGGCTCTTGTCCGACGAGAGCGACGGGGAGGCGCCGCGATGAGCGCGCTTCTGGTTGCGCTGCTGGTGTCGCTGGGCGTGGGCGCGGCGGCGCTGCTCGCCGGGCTGAAGGCGGCGCGCGACGGCGCGTATTGGACCGGCGCGCTGGCCCTCACCGCCGCACCGCTCGCCGTCGCCGCGCTGGCGCCCGATCTCGCCGACCCGGCCGCCCCGCTGGTGCAGGCGATGGCGCCGCTCATGACCGGCGCGGCCGGCTCAGAGGCGGCGCAGGCCGGTGGCGGCGTCCCTGCGGCGTCCGGTCCGGCGATCGACCTCGCCGCCGCCCTGTTCGCCGTCTGGCTCGCCGGCGCCCTGATCCGCGCCGGATTCGAAGCCGTGCGCTCGGCGAGGTTGTTTCGCGCGATGGCGCGAACCGCGCCGGCGGACGCGGATACGCTCGGCCGCGTCGCCGCGCTCGCCCGCCGCGCCGGCGTCGCCCGGCCGTGCGTGCGCACCGGCGCCGGGCCCCTGACCACGGGCGCGCTGCGGCCGTGCATCGTGCTGCCGGCCGGCTTTGCGGCCGATCCCGCCTTCGAGGCCGTGGTGCTTCACGAACTCGCCCATGTGCGCCGCGCCGATCCGCTGGTGCTCGCCATGGCGCGGCTGGGCGGGGTGATCTTCTGGTTCAATCCGTTCTGGTTCGCCGCGGAGCGGCGGCGGCGCCTGGCGGCCGAACTCGCCTGCGACCGCGCCGCTCTCCGGCTTTCGGGAACCGGCGGCGCGCGCTCCTACGCCCGTGCGTTGCTGGACGCGTCGCACGCCGGGTCGGGGCCGGCCGCGGCGCTTTCCTTCGGCTTAGCGCCAAGGGACGCCCTGAAAATGCGATTGACCGACATCCTCTCTCCCGCCCCGAAACCGCCCGCCGGCGCCGCCGCGGCGCGCCTTGCGGCGCTCGCGCTCGCCGCCGCGCCGCTCGCCGGCCTGCAGATCGCGCAGGCCGCGACGGTCCAGGAGGCGCCGCAGTTCACGCACACGGTCCTGGAGGGGCGCAGCACCTCCGGCTACGGCCCGCGCGACCTGCCCGGCTATGACGTGCCCCGCTTTCATAGCGGCCATGACATCGCCGCCGCGGTCGGGACGCCGATCCGGGCCCCGGCCGCCGGGCGCGTGACCTACGCCGGCGATTTCTATCGTGAGGAAGAAAACTGGGGCCGCGTGGTGGAGATCGACCATGGCGACGGCTGGAGCACGGTCTACGGCCATCTCGACGGCTTCATCGTCGCCGAGGGCGACACCGTGCGCGCCGGCCAGGTCTTCGCCACGGTGGGACGAACGGGCGTCGCCACCGGGCCGCACCTGCATGTGGAGGTGCATGTCAACAGCGAGCGCGTCGACCCCGCCGACCATCTGCCCGGGCTTGAGCGCAAGGACGGCTGACCCCGAACCGGTCGTTTTTCTTGCGCGACAGCGAAACGCCGGGGCGACGAGCCCCGGCGTTTTTGTTTCGACGTCTTCAGCTTGAACGCCGCGCGCCTACTTCCACTCGACCTTCAATATCTCGTAGCTCTTCACGCCGCCCGGCGCGGTGACCTCGACCACGTCGCCCGTTTCCTTGTTGATCAGGGCGCGCGCGATGGGAGAAGACAGGGAGATCTTGCCCGACTTTACGTCGGCTTCGTCGTCGCCGACGATCTTGTAGGTGCTCTCCGCTTCGGTGTCCTCGTCCACGATGGTGACCGTGGCGCCGAACTTGACCTGCTCGCCGGACATTTTCGAGGTGTCGATGACCTGGGCGCGCGCCAGCTTGTCCTCAAGCTCCTGCACCCGGCCTTCGATCCAGCCCTGGCGCTCCTTGGCGGCGTGGTATTCCGCGTTCTCGCTCAAATCACCGTGCTCGCGCGCCTCGGAGATCGCCTGGATCACCGCAGGGCGCTCGACGGATTTCAAGTGCTTAAGTTCTTCGTCGAGCGCCCGGTGGCCCTCGGCGGTCATGGGAATCTTCTGCATGGATGTTCTGTTCTCGCGTCCTAATCACGCATTTACGCCCGGCGTTGGGAATGGTTTCAGCCGCGCGCCGATCCATCACGATATGACTGGAGCGAGCGCGGTTCAAGTTGTCCCGCGTCGATTGCCGCGATGGACTTCACCGCGGCGCGCGCCGCGCTGGCCGTGGTGTAGCACGGCACCTTCATCTCCAGCGAGGAACGGCGGATGGTGAAGCTGTCGGCGAGCGAGCGCGCGCCTTCGGTGGTGTTGAACACAAGCTGCACCTCGCCGTTCTTGATGGCGTCCACGATATGGGGCCGGCCTTCGAACACCTTGTTGACCCGGCGCACCTGGACGCCGGCGTCCTCCAGGGTCTTCGCCGTGCCGCCCGTGGCGAGGATTTCAAAGCCCATGCCGGTCAGGGTGCGGCAGGGTTCGATCATGGCCGCCTTGTCGGAATCCTTCAGCGAAACGAACACCGCCCCGGTGCGCGGCAAGTTCACCCCGGCGCCCAGCTGGGCCTTGGCGAAGGCGCTTTCGAACCGGCTGTCGATGCCCATCACCTCCCCGGTGGAGCGCATCTCCGGGCCGAGCACGGGATCGACGCCGGGGAATTTGGCGAAGGGCATGACCGCCTCCTTCACCGCGATATGACCCGGCTCGTCGGGCGGGGTGTGGATCTTGGCGAGCTTCGCGCCGGCCATGACCTGGGCGGCGATCTTGGCCACCGGCGCGCCGATGGCCTTGGCCACGAAGGGCACGGTGCGGCTGGCGCGCGGGTTCACTTCAAGAAGGTAGATGTCCTCGCCCTTCACCGCGAACTGCACGTTCATCAGGCCCTTCACGCCGATGGCCTTGGCGAGCGCTTCGGTCTCACGGCGCAGCTCCTCGACGATGTGGGGGGCGAGCGAATGCGGCGGCAGCGAGCAGGCGCTGTCGCCGGAGTGCACGCCGGCCTCCTCGATATGCTCCATCACCCCGGCGATCCAGACATCGTCGCCGTCGCACACGGCGTCCACGTCCACTTCCGCCGCGTCGGAGAGATAGCGGTCCAGGAGAAGCGGCGCCTTGCCGGAGACATGGACCGCCTCGCGGATATAGCGCTCGAAGCTCTCCTGGTCGCGCACGATCTCCATGCCGCGCCCGCCGAGCACGTGGCTCGGGCGCAGCACCAGCGGGAAGCCCAGCTGTTTCGCCGCGACGGCCGCTTCGGCTTCGGAGCGGGCGATGGCGTTGGGCGGCTGTTTCAGCTCCAGCTCATCGAGCAGCGCCTTGAAGCGCTCGCGGTCCTCGGCGAGATCAATGGCGTCCGGCGCGGTCCCCAGGATCGGCACGCCGGCCGCCTCCAGCCCGGCGGCGAGCTTCAGCGGGGTCTGGCCGCCATACTGGACGACGACGCCCAGAAGCTCGCCGTTGCGGCGCTCGGTCTCGATCAGTTCGAGCACGTCCTCGATGGTCAGCGGCTCGAAATACAGCCGGTCGGCTGTGTCGTAGTCGGTGGAGACGGTTTCCGGGTTGCAGTTCACCATGATGGACTCGATGTCCATCTCCTCGAACGCGAAGGCGGCGTGACAGCAGCAATAATCGAACTCGATGCCCTGGCCGATCCGGTTCGGCCCGCCGCCCAGAATGATCGCCTTCTTGCGGCCCGTGGGCGCGCTCTCGCATTCCCCGTCCGGTTCGTAGGCCGAGTACATGTAGGGCGTCGCGGCTTCGAACTCGGCCGCGCAGGTGTCCACGCGCTTGTAGACCGGACGCACGTTCAGCCGGTGGCGCAAGGCGCGCACGCCGTCCTCGTCGGTGTTGGTGAGCTGGGCCAGGCGCGCATCGGAAAAGCCCATGGACTTCAGCGCGAACAGGCCGTCGGCGTCCTTGGGAAGGCCGAGCATGCGGACCTGTTCCTCGGCGGCGACGATGTCTTCGATCTGGCGCAGGAACCAGGGCTCGTAGGCGCACGCCTGATGCACGTCCTCCACGGTCAGCCCCTCGCGGAAGGCCTGGGCGATGACGCGCAGCCGGTCGGGCGTGGGCTGGGAGAGGGCGGCCATCACCGCGGTGCGCCGGCCGGTCTGATCCTCGGCCTCTTCCAGGCCGTCGATGGCGATCTCGTCGAAGCCGGACAGGCCCGTCTCCAGGCTGCGCAGCGCCTTCTGGACGGACTCCGCGAAGGTGCGGCCCATGGCCATGGCTTCGCCCACCGACTTCATGGAGGTGGTCAGGCTCGCCTTCGCGCCGGGATATTTCTCGAAGGCGAAGCGCGGAATCTTCGTGACCACGTAATCGATGGTCGGTTCAAAACTCGCCGGCGTGGCGCCGCCGGTGATGTCGTTCTCGATCTCATCCAGCGTGTAACCCACGGCCAGCTTGGCCGCGACGCGCGCAATGGGAAAGCCGGTGGCTTTCGAGGCCAGCGCCGAGGAGCGCGAGACGCGCGGGTTCATCTCGATGACCACCATGCGCCCGTCTTCGGGGTTCACGGCGAACTGGACGTTGGAGCCGCCGGTCTCCACGCCGATCTCGCGCAGCACCGCGATCGAGGCCGAGCGCATGCGCTGGTATTCCTTGTCGGTGAGGGTGAGGGCGGGCGCCACGGTGATGGAGTCGCCGGTGTGCACGCCCATGGGATCGATGTTCTCGATGGAGCACACGATGATGCAATTGTCGTTCTTGTCGCGAACGACCTCCATCTCGTACTCCTTCCAGCCGAGCACGCTCTCCTCGATCAGCACCTCGTTGACCGGCGAGTTGTAGAGGCCCGAGGCGACGATCTCGCGGAACTCCTCGACATTATAGGCGATGCCGCCCCCGGTGCCGCCCATGGTGAAGGAGGGGCGGATGACGGTGGGAAGGCCCAGCTCGGCCATGACCTGTTCGGCCTCGGCCAGCGTGTTCACCGAGCGCGAGCGCGGGCTCTCAAGGCCGATTCCGTCCATGGCGGTGCGGAAGCGCTCGCGATTCTCCGCCTTGTCGATGACGTCGGCGCGCGCGCCGATCATCTCCACGCCGAACGCATCGAGAATGCCGCGCCGATCAAGCTCCAGCGCGCAGTTCAAGGCGGTCTGCCCGCCCATGGTGGGCAGGATCGCGTCCGGGCGCTCCTTCTCGATCACCTTGGCGACCATTTCCGGCGTGATCGGCTCCACATAGGTGGCGTCGGCCAGGCCCGGATCGGTCATGATCGTGGCCGGGTTGGAGTTCACCAGGATGACCCGGTAGCCCTCTTCCTTCAGCGCCTTGACCGCCTGGACCCCGGAATAGTCGAACTCGCAGGCCTGCCCGATGATGATGGGCCCGGCGCCGATGATCAGGATGGAGGAGATGTCGGTGCGCTTGGGCATGGGCGGGCTCTCTTGTCTTTGCGCGCGCAAACGCCCGGCCGGAGGAGAAGGCTCCGGACAGGCGCGGTGCACGTCGATGAACGCTGAAACCTGTCTCTAACGCGCCGCGCAGGCTTTGGCGAGGGGAGAGTCAGGGGGGCGGGCGCTACCGGCCCAAGTACGCCAGCACCGCCCCGGCGGCTTGTCCGGCGAGGCCTAGTCCGACCAGGGTGACGAGCTTCAAGTCGCCCAGCGTCGTGGCGACCAACTTGCCGCGTGCTTGCTCTTCCTCAAGTTTGCGCGATTCGGGGTCGTTCTTCTTCTTCGCAGCTCTGAAGTGAAGAATGGCGTCGGCGAGCGACCACCACGCGATCACCGCTGCCAGCCATAGGGCGAAGCCGCCGGCCGCGGACGCCCACTCGGAGGGAGTTTCGGGCATCTACACGATCTCGATCTTGAGGTCCTTGCCCATCGCCAAGGCAATGCGGGCGAGAGTCCCGACGGTACAGCCTTTTGCGCCAGCTTTGCCGTTCGCAAGCTTTGAAACCGTGGACTTGTCCGGCCCTCCAGATCTTTCCAGCTCTGCAAGACTTTTGCCGTAGCTCGACAACGCTGCGCAGATCGCCTCAGCCACCTCGGTGCGCGCGACCGCTTCGGCCTCGTCGCGCATCGCCCGAGCGTCCGCCAAGACCTCACGCTGCATGTCGGCTAAAGCGTCATCGTCGAAACCGGCTTTGGGTGTTTGAACTTCTGACTCGTATTTCATCCTCGACACCTTTCATCTGCGTTGTGGAATAACACAACGACACGGGTGTTGTAAAGTTTCCCAACGCCTGGCTGGCCAGTATTACTTCCGCGCTGCGGCGTAGCTTGGGGCAAGCGTCGTCCAGTCGCGGAATCCGGCCGAGCGATCGGCCAGCTCCTTAATGGACGCGACAATACCGGAACTCGGCACGATACGGACGATTTTGAACTCTTTGATCGGCGCAAAATATATGGCTGTGGCGCAGAAGTCTGGAAAATTCCTGGTCCCGCGATAACCATCGAAGAGACTTGCGACGTAGGATTCCGGGTCGAGATCCGGTCTATACCCCATCAAGGCGAGCAACTCGTCCTCCGGCTCCACACCAAAAAAGAAGGGCGCGCCAGGCGGGGGCACGCTCATCGGTCCAGGATCGAAGACATGCCTGGCAAGCGTGCTGCGAGAGGCGTCGGAGAGGTATGCCCAATTCCGGTCCAGCGCTGTCTGGCGACGCTCGTGAAACCTGCGTGCGTTCCGCTGCAGTAATTGGCAGAATCTGGTGGCGCGCTGGATAACGCTCGCCTCGCCCGGTCCGGCCGCTTCACGGATAATTTTGAGAGAGCCTGTAAGTTGCTCTTTATCGAACGTAATCTTCACGGCGACCCTCGAAACTCTATAAAGGAGTATCTGGATCAGCGCCGCCATGCAAGATTGTAGGCGCCCGTTCCGAGCCCCCCTCACGCCCGCATCAGATCGAACCCGATGGGCGCCGCGACTCCCTCGCCGTCATGGCGGTGGATGGCGTCGGCGTAGAAGGCGCATAGGTCTTTGTAGATCAAGGCGCACAGCCGGGACAGGCTGTCGGGGTCGCGCGGGTCGTGCTCGAAATCGAACCGGTTCTCGATGCGCCCGCGGATCAGCTCGCCGGTGATCTCGGCCGAGAGCTTGGTGCGGATCCACCAGACGGTGTCGGTGTCGGCGTGGCGCACGCGCACGGCCAGGGCGAAGCGGATCGGATCGAGCGTGGGATGGTCCGGGTTGGCTTTGCCGAACATGGCGTCGCCCCAGTCCTTCTTGGGGTCCCAGGCGCCGTCGGCCGGCACGCCGACCACATGGCCGCCGCGCGGATCGAGATGGCGGTCCAGCGCTCCGATCAGCACCCGGGCGAAGGCGGAGACCGCCTGAAACGCCCGCCGGCCGCGCGCTTCGTATTCCAGGATCGTGTCGGCGAGCTCCGCCAGGCGCGTCGGCCGGGCGCCGAGCCGCTCCAGCACGTCGGAGCGCAGCGCCCGTTCGCCGTCTCCGGCGAAGCGCACCACCACCGGCCAGGTGAGCTGGCCGTCGGCGTCGGCGGAGGGGCGGGTGTCGAGATCGACCACCTCGCCCTCGCCGAATTTCGGGTGCGCGACCCGGTCTCCGAGCCTGAGCAACTGCATGCACGCCTCCGCGTCATCCCGCGTTTGTGGGTGCGGGATCAACGCGGGCCGCGGCGGCGGCGTTTCAGGCTTCAGCGATGGCCGTTCCGGCGAAGCGGAACGGACCGGCAAAGCCAAAGGCTTGGCGATCCGGGTTCAAGGCGTCCGCAAGACGCCGCTGAGCCGGTCGAGCTCCCGGGCCATGTTGGCGCGCGCCTGATCGCCGCGTTCGCGCTCGTACTGCGCGGTATGAAAGATCCGCTCGCGCGCCAGCTGGGCCTTCAGGAACGCTGAGCGCCCCTTGCGATAGAGCGGGCCCGGCGCAAACGCGTACTCGAACCGCACCTGGCGGGCGTAGCGGTCATAGCTCTCCGGCGGCGCGCCGAGGATCGCCATGTCCATGTCCAGAAACAGGGCGTCGTCCAGGTCCGCCAGTGCGGCGCCGGCATGGTCGGCGGTGGCCTCGATCAGCGCAGCGGTCTTCGACTGGAGTCGGTCTGAAGCGCCCATGGCCGCAAGCGCGCGCTGCGCCCAGGCGGCGCTGCGCGCCTCATTGTCCTTGCGCCAGCTCACATAGATCGCGTCGTGAAACCAGGCGGCGAAGCGCAGCCGGTCCCGGTCAGCGATCTCGCCGCGCAGTCGCTCGATCTCCCCGAACAGAAACGCCAGATGGCCGAGCCCGTGATAGCGCCGCCAGGGCGCGGCGTACTTGGCGATCACCCGCCGGCCGATGCGCGAGCGCGGATCGTCCAGCCCGGCCTCGGCGGCGTGGAGCGCCCATTGCTCGACGAGCCGGGCCCGCGCGCTCATCGCAGCACCAGGTCGCGCCAGAGCTGGGGCTGGATCGCATCGGGGGCGGTGAGGCGCGAGCCGATCATCCAGTAGGCTTTTTCGAACAATAGCGGGATCGAGCTCATCTCCTCCAGGAAGATGCGCTCGGCTTCGGCCAGCAGCCCGGCCCGCCGGGCGGCGTCCGGCTCGCCGTTCGCCGCCGCGATGAGCGCGTCGAAGGCCGCGCGCCTCGGTCCGGTCCAGCCGGTGTTGTCGGCGAACCCGTTCCGGGTGAAGGGCTGGATCATGAAGTCGGGGTCGTATTTCAGGCCGCGGTCGAAGCGCGCCAGCGCCAGGTCGAAATCGCCCGCGTCCACGGCCTGATAGAGGTCGAGCGGATAGCTGGCCATGAGGCTCGCGCGCACGCCGGCCTGGGCGAGATCATCCATGATCGCCACCGCCAGCCTATCGCGGTCGCCCGCCGTGGCCCGCAGGGTGAGGGTGAGCGGGCGCTCGGGCGTGAATCCGGCCTCTGCCAGCAAGAGACGGGCGGCGTCCGGCTGCGCGCCCGGCGCGGGCGGGGCGTCGGGGTCGGGAATGATGCGGGTCGTGGGCGCGGCCTCGGCGTTGAAGAATTGCCGGTTCAGCCGATGGCGGTCGATGGCCAGGGACAAGGCGCGCCGCACCCGCGCGTCGGCCAGGGGCGTCCTGGCGCAATTCACCTTCAGATAGGCCAGGATCGGCGCGTCATAGGCGCGCAGCTGCTCGCCCAATTGCTCGCGCAGAAAGCCGATCTGGTCGCCCGGCGGCCGGTCGGCGAGGTCGAGATCGCCCGCCCGGAAGGCGCGCGCCCGCGCGGCCGCGTCTTCGATCACGGCCACGTCGATCGCCTCCACGGCGACGCTGTCGGCGGCCGAGAACCGGGTGTTCTTCTCCAGCCGGTAGCGCAGGGCGCCGTTGGCGGCCAGGCGATACGGCCCGGCGCCGACCCAGTGCTCGGGCCGGATCCAGTCTTCAGGGCGCGCCTCCACTGCGTGGCGGGGCAGCGGGTAGAACTCGCGCATCAGCACCGGAAACAGGCCCACCGGCCGGTCGAGGCGGAACACTACGGTGCGCTCATCGGGGGCGGAGACCCCGATATCGGCGGGCGAGGCGGCGCCGGTGAGCGCGTCGCGCGCGCCCTCCACGGCGAAGAAATCACCCAGATCGGCGAAGCCGGTGCGCGGATCCACGGCGCGGCGCGCGGTCCAGACCACGTCGTCCGCGGTCAGGGGCGCGCCGTCCGACCATTCAAGACCGCCGCGCAGCCGGAAGCGCCAGGTGCGCGCATCGGCGCTGCGCCAGGTCTCCGCCAGCCCCGGCGCCAGCCCGCCGGACGGCGCGTACTCGGTCAGCGGGGCGTGCAGCTGCTTGTAGAGCAGGGCGGCCGACGAGAACTGGCCTTTCAGCGGATCCAGGCTGTCGGCCTCGGAATCGATCGCTGCGCGTAGAAGCCCCGCCGGCGCGCCGGACCGGCCGGTGCACGCCGCGGCCCAGGCGGCCGCGGAGGCGGCGATCAGCGTGCGGCGGGAGAAGGCCGGGCCGCCCATGGCCTAGACCGGCAGAAACACGAAATTGTTCACATAGCCGGGCCCGCCGGCCGCGCCGCGATGGTCGCGGTCCACGTCCAGCCGCGCGCGGTCGATCAGCCGGCCTGCGCGGATCGCCAGGGTGCGGTAGCCGAGCGACTCCACGAAATCCAGCTCGCCGTCGAGCGCGCGGCCGGTATGGCGCTCCTCGATCTCGATGATCATCGCCGGCTTGTCGCGCGCGATCAGGCCGCGCGCGCCCTCCAGCACGGCGCGCTCATGGCCCTCCACGTCGATCTTCATGAAGCCGGTGGTTGGCGGATCGAGATCGTCCAGGCGCGCGGTGGCGACGCTGACGCGCATATGATTGCGCCCGCCCACGCGCTCCGGATTGAGGCTGGCGCCCTGGTTGGAGAAGCGGCCGGCCTCGCCGGGAATGAGCAGCTCGGCGGTCCCGGTTTCATTCGACAGCGCCTCGGCGCGGCAAACCACGGTCTTCGAGGCGGCCGCCTTGAGCACGGCGAAGAGCTTGGGGTTCGGCTCGAACGCCCAGACGGTCTTGCACACCTGCTCCATCTCATGGGCCCAGATGCCGCGATTGGCGCCGATATCCAGCGCCGCCCTGGCCGGATCGAGCAGGAAGGGCAGGAGCCGGAGGCCCGGCTCCCCCTTGCGCCTTTCGCGCGCGACGATGCGTTTCAGCTCCAGGCGCGCCGGCACCACGGCGCGCTTGAGCCGCTCCTCCAGCGTCGAGGGCGGGTTGGCGTCCGGCTTCACCACGTGGTGCGCAGTCCCATCCAGATCAGGCCCTCGTCCTTCGCGCCGGCCACATGACCCGGCTCGCGGGTGAAGCGCGCGGCGATGTTCGCGGCGGTGCGCTCGTTCAGCGCCACGCGCCAGCCCGCCTCCAGCGCCAGCTCCCGGCCCGAGGGGCTGAGCGCGGCGTTGCGAATCTCGTAGCCGAGACGGTCCTCGCCGTCCACCGAGACCGGGACGCGCACCGAAATCGCGCCGCGCTCCACGCGCAAAGGCTGGGACAAGGTCAGGCCGAACACCCCGCCGGCGAGCGCGCGTTCCGCGCCGAGGCTCCAGGCGCTGGCCTCCACCCCGCGCTCCAGAGCGACGAAGCCGGGCAGGGCGATGTCGGTGCGCGCATGCTCGAACCGCGCCGCGCCGCGCCAGCCGGCCGGCAGGGGACCCGACCACAGGGCGGCGGCGAAGCTGGAGTTCGCCTGGTCTTCGGCTTCGAAGCGCGCCGCGAACAGACCGCCGAGCGTGCGCTCGGCTTCGCGTCCGGCGCCGGTCTCCACCCCGAAGCTGTGCGCGCCCGCGTGATAGACCGCGCTGGCGGCGGAGAAGGCGTCCCCGCCGGCCCCGGCCGCGCGGAAGCCCACCGAGACGTCGCCGAAGCGATAGGAGAGCGACGCCCAGTCGCGCCGGTTTGAAAGCCCCGCCACCGCACCGGAGAACAAGGCCGGCGACAGCGCGCCCGCGCCGGCGCCGTCCACCGGGGCGTCGGCGGCGAAGCCGCGCCCGGCCGCCAGCGACAAGCCCCCGGAGGTGAAGGCGAAGCGCATGTCGGGCGTGTCGCCATAGGTCTCCGCCGGCAGGTTCTTCAGCGCGTGCAGCTGCGGCTCGCTATAGCGCAGATTGATCTCGGCGGGGCCGGCGAGCGTGCGCGAGGTGCGCGACAGCGCGCCTTCGGCCGCGGCCTCCATGGCGGCGAGACCGGACGAGACCGCCGCACGCGGCGCCTCGGGGTTCACCGCGAAGGGGCGGCGATAGCCGTCGCGCATTACAGCCCCGTCCAGAAGGCCGGACGTCCACAGCCAGTCGCCGGCCGCCCCCGACGGCGCGGCGGTCAGGGCGGCGACCGTGACCGCCTCACCTTTCGAACCGCCCATCTGAATGCTGGACGACCCCACCGGGTTGAACGCGGCCTCCAGATCGACAAGCCCGACGCCGTAGATCGAATCCGGACCCGGCTCTCCGAGATCTTCGGCCGTGTCGAACAGGATCGACAGCGCTTCATTGCCGGTGAGATTCGGGAAGGCCTGGATCAGAAGCGCCAGCGCGCCGGCCACGTGCGGCGCGGCGAAGCTGGTGCCATTCCAGGAGAAATATTGCGGATCGCCGTCTTCGTCGTCCTCACCGGGCGACACGATGCGCACGCCGGGCGCGACGAGGAAGAAATTCTCCGCGCCCTCGGCCCGGTTGGAGAAGCTGGCGATCACCTTGCTCTGATCGACCGCGCCCACCGCCACGGCGAAGCCGCCGGCGTCCAGATCGTTGACGAAATTCGCCGGGAAGCCCGGATTGGGGTCGGGTTCGTCCTCATCGTCGTCCTTATTGCCGGCCGCGACCACGAGGAACACGCCGGCTTCGGCGGCGCGGCGCATGGCCCGGAAGGTGAGCGTGGAATCGTCGCCCAGTTCCGCGTCCCGGCCCAGCGAGAGATTGATCACGCGCGCGCCGCGCGCCACGGCTTCGTCGATCGCGCGCGCGACATTGACGTCGGCGAAGCTGCACGAGTCCCCGCCGTCGGCCTCGCACGTGCCTGGACTATCGGCGCGGATCGGCAGAATCGTGCTTTCAAACGCCACGCCGTGCATGGCGAAATCATCCTTGTTGGCGGCGATGACGCCGGCCACGCCGGTGCCGTGACCATCCCCGGTGTCGTTGACGCCGCGATCTCCGGCGACGTCGACGCCGGCGGCCAGCCGGCCCTCGAATTCGGGATGGTCCAGGACGATGCCGGTGTCGACCACGGCGACGGTCACGCCCGCGCCGGTGGCGCCTTGGGAATAGGCGAACGCCGCGCCCATCAGCTCCAGCCCGTACTGCTCATTGTATTCCGCCGTGCGGAACGCGCTCGGCGGCGGAGCCGGCGGAGGGGGAGGCGGCGGCGGCGGAGGCGGCGGCGGCGGGGGCGGGGGAGCCGGCGGCGGGCTTGTCACCGGACCGCCGGACGCGCCGCCGCCGCCGCCGCCGCAACCGGTCAGGGCGACGGCCGCGCTAACGAAGACGGCCGTCAACAAGGCTTTTTTGAAAGTCATTGCGTTCCCCTCGCACGGGCGCCCGGCCTTGTTCGGCCGATGCGCGACGTTCGCGAGGTTAGCGCGTAAACCCCGAGCGCTGAAGCCCATCCGGGCGCGCAGACTCAGGCGATTTCCGCGACGAACTTCGCGAACACGTTGAAACTGTCCTGCGGACCGGGGCTGGCTTCGGGGTGATGCTGGACGGCGAAGACCTTCTTGTCGGTCAGCCGGAAGCCGCAATTGGTCCCGTCGAAGAGCGAAACATGAGTCTCGATTGCGGCCGCAGGAAGGCTGTCGCGGTCCACGGTGAAGCCGTGATTCATCGACACGATCTCCACCTGGCCGGTCTCGATGTTCTTCACCGGGTGGTTCGCGCCGTGATGGCCCTGGGTCATTTTCAGCGTCTTCGCCCCGATCGCGAGCGCCAGCATCTGGTGGCCGAGGCAGATGCCCAGCACCGGAACGCCCGCGTCGATCACGCCGCGGATGGTGTCGAGCGCGTATTGTCCGGTGGCGGCCGGATCGCCGGGGCCGTTGGAGACCAGCACGCCGGCGGGCTTCATCGCGAGGACTTCCTTGGCGGTGGCCTTGGCCGGCGCCACGGTGACGCGCGCGCCCGCCGAGATCAGCCGGCGCAGGATGTTCGCCTTCACCCCGTAATCGAGCACGACCACCAGCGGGCCGTCCTGCGGGCCCCTGGCGAAGCCGTCCGGCCAGTCCCAGCCGCCTTCGTCCCAGTCTCCGGCCGTGGCGCGCGACACCGCTCCGGCGAGCTCGGCGCCCTCCATGGAGGCCGCTTCTCGCGCCGCCCGGCGCACCGCGTCGAGATCAAGCCTGCCGTCGCGCGCGTGCTGGACGGCGGCCATGGGCATGCCGTGCTCGCGGATGGAGCGGGTGATCGCGCGGGTGTCCACGCCGGTGATCGCCACCACGCCGCGCGCGGCGAGCCATTCATTGAAGCTCTGCTCGGCGCGCCAGCTGGCCGGCGCGGTGAGCTTCGCCCGGCTGACCATGCCGGTGGCGGCGGTACGCGCCAGCTCGCTCGCCGCCTCTTCGTCCTGACTGTTGGCGCCGGTGTTTCCCACATGGGGGAAGGTGAAGCAGACGATCTGCCCGGCATAGGAGGGATCGGCGAGGATCTCCTGATGTCCGGTCATCGCCGTGTTGAAGCAAAGCTCGCCGATGGCGGTCCCGCTCGCCCCGGCGCCGTGGCCGTAGAACACCGTTCCGTCGGCCAGCGCCAGCACCGCGCTCGCCCAGTCCGGCGCCGCGTCATTTTCGCCGGGCCGCGACGTCGAACGGGTCGGCTCTTGATTCTCGATCGCTTCCGGCATACCTGCTCGCCTCCATACGCGCCGGCCGCGAGCGAAGGCTCAGAGCGGCGGGCGGATAAACGCGCGGAACCTAGGCCTGAAGCGGTACCGGGTCAAGCAAGCTGCGCGCAATAATAAACGTGTTTTTCCAATAGCTTAGTACTCGGGGGAGGCTAAGCGCTGATGAAAGGCGCCCCATGTCGCTGCGCGACAGATTGACGGCCGACTTGAAAGACGCGATGCGCAACAAGGACCAGGTGCGCCTGGCCACGCTGCGCCTGATTCAGGCCGCGGTGAAGGATCGCGACATCGCCGCGCGCGCCGAAGACCGCTGCGACGGCTGCGATCAGGACGAGATCCTCGCGCTGTTGCAGAAACTCGTGAAGCAGCGCGAGGAAAGCGCGGACACCTACGAGCAGGCCGGCCGGCTCGATCTCGCCGAACGCGAACGCCAGGAAGCCGAGATCGTGCGCGAATACCTGCCCGAGCCCATGGATGAGCGCGCGATCGCCGACGCGGCCCGCCAGGTGGTCGCCGAGCTCGATGCGCAAGGCCTGAAGGACATGGGCAAATGCATGGGCGCGCTCAAGGAGCGCTATACCGGCCGCATGGATTTCTCCCAGGCCGGCAAGGAAGTGAAATCGCTCCTGCAGAATCGGGCGTGAGCCAAGGCGGGAGCGGGCGGCGCGGCGCGCTAGCCGGAGCCGGGCTGCGGCGTTAAGCTTCCCGGCTCACCTGCAAGCGGGCGTTCATGGCGATCCCTGACGGTTTCATCGACGAGATCAAGGCGCGCATCCGCCCGTCCGACCTGATCGGGCGGACGGTCGCGCTGAAGCGTCAGGGCCGTGAGTTCGCCGGGCTGTCCCCGTTCAAGAAGGAGCGGACGCCGAGCTTTTTCGTCAATGACGAAAAGGGCTTCTACCATTGCTTCGCGAGCCAGGAGCATGGCGACATCTTCACCTGGCTGCAGAAGACCCAAGGCCTCTCGTTCATGGAGGCGGTCGAGACGCTCGCCGCCGAAGCCGGGCTCGACGTGCCGAAGACCGAACAGCGCTCGCCCGAAGCCGAGGCGCGGCGCAAATCGCTTCTGGACTGGATCGAGGCGGCGCAGGCCTGGTTCGTGCGCCAGCTGCAAAGTCCGGCCGGCGAAGAGGCGCGGGCCTATCTCGAACGCCGCGGGCTGACCGCGAAGGACATGGAGCGCTTCGGCCTGGGCTTCGCGCCCGACAGCCGCAAGGGCCTCACCAACGCGCTGCGCCAGAAGGGCGCAAAGCCTGAAGAGCTGATCGAGGCGGGGCTGATCATCGGGCCTGAGGACGGCGGCGAACCCTATGACCGGTTTCGCGGCCGGGTGATGTTTCCCATCACCGACGCGCGTGGCCGCCTGGTGGCGTTCGGCGGGCGGGCGCTGTCGAAGGAGGCGCGGGCGAAATATCTCAACAGCCCCGAGACCCCGCTCTTCCACAAGGGCTCGATCCTCTATCGCTATTCCGACGCGCGCGCCTTCGCCAGCGACCCCAAGGTCAAGGCGAAGGGCCTGATCGTGGCGGAAGGCTATATGGACGTGATCGCGTTTGCGCGCGCCGGGCTCGGCCACGCCGTGGCGCCTTTGGGGACCGCGCTCACCGAAAGCCAGATCAAGCTTCTCTGGCGCGCGGGCCCCGAGCCGGTGGTGTGCCTGGACGGCGACGCGGCGGGAACCCGCGCCGCGGCCTTGGCGGCCGAGCGCGCCCTGCCGCTGCTCGAACCGGGCAAGACGCTGCGTTTCGTCTTCCTCGAAGACGGCGCGGACCCGGACGATCTGTTGCGCGACAAGGGTCCCGAGGCGCTGAAAAGCGCCGTGGCGAACCCGAAACCCCTTATCGACGTGATCTGGGAGCGCGAGGTGGCCGCCGAACCCCTGGACGATCCCGACCGGCGCGCGGGCTTTCGAAAGCGCCTGCGCGCGCTGGCGGCGAAGATCGAGGATCCGGACGTGAAGGCGGAATACCGCGCCGAGCTCGAGGCGCGCATGGAGACCCTTTTCGCACGCGCCCAGCCGGGGCGGGCGCAGCGCCGCGGCGGGTTCCAGCGCGGCGCCGCGGGGTTTGGAGGCGGGTTCGGGCGCGGCAAGTTCGCGCCGCCGCCGCGTCCCACGGGCGAACTGCTGAAATCGAGACAAAAGCAGCGCGCCCATCCGCTGGCCCGTCAGCTCTTGCTGGCGGCGGTGGAATATCCCGAGATCGCCGAAGCCGAAGCGGAGACTCTGGCCGAAACGCCGTTCGGGCCGCTTGACAGCCTGCGTGACGCGATACTAGACGCGTGCTTCTCTGGGGATTCCGTGCTTGACGGCGGCTTGCGGGAGACTCTGGTTCGCCAAGGGTATGGGTCTGATCTTGCGCGCCTTTCGGTCGATCTCGCTCCGATGCGCGCCGGGCTTGGGGGTGACGAGGCTGACGCCGATGCCCGCAGCGAGGCTTGGCGCAGGCTTTCCGCCTCCTATATGGAGCGAGTCGCTCGAGACGCCCGCATCGCCGAGGAGCGCGCACGCCAGGCCGACGTATTCGAAAAGGGCGATTCCGACGCACTCAATTCCTTCCTCGCCGCCGTCCGGCGGGGCCGAAAACGACGCTGAGGCGCGCGCCGCCGCCGTTCGCGCGCCACGACCGACACCGCCGGGAGCAGGTATCACCGCATGAGCAAAGCCGCCGAAACCGCCGAAGCGACCCCTGAAACCCAGGACGGGCCGCTGCTGGACCTGACCGACAAGTCCGTCAAGGCGATGATCAAGACCGCGCAGAAGCGCGGCTATGTCACCCATGACGAGCTGAACAAGGTCCTGCCCAGCGAGGAGTTCAACTCCGAGCAGATCGAGGACATCCTCGCCCAGCTGTCCGAGAAGGGCATCACGGTGGTGGATTCCGAAGACGATTTCGACGGCGACGACCAAGGCGGGGCCGACGCGTCCGAGGACGAGGACGACGAGGACAAGCCGCGCGCGGTGGCGGCGAAGAAAAAAAACGAAGTCGCCGGCCAGAACACCACCGCCGCCCAGGACCGCACCGACGATCCCGTGCGCATGTATCTGCGCGAGATGGGGTCGGTGGAGCTCTTGTCCCGTGAGGGCGAGATCGCCATCGCCAAGCGCATCGAGGCCGGCCGCAACGCGATGATCCGCGGCCTGTGCGAAAGCCCGCTGACCTTTGAAGCCATCATGGTCTGGCGCGAGGAGCTGCAGGAAGGCCAGGTGCTCCTGCGCGACATCATCGATCTGGACGCCACCTATGGCGGCGTGCGCGAGGACGCCACGGCGATTTCCAGCGAGGATGACGACGAGGAGGGCGACGGCGAGACGGCCGAAGCCAAGGCCAAGCCGGACTCCGACGAGGACTCCGGGGAGTCCGAGAACAAGGCCGACGGCGAGGGCTCCGACGAGGACGACGACGACGATCAGGGCGCCATGTCGCTGGCCGCCATGGAGGGCGAGCTGCGCGAGGGCGTCATGGAGACGCTGGACGCCATCGCGTCCGATTTCGACGCCTTCCGCCGGCTGCAGGACAAGCTCGTGGGCCTGCGCCTGTCCGGCAAGGACTTCTCCAAGAAGGACCGCGAGACCTATGAGGGCGTGTTCGAGCGCATCGTCGCGAACCTCAACTCGCTGCACCTGAACAACGCCCGGATCGAAGCGCTGGTCGAACAGCTCGACGCCATCAACAAGAAGCTGGTGGGCCTGGAAGGCAAGCTCCTGCGCATGGCCGAAGCCCATGGCGTGCCGCGCACCGACTTCCTGAAGGAATATCAGGGCCGTGAGCTGGATCCGGACTGGATCGCCAACATGGCCGGCAAATCCAAGGCCTGGGACCGGTTCGTCGAGCGCGAGGCCAGGGACGCCGGCGTGTTGCGCGACGAGATCGCGCAGATCTCCCAGGACGCCGGCGTGCCGGTGGACGATTTCCGCCGCATCGTCGCCACCGTCCAGAAAGGCGCGCGCGAGGCCAGCGTCGCCAAGAAGGAGATGGTCGAAGCCAATCTGCGCTTGGTGATCTCCATCGCGAAGAAATACACCAATCGCGGCCTGCAATTCCTGGATCTGATCCAGGAGGGCAATATCGGCCTCATGAAGGCGGTCGATAAGTTCGAATATCGGCGCGGGTACAAGTTCTCCACCTACGCCACCTGGTGGATCCGTCAGGCGATCACCCGCTCCATCGCCGACCAGGCGCGCACCATCCGCATTCCGGTGCACATGATCGAGACGATCAACAAGATCGTGCGCACCAGCCGCCAGATGCTCCACGAGATCGGCCGCGAGCCGACCCCGGAGGAGCTGGCCGAAAAGCTCTCCATGCCGCTTGAGAAAGTGCGCAAGGTGATGAAGATCGCCAAGGAGCCGATCAGCCTGGAAACCCCCATCGGCGACGAAGAAGACAGCCATCTGGGCGACTTCATCGAGGACAAGAACGCGGTCCTGCCCATCGATGCGGCGATCCACTCCAACCTGCGCGAAACCACCACCCTGGTCCTCGCCAGCCTCACCCCGCGCGAAGAGCGCGTGCTGCGCATGCGCTTCGGCATCGGCATGAACACCGACCATACGCTCGAAGAAGTCGGCCAGCAGTTCTCGGTCACCCGCGAACGCATCCGCCAGATCGAAGCCAAGGCGCTTCGCAAGCTGAAGCACCCGAGCCGGAGCCGGAAGCTCAGAAGCTTCCTCGACAGCTAGGACTGGACTTATCCGACGCAGAAAACCCCGGCCCGAGCGGCCGGGGTTTTTTATGGCTCGAACATGAGGCTCTAACGCGTAAACGCCATGTCGATCCCCCTCTCCCCCATTTATGGGGGAGAGGGCAGGGGTGAGGGGGAAGCCGGCCGGCATCCAATGCGATCTCGCAATTGGGCGCGCCGCCTCACACTCACCGTCTCCCCCGCCTCTCCATGGGGAGTCGGGGCGCGATCGCCGCGTCATGGCGTGCGATCGGCATGGATATCTCCGACCTTATCCAACCCCTCCCACCGCTCCCCCATAATGGTCCCACTTCGCCGTGACGGAGGGGGCGGTCTGCAGACGTCTCAGGTCGGGCGGCGGAGGGTGGTGTCCCGAGTTCGCGCGGTGTGACGGCCGGGCGGACGAAAAGGCGGACGAGCATGCCGGAGGATCCGGCAGGGGTAGCGTTGCGAGACGGACTGGCGCCTGATCGCCCGCGGGAGCAATCCTGACGAGCCTCGGCCGGCGGCGTAGAAATGGTGTAAGTAAGCCGGATCGAGCCGAGAAATCACCACCAGGCGCGGGGGCTTTATCGGGCTCCCAAAAACACATTGAACCCAATATCGGCCCGGACTTCCCCCGCGCCTTCCCCCTTCTGCTCCCACCCGCGCCAGGCTCGCCCGGCGCGGATGAAGGCGCGTCAGCCTTCGAGAAACTCCCGTTTCAGATCCACCGTCCCGTTGGCGCCGACCGCCTCGGCGTGCGCCTCCAGCCACGCGAACCCCGCCTCGCGCCCGGCATCGCGCAGACCGGTGAGGAAACGCCAGCTGGTGTCGTACTTGGTGCTCGCGGGATAGGCTTTGAGCGCCTCGTCGGCGCGTACGGCGTGGACGCGGATCTTGCGCAGCTGCTCGCGGCCGGTCTCGGTCAGAAGGCCGCCCTCATGCAGGCGCTGGACGAAGGCGACGGCGCGCAGTTCGGCCAGGAGGCTGGCGTTGAAGGTGATCTCGTTGGCTCGGTCGATGATGTCGGCGGCGCTCTTCGGCGTTCCTGTGCGGCGCATGGGATTGATGTGCACGATCAGCAGATCGGCCGGCGTGTCGGCGTAGAAGAGCGGCCAGAGCGCGGGATTGCCGGTGAAGCCGCCGTCCCAGTAGGCCTCGCCGTCGATCTCCACCGCCTGGTGGAGGAAGGGCAGGGTGGCGCTGGCGCGCACCGCGTCCAGCGTCACGGCCTCGCCGGAGAAGATGCGCGCACGCCCGGTCTCCACACAGGTCGCCGAGATGAAGAGCTGCGTGTCCTCGCAGGCGCGCACCGCCTCGAAATCGATCTGCTTGGCGAGAATGTCGCGCAGCGGGTCGTAGCCGAACGGATTGACGTCGTACGGGCTGGTGATCCGTGAGAACGCGTCGAGCAGCGGGAAGAGTTTCGCCAGTCCCGCCGGCCTGAACGGCCCGCCGGCTTGGCTCACCGCCCGCCAGAAGCGCTCCAGCGCCGCGCGCGCCCCGTCCGCGCCGCCCTCCACCCGGCCCATGGCCAGGGCGCAGGCGTTCATGGCGCCGGCGCTCGTGGCGGTGATCGCGCGGATGTCGAGCCGGCCGTCCTCCAATAGCGCTTCCAGCACGCCCCAGGTGAAGGCGCCATGGGCGCCGCCGCCCTGCAGGGCCAGAGAGACCGGCTTTGGCGCCGGCGCCGCCATTACTTCGCCGTCCAGCCGCCATCGACGGTGATCGCCGCGCCGTTCAGGTTCGCGCCGTCATCGCTGACCATGTACAAGAGCGCGCCGATCAGCTGGTCGTAGGTGACGAATTTCTTCGTCGGCTGGGCGGCCAGCATGACGTCGCGCACCACCTCGTCCTCGGTGATGCCGCGGGCCTTCGCGGTGTCGGCGATCTGGTTCTCGACAAGCGGCGTCTGGACATAGCCGGGGTTGAGGCAGTTCACCGTCACCCCGGTCTCGGCGAGCTCCAGCGCGGCGGTCTTGGTCAGACCGTGCACACCATGCTTGGCGGCCACATAGGCGGCCTTGAACGGGCTGGCGACAAGGCCGTGCACCGAGGCGAGATTGACGATCCGCCCGCGCCCGGCCGCCGTCATCAGCGGGATCGCCGCCTTCATGGCGTGAAACGCGCTGCTCATATTGATGGCGATGATCGCGTCCCACTTGGCTTCGGGAAACTCCGCGATCGGGGCGACGTGCTGGATGCCGGCGTTGTTGACGAGGATGTCGAGCCGGCCGAATTCGCCGTGGGCGTAAGCGACGAGGTCGGCGATCTCCGCCGGCCTGGTCATGTCCGCGCCGTGATACCGGGCTTTGATCGTGTAGTCGGCCTCCAGCCGGGCGCGAAAGGTTTCGATCTCGCCGGAATCGCCGAACCCGTTCAGAACGATGTTCGCGCCGTTCTTCGCCAGGCCTTCGGCCAGCGCCGCGCCGATGCCGGAGGTGGACCCGGTGATGACGGCCGCCTGGCCGGACAGATCGACGCGCACCGCGCCCATGGGAGGCTCCGCTACCTGCTTTTGCTGCAGTGCAGAAACACCGAAGCGGGCGCGATGGTCAAGGGGTGGATGATTGACCTATTCCCACTAACGGAATACCTTGCGCGGCATGATCCGGTCGTTTCGCGACGCCGCGCTTGAACGCTTCTTCCTTACCGGACGCACGCCCGCCAAGGCCGGATGGGCGGCGCAGAGCAAAGTGGCGGCGCGCAAGCTGGACATGCTGGACGCGGCGGCGCGTCTTGACGATTTGCGCATACCGCCGGGCAACCGCCTCGAAGCCCTGAGCGGCGATCGCGCCGGCCAGCATTCCATCCGGATCAATGCGCAATGGCGCATCTGCTTTGTCTGGACCGACCGCGGCGCAACGGAGGTGGAGATTGTCGACTATCACTGAAACGCGCATCCGCACCCATCCCGGCGAAGTGCTGCGCGAGGAATTTCTGACTCCGCTTGGCGTATCGCGCAACCGCCTGTCGCGTGAGACCGGCCTGCCGCTATCGGCGGTGTCGGCCATCACGTCGGAGCGTAGGGCCGTGACGGCGGAGACGGCGTTGCGGCTCGCCCGCTTTTTTGGAACCAGCGCGCAGTTCTGGATGACTCTGCAGGCCAATCACGACCTGTCGCGCGCAGAGGCGGAGGCCGGCGAACGGATCGAACGCGATGTTCGACCGCTGGACCGCCCGGCTTAGCCGTTTTTCGGCGCCGGCTGGGGCCGGGTGAAGAGCAGGGTGTCCTCGCTCGACCCGTCCGGATCGTAGCGATAGCCGTCCAGGTCGTACTCCTTCAGCTTCGCCGGGTCCTCGATCCGGTTGTCGAGGATCCAGCGCGCCATCGCGCCGCGCGCCTGCTTGGCGTAGACCATGAGCGTGCGCAGCTTGCCGTCCTTCTCCTCCTTGAAGTCCGGCGTGATCACCGGAACGCCGAGCGATTTCAGCTTCGCCGCCTTGGCGTATTCGTTGGAGGCGAGGTTGACGATCGTCTTCGAGGCGTGGCCGTCGAGATCACTCTTGAGCTGCTTGGCGATGTCGTCGCCCCAGAACGCGTAGAGATTGGCGCCTTTGCGGGTCTTCAGCCGCGTGCCCATCTCCAGCCGGTAGGGCTGGATGGCGTCCAGCGGGCGCAGCACGCCGTAGAGGCCGGAGAGAATGCGCAGATGCTGTTGGGCGTATTGCAGGTCCTCCGCGCTCATCGACGGGGCGTCGAGGCCGCGATAGACCTCGCCGTTGAAGGCGAGCGCCGCCGGGCGGCCCTCGGTGCTGTCGGGATCGAAGGCGCGGAAGCGCTCCCGGTTGAGCGTCGCCAGGTCTTCGCTCAGCCCCATCAGATCCTGCAATTGCGGACCGGTCAGCCGTGCGGTGGTTTTCGACAGCGCTTTCGTGCGCTCGATCAGGGCCGGGCGGGTCATGGTGGGGGCGTGGCCGCGCTCGGAGAAATCGAGCTGCTTGGCCGGAGAAAGAAGAATCAGCATGGGGCGCCTCCGCTACGCTTTCCACCGAGATAGGCGCCGGGAGCGCGAAGAGCAAACCGCCTATTCGGTTCGCGCGGTGTCGGAGAGGAGATCGGAGCCGTCCTCCTCGGCGCGCTCGGCCTCCACCCGGCGCGCGATCGCCGCATCGGGGCGGGTGTCCGGGTCGCTGGGGACTGGGGCCGCGCGCCGCGGCGGGGCCGGTCTCGGGGCTTCGTCCGGGGCCGGCGGTGCCTGGTCGAAGCGCAGCCGGTAGATCGGCTCGGGCAAGGTGAAGCCGCCGGTCTCCAGCGCCGCCTTCACCGCGGCGAGCGCGGCCGAGCGCGACTTCATGAAATCGGCCTCGGTCTGGTCGATCCAGGCCAGGAAGCGCAGGTTCAGCGTGGAGTCTCCCGCCTTTTCGATGAAGCCCGCCGGGGCGGGGTCGGCGAGCACGAAATCGAGCCCCGCCAGCGTCTTCACGCCCAGCGCCGCGGCGGCCTGCGCGTCGTCGTCGGCGTCCACGCCCAGCGCGAAATCGAAGCGCCGCTCGGCGTTGCGGGTGTAATTGAGGATCACCGCCTTGAAGACCGCGCCGTTGGGGATGCGCAGATGATTGCCGTCCAGGGTCATCAGCACCGTGGCGCGCGAGGTGAGCCGGATGACCCGGCCCTCCTTGCCGTCGATCACCACATGGTCGTTGGGCCGGAAGGGCTGGCGCACGCTGAGCATGACCGAGGCGACGTAATTCTCGATCGTGTCCTTCACCGCGAACCCCACCGCGAGCCCGGCAACCCCGGCCGCGCCCAGAAGCGCGCCCAGCAAGGCCGTGGCGTCCAGCAAAGTCAGCGCCGCGATCACGGCGATCACGAGAAAGAGCACCCGCACGACGCCGCTGACCAGCTCGGCGATGAAGAGATTGGGCGTGAGCCGCCGCCACAGGCCGGCGCGCCCGGCGACGAGCCAGCCCAGACACGCGATGGCGAAAAACACGATCAGCGCCAGACCCACCAGCGGCAGGGCGCGCACGGCCGCGCGCAGGCGCTCGCCCGCCTCGCCGAGAGCCGGGTCCACGCGGCCGCTCAGCGAGACGTCGCGCTCGATCCGGTTCTCCACGGTGGCGACGCCTTCCACGCGCGCGGCCAGAGCCTCGGCGCGGCGCGCCGCCTCGGCGGCGCCGGTTTCGCCGCTCAGCGTCACCACGCCGGCCTCCACGCTCACCGATACGCCGGCGAGCGCCTCGATTTCGGAGAACAGCGCCTCGATGCGGCGGGCGATGCGGGAATCGTCCTCCGGCGCCGCGTCGGCCGCGATGGGCGCGTCAGGCGCGGGATCGGCGCTGGTGTCCTGCTGGGCGAGGGCCGGACTTGCCGCGAGGACAAGCAGGACGGCGAGAAGACGGAGCAAGCGAAGCATGAGCCGATAACGGCCCAGCGGCGGAATCGATCATCTGCAAGGCGGCGCCGCGCCAGTCGCCAGCGCCCGCCGGACGCCGCGACGACGCCTCAGTCCGTCTCCGCCGAAGCCTGTGCACCGGCCGTGGCGCGATCCGCTTCGATGTGCACCGTCACGGTCACGCTCGGGCCCACATCGCTCCAGCCGCCCGAACCCACGCCGAAATTGGCGCGATCGAGGGTGAAGGACCCGTCGGCCACGGCGCGGTCGCCGTCGATCGTCAGGGTGAAGGGCAGGGTGAGCGGACGGGTTTCGCTCTTGATCGTCAATTCCCCGACCGCCTCATAGCCCGCGTCGGTCGCGCGGATATCCTCGGAGACGAAGCGCGCCTGCGGGTGGGCCTCGATCGCCAGCCCGTCGCCGCTGGCGAGGCTCTGCCGGTACTGGCTGTTGGACAGGGCGAAGCTCGAGGTGTCCACCACCGCCTCGATGCGCGCGTTCGACAGATCGGCCGGATCGAGCGTGATGTCGGCGGAGAACTGCTCGAACTCGCCGGTCAGCGGGCTGTTGAAGGCGCGCGCCTCGAAGCCCACCGTGCTGGCGTCCCGGTCCAGCGCCCAGTCCTGGGCGAGGCCGGGCGCGGCGGTGAGCGCGGCGAGGGCGAGCGCGGTCAGGGTGCGGCGCATGACGAACTCCGTATCTGGTGTCGCCCGCATAGATACGCTGCGCCGGCGCGCGAACAAGACGCGGGCGCGGAAACGGGCTGCTTCCAAGGCGGAAACGTTCAGGCCTTGTCCTGGGGCGGGATGGAAAGTCCGGGGATCATGCGCGTCAACACGCCGTCGCGATCGAGGAAATGGTGCTTCAGCGCGCCGCCGGCGTGGATCGCCAGCAGAACCAGGATCACCCAGCCGCCCGCGCCATGGGCCGAGCCGGCGAAACCCTGGAAGGCTTCGGTCTGCGGCACCAGCAGCTTGGGCAGGGCGATCTCGTTGAACAACAGGATCGGGAAGTTGTCGCCGAAGCTCGAGGCCGTCACATACCCGCCGATCGGGACCCCGATCATGACCGCATAGAACGCCACATGGGTGAAGCGGGCGAACAGGCGCTCCCACGCCTTCATGTGGGCGGGCAGGGCGGGCGGCTTGTGAGTCAGACGCCAGGCGAGGCGCCCGAGCGACAGGAGCAGGACGAGAATGCCGGCGGTCTTGTGCCAGTTATACGCGCCGCTCACCGTCTCCACGGAGACCTCGCCGGCGAAGAGCTGCTCGCGCAGGCCCTCCATCCACCAGCCGTAGAACACCATCGACACAAGAAGGACCGCGATCACCCAGTGAAAGGCGATGGCGACCGCGGAATACCGGCCCGAAGGCGCGGCGGGAGAGGGGGCGACGGCGTCGGACATGGTCTACTCCTCGGATTGAAGGAACTCCGCCTCTATTCGTACCCGAACTTCGTCGCCGATAAAGTTCCCCGGCAAGCGTCCGACGCCGAATTCGGTGCGGTCGATCGTCATATCCGCCCCGAATCCCAGGGCGCGCCGGCCTTCCAGCGGATTGAAGAGCCCGCCGTAAAACTCTGTTTCCAGAACGGCCGGCCGGGTGACGCCCTTGAGCGTCAGTTCGCCGTGAATGCGGCCTGAGTTCTCCCCGGTGATCTCGATGCGGTTAGACTGAAAGACGATGCGGGGATGGGTCGCCGCGTCGAACCAGGCCGGACCGCGCAAGGTCGCGTCGAAGTCCGGATCGCCGGTGGAGACCGAAGCCGCCTCGACATGAGCGGTGAGCGTGGCGGCTTCGGGCTCGGCGGGATCGAAATCGAGGCTCGCCTGGACGGCGTCGAAGCGGGCGGTGTACCAGGACAGGCCCATATGGCGGATGCGCCAGGTGACGCTGGCATGGGCCGGGTCGAGCGCGAACGCGCCGGCGGGCAGCGCGGCGGGCTCGGTGCGCGGCGCGGACACGCAGGCGGACAGGACGATCGCAGCGAGAAGGAGGACGAGACGGCGCATGACGGAAAGCTTAGCGCGGCGCGCGGCGGCGGCGAGGGGCGCCGGCGCATAAAAAGGCGGCCCGCCCGGGGTCGGGGGCGGGCCGCCGAACCGGCGCGGATCGCGCCGGCGGGGTCGGCTGGCCGGCGCGCACGGCGCCGGCGGGGGTCAGCCGGCTGCGGCGATCATGCGGTCTTCGCGCACCTGCTCGGCGTGATACCGGCTGAGCGAAGGCTCGCCGACCGCTTCGACCACGTTGGCCGTGACGTCGATCCGGCAGCGCGCCAGGGCGCGCCGGTCGTCAAGCTCAAGGGCCGAGCAATAGCGCCCGGCCTCGGCTTCGAGGCGGTGATAGACCTGGCGCACGGCGTCCTCGCCTGTGAGCGCGGCGCGGTCCACGGTGAATTCGAAGGTCGGGGTCTCCTGGGCAAGCGCGGACGCGGTGAGCGCGGCGGCGGCCAGGGCGGCGCCGAGGGCGGCGCGGGAGGTGAGGTTTTTCATTTCGGGTCTCCTTCTTCGGGAGGGCCGGTCCGTCGCGGAAGGGTGAGCGCCGCGGATAGGCCGGCCTGACGGGTTCTTGTTATGGTTCTGTCACCCAACAGTCACAAAACCGTAATACGTCCGGACTCGGATGAAAAGCGGAATTTTACAAAACTGTCGCAAATTGTGCCGCGAGCATGCCATGCTCCTGAAAAGGCGCATGAAAAAGTGTGCAAAACCCGAGCGGAATCCCGCGCGCGCAGCCGTTATGAGCGCTTCGGCAGGGGCGCGGTGCACCTCAAAACGGCTTCAGGCTAGGAGCAGCTCGCCCCGCCTAGCACGCAGAACTGGGCGCAGAACTTATGATTCAGCGACACCGGCTGGAGCGCCTCGTGAAGCGTTTCGCCCATCTCGAACGCGGCGTCATAGGGGATGAGCGTGCAGGACAGCACCACCGGGCGTTCAGCCCCCTTGCGCTTCACCACCATGCGGCTGGACGCGCACATCACATCGCCGGGGTCCTTGCCGAGAATATCCCAGCAGGCGGTGGTGATCTCCGGCGGGTCTCCGGCCGGGTCCATTTCGGGAAAGATCACGAGCCGCGAAGGATCGTGGGCGGGAATGTCGGCCCCGAGACTCTCGAACAGCGCGGCGAAGCCGGCCCGCGCGGCGGCTTCGTCCTCTTCGTACACCGCCCGGCCGGCCGCGGCGAGGCGGACTCCGTTCGCCGCGAGCCAGCGCAAGCCTTTCAGCGTCGCTTCAAAGCTTCCCGCGCCGCGTTCGGCGTCATGGCTGGCGCGGGTGTGGTGGTCGATGGAGATGCGCAGGGTGAGCCGGTCGCCATACCGCTCCTTCAGCGCCAGAAGGCCTTCCTGCACGGCCGGGCGCATCATGGGCGTCATGGCGTTGCTGAGGATCAGGACCTCATGGCCGCGCGCAAGCGCCATCTCCGCGAGCCGGTTCATCGCCGGGTTCATGAAGGGTTCGCCGCCGGTGAACCCGATCTCGCAGGACCCGAGCCCCAGCGCGTCGATCTCGTCGAGATAGGGCGCGACGTCGGTCTCGGTCAGATAGACCAGCCGGTCGTTGGTGGGCGAGCTTTCGATATAGCAGTTCGCACACGCGATATTGCACAGCGTGCCGGTGTTGAACCACAGCGTCTCCAGCCGCCGCATCCCCACATGGGCGCGCGGCTCGCCCTTGGCGGTCCGTTTCGGGTCTGAAAACTTCACAAGGGTATGGGGCGCGGTCTGGTCGTCAGGCGTCAAAGGAGAAATCCCCGAAAGCGGCGGTCCTGAGGAAAGCTAGGGCGCGCCCCCGCCCGGCGCCAAGGCCGCACCTGTCACAAGGCCGCGAGCGCGAAGCGGCGCTTGGCCGGGCCGGACCTTGGCGCTAGGCTTTCAAGCGGCGGGGAGGGGCGGCCATGCAGCTCGACAAGCTGGTGTACATGAAGAACATAGAAGGTCTGTCGGTGATCCAGACCGTCTACGCGTTCATCATGGCGCTGGGGCTCGGCGAAATCTTCATCGCCTTCCCGGTGATCTTCGAGAGCATCGCGCTCTACGAGTCGCGCATTCTCAGCCTGGCCTTCCTGGTGATCGCCTCGCTCCTGGTGTCGATCATCCTTCTGGGAATCCGGTTCTTCTGGGTGCCGCGCAATCTGCGACAACTCACCGTGGTGGTCTCCAAGTGCGCCGCGCTCGGCCGCACCGGCGCCGAGACGGCGCCCGAGACCAGCATCCGCAACATATTCTTCCCGGTGCACATCCTGGTCATCCTGATCCACGCGGCGCTGTTCTACCATGTGTGCGTGGAGTTCAAGCGGCTCATCTATCTCTATGCGGCGCAGGAATTCCTGACCCTGCGCGACCTCAACGCGGTGGTCGTCACGATCGCGGTCCTGCTGCTCGTGAACGCGGCCTGGCTGATCTTCGTGGAGCGCCAGATCGACACCGCCTATCGCGGCGCGGGCCGTACGCCGCCGGACGGCGCCCGGCCCGGCAGCGTGTGGTGGAAGAACAATCTTCTGGCGGCGACCGCCGCGCTGACCTTGCACACCGCCTTCGTCACCTGCGGCGCGGCGGCTTCGGAGTGCTTTGCGGCCAACACCGCCTTCGCCACCCGGTTCTTCGACATCATCCCCGCCACGCCGGACGAGGCGGGCCTGCTGATCGAAGCCGTCTTCGGCCGATTCGCCGCCGACACCGCGGAGATGCTCGTGGCGCTGACGATCATCGCCGTGCTCTTGTGGAACAGCCTGTTCGATCTCTGGCGCACCGGCGCGTCCTATCTGATCTTCGACGACATCGAATGGATCTCGGGGCAAGGCGAGCCGGGGCCAAGCAAGCCGGGATCGGGCGCGTGAAGGCGACGCTGCGCTATCGCGCGCTCTTCGCAGCCGCCATCGCCGGGCTCATAGCGGCCTATATGGCGGTCACGCTCGGCGATCACCGCTCGCGGCGCGAGACGCCGACCGTGCGCGTGCTCGCCGGTGAGATCCCGCCCCTGGTGCGCGGCGACGGAACCGGGGCGGAGGTGGATCGCCTGCGCGCCCTTTTGTCCCTCGAGCCCGGCGAGGCGCTTGAGGTCACGGTGTTCCCGTTCTCGCGCCACTGGCGCAATTTCGCAGCGGTGGAGCGCTACGACCTGATCATGACGGTGCCCGACGGCTTCGACCTCGGCGGCTGGAATTCCGGCGCCTATGTGCGCTACCGGAACGGCCTCGTTTACCGGCGCGCCGCATTTCCCGACGGGCTCGGACCTGATCCGCTCGGCCGGCTTCAGGGACGGCGCGTGGTGGGCTTCGCCGGCGCGGCGCGCCTGATCGGCGCGGTCGAGGCGTCGCGGCCGGGTTTCGCTCTGTATCTCGAGCGATACAGCCAGCACCGCCAGAGCGCCATGCTTGCGTCGGGTCTGGCCGACGCCGTCATCGCCGAGCGCTCCATCATCGAGTTCTACTTGCGCGAAACCGGCGCGGACCTGTCGGAATTCGTCTTCGAACCGGTCTTCTGCCCGACGCGCTACGTGCTGGCGGTGCGCGACGGCGACCTGCGCGACCGGCTGAGCGGAGGCGTGGAGGCGGTCGACGCGGACGCGCTGGTGCGCGGCGGAGCGCCGGGCGCGGGCGGACGGCTGGGGCTTCGCGCGCCGGCAATCGAGGAGTGCCTGCAATGAAGCTTGTTCTGGCGGCGGGGTTCATTGCGCTCGCCTACCTGGTGGAACTGGTCGCGCTCGCCGCCGGGCTCGCCGGGATCACCGGACCGGGATGGTCCGCGCTGTCCTTTCTGCTGCTCTTCGCCGGCGCGATGCTCACCTTCGCCCGGGCCCGCGGCGAACGGGAGGAGCGGTTGAAAGCGCATCTCGACGTCAGTCTCGTGCTCACCGGCATTGGCGTGACCATTTATGCATTCGCCCTGAGCGTGTTCTTCGACGTGGCCGGTCTGGCGCCGGCCGCCGCGGTCGCGCTTCCCGTGCTCGCGGCCCTGTCGGGGATCGCGGCCATGGGCGCGCTCGCGCGCGGCCTCTGGCTCAGACTCGCGGTCGCGCCCGCCTGACCGCGCGCCGCGCATCCCGCTTGGCGCCGGGTTCGCCGCTTGATACACAGCCGGTCCGGCCCGATGCGGGTATGATGTAATGGTAGCCTGTCAGCTTCCCAAGCTGAACGTGCGAGTTCGATTCTCGCTACCCGCTCCATCGCGCCGCTGAGATCGCGTGTCAGGGCAGGCGATCCGCCGAGGCGGCTGGAAGCTCTACTCACAATTCTACTCACTGTCGTTTTCGGTGCGCCGGGGCAGCGCTCGGTGATCATCTCTAAGCCCGTGCAAAGCGTCTAGGGGGCGGCGGCCTGAGGAGCGCGTCACACCGCCCCCGAGAATTTGAAGCCGTATCGCTCTTCGATTTCCTGAAGTGCGGCGAACGCCGCCGACTGCGCTTCATCGATAATCGCTTCGATCTTTTTGTAACCGCGCAGGCATGCGTCGTAGTCTTCCGCCCAGGCCCATTCGGCTTCGGTCACACCTTCCGGCCTGAGGCCGTGGAGCTCTTCCTGCTTTAGGGCGTCGACGGCGCCGTTCTTCACACCCTCAGTCTCGTGCCGTCTCGGCTTCACCTCCTCAAAATTCAGCTGGCCGACGACCGCGGCGAACAGCTCCTTGGGAACGCTGGCCTTCTCTAGAATGGCGCGGCGAGAGAGGATGTCTTCAAGGCCGCTGACCGTTCGGGTCGGCGGGTCGGCGATAAACTGAAGAAGTGCGGGAGCGACGGCATCGTGGGGCGCGAGCGGTTCGGAGTCTAAGACGTCGGTATCCCTGGCCCCCATCTTGAGGCGCACCTTGGCCGCCGCCAGATAGAGGTCCCGCCGAGGAGGCTTCAGATCCTTGGCCAACTCGTCACGGGCAGCCTCAAGCGGTTGCCGTAGGAAGCGTGTGATTGACGCGTTGAACGCTGTTTCGATCGCGAACGCTCTGGCCGCTGGGCATTCGGCCTCCATGGTCGAGCCGATCAGCTGGGCCATTGCACCAAGATGGTCAAGAAATGCCGCGACTTCACGCCCACCCCGCCCGAGGTCCATGTCCACAGACCGGGTCAGACGGACTTCAATTTCTCGGGTGACCGTTCGCTGGTTTCTGTCAGCGGACTCAGTGAGCGCGTCGTACAGGGGAGCCGGGAAACGGAATGTGATTCCTTTCCGCTGGTGGCTATGAGGCTTTCCCCGTTCGGGTTTGGGGGCGGTAAAGGGGTTCATTGGGTTTGCTCTTGATTAACCATAAAGAACGAAAGGCGGCTGACCGAGCGGAAGCTGTTCGTGCAATATTGCACGTGAAGGGATCACGAGGTTTGCACAAGGAGTTTTCGAAGCCGTGAAGACAGATCAACCCGCCACCGATCAGCTGCTTAAAATCGCAGAGGTCGTTAAACTCACCTCCCTCAGCCGTTCGACGATCTATGCGCTGATTGATGCCAGGAAATTCCCAAAGCCCCGTCGTGTTGGCGCGCGCCGTGTCGCCTGGCTCCGAAGCGAAGTTGATCGGTGGATCGGGGGATGTGAGGCCGCCGCGTAGTTCGCATCCGAGGAAACTGAACCTGTTAGAAGGCCGCCGTAACGTTGTTGCGGCGGTCTTGTCTTGAGTCCCGCTTGCAATTGTCAGCTGGCGACGAGGCTCACCGCGTGGCCCGGATATGTTTGTCGAGGGCCCGGCTAGACGTCCAATCGCCGGGCCCTCTCTATGCATAGGCTCCCACATACCAGGAGAGCAATAATCGTAGTTTGGCGGCCGCGTGGATGCAACAATCCACACCGGAAAAACTGTGGAAAATCACACGGGCTTGCTCCATGCGCCTCGCTAGAATGCGGCCATGGATATTCGGGGGCGCATTGAAGCGAGGCTGACGGAGCTCGGTCTCAATCGGACGCAGGCGTCCAGGCGTGCCGGGAAGGGCGCGACCTTCCTTCGCGACTTCCTCGATAATCCAACAGCGTCCATGACGATCGCCAATGCCGAGCAACTCGCCGCCGCCCTCGAAGTCTCGCCGGCCTGGCTGGCGTTCGGCATTGTCGATGAGGACCTGGCGCTAGCCGAGATCGCGACCTCATGGAACCGCCTCG
>JBNPED010000010.1:0-296778 GCA_051117435.1 Oceanicaulis sp. | reverse complement strand
CCACCTTGGCCTTGAACTCCGCCGAATGCTGCTTGCGTTTCGACATCTGCGATCTCCTCGTCGTCGAAGATCAGCAGAGCCCATATCGTAGCTTCCGTCAGCGTCCGAATTCCGGGGAGTAGCTCAGAACACTCCCGCAAGGTGATCGGGGCGCGTCAAGGACGAGCGAGCTTTGCTCGCTCGCCGCTTAAGCGGCGTCGCGACGCGCCGTCCTTGACCCGCCCCGACGCTTGCGACAATGGCGGGCATGGATCGAGGGGGCGGTATCGGGTTTTCTCGCCGACATTTCAGCTCCTTCTTCGTCATCCCCGCGGCTTGTCCCCGCGAAGGCGGGGAACGCGGGGAACCAGTGCGGCGGCGCCGACTGGGTGTGGGTTCCCGCTTTCGCGGGAATGACGTTTGGGGCGGTCGGAAAGGCGAAATTGGGACCCGCACCGCTTCCATTGGCGGTCATCGCTGCTCCGATCAAACCTCCCCCTCATCCGATGCTGAGAGTTCCGGCAGGGCGATCGGGCCGCGTCAAGGACGACCGGGTCCCATGGCCTCGCACGCCGCGTCGAACGCCAGGAGGATCGAGCCGTGGCGCTGGCGGTAGGAGGCGGCGGGCTTGAGGAGGGTCAGCTCGGCGAAGCGGCCGTCCGGTGCGGGGCCGCCGGCCTGCAGCATGGCCTTGAGCTGATCGCGCGCGGCGGCGATTTCGGCGCGCGTGGCGCCGAGGGCGTTGCGCGCGAAGACCGAGGCGCTCGCCTGACCCAGCGCGCAGGCGCTGACATCCATCCCCAGATCGGCGATGCGCCCCTCGGCGTCGAACATCAGATCCAGCGTCAGCGCCGAGCCGCAAATGCGCGACACCTTGCTGGCGCTCGCCTGCGGGTTCGCGAGGCGCTCGGCGTGCGGGATGTCCGCGGCGAGCTTCAACAGATCGGTGGTGTAGACGTCGGTCATGGACGGGAGATCGGGGCGGGCGAGGGAAGGATCAAGCCTTCAACCGCCATGTCGTCCCCTCCGGTCCGTCATCGGCCTGCACGCCTTTCGCATCCAGCTGGGCGCGAATTTCGTCGGCGCGGGCGAAGTCCTTCGCCTTGCGCGCGGCGTTGCGCTCCTCGACGAGGGTGTCGATTTCGGCGCGGTCTTCCTCGCTCATGGAGTCCAGCCCGAACCAGGCGTCCGGATCGGTTTCGAACAGGCCCAGAAGCCGGCCGGCGGCGAGAAGCTCGCCCTTGGCCTGGGCGCGTTCGGCGGAGTCGTCAGCCTTGTTGGCGCGGCCGGCGATCTCGAACAGGGCCGCGAGCGCCTTCGGGGTGTTGAGATCATCGGTGAGCGCTTCGAGCACCGCCGGGTTCGGCTCGGCTCTGGCGGCGTCCACGTCCTTCAGCCGCCGCAGCACGCCGTAGAGCCGGTCCAGGCTCTTGCGCGTCTGCTCGATGAGCTTGGCGTTCCAGGCCAGCGGCGCGCGGTAATGGCCCGACAGGAGGCCATACCGGATCACTTCGCCGCGCAGGCCCTCGGCGAGCATGCCGTGCACGGTGACCACATTGCCTTCGGATTTGCTCATCTTCTCCGCGTTCATGGAGAGAAAGCCGTTATGGAGCCAGTAATTGGCGAGCGCCTTGCCGCCATGGGCGCAGGCGGACTGGGCGATCTCGTTCTCATGGTGGGGGAAGACCAGATCGATCCCGCCGGCATGGATGTCGATCGTTTCGCCAAGGCTCTTCTCGATCATCGCCGAGCACTCGATATGCCAGCCCGGCCGGCCCGGCCCCCAGGGGCTCTCCCAGGCCGGTTCGCCGGCCTTGGCGGGCTTCCAGAGCACGAAATCGGCGGCGTCCTTCTTGTAGGGCGCGACCTCCACCCGGGCGCCGGCGATCATCTCGTCGAGGGAGCGACGAGAAAACTTGCCGTAGCCGTCATAGGCCTTCACCGAGAACAGGACATGGCCCTGTTCCGCGTAGGCGTAGCCGTCCGCGACCAGGCGCTCGATGAAGGCGATGATGTCGGCCATGGCGCCGGTGGCGGTGGGCTCGAATGTTTTCGGCAGGACGTTCAGCGCCGCGGCGTCCTCGTGGTAGATCTTGGTGAATCGCTCGGTGATCACCGAGATGTCCACGCCCTCCTTGGCGGCGGCCTGATTGATCTTGTCGTCCACGTCGGTGAAGTTGCGTGCGAACAGGACTGCCTCTTCGCCGTAGAGATGGCGCAGCACGCGGAACAGCACGTCGAACACCACTTCGGGGCGGAAATTGCCTACATGGGCGGGGGCGTAGACGGTGGGCCCGCACACATACATCGTCACGCGTTCGGGATCCTGCGGGACGAAATCCCGCTTGGTGCGCGCGGCGGTGTCGTAGAGCTTCAGCCCGGTCATCGTGAAGGTGTCCCGCTTGGTTCGATGGAGCGAGCGGCGGGTCTACACGCTCTTGGCGCGGCAAAAAAGAGGCCCGGACCATTGGACAGGCCGCCTGGAAGGCCTAATTAGGGGACCTGCGCGCTTCACCGAGCGCGTATGGGAGACCGACAACAAAGACCCGGCGAACGCCTGGCGGACGCGTCCGCAGTGCAAAGCCGGATCCGGAAACCGGTACTTCGTGAAGGCTTCGCGCCTTCGCGCCCGTCAACGAAAGGATCCGCCGACCATGGACGCCATGACCGACAAAGACACGCTGGACGCCAATCCCGCCCGCCCACTGGACCGCCCGACCCGCGAGGAAGCCGAAGACGCCGTGCGCACCCTCTTGCGCTGGGCCGGCGACGATCCCAAGCGCGAAGGCCTTCTGGAGACCCCCAAGCGCGTCGTGAAGGCGTACGAGGAATGGTTCCGGGGCTATGAGGAGAATCCCAAGGCGATCCTCGGCAAGCGCTTCGAGGACGTGCAGGGCTATGACGAGATGGTCATGCTCACGCATATCGACGTGGAGAGCCATTGCGAGCACCACATGGCGCCGATCCTGGGCACGGCCTGCGTCGCCTATCTGCCCGACCGCGCCGTTGTGGGCATCTCCAAGATCGCCAAGGTCGTGGAGATGTACTCCAAGCGCCTGCAGACGCAGGAGACCATGACCGCCCAGATCGCCGACGCCATTGAAGACGCGATGAAGCCGCGCGGCGTGGCGGTGTTCGTCGACGCGAAACACCAGTGCATGACGACGCGCGGCGTGCACCATCCCAACGTCTCCACCATCACCACCGCGTTCTCCGGCGAGTTCAAGGCGAACCCGGAACTGCGCGAGCGCTTCATGCGCCTGTGCGAGAAATCCGGCCGCTAGGTCCAAATCCCGCCCGAAAGATCAAGCCCCGGCGGCGACGCCGGGGCTTTTTCTTTCTCCGCCCGGCTCAGGGCCAGATGGCGATGAGATAGGCGACATAGCCTGCAAGCAGGAGCCCGCCCTCCCAGCGCGACACGCGGCGGCGCGTCCAGGCCAGCCCCACCAGGAGAAGCGAGGCGGCGATCATCACCAGATTGTCGAAGCCGACGATCTGGTCCGGCACTGCGCCGGGGCTCACCAGCGCGGTGACGCCGCCGATGCCGAGAATATTGTAGATGTTCGAGCCGACGATATTGCCGAAGGCGACGTCGCCCTGGCGCTTGATCGCGGCGGTCAGCGACGTAATGAACTCGGGCATGGACGTGCCCACAGCGACGATGGTCAGACCGATCACGGTTTCCGAGAGGCCGAATTCGCGCGCCAGGCCCACCGCGCCGGTGACCAGCACATATCCGCCGCCCACGACCAGCGCCAGTCCGCCGAGCGCGACCAGCAATGAGCGCCAGATCGGCGCGCCAGGCGCGGCGGACGGGGCGGCGGCCTCTCCGGCTGCGGCGACGCCGCCTTCGGTGCGGAACGCCAGAAAGACATAGGCGCCGAGCAGAGCCAGAAAGCCCAACCCTGCGAGCCGGCCGAGATCGGTGACCGAGGACACGGCGGCGAACAGGAGGGCGACGGCGATCATGATCGCTCCGTCGCGCTTGAGCGCCGCATCCGTCACCAGAACGGGAAAGATCATCGCGGAGACGCCGACGATCAGAAGGATGTTGGCGATGTTGGAGCCGACGATGTTGCCGAAGGCGATTCCCGGCGACCCGGCGAGCGCGGCCTGGACCGATGCGACGAGTTCGGGCGTGGAGGTGCCGAAGCCCACAAGCGTCAGCCCGATGACCAGAGGCGACACGCCGAGCCGCTCGGCCACGGCGACCGCCCCGCGCACCAGAAGATCGCCGCCGGCGATCAAAACAAGAAGCCCGACGATAAGAAACAGAATGTCTGTCATGAACCCTCCCGTATGGCCGCCCGCCCCACTCTGACGCATCAGAACAGGCGAACGATGATAATGTCGGGACCAGCTACGCGTTCGAAAAGGGGGTAAGCCCCTGAATATTTCCGAATTCTCCGCCCCAGACCGAGCCTCTCGCCGCCGTTCGCCCTGAACCGCCCAGCCCCGCAAACATGGCCATCTCGTGACTTTTGCACGCCGGGGGTCGCGTCGCCCCCCGTCGCCCTGTTAGGGCTGCACGTACATCCATCGATCAAGCAGTACGCAAATTAGGGGTCAGACATGATCATCCGCACGCTCGCCGCCGTCTCGGCGCTCGCCTTCGCCCAGGCGCCCGCTTCGGCCCAGGCCCAGGCGCCCGCTTCGGCCCAGGCCCAGGCGCAGATGCAGGTCGAGCCGATCGACAACGCCGAGCTCACCGACGCTCAGGTGGAAAGCTTCATCGACGCGGCCATGGGCATCCAGGGCCTGGTGGCCGAATACCGCCCGCAAATGCAGGCCGCCGAGAGCGAAGAGGCGCTGATGGCGCTGCAGCAGGACGCCCAGGCCGAAATCATCGTCGTGGTCGAGGAGGCCGGCCTGACGCCGGACCTCTACCAGTCCATCGGCGCGGCGGCGCAAAGCGATCCGGACGTGGCCCAGCGCCTGCAGGCCGAAGCCCGCTCGCGCCAGCAGCCGGCCGAGTAAGGGGCGCTGCAGCGTCAAACGAAAAGGGCGGCCCGCCGGGGCCGCCCTTTTTTGTGCCGCGTCTGGGAGACCTCAGGTCTCCGGCGCTTCGGCCACCAGCGCCGGCTCGGCCGGCGAACCGTCCGCGGGCGCGGCGCCGTCGCGCAGGGCGATGATGCGCTCGCGCTCGGCGGCGAAGAGGTCGAGCTCGCCGTCGGTGAGCGTGCGCCCGCCGGGAAGCTCCAGAGCCATCGGGTTTGTGGGCCGGCCGTTCAGATGCACCTCATAGTGCAGGTGCGGGCCTGTGGAGCGCCCCGTGGTGCCCACATAGCCGATGATCTGGCCCTGCTGGACGCGCGCTCCGGCGCGGATGCCGCGCGCGAAGCCGTTCAGGTGCGCGTAGGCGGTCTCATAACCGTTGGCGTGCTGAATGCGGATATAGTTGCCGAAACTGCCGAAGCGGTTGGCCCGCTCCACCACGCCCGCGCCGGCGGCCATGATCGGCGTGCCGCGCGGTGCGGCGAAGTCGGTGCCGTTATGGGCGCGGTTGGTCTGCAGCACCGGGTGGAAGCGCATGCCGAAGCTCGAGGAGATGCGCGCGCCGTTGATCGGCATCTTCATCAGCAGGCGCTGGGCGCTCTCGCCCTCGGCGGTGTAATAGCCGATCTCGCCGTCGGGGGCTTCAAAGCGGAAATATTCCAGCGGCTCGCCGCGTCCGTCGAAGACCAGGTAGAGGATCTCGCCGGTGCGCATGGTCTCGCCGCGCCGGTTCACGAACCGCTCGAACACCACGTCGAACGCGTCGCCGGGCTGGATGGTGCGGAAGTCCACGGCGTAGCCCAGAATATTGGCCAGCTCGACGACGATGCGGTCGGTGGCGCCGACGTTGAGCGCGGAGACATAAAGCGAGCTGTCCACCTCGCCGCGCGCGCGCACCAGTTCACGGGTGAGCGCCGGCACGGCCTCGCGGGCGCGGAAGCTGTCGCCGGTGCGCGCCACGGTGAGGGTGCGCTCATTGTCCGGGCGGAAGGAGAAGCCGGCCAGGCGCGCCGCGCCGGCCTCGGGATCGTCGGAGATCGCCTGGAGAACCGGGGTCTCCATGAATACGGTCAGACTCTGGCCGGCGCGCAGCTCGCGCGCGGAGAACAGCGGTTCGAGCGCGGCGATGGCGCGCGCCGCATCGACCCGGTCGGCGCCGGCGTCGGCGAGGACGCTGGCGAAGGTCTGGCCTCGGCGCACGGTGAGCTCGCGCGCCGACACCTCCGGGCGCCAGCTGGTGTCGGTGAACAGGGCGTGCTCGGCGTCGATCAGGGCGCGTCCGGTGTCGAACACCGCGGCGCGCACTTCATCGGGCGCCAGCGGCTCCACAGCCGGGGCGGCGGGGGCGGTGATGTCCATCACCTCCGCCGCGACGGCGCGCGCGACGATGTCGTCAGGCTCGGCCGCCACGGCGGCGCCGGGATCGGGCGTGCGCACGATCAGCAGCGCGGCGGTGAACAGAAGCACGCCGGTGAGCGTCATGAAGAACGCAAGCGTGCGCGATCGGCGGGCGTCGGCGTGTTTAACGTCGAATCCGGACATGAGCGTGTTTTGAAAACCCCTCGTAACTGCCCATCTCTCAAGGCGAAGCTGCGTGGTTGCGCATCCGGCCCTGAGCCCAGCTCTACTGCAATTACCAGACCGGGACGGCGCCGTCGGCGGCGTGGCGCAGTCCCAACTGCGTTATGGTGTACCAGGCGGCGCCGGTTGCCAAGCAGGCGTCAGAGAAACACCGCGAGAATTAACAAACTCGTAAGCCTATTCACACCTTAGCACCGGAGACCCGTTTTGAAACAGACGCTTTTGCTCATCGCCGTGCTCGGCGGCCTGGTGGTCGCCGCGGCCTGGGTCGCCTTCGACACCTGGACCAGCATCGACGCCCAGATGAGCTGGCACGGCTGGCTGGCCCTGGGCCTCGGCGTGGTGCTCACCGCTGCGGTCGGCGCCGGGCTGATGTGGCTGTTGTTCTACTCCGCCCGCAGCGGCCATGACGATATAGACGATCGCTTCTAGGCGGCTTTGCGGCGGGCGCTGCGATCGGCCGCCGCCGGGGGCGTGTGCGAAGCGTGCTGTGTCTTTCCGAGAATCGCGCCAGTGTCCGCACCATGACCCAGATCGCCGCGCTCTCCGCCACCGACCTCGCCGCGCTGCTTTGTTCGCGCGTCTGCCATGACATCGCCGGGCCGACCAGCGCCATGGGCGCGGCCCTGTCGGTGCTGGACGATGAAACGGCGGCGGACATGAAAGACGACGCCATCGCGCTGTTGCGCAGCGGCGCCGGACAAATCCGCGCCAAGCTGGAATACGCCCGCGTCTGCTTCGGCGCCGGGGGATCGCGCGGCGGCGAAATGGCGATTTCGGAGATCAGGGCGCTCGCCGGCCCCATGTTCGACGAGGCGCGGCCCGATCTCGTCTGGAAAACCGAGAGCGGCGAGATCTCCAAGACCGCCGCCCGCATCCTGCTCAATCTGATCTGGCTGGCCGTCGACACCCTGCCGCGCGGCGGGACGGTGACGGTGGAGGCCTCGGCCTCCACCGACGGCGGGTCGCGCCTGCGCGTGGTGGCGGCCGGTCCGCGCCTGCGCCTGGACGAGGCCTATATCGCCGCGTTCAAGGGCGCCGAGCCCGAGGGCGGGTTCGACGGCCGCAACGTCCAGCCCTATTACGCCGGGCTGGTGGCACGCGAAAGCGGCGGCCGGGCCGAGGCGAGCCTCACCGAAGACCGGATCGAACTGGCCGCCCTGACCGGTCCGACGCGCCCGGCGCAAGCCGCCGAATAGGGACGCCGACTAAGAACGCCCGGCCGTCAGGTGCGGCGGCGCCCGCGCGCGCTCCAACCGAACCTTCCGTTAACCTCGCACATGACAGTGTGGCGGCGTGATCCGCCTTGTTCAGGCTGCGGGGTTATTTCATGGACGAGTTGATCGGCGAATTTCTGAGCGAGACGTTCGAGAGCCTCGACGTCATCGACTCCGAACTGGTGAAATTCGAGGCGGACCCCACAGACCGGGCGACCCTCGACAATATTTTCCGTCTTCTGCACACCATCAAGGGTACGTGCGGCTTCCTGGCGCTGGAGCGTCTCGAGGCCATCGCCCACGCCGGCGAAACCTTGCTCGGCAAGTTCCGCGACGGCGATCTCGTCGCCGATTCCAGCGCCGTGACGCTGGTTCTGCAGTCGCTTGACCGGATCAAGGAGATTCTCACCGGGATCGAGCAGACCGGGACCGAACCGGCCGGTGACGACTCCGACCTGATCCAGCGCCTGGAGATCCTGTCCGAAGGCGGCGCCGTTCCTGAAGCGGTCGCACCGCCCAGGGCGCCCGAGCCCGAGCCCGAGCCCGTCGCCGAAACGCCGGTGGGCTTCGATGCGGATCTGGGCCGCGAGTTGCGCCCGGGCGAGGTGTCGCTTGCCGAGCTGGAGGCCGCCTTCCTGAACACGCCGGGTCCTGAAGAGGACGAATCCGCGGAACCCGCCGCCGCCGAAACCGAAGAGGACGAGGAGCTGGAGATCGAGGCCGCCGCGCCGGTCGCCGCCGCGCCGCGCGATGCGGCCCGCCCGGCCGGGCAGGCCGGCGCGCCGCGCGCCGCCGCCACCATCCGGGTGAGCGTCGACGTGCTCGAAAACCTGATGACCACGGTCTCCGAGCTGGTGCTGGCCCGCAACCAGATGCACCAGATCGTGCGCGGGGTGGAGGACAGCGCGCTGAAGACGCCGCTGCAGCGCCTCTCCTCGGTGACCGCCGAGCTGCAGGACGGGGTGATGAAGACCCGCATGCAGCCCGTGGGCGACGCCTGGAAGAAGCTGCCGCGCATCGTGCGCGACGCCAGCCAGGATCTCGGCAAGAAAATCAAGCTCGTCCAGTCCGGCGAGGACACCGAGCTAGACCGCCAGGTGCTCGAGCTGATCAAGGATCCGCTCACCCACATGATCAGAAATTCCTGCGATCACGGGCTGGAGACTCCGGAGAAACGCGCCGCCGCAGGCAAGGCGGAGACCGGGACGATCACGCTGTCGGCCTATCACGAGGGCGGCGCGATCATCATCAAGATCGCCGATGACGGCGCGGGGATCGACCCGGCGAAGATCAAGGCGAAAGTGCTCGAGAAGGGCCTCGCCAGCGAAGAGGACCTCGCCGGCATGAGCGAGGCGCAGATCCAGCGCTTCATCTTCGCGCCGGGCTTCTCCACGGCGGCCCAGATCACCAACCTTTCCGGCCGCGGCGTCGGCATGGACGTGGTGCGCACCAATATCGAGCAGATCGGCGGTTCGATCGAGCTCGCCTCCGAGGTCGGCAAGGGCTCGACCTTCACCATCAAGATCCCGCTCACCCTGGCCATCGTCTCGGCGCTGATCATCAAGTCGGGCGCCCAGCGCTTCGCCGTGCCGCAGCTGTCGGTGCGCGAGCTGGTGCGCGTGGGGCCGGGCTCCTCCATCGCGGTGGAGACCCTGCACGGCGCGAACATGATCCGCCTGCGCGACCGGCTTCTGCCGGTGATCGGGCTGGAGCACGTGCTCACCCAATCCCTGCAGGGCGGCGCGATGTCGGGCTATGTGATCGTGCTCGAAGCCGCCGGCCGCAAGCTCGGCCTGGTGGTCGACGACGTGCTCGACACCGAGGAGATCGTGGTCAAGCCGCTCTCCGGCCCGCTGCGCGCGATCTCGGTCTTCTCCGGCGCCACGATCCTTGGCGACGGCTCCGTGATCATGATCCTCGATCCCAACGGCCTGGCTCAGGAGATCGCCACGGAGACCGACGAAACCGCCAACGCCGCCGCGCAGGAGGCCGAAGCGGCCGCCGATGTCAGCGCGCGCCAGCGCCTCTTGCTGGTGCGTGCGGGCGGCGCCGAGCCGAAAGCGGTGCCGGTCAGCCTGATCACGCGGCTGGAGGACTTCGAAGCCGGTTCGATCGAAACCGTCGACGGACGCCATGTGGTCCAGTATCGCGGCCGGCTGCTGCCGCTCGCCCACGCCGGCGGTCATGACGGTTTCCGCACCGAGGGCCGACAGCCGGTTCTGGTGTTCTCCGAGGACGGCAAATCGGCCGGCGTCGCCGTGGACGAGATCCTCGACGTGGTCGAGGAGACCCTCGATCTGGAGATGGGTTCCGAGCGCCCCGGCGTGATCGGCTCGGCCGTGATCAAGGGCAAGGCGACCGAAGTCCTCGACATCGCCTGGCATATGGAGCGCGCCTGGTCGGGCGCGCCGCAACGCACGAAATCGGCTGCGCGCAGCGCGGTCCTTCTGGTGGAGGCCGACGCCTTCTCCCGGCGCATGCTCGCTCCGCTTCTGGCGGCGGCCGGGTATGACGTCACGGTCGCCGGCGGCCTGCACGAGGCTCGCGACGCCGCCCAGATGGGGGCGGCCTATGACGTGGTGGTGGGCGATCCCAACGCGCTGAACCGCCTCGCCTCTGAAGGCTATTTCGCCGACACGCCGCGCCTGGGCGTGGGCGAGACCGCCTATGGCGCGCCCATGGAGGGCTTCGTGGCGGTGCTCGACCGCGCCGATCGCGGCGGTCTGATCGCCATGCTGGACAAGGCCGCGCGCGCCGAGCGCGCCGTTGAAGCGGCGTGAGGGGAGAAACGAAGATGAGCGCGGAAGACCGGTTCGAATACGTCACGGTGAAGATCGGCGGCCAGTTGTTCGGCGTCGAGGTGTGTGAAATCCGCGAAGTGTTCGCCCCTCAGGACGTCACCCGCGTGCCGCGCGCGCCCGGCGAGATCGCCGGCCTGCTCAATTTGCGCGGCCGCATCGTCACCGCCGTGGACGCCCGCTTCAAGCTGGGCCTGCCCGCGCGCGGCGAGGCCGAGCCGGTGATGGCGCTGGGCCTTGAGGACGGCTCGGAGCTGTTCGGCGTGCTGGTGGACGAGGTCGGCGAAGTGCTGCGCCTGAAGGCCGACACGCTGGAGGCCTCGCCCGCCCATCTCGATCCGAGTTGGCGCGCGCTTCTGAAAGGCGTGCACCGCCTGGATAATCAGCTTCTCGCCGTCCTGGACGTGCGCGCGCTCATCGCCTGGCGCGCGGCGAGCCTGGCGGCTTAACGGAGTAGGGCCGATGAAAACCTGCCTGGTGGTCGACGACAGCCGCGTGATCCGCAAGGTGGCGCGCAAGATCGTGGAGGACATGGGCTTCGCCTGCGAAGAGGCCGGCGACGGCCAGGAGGCGCTGAACGCCTGCCGCAAGGCGATGCCTGACGCGGTCCTTCTGGACTGGAACATGCCGGTGATGAACGGGCTCGAATTTCTCATCAAGCTGCGCGAAGAGCCGAACGGGAAGAAGCCGGTCGTGGTGTTCTGCACCACCGAGAACGACATGGCCCACATCACCCAGGCCCTGCGCGCCGGCGCGGACGAATACGTCATGAAGCCGTTCGACGGCGACATCATCGAGAGCAAGTTCGCTGAAACCGGCCTCGTCTGAAGCGAAAGATCCCTCACGTGAGCGCCGCCCCCGACCTTTCTACCCGCGCCTCCGGCCTCAAGCCGCGCGTGCTGATCGTGGACGACAGCGCCGTGGTGCGCGGTCTGGTGGCGCGGTGGATCGAGAACGACCCTCGCCTGGAGGTGGCCGCCACCTGCGCCGACGGCGAGCAAGGGGTGAGGAAGGCCGGCGAGCTGCAGCCCGATCTCGTCGTGCTCGACATCGAAATGCCGCGCATGGACGGGCTTACCGCCCTGCCGCTGATCCTCAAGGCCGCGCCGCGCGCGCGCGTCGTCATGGCCTCGACCCTGACCCGCAAGGGCGCTGAGGTCACCATGCGCGCTCTGTCCCTGGGCGCGGCCGATTACGCGCCGAAGCCCGAAGCCGGCCGCGTCGCCGGGGCGGAGGCGTATCGCGAAGCCCTGATGGCGAAGCTGGTGGCCTTGAGCCCCGCCTACCGCGCCAAGCCGGCCACGTTCGCAGCGCCCGCCGCCGCAAGGCCGGTCGCGCGCCCGGCGCCGGTCTATCCCTCCACGCCGCGCACCGCGCTCGCCGCGCGCCCCGATCTCATCGCCATCGGCTCGTCCACCGGCGGGCCGCAGGCCCTGCGCGACGTGATGAGCGCGCTGCCGCGCGACGCGCGTACGCCGATCGTCATCGCCCAGCACATGCCCAAGCTGTTCACCGCCATCCTCGCCGAGCACCTCTCCAAGGTGGGCGTGCCGGCGAGCGAGGCCAAGCACGGCGAAATCCTGCGCGCCGGCCACGCCTATCTGGCGCCCGGCGATTTCCACTTCACCGTCCACCGCGACGCAGGCAGGCTGCGGGCGGAGCTCGACCAGAGCCCGCAGGTGAATTTCTGCCGTCCGGCGGTGGATCCGCTGTTTGAAAGCTGCGCGGCCGCCGTGGGCCGGCCGCTGCTGGCCGTGGTGCTGACCGGCATGGGATCGGACGGCCGCGAAGGCGCGCGCGCGGTGCGCGCCGCGGGCGGCCAGGTCATCGCCCAGGACCAGGCCTCCAGCGTCGTCTGGGGCATGCCCGGCGCGGTGGCCGAAGCCGGCCTCGCCGACCAGATCTTGCCGTTGAAGGATATCGGCCCGGAGCTGTCCCGGCGCCTGAAAGGGACGATATGAGCGCGCTTCCCCCCGCCAAGTTCGAGTTTCTCTCCAGCGATGTGAGGACGCGCACCGGGCTCGTGCTGGGGCCGGAGAAGGCGTATCTGGTGGACTCCCGGCTCGGCCCGCTGGCGCGCAAGGAAGGCTTCGCCTCGGTGGCCGCGCTGATCGACGCCATGATGCGCGGCGACAAGCCGCTCTGCATCGCCGCGAGCGAGGCGCTGGCCACCCACGAGACCTTCTTCTTCCGCGACAAGACCCCGTTCGAGCTCTACGAGAAGACCATCGCGCCGGCGCTGAAAGCCGCGCGCGCCGGCCGCTCGCTGAAGATCTGGTGCGCCGCGGCGAGTTCGGGCCAGGAGCCCTATTCGCTCGCCATGCTGGCCGAAGAGGGCCTAACCCCGCCCGCCGACATCCTGGCCACCGACATGTCGGGGCCGGTGCTGGAGAAGGCGCGAGCGGGCGTCTACACCCAGTTCGAGGTCCAGCGCGGCCTGCCGATCCAGCGCCTGGTGAAGCATTTCGACCAGGCCGGCGAAAGCTGGAAGATCAAGCCGAACATCCGCCAGAAAGTCCGCTTCGAGCAGGGCAATCTTCTGGAGGACTTTTCGCGCTATGGCCGGCTCGACGTGATCTTCTGCCGCAACGTGCTGATCTATTTCGACATCGAGACCAAATCGAAAGTGCTCGACCGGCTCGCCAATCAGCTCGCCGACGACGGCTATCTGGTGCTCGGCGCGGCGGAGACGGTCGTGGGCCTCACCGACGCCCTGCGTCCGGTGCCCGGCCAGCGCGGGCTTTACGCGAAACCGGCGCAGGCGGCGAAAAGCGAGGCGGCCTAGCCGGCGGGCGCCGAGAACCAATGGAATGAATGCGCGCCGCACTCCGGTGAGCTGAGACCTCTCCCCCTCGTCACCCCCGCGGAAGCGGGGGCCCGGTCCGGCCTCGCCACGCTCTGTCTCCGCTGGGTTTCCGCGTTCGCGGGAATGACGAAGTGTACGGTCCGGAGCCGACTCGATACGACCGCCCAATCGCGCGGCCCCGGGTGATCACCCCTCCATCTCCTCACGCAGCATTTCCAGCTCCAGCCAGCGCTCCTCCTTGGCGGCCTTGTCTTCGCCGAGGGCGGCGTGTTCGAGGCTAAGGGCGTTGAAGCGGGTCGGATCGCGGGAGAACAGGCCGGCGTCGGCGAGTTCGGTCTCGATCTTCGCCATGCGCTGTTCGATTGTCTCGATCTCGCCGGGCAGGGTTTGCAGGGCGTGCTTGTCCTTGAAGCTCATCTTCGCAGACCGCGGCTTGGGCTTGTCGGCCTTCGCCGGCCCGCCTGAGGACTTCGCCGCGGCGACGTCGGCGGCTTTCTCCCGCGCGCGCACGCCTTCGCCGCGCTGGGCGACCATGTCGGAATAGCCCCCGGCGTAGACCCGCCACACCCCGTCGCTCTCCCAGGCGATGGTGGCGGTGGCGGTGCGGTCGATGAAATCCCGGTCGTGGCTCACCAGAAGGCAGGTGCCGTCATACTCGCTGATGAGCTCCTCCAGGAGGTCCAGCGTCTCCAGATCGAGATCGTTGGTCGGTTCGTCGAGCACCAGAAGATTGGACGGCAGGGCCAGCGCCCGCGCCAGCATCAGCCGCGCGCGCTCGCCGCCGGAGAGGGCGCGCACCGGGGTGCGCACTTGTTCGGAGGTGAACAGGAAATCCTTCATATAGGCGGCGACATGCTTGACCTGGCCGCCCACTTCGACGCGCTCCCCGCCGCCCGGCGCGATGGCCTCGGCGACGGTCCAGTCGGGTTTGAGCGCCGCGCGTTTCTGATCCAGGCTCGCCACTTCCAGATTGGCGCCCAGGCGCACCGCGCCGGCGTCCGGCTCGATCTCTTTGGTGAGAAGCTTGATCAGCGTGGTCTTGCCCGCCCCGTTGGGGCCGACCAGGGCGACGCGGTCGCCGCGCGCGATCTTGATGGAAAGGTCCTCCACGATGGGCCGGCCGTCATAGGATTTCGCCACATGCTCGGCCTCGATCACCAGCCTGCCCGAGCGTTCGGCCTCCGACAGCGACAGGTTCGCCGCGCCTTGCGGGCCGCGCCAGCCCTTCAGCCGGGCCTTCATGTCCGAAAGCTCGTCGACGCGGCGCACATTGCGCTTGCGCCGGGCGGTGACGCCGTAGCGCATCCAGTCTTCTTCGCGCGCGATCTGGCGTTCCAGCTTGTGGCGCTCCAGCGCCTCGGATTCGAACACCTCGTCGCGCCAGGCCTCGAAATGGGCGAAGCCCTTGTCCAGCCGCCGCGTCACCCCGCGATCGATCCACACGATCTGCCGGGTGAGGGTCTCCAGGAAGCGCCGGTCGTGGCTGATCAGGACCAGCGCGCCCCTATGGGCCTTCAACTCGCCTTCGAGCCATTCGATGACCGGCAGATCCAAATGGTTCGTCGGCTCGTCCAGCAGCAGGATGTCCGGCTTCGGCGCCAGCGTGCGCGCCAGCGCCGCGCGCCGCGCCTCGCCGCCGGACAAGGTCTCCGGGCTCGCGTGCGGATTGACGCCCAGATGCTCCACCAGATAATCGGCGCGGTACTCGTCGTCGCCCGGCGCCAGCCCGTCGCGCACATAGTCGATGACGCTCTCAAAGGCGGATAGGTCCGGCTCCTGGGGCAGATAGCGCACCGTGGCGCCGGGATGCACGAAGCGCTCGCCCGAATCAGCCTCGATCAGGCCCGCCGCGATCTTCAGAAACGAGCTCTTGCCCGACCCGTTGCGGCCGACCAGCCCGATCCGGTCGCCCTCGCCGACGATCATCTCCGCGCTGGAGAGCAGCGGGGTGGCGCCGAAGGTGAGCGCGATTTCCGACAGGGTGAGCAGGGGCGGAGCCATGGGCGGTCCTTGCAAAGGCTATGAGGCCCTGCGTTAGCGCAAGCCCGCGCGCCTGTCATGGCCGATCCGCAACGCCGCCGGAACCGCGCGACCGCGCCATGCGTTCAGAGTTACGGGCTGATACACCCAAATATTACAAATTTATGTCGGCAATAAATTAGAATATTCGCCGCCGTTTTGCACTGCAGCGTTTTGCCGTTATAAGAGCGCCCATACTTCCCCGCGAACAAGGAGCGCCTGTGCAATGGCTGCGATGTCCAAGAATCCGATTCTCGAGCGCATCTACAATCTTCAGGGCGGACCGGAGGAGAACCGGGAAGCTTATGCAGACTGGGCCAAGTCCTATGACGAGGACACCGTCAAGGGCATGGGCTATGTCGCCCCGGCGGTGACCGCGGACAAGGTCAAGAGCCTGGTGAAAACGGACGCTGTGATCCTGGACGCCGGTTGCGGCACGGGCCTCGCCGGCGTCGAACTGGCCGAGCGCGGCTACAAGACCGTGGACGGCATGGACCTGTCCCCGGACATGCTGGACGTGGCGCGCGAGAAGGGCGCCTACCGCAATCTGCAGACCGAGGACATGACCAAGCCGCTCTCCTATGAGAGCGACATGTACGATGCGGTGGTGTGCGTGGGCACGTTCACCCACGCCCATGTGGGGCCGAAGGGCTTCGACGAGCTGGTGCGCATCACCAAACCGGGCGGCCCGATCATCGCCACCGTTCACGAAGAGGTCTGGGGCGACGGCTATGAAGACCATTTCGCCACGCTGGAGGAGGCCGGCAAGGCCAAGGTCGTGGCGATCGAAGAAGCCCCCTATCACCTCAACAAATGCAAGCTGGTGACGCTGGAAGTGCTCTAGGCGCCGCCGCACGCCTGAACGTAAACCCCCGCCCGGCTCGGCCGCGGCGGGGGTTTTCGTGCGCTTTAGCGCATCTCCGGGCGGAACAGCATCACCGGCACGCGGCAGGCGCGCACCATCTCGGTGGTGGTCGAGCCGATGATCAGGGTGCGGATGCGCGAATGGCCGTAGGCGCCCATGACCAGCAGGTCTGCGCCGGTCTGCGACACATGGTCGGCGATCACCTTTTCGGGCTCGCCCGGGGTGAAGACCGCCTCCACCTCATGCCCGGCCTCGGCCAGAATCTCGGCCGCGGCGTCCATCTCGGCGTCCAGCCCGTCCTCGCGCCGCCCGGCGTAGAGCAAGGTCAGGCGCACCCCGCGCAGAAGCCGGCCTTCGGCGATATGGCTCACCGCCTTGCCCGCGCTGGCCCCGCCGTCGAACGCGATCACCGCGTGGGACGGCTGTTTGAACGCCCGGCTCGCCACCAGCACGGGGCGATGGGCGGCACGCACCACCCGCTCCAGATTCGAGCCCAGATGCCCGGCCGCGAAATCGGCGTGCTCGCCGCGCTTGCCGATCACCAATAGCCGGGAACCGGCCTCGAGATCCTTGACCGCGTCCAGCACCTCGCCGGTGCGCAGCTTGGTTTGCACGTCCACCGCGCCGGCCTTTTCCGCATGGGCTTTGGCCGCATCGAGCACCGCCGCGCCGGCTTCGCGTGCGAGCTTCGCCGCTTCGGCGTCGTGCTTGGTGAGCGTGTCCATCAGGGTGGACCGCGCGCCCAGCGCCAGATTGCCGGTCATGTCCACGGGCGCGGCGCGGCGATGGGGATTGACCGTGTGAACCAGGTCGAGCCCGTAGCCGGTCGTCCGGCTCACCCAGGCGGCGTGATCGGCGACGCTCTCCGTATAGGCGGACGCGTCGATGAAGGCGGTGATGCGGGTCATGGCCTTGTCTCTAACCGAGGTGAACGCTGTTTAGGAGAGGCGAGGTGCAGTGGGAAGCTGATGTCCTCTCCCGCCCCGCGGGGGAGGTGTCCGCGAAGAGGACGGAGAGGGCGGCGCCGACCCCTTGGGCGTCGCACAGCCCCCTTCGGCCCTTCGTGCCGCTCCCCCCGTATACGGCAGGGCCATCGCATATGACGCGCGACGGCCCGTTCATGCCTCCCTCCCCCTCGGGGGAGGGCCGGGGTGGGGGGCGTGTGAGCGTCCAAAGCCAGAGTCTGGCGGCTCCACCCCACCCCAACCCTCCCCTCAAGGGGAGGGAGAACGCTTCGTCGCCGCAATATGCGATAGCCCTGCCGTTCACGGGGAGAGACATCCATATGGAGCGCCGCCCTCAATGGCCCGCCCCGGCGCTCTCGCCCGGTTTCGCGCCGAGCCGGTCCATCAAGGTCTCGCTGGCTTCGTTCATGCCGATGAGGCGCACCGTCGCGCCCTCGCGCTCGAACTTGCTTTTCGCCAGCTCCACCGCCTGCACCGCGGAGATGTCCCAGATATGGGCGCGCGACAGATCGAGCGTGACGTCGGTGAGCGCTTCACGGAAATCGAAAGCCTTCATGAAGTCCTCCGCCGACGCGAAGAAGAGCTGGCCTTCAATGGAATAGGTGCGCGCGCGCCCGTCCGGGCTGGCCTGGCTCTCCACGGTGAAGAGGTTGGAGACCTTCCATGCGAAGAACACGCCGGACAGCACCACGCCGATCAGCACGCCGATGGCGAGGTTATGGGTGACGATGACGCCGGCCACCGTGGCGATCATGACCAGGTTCGAACTCCAGGGATGGGTGCGCAGCGCCTTCACGCTGGACCAGGAGAAGGTGCCGATGGAGACCATGATCATGATGGCCACAAGCGCCGGCATGGGGATCAGCGCCACCGTGTCGCCGAGCACCAGGATCAGGAACAGCAGGAACAGCCCGGCGGCGAGGCAGGAGAGGCGCCCCCGGCCGCCCGATTTCACGTTGATCATGGACTGGCCGATCATGGCGCAGCCCGCCATGCCGCCGAAAAAGCCGGTGACCGTATTGGCGATCCCCTGACCGACGCATTCGCGGTTGCGATCGCTGGGCGTGTCGGTGAGGTCGTCGACGATCTGGGCGGTCAGAAGGCTTTCCAGCAGGCCCACGGCGGCGACGGCCGCGGCGTAGGGGAAGATGATCTGCAGGGTCTGCAGATTGAGCGGAATGTCCGGGATCAGGAAGACGGGAAGCGTGTCGGGCAGAGCGCCCATATCGCCCACCACCCGCACGTCGAGGCCGAGGAAGAAGCTGAGCGTGGACAGAACCAGGATGCACACCAGCGGGGAGGGGATCGCCGTGGTGAGCCTGGGGAAGAGATAGATGATGGCGAGCCCGCCCGCGACCATGGCGTAGGTGATCCAGGTCACGCCGGTGAGCTCGGGGATCTGCGCCATGAAGATCAGGATGGCGAGCGCGTTGACGAAGCCGGTGAGCACCGAGCGCGAGACGAAGCGCATGAGGAAGCCCAGCCTCAGCACCCCGGCCCCGATCTGCAGGAGCCCTGCAAGGATCGTCGCGGCGAGCAGGTATTGCAGCCCGTGCTCGGCCACCAGGGTGACCATCAGCACGGCCGTGGCCGCGGTCGCCGCCGAGATCATGCCCGGCCGTCCGCCGGTGAAGGCGATCAGCACCGCGATGGAGACGCTGGCGTAAAGCCCCACCTTGGGGTCCACCCCGGCGATGATGGAGAAGGCGATGGCTTCGGGGATGAGCGCCAGCGCCACCACCAGCCCGGCGAGCAGATCGCCGCGCACGTTGAAGAACCAGGTCTCGCGAAGGGATCGCAAAACCCATTGGCGGGCGTCGTGAAAAGCCATGCGCAACTCGTCGCTGGGCGCGCGGGGCCGGTGCGCGCCGTGATCGTCAAAACAGAAATAGCCGATGCGCCCCTCGCGCCGGCCGGCTCTGGCGGGAATGGGCGCGGTGTAGGCGAAATCTTGCTGCGGCGCAACAAAGCGGGGCTGCAGGAGGTGCGGCGCGCGGCGCCGCATGCGCCCCTGCGACGCGGCGCCCCTACCGTTCGGGCGTGAAGGCGCTATGTTTGCGCGCTGACGCACCGGAAGGAAGGCCCCGCCCCATGAGCTATCGCGCCCCCGTCAAGGACATCCGCTTTTCGCTGGAGGAAATCGCCGCGCTGGACGGGGTGAAGGCCACGGGCGCGTTTCCGGAGTTCAGCTCCGACCTCACCGCTGCGATTCTGGACGAGGCCGCCAAGCTCGCCAACGACGTGCTCGCGCCGCTGAACCGGATCGGCGACCAGCATGGCTGCACGCTGGAGAACGGGGTGGTGACCACGCCCGAGGGCTTCAAGGAGGCCTACGCCCGGTTCGTCGAAGGCGGCTGGCAGGGCCTGCAGTTTCCTTCCGACGTGGGCGGGATGGGCCTGCCCAAGGCGCTGGGCTGCGCGCTGATGGAGATGCTGCAAAGCTCCAACATGGCCTTCGGGCTCGGCCCCATGCTCTCCTTCGGCGCCATCGAGGCGCTGATCGAGGTGGGCACGGAGGAGCAGCGCGCGCTCTATCTGCCGAAGATCATCTCCGGGGAATGGTCGGCGACCATGAACCTCACCGAGCCCCAGGCCGGCTCCGACGTGGGCGCCCTGCGCACCAAGGCCGAGCCCAATGGCGACGGCAGCTGGGCGATTTCGGGCCAGAAAATCTACATCACCTGGGGCGAGCACGATTGTGCGGAGAACATCGTCCATCTGGTGCTGGCGCGCACGCCGGACGGCGCGCCCGGCACCAAAGGCATTTCGCTGTTCCTGGTGCCGAAATTCATCCCCGACGAGCAGGGTAATCCCGGCGCGCGCAACGGCGTGAAGGCCATCGGGCTGGAGCACAAGATGGGCATTCACGGCTCGCCCACCTGCACCATGGAGTACGATCAGGCCACCGGCTGGCTGGTGGGCGAGGAGTTCAAGGGCATGGCCGGCATGTTCATCATGATGAACTCGGCGCGCCTGAATGTGGGCGTCCAGGGCGTCGGCATCGCCGAGCGCGCCTATCAGCAGGCGCTCGCCTTCGCCAGGGACCGCCGACAGGGCCGCGCCGCCGGCGTCGAGGCCGAGCCGCCGCACGCCATCATCGATCATCCAGACGTGCGCCGCACGCTCGCCCTGATGAAGGCCAAGACCGAGGCCGCGCGCGCCATCTGCTATCACGCGGCGGTGGAGGCCGATCTCGGCGCCTGGGGCGACGACGCCGAGGAGGCCGCCTGGTCGAAGCGGCGTGAAGACCTGCTCATCCCCATCGCGAAAGCCTGGTCCACCGATGTGGGCGTCGAAGTCGCATCGCTGGGCATCCAGGTCCATGGCGGCATGGGCTTCATCGAGGAGACCGGCGCGGCCCAGCACTACCGCGACGCGCGCATCGCCCCGATCTATGAGGGCACGAACGGCATCCAGGCGATCGACCTCATCGGCCGCAAGCTGGTGCGCGACGGCGGTATGGCCATGGGCGAGCTGATCGAGGACATCCGGCAGACCGTGGAGGATCTCGAAACCAGCTCCAATCCCGATCTGCCGGACCTCGCCGCGCGCCTGAAACCGGCCTGCGACGCGCTGGAGGACGCCTCGGACTGGGTGCTGAAAGCAGGCGACGCCGACCGGCTCGCCGCCGCGACGCCCTTCCTGAAACTCGCCGGCGACGTCACCGGCGGCTGGCTGCTGTGCGTCGGCGCGGTCGCGGCTCAGCGCATGCTGAAGGAGGGCGCCGACGAGACCTACGCCCGGGCGAAAATCTCGCTGGCGAAGGTCTACGCCGACACGGTGCTGTCCAGCGCCCCGGGCCTCATCGGCGACATCCAGCTCGGCGTTGCTCCGCTGTTCGAACCGGGCGAGGCGATGCTGGAGAGCGCGTGAGGGCTAGACCAGAAACCCGTTCGGATCGGAGTGCGCGCGTCCGTCGATGAGGCGGATGAGGCCCACGGCGGTGCGCAGGATCAGCCAGATCGCGCCCAGGAGCCAGATCAGCGCGCCCAGGAAGAAGATCCACAGCGTCAGGAAGCCGATTACGGCGATCAGCAGCCCGTACCAGAACGTGGCGATCTGGAAATCGAAATGGCTTTTCAGCCAGGGCTCGGCCTGGTCGCGGCGCACATAGGCGAGGATCGCCGCGATCAGAAGGGTGATCCCGTTCGACAGGGCGAGGAAGCACAGCACGTAATTGACGATGGCCAGCATGCGGTCGCCGCTCTGGTCGCGGGGGCTGGTGCGGGCGTCGGCGGCGGGCTGGTCGGACATGGCGCGGTTTCCTGCGGCGATGAATGCGGAGCGCCACGCTAGCATGGATTCACCGCCTGTGCGGACCCCGTTTTGGATGACGGTTCGTCCATCTGCGCCTTAAGCGTTTGGAATCAGCTGAAACACTGGTATTGCTAGAGCCAAGGTGTCCGCGCCGCGCACGGCGCGCGGTGGAAACAGGCGGATCGGCCGTTCGGGGTTGAGGGTTATGGGCGATATGAGCGATCATCCCGGCGCGCGCGCACCGGTGCTGGTGACCATGGGCGACGCCGTTCCCGGCCGCGAGGTGGAACAGGTGATCGGCATCGCGCGCGGGTCGGTGGTGCGCGCGCGGTTCTTCGGGCGCGACTTCATTGCGGGCCTGCGCAATCTGGTCGGCGGCGAGGTGACCGAGTACACCCAGCTCATGGCCGAGGCGCGCGAACAGGCGCTGGGCCGGCTGGTGGCGCACGCTGAATCGCTCGGCGCCGACGCGGTGGTGACCTTCCGGTTCTCCACCTCGGCGGTGATGGAGGGTTCGGCGGAGATCCTGGCCTATGGAACGGCGGTGAAGCTGAAATGAGCGATCTGGTGAAACGCATGGGCCGCAAGGCCGCAGGAGAGGCCGGCGAAATCGTCAGCTTCCTCGGCGGCGTGGTCGCGGTCTGGTTCGTGCTCGTCACCTTCTTCTTCGCCGCGTTTCACATCCCCTCGGTCTCCATGCAGCCGACGCTGGAAGTGGGCGACCGGGTTCTGGTTTCGAAATTCGCCTACGGCTATTCGCGCCACTCCCTGCCGCTGGGGCTCGGCTATTTCCTGCCGGACAGCTGGTCGGGCCGGGTGCTGGGCTCGATTCCCAAGCGCGGGCATGTGGTGGTGATCCGCGATCCCGATCAGAACCTCAATCTGATCAAGCGCGTGGTGGGCTTGCCGGGCGACCGGATCGAGATGCGCGGCGGCCGGCTCTACATCAACGGCGACCGCATCCCGCGCGAGCCCATGGGCGAGCGCACCTATCGCGACTATACCGGCGCGCAGGTCTCCGTGGCGGTCTTCGAGGAGACCCTGCCCGGCGGCGCCAGCCACCCGATCTATGAGCGCACCGACACCGGCCCGTTCGACGATGTGGGGCCGTTCCTGGTGCCGGAGAACCACATCTTCCTCATGGGCGACAATCGCGACGCCTCCGCCGACAGCCGGGCCGGGCTCGGCTATGTCCACAAGGACGAGGTGGTCGGGCGCGCCTGGACGGTGCTGTTCACCTTCGCCAATTGCCGCGAGGAAGAGGGCCTGTTCTGTCCGGGCTGGCGGGTCTGGCGCGGGCTGTAGGCGGGTCCTAAAGTCTCCCGGCAATTACGGGAGATTTCCATGAGCCTTCAAGGCAAGACCCTCTTCATCACCGGCGCCAGCCGCGGCATCGGCGAAGCCATCGCGGTGCGCTGCGCGCGCGACGGCGCCAATATCGTCATCGCCGCGAAGACCGAAGACCCCCATCCCAAGCTGCCGGGCACCATCCACACCGCCGCCGAGGCCGTGGAGAAGGCCGGCGGCAAGGCGCTGCCCCTGGTCTGCGACATACGCGACGAGGCCAATGTGGAGTCGGCGGTGAAGAAGGCCGCCGAGCATTTCGGCGGGATCGACGCGGTCATCAACAACGCCTCGGCGATCTTTCCCATGCCCACCAGGGACACGCCGGTGAAACGCTGGGATCTGATGCATCAGGTCAATGCGCGCGGCACGTACCTTGTGACTCAAAAGTGCCTGCCCTGGCTGGAGCAATCTGAAAATCCGCACATCCTCGCCCTCTCTCCGCCGCTGGACATGCGCGAGAAATGGTTCGCGCCCCATGTCGCCTACACCAGCGCCAAGTACGGGATGAGCCTGTGCATTCTGGGTTGGGGCGGCGAGTTCCGCGGCAAGATCGCCGCGAACGCCATCTGGCCGCGCACCGCCATCGCCACCGCCGCCATCGCCAACGTGCTGGCCGGCGAAGAGGCGTTCAAGAACTGCCGCAAGCCGGACATTCTCGCCGAGACCGCCTATCGCGTGCTGTGCAAGCCGGCGGCCGAGTTCACCGGGAATTTCCTCATCGACGACAGCTTCCTCACATCGGAGGGCGTCACCGATCTGGAGCAGTTCTCCGTCCAGCCGGGCGAAGAGCTGCTGCCCGACTTCTTCGTGCCGGACGAGCCGCCCGTGCCTCCGGGCGTGAAGATCATGGACGTCCAGCTGGGGCATTGACGGGCGCGCCGTCAGGCGGCGTGACGCTCCCGTGACGCGTTTGCGGCGATAACGCGACCATCGCGCAATTATGCATAGCCGCTATGGCCGGGCGTCGGTTGCCGGTGAAGGGGCGAGGGGGCATATACCCGCTCGAACGACGCCGAGGGCCGCGCCCTTACCGTCTTTCCCCTTTGCGCATACCGCGTCTCCTCCCCGATTAGGTATGCTAAACTGAGCCGGTCACCGCGAGCTGCGGGGCCGGCTCTTTCTTTTGCAGCCCGTCTTCAGGCGAGCCTCGGGGCGATCCAGGCTTTGGCGTGGTCCAGGGCCGCGTCGGCCTCGCTCAAAAGCGGGGCGAAGATCTGAAAGTCGTGAAACATTCCCGTCCAGACCTCGCAGCGGACATCCACGCCCGCCTCCTTTAGCCGGGCGTGCAGGCGGGTGGAGTCGTCGAGCAGAATCTCGTCCTCTCCCACCTGAATGAACACCGGCGGCAGGCCGCGCAGATCGGCGAACAGCGGCGAAGCCGCCGGATCGCGCGGATCGCGCCCGTCCAGATACAGCTCCGCCCCCTTTCGCAGGAAGTGCGGCGCCAGCATCGGATCCTTGTGCGCCCGGCCGGCCGTGCTTTCGCCGGACAGAGACAGATCGGTCCAGGGCGAGAGCAGGTAGAGCGCGTCCGGCGCCGGCCGGCCGGCGTCGCGATGGCGGATCACAGCGGCGAGCGTCAGCCCGCCGCCCGCGCTGTCGCCGGCGACGATGAGCGGGCCTTCGGTCTGCTTGCGCACGATCTGCAGCGCGTCCTCGCCGTCCTCCACCGCGGCGGGGCAGACATGCTCCGGCGCCAGGCGGTAATCGGCCGACCAGGCCTCCATCTCGAACAGCGCGCTCATGCGCGAGACAAGCGGCTTGTGGCTTTGCGGCGAACCAAGCGAGTATCCGCCCCCATGAAAGAACAGGATGGCGCCGGGCTTCGGGTTTTCAGGCCGGAAATGCAGCGCGGGACGGCCGGCCAGCTCGACCTGTTCGATCGCGACGCCGGGCGCGCCGGGCAGCCGGTCGCCGGACTTGTTCATGCGCGCACGCGCCACCTGGCGCGGATTGTCCGGCGCCAGGGTCAGCTTGCCGGCCTGGCGCGCCATGTGGCGCGCGATGAACCGGCGCACGCCCAGGCCGCCGGAATGGGATATGGTTTCGATCATCGAGGGGCTCTTTCATGACCGTCTTGTCCACAGCGTTCACCCTGCCGTGCGGGATTTCAATCCCCAATCGCCTCGCCAAGGCGGCGATGACCGAGGGTCTGGCCGAGCCCGGCGGCGTCGCCGGCGCGCGCATCGCCCGCGTCTACAGGCTGTGGAGCGAGGGCGGGGCGGGCCTGATCCTGACCGGCAACATCATGGTGGATCGCCGCTATCGCGAGCGGCCGGCGAACATTGTGGTGGAGGGCGAGCAAGCCGCCGAGGCGCGGGCGGGGCTGCAGGCCTACGCACAGGCGGCGAAGGCCGGCGGGTCGGTCGCCATCGCCCAGATCTCCCACGCCGGGCGCCAGAGCCCGGCCATGATCGCGCCGGAGCCCGTGGGCCCCTCGGCGGTGGAGGTGAAGCTGCCCGGCGGGGTGTTCGCCAAGCCGCGCGCGCTCACTGAGGCCGATATCGAAGACGTGATCGCCCGCTTCGCCCAGACCGCGAAGACCTGCGTGGAGGCCGGCTTTGACGGCGTGCAGGTCCACGCTGCGCATGGCTATCTGATCAGCGAGTTCCTCAATCCGCTGGTCAATCAGCGCACCGATCGCTGGGGCGGGAGCCTGGAGAACCGCGCGCGCATCCTGCTCGAGACGGTGCGGTCGGTGCGCGCCGCGATCGGCGCGGACAAGGCGCTTTCGGTGAAGCTCAATTCGTCGGACTTCCAGAAGGGCGGGTTCGACTTCGAGGACTGCAAGCGCGTCGTGGCCATGCTGGACGCTGAAGGGATCGACCTATTGGAGATTTCCGGCGGCAATTACGAACAGCCGCGCATGATGGGAATCGAGGGCGTCGAGCCGGTCTTCGAAGGCGCGGTGCGCGAAACCACCAAGGCGCGGGAGGCCTATTTCATGGCCTATGCCGAGGAGGTGCTGAAGACCGCGAAAACCCCCGTCATGGTCACCGGCGGCTTCCGCTCGAAGACCGCCATGGAGGAGGCGGTCGACAGCGGTGTGGCGGTGATCGGGATCGGCCGGCCGCTCTGCGTCATTCCCGACGCGCCCAAACGCCTTTTGGCCGGAGAATACACCGCGCTGCCCGCCTTCGAGGAAAACCTGACGCTGGGGTCGGGCTGGTTCGGCCCCGCCTCCACGAGCGATCTGATGAAGGCCGCCAACGGTTTCGCCGCGCTCGCCTTTTTCTACCGCAACATCATCCGCATGGCCGACGGGAAGGCGCCGAAGCGCAAGATGAACCTCGTGGGCGCGCTGATCGCCCATCAGCTGCAGGAACGCGCCGACGCCAGGGCGATGTAGGCCTTTAAGGATTGCAGGCCGGGCAGTCGCCCGGTTCGGCTTCGGTCCGCCCGTCGGCGCGCGGATGCGCCGCCTCGTGGCCGCAGGCCGGGCAGGCGTGGATCTCCAGCCGCACCCGCTCGGTCGGCGTTCCGCACGCCGCGCACGGCAGGCCCCGCTCCACCCGCGCCAGTCCGAAGCCCGGCGCGGCGCAGGCCGGGCAGGGACTCGCCAGCCGCCGGGCGAGGTTTTCCGCGACCCTGGCGATCTCGGCCATGCGGGTGGGGTTGAGGTGGGCGCGCATGTCGGTCTCCAGACGCACGGCGCGCCCGGTGATCAGGGCGTCAAGCTCGGCACGGCCGGCGACGCCCTTGGCGAGGATCGCCTCGCCGGCGCGGACGATTACGGCGTGCTCGGGAAAACCGATGCGGCCCAGAAAGTCTGACGGGTCGGCGCCGGGCGGGACGTCCTCGGCCGCGAAATTGGTCTCGAAGCTGATGCGTTGTTCGACGACCTCCAGACCGTCGGCGGGCCGCCAGGCGAGCAGCAGCTCGCGCGCCTCGGCGAGGAAGGGGACCGCCCGGCTCGGCCCGAACGCGCCTTCGCTGGCGACGATCCAATCGGCTTGCTTGTCGGAGCGTGAGAAGGCCGCCTGCGCTTTCGCTCGCGCCGCCTCCAGCATGTCGCCGGCCCGCTTCACCTCGCCTGAGAACGTCCCGAACCGATCGGTGTCGAAGGTCTCCGCCGTCTTCAGGCGAAAGCCGAGCGCTTCAAGCGGCGGGCCGAGCGCCGCCTCCTTGCCGTGCATGGTCGCGACGAGGGCGGTCCGGCCGGTGAAGGGAACGCAGGGTCCTCTAGCTTCTTCGCCCATGCGCAAAGCCTCTCCAGGCCGGAAGCGTTCTGGAGGGCTAGCCCCGGCGTCCCAGCCGCCTCAGGCGGCGCCAGAAGCGGCGGCGTTCCGGGCGCGGCTGGGGCTTGAGATTGCGCACGAACTCCTCAGCGCACGACCGCCAGGAATACCCCTCGGCGTAGGTGCGGCAGTCCTCGCGCTTCATCGCCAGCGCTTCCAGGCAGGCGGTCTTCAGATCGTCGTTGACCGCGCCGGCGTTCGAGCCGGGGATGATGTCCTTCGGCCCGTCGGCGATGAAGGCGGCGACCGGCGTGCCGGTGGCCATGCTTTCCAGGATCACCAGTCCGAACGTGTCGGTGAAGCTGGGGAACACCATCACATCCGCGTCGGCGAAATGGCGCGCCAGCTCCACGCCGGACTTGTTGCCGGTGAAGCGGATGTCGGGATAGCGCTTCTTCAGATCTTCCAGCTGCGGGCCGGGGCCGACCACCACCTTCGTGCCCGGTAGGTCGCAATCGAGGAAGGCCTCGATATTCTTCTCCACCGCCACGCGGCCGATATAGACGAAGATCGGGCCTTCCAGGCCCTCATAGACGCTTTCCCCGCCCATATGGCGCTTGTCGGGGTGGAACAGCTCGGTGTCCACGCCGCGCGCCCAGGCGGTGATGTTGTTGAAGCCCTTCTTCGCAAGATGGTCGCGCATGGAGGGCGTGGCGACCATCAGCCGGTTTCCGGAATTGTGGAAGCGGCGCATGAACCAGTACCCCGCTTCCAGCGGGATGAAGGGAAAGCGCGCGTGAACGTATTCGGGAAACTTGGTGTGGTAGCTCGTGGTGAAGGGCAGCTTCCACTTCAGGCAGATCTTGCGCGCGGCCTGGCCCAGCGTGCCTTCGGTGGCGATGTGGATGGCTTCGGGCTCGAACGCCTTGAAGCGCCGCTCGATCTCGTCGTCGGCGCCGATGGCCATCTTGATGTCGGGATAGGTGGGCAGGGGAAAGGTCTTGAAGCCGAGGCCGGGGTGGATGACCTCCACCTCGTGGCCCATGGCCCGGCACTCGTCGGCGGTGCGCGACAGGGTGCGCACGACACCGTTGACCTGGGGCTCCCAGGCGTCGGTGACGAGCATGATGCGCAGCGGGGCGCTGTCCTCCATCGGGCGGGCTCCGGAGAGTGTCGGTTCGGTGTCCATCGCGGGGGGTCTTAGCGTGTTTTCTCGCCAAGGCGAAGCCTTTGGCGCGGTTCCGCGCGCCGCGGCGCGCTGCGGTTCGGCTGACCCCTTCTTCGGGGCTCGCACGTTGCAACCCCATCAAACCATTCACACTTGCCGGACCGGGCGGGCCCGGCGCCGGCGCCCGGCCGGCGGTTCGAAGCCGACGGGCGCACGCTTCCCTTGCCGCGCCCTTTTCGCGGGGCCATTGTCCGGCCCAGTCAAGATTTATTCGGCCGCGCCCCGCGGGCGCGGCCCCAGTGGAGCCTGCCATGCGTGACCACGCCGACCTGCAGATGGATTGGGACTCGCTCGACGCCTACAAATTCGCCGACGAGCGCGAGATCGCCCGCGAGCTGGACGGCCGGGTCGGCCTGTCCGCCGAAGCGCGCGAGCGCGCGGGAAGCGAAGCGGTCAAGCTGGTCAAGACCGCGCGCAAGACCAAGCGCGGCGGCGGGCTGATGGAGAGCTTCCTTCAGGAGTTCGGCCTGTCCAACAAGGAAGGCCTGGCGCTCATGTGCCTGGCCGAGGCGCTCCTGCGCGTGCCCGACAAGGAGACCGCCGACGATCTGATCAGCGAGAAGATCGGCTCCGGCAAATGGGCCGAGCACGCCTGGAAGTCCGACAACTGGCTGGTGAACACCTCCACTCTGGGTCTGATGCTCACCGGCTCGATCATGAATGTCGAACCCGCCGCGCGCCGCGATCCGGGCGGGTATTTCCGCCGCCTCGCCGGTCGCCTGGGCGAGCCGGTGATCCGCACCGCGGTGCGCCGCGCCATGCGCATTCTGGGCGAGCAGTTCGTGCTCGGCCGCTCCATCGAGGGCGCGATCCGGCGCGGCCGGAACTGGAAGATGTACGGCGCCATGAAGCCGCTCTTCTCCTTCGACATGCTGGGCGAGGGCGCGCGCACCGAAAAGCACGCCTTGCGCTATCACCAGCGTTATCTGGAAGCCATCGCCGCCACCGCCTCTAAACGTCAGGACGGCCCGATCGAACAGGTCGACGGCGTCAGCGTGAAGCTCTCCGCCCTCCACCCGCGCTATCTGGCGGTGAAGGAGGACGAGGTCATGGCCGTTCTCTATCCACGCATCCTGGAACAGTGCGAAGCGGCCGCCAAAGCCGACATCGCCCTTTGCCTCGATGCGGAGGAATCAGACCGGCTGATCATCCAGATGAAGGTGCTCGAGCGGCTGGCGCGCGAGCCCGCGCTGAAGGATTGGGGCGGGCTCGGCCTCGCCGTCCAGGCCTATCAGAAACGCGCCCGGCTGCTCCTGGAAAAGCTCGCCGAGCTGGGCAAGGAGACCGGCCGCCGCTTCCTGGTGCGCCTTGTGAAGGGCGCCTATTGGGACACCGAGATCAAATGGGCCCAGGTCGCCGGCCATCCCGACTTCCCGGTCTGGTCCACCAAGCCGGCCACCGACCTCAATTATCTCGCCTGCGCGCGCGTCATGCTGAACGCGCCGGCGGCGATCTATCCCCAGTTCGCCACCCATAACGCCCATACGGTCTGCTCGGTGCGCGAACTGGCCAAGGAGGCGGGAAACCCGCCCTATGAGTTCCAGCGCCTGCACGGCATGGGCGAGCCGCTCTACGCCGCCGCCGCCGAGGCCTATGGCGAGGATCTGGGCCCGGTGCGAATCTACGCGCCGGTGGGCAGCCATGAGGATCTGCTGCCCTATCTGGTCCGCCGGCTTCTGGAGAACGGCGCCAACACCAGCTTCGTGCACGCCTTCCTGGACGACGACGTTCCGGCCGAGGACGTGGCGCGCGGCCCGTTCGCCATGGCGCCGGTCCTGGACCGCCACCCCTTCATCCCCGCCCCGCCCGCGCTCTACGGCGAGGCGCGCGTCAATTCGGCCGGCGTCGACATCGCCCAGGGCTCGGTGCGCGCGCGGCTTCAAAGCGCGCAGGAGGCGTTTGACAAGGGCGCGCCCTACAAGGCCGGCGTGATCATCGACGGCGAAGCCTTCGCCGACGGCGGAGAGAACCGGGTGAGCCCGGCCGATCTCACCTTTACGGTCGCCAAGGTGCGCGACGCCCAGCCCGGCGACGTGGACACCGCCTATGAGCGCGCCCGCGCCGCCCAACCCGACTGGGACAAGCGCGGCGGGGCCGAGCGCGCGGAAATCCTGCGCCACATGGCCGAAGCGCTGGAGGAGGACGCCGACCGGCTCATCGCCCTCATGGCGCGCGAGACCGGCAAGACCCTGGTCGACGGCGTCGCCGAGGTGCGCGAGGCGGTCGATTTCCTGCGCTATTACGCGGGGGAGGCGGAGACCAAGTTCAACGGACCGCAGCGCCTGCCCGGCCCGGCGGGGGAGACCAACCATCTCGAACTGCGCGGGCGCGGCGTCTTTGTGTGCATCAGCCCGTGGAATTTCCCGCTCGCCATCTTCACCGGCCAGATCGCCGCAGCGCTGGCGGCGGGCAACGCCGTGCTCGCCAAACCCGCCGAGCAGAGCCCGCTCATCGCCTTCGAGGCGGTCAAGCTCTACCGCAAGGCGGGCCTGCCGGACGGCCTGTTGAACCTGCTGCCCGGCGGCGGGGAGATCGGCGCCAAGCTCGTCGAACTGCCCCATATCGACGGGGTGTGCTTCACCGGGTCCACGCAGGTCGCGCGCATCATCAACCGCACCCTGGCGGCCAAGGACGGGCCCATCGTGCCGCTGATCGCGGAGACCGGCGGGCTCAACGGCATGTTCGTGGACACCTCCGCCCTGATGGAGCAGGTGGTCGACGACGTCATGCTGTCGGCCTTCGGCTCGGCCGGCCAGCGCTGTTCGGCCCTGCGCGTCATCTTCCTGCCCGAGGAGACCGCGGAGAAGTTCATCGACGGCGTCAAGGGCGGCATGGATGCCCTGCGCCTGGGCGATCCGTGGAACGCGGCCTGCGATATCGGCCCGGTGATCGACGACGAGGCGAAAGCCATGCTCGAAGAGCACCTGGAGGCCATGAAGGACAAGATCATCCATCGCGCGCCGATGAACGGAGATCTCAAGGACAAGGGCCGTTATTTCGCCCCCGCGCTTCTGGAGCTTTCAAGCCTCGACGAGATCACCGAGGAGAAGTTCGGCCCGATCCTCCATGTCGTGCGCTATAAGCGCGGCGCGCTGGGCGAAACCGCCGCAAAACTCGCCGCCAAGGGCTACGGCCTGACGCTGGGCGTGCACTCGCGCCTCGACCGGTTCTTCAACACGGTGCGAGAGGCGGTGCCGGCCGGAAACGTCTATGTGAACCGCAACATCACCGGCGCGGTGGTGGGCGTGCAGCCCTTCGGCGGAGAGGGCCTCTCCGGCACCGGCCCGAAAGCTGGCGGCCCGCACTATATCCACCGCTTCGCCGCCGAGCGCGCGGTCACCATCAACATCTCCGCGCAAGGCGGCGACCCGGAGCTGTTGAGTCTGGAATAGGGGCGAGGCGGTCTCAGCGTAACCGCAGGACGTTGAAGCCCCCTCTCCCCCATTCATGGGGGAGAGGGGGCGGCGCCGGAGCGGGGTGGTTTCAACCGTCTGATGAGCGACGACCTCTCCACCCCCTCTCCCCTCGAGGAGGGGAGACGGGGGGCGTCGCCGTTGCGCGTTACTCTCAAGCTTCTGGTGAGCTCAGCCCTTCAACCGACGCGTTAAGAACCCCAGCACCTCGCGTGCGGCCTCGAACGTGGGCTGGCCGTCTTCGGCGATCAGATCCTTTGTCAGTACGGCGTGGGGGAAGGGATTGCCGGCGGGGTTCTTGGCGTCGTCGGGCAGCACCCGGGTCTGAAGCTTCTCGCCGAGGAGCTGCTCCAGCGCTGCGAAGCGTTCGGCCTTGCAGCTGGGATCGCCGGAAAAGCGCAGCGCCATCACCTCCAGCCCCTGGCGGGCTTTCAGCGCCTCGGCCTCTTCCGGTTGCAGGTGGATGGAAGCGGCGTTGTTGAACGGCAAGGCGGGCTCGCCGGCCACCGCCGCGGCGACGGAGGGATCCACCGCCACCGACCAGGCGAAATTGCCGGTGAGGCACAGGCCGATCGCAGCGACGCCCGGCCCGCCGCGCTCTTGATGGACGTGGCGCGCCAGCGCGCGCAGCCAGTCGCTCACCGGGCTGCCGCCGGATTTGGCGAACAGGCGGATTTCGCGGCTGACGCAGGCGCGCGCCATGCCGCCCACACGGCCATGGATCTGGACCAGCTCCTCCAGCGGCGTGCCGGGATGGTCGTAGAGCGCGGGGGCGTAGACCCTGAACCCCGCCGCCTCGATCCAGCGCGCCAGGCGCCAGAATTCGCTGACGAAGCCGGGCAGTTCATGCATCAGGATGACGCCCGGACCGTCGCCGGAAGCCAGCACGGGATGGGCCATGCCGCCAGCTTCGAAGTCGAACATCTCGGCGAACGGCGTGCGGTCGTCCGTATAAAGAATATCGGAAAAGTCCGGTGCTGCGGGCTGGAGGGGCGCGGCGGCGGTGTGGGCGGTCATGGGAGCTCCAGGCTAAGGCCGCGCAAGCTTAGACGCCGGGCGCGGCGCATGGAACGCCCGGGGGCGAAACGCCGCGCCTTGCCGCACAGGGTCCGCGCCGGTACACCGCTGCGACTTCAATGAAGGAGCTTCGCCATGGCCGCCGATCCCCGTCTCATCACCGCGCTGGACCTGCCCACCACGGCGGAGGCCGAGACCCTGGTTGGTCGCATCGGGGCGGGGTGCTTGTTCTACAAGATCGGGCTTCAGCTCCTGCCCGTGGGCGGGATGGAGCTGGCGGCGCGGCTGAAGGGCGGGGGGTACCAGACCTTCCTCGACTTCAAGCTCCACGACATCCCCGCCACGGTGGAGAAGGCGACCCGCTCCATCGCCGACGCCGGCGCGGGCGATCTCCTCACCGTGCATGGCGAGCCGCCGGTGATGCGCGCGGCGGTCGACGGCCGGGCCGGGTCGCATCTGAAGATCCTCGCCGTCACCGTGCTCACCGCCTATGACGACGCCATGCTGGCCGAGATGGGCTATGGCTACGGTGCGCGCGATCTCGTGCTGCGCCGGGTCGATCAGGCTGTCGAAGCGGGCGTGGACGGCGTCGTCGCCTCGCCGCTGGAAGCCGCCGAAATCCGCGCGCGGGTTCCTGAAGACTTCCTCATCGTCACCCCCGGCGTGCGGCCCGCAGGCGCGGACGCCGGCGACCAGAAGCGCATCGCCACGCCGGCCGACGCGCTGAACGCCGGCGCGACGCATCTGGTGGTGGGACGTCCGATCTCGGGCGCGGCCGATCCCGGCGAAGCGGCCCGGCGCATCGGCGAGGAAATGCGCTTCGCAAAGGGCCTTTAATGCTTCACGGCGCCGGATCTGCAGCTTGCGCTTCGGCACGCCGGAAGAAGACGACCGCCTCATCGGACACGCCCACCGCAATGGTGGCCCCGTCCGGGCTCCACGCCAGACCGGCCAGCAAACCCTCGACAATGATTTCGCCTTGAGCCGCCGAGGTCTGTGCATCCACGAGAACGGCCCTGCGCCGACCGTCGCCCACCACGATCATCGCGCCATCCGGTGAGAACACCGGGCCGGCGAGCGTATCGCGGCGGCGCGCGTATCGCATCACTTCAGAGCCGTCAGTCGCCTCCCACACCACCACCTCCTCGCCCTCGCCCGCGGTGACCACTCTGCCGCCGGCTGGTGATACGCGCGCGTACATCTGATCGGCGCCGCGGCGATGGCCTTCCAGCTCGGCGACCGGCGCGCCTGTCGCCGCATCGACCAGAACGGCGCGATTGCTCAGCGTTCCAAGGACCAGCCGGGACCCGTCCGGCGTGAAGGCGAGCTCGGTGACCCCTCTGCGCTCTTCGATCGCCGCGAGCACCGCGCCGGTCTGCAGATCGCGGATTTCTGCGCCACGCCGCGTCGTCACAGCGAAGCGCTCCTGCTGCGGATCAAGCGCCAGAGCAAACGAGGGCCGATCCAGCTCGATCGTCTCCACAAGCGCGCCGGATTGCGCCGACCAGACCCGGATGAGCGGTTCGTCTCCGGCGGTGTACAGCCGTTCGCCGTCAATCGAGAAGACCAGGTCGCGCACGAAAGCGGGCGGGATGAACCCGCGCGTCGGTGTGGATTGCGCCCACATGCGCTCGCCCGTCGAAACGTCGAAGATCTGGACCATGGGGCCGACCGCGGCGGCGAGCCTTGACCCGTCCGGGCTGAAGGTCAGTTCATGGGCCAGGCAAAGCTGGTTCGGGCCGCATTCATCCACCACCTCGCCGGAGTGCGCGGGGACCCAGTCCCCGGCCGCGCCAGGCTGTGCGGAAAGAGCAAGAGCGAGAAGAAGCGTTGCGATCATGACGCGAGTATCGCGTTTCGCCTTGCACCTTACAAGATGGATCTAGACCCGTTCGGTCATAGCGATCGCCGCGTGACACCCCGCCGTGATCGCGGCGGACAGGATCGGATAGCCGAAGGCGTCTTTCGCGCCCTCCTCCACCGCCAGGTCCTTATGGGCGACCTCTTCGGCCTGGAACTGCGCGAACTGGTCGGCGAGCCCGGTCTCGCCCATCAGGCGCAGTTCCTCCACCTGGCGGCCGTAATGGCCTTCGATGACGTTCTCGACCGCCTCGGTGCAGGCGTGGGCGGCGCGCTCGCCCATGAGGGCGGTGACGGCGCCCAGCGCGAACCCGGCCGCGTCCCAGACCGGCCCCATCAAGGTGGGCCGGGCGAGGCCGGCGCGGATATGGTCGTCGAAGGCGTCGAGATGGTGCTGCTCGTCGGCCTCCATGCGCTGGAGCTGCCCGGCGATGCGCGACTTGGCGGGCTGATCGCCGAACACCGCACGCTGACCGCGATAGATGCGCACTGCGCCGTATTCGCCGGCATGGTCCACGCGCACCATCTGCTCGATGCGCTGGTCGTCGCGGGTCCGGCCGGGCCGGCGCACCGTCTTACGCTTGAAACTCATAACACCCTCCAGGACGGGCTGCGGGTCATGGCGACGAGGGAGATAACGCACAACGCCGCGCTGGCGAGGGCGTTATAGCCGGCCATGGATATCCCCAGCAGCGTCCAGGCCGCTTCGTCGCACAGCACCACGTTCTGCGCCCGCGACAGATCGGCGAGCAGGGTCTCGACCGTCACGCCTGAGGTGTCCTGGGCCAGGCAGTCGATGGTCCACCAGCCGTACTCCGCGCCGGCGTGGCGCAGCCCGCTATAGGCCGACCAGGCGAAGATCGCGGCCAGCACCGCGCAGGCGGCCCGCGCGATGCCCGCCGGGGCGCGCAGGGCCAGCCAGAAGCGCTTCAGCCGCGAACCCTGGACCACCGGCTCCATGGCGCGGGCCGCGTCGCGCGCAGCGCGCGGGCCCAGGGCGCGCACGCCGGCCATGGCGCCATAGCCGAAAACGCCCGCCAGCATGGCCCAGACATGAACCCAGCGCTGCGCGATACAGAGCGGGCAGGGCGGGTAATCACCAAGATATTCAAACGCCAACGCGCCCAAGAGCAGCAGGCCCGAGGCCGCCGCGCCGGCCGGCGGCCAGCGATCCGGGCGGATCAGGGCGGACAGGGCGTCTGAGATGCGGCTCATGGCGGTTTGAATAGCGCGAGTTGGGATCGGAAGCGAGCCTTACCCGGCCCCTCCGGCGGTGGAGAACAGCCCGGTGACGAAGTCTTTCACCAGATCGATGAAGGCCAGCCCGAACAGCGAGAACCCGATGATCAGAAGCGCGATCCAGGCCACGCCCAGCACCAGGCCCAGCAGCACCAGCACGCCGTCGCGGGTGATCAGGCCGATGGAGGCGAGCGCCACGGCGACGCCCGGCGTGGTGTTGGTGGCCGGCAGCGGCACCAGGATCGAGGCGCAGAACAGGACGAACACCGCACCCACCAGGCGTTCGGCGGTCGGTCCGGACAGGGCGCGCAGGCGCGGGCGGGCGAGCGCCTCCACCCAGCCGAACCATTTGCGCGCGCCGCGCGCCATCTTGGAAAGATCGGCCTTGCTCATCACGCGGCCGGCGAACTTGCCCGGCAGCCAGGGCTCTTCGCGACCGGCCGCCATCTGCAGCGCCAGCGCCATCATCGGTAGGGCCACCACCTGCGGCACCCCGTAAAGAAACGGCATGCACACCGGGATCGCCAGGGCGAACAGAAGCACGCCGAAAACCCGCTCGCCCAGCGCGTGCGTGAAGGCGCCCAGCGTCAGCCCCTCGTCCGGCGCGGTGGCCGCGATCTCTTCCAGCGCCTCGATGAGCCCGCCGCCGGCGTCCGGCGCGGCGCGCGCGGCTCCGGAGCGGCCGTCAGAGTCGCCTTCGGGGCCGGCCTCGGCGTCGAACTCGGGCTTGCGGGCGGGATCGGTCATGGCGGTCTCCGGGGGGATCGGCGAGACCCTAGCGGCGCGCCCTCCGCCCGGCAACGCGTTCGCGCACGGCTTGACCGGTCCGGCGCGGCGGCCTACCCGCTCGACCCATGCACACGCTGCTCGCTCCGCATTCAGACGGCCGGCCCCAGGTCATGGGCGTCGTCAACGTCACGCCCGACAGCTTTTCCGACGGCGGCCGGTTCGCCCACGCCGAAGCCGCGGTCGCTCACGCCCTCGCGCTTCTCGATCAGGGGGCGGACTGGCTCGATATCGGCGGGGAAAGCACCCGCCCCGGCGCCGAGCCGGTGGAGGCGGCCGCCGAGCGCGACCGGGTCATCCCCGTGATCGAGGCGGTTCTGAAGGCGCGTCCCGAGGCCCGCATCAGCATCGACACCATGAAGCCCGAAATCGCGCGCGCCGCGGTGCGGGCGGGCGCCTTGATGTGGAACGACGTGAACGCGCTGCAGGCGCCGGGCGCGCTGGACGTAGCGGCCGAGCTTGAGTGCCTGGCCTGCCTCATGCACATGCGGGGCGAGCCGCAGACCATGCAGCAAGACCCGGTCTATGACAGCGTCGTCGCCGACGTGGCGCGCGATCTCGGCCGCCGCGCCGGCGCGGCCCTGTCCCACGGCGTGACACGCGCGCGCGTGCTGATCGATCCGGGGATCGGGTTCGGCAAGACGCTCGACCACAACCTGGCGCTCATGGCCGCGCTCGACAGCTTCACCCAGCTCGGCTTTCCAGTGCTGTTCGGCGCGTCGCGCAAGCGCTTCATCCACGCGATCGACGGGAGCGCGAGCGATCCCATGGACCGGCTTGGAGGCTCGCTCGCCGCCGCGCTTCACGCCGCGCGCGCGGGCTGCGCGATCGTGCGGGTGCATGATGTCCGGGAGACCGTTCAGGCGCTGAAAGTCCAGGCCGCCATCGCGCGCGCCAGGGGCTGAGGGTGGAGGAAAGCCGGCGGCGGGACCTGTGTCCCGGCCCGCCGCCGCCTTCACCCCGCGCGGCTCCCCAGCCTGCTGCAGGGCTGGTTTAACCGTGTGTTTTGCGAACATTCAACCATAAAATTTCAAGCGCCGAGCCGCAGCGCGGCGTGCAGGGGCGGATCGGCCTTCACCCTGTCGCTCTCGAGCCATTTCGGCTCGATCGCGGCGCCGGCGGACACCAGGAGGCGGACGCAGGCGATCTGACCGCCCAGCGACCCTTTGGGCGGATCGGCCCAGCCCTGCATCGCCCAGCCCAGCGGCGTGGAGTCGAACGCGTCGTCGCGCGCCGAGAGATCGGCGCCCTCGATCAGCCGGGCTGTCAGATCGGGCGCGCCCATCATGGCGGCCCAGTGCAGGGGAAGCGCGCCGAACAGGCCCTTTCGCCCGGCCGGCGCACCGGCGCTGATCAGCGCATGGGCGATGGACGGCACGGCGAGGCTGATCGCGGTGGTCACCAGCCCGTCCCCGTTTGCGGCGTGGCGATGACCCAGATCCGCGCCTGCGCCGATCAGCGCCCGGACGAGGGCCAGGCCCGCCGCCTCGTCCAGGCGCGTGTCGAACACCCGGTCGCAGACGGCGTGGATGGGATGGGCGGCGTGCTCGCCGTCTGCGATCAGCCGGTCGGCGAGCGAGGTATCGGCGCCGAGCGCGGCGGTCAGCCCCGCCGCGTCGCCCGCATCCAGGAAGGTCCGGCAATCGTTCATGCGCCCAAGCCTAGCCCGGCGCGGGGCTCCGGTCCTGTCGCGCGCATGAGGAAACCGACATTAAACCGGCTAGTCGCGCTTGCGCTTGACCCGCTTGAGCGCCTTGGCGCCTTCAGGCGGCCAGGGCTTCGATCTGGCCTTGCCCGCCGGTTTGCCCGCTGGTTTTCCCGAAGGCTTGCCTTTGCGAGGCGCCTCGATCTTGTCCGCGCGCGGTTTGCGGGGGCGGTCCGAAGCCTCGTACAGCGCGTCCTCGCCGCGCTCGGCCTTGATCGCCTGGCGTTCGGCCTTTCCGGGGCGCGGCGCGCGCGCGGGCTTCTTGCGGGCCGGCGGGGCGTTCGGGCTCGCCGGCTGCAGCGGCGCGTCGCCGGCGCGGCTGACGCGCACTTTCTCGTCGCGGTCGCGGGGCTGGCCCATGGCCTCCTCGAAGCGGGCGACGGCCGGACCGGCGATCTCGAACCGGGTGGCGGTCTCGCCGATCTCGATCTGACCGATATCGCCGCCGGTGACGTCGCCGATCCGGCAGATCATCGGCAGCACCCAGCGCGGCTCGGCGCGGTGCTTGCGGCCCACATTGATCTCGAACCATTCGCCCGGTTCGAAGCCGGCGCGCGCCGGTTTCGGCTCGCGCGCAGGCCGGTCGCCCCGGTCGAAACGCCCGCTTGTCTCGAAGCGGTCGGACTTTTCAAACCGATCGCCGGGCTCGCGCTTGTCGGGAACCGCGCCCAGCTCCTCCGGCGCGGGCAGGCGGAGCTCCAGCTCGGAGAGGAAGGCCGCCGCGATCTGCTCTGCGCTGAAGCGTTCCAGAAGGGCTTGCGCTTCGGCGCGGCGGGTCTCGTCGATCTCGCCGGAAAGGGCGGGATGGTCGGCCAGGCGCTCATGGTCCTTGGCGCGAACCGCCTCGGCGTCCGGCGCGTCGGTCCAGTCGGCTTCGATCTTCGCCTCGCGCAGGAGCCGGATCACCCGGCCGCGGCGGTTGGACGGGACGATCAGGGCGGACACGCCCTTCGCGCCCGCCCGGCCGGTGCGCCCGGAGCGGTGCAGCAAGGCTTCGGCGTTGGTCGGCGGCTCGGCGTGCACCACCAGGTCGAGCCCCGGAAGGTCGATGCCGCGCGCGGCCACATCCGTCGCCACGCACACGCGCGCCCGGCCGTCTCTAAGGGCTTGCAAGGCCTTCGTGCGTTCGGCCTGGGACAGCTCTCCGGACAGCGCTACGGTGGAGAAGCCGCGATTGCCCAGGCGCGCGGCGAGCCGGTTCACCGCTTCACGCGTGGCGCAGAACACCAGCGCGCGCGACGCGCCGTGATAGCGCAGAACGTTGATGACGGCGTGATCGCGGTCGTTCGGCGCGACCACGTGGGCGAGATAGGTGATGTCGGCGTGCTGGCCTTCGCCGCTGACGGTGGACAGGCGCAGCGCGTCGCGCTGATAGGTCTCCGCGATGCGTGCGATGGGTTTCGACACGGTGGCCGAGAACAGCAGCGTGCGGCGGCTCTGCGGCGCGGCGTCGAGGATGAATTCGAGGTCTTCCTTGAAGCCGAAATCGAGCATCTCGTCGGCTTCGTCGAGCACCACCGCACGCGCAGCCGACAGGTCCAGCCCACCGCGTTCGATATGGTCGCGCAAGCGTCCCGGCGTGCCCACCACGATATGGGCGCCGCGCTCCAGCGCACGGCGCTCGGCGCGGGCGTCCATGCCGCCGACACAGCTTGCAAGGCGAGCCCCCGCCTCGGCGTAAAGCCAGGCCAGCTCGCGCTGCACCTGCAGCGCCAGCTCGCGCGTCGGGGCGATCATCAGGGCGAGCGGCAGGCCGGCCGGCGCCAGCCGGTCTTCGCCGGCCAGAAGCTCCGGCGCCATGGCGAGGCCGAAGGCCACCGTCTTGCCCGATCCGGTCTGGGCGCTGACCAGGAGATCGCGGCCTTCGGCCTCCGGCGCCAGAACGGCGGACTGTACGTCGGTGAGGCTGGCATAGCCTTTGGCCTCCAGCGCCGAGCGGAGCGCGGAGGGAATAGTGTCAGGCAGGGTCATGGACATCCGTCTGGGCCCGGGCGGCGTTCGGCCCGGCGCGATAAAGTCTGGCGGGAACGCCCGCGTGTCAGCCGGGCCGTATAGCAGAGCGCGCAACGTTTGGAAAACGGCGATGTTGGGGCGGCGCTTACCGCTTCACGCCCAGAAGCACCCGCGGGTTCATGATGGCGCCCGGATCCAGCGCGGCCTTGATCCGGCTCATTAGTTCGGCCTCCACCGGTTTGCGGCGCACGAACTCGGCCTGCTTCAGGATCCCGATCCCGTGCTCGGCGGAGATCGAGCCTTGATGCTTGTCCACCAGATCATAGACCTTTGCGGTGACCGGCTTGATCTGGTCGAGGAAGTCTTCGCCCGCGCCGGGATCGCGCGCGGCCACGTTGAAGTGCACGTTGCCGTCGCCGACATGGCCGAAGGCGATGACCTTCACGGCCGGATCGGCGTCCTCGGCGAGCGCGATCGCCTCGGCCATGAAATCGGCCATGCGCGAGACCGGCACCGAAACATCGTGCTTGGCCGCCTTGCCGTGGGCTTTCTCGCCCTCCGGGATGCTCTCGCGCAGCATCCAGAACTCCTGCGCCTGGGCCTCGGACTGGGCGATGGCGGCGTCGCTGACCAGGCCTTTTTCGAACGCCGCCTCCAGCGCCTGCTCCATCAGCGTCGGCGCCCGGTCCGGTTCGGCGCTGGTCAGCTCGATCAGCACGCTCCAGGCCGGATCGCCGGCCAGGGGATGGCGCGCGCCGGGCACATGGGCGACCACCAGGTCGAGGCCGAATTTCGGCATCAGCTCGAACGCCGCGACCGCGCCGCCGGTCTTATCCTTCATATGGCGCAGGAGCGCCACCGCGCCGTGGGGATCGTCCACCGCGCACACCGCCACGGACGTCGAGGCGGGGCGCGCGAACAGCTTCAGCGTCGCGGCGGTGACGACGCCCAGCGTGCCTTCCGCGCCGATGAAGAGCTGTTTGAGATCATAGCCGGTATTGTCCTTGCGAAGACCGGCGAGATCGCTGATCACCCGGCCGTCGGGCAGCACGGCTTCAAGGCCCAGGACCAGCTCGCGCATCATGCCGTAGCGCAGCACGTGCACGCCGCCGGCGTTCGTGGAGATCAGCCCGCCGATCATCGCCGAGCCCTGGGCGCCGAGCGACAAGGGGAACAGCTTGCCCGCCTCGGCGGCCGCGGCCTGAACGCTCTCCAGAATCGCGCCGGCCTGGCAGGTCAGCGACTCGTTGTCGGGGTCCACCGCGGTGATGGCGTTCATGCGCTTCAGACTGATCACCACTTCGCCCTGGGGCGTCGAACCGCCCACCAGCCCGGTGTTTCCGCCCTGGGGCAGGACGGCGATCCCGGCCGCGTTGCAGCGCGCCAGGATGCGGGCCACCTCCTCGGTGGAGCCGGGCTTCAACAGGAGCGGACTGTCGCCCTTGTACCGGCCGCGCCAGTCGGAGACATGACCGGCGAGCTCGGCCGGATCGGTGGACCAGGCCTTGGCGTCGAGGCTGTCGGTGAGGGTCTGCAGGGTGTCGGGCGTCATGGCGCGAAGCATAAGGCCTGCCCGCCGCTTCGAACAGGGTCAGTCGGCGACGCGCGTCAGGACCGCCTCGAAGCGCAGCGAAGGCCCGCGCTCGGCCCGGCCCTCGAACACGTACTCCTCACCTTTCTTGCGGCCGGTGAGCACCAGGGTGAACGCCTTCTCGTCGTCGCCGAAGACCGAGGTGCGCGAGCGATCGTGCAGGCGCACGTCAAGCGTCACCTTGATCTGGGCGCCGGAGCCGGTGATCGCGCCGGTGTAATACATCGCCGAATCCCCGCCCCGCACGCGGTCGCCGTCCACCACGATCACGCCGGACGCGTCGTCCAGCGGAGTGCGGAAGCGAGAGATGTAGAGGCCGGCGTCCATGAGCATGAACCTATTAGTAGCACAGACCAGAAAGCACACCTATAGACTGTGTTCAGCGCACCGCCGCCCGCGCCAGCCGGTCATTGATCGCTTCGCCCAGACCGGTGGCCGGAATCGGCGCGACGGCGATCGTCGAGGCCCGCGCATCGAGCGTGTGCAACCCACTGAACAGATTCGCCGCCGCTTCGGCTAGGTCGGAACTGGTGGAGAGGTTAAATATTTCAACGCCTTCCATGTGTGCGTGCGGCCCAAACGCCAGATAGGCCTCCCCCCGCTTCGCTTCGGTTGCGTTGAGGCGCAGCACAGCCCGCGGCGCGTAATGGCTGGCGAGCATGCCCGGAGCGGTGACGTTCCCGTCCGCCGCGCCGAGCGGCCCGCACACCGCCTCCAGCGCCTCGCGGGCGATCCCGCCCGGACGCAGCAGGCGGGGGGGAGCCGCGCCGACGTCGACGATGGCGCTCTCCACGCCCACCGGGCACGGACCGCCGTCGAGGATCAGGTGAACGCGCCCGTTCAGGCTCTCCTTCACATGGAGGGCGGTGGTGGGGCTGACTTGTCCCGAGGCGTTGGCGCTGGGCGCGGCCAGCGGGCGGTCGAGCCGGGCGCAGAGCGCGGCCAGCGCGGGCGAGCGCGGCGCCCGCACGGCCAGCGTCGCCAGACCGGCAGCGGCGAGGTCGCTCACCGGCGCGCGGGCGGCGCGCGGCGCCACCAGGGTGAGGGGGCCGGGCCAGAACGCCGCGGCCAGCGCCTCTCCGGTCGGCCCCAGATCGACCAGACCACGCACGCGCGCCAGCGTATCGCAATGAGCGATCAGCGGATTGAAGCGCGGCCGGCCCTTGGCGGCGTAGATCCCGGCCACCGCCTCGCCGTTCGTGGCGTCCGCGGCGAGCCCGTACACCGTCTCGGTGGGCAGCGCGACGCATCCGCCCGCCGCCAGAAGATCGGCGGCGCGATCGAGCGCCGCCGGGTCGTCGGCGGGCAGGATCGGCGTATCAGGGGGCGGGGCGGGTCGCATGGCGCGCGGGTTTACGCCCGCCGCGCCGCAGGCGCAACGCCTAGCGCGGCGGCTTGCAGGCGCCTTCTGCGGCCACGCTCGTTCCCGCGGCGTTGGCGAGGCAGGCGTTGGCGTAGGTCTCCCCGTCGCAGCCGCACACCGGCCGGTAATCGCGCGGGCAGGCCATGGGCCGCACCCGGCAGACGCCGGTCTGATCGGCCGCGCCGCACATGGCTTCGGGTTCCATATGGCAGTACTGGCGATCGTCCGGGTCTTCCGAGCAGCGAAGCCCCATCATGCCGCCGCAGGCCTCGCCCACGCCGGACAGGGAGCCGGGACCGGCGGTGAAGGGCCCCTCGCCCGCCGGACCGGAGACGCGCGGCTCGCCCGCGGGCTCGGCCGGCGCCTGGGCGCATCCAGCGGTGAACAAGGCGAGGCTGGCGATGGCGAGAAGGACAAGACGGGTCATGGCGGGCTCCGACGATGCAACGGTGCGAGAATGCCACGGCGTGGCGGCCCGCGATACCGGGACTTCCCATAGGCGCGCGTTCGCGCAAGGCTCGCCCGGCGCAAAGGAGACGCTCATGACCGATCCCCGCCAGACCCCGCTGGGCAGCCCGTTCGGCGCCCGCTCCACCGCCGCCGAAGTCGCCGAGGGCCTCGACCTGACCGGCAAGACCATCCTCATCACCGGCGGCTATTCCGGCATCGGACTGGAGGCGGCGAAGGCGCTGGCGCGCGCCGGGGCGCGGCTGATCGTGCCGGGGCGCTCGCCGGACAAGGCGCGCGAGGCGCTGGAGAACCTCAACGCCGCAGTGATCGAGCTGGATCTGAGCGAGCCCGACAGCGTGGCCGAGGGCGCCAAGCTCGCCGCCGCCGAGGCTTCGGACGGGATCGACGTCCTGATCGCCAACGCCGGGATCATGGCCACGCCCTTGCGGCGCAATTCCAAGGGCTGGGAGAGCCAGTTCGCCACCAATCATCTGGGCCATTTCGCCCTGTTCGCGCACTTGAAGGCTCGGCTGCTCCAGAAGCCGGGCGCGCGCGTGGTGGCGCTGTCCTCGCTCGCCCACCGGATAAGCGACGTGGATCTCGACGACTGGAACTGGACGCTCACCGATTACGACAAGTGGAAGGCCTATGGCCGTTCGAAAAGCGCCAACGCCCTCTTCGCCCTGGCGCTGAACACGAAATACGAGAGCGAGGGCCTGACCGCCTATTCGGTCCATCCCGGCGGCATCATGACCGAGCTGCAGCGCGACCTCGAAGCCGAGGAAATGCGCGCCATGGGCTGGATCGATGAGGACGGTGCGCTCAACCCTGTTTTCAAGACCGTCGAACAAGGCGCGGCGACCACGGTCTGGGCGGCGACCTCGCCCCAGTTGGAGGGGCGCGGCGGGGTGTATTGCGAGGATTGCGACATCGCCGCGCCGGCCGAGCCTGAGCGCTTCGCCGGCTACCGTCCGCATATCCGCGATCTGGAGAAGGCGAAAAAGCTCTGGGCCTTGAGCGAGGCGGTGACCGGACTGTCGGCGTGAGGCTTCACCTCAAGCCCGCATGGGCTTAAGTCAGCGCCGGACGCAAAGACGCTGGACCCGATCATGCCGCTTCGCCTCGCCTTCATGGGCACGCCCGAATTCGCCGCCGCCAGCCTCGCCGAGATCGTCGGCGCGGGCCATGAGGTGGCGGCGGTCTACGCCCAGCCGCCGCGCCGGCGCGGACGTGGCCAGAAAGAAACCAAGACCCCGGTTCATCTGCTGGCCGAGCAGTTCGGCCTGCCGGTGTATACGCCGGACCGGTTCCGCGACGCGGACGTGCTCGCCGGGTTCGAGGCGCTGGAGCTCGATGCGGCCTGCGTCGTGGCCTACGGCCAGATCCTCCCCCTGCGCGCGCTGGCGGCGCCGCGGCTGGGATGCCTGAACCTGCACGCCTCGCTCCTGCCGCGCTGGCGCGGCGCGGCGCCGATCCAGCGCGCCATCCAGGCCGGCGACGAGGTCACCGGCGTGCAGATCATGCAGATGGAGGAGGGGCTCGACACCGGCCCGGTCCTGATGAGCGAGATCGTGCCCATCGCCGAAACCGACACCGCCGGCACGCTGCACGACCGTTTGATGACCACCGGCGCGCTGTTATGGCCGCGCACCCTGGCGGCGCTGGAGCGCGGCTCACTGGGCGCGGTCCCGCAAAGCGAGGACGGCGTCACCTACGCCCGGAAGATCACCAGCGCCGAAGCGCGCATCGACTTCACCCGCCCGGCCGGCGAAGTCGCCGACCATATCCGCGCCCTGTCGCCCTTCCCCGGCGCCTTCTTTGAATTGCCGGGCGACAAGCCGGTGCGCGTGAAGGTGCTGTTCGCCGAAGCCGTGCGCGGCCAGGGCGAGCCGGGCGAAGTGCTCGACGACGATCTCGCCATCGCCTGCGGCCGCGGAGCGATCCGGCCCGTTCGCCTGCAACGCGAGGGCCGCGGCGTGGTGGACCGCGCCGCCTTCCTCAACGGGACCGATGTGACGCCGGGGACGGTGGTGGGGTGACGTAAAATGCCCCGCTACAAGCTCACCCTGGAATATGACGGCGGCCCGTTCGTCGGCTGGCAGCGTCAGGAGAACGGCCCGAGCGTGCAGGCGGCGCTCGAAGCCGCGGCGAAGAAGCTCGATCCGGGCGCGGGCGAGGTCTATGGCGCGGGGCGCACCGATTCCGGGGTTCATGCGCTGGGTCAGGTGGCCCATCTCGATCTTGCAAAGGACCTGCCCGCCGACACGGTGCGCGACGCGATCAATCATCACCTCAAACCCGACCCGGTCGCGGTTCTCGAGGCGGAGCGGGTGGGCGAGGATTTCCACGCCCGGTTCGGCGCGGTGAAGCGGGGCTATGTCTATCGCATCATCGCCCGGCGCGCGCCCCTGGCGCTGGAGCGCGGCAAGGCCTGGCGCATCCCCAAGCCGCTCGACGCCGAGGCCATGCACGCCGCCGCGCAGCATCTTTTGGGCACGCACGACTTCACCACTTTCCGCGACGCCCAGTGTCAGGCCGACAGCCCTGTGAAATCCATGGACAAGGCGGTGGTGACCGCGCTCGCCGGCGGCGAGGTCCAGATCGTGGTGGAGGCGATCAGCTTCCTCCACCGCCAGGTGCGCTCCATCACCGGCTCGCTGGTGGAGGTGGGCCTGGGCAAATGGAGCCCGGCCGACTTCAAATCCGCGCTCGACGCCGCCGACCGGACCCGCTGCGGCCCCGTGGCGCCGCCGGACGGGCTGTATCTGGATTTCGTGCGGTATGCGGCGGGCGCGCCTAGCCGCGCGGGGTGAAGTCCAGGCGCTGCTCGGAGACCGGCACGTAGGTGTAGTCCTTCGTGGCGGCGTGAATCTCCAGCCGGGCCCCGTCATCGTCGAAATCGATGACGTTGAAGCCCGCCGGCTCGTCGCGCGTGCGCTTGGAGAGCGCCGTGGAGGCGCCCACATGCCAGGACTTGCCGCCGTCTGGGCGTTCGAAGGCGAGGGCGAAAGCCTGGTGGAGATGGCCGGAGAGCACCAGATCGATCTGCGCCTCCGCGAGGATGTGCGTCGCCGCCGTCGCGCCGCGCGTGCGCGAGCGGCCCTTGCGGCCTTCCGGCGAGAACAGCGGGTGGTGGCCGGCGACGATACGCGCGCCTTTCACGTCGCGCAGATTCTCAGCCGCCTCGCGGGCATGGGCTTCGCGCACCTTGCCCAGCGACCAGTCGAGCCGCGCCTGGAGGCCGCGTGAGGTCGCCAGCGTCTCCAGCCCGTCGCGCTCGCCGCGCCAGCGCGGTCTCACCGTCCCGCCCAAAAGGCGTTCGAACCGGCCCCAAGGGCGGAACAGGCGCGAAAACACATCCCAATAGGGCGTGTCGTGATTGCCGGGCGCGGCGATGACCGGCGGTTTTAGTCGCGCGAAGAACTCGGCGGCGGCCTTGAACTCGCGGCGGCGGCCGTACTGGGTGAAGTCGCCGGCCGCGCAGATCACGTCCGCATCGAGCGCGGTGATCGCGTCGGCCAGCCCGTCGACGAGCGGCGGATCCTCCGCGCCGAAATGCAGATCGGCGAGATGAACAAGACGGGTCATGCTTCCCCTTCACGGGCTTGCGGCACGCCAAGCCCAACGCAGCCGCAGGCGCGACGTTCCGGACCGGGTTAGTGCGGTCGGTGGGGCGGCGAGTGGGACGGGCCGTCCAGCCGGTCGCGGCGGGCCGCGCGGCGCTCGTCCGCGTCGTCGCTCTCGCCGTCGATGACCTCGTGAAGGCTGCGCACCGGCAGGCGGCGCTCGCCGTCGCCGTCCACGCAGGTCCAGTCCATCACCCCGGTCGGGCCGTGGCGGCCCCCGGTGTCGCAGGTCACCGCGCTGAGCGCATGATCGGGCGGGGGCTCGGCGCGTTCGAACGTTCCTGCGCACGCGCCGAGCATCAGGGCCGCCGCCGCCGCAAAGCCTCGCCTCATAACCGGCCTCCCATTTCCGACACCGCGCCATGGCGGTGACAGCTCACCAGATGATCGTTCACCAGCCCGCACGCCTGCATGAAGGCGTAAACGATCACCGGTCCGCAGAACTTGAAGCCCAGGCGCTTCAGTTCCCGGCTCATGGCCGCGCTCGCCGCGGTCTTAGCGGGCGCCTCCGCCATGGTTCGCCAGGTGTTCTGAACCGGCGCGCCATCGACGAAATCCCATAGGCGCGCGCTGAAATTGCGGTCGCTTTCCTCGATGTCGCACCAGATGCGGGCGCCGGTGATCGCCGCCTCGATCTTGGCGCGCGAGCGCACGATCCCGGCGTCGCCCAGGAGGCGCTGAATGTCCGCCTCACCATAGCGCGCGATGCGTCCGGGATCGAATCCATCGAAAGCGGCGCGGAAATTCTCACGCTTTTTCAGGATGGTGATCCAGGCGAGCCCGGCCTGGAATCCGTCCAGGACCAGCTTCTCGAAGAGCGCGCGCGAGTCGTATTCGGGCACGCCCCATTCGGTGTCGTGATAGGCCACGTAAACGGGATCGGTCCCGCACCAGGGGCAGCGCTCGTTCATGGCGGCGAATCTACGCCAAGCCGCTCCGGCGCGCTCGGCTTTTCCGCCGATGACGGCGCGGTGCGCCAGGCGTGCGCGTCCTCGTGGCGCAGGGTCAGGGCGAAGCTGGTGGCGAGGCCGGCCCAGTTATTGGTGATCACCCCGTCCTCGGTCTTGTACCAGCTGGGACAGTCGCCGGCCCAGACGGTCTTCTTCAGCTTTTTCTGGAGGCGGGCGTTGAACGCCGCTTCGGCCTCCGGCGTCACGTCCATGACGCGGATGTCTTCGGACAGGAGTTTTGCGATGCGCCGCGCGACGTATTCGGCCTGGCGCTCCAGCATGAAGATGATCGAGTTGTGGCCGAGATTGGTGTTCGGGCCGTAGAGCATGAAGAGATTGGGAAATCCCGAGACCGCGACGCCGCGATAGGCGCGCGGGGTCCCCGCCCAATGGTCTTTCAGGGTTCGCCCCTCAAGCCCGCGGACCTCCAGGCTCGCCAGAAACTCCACCGCCTTGAACCCGGTGGCGAAGATCACCGCGTCGGCGGCCACGCGCTGGCCGTCGGGGGTGAGGATCGCATCCGGCTCGAAGCGCGCCGGGCGCCGCGCGATCAGGCGCACATGGGGTTTCTGCAGCGTCTCCAGATAATCGTTGGACAACAAGATGCGCTTGCACCCTGGCGCATAATCCGGCGTCAGCATCTCGCGCAGGCCCCGGTCTTCGATCCGCCGCGCGAGCTGGCGTTTGAGGCGGTGGCGGGTGTAGGCGCTGGCGAGCGAGTTTGAGAGAAACGCGGGAAACCGCGCCTCGTGAATGAGATAGCTCGCGCGCCGATAGAGCCGATGGATAAGAGGCGCGGCGCGGAACAGGCGCTTCTCGACGTTGGTGAACGCCCGGTCCGGTTTTTCGATCACCCAGTTGGGCGTGCGCTGGAACACCGTGACGCTGCGCGCGGTCCTGGCGATCTCGGGGATCAGCTGCACCGCGCTCGCCGCGTTCCCGATGACGCTCACGCGCTTGCCGGTGAAATCGACACCCGGGTCCCAGGCCGCGGTGTGGACCATGGCGCCTTCAAAGCGCTCGGCGTCCTTGATCTGCGGCGTGTTCGGTTCGGCGAGCTGGCCCACCGCGCTCACCACCGCGCGCGCCGTCATCACCGCGCCGTCTGAGAACGTCAGCGTCCAGCGCCCGGCCTCGGCGTCGAAGACCAGCGCCGTGACCGTCCGGCCAAAGCGCAGATGAGGGCGCAGCGCGAGCGCGTCGGCGGCGCGTTCGAGATAGGCGAGAATCTCCGACTGGGGCGAGAATTTCCGGCTCCAGTCCGGATTGAGGAAGAAGCTGAAGGAATACAAATGGCTCGGCACGTCGCAGGCTGCGCCCGGATAGGTGTTGGCCCGCCACACCCCGCCCACGCCGTCGGCGCGGTCGAGGATGAGGAAATCCTCCACCCCCTCCTGTTTAAGCCGCCAGCCCATGGCGATCCCGGCGAAACCCGCGCCGATGACCGCCACGGACACCTCGGCGGGGAGCCGGCTCAGGCGGTCGCTGGCGTCGGCGTCAGGCGGGGGCGTCGTCCCGGGCATACATTTCATCCACCAGCGCCTTGTGGCGGTCGATCACCACATTGCGGCGCACTTTCAAGGTCGGGGTCAGTTCTCCGTTCTCGACGCTTAAGGAGTGGTCAAGGACCCTGAATTTGCGGATGTTTTCCACGCGCGCATGGTTGGTGTTGACCGCGTCGACGGCCTTCTGAAGCTCTTCGGTCAGCCCCGGCGAGCGCCGCGCCTCTTCGGGCGTGACGCCGTTCTTCTTCGCCCAGTCGGCCAGCGCCTCGGGCGACAGCGTCAGCAGCGCCGTCAGATAGGGCCGCGCGTCGCCGACGACCACCGCGTGCTCGATCAGGGCCGCGTTCATCAGATCGGTTTCCAGATTGGCCGGCGTGATGTTCTTGCCGCCCGAGGTGATGATGATGTCCTTGATGCGTCCGGTGATGTAGACGAAGCCGTCCTCGTCCATGCGCACGATGTCGCCGGTCTTCATCCAGCCGTCGCGCGTGAAGGTGTTCTCGGTGGCTTCGTTGTTCTTCATATAGCCGGCGAAGACATTGGGCCCGCGCACCTGCAGCTCGCCCTCTTCCGACAGGCGCGCCTCCATGTGCGGGATCATCTTGCCCACCGAACCGAAGCGCACCGCGCCGGGTCGGGAGAAGGCGGTGGGCGCGCTGGTCTCCGACTGGCCGTAGCCTTCATAGAGGATGAGGTCGAGGCCGGCGAAGAACCAGAGAACCTCCGGGGAGATCGGCGCGGCGCCGGAGATCAGCATGCGCGCTTCATCAAGCCCCAGCGCCGCCTTGATCTTCTTCAGGACCAGGGCGTCGGCGATGTTTTTCTGCAGGCTGAGGATCGGGCCGGGGCTTTCCCCCGCCAGGACTTTCTCGTGGTGTTTGCGCGCCGTCTTCATCGCCCAGCCGGCGAGCTTGGCTTTCGTGCCTTCGGCTTCGGCGAGGCGGGCGCGCAGGGTTTCGTGCATCTTCTCCCAGACCCGCGGCACGCCGAAGAACACGGTCGGCTTCACGCTCTGCAGGTCTTCGGCGAATGTCTCCATGGAGCGCGCGAAATGCAGCGTCGCGCCGGAGACCACGTGGTTGTGCACGCTGGACTGCTGCTCGGCCACATGGGCGATGGGCAAATAGGAGAGCGTCTTGTCGCCCACCTGGCTGCCGAACATCTCCACCAGCATGGCAGACGACCAGGACAGGTTTCCATGGGTCAGCATCACCGCCTTGGGCGGCCCGGTGGTGCCGGAGGTGTAGATCAGCACCCCGATGGTCTCTTCGCTGATGGCGGCCAGGCGCTCTGAGACCGCGTCGTCGAAATCGGCCTTGCCCAGCGCCAGGAACTGACCCCAGGACAGCACGTCCGGGTGATCGCCGGCCGGGCCCTCCATCACCACGATGGTCTCCAGATGCGGGCACTCGGCCTTGAGTTGCAGGGCCTGCTCGACGTGCTCGGCGGTCTCGACAAGAAACACCGGCGCTTCGGAGTGCTGCAGGATATAGGCGATCTCCGGAGGCGCGCTGGTCCAGTACACCCCGGCCGGGCGGGCGCCGGCGGCCATGGCCGCGATCGCCATGGTGGTCCATTCCGGCCGGTTATAGCCCAGGATCGCCACGCAATCGCCCGGCTGAACACCCAGCGCCGTCAGGGCGCGCGCGGCGCGGCGGACCGTGTCGGCATAGGTCTTCCAGCTGGTGGCGTTCCAGCCCGAGCCGTCATGGGTCTTGTAGGCCGGCGCATCCGGACGGACGCCGGCCTGTTCGAACAGCCTCGCCGGAGTCGAAGGGAACAGCTGGTCCTCGCCGATCCTAGGCAGTTCGCTCGCGCGCGCCTCCATGTGCATCCTCCCGCAATTTCATGATTTTGCGCGCCTCGTCCGGAGACGCGATCTCGCGGCCTGCGCGGTGCGCGCAGCTCGCCAGCGCATCGATAAGCTGGCCGTTGCCCGTCGCCCGTTCGCCGCTGGGCAGATAGAAGGTGTCTTCAAGCCCGGTGCGCAGCATGCCGCCCAGCTCGGCCGTGCGCTGATGGACCGGCCAGATCTCCTCGCGTCCGATCAGCGTCGTCTGCCAGGGATCGCCTTCACGCTTGTAATCGAGCAGCAATTCCAGAAGCCGCGCATCCACCGGCATGCCGGAGGCGACGCCCATGACGAAGTTATAGTGGGCGGCCGGCGCCATGCCGTTTTCGATATACATGTTGACGCAGCGCACGATCCCCACGTCGAAGCACTCGAACTCGGGGTGGGCGCCCACCTCGTTCATTGCGTCGACCATGGCCTGAACCTTCTCGACCGGATTGTCGAACATCATGGGCGGCCAGGCCCAGTCGCCATTGCTGCGAAGTTTCAGATAGTTGAGCGAGCCGGCATTGCAGGCGGCGATCTCCGGCCTCACGCGCTTCACCACGGCCACGGGGCCGGAGACGTCCGGGCCGACGACGCCGGTGGTGGAGTTGATGATGACGCCCGGGCACGCGTCGCGGATCGCTTCGACGATCTCGGCGGCCACGTCCGGATCCCAGGTCGGAAAATGGCCGTGGTCGGCCTCCTGCATGCGGTAATGCACGTGCATGACGCTGGCGCCGGCGTCGAACGCCTCGCGCGCGCTTTGCGCCATCTGCTCCGGGGTCACCGGAACGGGATGGGTTTTCGGATTCGTCAGCACGCCGTTCAGCGCGCAGGTGAGCACGGCTTTGGTCATGGGTCTAATCCTGGGCTTGCAAATCGAGTTCGATCAAGACGAATCCGCCCGCCGCCTGCGCGCCGGGCTCGATATTGACGCTTTTCACCACCCCGTCGGCGTCGGAGGTGAGGCGCATCTCCATCTTCATCGCCTCCATCACCGCCAGCACGTCGCCGGCCTTCACCCGGTCGCCGGGCTTTACATGGACTGCGACCACCGCGCCGGAGACCGGGGCGGTGATCTTGGAGGGATCGGCCGCCGGATCGCGGTTGACGGGGGAGGGCTCGGCGATGCGCACCATCTGCGCCGGCAGGCCCAGATGCAGGGCGTCGTCCTCGGTGTGGGCGGCGGGGAGGATGCGGGTGACGCCGTCCATGATGAACCGCACCGCGCCGTCGAACCTCTCCAGGACGCGGATTTCGCTGCGGTCTTCACCGTGTGCGACGATCACGCCGCCGCCGGGCCTCTGCTCCAGCTGAACGGTCACGGCCTCCCCGCCGATCTCCAGATCGAGCTCGAACCGCGTCACCGAACCGGAGCGCAGCACAGGCCCGCCGGTGTCGGCCAGCAGGGCTGCGGCGACGGCGTAGGCCTCGAAGGGAATTTCGGCGCGCGCGAACGGCCCGGATCTCTCTTCAGCCCACTGATCAAGATCGCTAGTGCGGATCTCGCCCTTGCGGAAGCGGTCGTCGTCGATGAGCCGCAGAAGGAAATCACGGTTGGTCGTCACGCCCAGCAGCGGCTCGGCCTGAAGATGCGCGCGCAGGGCGTCCAGGGCCTCGTCGCGGGTCTCGCCGGTTCCGATCAGCTTGGCCACCATGGCGTCGTAATCGGTCCCGATGACGTCGCCGGTCTCCACGCCGGAATCGACGCGGATGGAGGCGTCTTCAGGCTCGAAATGCGCGATCCGGCCCGATTGCGGCGCAAAGGCGTCCAGTGGGTCCTCCGCATAAAGACGAAGCTCCACCGCGTGACCGCACAGCGCCACGTCGTCCTGCGCCACAGGCAGCGGCGCGCCGGCCGCCAGGTCGAACTGGAGCTGAACCAGATTGAGCCCCGTGACCTCCTCGGTGACCGGATGCTCCACCTGCAGCCGGGTGTTCATTTCCAGGAAATAATAGGCGCCGTCATCATCGAGCAGGAACTCCACCGTCCCAGCGCCCACATACTTCACCGCCTTCGCCGCGGCGACCGCGTCCTTGCCCATGCGTTCACGCAGGGCTTCGTCCACGGCCGGGGAGGGGGCTTCCTCGATCACCTTCTGGCGCCGCCGCTGAGCCGAGCAGTCGCGCTCGCCCAGATGGATCGTGTTTCCGTGCGAGTCGGCGAAGACCTGGATCTCCACATGGCGGCCGCGCTCGATGAATTTCTCCAGCAGCACGGCGGAGTCGCCGAAGCTGGATTTCGCCTCGCGCCGGGCGGAGGCGAGCGCGTCTTCAAACTCGGCCGCCTCGAGCACCACCCGCATGCCGCGCCCACCGCCGCCGGCGACCGCCTTGATCAGCAGCGGATAGCCGATCGTCTCCGCTTCAGCTTTGAGCGCGCCCGCGTCCTGAACCTCACCCTGCCAGCCGGGCACGGCGGGTACGCCGGCTTCGATCATCAGCTGCTTGGCGCGCGCCTTGTCGCCCATGGCCTCGATGGCCTCAGGCGGGGGGCCGATCCAGACGAGGCCGGCGTCGAGGACGGCGCGGGCGAAGGCGGCGTTCTCGGAGAGAAAGCCGTAGCCGGGGTGGATCGCTTCGGCGCCGGTCTTCCCGGCCGCCTCAAGGATCGCTTCGATATTCAGATAGCTCTGCGCCGCCGGCGCCGGGCCGATGCGCACGGCCTCGTCGGCCTCGCGCACATGCAGCGCGTCCGCGTCGGCGTCGGAATAGACCGCGATCGCCCGCCGGCCCGAGGCGCGCGCCTCATTCAGCACCCGCACGGCGATCTCGCCGCGATTTGCGATGAGCACGGAGGCGAAGGGGGTCATGGGGTGGTCTCCGAGGCCCTCGCCGGGTTTCTCCCCCCGCTTGCGGGGGGAGTGGGCCGGCCGAAGGCCGGGTCGAGGGGGGGGTGGACGGCGCCTGCGGCATTCCCCCCTCCGTCCGCTTCGCGGACACCTCCCCCGTAAACGGGGGAGGAAACCGGCTCTCCGCCTTGTCCCCAAGCGTCCATCACACCGCCCATTTCGGTTTACGCTTCTCCAGAAACGCCGTCATGCCTTCCGCGCCTTCAGGCCCGCGCGCCGCCTTCGCGAAGACGCCTGCGGCGTCGGCAACGAGCGTGGAAGGATCTTCCAGCCGGGCGCGGCGCACCAGTTTCTTCGTGGCCGAGATGGCGTTCGGAGCGCCCTTCTTGATCTGCTCCACCGTGGCGGCGAGGGCGGTCTGAAGCGCCTCCTCGCCGGTGCAGACCTCATGAACGAGGCCGAGGTGCAGCGCCGCAGCCGCATCCAGCTTGCCGCCGGTCACCGCCAGGCGCCGCGCTTGCGAATATCCCAGCCGCTCCACCAGAAACGGTGCGATCTGCGCCGGGACGAGACCCAGCCCGGTTTCGGGCAGGCGGAACACCGCGCTCTCGTCGGCGATCACCACGTCCGCAACGCAGGCCAGACCGAACCCGCCGCCCATCACCGCGCCTTCAACGACGCAGATGACGGGTAGACCGGTCTCGGCGTAGGCGGCGCACAGGGCGCCGAAGCGCGCGTTCACCTCGGCGACGGGATCCACATCGGTCGCCGGCTGGGCTTGCGCCGCGCCCATGTCCTTGATGTCGCCGCCCGAGCAGAAATGCCCGCCTGCGCCGCGCAGCACGATCATGCGATCGCCGGCGTCTTCAGCTTCAGAGAGCCGGGCGAGCAAGGCCTCCACCATCTCCAGCGACATGGCGTTGCGAAGCTCGGGCCGGTTGAGGGTCAGATGGACGACCCCGGCCTCGCGGCGGACGGCGACGACCTCAGGCATTGCCGCTGACCGGCTTTTTCTTCTTCGGAAGCGTGCCGTCATACTTGGCGATGATGCCGAGCATGATCTCGTCGGCGCCGCCGCCGATGGACACCAGGCGCCCGTCGCGGAAGGCCCGGCTGATCGGATTGTCGGCGGTGTAGCCCATGCCGCCCCAGTATTGCAGGCAGCTGTCGGCGATCTCGCGCGCCAGACGTCCGGTCTTCAGCTTGGCCATGGAGGCGAGCTTGGTGACGTCCTTGCCCTGGTTGAAATCATCGACGCAGCGATAGACCAGCGAGCGCAGCATCTCCACCTCGGTGCGAAGCTCGGCGAGGCGGAAATGGATCACCTGATTGTCCAGCAGCGGCGCGCCGAAGGCCTTGCGCTCCCTGGTGTAGTCGATGGTCAGATCGATCTGCCTGTCGAAGCTCTTCAAGCTGGAGGCGGCGCCGAAAATGCGCTCCTCCTGGAATTGCAGCATCTGATAGAGGAAGCCCGCGCCCTCCTCGCCGATCAGATTGCGCTTGGGCACCCGCACCTCGTCGAAGAAGATCTGGGCGGTGTCGGAGGAGTGCATGCCGATCTTGTGGATCTTCTGCTTCTCGATGCCGGGCAGATCCATGGGCACCATGATCAGCGACTTGTTCTCGTGGACCTTGCCTTCGGAGGTGTTGGCCAGGAGGCAGCACCAGTCGGCTTTCAGCCCGTTGGTGATCCACATCTTCGAGCCGGAGATGACGTAATCGTCGCCGTCGGATTTGGCGAAGGTCTTCACCGCGGCCACGTCCGAGCCGCCGCCCGGTTCGGAGACGCCGAGACAGCCCACCATGTCGCCGGAAATCGCCGGGGCCAGGAACTCATGGCAGAGCTCCTCCGACCCGAAGCGCGCCAGCGCCGGCGTGCACATGTCGGTGTGCACCCCGATGGCCATGGGCACGCCGCCGCAATCGATGAGACCCAGCTCCTCGGCGAGGACCAGGCTGTAGGACATGTCCAGCCCGGCGCCGCCGTACTTCTCCGGCCATCTCAGGCCCAGAAGGCCCAGATCGCCCATCTTCTTGAAGACCTCGTGAGAGGGAAACTCGCCGGCGGCCTCCCAGTCCTCCACATGCGGATTGATCTCGTTGGCGACGAATTTCGCGACCGTGTCGCGCAGCGCTTCGTGTTCAGGGGTGAAGTGCATGGGTCAGGCTCCTTATCGCGGCGCATCTTCGAGCGCGCGTTGACCTAGTCCCTCCCCCTTGCGGGGAGGGTGGGCCGAGGCGAAGCCTCGGATCGGGTGGGGGTGACGGCGCGGACAGCTCATCACAGCCGCGCCACCCCGAAGGTGTTCGGCTTCAAGGTCCGCGCCTCGGCTTCCGCGCAAATGTTCAGGCACTCGATCAGCACGGCGCGGGTGTCGCGCGGGTCGATGACGCCGTCATCCCATAGCCGCGCGCTGGCGAAGAGGGCGTGGGACTGTTCCGTGAGGCCCTGTTCGATCATCTTGGACATGCCGGCGAGGCTTTCCTCGTCGGTTTCGATCCCGGCGCGCGCGTTCTTCTGGCGGGTGACGATCTCCATCACCTTGGCGGCCTGGGCGCCGCCCATCACGGCCGTGCGCGCGGTGGGCCAGGCGAATATGAAGCGCGGATCGAAGCCGCGCCCGCACATGCCGTAATTGCCCGCGCCGTAGGACCCGCCGAGCACGATGGTGATTTTCGCCACGCGCGCGTTCGCCACGGCCTGGATCATCTTCGAGCCGTGCTTGATCGCGCCGTCGCGTTCAGCCTTCGTGCCCACCATGTAGCCCGTGGTGTTCTGTAGAAAGACGATCGGCGTCGAGGACTGGTCGCACAGCTGGATGAACTGCCCGGCTTTCGTAGACCCCTCCGGCTGGATGGGTCCGTTATTGCCGATGATCCCCACAAGCCGCCCGCCGATGCGGGCGTGACCGCACACGGTCTCAGCCCCATAGCGCGCCTTGAACTCCAGGAAGTCCGAGGCGTCGGTGACGCGTGCGATCACCTCGCGCACGTCGAACGGCGTCTTGTCGTCGGCGGGCACGACGCCCATCAGCTCGTCCGCCGGGTAGGCCGGGTCGGGGCCGTCATAAGGCCCGGTCGCCGCGTCCCAATTGAGCTTGTCCATGATCTCGCGGGCGTAGGCGAGGGCCTGCTTGTCGTCGTCCGCGACATACTCTCCAAGGCCGGTCACCTCGCCATGCAGGTCAGCGCCGCCCAGGGCTTCATCGTCGGCGTCCTCGCCGATGGCGGCCTTCACCAAAGGCGGGCCCGCGAGGAAGATTTTCGACTTCTCCCGGACCAATACGACGTAGTCGGACAATCCCGGCAGATAGGCGCCGCCGGCCGTGGAGCTGCCGTGGACCACGGCGATCTGGGGGAGGCCGGCCGCGCTCATGCGCGCCTGGTTGGCGAAACTGCGCCCGCCGTCGACGAAGATTTCCGCCTGGTACAGAAGGTTCGCGCCGCCGGACTCCACCAGATGAATCATGGGCAGCTTGTTCGAAAAGGCGATTTCCTGGGCGCGCAGGGATTTCTTCAACCCCATGGGCGCGACGGTGCCGCCCTTGATGGCGCTGTCGGAGGCCGAGACCACGCAGCGCTTGCCCTGAACGACGCCGATCCCCACCACCATGCCGCCGCCGGACGCGCCCCGGTCGCCGTCATCGTCGTGCATTTTCAGGCCCGCCAGCGGCGCGATCTCCAGAAACGGCCGGTCGCGATCGATGAGGCGCGCCACGCGCTCACGAGGGAGCAACTGGCCGCGCTCTTCAAACCGCGCCTTCTTCGAGGCGGAGTTGTTGCGGACCTTTTCCTCCAGCGCGCGCACCTCCCCGAGCTTCTCGCCCATGGCCTCGGCGGCGCGTTTGTAATCGTCCGAGCCGGTGTTCAGGCGCGAGGCGAGCTTCGGCATCAGACCTCCTCCCCGCGCAGGACCTTCGGGTCCACCGCGCGGTGAAACCCGTTGAACACCTCGCTCTTGTCGTGGTTTTCCAGCGGCCAGTGGCGTCCGCCCAGCGGCGCCCCGCCGTCCACCTGCATCTGGTGCCCGGTGATGAAGGCCGCGGCCGGCGAGAGCAGGAACACCACCGCCGCGCTCACTTCGGCCTCGCTGCCCAGGCGCTGGGCGGGCAGATGCTGTTTCAGATATGGGATCATTGCGCGCGCGGCGCCGCCATAGGTGTCCATGCCGGAGCTGGCGATCCAGCCCGGCGCCACGGCGTTCACGCGGATCGCGTACTTGCCCCATTCCAGCGCCGCGGTCTTGGTGAGGTTCTCCATGCCCGCCCGCGCCGCGCCGGAATGGGCCATGCCCGGCATTCCGGCGTGCATGTCGGCGGTGATGTTCACCATCGCCCCGCCATGGGCTTTCATGGAGGCGTTGAACGCCGCGCGCATCATCAGCCAGCCGCCGGTGAGATTGGTGGCGAGGACCGCGTCCCAGCCCTTTTTCGAGATGTCGGCGACCTCCGCCGGGAACTGACCGCCGGCATTGTTCACCAGCGCGTCGATGCGGCCGTGTTTCGCGGCGATGTCGGCGACGTTGGCGTTCACCGCCTCCTCGTCGCGAATGTCGAAGGCGCGGGTGTCCGCCGCGCCGCCGTCCTCGGTGATCTCGGCTTTGACCGCGTCCAGCTTCTCCGGCTTGCGCCCGATCAGGACCACGTGCGCGCCGAGACTTGCAAGCTCATGGGCGATGCAGCGGCCGATCCCCGACCCGCCGCCAGTGACGCAAACGACCCGGCCCCGAAAAAGGCCGGGTCGAAATACGCTGTCATATCGGGCGTTTGCGGCGGCTTCGCTCATCGTGCGCCCGTCTCCTCCCTGACCGGCCCGGTTCCGCCGGGGCTCTCGTCATGGGGTGAGCTTCCCCCAGGCTGACGTATACGTCAAGCGCCTCTTGTTAACGGCATCAGGTTCGGCTTATCGTTACACGCGACAGGGATATTCGACATGGCCGACACCGCTCAGACCGAACACGGTACGCTTTACGGCATCGCAGAGCTCGCCGACGCCCACGGCGTCACGCCGCGCACGATCCGGTTCTATGAATCCAAGGGATTGCTGAAGCCCCAGCGCGTGGGCGGTCAGCGCGTCTTCACCGAAGCCGACTCCACGCGACTGAAGCTGATCCTGCGCGCCAAGGCCATCGGCTCCAGCCTGTCCGACATCAAGACCTTCCTGGAACTTTACGGCCGTGAAGGCGAGGGCCGGGTCCGACAGCTGGAGTTCGTCATCGACAAGACCGCGCGCGAGATCGCAGCGCTGGAGGCCAAGCGCACCCAGATCGACGAAACCCTGAAAGAGCTGCGCACCATCCATGACGGCGCGAAAGAGCGGCTGGCGAGGCGGCGCGGCTAGGCCATTTGCTCGGCCTGCTCCTTCAGCGCCGCCACTGCGCCCGCCGTGCTCTTCACGCCTTCGGCGATGTCGGTGATCGCCTGCTTGGTCTTTGAAGACATGCGTTAAAAACCAGAGCTTCGTTCGCCATATGGGATAAATACGAGCTTGCAGCTAGAGGCGTGCGGTTTCCCGCCGGGTCAGCCAGCGCACCGCGGGCGCGGGCAGGAGCCTCATCAGAACCAGCGCCCGGCGCATGGCCGCGCCGGTGAGCACGAAGCGCTTGCCCGCATCGAGGCCCTTCAGGATGTCGCCGGCCACCTCCTCAGCCGTGGTGGCGGTGAAGCTTTCGAACGTGCGCACCCCGTCCATGCCCGCGCGCGCTTTGAACGGGGTGTCGGCGATGGCGCTGGGGCATACGGTCATCACTCGAACAGGGCTTCCCGCCAACTCCAGCTCCTGGGTCAGCGCTTCGGAATAGTGCTTCACGAAGGCCTTGGTGGCCGCGTAGACGGCGAGGTTCGGCGCGGGGGTGTAAGCCGAGTTCGAGGCGATATTGACGATCGTCCCGCGCCCCGCCTCCTCCATGGGCCGAAGGAAGGCGCGGGTGAGGGCGTGCAGCGCGCCGGCGTTGACCGCGATCATCTTCGCCTCGGCCTCCACGGGCAGGTCGGCGCTCGGGCCGTAGACGCCGAATCCGGCGTTATTGACCAGCAGCTGTATCCCGCCATGACCTTGCGCCCACTGCAGGATGCGAGCCGGCGCGCTCGGCTCGGAGAGGTCCAGCGCCAGGGTCTCGATCTCGGCGTCCGGCGTCTCGGCGTGCAAGGCCTCTCCGGCGGCGGCGAGTTCTGCTTCGTCAAGACTCACCCACAAGAGGCGCCAGCCGCGCGCCGCGAGACGCTTTGAGAGCGCAAGCCCGATGCCGCTGGAGCCGCCGGTGACGAGGGCGGTCCTGCTCACCGTTCGCCGCCTTCGCTCAGGCGCTGTTGGAACGGTCGCAAACGGGCTTCCATCGTCAGCGGGTCGCCCAACTCGCTCGCCACCGCGTTTACAATACCTTCTGGAGCTGCATATGCGTCCACGCCCTCGCGTTCGAGGCCGGAGACGTAGACAAGTCCGTTCCACGGCGTGGCGGTGGTGATGCCCGAGCCGCGGTCGTCAGGGCCATAGAGGGCGTAGAGCGGCTCGCCGTCCGGGGTCACCGCGAGCGCCATGGCCGGCGTCGGCGGCAGGGGCGGCAGGCCCGCGATCTGGATCCAGCGCCAGGCGAGGCGCTTCACGAACGGATTGGGGTGCAGGGCGTCGAGTTCGGCTGAGCGCGGAGAGGGCAGGGCGATCCAGATGAGCCCGGTGGTGGGATCGAATTCCAGATTGTCGGGATAGCCGGGAAGGCCGTCGATCAGCACGCTCATCTCGCCCGTTGCAGGGTTCAGCGTCCAGGTGCGCCCGGCCCAGGTTTCGTTGATGTAGACGAGCCCCGTCGAGGGGTCGTGGTCGACCCCGTTGATGAAGGCGAGCCCGCCCGCCAGCGTTTCGTATTCACCCGGCGCGGTGACGCGGTAGATGACGCCGGTCTGCTCGCCTTCGAAGAAGCTGTCCATGTGCGCGCCGTAACCATAGCGTTTCGACGCGTCGGTGAGGATCACCGAACCGTCTTCGAGCACGGTGAGGTCGTCGGTGAACACCAGCGGGCCGCCCTCGGACCGGTCGGCCATCCAGACCTCGAACCCGCCCTCCGCGTCCAGCCGCAACAGGCCGCGCCGGGCGTCGGCGACGAACAGCGCGCCATCCGGCGCGAAGGCGAGGCCCAGCGGCCGTCCGCCGGTGTCGGCCACTTCGCTCCAGCCACCGTCCTCGCTCATCGCCATGATCCGGCCGTCGGCGAGGCTGGCGTAGAGCCGGCCGTCGGGTCCGGGCTCCAGATCCTCCGCGCCGTGAAGGTCGCCCGCCAAGCGCGCGGCGGGCTCGGCGGGCTGATCGAACAGGGCCTCCAGCGCCGGATCGGCGGGGCTCGGCTCGAACTTCATCGCATTGAGCGATCCCGGTCCGTAGGCGGCGAGGACGAGCGCGAGCACCAGGGTGGCGAGGATGGCGGCGATCCATTTCATGGCGGTCAGCCTGTCTGAAGTTTCTTGAAGAACTCGAATACCTTGCCGTAGGGCGGGGCGACCAGGCGCGAGGGATGCCAGACCGGCGCCTCGAACACGCCGCGCTCATGGGTGAAGGTGAGGAAACCGTATTCGCCGTGATAGGCGCCCTGGCCCGAGGCGCCGACCCCGCCGAAGGGCAGATCCTCCACCGAGATGTGCAGCATGGGGATGTTCACCCCGGCCCCGCCGGAGATCGTCTTCGACAGGAAGCGGCGCGCGGTCTGCTTGTTCTTTGAATAGATGTAGAGCGCCAGCGGCCGGTCGCCGGCGTTGATGGTTTTCGCCGCGTCCGACAGGCCGTCATGGCCGATCACGGGAAGGACCGGGCCGAAGATTTCTTCGGTCATGAGCTTGGAGTCGCGCGGCGGATCGATCACCACGGTGGGCGGGAAGATGCGGGTGTTGCCCGCCTTCGCCGCGTCGAAATCGCCTTGCAGGACCGTGGCGCCGGCGCTCTTCACCTCCTCGACCATGGCGGTGAGGCGCTCATGATGGCGTTCGCTGACGATGGCGGTGTAGTCGCCGTTTTCGGCGGTGTTCGGCCACATGCGGTTCGCCTCGGCCATCACCGCCTCGCCGAAGGCCTTTTCCGAGCCGCGCGGCGCCATGGCGTAGTCCGGCGCGATGCAGGTCTGGCCGGCGTTGAAGAACTTGCCCCAGGCGATGGACTTCGCCGCTTCGGCGAGGTCGAAATCCGGCGCGATCACGGTGGGCGATTTGCCGCCCAGCTCGAGCGTCACCGGGGTCAGATTCTTCGCCGCGGCCTGGGCGACCATGCGGCCCACATTCGTGGAGCCGGTATAGAGCAGATGGTCGAACGGCAGATCGCAGAAGGCCTTGGCGATGTCCGGCCCGCCCTCGATCACCGCCACATGATCCTCGGCGAAGAGCTTGGCGAGCGTCTCCTTGAGGAGGCGCGAGGTGGCCGGGGTGAACTCGCTGGGCTTGATCATCACCCGGCAGCCGGCCGCCAGCGCGGCCACCAGCGGCGCGAGGGCGAGCTGCATGGGATAATTCCAGGGCGCCACGATCCCGACCACGCCCTTGGGCTCGCGGCGCACATAGGCCGTGCCCGGCGCCAGAGTCATGGGGGTGGGCTTCTTCTTCGTCGAGGCCCAGCGCACCAGATGCTGGCGGGCGTGCTTGGCGCTGGCGATGGTGAAGCCGGCCTCGGCGACCGCCGTCTCGGCCATGGAGCGCCGACCGAAATCGGAATCGATGGCGCGGGCGAAGTCTTCGCCGCGCGCCTTCACCATGGATTCGATCTTCTTCAGATCCGTCTTGCGGTCCTCGATCGTGCGATGACGCTCGGCCTCGAAGGCGGTCTTCTGCACCTTGAAGATGCGGTGCATGCGCGCCTCCTCACCGGAGGATTCGGCTGCGGGAGCGGTGGGTTCGGCGGTCATGGGCGGACCTCTTCAGCTGGACGCGTCAGGCCGACAGGATCATGTCGGCTGCGCGCGTGGCGATCATCATGGTGGGGGCGTTGGTGTTGCCGCCCACGACGCGGGGCATCACCGAGGCGTCGACGACGCGCAGCCCCTCCACCCCGCGCACCCGGCATTGTCCGTCCGTCACGGCGAGATCGCCCGATCCCATCGCGCAGGTGGAGGTGGGATGGTAGAGCGTCTCCGCGCGCGCCCGGACCTCGTCCTCAAGCTCGGACCGGGACGCCGCAGGATCGGCGGGCAGCTGCAACTGTTTGAATTCGCCCTGGAAGGCGTCGGACAGAAGGATGTCGCGGCTGATCTCCAGGCAGTCCGTCATCACCGCCACGTCCTCCTCATGGTCGAGATAGTTCGGATCGATCACGACCGGCGCGCGCGGATCGGCGCTCGCAAGCGTCAGCCGGCCCCGGCTCCTGGGGTAGAGATGGCAGGCGTGCAGGCTCATCCCGTGCCCAGTCAGCGTCTCCATGCCGTGCGGGCTCGCAAGCGCCGGGATGAAGACCAGCTGGATGTCCGGCAGGTCCCCCGCCCGGCTCGATTTCACGAAGCCGCACCCCTGGACCGGATTGACGGTGAAATTGCCCGTCCCGGTGGAGGCCCATTGCAGCACGTCCCGGGCGGTGGCGGGGAACTTGCGCAGGGAGTAGCCGATGGAGGTGGGTTTCGAGGTTGAGGCGCGCGCCATGATGTCGAGATGGTCCTGCAGGTTCTCCCCGACCCCCGGCAGGTCGCGCTCGACGGAGATCCCGTGCTCGCGCAGATGATCGGCCGGTCCCAAACCCGACAGCATCAGCACCTGGGGCGAGTTGAGCGCGCCGCCCGACAGGATGACTTCTTTGCGCGCGATCACCTGCTGCACCTCGCCGTCGCACTCGATCTCGACGCCGGCGGCGCGGCCGTTCTCGATGAACACTCTCAGCACCAAGGCGCCGGTTACGACCGTCAAATTGGGCCGCTGCATGGCCGGCTTCAGGAAGGCGTCGGCGGCCGAGCACCGCTTGCCGCCCTTCTGGGTCACCTGATAGACCCCGAAACCCTCCTGGCTCGCCCCGTTATGATCGGGATTTTCCGGGATCTGGCGCCGGCGGCAGGCTTCAAAGTACAATTTGGTCAAGGGGTTGAGGGGGGCGATATCCTTGACGTTCAGCGGCCCGTCCTTGCCGTGCCAGGGCTCGCCATGGTTTTCGTTATGCTCCACACGCTTGAAGGCTTCGAGCGCGGCTTCGCCGGACCAGCCGTCGGCGCCGAAGGACTCGCCCCACTCGTCATAGTTCTCCAGCGCGCCGCGCATGTAATGCATGGCGTTGATGGAGGAGGACCCGCCCAGCGTCTTGCCGCGCGGCCAGAAGAGTTTGCGATTGTCGAGATTCTTCTGCGGCTCGGTCCAGTAGTTCCAGTTGATCTTTTTATCGGTGATGGTGAACTGCAGCAGCATCGGCGTGCGAATATTGACCTGGTCGTCCTTGCCGCCGGCCTCCAGCACGCAGACCTCGTGATCACCGCTTGCGCTCAGCCGGTCGGCCAGAACACAGCCGGCCGACCCGGCGCCGACGATCACGTAATCGAAGACGTCGCTCACCGCCGCCCTCCCTGTTCGCCAGTGGTTTCAGGGACATCGGTGATTCGCCCGGCTTCGCGCGCAAGGATGGCGTCGCGCAGCTGGCCGGCGATCTCCTGCAGGCGCATCTCGGCGGGGGAGACATGCTGGGCGATGGCGCGGAAGACGGCGTAGGTCTCGCGGGTCATGGAGTCCCAGTCCGGATTGCCGGCGTTCTGGGCGATCACCACGCCGCGCAAAGCATCCACCCAGACATACTGGCCGAACACGCCGGCGGCGAAGAACTCGCCGTTATAGCCTTCGGGAACCCAGAAATGCAGCGCATAGCCGCGCGCCTCATACGGCGTCGCGCCCGGCTCCTGCCAGGGGGCTTGCGGGGTGGTGGCGGTCTCCGCCCAGCCTTCGGGCAGAAGCCGCTCGCCGTTCCACACCCCGTCCAACCGGTAAAGCTCGCCCAGCCGGGCGAAATCGGCGGTCGTCGCCTGCAGGCAGCAATAGCCGATCGCCACCCCGTCCTCGTCCGGCCGGTTCTGCAGCCAGCTGGCGTCATGGGTCATGCCCAACGGCCCCCACAGCTTGTCCTCGACAAGCTCGGCCAGAGGCGCGCCGTAGATCCCGCGCGCCACCGCGGCGAGCACGTGGGAGTTCGGGCTGGTGTAATGCTGGTCCTCGCCCGGCGCGCGGTCGCGGACGATCTCGCCCACCATCTCGTCCACATCGCGGCCCATGATGAAAGCGTTGAAAAACAAAGGCCGCACATCGCTTTCGCGGTCTTCCGAGTAGACCTCCTGGAAATCCATGCCTGCGCTCATCATCAGAAGATCGCGCAGGCTGGTGTCGCCGTAATCGGTTCCGGCGAATTGCGGGGCGTATTTCGCCGCCGGGTCGTCCAGGCTGTCGATGCGGCCCTCATGGAGCGCCTGGGCGATCAGGGTCGCCACAAAGCTCTTGGCCACCGACCAGCTGGTGTGGGTGGTGTCCGGCCCGGCGCCGTGGAAATAGGCCTCGTTCAACAGGACGCCGTCCTTCAGTACGGTGAATCCGGTGACGCGGGCGCGCGCGAAATAATCCTCCAGCTGGCGGGTTTCGCTTTCGAAGACATAGGTTTGCGGCAGGCCGGCCTCTCCGCGTGCGAGGGGCTGCGGGTTGGTCGCGGTGATGGACGCGCCGGGCAGGATTTCGTCCATGCGCTGGAAGGTTTCGGTATAGCGCGCCGGATCGTCGAGCGCGGTGATGCGCGCCGGGGAATAGGGCGACCAAGGCCGGAAATACCAGGCTGCGGCGGCCAGTATGACGATGAGCGCCAGGACCCCGGCCCCAGCTGCGATGCGCTTGATCAAACGCGCCTCCCCTGATGCGCCCGCCGTTTTGAATCGCCGCGGGTCGTCAAAAAGAGTGAACACCTTTCACGGCGCGGATGGAAGGCCCGGCTTGCGCCTAAAGCGGCGTGTCCCGGCTCGGCTGGGCGCCCGTCGGCGTGACGCGCAGGACCTCGCCGTTCTCGGCGTCGTCGGTGAGCACGTAGAGGGCGCCGTCCGGGCCTTCGGCGACCTGGCGGATGCGCGCGTCGCGCTCGGTGAGCAGGCGGTGTTCGGCGAGGATGTCACCCTCGGCGTCCAGCTCCAGATGATGCAGGGCGCGCCCCGCCAGGGCGGCGACGAACAGATCGCCGGCCCAGGCCTCGTGCGCGGCGCCGGAATACCAGGCGAGGCCGGCCGGGGCGATGGAGGGCGTCCAGACCTTCTCCGGCGGCTCGAATCCGTCATGGCTGGTGGTGGGAGAAATGCGCGCGCCGCTATAGTCCCAGCCCTCGGTCGCGATGGGCCAGCCGTAATTGGCGCCGGGCGTGATCACGTTCAGCTCGTCGCCGCCGCGCGGGCCGTGTTCATGGGCCCAGAGCTGCTCGCGCATCGGGTCCCAGGCGATCCCTTGCACGTTGCGATGGCCGTAGCTGAGCACGTAGGCGGCGGGGCCGTCCTCGCCTGCGAACGGATTGTCGGCCGGAATCGACCCGTCGGGATTGAACCGCACGATGGTCCCCAGATGATTGTCGCGGATCTGCGCCTGTTCGCGATAGGCGAAGGCGTCGCCCAGGGTGAGCACGATCGTCCCGTCGGGCAGGACGGTCATCCGCCCGCCGAAATGGCTGGAGGTGTCGCGCAACGGATCGGCGGTGAAGATGCGTTGGCCGTCGACGAGCGCGCCGTCCTTGAGCCGGTACCGGCTCACTTCGGTGGTGTTGGCGTCGGCGTCGCCCATGGCGTAGCTCAAGAAGACGATCCCGCTGTCCTCGAAATCCGGCGCGGCGAGCACGTCCAGCAGCCCGCCCTGGCCCTCGGCGTAAACGGCGGGCGCGCCCTCGACCGGATCGGCCCGCAACGCCCCGCCGGAGATCAGGCGCAGCGCCCCGGTGCGCTCGGTGACCAGCATGTCGCCGTCCGGCAGAAACTCGATGTCCCATGGATGGGAGAGCCCCTCGGCGACCATTTCCACCGCATAGAGGTCGGCCGAGGCGATCGGCGCGGGCTCCTGCTGTTCCTGCGCCGAGCACGCGGCGAGCGCGAGGCATAGGGCGAGGGCGCCGGCCGGATGTCGCGACCCGGCCCGCGCGCCGGCGCCGAAATGATGACGGATCATGCCCTCTTCCCTCGCCGAACCCGGCGGCCTTGCACGGCCGCCTGCATCCTCGCATTCTAGGCACGCATGACGGCGGTCGCCAAGCAGCGGCCAAGGCGCCGGCGGGCCGCGGCGGAGGGAAGGGCGCGATGGGTGTGGTGAAAGCGTTCGGCGGCTGGTTCGTCGCTTCGGTGTTTCTCGCACTGGCCGGCACGGTGCTCTCCGGCGCCATGGTGCTCGCCATGCTGCACGAGGTGGGCGCCGAGATCGGGTCCCAGGAGATCACCACCTTGATCATGAGCGATCTCACCGGATTCGCGCCGCTTTACGGCGCCTTCATCGCCGCCGCCCTGGCCGCCGCCTTTCTGGCGGGCGCGCTGGTCACCCGCTTCATCCGGCCGCTGCGCGGGCTGGTCTTCACGCTCGCCGGCGCGGTCGCCATGGCGGTGATGCTCATCTTGATGGAGCAGGTTTTTTTCGGCGTTCAGCTCATCGCCGGCGCACGCACGCTTCCCGGCTTCCTGCTTCAGGTCGCCGCCGGCGGCGCGGCCGGGTTCCTGTACGCGGCCCTGACCCCGGCGCCGAACGCGCGCTGAGCGATCCAAAGAATTCGGCCCCGGCGGAGATCGTCCGCCGGGGCCGCATCTTTCCTGTAGGGCCCGCGGCTCAGCGGCCGGCGGTGCGCCGGCGGCTCGGCGCGCCGGGGTGCAGCGTGCCGGTGTCCAGCGAGGCCATGGGACGGGATTCGCGTGCGTCGTAATCCACGTCGCGATGGGGATCCTGGCCCTGCGGCGCGTGGCGCACGCGCATGCCCGAGCTTTCCGGCGCGGCGCCGTGGCGGCTCGGCGCGGGCGGGCGGGCGTCGGGATGACCGGGAATCTCGATCGAGGCGCAGTCCACCAGGCGCCATTCGAAGCGTTCGCCGGAGACCAGCTCATGGCGGGCCACCTGCTCGGTGCGGCGCTGGGAGAGACGGCGCTGAACGCCGGCTTCCTGTGCGAGCACCTGAACCGTGTAGCTCGCGTGCTCGGCCGGGATCGGCACCTCCTCCACGGTGGCCGGACGCACCAGCACTTCGCGGGTGATGGTGTCGAACTGCGGCTCCACCGCGACCTCGCGCACCTGGGCGGGATTGACCAGAACGGTGCGATGCACCGTCTCATAGACCGCCGGCTCTTCGATCAGGCACCAGATCTCGCCGGTTTCGGGATCATGGCGCACCTGACGCGCGCCCTCCACATAGCCGCGACGCCACACCATGCGGGCCTCGCGCACCAGCACCCGCTCGGAGACGCTGCGGGTCTGGGCGGGGGTCACTTCATAGCGCACATAGCCCGGCCGGACCTGGACCTGTTCGGTCACCGTCTCGTAGACCGGCTCGGTGACGCGGTAGCGCATGCCGGCCTCGCGCGAGAGGTAGTTGCGGACCTCGCGCTCCAGGCGCGGGTCGGTCACGTCGAATATCTCGTACTCGTCGGCGACCACCACGGTCTGCATGACGATCTCGTACTCGGCGTCGATGCGCACGAATTGATAGCATTCGCCGATCTGCGCATCGGGCAGATGCACCGGCGCCTGCATCGGGTGAGGCGTCTGCGCCGAAGCGGCGCCGGCGAGCATGCAAACACCGGCCGAAGCGGCCAGCACGGATCGAAACGTCATTGTTTTCCCCCCATTAGGACCAGGCCGGCGCCGAGACGCGTTCGCCGCGCCGGCGGCCCCGGCTTGTGGTTTCAGGCGGCCCCTCAGCGCGCCTTGCGGAGAACCGTGGCGGCGAATTCATGGATTGTTAATGGTTAACGGCTCCGCTCCGGTCGTTTTTTCCGGACATTTGCGAACCCCTGTGTTCAAAACGCCACGCTTAACCGTCTGATTACAATGTTCGCATGACAAATGGGCCGAATGCGGCATAAGCTCCGCGCAGTGCGGAAAACTCACGCCGTAAAGAGCTGAACCGCCAAAGCCATTTCAGGGGGAGGAAGCCCGAATGAAACGCTCGATCAAAGCAGCCGCGCTCGGCGCGACGGCGCTCGCCGCCGGCGTGGTGACCGCCGGCGCACACGCCCAGTCGCAAGACGTCATCACCGTCACCGCGCAAAAGCGCGAACAGACGCTGCAGGAAGTGCCGATCGCGGTCACCGTGGTCCAGGCCGAAACCATCCAGAACGCCCAGATCGTCGATGCGCTCGATCTGCAGTCGGTCGTGCCGGCCCTGCGGGTCAGCCAGCTGGAGCGCACCTCGAACGCCACCTTCATCATCCGCGGCCAGGGCAACGGGGCGAATAACCCGGGCATCGAGCCGTCGGTCGCCGTCTATATCGACGGCGTGTTCCGTCCGCGCGCCGGTTCGGTGCTGTCCGACCTCATGGGCATCGAGCGCGTCGAAGTGCTGCGCGGCCCGCAATCGACCCTGTTCGGCAAGAACGCCACGGCCGGCGTGGTGAGCATCGTCACCGAAGAGCCCCAGTTCGAACTCGGCGCCGACATCGAAGCCACGGTCGGCAACTATAATCAGCGCATCCTGAAGGGGTCGGTCACCGGTCCGATCTCCGAAAATCTGGCCTTCTCGCTGTCCGGCAGCCGCAACACGCGCGACGGGTATTACGAGAATCTGGGCACCGGCGGCGATTTCAACAATCGCGACCGCTGGGCGGTGCGCGGCCAGCTCCTGTTCCTGCCGAGCGACAATCTCGAACTGCGCCTGATCGCCGACTATGACGAGATCGACGAGCAGTGCTGCGGCACCGACCGGGTGATCGACGGCAGCGCCGGGCCCCTGATCCGCGACATTCTCGGCGGACAGACCTCGGCCGGCGCCGGGTTCAACTATCAGATCGCCACCGATTTCGAGAACAACAACCAGATCGAAAACTCCGGCGTCTCGCTTCAGGCCGACTGGAACCTGAACGACAATCTGACCCTGAGCTCGATCACGGCGTTCCGCCTGTATGACGACTTCGTCAATTACGAGGGCGACTTCACCACGCTGGACCTGCTGGGCGACAACGTCCGCGGCCTCGACGTGGAGACCTTCACCCAGGAATTCCGCCTGACCGGCGACTGGAACAACCGCGCCTTCTTCCTGCTTGGCGCCTTCTTCTCCAACGAAGACATGGTCGTGGAGGATTCCCGCCTCTACGGTACGGATACGCGGGCCTATTTCGACTACGCGACGGCGAGCGGAACGATCACCGTCGCGCCGGGCGTGGTGATCCCGAACCCGGCGACGAGCGCTGTCACGCTCATCGAAACCGTGGGCGGGTTCGCGCCGGGCACCTTCTTCGCCCCCGGCGGCGGCACCCGCTTCATCGCCGAACAGTCCGACCGGCAGATGCAGCTCTTCGGTCAGGTCGATTTCGACCTCACCGAGCGCCTGACCCTGACGGCCGGCGTCGCGTACTTCCAGAGCGACAAGGAAGTCGATTTCACCGACGTCACCCGCACCAATCCGTTCTCGGATCTGAACCTCGTGGCGATCGGCGAGCCGCTGATCCTCGCCGGCCTGGTGCAGAACGCCCTGATGTCGCCCACCCCGCCGACGCCGGCCCAGATCGGCGCGTTCGCGGCGGCCAACCCGGCCACGTTCGCGGCGTTCCAGGCGGCTGCGGCGAGCGCCTCCACGGTGTTCCCGAGCAGCGGCGCGCCTCTGGCCAACCCGCTGCTCACCTTGTTCGAACGCGGCCTCCAGCCGCTGGGCCCGATGACGCCCTTCCCGAACTCGGTCGAGGACGGCGAGACCAGCGATTCCGACTGGCCCTACACGATCCGCCTCGCCTATGACGTGACGGACAACACGAACGTCTACGCCTCGTTCGCGCGCGGCTTCAAGGCGTCGTCCTGGAACCTGACGCCGGACACGCGCCCGGACGTCGCCGACGTGGCCGCTCTGGCCGCCGCCGGCGAGCTGGCGGCGGACGCCGCCATCCCCGGCGCGCCCTTCGCCGTGAATACGGCGATCGCGCTCGGCATCTACGGCAGCCAACGCTTCGCGCGTCCCGAAATCACCGAGACCTTCGAAGTCGGCCTGAAGACGCAGTTCGACTGGGGCTTCCTGAACGTCGCCTATTTCGATCAGACGATCACCGACTTCCAGTCCTCGGTCTTCCAGGGCTCGGGCTTCGCGGTGATCAACGCCGGTGAGCAGAGCGCGCAAGGCGTTGAGTTCGACAGCACGATCAACCCGCTGGGCATTCCGGGGCTGACCTTGAACCTGTCGGGCATCTGGATGGACGCCGAATATGACAGCTTCCCGGGCGCTCCGGTCGTCACCGGCAGCCCGGAAGACCTGGCCGACGGTATCCCGGACGGCCGCGGCGACCTCTCCGGCGCCACGGTCCAGGGCATTCCCGAGTTCGCCGGGTCGTTCGGCTTCCAGTACACCCGCGACATCGCGCCGGGCGAAGCCTTCATCCGGGCCGACTATCAGTACGCCTCGGAAACCGGTCTCGGCGACAGCCTGCCGGGATCGCTCACCCGCGAAGTGGGCACGCTCAACGCCTCGGTCGGCCTGAACCTCGACAACGGCGTCGAGGCTCTGCTCTGGGCGCGCAATCTGAACGAGGACGAGTACTACACCGCGGGCTTCCCGACGACGGTGCAGGCGGGCTCGACCTCGGCCTACGCCAACCAGCCGCGCACCTACGGTCTGACCCTTCGGGCCAGCTTCTAGGCGGCGGGCCTGTTGAGACGCAGCGCACGGCGCCGGGAGCGATCCCGGCGCCGTTCGTGTTTCAGGCGTCCTGCGGCGCGACCGCCGCGGCGCGGCCGGCTTGCATAAGCGGCGTGAACGGCGTTCATTACGGCCATGAGCGACATCCTCACCCTGGTTCTGGTGCTCGGCGCGTCGATCATCTCGGTCGCGCTGCTCGTCGTGTTGAACCTTTTCCTCGGCGGCTGGACGCCGGCCCGGTTCAGCCAGGCCGAGGCGGGCGTGCGCGCGATCGAGGAGGGCGTTCTCGGCTTTCGCGGCTCAGCCGAGGCCGTCATGGCGCGCAGCGGCCGGGTGGTGCTGGTGATCGAGGCCGGCGGCGGCCGGCTCGGCGTCGCGGCCACGTCCGGCGACCGCGCCACGGTGCGCGCCCTGCGCCCCGGCGAGGTGAAGGCCGTCCAGGTGGAGGGCGCGACCTTGACGCTTGATCTCGACGACTACACATTCCCGCGGGCCTGGCTGACGCTGGACGACGCCGCGAGCGCGCAAGACTGGGCGCGCCGCGCGGAGGGCTTCACCGCGGCGCGGGCAAGCGAACGCCCCGGACCGCAGCCTGCATCGAGCGCGAGCCATGCCTGATCTTCCCAATCCGATCTATTTCGCCATTCCCGGCTTCGTGCTGCTGATCGTCGCCGAGATGATCCATGCGCGCCTGACCGGACGCACCCAGTACGAGCCGCGCGACACCGCCGCGAGCCTCGCCATGGGCATCGGCAACACCGCCTCGGGCATCGTGCTCGGCGGGATCGCGCTGGCCTGGTTCGGCTTCATCGAGCAATTCGCCCTTTTGGACATCGGCTGGGCCTGGTGGGCGTTTCTTCTGGCCTTCGTGCTGGACGATTTCGTGTATTACTGGAGCCACCGCTTCGCCCATACGGTGCGCTGGTGGTGGGCCGATCACGTGATCCATCACTCCAGCCAGCACTATAATCTGTCCACCGCCCTGCGGCAGCCCTGGCTGAGCCCGCTGACCTTGAAGTTCATCTTTTTCGGGTCCTGGCTGGTGCTCATCGGCTTTCCGCCGGCGATGATCGCCTTCGTCGGCGCGCTCAATCTGATCTACCAGTTCTGGATCCACACCGAGGCGGTGCCCAAGCTGTGGGGGCCGATCGAGGCGGTGATGAACACGCCGAGCCATCACCGGGTCCATCACGCCACCAATCCGCGCTATCTCGACCGCAATTACGCGGGCGTCTTCATCATCTGGGACCGCATGTTCGGCACGTTCGAGCCGGAGCGCGAGGACGAGCCGTGCCGGTACGGCATCGTGCGCAATCTGGCGACCTACAATCCGATCAAGATCTGCCTTCACGAATGGGTGGGCATCCTCAAGGACGTGCGCTCGGCGAAATCGGTGAGGGACGCGCTCGGTTACTGGCTCGGCCCGCCGGGCTGGTCGCCGGACGGCTCGCGCGACAGCTCGAAGATTCTCAAGCAGCGCTGGATGGCCGAACGCCGCGGCGCGAGCGAACCGCCGGCGCCGCCATCGGCCGCGCCTGCGGAATAGGCGGCGCAGCTTTCGGGAGCGCTTAGGCGCGCGCCTGTCTCGCCAGCGCCTTCTCGATGGTTTTCAAGCTGCGCTTGTGGGCCTTGAAGACGAAATCGGCCGCGTCGCCGAGGATCGGCACGGTCCCGATCACGGCGTCGAACACGGTGTAGCCGACGATCTTCGCCTTCACCCCGTTCGACAGGCCGAGTTCATGGGCGCTCGAGAGCATCACCACGCCGCCGGCCAGCGTCACCAGAGCGCCGACGCCGGGGATCAGGCCCAGAACGCCGTCCAGGCCGAAGCGGAACCCGAACAGGCTGAACCGGTCGTCGAGCAGATGCGCCCAGCCGCGCGCCCGGGCGAGCGGGCGAGGCATGGCGCTGTCGAAAGTCACGTCGTCACGGGGCATTATCATCGAACGGGTGACATGGGCGCGGTGTTCCCGGCGCGCAACCGCGAACGCGTTTCAGGCGCGAAGATTCCCTGGCCGGCTTGCTTGTTGCGCCCCGTCGGCGCGGCTAAGTCTGTCATCGGAACGGATTCGAAAGGACGAGGCCATGAAGGGCGATCCCAAGGTCATCGAGCATCTCAACAAGGCGCTGAAGCTGGAGCTGACGACGGTCAATCAGTATTTCCTGCATGCGCGCATGTTCCGCGACTGGGGTTTCCATCGCCTGGCCAAGATCGAGTACGAGGAATCCATCGACGAGATGAAGCACGCCGACGTGCTCATCGAGCGCATCCTGTTTCTGGAGGGTCTGCCGAACGTGCAGGACCTGGGCAAGGTGCTGATCGGCGAAACGCTCAAGGAATGCCTTGAGATGGATCTCGAAGCCGAGCGCCGCGCCCATCCGGTCTACAAGGAAGCCATCGCCTATTGCGAAAGCGTCGGCGATTACGTCTCACGCCAGGTGCTCGACGCGATCCTGAAGAGCGAGGAAGAGCATATCGACTTCCTCGAAACCCAGCTTCGCCTGATCGAGATGGTCGGCGAAGAGCGCTACATGCAGTCCCAAATGGGCGAGCACCACTCAAGCTGACTCGCCGCGCCCCGCCTGGCTGGCGGGGCGCTCCTCCCTACGCCGAGATGTGGATCGGATGGCCCAGCGCGGCGAGCGCGCCCTCGGCGAAGGCTTCGGTGAGCGTAGGGTGCACGTGGATCGTGCCGGAGATGTCCTCCAGACGCGCGCCCATCTCCACGGCGAGCGCGAATTCGCCGGACAATTCGGACACATGCAGGCCCACCGCGTGGATGCCGAGGACGACATGGTCGTCCTTGCGCGCCGTGACGCGCACGAAGCCGGCGTCCTTGCCGCCGTCCATGGTGAGCGCCCGGCCTGAGGCGGCGAGCGGGAACTTGCCCACGATGGTCTCGATCCCCTTGTCCTTGGCTTCATCCGGGCTCATGCCCACACCCACGAGTTCGGGCTCGGTGAAGCACACCGCGGCGATGGAGACCGGATCGAAGCGTCGCTTATGGCCGGCGATGAGCTCGGCCACCAGCTCGCCCTGATGGGTGGCCTTATGGGCCAGCAGCGGCTCGCCGACGAGATCGCCGATGGCGTAGACCCCGCGCATGCCGGTCTCGCAGCGCTCGTTCACCTTCACGAAGCCGCCGGCCATCTCAAGACCCATGGTCTCAAGGCCCCAGCCTTCGGTGACCGGCTTACGGCCGACGGCGACCAGGATCTTGTCGGCCTTCAGGCGTTGGGTTTCGCCATCCTTGTTCTCGTATTCCAGGAAGGTCTCGCCGCCCTCTTCGACGACGCCCTTGGCCTTGGATTTGAGGTGCAGTGCGACCTTGTTTTTCTTCAGCCACATCTCGACCGGGCGGATCAGCTCCTTGTCGTAGGAGGGCAGGATCCGGTCCATGGCTTCGACCACGGCGACGTTGGAGCCCATCTTGCGGAAGGCGATGCCGAGTTCGAGCCCGATATAGCCGCCGCCGACCACCACCAGGTTCTCGGGCCGCTCGGTGAGTTCCAGCGCGCCGGTGGAGCCGATCACCGCGCCGCCGAACGGCATGAAGGGAAGCTCGGTCTCCTTCGCGCCGGTGGCGAGAATGACGTTATCCGCTTCGATCTCCAGGGTTTCGCCGTCCTCCAGCGCGACCGTGCAGGTCTTGGCGTTCTTGAAGGTCGCCCATCCCGAAACCGCTTCGACCTTGGCGGCTTTGAGAAGCTGCGCCACGCCCTTGGTGAGCTTGCCGACAATGCCGTCCTTCCACTGGGTAAGGCCGGCCATGTCGAGCTGCGGCGCGCCGCCCAGGCTGATGCCCATCTCGCCTTTTTCGGCGGTGTGGACCATCTCCTCAAAGCGCGAGGCGGCGTGGATGAAGGCTTTCGACGGGATGCAGCCGCGATTGAGGCAGGCGCCGCCGAGCCCGTGCTTGTCCACGATCACGGTGTCGAGCCCCAGCTGACCGGCGCGGATCGCGGCGGGATAGCCGCCCGGACCGCCGCCGACGACGAGCACCTGACATTTACGGGTCTTGGCCATGAAAAAGCTCCAGCGTCTGAATGCGCACGTCACGCATGATCAGGCGAAGTGGGAACCGGTTCGCCGTTTCGATCACGCGCAGCAATATCGCGCGCGGTTTAGACGCTGGAGCTTGAAAGGGGAAGGGCGCCGCTGGGGTTACGACGAGCGCTGCTGCTCGCCGCCGCCGGCGTTGACGTTGACCTGGCCGCCGCTTTCCTCGGCCTGCTTCTCCTTGCGCGCAAGGCCGGCGCCGGAGGCGATGGCGATCCCGACGATGACAGCGACGGCGACGCCGATCCACACGCCCGGCACGCCCAGGCGGACCATGGCGTAGCTGACGCCAGCCACCGCGATCAGGGCGCCGATGAGAAAGATCATGAAGGAACGCATGGCGGTGTCCTTTCCGCTGCTCGTATTTGAGTTATGCGGAGAAAAACGAGCGGGCCGGAGCGCCGTTCCGGGCGCGGCGCAGCGGGGGCGGGCGGCCGCCTTCGCGCCCCCGCTCAGCCTCGAGGCGCGCGGCGTCACCACCCCCTCTCCCCACCCGGTGGGGAGAGGGGGCTGGACCCTCGCCCGTCTTGCGGGAACCGCGCGACTGCGGCCGCTACAACGTCTCCAGAAACGCGATCAGTCTTTGCATGTCCTTGGGCGGTTCGGTTTCGAAGCGCAGGGGCTCTCCCGTCACCGGATGGTCGAAGCCGAGCACGGCCGCGTGCAGGGCCTGGCGGCGGAAATCCTTGAAGGTCTTGTCCTTGTCGACGCGCAGAAGCGTCGAGGCGCGGCCGTGCCCGTAGAGCGGATCGCCCAGAAGCGGGCAGCCCAGATGGGCCATGTGGATGCGGATCTGGTGGGTGCGCCCGGTCTCCAGCCGGCATTCCACCAGGCTGGCGATGGGCGTGCCGATCCCCTTGCCGGGCTCCTGGCCGTAGGCTTTCAGCGTCTCGTAATTGGTGACCGCAAGCTTGCCGGCGCGGCTTTGCGGGTCGGCGATGACGGCGAACTTCTTGCGGTCATGGCTGGAGCGGGCGAGCCGGGTCTCCAGCCGGCCGGCCTTCGGCTTGGGCCCGCTGCGCACCACGGCGAGATAGGCGCGCTCCACGTCATGGGCGGCGAAGCGCTCGGCGAGGCCCTGATGGGCGCGGTCGGATTTGGCCACCACCATCACGCCTGAGGTGTCCTTGTCGAGCCGATGCACGATGCCCGGCCGCTGCACCCCGCCGATGCCGGAGAGCGTATCGGCGCAATGATGAAGGAGGGCGTTGACCAGCGTGCCGGTCCAGTTGCCGGCCGCCGGGTGGACCGTCATGCCCGCGGCCTTGTTCACGACGATCAGATCGTCGTCCTCGTGGAGCACCTCCAGCGGGATGTCCTCGGCCTCGGGCGTCGCCGGCTCCGGCTCGGGCGCGGCGAGCACATAGGCCCCGCCGGCGCGCACCTTGTGCTTGGGGTCGGTGACCGCTTCGCCGTCCAGCGTCACATGCCCGCCCTCGATCAGCGCCTTGGCGCGCGAGCGCGACAGGTCGGGGATCGCCTCGGCGAGATGGCGGTCGAGACGCTCGCCCGCAGCCTCGGGACCGGGCGCGAGATGGTGAAGGTCGGCCGGTCCGGTCACGGGAGGTCCTGTGTCTGCGGCGCCACGGGGCGGGTCATGCTGCACCTGCGATAAATACCTGTCACGGCATTGAAAATAAAGCGTCATGGCAGCGCGCTATCCGCCTTGCGACCGCGCCGGGCCTCCCCGGTGTTCGGGGGAAACCAATCGCGAGACATTAGGGGATCTCCGCCCATGACCTTCAAGGCCCGCCTGTCCGCCTGCGCCGCTTTGGCCGCGCTCGCCGCCGCGCCCGCTCACGCCCAGACCGCCGAACCCGAAACGGCCGAGCGCGTCTTCACCACCGACGTCATCGTCGTCACGGCCCAGAAGCGCGAGCAGTCGCTCGCCGACGTGCCGATCAACATCACCGCCTACGGCCAGGAGCGCCTGAACGCGCTCGGCATCGAACAGTTCGACGAGCTGTCCGACTTCGTGCCGGGCCTGGAAGTTCAGGAGCAGAGCCCGAACAATCCCGGCTTCGTGATCCGCGGCATCACCTCCGACGACGGTGCGGCCACCGGCGAAGCCCGCGTGGCGGTGTTCCAGGACGGCGTGTCCATCGCGCGCGCCCGCGCCGCCTATGTCGAGCTGTTCGATATCGAGCGCGTGGAGGTCGTGAAGGGCCCGCAGGCCACCCTGTTCGGCCGCGGCGCGCTCATCGGCGCCATCAACGTCATCCAGAACAAGGCCGATCTTGACGGCTATTCGGCCTCCGTCGAAGGCACGATCGGCGATTACAACCGCTATGAAGCGCGCGGCCATGTGAACCTGCCGGTGACCGACACGCTCGCCCTGCGCTTCGCCGGCGCCCACAAGCAGCGCGACGGCTATGTGGAGAACCTGCTGGGCGGCGAGGCCATGAACGGCGTCGAGCTGTCGGCCGTGCGCGCCTCGGCCCGCTGGGAGCCGACCGCGGCCTTCTCGCTCGACGTGATCGGCAATTATCAGACCGACACGCCGGAAGGCGGCACCAGCTTCCGCTCCGGCGTCGTGCCGCCGCTGCCGGGTCTGCCGGTGGGCGATCCCTGGGATCCGGCCGCGCTCAATACGTTCGGCGGTTTTGAAGGCGGCGCCCCGCTGGGCATCGACCGCCAGGTCTACGGCGTGACCGCGCTCGCAGATTACGTCGTCAACGACGCCTGGTCGGTGAACTCCATCACCGGCTGGCGCGGCTTTGAATCGGTCGAAGTGTTCGATCCGGACGGTTTCGCCGCCGAGCTGCTGGTCGTCGCCGAAGACGCCACCGGTCAGCAATGGAGCCAGGAAGTGCGCTTCGATTACGACGCCGGCGGTCCGCTGACCGGCTTCGTGGGCGCGTCGTACTTCTATGAGAGCTCGCGTCAGCGCATTCCGCTGGCCACCAACGAAATCGTCGCCCAGGCCTTCTCCGCGCCGCTCATCGCGGCCGAGATCGGCCTCGCCTCTCCCGCCATGCGTCCGTTCACAGTGGCCGAGGTCGAAGGCCTGCTGGCGCTGAACGGCGTCGCGAACGCCGGAAACTTCGACAATCCGGCCAACCCGCTGCCCTTCTCGGTCGCCGGCTTGCTGAGCGGCTTCGGCATGGTTCCGCTGCGCGACTTCTATCTGGAAGAGACCGCCAATAGCGGCAAGACGACCGCGTTCGACGTGTTCGGCGACGTCACATACGCCGTGACCGACCGCCTCGACCTGACGGCCGGTCTGCGCTGGACCTATGAAGAGAAGGAAGCCTACATCTATGGCGGCAATCTGGCGGGTCCGAACCGCGTGACCTTCCAGAACACGCTGTTCCTGCCGAGCACGCCGAACGGCGCGCTGTTGAATTCCGGCGAGCGCAGCTTCGACGAGCTGACCTGGCGTTTCGTGGCGAATTACGACGTCTCCGAGACCCTGAACGCCTGGGCCTCCTACGCCCGCGGCCGGCGTCCGGACGTGATCAGCTTCGACACCGACGTGCCGGGCTTCTTCGTCGAAGTGCCCGCCGAGATCGTCGACAACTACGAGGTCGGCGGCTACTGGACGCTGGAGGACACCACCCTTCAGGCCTCGGTGTTCTACTCCGAATACCAGAACTTCCAGACCAGCCGGTTCGAGCCGAACACGGCCACCTTCACCACCGCCAACGCCGGCCGCGCCACCCAGTACGGCTTCGAGGGCCAGGTCGAGCACCGCGTGAACGAGATCACGTCGGCGTTCGCGACCTACGCCTATAACTTCGCCGAGTTCGACGAGACCGGCGAAGACGGCGCGGTGCAGGAGTTCGCCGGCAACCGCTTCCGTCTGTCGCCGGAACACGCGGTCTCGTTCGGCCTGCTTTCCGAGTTCGAACTGGGCTCAATGGGCCGGTTGTCCCTGATCCCGACCTGGACCTGGCAGTCGGAAGTCTTCTTCGACAACGACAACGACCTCACCGACGCGGTGCAGGACGAGAAGCAGGGCGATTACGGGATCGTCGACTTCAAGCTGCGCTATGACGCGCCGAACGAGGCCTGGTACGCCGTGGCCTTCGTGGAGAACCTGCTCGATGAGGAATACATCATCGACGCGGGCAACACCGGCGACAATTTCGGCCTGCCGACCTTCATCGCGGGCAGCCCGCGCATGATCGGCCTGCGCGTCGGGGCGACCTTCTAGGAGGTCCGCCGCATCGTGTCCGCCCGGGGGGACGGGCTGGAGGGCCGGCGTGCGAGGGAGAGGGGCCCTTGCGCGCCGGCCTTTTTATTCACAAGACTGAGCGTCGACGGGTTCGAGGGGAGCGATCGATGAAGAACGAAGTCAAGCTGACGCGGCGCGGCGCGTTGCTGGCCGGCGCCGGGCTGGGACTCGCCGCCTGTTCGCAGGAGCGCTTCGAGCCGCTCCCCGCCCGCGAAGGGCCCTTCAAGCACGGCGTGGCCAGCGGCGATCCCGACCAGACCTCGCTGGTGCTCTGGACCGCCGTGACCGGCGCGGGCGACGCGCCGGTGATCGTCGAGGTCGCCGACACGCCGGACTTCGCCGCGCTCGTCTTCACCGACGAGCTTGCGCCCGCCGGTCCCGAGACCGCCGGCGCGACGCCGTACAAGATCCTGGCCACCGGCCTGACGCCGGGCCGGGCGGTCTGGTACCGGTTCCGCTTCCGCGAGCATCTTTCTCCGGCCGGAACCGCCAAACCGCTGCCGGAAGGACCGGTCGAACACTTCCGCATCGCCGCCTTCGCCTGCTCGAACTATCCCGCCGGTTTCTTCAACGCCTACGCCCATGCGGCGCGGCGCGGCGATGTCGATCTTGCGGTGCATCTGGGCGATTATCTCTACGAGTACGGCGTGGAGGGCTACGCCACCGAGGACGCCGAGCGGCTCTCCCGCCTGCCCGAGCCGGCTCACGAGATTCTCACCTATGACGACTATGCGCGCCGCCACGCCCAGTATTCCTCCGATCCGGACCTGCAGGCGCTGAAGGCCGCCGCGCCGCTGGTCATGGTCTGGGACGACCATGAGACCGCCAACAACGCCTGGCGCGGCGGGGCGGAGAACCATAACGAAGGCGAGGGCGTGTGGACCGAACGCCGCGACGCCGCCCTGGCGGCCTGGTCGGCCTGGACCCCGAGCCGCGACGGCGAACCGCGCCACGAGCGCTGGGGCTCGCTGCAGATCGGCGATCTCGCGACGCTGATTTTCCTGGAAAGCCGGCTCACCGCGCGCTCTGAGGAGATCCTCATGGATCCCTTCCCGGTGGACGTGGAGACGGCCGATCCGAACGATCCCGAGGCGCGCGCGGCCGTCGCCGCCTGGCTTGAGCGCACGGCGGGCGAGGAGAGCCGGACCCTGCTCGGCGAACGCCAGCTCGCCGAGGTGGCCGAGGCGCTGGGGCGCTCGGTGGAGGCCGGCCAGCCCTGGCGGGTCTTCGCCAATCAGGTGATCATGGGCCGCGTGCCGGCCCCGAACTATCCCGCCGTGATGCCGTTCTGGCTGCGCTGGGCGATCCAGGCCAATGATCCGCTGGCCTGGGGCTTCATCAAGCGCTTCGCCTTCGGCACGCCGTTCAATCTGGACGCCTGGGACGGCTATCCGGCCGAGCGTGAGCGGCTCTATGCGGCCGCGCGCGCGGCGAACGCCGACTTCATAACGCTGACCGGCGACACCCATAATTCCTGGGTGCTCGATCTCCATGACGGCGAGGGCGCGCGCGTGGGGACCGAGTTCGGCGTCACCAGCGTCACTTCGCCCTCGCGCTTCGAACGGCTCAACCTGCCCGGCGTGGATTTCGGGACCTATACCGAGGAGGCCGCGCCGGAAGTCGTGCGCCATAACGCCTATGACCGCGGTTATGTCCATCTGACGCTCACCCCTGACGAAGCGCGCGCCGAGCTGATGATCGTGGACACCTGCAAGGATCGCGAGTTCAACGCCTATCCCGACAGCGTGTGGCGCGTGCGCCCGGCGCGGGGCGGCGCCGTGCCGGCGGTGGAGCGCATCGCCTGAGCCGCGCGCGCCGTTCACCCTATCCAAGATTTAACGGCGTTCACGCTGGACAGCCGGGCCGGGGGCGTCCAAGTTTCCGCCGGGGTGATTGCAGCTTAGAGGGGCCCACATGTCCGACGTCCGCAAGGAATCCGTGCCCGCCGCCATCTGGCGGTGGATCGGTCTGATCCAGCACGGGATTCTCCGTGTCTTCGGTCTGATCTTGATCTTCTTCATTCTGCTGGCGCTGTCCGGCGCGTTCGGCGGCGGCGAGGAGGAGTTCAGGCTCGCCGACAACGGCGTGCTGAAGTTCGAGCCCGAAGGCGCCATCGTGGAGGAGGCCGCAATGGTGTCGCCGGGCGACGCGCTGACCGCGGCGCTGCTCGGCGGGGCGCAGCCGAACCAGATTCTTCTGCGCGACGTCCTCGAAGGCCTGCGCACGGCGGCGGCGGATGAAGACGTCACCGCGCTTCTGGTGCGCTTCGACGGCCTCACCGGCGCGACGCCGGCCGCGCTGCACGCCATCGCCGAGGAAATGGCCGCCTTCCGCGAGAGCGGCAAGGAGATCATCGCCTATGGCGACGCCTATTTTAACGGATCCTGGTTCCTCTCCGCTCAGGCCGACGAAGTGTACATGCACGAGATGGGCGGCGCGGACGTCAACGGCTACGCGGTGGTCGGCCCCTATTTCGCGGGGCTGCTCGAGCGTCTGAACGTCACCGTCAACGTCTACCGGGTGGGCACCTTCAAGTCCGCCCTCGAGCCCATTCTCGGCAACGAGATGAGCGAGGCGGCCGCAGAAGCCAACCGGTTCGTGTTCGGCGCCATCTGGGACGCCTACAAATCCGTGGCCGGAGACGCGCGCGGGATCGCGCCGGGCGCCATCCAGGCCTATGGCGACACGCTGCCTCAGCTGCTCGCGGCGAACGGCGGCGATTACGCGCAAGCCGCGCTCGACGCCGGCCTCGTCGATCGGCTGGTGGGCCGCGGCGAATACATGTCCATGATCGGCGAGCGCTTCGGTCTTGACGAGGAGACCGGCACGGTCGAGGCGTCCGACTTCCTTGAATACGCCGAAGCCAACAAGCCCCGCCCCTCAACGGCCGGCGACAAGATCGCGGTCATCTATGCGGTCGGCTCCATCATCGACGGCGAAGCCGACGGCGGCGCCATCGGCGGCGACATCCACGCCCGCCTGATCCGTCAGGCCCGCCTCGACGACGATGTGCGCGCCATCGTGCTGCGCATCGATTCCGGCGGCGGCTCGGCCTTCGCCTCGGAGCTGATCCGCGAGGAGCTGGAGATGGCGCGGCTGGAAGGCAAGCCGGTCATCGCCTCCATGGGCGGCGTCGCGGCCTCGGGCGGTTACTGGATCGCCGCGCCGGCCAACCGCATCCTCGCCGAGCCCACCACCATCACCGGCTCGATCGGGATTTTCGGCTTCATCCCCACCTTCGAGAACGCGCTGAACGAGATCGGCGTCTACGAAGACGGCATCGTCACCACCGCGACGGCGCGCGCGCCCTCGCTCATCGGGGGCGTGACGCCGGAATGGGACGCCATGCTGCAGTCCGGCATCGAGCACGGCTATCAGCAGTTCATCTCCCTCGTCGCCGAGGCGCGCGGCATGACCCTGGAAGAGGTCGACGCCGTGGCCCAGGGCCGCATCTGGACCGGCGCCCAGGCGCTGGAACGCGGCCTGGTGGACGAGCTCGGCGACTTTGACGACGCCGTTCGCATCGCCGCCGAAATGGCCGAGCTGGAGGACTACAAGCTCGTCGTGATCAAGGAAGAGACCGACCCGCTGGAGGAGTTCCTGGAGATGCTCGGCGCGGACGCCGCCGCGGCCATCGCCGGTCCCGACGGGCTGTTCGGCTCGGGCCTGTTCGCCGACGCCGCCCGCTCCACGGCCGGCGAGCTGCAGGCGATCAACATGATGAACGATCCCAACGGGATCTACGCCACCTGTCTGGAGTGCGCCGCCTATCGCCAGGTGCGGTAGGGTCCGGCTCACCTTCAGCCTTCAGCCCCAAGCCCGGACGGTCCGCCGTCCGGGCTTTTTCTTGAGCGGTCGATTTCACCGCTCGGTCGAAGCCGCTAATCTGACGCCATGAACACGCAGAGAACCGCGCTCGTCACCGGGGCCAATCGCGGGATCGGGCTTGAAATCGCCCGGGCCCTGGCGGCGCGAGACGATATGAGAGTGATCGCCGCGGGCCGCAGCGCGCGCTCGGCCGCAGAGGCGGCCGAGACGATCGGTGAGGGCGCCGTGGCTGCGGCGCTCGACCTGTCCGATCCCCAGGCCGCCGAGGCGCGCGCGGTGGAGATCGATGCGCGCCACGGGCCGGTCGACATCCTGGTGAACAATGCGGGCGTCATGCCGGAGGGCGATCCGCTGTCGGCCGACCTGCGCGAGTTCAACACCGCCATGCGCGTCAACGCCGCCGCGCCCTACGCCCTGACGCGCATATTCGGGGCCGGCATGAAACGGCGCGGCTGGGGCCGTGTGGTCAATCTGTCTTCGGGCTGGGGCAGCTTCGCGGAGGGCCTGGACGGGCCCGCCGCCTACGCCATCTCCAAGGCGGCGCTCAACGCCGTGACCGTGCAGTTCGCCCGCGCGCTGGGCCCGGCGGTCAAGGTCAACGCCTGCTGTCCCGGCTGGGTGCGCACGCGTATGGGCGGAGAGAACGCGACCCGCAGCCCTGAAGCCGCGGCCGACACGCCGGTCTGGCTCGCCACGCTGCCCGAGGACGGTCCGACGGGCGGTTTCTTTCGAGACCGCGCGCCCATCGCCTGGTGAAACGGGAAAGGCCGGCTCGCCAGAGCCGGCCTTTCCCGTTGTCGGATGCGCCCGCCGCCTTACGTGCCGAGGTCGCGGCGCGCGGCGATGGCGGTGATGGAGAAGCCGGCGACCACGTCGATCAGGGTCATCAGCGTGAGAAGGAAGAACACCGACGTGCCGAACAGGCCCACCAGCAGGAAGAGCAGGAGGCAGACCAGGAAGGTCGCCACCGAGAGCCCGTGATTGAGCAGCGTCGCGGTGCCCGATCCGGCCGATTTGATCATCTCGATGAACAGGAAGATCAGGCCGGTCATCAAGAGCACGTCGCCGGTGGAGATTGTCCACTCGCCGCTGGGCAGCGGGATGGAGACCAGCGTGCCGTGCAGCGCCCCGACGCGGCAGATTTCGCCGCCGGTGCAGGCGCCGTTCTGGAAGTCGCTCATCGAGCCCACGAAGGCCGAGGCGTCGCCGCCGGCGAGGCCGGTGATCAGCGCCACGACGACGTAGATCAGCACCGGAATGAGCATCAATGGAAAAATATTGAACACGTTAAGTCCCCCACCTTGTTTGGTTTGGCCCTGATCGGCGCTCGCAAGCCCCACGGCGACGCCGCTTCCGGTCGGTCCGGCCATGACTGTCTCCTTCCCCCTCCAAGCCTACCAACGCCGCAGGCGAGCGGCGGGTTTCAGGCCTCGTCCCAACCGCCGGGCCGCCTGGACCGGCTGTTGAGCCACATTATACCTAGCATATCGCTCAAGGAGGCGAAAAGACGGCCAAGGTTCGTATACTTCGACCGGCCGGCGATTCGCGCCCGGTGACCGACGTCTTCAAACTCCACTTCGAAACCTTCGCGCTTCATCAAGGCGGGCAGGAAGCGATGCTGGTGATCGAAGAAAGGCAGGAGGAGATAAGCCTCGCGCTTGAACGCCTTGAGCCCGCAGCCCGTATCATCGGCGTCGTCGTTCAACAGCCGTTTGCGCACTCCGTTGCCCAGGCGGGAGGCGAATTTCTTGGCCGCGGAATCCTGGCGTCCGACCCGGCGCCCGGCGACCATGCCCAGCGCCTTCGGAGCGTCCTCGCGCAAGAGCCGGTCCACCAAAGCGGGGATGAATTCGGGCGGGTTCTGGCCGTCCCCGTCCAGCGTGCACACCACCCGCCCGCGCGCGCAGATCACCCCGGTGCGGATGGCGCGCGACTGGCCGGCGTTGGCGCGATGGCTCACCACGCGCAAGGTGGGTACGGCCGCCTTGGCGGCGGTCAGCTCGGCCAGCGTGTCGTCGGTGCTGGCGTCGTTGACCAGGATGATCTCGTGGTCGCGGTCTTTCAGGACCGCATAGATTTCCTCGGCCAGGCGTGCGGCGTTGCCCGCCTCGTTGTGCATGGGCGCGACCACGGACAGGATCGGCGAACGCTCCAGATGGAGATCGGCGGTGGCGGTGCTGGTCATGACGTCTCGTACTTCGCCGCGCCGTCGGTACAGGCGCGCTTGCGCATCGGCTTGGCGCGTTTCATACCGATCTCACAAGCCTACGCACGCATTTTTTCCGGTTCGAGCAAAGGGATCGACCCGCATGTCGCCGCTGGAGCGCACCATGACGCCGCTCAAGGCCGCCGTCGCCGCGGTGCTTCTGGCGTTGATCGCCGGGCTCATGGGCGCGTTCACGCTTCCGGTGCTCGACCGGGACGAGGCGCGCTACGCCCAGGCCAGCGCCCAGATGCTGGAGAGCGGGGATTATGTCCAGATCCGCTATCTCGACACCGCCCGCAACAAGAAGCCGGCGGGGATCTACTGGCTGCAGGCGGCCTCGGTGGCGGGGGTCTCCAGCGAGGAGGCGCGCGCGATCTGGGCCTATCGCCTGCCAAGCCTTGCCGGGGCCATGCTCGCCGCCGCCTTCACCGCGCTCGCCGGCGCCCGGCTCTACGGCGCCGGGGCGGGTCTGGCGGCAGGCTCGCTGCTCGGCGTCGGCGTGCTCCTGGGAACCGAGGCGGGCATCGCCAAGACCGACGCCATGCTCACCGCCTGCGTGGCGCTTTCGTTCCTCGCCTTCATCGCCTTGCGCCAGGCGGCGGAGATCGCCGATCCCGCCCGCCGGCGCGGCGCCGGGCGGGCATGGGCGGCCCTGTGGTGGGCCGCGATCGGCGCGGGGGCGCTGATCAAGGGACCGGTCGCGCCCATGACTGCGGGACTGGCGGTGATCGCGCTCTGCGCGCTGGAGCGGCGGATCGACTGGGCGCGCCCGCTGGCGTTCTGGCCCGGCCCGCTCATTGCGGCCGGCTTCGTCCTGCCCTGGCTGCTCGCGGTGGAGCTCACCGGCGCGGGCTTCCTCGCCGAGGCGCTGTCCGCCGATCTGGGGCCGAAGCTCGTTTCCGGCGATGAAGGCCACGGCGCGCCGCCGGGCCTGCATCTCCTCTTGCTGCCGCTTCTGTTCTTTCCGGCGATCGCGCTTCTGCCCGCCGGGGTGCGCGCCGCGGTGAAGGACTGGCGCGCCTCGCGCGCGCCGGTGGCGCGCTCGGCGGGGCTCGCGGCGAAGCTCTGCGTGTGTTTCGCCGCGCCCACCTGGCTGGTCTTCGAGATCCTGCCCACCAAGCTGCCGCATTATGTCCTGCCGGCCTATCCCGCGCTGGCGGTGCTGGCCGGGCTGGGCTTCGTGCGGCTGACGGAGACCGCGCGCGTCTGGATCGCGCTGGGCGCCGGGCTGATGGTGGTTTCCGCCATCGTCTATGCAGCGGGGTTGCGCCTGCTTGCGGCGCAGTACGGCGGAGCGGAGGCCGCCGCCTACGCCCTGTCCGCGCCGCTTCTTCTGACCGCCGCGCTCGCCGCGGTCTTCGCCTGGCGCCGGCGCCTGGCCGCACTTCTGGCGGCGCTGATCGTGTCGGGTCTGATCTGGCACGGCGCGATGCGCGGCGTCGTCGCGCCGTCGGCCAGTGACCTGTTCGTCTCGGCCCGCGCCGCGCAGGCGTTGGAGGCGGTGCGCGCCGCTGCGCCCTCCGCCCCGGTCGTCTCCACCTTCACCGAGCCGAGCTTCGCCTTCCTCGCCGGCGGCGCGCTGACGCTCTCCAGCCCCGAAGCGGTCTCCGCAGGGGCGTTCGATCGGGATGCAGCCGCGGTCTATGTGCTGGACGAGGCGCGCTGGTATGAAGGCGCCGATCCGCAGGACCGGGACGCGCGCACGGCGCGCCGCGCCGCGCTCATGGAAGCGGCCTGCGCGCTGGAGCGCGTCGACGGAGTGAATTATTCGCGCGGCGAGGCCACGACCGTGATCGTGATGCTGACCGGCTGCCCGCCCGCCGAGGAAGGAGACGCCCCATGAGCCGCACGATCGAAATCGTCGAAGTAGGCCCGCGCGACGGGCTTCAGAACGACCCCGTCCTTCTGGACACCCCGGTGAAGCTGGAGTTCATCGACCGGCTCATCGCAGCCGGCGTCAAACGCATGGAGGCGGCGAGCTTCGTCAATCCCAAGCTGGTCCCGGCGATGGCCGACAGCGCCGAGATCATGAAGCAGGTCCCGCGTGGTTCCTGCGCCTATATCGGCCTGGCGCTGAACGAGCGCGGCATGCGCGCCGCCATCGAGGCTGCGTGCGACGAGATCAATTTCGTCATGGTGGCCAGCGAAGGCTTCGGCAAGCGCAATCAGAACGCCACGCCGGAGGAGACGGCCGACCTCCTGGACCGCATCGCCGTGCTCGCCCATGACGCTGAGATCCCGCTGTCGGCCACGATCTCGGTGGCGTTCGGCGATCCGTTCGACGGCGAGGTGGACATGGCGCGCGTCGCCGAACTCGCCCGGCGCGCCGAAGCCGCCGGCGCGCGCGAGATCGCGCTGGGCGACACGATCGGGGTGGCCACCCCCTGGCATGTGGGCAAGGCCGTCGAGGCGGTGCGCGAAGCGGCGCCGAAATCGCGCCTGCGCCTGCATTTCCACAACACCCGCAATACCGCGATCGCCAATGTCTATGCGGCGGTGGAGGCGGGCGTCGACGTCATCGACGCCTCCACCGGCGGGATCGGAGGCTGCCCCTTCGCCCCGAAAGCCACCGGCAATGTCGCCACCGAGGACGTGGTGTATCTGCTGGAACGCGGGGGGTATTCCACCGGGCTCGATCTCGACGCGCTGATCGAGACTGCGATCTGGCTCGAGGAGGTCGCGCTGAAGCACAAGACCTATTCGGCGCTCGCCAAGGCCGGCGGGTTTCCCGGCTAGCCGCGCAACAGCCGCCTGAAGGCGCGCGCATAGACCGCGGCGTAGACCGCCGGGGCCAGCGCGGCGGCCTTCACGGGACCCAGCGCGCCGCCATGGCGGGCGAAATAGCGCACCAGGCCGGCGGCCTTGTGCCGCTCCACCTTCAAGGCGCTCACATCGCTGGTGGAGCCGGCGTGATGGACGATCGCGCGCGGTTCGAACATCACCGCGCCGCCGGCGTCACGCGCGCGCCGGCACAGATCGATGTCCTCCACATGGAGGAAATAGCCCTCGTCGAAGCCGCCCAGCCGGTCGAACCCGGCGCGCGTCATCATCAGCGCCGCGCCCGACACCGTCTCCATGGTGATCGCGGCCTCCGGCATGGGTTCATGATCGCGGCGGATCCCCGGACCGCCGAGATAGCCCGCCAGGGCGGCCTTCAGCGTCAGCACCCCGCGCCGCGCGCCCGGCTGCTCGGACCCGTCCGCCTCCACGATGCGCGCGCCGACGACGGCCGGTTCGGCGAGCCCCGTCAGGGTCTTGGCCAGGCGCGCCGCGGCGCCGGGATTGGGCGTCGCGTCGGGGTTGAGGAAGAACAGGACGTCGCCGCGTGCGACTTTTGCGCCGATATTGCAGCCCTTGGCGAAGCCCAGATTGGCGCGGGTGTTGACCACGGTCAGCTTGTCCTCGGCCGCGGCGATGGCGGTGAGGCGCGCCTCGTCGGCGGGCGGGTTGTCGTGATTGACCACCACCAGCTCGTCGATGTCGGGCGCCGCGATCACCGCCTCCACCGCGTCGAACAGCACCGGTCCGGTGCGGTAGCTCACCATGACGACCGAAACGGTCATGGCGCGCGCTCCCCGGTTTCGCCGCTTTCGAGGGCGACAGGCCGGGCCGGGCGCTCGCGGAACGCCCAGACCTTCCAGGCCGGGGCGCCGGTCTGCGCTCGCGCGGGATCATAACCGTGCGTGCCGCCGGGCCGGCAGCGCAGGACCCGGCCCACGGCGAGCCAGCTTCCCCGCCACAGCCCTTGCGCGCGCACGCAATCGGCCGCGTAGGCCGAGCAGGTCGGCTCGTGCCGGCAGCGAACGCCGAGCGCATAGAACACCGGCGAAATCGCGTACTTGTATCCGGCGAGCAGCGCCAACCCGAACCGGGCCGGCAGGCGGGCGAGCATGGGGCGCGTTCCTGTTGCGACCCCCGCTTATGACGCGAGGAAAGCGGCGGTGTCCAGCGGCGGAGGGGGCTCACTCCAGCCCCAACTCCCCCCACATCGCGTCCACGCGATCGATGACGTCCTGCTCCATGTAGAGCTTCTCGCCCCACTCCCGGTTGGTCTCGCCCTCCCATTTGTTGGTGGCGTCAAGCCCGATCTTGGAGCCGAGGCCGGAGACGGGGGAGGCGAAGTCCAGGTAATCAATCGGCGTGTGCTCGATCATGGTGACGTCGCGCGCGGGGTCCATTCGGGTGGAGAGGGCCCACATCACGTCTTTCCAGTCGCGCGCGTCGATGTCGTCGTCCACCACGATCACCCATTTGGTGTACATGAACTGGCGCAGATACGACCACGCGCCCATCATCACGCGCTTGGCGTGGCCCGGATAGGCCTTCTTCATGGAGATGACGGCGATGCGGTAGCTGCACCCTTCCGGCGGCAGCCAGAAATCGACGATCTCGGGAAATTGCTGGCGGATGAGCGGGATGAAGACCTCGTTCAGCGCCTCGCCCAGCACGGACGGTTCGTCGGGCGGGCGGCCGGTGAAGGTGGTCAGATAGATCGGGTCCTTGCGCATGGTGATGGCGCTGACCTGGAAGACCGGGAAGCGCTCCACCGAATTGTAATACCCGGTGTGGTCGCCATAGGGGCCTTCCGGACCGTCCTCGTCGAGCAGGACATGGCCCTCGATGACGATCTCGGCCTCGGCGGGCACCTTCAGAGGCACGGTCTTGCAGGGCACGAGCTCGGCTTTTCTGCCGCGCAACAGCCCGGCGAACTGGTATTCCGACAGCGTGTCCGGGACCGGGGTGACGGCGGCGAGGATGGTGCCCGGGTCCGCGCCCAGCACGGCGGCGGCGGGCAGGGGTTCGGGCTTCGCCTTCTTCCAGCGCTGATAGTGCTGCGCGCCGCCGCGATGCTTCAGCCAGCGCATGAGCGTGCGGTTCTTCGACAGCTTCTGCATCCGGTAGATGCCGAGATTGAAATCGTCCTCCTTGGCGTCGGAGGGCCCCTTCGTCACCACCAGCGGCCAGGTGATCAGCGGCGCCGGCTCGCCCGGCCAGCAGCCCTGGATCGGCAGGCGGTCCAGATCGATGTCATCGCCCTCCAGCACCACCTGCTGGCACGGCGCCTTGCGCACGGTCTGGGGCCGCATGGACAGCACCGAGCGCGCGATGGGCAGCATCTCCATGGCGTCCTTGAAGCCGCGCGGCGGTTCGGGCTGGCGCAGGAAGGCGAGGAGCTCGCCCACCTCGCGCAATTGCGCCGCCGTGCGCCGCGGCTCGCCGCCCAGGGTCACCGCGCGCGCCACGCGCTCCACCGTGCCGAACAGATTCACCAGAGCCGGCATCTCGCTCTTGCGCCCGTCCTCGTGGACGGGGTTTTCGAACAGCACCGCCGGGCCTTTTTTCGCCAAGAGCCGGGTCTGAATCTCGGTCATCTCCAGATGGGTGGAGACGGGCCGGGAGACGCGTTTCAGGTCGCCGTCGCCCTCCAGCTGATCGAGGAAATCCCGCAAGGATTTGTAGGCCATGAACGCACTCCCTTCGCCGCCACGGGAAACTAGGCCGCAGCGGCGAAGGGGCCAAGCGAAAGGGGCTGCGTCAGTGCGGCGCGGAGATCCGGCTGTGGCGCAGGCCATAAGTGAAATAGACCACCAGCCCGACCGCCAGATACGCGCCGATCAGCATGAAGTTATGGACCGGCATCTGGATCATCAGGAAGGCGCAGGTCAGCACGCCGAGGATCGGGGTCAGCGGATAGAACGGGACCTTGAACGGCCGAGGCAGTTCAGGATGGCTGGCGCGCAGATACATGACCGACACGCACACCATGGCGAAGGCCGCCAGCGTGCCCAGACTCACCAGATCGCCGAGCACCTTGATCGGGGTGGTCGCCGCAGCGGCCGCCACCGCGCCGCCCACGATCACCGTGTTGATCCACGGCGTCTTGCGCGTCGAATGCAGGCGCGAGAACAGGCCGGGCAGAAGTCCGTCCTTGCCCATGGTGTAGAAGATGCGGGTCTGGCCGTAGATCAGCACCAGCATCACCGAGGACAGGCCCAGCACGGCCCCCGCCTTGATGGCGAAGGAGAACCAGCCAAGGCCGATCTCGTCCACCGCGCGCGCCATGGGATCGGGTACCGCCAGCAGGGTGAACGGCACGATGCCGGTGAGCACCAGGGCGGTGAGCATGTAGAGCGCGGTCGAGATCGACAGCGCGCCGATGATGCCGATCGGCAGGTCGCGCTGCGGGTTCTTGGCTTCCGCCGCCGCGGTGGAGACCGCTTCAAAGCCCACATAGGCGAAGAAGATGATCGCCGCGGCGCGGAAGACGCCCTGGATCCCGAAGGCGTCACCGCCCTGGTGGGGCGGGATGAACGGCGTCCAGTTGGCGCGGTCCACATAGAAAAAGCCGATGACGATGAAGGCGAGCAGGACCGCCACCTTCAGCACGACGAACAGATTGTTCACGCGCGCCGATTCGCTGACCCCCAGGACCAGAAGCCCCGTCACCGCCGCGACGCCCAGAAGCGCGGGCAGGTTCAAAAGCGCCGTCGCGGTCGTCCCGTCGGCGAGCGTTACGAGGCTTCCGGTCGGGGCCGCGAGCGTGGCGGGGATGAGGATGCCGAAATCGGACAGAAGGCTTGTGACGTACCCCGACCAGCCCACCGCCACGGTGGAGGCGGCGAGGCCGTATTCGAGCACGAGGAGCAAGCCCATGATCCAGGCGACGATCTCGCCCAGCACCGTGTAGGCGTAGGTGTAGGCCGAGCCGGACACCGGCAGCACGCTGGCGAGCTCGGCGTAGCACAACCCTGCGAAGGCGCAGACGAAACCGGCGAGGACGAAGCTGAGAATAATGGCGGGTCCGGCGTGGGCGGCGGCGGCCTGTCCGGTGATCACGAAAATGCCCGCGCCGATGATGCATCCGACGCCGAGGCTGGTGAGGTTGATGGGGCCCAGATGGCGATGCAGCTCCTCGCCATGGAACTGGGACTGGACGAGCGCGACGGATTTGCGCGCGAAGAGCCGCCGCCAGGGGCTTCGGCTCGGGCCGGCGGAGGGGCCGGCGGGCATGTCGGTCAAGCAAGGACCTATAAGGCCTTCCCACGGCGGAAAGGCCGGACGTGAGGGAGCGACGCCGGGCGGCCGATCCGTGAGCCTTCGGCCTGAAAAGCGTTACTCCTGTGCCTCGCGGTTGGAAACGGATTTTTCCGAACCGCATGGGCCGACGGTGAGCGTCGCGCAACCCGGCGGGGCGAAGCGGCGTTGCAGCGACGCGGGCGAATGGTCCGTATTCAAGGGGAAGGGACACGTGCGCCCATGTCGCTCGTCTATCAAATCCTCGGCGCGTTGCTGATCCTGTTCGGCCTGCCGCTGTTCTGGACGCCGATTCCGATCGGGCTGATCATGATCGCGTCCGGGGCCGCGCTGATCATCTCCAATTCCGACGCCGCGCGCGAATGGGTGCGCACCCTGCGGGAAAAGCATCCCCGGTTCGACGCCTTCGTGACCAAGGCCGAGGCGCGCACCCCCCCGCCCTTCGACCGAATCCTCAAGCAGACCGATGTCCGGCGCGCCGCCGAGGACGCGGACACCGACGCCGACCGGCTCTGATCAAGCTCCTTCACCGCTGCGCTTCGCTAATGCGCTGAAGAAACTGTGAATTTCTGGACGAGCGAACTTCATGAATCAATTCACTTACCTTATATAAACGGTCAGGGGTTAGCTCTCGCTACACGGAGCTTATCTCCCTGTGAGCAAAGCCTTGCGGGCCGGCCGCTCTGCGACCGGCCCGTTTTTTCTTCAAGCCGCGCGCACCGGATGCGTCAGGATCGTCATGCTGCTTGTTCGTGCGCTCTATTACAGCCAGGCCGCCTCCACCCATCGCGAGGAGATCGACACCGTCCTCGCCGCCGCGCGGCGCAATAATCCCGCGCTGGGTCTGACCGGCGCGCTGGTCCATGACCGCGGCCGGTATGTCCAGGTGCTCGAAGGCGCCCGCCCGGTGGTCAGCGCCACGCTCGCGCGGATCGCCGCCGATCCGCGCCATACCCGCATGACGGTGGCGGAGTTCTGCGAGATCGGCGAGCGCCGCTATCCCGGCTGGATCATGGCCTTCGCCGACGCGGACGCGCGCTTCCACCCCGTGCGCCTGACCGATTTCGACACCGCGCCGGCCGAGGCGATCCACCGCCAGCTCGCCTTTTATCTCGTTGAGGCGCGCGACGCCGCTTAGGGCGCCGGCTGCGGGTCCGGATCGCGCTCGCGCATCGCCGCCAGCGCCGCATTGGCGAACTCGATCGCGCCGTCTGGCTGATAATTGGTGGCGCCGAGACGCACCACGACCAGATCCGCGGACGGAATGACGAAGGCGTACTGGCCCTGAAACCCGTTCATGATGAACGTGCCGTCCGGCAGGCCGGTGGGATACATCCAGAACCCCGAGCCGTAATCGCCGTCGGAGCCGGGCGTGGGCGTGGAGACATAGGCCGCCCAGTCTTCGGGAATGATCGCTTCGCCGTCCGGCGCGCGACCGTCATTGAGATACAGCTCGCCCATGCGCGCCCAGTCGCGCGCGCTGGCGTACATATAGCTCGACCACTTCTGGGTCCCGGACTCGTCGGCCTCCAGAACGGAGTGATGCATGCCGAGCGGTTCGAACAACCAGTCGCGCACCGTGGCGACCTCCTCGGCGGGCGTGTCCCCCAGATAGGGCTCCAGCGCCGAGCCCGCCAGGATCGTGTTGCCCGACTGATAGTCCCAGCGCGCGCCCGGCTCGGCGATGCGCTCACGGGTGGCGGCGTACGCGGCCATGTCGCTTCGCGTGAACAGCATCTCGGACGTCGGATCGGTGCCGTCATTCACTTCATAGCCGGCGAGGCCGCCGGTCATGCGCAGCAGATGGTTCACCGTGATCTCCGGCCGACCCGCGTCCACGAGCGCCGGCACCTGGCCTTCGGCGTCGAGATCAATCAGGCCGCGCTGGACCAGCACGCCGGCCATGGTCGCCGCCAGCGACTTGGTCATGGACCAGCCGTGCAGCGGGGTTTCGTGATCGATCCCTTCGGCGTAGCGCTCCGCGACGATGCGTCCGTCATGCATGACGAGCAGGGCGAGGGTGTTGCGCCCGTCCTCGGTGAAGGCCACGTCCATGGCCGCGTCCAGCGCCGCCGCGTCGAAATGCGCGTCGCGCCAGGCGGCGTCGATTTCGGCGGTGTCGGCGGGGCCTGCGGGCAAGGCGAGGCTGGGATCGAAATCGCCCGAGCCGTGCACCAGCGTGCAGCCGAGCCCGTCGCGATAGACCGCGCGCTGGCGATAAAGCACGCCGAGCGCGTTGGTGCGCACCTCCCGGCGTGCGGTGTCGATCTGGACGTTCACCAGCGATTTCGCCCCGCCCAGCAGCGGATCGACATACATCGCCCGCGCCCGGTCCGGATCGAGCCCGGAGACGAAGGTGAGCGAGCAGACCTGCTTGGCGGTGATGCCCGTGCCCGACGGCAGGAAAATTCGCCCGGTCGTCGACGTGTTCAGATAAAGCGCGCCCGCGCCCGCAGCGACGACCAGAAGTCCGGCCGCGCCGAGTAGAATTTTTTTCATGGAACCCTCCCCTTGTGGAGAGGATCGCGGGGTTCAGGCCGCAGGGTCAAGCCATTTGCGAAATTGACGATCGTCGAACTCAGCGCCGGCGCGTCGGGTGCGCCGCCTCTAACGGCTGACCACGTCTCGCCATTCCGGCGTCTTGTCGATCTGGGCCTTGGCGAACGGGCAGAGCGGGACGATCTTCACGCCGCGCTGGCGGCTGTCGGTGACCACGCGCTCCACCAGCGCCTTGCCCACCCCCATGCCGCGCCATTCGTCGGGCACGCCGGTATGGTCGACGATGATCAAGGTGTCCGAGGCGATGGAGTATGTGAGCTCGGCCTCCGGCTTGCCGGGCGCCGTCGCCACATAGCGGCCCTTGCTCGCGCCGCGTTCCTCTGTGATCTCGAACTCGGCCAACTCAACGCCCTCTTCGCCTCAGGACCGGTCCCGCCAGGCCGGATCGAGCACGTCCTGGAGATCGGGCGTGCGGTCGATCTTGATCTTCACATAAGGACATTGCGGGATCACCGTCCAGCCCCGCGCGCGCGCCTCGTCGACCGCGCGGACGACGAGCTTGCCGGCCGCCCCGTGACCGCGCAGGGCGGGCGGGGTGAAGGTGTGGTCGATGACCATGCGGCCGTCTTGCTCCACATAGGTCAGCTCGCTGTCGCCGCCCTGCTCGTGCAGCACGAACCGGCCGCGGGCGCCGTCGCGTTCTTCGGTGATGTCGTCGAGTTCGGGCTTGTCCATGGCTGGCTCCCTGAAGCGGCCGTTTCAGACCATCAACCCGAAGCGCGCGGGGCGCGTTTCATTCCGCATGCGCCTTTAGCGCCTCCAGCGGTACGATCTCCAGCGTGCGGGCGTGGCAGGCGGCCAGGTTAATCTTCGGGGCGCAGCCGGCTTCGAACGCCTCCATCCAGCGCGCGGCGCACAGGCACCAGCGGTCGCCGGGCTTCAGGCCGGCGAAGTTGAATTCCGGGCGCGGGGTGGAGAGATCATTGCCGCGCGATGCGGTGAAGGCGAGAAACGCCTCGGTCATGATCGCGCACACCGTATGCACGCCCCGGTCCAGCGGGCCGGTGTTGCAGCACCCGTCGCGATAGAAGCCGGTCACCGGATCGGTTCCGCAGACGGCGAGCGGCCCGCCGAGGACGTTTCTGGCGCCCGAACCGCCGCCGCCTGCGCTTTCGTCAAATGGCATGAGTCAAAGACCTTCAATGTCTCCCCGGATCCCCGGGGCGGGGCCCGCAGGGTCCGGCTGAACACATACACCGGCGGTCGTCCACGCCAAGGCCAAGCGCTGAATACGTATTATGATTTCGCAGGGCCGAGCTTGCGCCGGCGCAGCGTCTCATAGGCGGGCCGGCAGGCCGCGATCACCGGGTCGAGCAGCGGCGGGGCCGGGTGGGGCGTCTCGCGCCGGCCGGAAAACCCGGTGGAGGCCTCGACGCGCGCGTACCAGTGCGCCGCCCAGGGTCCGTCCGTGGCGCGCCGTCCCGCAGGCCAGGACAGCATGGCGGGGGTCCAGGCGATGTCGAGCGCGGCGCAGACCGAGCGCAGCAGGTTTTCGGGATCGGCGAGCACGTCGGCGCCCTCCGCCACGGGCCAGTCGCGTCCGGTGATCCGCGCGATCTCCTCATAGAGCTGCAGTTGGCGCTCAGAGCCGAGATCGGCGGCGCTGACGCGCTTCAGGGTGGCGTACCAGCTCGCGGCCACTTCGGCCGGGTCGCGGATCAGGAACAGGTGCCGACAGGCCGCCGTCCAGGACAGATCGAGGCCGGGAAGCATGTGCTGGCACATGTGTTTCTGGAAAAAGAGCGGACGGCCGTCCGGCGCTTCGCCGGCGCAGGCCGCGGCGATCTCGTCCGGATCGGTGGGCCAGGCCGCCAGGGTTTCGGCGCGGCCGGGATGATCGATCCCCGTCTCGTTCAGATAGTATCCGTAGAACGGCTCGTCCCAGACCGCGCAATCGCCCCGCGCCTCGAAACTCCTCATGGTGGCCGTGGAGATGTTGCGCGGCCCCGACCACAGGCAGATGCGGACCGTCATCGGGCCTCGCGCGCGATGCGCTCGGCGTAAAGGCCCTGCAGCCGCTCCACCATGGGCCCGCGCCCCTTGCTGATCGCGCGCCCGTCGATCTCGGTGACCGGCGCGAGCCCGGCGAAGGTGCCGGTGACGAAGGCCTCCTCGGCCGAATAAGCCTCGGTGAGGGTGAAGGTCTTTTCAAAGACGGGGATTTCCGCCTCGCGGCACAGCTCGATTACGACGCCGCGCGTGATCCCGCCAAGGCAGAAATCGCCGGTGGACGTCCACACCTCGCCCTTCCTCACGATGAAGAAATGGGTGGAGTTGCAGGTCGCCACGAAGCCGTGCGGATCGAGCATCAGCGCCTCGTCCGCGCCGGCCTTGGCGGCCTGGATGCAGGCGGTGATGCAGTTCAGTTTCGAGTGCGAGTTCAGCTTCTGGTCCTGAACATCCGGGTAGCCGCGGCGCACATGGACGGTGAAGAGCGAGAGGCCCTTGGTGGCGGTCTCCGGCTTCGGGGTCTTCCATTCGGGGATGATCACCACGGTGGCCGGACCGAGGGTGACGCGCGGGTCCTGATACGGTGTCGCCTTGATCCCGCGCGTGACCATCAGGCGGATATGCACGCCCTCGCCGGTCTCCATGCCGTTCGCCGCAAGGGTCTCGTACAGGGCTTGCGTCAGGCGCTCGCGCGTCAGGCCCACATCCATGTCGATGGCCTTGGCGCCTTCGAACAGTCGGTCGAGATGGCGGTCGAGGAAGGCGATGCGGCCGTGATGGACGCGCAGGCCCTCCCAGACCCCGTCGCCGAGGATGAAGCCGGAATCGAACACGGAGACCTTGGCCTCGTCGCGCGCGAAGAGGTCGCCGTTGATCCAGATGCGGATCGAGGCGTTGCGCGGGTCGTCGATATAGGAATGCGCGCCCTTGCCCATCAGCCGAACTTGGAGAAGTCCGGCGCGCGGCGTTCCATGAAGGCGGTGGCGGCCTCCTTGAACTCCTGCGATCTCAGCTGATCGGCGAACAGCCCGCCTTCGCGCGCGATGCGCGCCAGCAGGTCTTCCGGCGGCAGGTTGATGAGCATTTTCGCCGTCTTCACCGCGCCCGGCGCCAGTGCGGCGAGTTTCTCCGCGATCTCCACCACGGCGGCTTCGAAATCGTCCTGAGGCAGGAGGCCGGTGACGAGATTCTTGGCCGCGGCCTTCTCCGCGTCCCATTTCTCGCCGAGCAGCAATAGCTCGCTCGCCACGACGCGTCCGACAATGCCGGGCAGAAGCTGGCTGGAGCCGAACTCCGGGGCCAGGGCGAGATTGACGAAGGGGGTGGAGAACACCGCGCGCTTGGTGGCGTAGACCAGGTCGCAATGGAGCAGGAGCGTCGTGCCGATGCCGACCGCAAGCCCGTCCACCGCCGCGATCACCGGCTTTTCGCAGCCCATGAGCGCGCGCATGAACCGCTCCACCGGGGGCATGTCGCCGCCGCCGATATGGGGCGGCGCCTCCATGAAGTCGACCAGGTCGTTGCCGGCGCTGAACACCCCGTCGCTCCCGGCGATGATCACCACGCGCACATCGTCGGTGTTGGCCGCCTCCAGCGCTTCGGCCATGGCCGAATACATGGCGCGGGTGATGGCGTTCTTCTTGTCGGCCCGGTTGAAGCGGAGGGTGCGGATGCGGCCCGCGTCGGAAACCTGGATGGCGTCGGTCATCAAACTCTCTCAGCTCTCGCGCGGGCAGATCAGCACATGGCTGTCGAACACCGCGCCGTAGATCATGGCGCCGGGAACCGGCGTCGCCACCGATATGGAATCGATCGCCGTCCCGTCATTATAGAAGATCGTCTCCCACGCCCCGCTCGACGGGTCCACCCGCACGGCCTGGCTGGGGGCGCGCGCCTCGGGATCGGATTGATGGGCGAGGAAGGAGAACACTTCCGGGTTGCCGCCGATATGAAGCGCGCCGTCCGCGTCCAGCTCGATATTGTCGAGCCCCAGCGGCACGTGGTGGGTGGCGATGCGCTGAAGATCGCGGCTCTCCGGGTCGCGGTCATAGACGAAGATTTTCCGGCCGATGAAGTTCGCCGCGTAGAGCCGCGTCCCGTCCGCGCTCAGCTGCACGCCGTTGGCGTAGGTGAGGCCGTTCGCCGCGATGCGCCCCTCGGATCCGTCGAAATAGGCGATGGAGGCGAGCGGCAGGCCGAAAAAGCCTTCCAGATATCCCAGAAGATTGGGGCCGAACCGGCTGTCGTTCGAGGCGTAGAAGCTGGCCGGTCCCGCCGGCGCGACGTCGTTGGGCGAGACCACCGCCGGATCGGTCACCGTGCGCACATGGGACAGCATCCCGTCCGCGCCGATGTCGAAGATCAGAACCTGCGAGCCGGACGCTGGGTGAGACACTACGAACAGGCGTGCGGTCTCGCCGTCGCGGTGAAGCCCGATGCCGTGCGGGCGGAAATCGGCGGGCGTGTCCGTGCTGACCAGGCGCAGCGTCGCCTGCGGAGCGGCGAGGTCGAAGGCGTAGACGCCGTTTCTCGGGTCCATGCTCTCCACCCGCCGGTTCATGGCGGAGACGAAGACGAGGCCGGTGGCCGCGTCATACGCCACGTCCTCGGTTCCCGGCGCGATCTCCAGCGGCGTGCAGGCCGATACGTCGGTGGGGTCGGGATCGGTGAGCGCGCCGCTCGCCGGGACCACGACGACGGCGAGCCGCGCCGCGGCGGCGGCGAGCACCGCCGCCAGGATCAGAAGTACGATGCGCATGGCCGCCTCCCTTCGTTCCGGCGAAGCCTAGGGCGGGGACCGGCGCAGCGGCAAGCGGGAGTTTGCGCAGCCTGCGCCCGGCTAGGCCGTGCGCCTGGTGCGCGTCAGGAACAGCAGGACGGCTGCGGCGCAGAACACCGAGGCCATCACGAACGGCGCGCCGGCGAAATCCACCCCGAAGCGCCCGCTTTCAAACGCGAAGAAAAGCTGGGTGTAGAGAAGCGGGCTGATGATCAGCACCACCCCGCCCAGCGCCGAGAGCCCGCCCTGCAGCTCGCCCTGCGCGTCCTCCCCGACGCGCTCGGTCATCACCTTTTGAAGGGCGGGGCCCTCCATGCCGGTGATCAGGGCGAAGCTCAGGAAGACATAGACCCAGAAGCCTGACGGCGCGAAAGCGATGCCCAGAAGCGCGACCGACTCGATGGAGAGGGCGATCCAGATCGCCCGGCGCTCGCCGATCCGCTTCAAGAGGAACGGCGTCACCACCGCCTGGGAGAGCACGAAAATCACCCCGAAGGCGGCGAGCGAGATGCCGATCTGGCCTTCGCTCCAGCCGAACTTGGCGATCGCCACATAGGACCACACCGCCGGATAGACGAAGCCGGAGAGCTGGGAGAAGAAATACACCAGCACCATCACGCCCACGCCTTCGGCCTTCCTGAGGCGCGCGAGGGTCCCGAACGGGTTCGCCCGCTTCCACGAGAAGGCGCGCCGCTTTTCCGGTTTCAGGCTTTCGGGCACCACGAACCAGCCATAGAGCGCGTTCATTCCGGCCAGCGCCGCGGCGGCGAAGAACGGCGCGCGCGGGGAAAGCTCGCCCAGCAGCCCGCCGAGGGCCGGGCCCAATACGAAGCCCGCCCCCATGGCCGCGCCCAGCATGGCGAACTGGCTTCCGCGTTTGTCCGGCGGGTGGACGTCGGCGATATAGGCGTTGGCGGTGGAGTGGGTCGCCGCGAATATCCCGGACAGAAGCCGCGCGGCGAAAAAGACGTAGAGCGCGTGGGCGAGCCCCATGAGCAGGAAATCGATCGCCAGGGCCGTCAGCGACAGCAGCAGCACCGGCCGGCGGCCGAACCGGTCCGACAATCCCCCGATCACCGGGGAAAAGAAGAACTGGGCCAGCGCGAAGACGAAGGTGGCGATCCCGCCCCAGCGCGCCGCCTCCGCCACGCCCTCGCCGGTCAGCTCCATCAGGAGCGAGGGCAGGACCGGCATGATCAGCGCGAACGCCAGAGCGTCGATCAGCACGGTCGCCGTGACGAAAATCGTGGCGGCGGGCCGGGCGGCCTTGGCGGGGAGGGGCGTATCGCTCATCGGCGAGGCTTTACGCCCGCCCTGTGACGGCCGCAAGCGCGGGCGCCGCGGCGGGTCGGCCCAAGTCTCATAATCCGTTTAACTTAACGTTATACATAAGTTCTGAATAGAGCGACTAATTTCAATAAAATTTTTCGATAGTTTGTCACCGCAACCTCCTGTAAAACCACACCTCGGAAACGATGTTTTATTTCAATTCTTCAGGAAATTTCAAGCAGATGTCACATCCACAAGGCGGTTCAGTAAATTTAATCAATCAATAGCGCTATTCACGCGCTCGTCCGGCCCGGTTTTTGTTAAGGCCTGATTCAATTTTGCGGCGCTCTCTCCGGCGAGAAACGAGTTTTCCGGAGATACGCCATGACCTTGTCGCTTCGCATGCAGCTGCTCGCCGGCTTCGGCGCGCTGGCCCTTCTGGTGGTTCTGATCGGCGCCATCGGCCTCCTCGCGGCGCGATCGTCCGCGACCGCGCTCACGTCCTATCGCGCCAGCGCGGCGGAAGGTCTGGAAGCTGCGGAGATCAAGAGCGACCTGCTCGCCGCACGCTTTTCCGCCTTCGCCTGGCGCGCGCTCGGCGAAGCGGAGGCGGCCGGCGCCTTCCAGCGGCACGCCGAGACCCTGAGCCGCGACGCCGAGGCGGCGGGGCTTGCGGGCTTCGTCGATCAGGCCGCCGCCTATGCGGCCGCGTTCGAAACCGCGAACGGCCATCACGCAGATCGCGCCGACGCCGTGGAGACGCTGGAGACCGCCGGTCCCGCGGCGCGCTCCGCGCTCACCGCGCTCATTGATTCTGCGCGGGCTGACGGGGCGGCGCAGGACGCCTTGCTCGCGGCCGGCGCCCAGGAACACCTCATGCTCGGCCGGCTCTACGCCGAGCGCTTCCTCATCACGCCGGTGGACGCCCATGCCGGACGCGTCCGGAGCGAATTCGCGGCGGCGACCCGCGCGCTCGCAACGCTGACGCCGCTTGTGCAGGACGAGGATCGCCGCGCCCTGGCGGAGACCGCGGCGGCCCAGCTTGCGCTCCTCGCAGCAGCGTTCGAACAGGCCGTTGACGCCACAACGGCGCGCGACGCAGCGCTTGCTGCGATGGATGATCTGGGGCCGGCCATGGCGCAGGAAGCCGAGACGGCCCTCGCCGCCGCACAGCGCGACCAGGCGAGCGTCGGCGAGACGGCGGCCGCGGCCTCGGCGCGCGCGCAATGGCTCACGGCGGCCGTCGCCGCGACGGCCCTGGTTCTGGCGATCGCCGTCGCCGGCCTGTTGTCTGTGCGCATCCCGAACGCCGTGCGGGCGATGACGGATGCGATGACGCGGCTCGCCGGCGGCGACACGGACTTGGAAATCGTCGGGGAGCGGCGCAAGGACGAAATCGGGGCGATGGCGCGCGCGCTCGCCGTGTTCCGCGACAACGCCCGCGCGGTGGCGCGGCTTCAGGCCGAGCAGGCTGAAAAGGACGCCGAGGCCGAACGCAATCGCAAGCAGGCGCTGGAGGAAATGGCCGTCCGGTTCGAGGCGGAAGTGGGCGAGATCATCGCGGCGCTGGCCGACGCGTCACGACAGCTGCAGGCCCGCGCCGGCGAGCTGAACGGCGCGGTGGCGGGCGCGGGCGAGCGCTCCAGCTCGGTCGCCGCCGCCGCCGAGCAGGCCTCGGCCAGCGTCGAGGCCATGGCCTCGGCCTCAGAGGAACTCAGCGCCTCGATCCGTGAAGTCGCCGTGCAGGTCGCCCAGTCAGCCGGCGCCGCGCGGGACTCCACCGAGCAGGCTCGAGCCAGCGCCGCAGGGTTGGACCGGCTGACGAAATCGGTGGCCGGCGTCGACGAAATCGTTCGCGCGATCAACGATGTGGCCGAACAGACCAATCTTCTGGCGCTGAACGCCACCATCGAGGCCGCGCGCGCCGGCGAGGCCGGCAAGGGCTTCGCCGTGGTGGCCAGCGAGGTGAAGACACTCGCGGCCCAGACCCAGAAGCTGACCGAGGAGATCGCCCGGCGCCTGGGCGACATCTCGACCGCGTCAGACGGCGCGGTGGCCGCCACGCGCGCCGTGATCGAGCGGATCGGCGAAATCGACGCGACCTCCGCGGCGCTCTCCGCCGCGGTGGAGGAGCAGAGCTCGGCCACCGCCGAGATCTCCTCCGGCGCCCAGCAGGCCGCCGAAGGCGCGCGGACGGTGTCCGACGACATCGCCGGCGTTCAGCAGGCGGTGACGCGCTCGGCCGAGGTGGCGAGCGTGGTCAGCACGGCCGCCACCGAGTTGGAGGCGCGCTCGCGCACGCTATCGACCCAGGTCGAGCGCTTCCTAACCACCGTGCGCGCGGCCTGAGCCGGCGCCATCCCGCCATGGAGGTGCTGCGGGGATCGCCGAGCCGCCAGCCCTCTCTTTCCCGGCGAAAGCCGGGGAAGAGCGGATAGGCCGCCTTACTCCGCCGCCTCCACCGCCGCGCTTTCCTCCACGTCCGGCTCATAGCCGAGGATCGGGCCGAGTTCTTTCTCCGCGCGGCGCAGGGTCCAGCCCTTGCGGTTCGCGTAGTCCTCGACCTGGTCCTTGGTGATCCGCCCGACGGCGAAATACACGCTGTCGGGATGGGCGAAATACATGCCCGAGACGCTGGCCGGCGGGTTCATCGCCCAGCTTTCAGTGAGCGTGATGCCGGTGCGGTCCGTGGCTTCGAGAAGCTCGAACAACAAACCCTTCTCGGTGTGGTCGGGCTGGGCCGGATAGCCCGGCGCCGGGCGGACGCCCTGGTATTCTTCCTTCACCAGCTGTTCGGGGCTCAAATCCTCGTCCGGGGCGTAGCCCCAGATCTCCTTGCGGACGCGCTGGTGGAGATACTCAGCGAAGGCTTCGGCGAAGCGGTCGGCGAGCGCCTTGAACATGATCTCCGAATAGTCGTCATTGGCGTCCTTGAACTTCTGGATGAACGCCTCTTCGGCCGCGCCCGCGGTCACCGCGAAGCCGCCGATATAATCGTTCTGGGTCGGGGAGACGAAGTCGCAGATCGTGTAGTGCGGCTTGTCGCCGTCCTTCTTGGTCTGTTGGCGGATGCCGTGGAATCGTCCGGCGACCTCTTTACGGGATTCGTCGGTGTATATTTCCACGTCGTCGCCCTTGCGCTGCGCCGGCCAGAGACCGACCACGCCCTTGGGCTGAAGCCAGTTTTCCTCGACCATCTGGCCGAGCATCTTCTGGGCGTCGTCGAACAGCGCCTTCGCCGCCTCGCCGCGATTGGGATCGGAGAAGATCTTCGGATAGGTCCCCTTCATGTCCCAGGCGAAGAAGAAGGGCGTCCAGTCGATATAGTCGACCAGATCGCGCAGGCAGATATCGTCGACGGTGGTGAGGCCGAGCTTTTTCGGTTTCACCGGCGTGTAGCCGTCCACATCGGCGTCGAAGGCCTTCTGTCGAGCCTCCTCCAGCTTCAGCCGGTCGCGATTGCCTTGCGTGCGCGCGCGGGTTTCGCGGATCTTGGCGTATTTCTGCTTCAGCTCCTCCCAATAGGGTTGGCGCTGGTCTTCGGAGAGCAGCTTTGAAACCACGCCCACCGCGCGGCTGGCGTCGTGGACATGGACGACCGGCGCCTTGGAATAGCTCGGCTCGATCTTCACGGCGGTGTGGGCGGGGCTGGTGGTGGCGCCGCCGATCAAGAGCGGAATGTCGAAGCCCTCGCGCTGCATCTCCAGCGCCATGGTCACCATCTCGTCGAGCGAGGGCGTGATGAGGCCGGACAGCCCGATCACGTCGACTTTCTCGTCCTTGGCGGTCTGCAGGATCTTCTCCGGCGGCACCATCACGCCGAGATCGACCACGTCATAGCCGTTGCACTGCAGCACCACGCCGACGATGTTCTTGCCGATATCGTGGACGTCGCCCTTCACGGTGGCCATGAGGATCTTGCCGTTGGACTGCTTGTCCAGGCCCAGCTCCTTGCGTTCCTCCTCCATGTAGGGGAAGAGGTGGGCGACGGCCTTCTTCATCACGCGCGCGGACTTGACCACCTGGGGCAGGAACATCTTGCCCTCGCCGAAGAGGTCGCCGACCACGTTCATGCCGTCCATGAGCGGGCCTTCGATGACGTGAAGCGGGCGCTCGGCGGCCTGGCGGGCCTCCTCGGTGTCATCGACGATATAATCATCGATGCCCTTGATGAGCGCGTATTCCAGGCGTTCCTTCACCGGCTTGGAGCGCCATTCGGCGTCGGCCTTCTTCTCGGTCTTGCCGTCGCCCTTATAACGCTCGGCCGCATCCAGCAGGCGTTCGGTGCTGTCCTCGCGCCGGTTGAGGATCACGTCCTCGACAAGCTCGCGCAGTTCCGGATCGATCTGGTCGTAAATGTCCAGCTGGCCGGCGTTCACGATCCCCATATCCATGCCTTTCTTGATGGCGTGGTAGAGGAAGACCGAGTGCATGGCCCGGCGCACCGGCTCGTTGCCGCGGAAGGAGAAGGAGATGTTGGAGACGCCGCCGGAAACGTGCGCGCCCGGCAGGTTCTTGCGGATCCATTCGGTGGCTTCGATGAAGTCCACCGCATAGTTGTTGTGTTCCTCGATGCCGGTCGCCACCGCGAAGATGTTCGGGTCGAAGATGATGTCTTGGGGATCGAAACCGACCTGGTCCACGAGCGTCTTGTAGGCGCGCTCGCAGATCTCGATCTTGCGTTTCGCCGTGTCGGCCTGACCTTCCTCGTCGAAGGCCATGACCACGACCGCGGCGCCGTAATCCTTGCAGGCGCGCGCATGGGCGAGGAATTCCTCCTCGCCTTCCTTCATGGAGATCGAGTTCACGATCGCCTTGCCCTGGACGCATTTCAGGCCCGCCTCGATCACCTCCCATTTGGAGGAGTCGATCATGATCGGCACGCGCGCGATATCGGGTTCGGCCGCGATCAGGTTGAGGAACGTGACCATGGCCTCTTTGGAGTCCAGGAGGCCCTCGTCCATGTTCACGTCGATGACCTGGGCGCCGTTCTCCACCTGCTGGCGGGCGACCTCCAGGGCGGTGACGTAATCGCCTTCCTTGATGAGCTTTCGAAAGCGCGCCGAACCGGTCACGTTGGTGCGCTCGCCCACATTGACGAAGATGGCGCGGCTCTGGGTCGTCGTCTCTTCGGTCATGGCTCTAGCCTCTCAAGCAGTCAGGAGTTCTTGCGCACGGGCCGACAGCCCGTCCGGCGCGAAGGGATTGACGATTTCGACGCGCCCGAACCGGGCGCCGTCGCTCATGTCTTCGGTGAACAGCGCCGTGCAGCCGGCCGCATCGGCGGCCGACAGGAGCAGCGCGTCCCAGTAGGAGAACCGGCCTGCGGCGGCCTCCGCGAGGGCGCGCTCAACATGAGCACGGCTCGCCGAGAAGGTCGGGAAGGCGGTCATCAGGTTTCGCGCGGCCTGGGCGGCCTCCCACGGCGCGCGCTTCAGGCGACGCGTCGAGGCGACGTAGAACTCACCGCAGACCTGGAGTGCGATGGCCGCGCCTTGCGCCCGGGCCCGGCGGCCGACCTCCAGCGCAATCGCCTGTTTCTCAGGCTCGGACTGGTCGACGGCGTAGACGAAGACGTTCGTATCGACGCTGAGCATCAAATGGGTTCGCGCGCGTGCAAATCGTCCCGCGCGGTCTCGCGCGGTCCGTCCCAGCGCCAGCCGGCTTCGCTCAACGCCTCGAACGCCGACCAGGCCGCGTCGCGCTCGGCCTGGGGCGCGCGGGCGAGCGTGTCCGACGTGGCCGTGTTGGCCGGCGTCGAACGCGCAGGCGCGTCCCCGGCCAGCGCAATGCTGACCAGATCGCCGCGCCGGGTTTTGAACCACTCGAACCATGTGTCCCTCATGCGTCCCACCGGCTTCAGGCCCGGTGTCGGCGCCCCGCTGGCGCTGCTCTTCTTCTTCACCCACTCGCCGCGGCGCCCGTCCACGACCAGTTCCACGACGTCGTCTTCCGCCAGCCCCTCCAGGAGCGCGACCAGCGCCGGAGCGCCGCGCACATGCTTGGTCCAGAGCGACCAGTCGCGAATCTCGACGCGGCCTGCGCCGGCCTCGGTCTCGCTTTCGACCATGCTCATCGCATCCTCCACGGGTAAGGAGGGATCAGCATAGCATAACCCGTTAAGGCCCCCAACAACCCCCCTCTGGGGGTCTCATGCTTTTACGCCAGTTCGAACGGTTCAAGCCCGGACAGGCGCATCGCCTTCGGGCGGTCAATGGGTTGGCGCGGCTCGCCGGCATGGGCGGCCCTGGCGATGGCTTTGATGTGCGCCGGCGTGGTGCCGCAGCAGCCGCCCAGAATGTTCACCAGGCCGTCATTCGCCCACTCGGCGACGAAGCCGGCGGTCTGCTCGGGCGTCTCGTCGTATTCCCCGAAGGCGTTGGGCAGGCCGGCGTTGGGATAGGCGAGCACCTTGCACTCGGCGATGCGGGCGAGCTCCTTCACATACGGGCGCAATTCCTTGGCCCCGAGCGCGCAATTGAGGCCCACCGCCCACGGTTGGGCGTGGCGGACGGAGTTATAGAACGCCTCGGTGGTCTGGCCCGACAGGGTCCGGCCCGACGCGTCGGTGATCGTGCCCGACAGGATGATCGGAATGTCCTCGGGCACCGAGCCGTCGCGGCGGCAATCCAGAATCGCCTTGACCGCGGCCTTGGCGTTGAGCGTGTCGAAGATCGTCTCGATCAGGAAGAAATCCACGTGCTCGGCCATGGCGCGGGCCTGCTCGGCGTAATTATCGCGCACCTCGTCGAAGGTGACCGCGCGGAAACCGGGATCCTCCACGTCGGGCGAGAGCGAGAGCGTCTTGTTGGTGGGCCCCATGGCGCCCAGCACGGCCTTGGGCTCGCCGGTCTCGGCCTCGCGCTTGTCGGCCGCCGCGCGTGCGAGCCTAGCGCCCTCCGCAGCGATCTCCGCGGCGAGGCTCTCCATCTGATAGTCGGCCTGGGCGATCTGGGTCGCCGAGAAGGTGTTGGTCTCGATCATGTCCGCGCCGGCGTCGAAAAAGGCGGTGTGGATCGCCTCGATCAGCTCCGGCTTCGACAGGTTCAGCGTCTCGTTATTGCCCTGGATCGAGCATTTCCAGTCGGCGAAGCGCTCGCCGCGGTAATCCTCTTCCTTCAACTTATAGGTCTGGATCTGGGTGCCCATGGCGCCGTCCAGCACCAGAATGCGCTCGCGGCTCAACGCCTCGAGCGCCTCGATACGGTCTCGTCGAGTCATCACTCTCTCGCTTTTTCGGCGCAGCTTTAAGCGGCGGCTTGTTCGGTTTCCGGTTTCACGCCGAGCAGGGCGCAGGTGGACAGCGCCAGATCGGCCCGATTGAGCGTGTACAGGTGGAACTGGTCCGCCCCGCCCTCGGCGAGTTTGGAGACCAGCTCGGCCGCCACATGGGCGGTCACCAGCTCGCGGGTCTTGGCGTCGTCCTCAAGGCCCGCATAAAGCTCGTCCATCCAGTTGGGGATGTTCGAGCCGCACATGCCCGCCATGCGCTTGAGCCCCTTGAAGTTGGGCTGCAGCATGATGCCGGGCACGATAGGGATGTCGATCCCGGCTTTGCGCGCCTTCTCCACATAGCGGAAATAGGTGTCCGCCTCGAAGAAGAACTGGGTGATCGCCCGGGTCGCACCATTGTCGATCTTCTTTTTCAGAAGGTCGATATCATAATCGTAATCCGGGCTTTCCGGGTGCTTTTCAGGATAGCAGCCCACCGAAATCTCGAAATCGCCGATGCGCTTGATGCCCGCCGCGAGATCGGAGGCGTTCACATAACCGCCCTCATGGGGCGTGTATTTTTCGCCGATGCCTTCGGGCGGATCGCCGCGCAGCGCCACGATATGGCGCACGCCGGCGTCCCAATAGTCCTGGATGACGTCGTCGATCTCCTCGCACGTGGCCGACACGCAGGTCAGGTGGGCGGCCGGCTTCATGCCGGTCTCGGCGACGATGCGGCGTACGGTGCGGTGGGTCCGGTCGCGCGTGGATCCGCCCGCCCCGTAGGTCACCGACACGAAATGGGGGTTCAGCGGCTCGAGCCGTCCGATGGACTCCCACAGGCGCGCCTCCATATCCTCGTTCTTCGGCGGGAAGAACTCGAAGGAGACCTTCATGGCGGAGCCCTGGCCGGGGGCGCTGCGGGCGGCGATCGTCATGGAACACCTTTGCTCGGCTACGCGGCGAAATTCGCCGCACGATATAAAGATATCTTTATGCGATTATCTCGAACATTTCAATGCGTCTTTTGCGGCACACCGAAGCGCGGCGGAGCGGGAACATCGTTCCAAGCGTTGACGTTTCGGGCGAGCTTTACAAAGTTCGCTAAAGCTTCACTGCTTCCCGAAACGCCGCGCACGGGGCCCGGATTGACATTCACCAACGCATCAACCGCCCGCCTGCTCGCCCTTCTCGTCTTGATCCTGCCCGCCGCTTGCGCGTCCACGCCGGACGCGCGCGAGGCCAACGATCCGTTCGAGCCGGTGAACCGGGCGGTTTTCCAGTTCAACACCGCGGTCGACGGGGCGCTCATCGAGCCGGCGGCGAACGCCTATGTGGCGGTGACGCCGGAGCCGGCCCGCGACAGCGTGCGCAACGTGTTCGACAATCTCAACCGGCCTGTGGTTTTCGCCAACGATCTGTTGCAAGGCGATATCCGCGCCGCCTCGGAGACCGCGGGGAGCTTCGTGCTGGACACCACGCTCGGCCTTCTGGGCATTTTGCCGTTGGCCAAACGGGCCGGGATCGAGCAGCATTCGGAGGATTTCGGCCAGACGCTGGCGCGCTGGGGCGTGCCGGAGGGGCCGTATCTGATGCTTCCCGTGCTGGGCCCGAGCAGCGTCCGCGACGGAACCGGACGCTTCGTCGACCGCTATCCCCATCCGCTGAACTGGAACGAAGACTACTCCGAGTCCACCGAGGCCTGGCTGGCGCGCGGCCTGAACGGGATCGACGCCCGCGCCCGGGCCCAGAACGCCATGGACACGCTGGATCGCACCGCCATCGACCCTTACGTCCAGCTGCGCTCCGCCTGGCGCCAGAATCGCGAGCAGGCGATTCGCGACGGCGCAGGCGAAGAGGGCGCCTATGACGATCTGCCGGAGTTCGACTGACCGGCATGTTCGCGAGCGTCACACGCTTGCGCGAGCCGCCCTTAAATCGCCAACGAGGCGCGCCCACATAATCCGGCGAAGATAGGACGCGCACCGGCTCATCGTCCGGCGCGCCGAAAGGAAGATGCCATGATCGACATGTTCAAGACCGCCGCCCTGACGCTGGCCGCCGCGTTCGCGCTGTTGACCGCGCCGGTGTTCGGCCAGGCCTCCGCCCAGGACGCCGAAGCCTTCATCGCCGACAACGCCCAGGAAGTGATCTCCACCCTGCAGGCGCTGGACGCCGGCGAGCGCCAGATCGACTCCGTCCGCGAGGATTTCCGCGAGCGCGTCCAGAGCCTCGCCGATGTGGACCGCATCACCAATTTCGTGCTCGGCCGGTATCGCCGCACGGCGGACGAGGCGCAGCTCACCGAGTTCCGTGACACGTTCCGCGAATACGCCTTCTCCGTCTACGAAAACGAGCTGACGAACTATGCCGGCCAGACGCTGGAGGTGACCCGATCGGTCACGCGCCGGCCCGGCGACTATATCGTGGAGACCGTGGTCTCCGGCGGTCCGGACGGTCAGGAGTATGACGTCAACTGGCGGGTGCTGGAGAACGATGCGGGCGACCTGCAGGTGGTCGACGTTCAGGTGATGGGCATCTGGCTCGCCCAGACCCAGCGCGACCAGATCACCTCCGTGATCGGCAACGCGCGTGGCGACGTGTCCGCCGCCACCGAGCTTCTGCGCTCCAAGCTGCAAAGCGGCGATCTGCCGGGCGCGGAGGATCTGGAAAACGCGGGGTAGGGCGGGGAAAGGTGTCCTCCCCCGCTTGCGGGGGAGGTGTCCGCGAAGCTGACGGAGGGGGCGGCGCGGCCAAGAAGCGAGGGCGCGGCCCCCCTCGGCCCTTCGGGCCACTCCCCCCGCAGGCGGGGGGAGACATCAGCGCCCTGGTGCTGGACGAACGCCCCCTCACGCCCCTTTCGCAATCCCCCACGCATATTCCGCCATGGGCTCCACCAGCGCGCCGAGCTCCTTGGCGCGTTCGTTGGAGGCGTTGCCCTGGACCGAGCGGGCGTAGACGCCCTGGGCGATGCCGGCGAGGCGGAAGATGTTGTAGGCGATGTAGAAATCGAGCTTGGGGATGCCGTCCCGGCCGGTCCGCTTGCAATAGGCCGCCACGTACTCTTCTTCGGTGGGGATGCCGAGACTTTTCAGATCGACGCCGAGGAAGCCGGAGCGGATATCCTTCGGCGTGCGCCATTGCATGAGCTGATAGGTGAAGTCGGCCAGCGGATCGCCCAGCGTTGACAGCTCCCAGTCCAGCACCGCGATGACGCGCGGTTCGGTGGGGTGGAAGATCATGTTGTCGAGGCGATAATCGCCGTGGACGACGCTGGTGCGCTCCTGGTCCGGCGCATGGGCGGGCAGCCATTCGATCAGGGCGTCCATGGCCTTGATTTCGCGGGTCTCGGCGGCCTTGTACTGCTTGGTCCAGCGCCCGATCTGGCGCTCGAAATAATTGCCGGGCTTGCCGTAATCGCCAAGGCCGGCTTTCTCGTAATCGATGGAGTGCAGCTGCGCGAGGGTGGCGTTGGACGCGTCATAGATCGCCGCGCGCTCCGATGGATCGAGATCGGGCAGGTAGGGGTCCCAGAAGATCCGACCCTCGACGAAATCCATCACGTAGAACGCGGTGCCGATGACGCTTTCATCCTCGCACAGCCCGTGCATTTTCGGTGCGGGAAAGCCCGCCCCGCCCAGCGCGCGCATCACCTTGAATTCGCGGTCCACCGCGTGCGCGCTGGGCAGAAGCTTGCCCGGCGGCTTGCGGCGCAGCACGTAGCGGCCCGATTTCGCCTGAAGCTTGTAGGTCGGGTTCGACTGCCCGCCCTTGAACTGCTCGACGGCGAGCGGGCCTTCGAAGCCCTCCACGTTTACGGCCATCCAGGCTTTCAGCGCGGATTCGTCGAATTTCAGCGCGTCGGCGACCGGCTTGGTGCCGGAAAAGGCGTCGTCGAGTTGGGACATCACTCACTCATCAAGGAAGGCATGAATTCCCGGACCAGCCCGGATATTCATCCGGGCGCCGATCCGGGACCTGTGTCGTGATACTGGCGCAGGCGACTTGTAGGGCACAAGGTCCCGGGTCGCTCTGCGGGCGCCCGGGAATTCAGCGAGGCGCCGCTCCTACCCCTCGTTCACCACCACATCCCCGCCCTTCATCACGAAGTCCACGTCGCGAAGCTCGGAAATGTCTTCGAGCGGGTCGCCGTCCACGGCCACGAGGTCGGCGTAGAAGCCCGGCGCGATGCGGCCGATGCGGTCCTCCATCTGCACATGGCGCGCGCCGATGGTGGTGGCGGTGGCGATCGCCTCCATGGGGGTCATGCCGGCTTCGACATAAAGCTCGAACTCGCGCGCATTGTCGCCATGGGCCGACACGCCGGAGTCGGTGCCGAAGGCGATGGTGACCCCGTTCTCATGGGCGCGGCGGACCATTTCCAGCATCTGAGGCCCGACCATGCGCGCCTTGGCGGCCTGGAAGGGCGTCATCCAGCCGGCGTCGGCCTGTTCGGCGACCCAGACCCCCGCCATGACCGTGGGCACCAGCACCGCGCCGTTCTCGCGGAACAGGCGGATCGACTCCCGGTCGAGATAGGTGCCGTGCTCGATGGAATCGCCGCCCGCGCGCAGGAAGGCGTTGATGCCGGTCACGCCATGGGCGTGGGCGGTCACGCGCCGGCCCATCATGTGCGCGGCGCCGACGATGGCTTCGAGCTCCTCCTGGAAGAATTGCTGCTCGACGCCGGCGCCGGTGGAGGAGAGCACGCCGCCGGTGGCGGTGATCTTGATCACGTCGGCGCCTTCCTGGACGAGCTGGCGCGTGGCGCGCGCGCAGTCGTCCGCGCCGTTGCAGGCGTAGGGGCTGCCGGTCTCGCGCAGGATCTGGACCGACCAGCCGTTGGAGTCGCCGTGCCCGCCCGTGGGCGTCACCGCCCCGCCGGCGATGCGCATGCGCGGGCCGATGAAGTCCCCGGCCTCGACCCCGTCGCGCAGGGCGCGCACCGCCTCCATGTTGCCGCCCACGTCCTGAATGGTGGTGAAGCCGGCGCGCAGGGTGCGGCCGGCGTACAGCACGCCGTCGATGGCGTTGTCGGCGGGGCCTTCGGTGAAATTGGCGATGCGCCGGCCCGGGCCCTGCTGGCTCGTGATGTGCACATGGGCGTCGATAAAGCCCGGCATCACCACGTCGTCGGACAGGTCGATCAGCCGGGCGCCCTCGGGCGTGACGAAGCCGTCCTCGACCGCTTCGATCCGCTCGCCGCGCACGAGGATGGAGACGGAGCTGCGCGGGCGCTCTTCGCCGGGGGCGGCGATCAGCGTTCCGGCGTGAATGACGGTGAGCTCGGCCTCGTCCTGGGCGAGCGCAGACGCGGCGAGAAGGGCGGCGCCGGCGCCGGCCGAAAGCATGCGGATCATGATGGTCTCCCCAAAGTAGTCTTTGGAGACATTCATCCGCCCGCCGGCCCGGCCTGTCAAATCGGCGCGCATACAAAAACGGCCCGGAGCAGGCTCCGGGCCGGATCAAATTCGTTACCTTATAACAGGAGCTTAGAGGCCGGGCAGCTTGGAGCGACCGGCGCGTCGGCGCTGGATCTCCACCTCGCCGCCTCCGGTGATGCGCTCGATGCGCGCGCGCTCCTCTTCAGGATCCAGCGGCTCGCCGTCGTCGTTCACCAGACGCTCCTGATCGCGCCAGAACAGCACCCGGTCGGCGAGGCTCTCGCGCTTGCGCACGATGGCGGCGGTTTCCCCGTCAATGAGGGCGCGAACGTCCGGATTGGCGTCCGCGGCGCCGGCGCGTGCGGCGAACAGAATCTCGCCGTCGGTGGCGCGCGAGGAGTCCAGATCGCCGAACAGGGCGCGGCGCGCCTGGCGGTCCTGGAAGATGTCTTCGGCGCGCAGCTCGCCCGGCTGGGGCGGGCGCAGATTGTATTCCGGCGGCACGGTCAGCGGGGCGATGGTCACCACGCGGAACTCGTCGGGCGTCGCACGCTCGGCGCCGAGCGCCTGGCGGACGCCGGACGAGCAGGCGCTCGTTCCGATCAGGGCGGCCGCCGAAACGATGAGCAGGGAGCGGATTCGCATGTCGTGGAGCCTTCCGGTTCAAAATGCTTGCGAAACTTCTAACAGACGGGCGGCGGAATTGACCAGCCTCCTCGGCGCCCGCGCCTACCGGTCCTTGTCGCCGTGCAAGACCAGGTCCAGCAGCAGGACCGCCACCCCGACGCTGATCCCGGCGTCGGCGATGTTGAAGACGTAGGGAAAATACAGCCCGGAAAAGTCGAGGAAGTCGGCGACCGCGCCGTAGAAGAACCGGTCGACGACATTGCCGATCGCCCCGCCGATGATCATGCCGAAGGCGAGCGCCTGCAGCCGGCGCGTGGCGGAGAACATCCAGACCGCCAGAAAACCCGAGATGATCAGCGACACCGCGATCAGGATGAAGCGCTGCCAGTCGCTGTCGGCGGCGAACAGGCCGAAGCTCACGCCGCGGTTCCAGACCATGGTGAGGTTGAAGATCGGCTCGATCACCGGGATCGAATTCGACGTCAGCCGGTCGCACGGCCCCGGCGCCGGGCAGAACCGGTCGAGATCCACGGTGTGCAGGATCCAAAGCTTGCTGGCCTGGTCGGCGACGAAGACGATCAGCGCCACGGCGAAGCCGAACAGGGCGAGGCCCGCCGACGGCCTGCGGCGCGAGAACAGGGGTTTCATGGCGGCTCCCTCAAGACCGTTCTGCCGATACCAGCCCGGCGCAGGTAAATCCAGCGCAAGCGGCCGCGAGGGGGCGCATGGCGCCGCTGCGACCATCCGCCCCCTCGCGCGCATGCGAGCAAGCCGGCCATATGGCCTTAGACGCAATATGGACATATCGCCATGGTTTCGCGCCGCAACACGCTTTTGACCTTCGCCGAACACCGCACGCCGCGATACACGAGCTATCCCACTGCGCCACACTTCCATGACGGCGTGACCGACGAGGTCTATGGGGCCTGGCTTGACGGGCTCGATCCGGAGGCGCCGGTCTCGCTTTACCTGCACGTGCCCTATTGCCGGGCGCTGTGCTGGTATTGCGGCTGCAACACCCGCGCGACCACCAAGGACGGGCCGGTGGCGGCCTATCTGGACGTGCTGCTCAAGGAGATCGCGCTGGTCGCCGACCGGCTGCCGGCGCGCATGACGGTTTACCATCTGGCCATGGGGGGAGGCACGCCGGCGATCCTCAGCCCCGCGCAGATCGACCGGCTCATGGCTGCGGTGCGCGCGCGCTTCGAGGTCAAGCCCGGCGCCGAGCTTTCCATCGAGATCGACCCACGCCATTTCACGCGCGAGGACGCTGAAGGCCTCGCACGAAACGGCTTCACCCGGGCCTCCACCGGGGTGCAGAGCTTCGATCCGGCCGTGCAGGCCGCGATCAACCGCATTCAGCCCTATGACCTGGTGGCCGCCGCCTTCGACCGGCTGCGCGAGGCCGGGGTGACGAAGATCAACGCCGACCTGCTCTATGGCCTTCCGAAACAGACCGTGGAGAGCGCGCGCGCCAGCGCGGAGACGGCCGCCGCGCTCGGCGCCGACCGGCTCGCCGTGTTCGGCTACGCCCATGTGCCGCACATGAAAAGCCACCAGAATCTCATCAGGATGGAGGATCTGCCGGGCCCGGCCGAGCGCCTCGCCCAGGCCGACGCCATGGAGGCGGCGCTCATCGCCGACGGCTTCCGGATGATCGGCATCGACCATTACGCCCGGCCCGACGATCCCATGACCCGGGCGCTCGACGCCGGCGTGCTGCGCCGAAATTTCCAGGGCTACACCACCGATGAAGCCGACACGCTCATCGCGCTGGGCGCCTCGGCGATCGGCCAGACCCCGTCGGGCTATGTCCAGAACGCGCCGGACGTGCGCCGCTGGATGCTGAGCGTGAACGAGGGCCGGCTTCCCGTCGCCAAAGGCCTCGCCGTGACGCGCGAAGACGCCATGCGCCGGGCGATCATCGAGCGTCTGATGACCGATTTCACCGCCGACCCTACCGCGATCGCCGCCGGATACGGCCTCGCCGCGCCGCACGCCGATCTCTCCGAACTGCAGCGCGCCGGCATCGTCTCCGTGCGCAATGGCGTGGTGACGGTTGATCCCGCCTACAAGCCGCTCGCCCGCCTCGCGGCGGCGGCCTTCGACGCCTATCTCGCCAGCGGTAAGGCGAAGCACTCGGTCTCGGTCTAGGCGTCCCGCCGGCCTCGCCGTCCGCGTCTTGGGCGCCTCACCTTCGGGGGCGCGCCTTAGGCCGCGCTCACCGCGCCGTGGCAGTGCTTGTATTTCTTGCCGGAACCGCACGGGCAGGGGGCGTTGCGCTGCACCCGGCCCCAGGTGGAGGGGTCGTTCGGGTCGATGTCGGCGGTCGCCTGGCGCGTCGCCATGGGGGAGACCGGACGGCCGCGCTCGGGGCTCGCGGGATCGTCGGCCATCTCGTTGCGGCCGGTCACCGGATCGGTGTGGCGCGCGGTCATTTTGGGCGGCTCGGGCATGGCCGGGGCCTGGCGGCTCGGCGCCAGGCGCATGTTAAACAGCATGCGCGTGGTCTCGAACCGGAGCTCGTCGAGCAAATGCTCGAACAGGGAGAAAGCTTCTGTCTTGAACTCGTTCAGAGGATCGCGCTGGGCGTAGCCGCGCAGGCCCACCACGCTGCGCAGCGCGTCCAGCTGCTGCAGGTGCTCGCGCCAATTGGTGTCGATGGTCTGCAAGAGCAGCTGCTTCTCGATGCGCCGCATCAGCTCCGGCCCGATATCGGCGGACTTCTCCGCATAGGCCTCGTCGGCGGCCTTGTGCAGGCGCTCCTTGATCTCTTCGTCGGCGATGCCTTCCTCGGCCGCCCAGTCCTTCACCGGCAGCTCAAGGCCGAAATACTTCTTCACCGCCTCGTCGAGGCCGTCCACATCCCATTGGTCGGCGTAGGCTTTCGGCGGGATGTGGCGCTCGACCAGGCTCTCCACGGAGTCCGCGCGCATGTCCTTGATGACGTCGGAGACGTCCTCCGCGGTCATGAAGTCGATGCGCTGCTCGAAGATCGCCTTGCGCTGATCGTTCATCACGTCGTCGTATTTCAGGATGTTCTTCCTGATGTCGAAGTTTCGCGCCTCGACCTTCTTCTGGCTGGTCTCCACCGCCTTGGTCATCCAGGGGTGCTGGATCGCCTCGCCCGGCTTCATGCCCAGCGTGCGCATGATGGTGTCCAGGCGCTCCGGCGCGAAAATGCGCAACAGATCGTCTTCCACAGACAGGTAGAAGGCCGAGCGGCCCGGGTCGCCCTGACGGCCCGACCGGCCGCGCAGCTGGTTGTCGATCCGGCGGCTTTCATGGCGCTCGGTGCCGATGACGAACAGCCCGCCGGCCTCCAGCGCCTTCTTCTTCTTTTCGGCGACGTCGGCGGCGATTTTTTCGCGCTCGGCCTTGATCTCGGCCTCGCTCGGCTCCTTGCCGGCGGCCTGCTGCTGCTCCAGCCATTCGGCGACGCGGAAATCCACGTTGCCGCCCAGCTGGATGTCGGTGCCGCGCCCGGCCATGTTGGTGGCGATGGTCACCGCGCCCGGCACGCCGGCCTGGGCGATGATGCCGGCCTCCTGCTCGTGATAGCGGGCGTTGAGCACCTGGTGGGGGATCTTCTTCTTCTTCAGCACTTCGGAAAGGGCTTCTGAGCGCTCGATCGACACCGTACCCACCAGGATGGGCTGGCTCTTGGCGTTGGCGGCCTCGATGGCGGCCACGATGGCGTCGTTCTTCTCATCCAGCGTGCGGTAGAGTTCGTCTTCCTCGTCGACGCGCGCCACCGGACGGTTGGTGGGGATCTCCACCACGCCCAGCCCGTAAATGCCGGCGAATTCGTCGGCTTCGGTCGCCGCCGTGCCGGTCATGCCGGCGAGCTTGTCGTAGAGGCGGAAATAATTCTGGAAGGTGATCGAGGCGAGCGTCTGGTTCTCCGGCTGGATCTCCACCTGCTCCTTGGCCTCGATGGCCTGGTGCAGCCCGTCCGACAGGCGCCGGCCCGGCATCATGCGCCCGGTGAACTCGTCGATCAGGACGACCTTGTCCTCGCGAACGATGTAATCCTTGTCGCGATTGAAGATCTTGTGGGCTTTCAGGCCCTGATTGACGTGATGGACGACGGAGATGTTCTCCACATCGTAGAGATCCCCGCTCTCGATCAGGCCACGCTCCTTGAGAAGCTCCTCGATATGTTCGTTGCCCTCTTCGGTGAAGGTGACCGAGCGCGACTTCTCGTCGATCGTGTAGTCGTCCTCGTTGAGGAGCGGGATGATCGCGTCGATCGTCTTGTAGAAATCGGTGCGGTCGTCGGTGCGTCCGGAGATGATCAGGGGGGTGCGCGCTTCGTCGATCAGGATGGAGTCCACCTCGTCGACGATGGCGTAATGGTGGGTGGCCTTTTCCAGCGGCCGGCCGCCGAACTGGGTCATCTCCTGCAGCGAATACTTCATGTTGTCGCGCAGATAGTCGAAGCCCAGCTCGTTATTGGTTCCGTAGGTGATGTCGCAGGAATACGCCTGGCGGCGCTGATCGTCGAACATGCCGTGCACGATGACGCCGGTGGTCATGCCGAGCTGGGCGAACACCCTGCCCATCCATTCGGAGTCGCGCTTGGCCAGATAGTCGTTGACCGTGACGATGTGCACGCCCTTGCCGGGCAGCGCGTTGAGATAGGCCGCCAGCGTGGAGACCAGCGTCTTGCCCTCGCCGGTTTTCATCTCGGCGATATTGCCGTCGTGCAGCACCATGCCGCCCATGAGCTGGACGTCGTAATGGCGCTGGCCGAGCGCGCGCTTGGCCGCTTCACGCACCGCCGCGAAGGCTTCCGGCAGCAGCTTGTCCAGGCTTTCGCCGCGCTCATGACGCTCGCGGAACTCGGCCGTCTTGGCCTTCAGCTGATCGTCGTCCAGGGCCTCGAAATCGGGCTCCAGAGCGTTGATGCGCTCCACCGTGGGGCGCATCTTCTTGACCGTGCGGTCATTGGACGATCCGAAGAGCTTGCGGGCGATGTTCAGCATGACGTATCAGCCTTGGCGGGCGCACAATGAAAAAACCTGCGCGCCGCCTTCGTCCCAACCGGGGCGGCGCGAAGCGGGAAGAGACGTGAAACTCCTCGCGCGACAAAGATATGCGGTGACTTAAGGAGGCCCTGTTTGACTGTCAATCAAGCCCGCCTGCGCGTCAGGGTCTTCGCCTTCATATCGTTCATGTTTCTCGGTGCGTGCGGCGAGGGCGGGCCGGACCCGGAGGCCGGCGCCGAGGCCGGTCGGCAGCCGCCGACGGGCCTGCGCTTTCTGGAGACCGAGCCGCCGGCCGGCGCGCGGATCGCGGCGCGGGTGGGCGGCACCGCGATCACCTTCGCCGACGTGCGGCGCGAAGCCGCGGTGCGCGAATTGACCGAGGACGCCGAGGCGCTGACCCCCGCCGACCCGGCCTTCCGCGAAGCGCTGGACGAGCTGATCGACCAGCGTCTGCTGGCGCTGGAGGCGGCGCGCCGCAATCTGCAGACCGAGCCCGAAGCCCGCCGCCGTCTCGCGGCGGCCGAAGAACGCATTCTCGGCAATGTCCTTGTCGAGCAAGCCGTCTCCGACGCGGTGACCGACGAGACGATCCGCCGGGTCTATGAAGAGCAGTCCCGCCTCGCCCCGCCGGCCGAGGAGATCCGGGCCCGCCACATCCTCGTCGACACGCGCGAGGAGGCGGACGAAGTGGCCCGACTGCTGGCCGAGGGGACCGATTTCGCCCAGCTCGCCGCCCGCGTCAGCCAGGATCCCGCCACCCGGTTCGAAGGCGGAGATCTGGGCTATTTCACGCGCGAGGGCATTCTGCCGGCTTTCGCGCGCGTGGCCTTCTCCACGCCGGTCGGCGCCGTCAGCGATCCTTTCCAGACCGAATACGGCTGGCATGTGCTCACCGTCACCGACCGGCGCAGCCAGCCGCGCCCGGGGCTGGAGGCGATGCGCGGCAATATCGTGCGCTTCCTCACCCTGCAGGGAATCGACGCCCTGCTGGCCGACATCCGGGAGACCTATCCGGTGACCATCACCGCCGGCGCCGCGCCCGAAGGCCTGCGCACCGAGGAGGCGGAGGAGGCGAGCGAACCCGACGCCGCGCCGGGGGCCGATGATCCGGAACCGGCGCCCGGCGGGGGGCGGCGTTAGCCGTGGCGTCAATTTCGCGTTAACCCTGCGCCCCGGCTTTGCTTTTCACGGACCTCCCGCCATGGCACGCTCCACCGATAGCCTTCTGCTGGTCGCGGCCTGCGCCCTCGTCGACGCCGACGGGCGGGTGCTGGTCGCGCAACGACCGGAGGGCAAGAGTTTCGCCGGCCTCTGGGAGTTTCCCGGCGGCAAGATCGAGGCGGGGGAGAGCCCGGAACAGGCCCTCATCCGCGAGCTGCGCGAGGAGCTGGGAGTCGAGCCGTGCGAACAGTGCCTGCAGCCCTTCGCCTTCGCCTCCCATCCGGTGGAGGGCGGCCGTCACATGCTGATGCCGCTTTTCGTGTGCCGGCGCTGGGACGGGTTCGTGGACCCGAAGGAAGGCCAGCAGATCCGCTGGGTGCGCCCGGACCGTCTGCAGGAGATCGCGCTCTTGCCCGCCGACAAGCCGCTCGCCGCCGAGCTGCGCGACCGGCTCACGGGCGCGAAGGTCTGAGCCGTGTCCTCGCCGACCAACGCGGCTCCACCGCCATCGAATACGCCCTGATCGCCGCGCTCCTCTCGGTGGTCGTCATCACCGGCATCGCCGCCTTCGGCAGCGCCCAGGGCGGGCTCTGGGACACCAACACCACCAGCCTGAACGCCGTGCTGGGCGGATCGCAAGACGGGTGAGCGCCGCGCAGGTCCGCCCCCTCTAAGGGGGACGGGCTGCGTCGCGTCGTTTGCCCTTGCCCCGCCAAGCGCCTAGCCTTTGCGCGACTCAAGCGAAGGAGAACGGCGCCATGAGGATGGTTCTTGGTTTGGCGGCGAGCGCGCTGGTTCTGGCCGGCTGCGCCTCCGGGGACGACCGGCGCGCCGGGATTGACGATACTTCCAGCGCGGAGAACGTCGGTTCCGCCGACCAGCAACAGGACGGCGCGCTCGCTTTCATTGAAGACATGTACATGTTTGTCGACGCCCTGCGCGGCGACGACGCGCTGCCCGTGGACACCACCGCGCTGCACGACCGCGTGCTGACCCTGGACACCCATATCGACATCGATCCCGGCTACGCCACCTACCGGCTGGATCCGGGCGGCTTCACGCGCGCCCAGGCCGATCTGCCGAAGATGCGCGCCGGCGGGCTCGATGCGGGGTTCTTCATCGTCTATGTGGGCCAGGGCCTGATCAGCCCCATGGGTTATGAAGAGGCCGCGGCCATCGCCGAGGACAAGTACCAGGCGATCCTCAGAATGATCCGCGCCTATCCCGACGAGATCGCGCTCGCCGTCACGGCAGACCAGGTCGAGCAGATTCACGCCTCGGGCCGGCTTGTGGCGCTGATCGGCATGGAGAATTCCTGGCCGCTGGGCGAGGACATCTCCAACGTCGCCATGTGGGCCGATCGCGGCGTGCGCTATGTCTCCATCACGCATTTCGGCAACAATCAGTTCGGCGGCAGCTCCAATCCGAACCTCGCCCAGGGCGATCCGCCCGAAGATCCCGGCCTCACCGATCTGGGGCGCGAGCTGGTCGCCGCGCTCAATGACGAGGGCGTGATGGTGGACGTCTCTCATGTGGGCAAGACCACCATGCTGGAGGCGATCGCGCTGTCGCGCGCCCCGGTCATCGCGTCGCACTCCGGCGCCCGGGCGGTCTACGACCACCCGCGCAATCTCGACGACGAGCAGCTCATCGCCATCCGCGACAATGGCGGCGTGGCCCAGATGGTCGCCTTCCGCCGCTATATCGCCGCGGTCGATCCGGAGCTGGCTGAGGCCGAACAGGCGCTCGCCGCCGAGTACGGGCTCGACACCGCCGAGGGCCGCCGCGCCGCCACGCAGGAGACCCGCGACCGTTTCCGCGACGAACTCAGAGCTCTGCGCGGGCGCATGAACGACGTCACCATCGAGCACCTGGCCGATCATATCGACCATGCGGTGCGGGTCGCCGGGATCGACCATGTGGGAATCGCGTCCGACTTCGACGGCGGCGGCGGCGTCGGCGGCTGGGACGACGCCGGCGAAACCCCCGCCGTCACCGCCGAGCTCATCGCGCGGGGCTATTCGGAAGAGGACATCGCCAAGATCTGGGGCGGCAACCTCTTGCGCGTGATGCGCGACGTGGAGGCGGCGGCGGCGCGCTAGCCCGGCTCCACTTCTGTGGCCGCCACCATGTTCACATTGAGCATGGGCGAGCCTGAATCGCCGCGCACGGTGACGCGCTCGCCGGTGTCGAGATCGAGATCGCCGTTGTCGGCGCGTGGGATGTCGCGCAGGCCCTCGGCGCGGATCTGGAAATCGCGGCCCTGATCGTCCTTAAGCGTGAAGCGCTGGTCCTCCACCGCGACGATTTCGCCGGTAAGCTCCACCGCGCCTTCGAAATAGGGATCGGGCCCCACCGCGACGGCCGGGTCGGCGCCCTGGCCGCGGGCGGCCAGGGCGAACACGCCGGCGGCGGCGGTGGCGATGAGAATTGCGGCGGCGGTGTCGCGCCTGGACATGGGCGGACCTCGTTGGTCTTGCGCAAATGTGCGGGGGATGGGCGAGGGCGGAAGAGACCGGCCCGATGCGTCATCGGGAAGGGGGAGGGAAAATCGGCTCCGGGCCGGCCTCTTCACGAGAGGAGAACACGCGGAGGCCGGACCGGTTCCGGGCGCGTGTGCGCGGCATCCCCTTGCGTCGCAGCCCGCTCCGTTCCATGGTCCTCCTCAACGTTCCAAGGGGTGTCCCGCGCGAGGCTGCGGGGCTGAGAGTCACCCTCAGGACCGGATCCGGGTCATGCCGGCGTCGGGATGGAGCAAGGCGAGGGCGCGAGGCGCCCGCTTTCTCTGATCGTGCGCCGGCCGCAACAGTGAAAGCGCATCGCCATGAACAAGCCCCGCAACCAGGCCGAATTCCCCACCCCGCAGGTCACCACCGGCCCGCTGCAGGGCTCGAAACGGGTCTACACCCGCCCGGAAGCTGCGCCGCATCTCGCCGTGCCGCACCGGGAGGTGGAATTGCATCCCACGGCCATGGAGCCGGCGGTGCGCGTCTATGACTGTTCGGGGCCCTATACCGACCCGGACGCGGCGATCGACGTGGAGGCCGGCCTGCCGCGCACGCGCACCGACTGGGTGCTCAAGCGGGGCGGGGTGGAGGACTATGAAGGCCGCGAACCCACCCCGCTCGATAACGGAAACGCCACGGGCAAGTATCTTGCGCGCGAATTTCCGGTCCGCCACCGGCCTTTGAAAGCCTCCGGCTTCCTCCCCCCCTCCCCCGCTATCGCGGGTACTCCCCCCGCAGGCGGGGGGAGACAAGAGGACGGCGCTCGGGTTTCCTCCCCCGTTTACGGGGGGCTTGAGCCGCGAAGCGGATCGAGGCCGGGCGAAGCCCGGGTCGAGGGGGGGAGCGCGCGCAGGCGCGCCCCCGTCACCCAGCTCGAGTTCGCCCGTGCGGGCATCATCACCGACGAGATGATCTACGCCGCCGAGCGGGAGAATCTCGGCCGCCGCCAGGCGCTGCACGACGCCCATGTGCGCCATGCCGACGGCGAGCGCTTCGGCGCGGAGCTGCCCGAATTTGTCACCCCTGAATTCGTGCGCGACGAGATTGCGCGAGGCCGCGCGGTCCTGCCCGCCAACATCAATCATGGCGAGCTGGAGCCCATGCTCATCGGCCGCAATTTCCTCGTCAAAATCAACGCCAATATCGGCAATTCCGCCGTCGCCTCCTCGGTGGAGGAAGAGGTCGACAAGATGGTCTGGGCCATCCGCTGGGGCGCCGACACGGTGATGGACCTTTCCACGGGCAAGAACATCCACAACACCCGCGAATGGATCATCCGCAACTCACCGGTCCCCATCGGCACCGTGCCCATCTATCAGGCGCTGGAGAAGGTGGGCGGCGTCGCCGAGGACCTCAGCTGGGAGATCTTCGCCGACACGCTCATCGAGCAGGCCGAGCAGGGCGTCGATTATTTCACCATCCACGCCGGCGTGCGTCTGCCTTACGTGCCCATGACCGCCGACCGGGTGACCGGCATCGTCAGCCGCGGCGGCTCCATCATGGCGAAATGGTGCCTGGCCCATCACAAGGAGAGCTTCCTCTACGAGCGCTTTGACGAGATTTGCGAGATCATGCGCGCCTATGACGTGACGTTCTCGCTGGGCGACGGCCTGCGCCCCGGCTCGGTCGCCGACGCAAACGACCGCGCGCAGTTTGCAGAGCTCGAAACCCTCGGCGAGCTCACCAAGATCGCGTGGGAGCGCGGCTGCCAGGTCATGATCGAAGGTCCGGGCCACGTGCCCATGCACAAGATCAAGGCCAATATGGACAAGCAGCTGGAGACCTGCGGCGAGGCGCCCTTCTACACGCTGGGCCCGCTCACCACCGACATCGCGCCGGGATACGACCACATCACCTCAGGCATCGGCGCGGCCATGATCGGCTGGTTCGGCACCGCCATGCTCTGCTACGTCACGCCGAAGGAGCATCTGGGCCTTCCCGACCGCGACGACGTGAAGACCGGCGTCATCACCTACAAGATCGCCGCCCACGCCGCCGACCTCGCCAAGGGCCACCCGGCCGCCAAGCTCCGCGACGACGCCCTGAGCCGCGCCCGCTTCGAGTTCCGCTGGGAAGACCAGTTCAACCTCTCCCTCGACCCCGACACCGCCCGCGACTTCCACGACCAGACCTTGCCGAAAGAGGCCCACAAGACTGCTCATTTCTGCTCCATGTGCGGCCCGAAATTCTGCTCCATGCAGATCACGCAAGAGATCCGGGATGAGTTTGGGAGTGCAAGGTCGCCGAACTCCGTCGCCGACGCCGAAGAGGGCATGGCGGAGAAGGCGGAGGAGTTTAAGAAGCTGGGCGGGGAGATTTATTTGGAGAAGGCTGAGCGCGGGTCGGCGGAGCCGACGGATTGATCTAAGGCGATCAATCCGACGCAGCGAAGGCCCCGGCAGGGGCCGGGGGTGAGCGATGCCGACCGTTCTTCGAGTCGAAGGATTCCGGTTCTACTTCTACAGCCACGAGCCGAATGAGCCGCCTCACGTCCACATCGACAAGGGCGGCGCCTCGGCGAAGGTCTGGCTTGAGCCCGTGGCGCTGGCGCGCAATATCGGGTTCAAGCCTCGCGACCTGCGCACCGTTTTGGCGTATACTGAAGAGCGCGGCGCTGAGCTGTTGGAGGCATGGCATGACTTCTTTGGCCATTGAGACCGATACGCGGGTCGAAGACGTGCGCTTCGACGCTGACGCCTTGATCGTCAGCCTGAAAGACGGGCGGACGATATCGGCGCCGCTGGCGTGGTTTCCGCGCCTCTTGAACGCCAGCCCCGCCCAGCTTGCGCATTGGGAAGTCGCCGGCGGTGGATTCGGCCTCTACTGGCCGGACCTTGATGAAGACCTCTCCACCGACGGCCTCCTGCGCGGCGCGCCGAGTGTCGAAACGCGCCGCTAGCCACGCCGCCGCGCCGGGAGGACCCTTTCAACCTCTCCCTCGACTTAGACATCGCCCGCGACGTCCACGACCAGAACCTGCCGGGACAGGAAACCGGGGACACACACCAATTTTGGTAGGTCGCCGCCCCGCTCAAACCTTCCCCTCGTTCCATGCTGGAAGGTCCCGCAAGGCGATCGGGGCGCGTCAAGGACGACCGAGCTGTGCTCGGTCGCCGCGGAGCGGCGGCGCAAAGCGCCGTCCTTGACTCGCCCCGACGCTTGCGAAAATGGCTGGCATGGAGCGAGGGGGCGGTGTGGAGTTTTTCGCTAACCGCGCCGCCCCTCCATCCGTCGTCCCCGCGCACGCGGGGACCCAGTTCCGGCGTGCGATGGCGACGCTGATCTCCTCATGCGTCTCGTACCAGACCAGCATGGCGACGCCGTACTTGCGCGCAAACGCAGACCCGATCCCGTTTCGATGCTCCCAGACCCGGCGGGCGAGGTTCGTCGTCACGCCGAGATACAGCGTCCCGTTCCGGCGGCTCGCCAGCATGTAGACGCAAGGGAGCCAATCTTCCCGCATGCGGGGATTTTACCTCATTCGCTCGCCGCACAGAAGAGCCTCATCGACTCACGATTCCACGCCACGAGAGAAAGCGATGAAGAAATGGCGCCGCGCCTGGAAGCTTGAGCTGATCGAGCAGATGAATCCTGACTGGCGCGACCTTTACGAAACGCTGAATTAGGTCGCCCGCCATCGTCATTCCCGCGACTTGTCCTTGCGGAAGCGGGAACGCGGGGACCCAGTCCGGCGGCGCCGCGTTTCTACGCTCGCTGGGTTCCCGCTTTCGCGGGAATGACGTGAGGAGGGCGGGAGGCGGACGACAAGCCCCCCCAAACTTATCCACCCCCTTATCCCTGCGCCTATACTCGCCCCCCTCTCACCCGGTTAAGGCGGCGGTCGCGACGCGTCACGGTCGGGGTGGGGGCGGTGTCCCGAGGGGCGGCGGCTTCAGCCGGGGAAATCTCCGGCTGGATGCGAGGCGGCGGCTTTGAGGGCGATGACGCGGTCGGCATCCCGGCGAAGCGAGCTGGAAACCTGTTCGATGGCCCGTCCTGACAAAACGGGGTGAGAGCAGGCGTGGCGAGCCATTCCCGCCGGGCTTCAAATTGGCGTGTAAGGCGCGATTCCGTCGAACAGCACCGAGGCGCGGGCGATCCGCCGGCCTGTTAGTTTTGCAATTGCGTACGGCCGAAGGGCCGCCCGCGCCGTCCGTCTTCGCTTCACCCGCGCCGGGTTTCCCGGCGCGGCTTGCGGCGCGTTCGCCAAGCGGGGCGAATACGATAGTCTGGCGGGCATGGCTTTGCGTCTCACCCGCCGGCTGCGCCTTGAGCTGATCGTGCTCGTGGTGCTCGTGTTCGCCGCCGCGATCCTCGATCGCGCGCCCTGGCGCGCCGAGACTTGCGGCGAGGTTGAGGCGGTGGTGGCCGGGGAGGCGCGCGCCTATGTCAGCGCCACCGGCCGCCGGCCGATGGGCCGGCTCGCTCAGACCATCGAGACCGCGGACGGACGGCTTTACGCCATGCGCGGCGCGGCGCCGCTGGAGCCCGGCGTGCGGGTGCGCGCGGTGCTGATCTGCGAGGCCGGCGGCCCGCCGCGGCGGCCGCGCTTTCTCGAGCGGATCGAGGGCTGACAGCTGCGCTTGGGCCCGTCCGGGGAAAGCGGACGGGCCGGCGGGCGGCCTCTAGCGCTTCTTATTGCCCAGATGCTCCAGCCCGCCCACGGCGCCGGGTTTCTGGCTCGGCTGGGAGGCGTTGTGCTTTTTCTTGATGTTCTTGTCAGCCTTCGGCTTTTTGGCTTCGCGGCTGGATCTTTGCTGGCCTTTGGCCATGGCGTTCGCCCTTTTGAAGGCCGGACCGGCCTTCGCGCATCGCCGGCTCGAGCCTGCGAGAAGACCAGTCTAGCACGCGCGCTCAGCGGCGTATGCAGGCTTGCGCGGCCTTTCCAAACGCGCCCGGCCGCGCCAGTCTTCGCCCATGACGATCCTCTTCATCCACGGCGTGCCCGACACGCACCGGCTCTGGGCGCCGGTCCTCGCCCATCTTCCAGGGGCGGACGCGCGCTGTCCCGATCTGCCCGGCTTCGGCTGCGGCGCGCCGGACGGGTTCTCCTTCACCATGGACGCGTACGCCGCCTGGCTGGAGGCCGAGCTGGAGGCGGAAGCCGATCGCCGGGGCGGCCCGGTCCATCTGGTGGGCCATGACTGGGGCGGGCTGCTGGTCCAGCGCGTCGGCGGTTTGCGCCCGGAGCTGGTGAAGAGCTGGTGCGCCGGCGGGGTGGCGATCGACGAGGCTTATGAATGGCACGACATCGCGCAGATCTGGCAGACGCCGGGCGAGGGCGAGGCGCTGATGGCGGCCATGGACGAAACCGCCTTCGCCGAGGCGCTGCGTGCGGCGCGGGTGCCGGACGATTACGCCTCTGAAATGGCCCGCCATGGAGACGAGACCATGCGCGCGGCGATCCTGAAACTCTACCGCTCGGCGGTGACGATCGGCGATCAATGGGCGGCGAGCCTGGCCGGCCTTGAACGGGCCGGGCCGGGCCTCGTCCTGTGGGGCGAGCACGACCCGTACGCCGGGCCGGAATTCGGCCGGCGCCTGGCCGCGCGCACCGGGGCGCGCTTCCAGATGATCGACGAGTGCGGCCATTGGTGGCCCTATGAGCGGCCGGAGCTGACCGCCGCCATGCTGCGGGCGCACTGGGAGCAAGCGCCGTAAAGCCTTTTCAGCGAAAGTGGCGACCGGTTTCGCGCTTCGAAAAGGCGATATTTCAGTGGAGTAGAGCCGTCTCAGCGAAGGCGGACCGGCTCCAGGGGCGCCTACCCGCCGCGCGCCGCCTCGATCATGGCGGTCTCGCCCTCCAGCCTCAGCGATCCCTCGCCCTCGATCCGAAGCCGGCTTACGGCCTCCAGCGCGGCGAGGAAGGCCTCCTCCTGGGCCATGAGGTCTTCGGCGCAGGCCATCTGCGTGCTCTCGCCGGCGGAGATGTCGATCGTCTCCCCCGTCAGCGTATAGGCGGCGCGATAGGTGTTGCACCCGGTCGAGCCGCCGATATCGGCTTCGGTGAAGCGCAGCGAGGGCGGGGTCTCCGACTGGACGACCGGTTCGCCGTTCAGCGCGGTGACGGTGTAGGCCTCGCCCACGAGCAGGTCGCGGGTCTCCCCGCCGCAGCCCTGGAACGACCGCTCGCCCAGACGCACCTCCACGGTGAAGGGGTGCGGCATGCCCGAGGCGGCGGTGCAGCGCGCGTCGCGCACCATGACGCGCAGATCCTCGTCGGGAACCGCGAAGCGCGCGCCGTCCTCCAGCTCGGAGCGTTCATAGGCGTCCGCCGACAGGGTCTGCTGGCCGTAATCGTACTCCAGGGAGAGGGTGGAGTCGGTGATCTCCAGAAGCCAGCCCGGCTCGTTCCCGCGTGCGGTGAAGGGCAGGAGCTCCTCGTTGAAGGCCGAGGGCGCGTCCGGCGCTTCGAAACTCGCCTCGCCGCCCGGCGGGCCGTCGCCCGGCGCGGCGTCCACCTGTTCGATCCCGCTGGCTTCGGTGGAGGCGCGGTCGTTGACGTCCTCTTCCTCGCCGACGCCGAACTCGCCCTCCTGGGGCGGGGTCTCCGCGTCCATGTCCTCACCGCAGGCGGCGAGAAGCGGCAGGAGGCAGGCGGCGGTCAGGGCGGTGCGGATGGTCATCGAATATCCCTCCAGGTGCGGCGATCGCCGCTTCGCTTCGCGGCGCGGGTTGCACCGTCAACGCACGAGCGACGCGGGCGTGCCGTCCGGTAAGCGGGAAGAGGGCGCGTCCGCTCAGAACCGGCCTTGCTGATAATCCAGCATGGCCTGGCGCACCTCGCCCTCGGTGGTCATCACGAACGGGCCGGCCCAGACGATGGGTTCGCCGATCGGCTTGCCCGCCGCGAGGATGACCCGTGCGCCGTCCGGGCCCGCCGTCAGCCGGACCCGGTCGCCGGCGCCGAACACGCCCAGCATGGCTTCGGTGAGCCTCGCGCCGCCGGTCTCCACCGATCCCGAATGCACTGCGGCGAAGGCGGTCCTGGTGTCGGAGATCGGCTCCTCGAACACCGCGCCGGGCTGCATGACCAGCTCGGCGTAGAACGGCTCCACAGTGACCCCGGTCACCGGGCCCTCGACACCCGTGGAGGTGCGCCCTGCGACGACCTTCGCCGTCACGCCCTCGCGCCGGTCGGTGGCGACCTCCGCCGCGCCGTATTCCTGATAGGCGGCGGGCTTCATCTTCTCGGCCGCCGGTAGATTGACCCAGAGCTGGAAGCCGCTCATCAGCCCGTCCTCCTGCTCGGGCATTTCGGAATGGATGATGCCGCCCGCCGCGGTCATCCACTGCACCCCGCCGGGCTCGATCACGCCTTCATGGCCCTTATTGTCCTTATGGCGCATGCGCCCCTCGACCATGTAGGTGACGGTCTCGAAGCCGCGATGGGGATGCGGCGGAAAGCCGGCGAGATAGTCATCGGGGTTGTCGGAGTGGAACTTGTCCAGCATCAGGAAGGGGTCGAGCGCGCTCAGCTCCGGCGTGCCGAGCAGGCGCGTCAGCTTCACGCCCGCGCCGTCGCTGGCGGGCATGCCGCGTGTGGTCTTCACGATGGGGCGCAGTGCAGGGCTCATCGGGGGTCTCCTCAGCCAGGCTCGGCGCGAAACATCGGGTCTTGCGGCGCGTTTGAACAGGGCCGCGGCGGAGGCTGTGTGTTTCCGGCGCGGAAACGGCCCCGTGGACCTTTCCCGCGCCCCGCGCTAGGGCTCTGCCCGCAACGGCTAAAGGACACGCGATGACCGACGAACCTTTCGTCCTCGGCTGGGAGGAATGGGCGAGTTTTCCAGGCCTCGGGCTTCCCGCCATCAAGGCCAAGGTGGACACCGGCGCGCGCACCAGCGCGCTGCACGCGGTGGCGGTCGAACCCTTCGGTCCGGAGGCCAAGCCGCAGGTGCGCTTCGTCATGCATCCGATCCCCGACCGGCCGGAGGTGGAGGTGGTGTGTGCGGCGCCGGCCGTGGACCGGCGCGAGGTGACCAGCTCCAACGGCGAGACCGAGCTGCGCTGGGTCATCGAGGCGAAGGTCAGGATCGGCGGGCGCGACTGGCCCATCGAGGTCTCGCTCACCAACCGGGAGACCATGCAGTACCGCATGCTGCTGGGCCGCACGGCGATCCGCGAAGACATGGTGGTCAACCCGACCCAGTCCTGCGTCCAGGGTCAGCTGAGCTATGACCTCTACGCCGGCGTGCCCACAAGAAAGCCCGTCAAACGGCCCTTGCGGATCGCGATCCTGACGCGCGAGCCGAAGAATTATTCCTCGCTGCGCCTGAAGGAAGCCGCCGAAGCGCGCGGCCATGTGGCGGAGATGATCAACACCGCGCGCTGCACCATGGCGATCAACGCCATGAACCCGGCCGTGTACTACGACGGGCGCAAGCTGCCGCGCTATGACGCGGTGATCCCGCGCGTGGGCGCGTCCATGACCAATTACGGCATGGCGGTGATTCGCCAGTTCCAGCTCACCGGCGCCTATATCCTCAATTCCGCCGAGGCGATCGGGGCGAGCCGGGACAAGCTCTACGCCCACCAGGTGCTCGCGCGCGCCGGCATCGGCATGCCGACGACCGCCTTCGCCCACTCGCCGAAGGACACCGGCAATCTGATCGAACATGTGGGCGGCGCGCCGCTGGTGGTGAAGCTGCTGGAAAGCACGCAAGGGCGCGGCGTGGTGCTGGCCGAGACCAAGAAGGCGGCGGAATCCGTGATCGACGCCTTCCGGGGGCTGGACGCCAACTTCATCGTGCAGGAATTCGTCAAGGAGGCCGGCGGCGCGGACATTCGCTGCTTCGTGGTGGGCGGGAAGGTCGTCGCCTCCATGAAGCGCCAGGCCCAGGCGGGCGAGTTCCGCTCCAACCTGCATCGCGGCGGCGAAGCAGTGAAGGTGCGCATCACCAAGGAGGAGCGCTCGGCCGCCGTGCGCGCCGCCCGCGCCATGGGGCTCAGCGTCGCCGGCGTCGATCTTTTGCGCGCGGAGTCCGGCCCCAAAATTCTCGAGGTGAACTCCTCGCCGGGGCTGGAAGGCATCGAGGCCACCAGCGGCAAGGACGTGGCGGGGCTCATCCTGGAGCACATCGAGGCCCATGTGCGCACCGTCCATCGCCCGCCGGTGCGCCGCACGAAGGCGAAGGGGGCGGGCGCGACCTAAAAAATCCCCCGCCGCCCGGGGCTCGGGCGGCGGGGGGCAAGGCCGATGTCGCGCCGGGACAGGGAACCGGCGCGGCAGGGAGCGGCCTTACATGCCCGGCATGATCACCGCGTCGATGGCGTGGATCACGCCGTTGGAGGCGTCCACGTCGGCCATCACGACATTGGCGCCGTCCACCGTGACCGAGCCGTCTTCGCCGACGACGACGTTGACGGTGTCGCCCTGGACGGTTTCCAGCTCATAGGTCCCGGCCGGGGTTTCGGCGGCGAGGTACTCGCCCGGCACCACGTGATAGGTGAGGATGGAGGTGAGCTGGTCCTTGTTCTCCTCCATCAGCAGCGAGTCGATCGTGCCGTCGGGCAGCGCCGCAAAGGCGTCGTTGACCGGCGCGAAGACCGTGAACGGGCCGTCGCCCGACAGGGTCTCGGCGAGGCCGGCGGCCTGAACCGCAGCGACAAGCGTGGAGAAGTTGTCGTTGCCCGCGGCGATCTCGACAATGGTCTGCTGCTCGCCGTACTGGCCGTGATGGTCGGCTTCAAAGGCGAGGGCGGGGGCGGCGGCGCCGGCGAACGCAAGGGCGGTCGTGGCGAACAGGGTGGCAAAACGCATCTGGTCAGCTCCGTATCAGCTGGCGCGGTGGCAGGCGCGCCTGACGGCGGCGCCTGTGTTCTATCGTTTATAGAACATACGATAATACGGAGCCGAATTTCAGCCGGATCACCGGATGCGGGAGATTAACAAGATTTAATCTCTAAGGGGCGGTTGGGCGCTCAGCTCGCGGCGGTGAAGAAGGCGTCCACACCGCCCTCGAAGCCGGCGAGCCAGTGCAGGCCGCGATGGGTCCTGAGGTCCGGTTCGGCTTCCAGGCGCTCGGCGCGCACCAGCAGAAAGGGCCAGTCGAACACCCGCTCGTCGCGGGCGCGCATGTCGAGGATGTCAAACCCGAAATGGCGCGGATCGTCCCAGATCGTCTCGATCCTGTGGCGCAGAACGCGCGGATCACCTTCCAGAGCGCCGAGACAGCGCCGTCCGGAGAGCAACCACGCGCCAGTCAACGCCTCGGCCTCATTGCGCCGGGCCGACTGCTCCGCAATGCTTAAAATTTCCGCTTCGCCCACACCGGCGTCCAGGGTGGAGCGATAGGCCACGCGAAACATCACCGCTCCAACCCCGCTCTCATTCTTATTCAGCGGAAATTGCAGTGAAATAAAGCGGATAAGGACACACTGAATGCATTTATCGTTTCCGGGGGCGATCGCGGCGCGCCGGCCAGGCGGAGGACTAGGCCCAGCGGGGCGCCGAGAGTGTCAGCGCGAGGTGCCGAACGCGCCCCCGCCCGGCGTTTCGATTTCGATGACGTCGCCGCGCTGCGCGCTGAGGCTGAACCGGGCTTGCAAGCTCTCCACCGTCCCGTCCGCGCGCACGACGCGCTGAGCCCCGGGCCGACCGGCCGCGCCCCCCGCCAGTCCCGGCGGCGACACGCTCCGCCGCCCTGATAGGAGCGAGACCGTCATGGGCTCCAGCACTTCGATCCGGCGCACCGAGCCGTCGCCGCCCGACCAGCGCCCGCGCCCGCCGGAGCCGCGCCGCACGGCGTGCTCGAGAATGCGCACCGGATAGCGCAGCTCGAGCACTTCGGGGTCGGTCAGGCGCGAATTGGTCATGTGCGTGTGCACCGCGCTCGCGCCGTCGAAACCCCGGCCATCCAGGCGCTCGCCCGCGCCGGCGCCGCCGCAAATCGTTTCATAATACTGGCGCTCAGCGTCGCCGAAGGTGAAATTGTTCATCGTGCCTTGCGCCGCGGCCATGCGGCCGGTGGCGGCGAACAGGGCGTCCACCACCAGCTGGCTGGTCTCCACATTGCCCGCCACCACCGCGCCCGGCGGTTGCGGGTCCAGCAGCGAGCCCTCGGGGATGACGAGGTCGATGGGTTTCAGGCAGCCCTCGTTCAGCGGGATGGCGTCGTCGACCAGGCAGCGCAGCACGTAAAGCACGGCCGCGCGCGCCACGGCGCTCGGCGCGTTGAAATTGTCGCCCAGCTGCGCGCTGGTTCCGGTGAAGTCGATCCGGGCTGAACGGGCTTCGCGGTCCACCGTGATCGCCACCTTGATCACCGCGCCGTCGTCGAGCGCCATCTCCGCCTCGCCGTCGCCGAGCGCGCCGATCACCCGGCGCACGGCGGCTTCGGCGTTGGTCTGGACATGGGCCATATAGGCGCGCACGACCTCCAGCCCGTCCGCCTCGATCATGGCGTGGAGCTCGCGCGCGCCGCGGGCGCAGGCGGCGAGCTGGGCTTTCAGATCGGCGATGTTCTGGTCGGGTCGGCGCGCGGGGTGGGGGCCGGAGGCCAGCACCGCCTTCACCCGCTCGGTGTCGAAGCGTCCGCCCGCAAGGATCTTCACCGCGTCGAAGACCACGCCTTCCTCCTCGATCCGCCTGGAGAACGGAGGCATGGAGCCCGGCGCGATCCCGCCCACATCGGCGTGATGCCCGCGTGCGGCGACGAAGAACAAGCGCTCGCCCGCCGCGTCGCACACCGGCTGAATGACCGTGATGTCCGGCAGATGCGTGCCGCCGTTATAGGGTGCGTTCAGCGCCACCGCGTCGCCGGGTCCGAGATCGGGATGGTTGGCGAGCGCCGCCTTCACGCTGGCGGACATGGAGCCGAGATGGACCGGCATGTGCGGCGCGTTGGCGACGAGATCGCCCTTGGAGTCGAACACCGCGCAGGAAAAATCCAGCCGCTCCTTGATGTTCACCGAATGCGCGGTGCGTTCGAGCACGACGCCCATCTGTTCGGCGACGCTCATGAAACGCCGGTTGAACAGCTCCAGCGTGATCGGATCGAGCTGGACGCCGGCGCTGCGGCCCGCAGCCTCGGCGCGCCGGTGTTCAAGCACCAGCATGCCGTCGCTCAGCCGGCGCGCGGCCCAGCCGGGATCGACGACGAGGGTCTGATTTTTGTCCATGATCAGGGAGGGCCCTTCGATCCTCGCCCCCGCGCCGAGCCGGGCCAGCTCGAACACCTCGACGGGCTCGAACCCTTCGCCGGTCCATAGCCGTGCGCTTCCGGCCGGCGCGGGTTCGCCCTCCTGGTCCTGAAGCTGAGCCTGCGCCCCCGCGGCGCCCTTGGGCGCGCCTTCGGCCTCGGCCGCGACGCTGTCGAGCACCAGCCCGCCGGCGTCCGGCTTGAACCCGAACAGGCGCTCATGGGCTTCGGCGAACCGGTCCTCGATCTCGCCGCGCGACCCCCAGTCCACCGGGATGGCGGTGTCCGAGCCGGCCGCGCGCAGGCGCACCTCGCGGGCGGTCCGCACCTGGGCCCCGCCTTGAGCTTCGACGCTCAGCTGCGCCTCGCGCTCCAGCGCGTCGAGCGCAGACCCGGCGCGCGCCAGGGCCTCATCGTCGAGCGCGGTCTCAACACCCGCCTCCCGGCTGTCGCGGATCGGCGCCAGCCCGATGCCGTAGGCCGAAAGAAGTCCGGCCTGGGGATGGATGAGCGCGGTGGTCATGCCCAGCGCCTCGGCCACCTTGCAGGCGTGCTGGCCGCCCGCCCCGCCGAAGGCGTTCAGGGCGTAGCCGCGCGGATCGATCCCCTGCGCGGTGGAGATCTGCTTGATGGCGTCGGCCATGGCCTCGACGGCCACGGCGAGAAAGCCCTCCGCGGCGGCTTCGGCGCTCTCCACCCCCATCGCCTCGGCGAGCGAGGCGAGCCTGGCGCGCGCCGCCTCCGCGTCCAGCGGTCCGTCATGGTCCGGCCCGAACACCCTGGGAAACCAGTCCGCCTGGATGCGGCCGAGCACGACATTGGCGTCGGTCACCGCCGCCGGTCCGCCGCGGCCATAACAGGCCGGCCCCGGATCGGCGCCCGCGCTCTTCGGTCCCACCCGCGCGCGCTCGCCGTCGAACGTCAGCACCGAGCCGCCGCCGGCGGCCACGGTGTGCACGCTCAGCATGGGCGCGCGCAGGATCCGGCCGTCGAGCACGGCCGTGTCGGTGCGCGCATAGGCCTTTCCGTCATAGCGCGACACGTCGGTGGAGGTGCCGCCCATGTCGAAGCCGATGACCTTGTCGTAACCGGCCTGTCTGGCGGTGAGCGCCATGCCCACAACGCCGCCGGCCGGCCCGGAGAGCACGGCGTTGCGCGCATGGAAGGCGCCCGCACGCGACAACCCGCCGCCGGACTGCATGAAGTAGAGCGGGGCGCCGGCGAGCCCGCGATCGACCCGGCCCACATACTCGCGCAGCACAGGCTGGAGATAGGCGTCGATCACCGCGGTGCTCGCACGCGGAACAAGCTTGATGAGCGGGCTCGCCGCGCTGGACAGCGTGACATGCTCGAAACCCGCCGCGCGCGCCAGATCGCCCAGGCGCCGCTCATGGCCGTCGTTCACATGCGCGTTCAGGAGCGCGATCGCGACGCTCTCGAACCCCTCGGCCCGCGCGGCGTCCAGCGCCTCTCGCGCCGCATCCTCGTCCAGCGGCGCGATCTCTTCGCCGTCGAACGCGATCCGCCCGGCGATCTCGACGCTATGGGCCAGCGGGGCCGGGCGCTCTATGGCCAGGGCGAAGATGTCCGCCCGGGTCTGGTCGCCGATCAGAAGGATGTCGCCGAAGCCCTTGGTGACCAGAAACAGCGTCTGCGCCCCGTCAAGCTCCAGCAGCGCGTTCGTCGCCACCGTGGTGCCCATCTTCACCGAAGCCAGCGCGCCCTCCGGAATCGCCGCCCCGGTCTCGAGCCCCAGCACCCGGCGCACGCCTTCAGTGGCCGCGTCCGCATAGGCGTCGGAATTGGACAGGAGTTTCATCGCCGTCAGCGACCCGTCCGGCCCCCGCCCGATCACGTCGGTGAACGTGCCGCCGCGATCGATCCAGAACTCGAACGCGGACTTTGCAAGTGTCTCAGGCATGGAAGGCTCCGGGCGGCGGGAAGGGGTATGCAGCACGGATGAGCGCGCGACGGCAAGGCGCGCGCGGTTCGCACAGTTGAGGGCGTCTCCGGGGGCGGACTTGCGCCGCGGCGCCGCATCGCCTTGACGGCCGGGGCGGGGGCGGGGAGTCTGCATGCGACGGGCCGCTTCGGGTCCGCCTCACATTGAGGGCGCCGACCATGAGCTTCTGGCGCAAGCTCGCCGACCTCATCATGGGGCCGCGCGATCCCTTCGACTGCGAGGGCGAGGACTGCCCGCCGGGCCGGCGGGTGGACGACGCCGACTATGCCATGGCCCTGATCGGGCTCGGCGCGAAGATGGCCAAGGCCGACGGTCACGTCACGCGCGACGAGGTCGCCGCCTTCGCCCAGGTCTTCCGCGCGCCGCCCGGTTTCGAGGCGCCGCTGCAGCGCGCCTTCGATCTGGCCAAGCAGACGACGCTGGGCTTCGACGGCTACGCCAGGCGCCTGGCGAAGAAATTCCGCCATCACCCCGCCGTGCTCGAGGACGTGCTGGACGGGCTGTTCCACATCGCCAAGGCGGACGGGCGGGTGACGCCGGACGAAGAGGATTATCTCGCGCGCGTCGCGGATATTTTCGGGTTCGCGGAGCTGGAATACGAACGCATCAAGGTCGCCCATGTGGGCGCGCCGGAGGGCGATCCCTACACCCTGCTCGGCCTGTCGCGCACGGCCGGCGAGGAGGAGATCAAGCGCGCCTATCGTAAGGCCGCGGCGCAGAACCATCCCGACCGCCTGATCGCCCGCGGCGCCCCGGCCGAGATGCAGCGCATCGCCGACGCCAAGATGGCCGCCATCAACGCGGCCTATCGCGAGATCATGGCCCGCCGGCGGACGCTGGAAGGCGTGTAGCGCGTCCTCTCCGGTCCTCCCCGTCACAGGGGAGGCGTCCACAAGCGCAAGCGCGGGCGACGGAGGGGAGGAGGCGGGAGATCTCATTCGAGGGCGCCTGCGGCGCGGCGGGAACACCTTTGCGGTCACGACTGTTGCGCATCGGTAACCTGTGTTGAGCGCCGCAGCCATTGACCCGGACCGCGCCGCACCCAACTATGTCAGGTGCGGGGGCGAACAGACGAGGCTATCAGGAGACCGCCATGACCCAGCAGCAGGCCTATACCGGCGCCGGACTGATGAACGGCGTGCGCGCCGTGCTCGCGGGCGTCATCGCCGTCGCGGTCGTCGGTCTCGTCTTCGTGCTCGCCGCCTTCCTGACCATGGCTGCGCTGGTCGCCGCCGGCGTCGCGGCGCTGGGCGCCTCGGCCTACTGGCTCTACCGCAAGGTTCGCGGACGCAAATCCGGCGAGACGCCCATGGTGCTCGTCGCCCGGCGCGGCCCGCAGGGCTGGACCGTGGACGGCGATCAGGCCCGCGGGGCGTAGCCCGGCGATCTCGATCCCGGCTATCCCAACAACAGCTTGTTTCCGGCGACCGGCTCGGGGTAGAGCCGGACCATGAATCCGCGCCATTTCGCCCTGCTGTTCGCCATCTGCCTGATCTGGGGCGTCAATTTCGTCGTGGCGAAATGGTCGCTGTCCGGCACGCCGGAAATCGTGCCGGGTTTCGAAGGCGCGCCGCCGCTCTTCTTCGCCTTCCTGCGCTTTATCCTGCTCTACGCGATCCTGGCGCCGTTCCTGAAGCCGATCCCGAAGCAGATGGGTCCGGTGATCGGCGCCGCGCTGACCATGGGCGCGGTGCAGTTCGCGCTATTGTTCATCGGCCTGCGCTACGCCACGCCGTCGGCCATCGCCATCGTGGTTCAGCTCTCGGTCCCGTTCACCACCATTCTGTCGATCCTGTTTCTCTCCGAAAGGGTACGCTGGGTGCGCGGGATCGGCATGGGCATCGCCTTCGCCGGCGCCGGGCTGGTGGTGTTCAAGCCGGCCGAATTCTCCTTCACCATCGGCCTGTTCGCCGGGGTGGGCGCGGCGCTCGCCGCAGCGGCCGGTGCGATCTTCGTCAAGCGCGCCGCCGTGCCGGCCTTGTCGCTTCAGGCCTGGATCGGCTTGATCAGCTGGCCGCCCCTGCTTTTCGCTTCGCTGCTGCTGGAGCGCGATCAGCTCTCCCAGACCCTGGCCGGAGGCTGGCCGTTCTTCTGGACGCTGATCTTCACCGTGGTTCTGGTGAACGTTTTCGGCCACGGAAGCTTTTACTTCCTGTTGCGCCGCTACGATGCGTCATTGATCGCGCCCATGACCTTGATGGCGCCCTTGATCGGGGTGATCTGCGGCGTCGTCCTCTTGGGCGATCCCGTCACCTGGCAGCTGGTCCTCGGCGGGCTACTTGCTCTTGCAGGCGTCGGCGTCGTCGCTGCGCGCCCGGCCCGCACCGCCTCGCCCGCAGACGCGTTAGGAAAGCCGCGCTGATGAGCTATCGCACCCGGCCTTCGCCCAATTTCAACGATCGCAAGCTGCCGGTGTCCATGCTGGTCCTGCACTACACCGGCATGGACGACGCCGGGAGCGCGATCGAGCGCCTGTGCGATCCCGAGGCGGGCGTGAGCAGCCATTACGTGGTGGCCGAGGACGGGACGGTCACCCGGCTCGTGGACGAAGACAAGCGCGCCTGGCACGCCGGCGCGGGCGAATGGCGCGGGATCGACGACGTCAATTCCGCCTCGGTGGGGATCGAGATCGTCAATGGCGGACATTGCTACGGCCTGCCGGCCTATCCCGACATCCAGATCGAGGCGGTGACCCGGCTCTCGCAAGCCGTACTGGCGCGCCACGGTATCAAACCCGCCGGTGTCCTGGGCCATAGCGATCTCGCCCCGGAGCGCAAGCTCGACCCGGGCGAGCGCTTTCCCTGGCGCGTTCTGGCGAGCGCGGGCGTCGGCGTCTGGCCGGCCGCGGTGGGCGGCGACCGAACCGTGCGCCATGGCCCCGATCACGGCTGGGGCGAGACGCTGGCCCGGCTGCAGGCCGCGCTGCGCGCCATCGGCTATGGCGAGCGGGGCGAGGGCGCCTACACCGCTCGCACCCGCGCCGTGGCGGCCGCGTTTCAGCGCCGCTTCCGGCCGGCCCATGTGGACGGGCTGATCGACGGGGAGACGGCGAACCTCATCGAGGCGGTGGCGCGGCTGACGCGCTGAGCGCTTGACCGGACCGGCGCATGCGCGCACTGAAGACCCGTCAGGCGGCCGGGCGGCCGCTCCTGCAAGCGCCGAAAGGCCGCAGGAGAGGAAAGTCCGGGCTCCACGAAGGCAGGGCGCCGGGGAAATCCCGGCGGGCCGGTTCGCCCGGTCCAGGGACAGCGCCGCAGAAAACAGACCGCCGGGATCGCTCTTCGAGCCCCGGCAAGGATGAAACGGTGGGGTAAGAGCCCACCGCCCCGACCGCAAGGAAGGGGGCACGGCAAGCCCCGCCCGGAGCAAGGCCGAATAGGGATGCACGGCGGTCCGCCGCCAGGCGCGCCTTCGCGCCCGCATCCGGGTAGGCCGCACGAGGCGGCGCGCAAGCGCCGTCCCAGATGAATGGTCGCCGCGGGCGGTTCGCCACCCGTACAGAACCCGGCTTACAGGCCGCCTGATATTTTCTCTTTGTCCTTCCTCGCTTCGCTCGGTCGGTCCTCGCTGCGCGGGGGCGGGCCCCGCTCGCTGCGGGCGCGCGGTCGCGCTTGCGGCGGCTTCGCCGCCGAGGGGATCGAGCGTGAACCCCGACGCTTCGGCCCGGCGATGGGACGGCATGGGACCTGTTCCCCCGAACGGCGCCGCGGCGCCGGAGGCGGGACGCCGTGGGAAGTCTTGGGACGCGTCCGCTGAGTTCTTTCTCTGTTCTATTCGTTAACGCGGGATCGCGTCCGTCTTGACTTTATCCACAGAGCAAAACCGCCTCGAATCGGGGGTTGAGGCATTGTTTCCCATGCTGCCCCATGTTATCCCATAGTTAACCGGTTTGCGGGGTGCGGGCCGGGTTTTGGGGAAATCGTCGGCCGCATGTTCGTCTCGACCTTCACAAACGGCATCGACGCGAAAGGGCGGGTCTCGGTCCCGGCCGAGTTTCGCGCCGAAGTGTCTAAGGAAGGGTTTGCGGGCGTTTATGTCTGGCCGTCCATCAACGGCGCCTCGCTGGAGGGCGCCGGCCCCCGGCTCTTGGAGGACTACGCCGACGCGCTGGAGGAGATGGAGCCCTATGACGAGCGGCGCACCTCCTTCGAGACGGTGATCTTCGGCGGCGCCAAGGCGTTGATGTTCGACTCCACCGGCCGGGTCTCGTTGCCCAGACCCTTCATGGAGTACGCCGGGCTGTCGAAGTCGGCGCTCTTCATCGGGCTCGGCCGACGCTTCGAGATCTGGGATCCAAAACGCCATGCGGAGCGGGCCGTCAAAGCGCTCGACTACGCCCGCGAAAACAAGAACGCCCTGCGCCCGACCAAGCGGCCGCGCCGTCCGGAGGGCGAAGCATGAGCCATGTCCCCGTGATGCTGGACCCGGTCCTGCGTGCGCTGGAGCCGCGCGACGGCGGGCTTTACATCGACTGCACCTTCGGGGCGGGCGGTTATACGCGCGCCATCCTGGAGGCCGCCGACTGCCGCGTGCTGGGCGTCGACCGCGATCCGGCCGCGCGCGCGATCGCGGAGAAGCTCAAAGGCGTCTACCAGAAGCGCCTCGCCTTCGCCTTCGGGCGGTTCTCGATCTTCGACATGGTGATGGAGGAGGCCGACAGCGCCGGCGCGGACGGGATCGTCTTCGATCTCGGCGTCTCCTCCATGCAGATCGACGAGGCCGAGCGCGGCTTCTCCTTCCAGAAGGCCGGCCCGCTGGACATGCGCATGAGCCAGTCGGGTCCCAGCGCCGCGGACGCGGTCAACGGGCTCGAAGCCCACGAGCTCGCGGCGATCTTCAAGGTCTATGGCGAGGAGCGCCAGGCGCGCAGGGTCGCCCAGGCGATCGTGCGCGAGCGCGAGGCGGAGCCGATCACCGACACGCTGCGCCTGGCCGAGATCATCGCCAAGGCGGTGGGCGGCAAGCCGGGGCGCATCCACCCGGCCACGCGCGCCTTTCAGGGGCTGCGCATCTACGTCAATGACGAGCTGGGCGAGCTGGTGCGGGCCCTGGCCGCCGCGGAGCGCCGTCTGAAGCCGGCCGGGCGCCTTGTGGTGGTGACCTTCCATTCGCTGGAAGACCGCATCGTGAAAAATTTCCTGCGCGAGCGGGCCGGGCTGGTCCCCGGCGGGTCGCGTCACCAGCCGGAAGTCATTCCGCAGGACGCGCCGAGCTTCTCGCTGCTGTCCAAGAAGGCCGAAGCCGCCTCCGAGGTCGAGGCGGCCGAAAACCCCCGCGCCCGCTCGGCCAAACTGCGCGCAGCGGTGCGCACCGACGCCGCGCCGCATCCCGAGCCCGACAGCGCCTATCCCGGCGCCCCCTCCTATCAGCGCCTTGTGGAGCTTTCCTCATGATCCGCATCGTTGAAATTCTCGCCGGCGGCGTCGCCATGGCGCTCATCGCCGCGCTCTACCTCGCCAAGACCGGCGCGGAGGCCGACCAGCAGCGCCTGGCTGAGCTGCAGGCCGAGATCGGACGCGAGCGCGCCCGTATCGACCATCTCCAGGCCGAAGTGGCGCTGCAGGAGGACCCGGAGAATCTGCGCCGGCTGGCGCGGATCTATCTGGGCTTCGAGCCGCTGCGGCCCGAGCAGGAATGGGATCTCGCCGACCTGCCGCGCGCGGGCCGGGAAAGCGGCGAGGCCGCGCCGCAGGCCGTGCGCGCCAGCCTGCCGGCGGAGGGACGCTGAGGGCCATGAAGCTCGTCCGCCGGCTGGTCAGGAAGGTCACCGTCTCGCGCCGCAACCGGCCCGCCCCGCCGGCGCCGGGGGAGGCCGCGCCGGCGAAGATGACCCGCAGCCTGCGCCTGGCGCCGGCCGGCGATCCGGGGCGGATGAACCGCCGGCTGCGCGTGGTGGGCCTGGTTCTGGGCTTCGGGTTCCTGATCACCAGCGCCCAGGCGGTGCGCGTCGTCGCCGAAGCCGAAGACGGCGGCGGCGCAGTGCGCACGGCCGAGGCGCCTGTGACGCGCGGGCGCATCTATGACCGCAACGGTGAAATTCTCGCGACGACGATCGAGACCTACACCGTCTACGCCGACCCTTACATGATCTGGGATGTGGAGGAGGTGGCCGACGCGCTGACCTCCGTGCTGCCCGAGCTTGACCGCGAGCGGCTGGTGCGCCGGCTGCAGGCGGAAACCCATTATGTGGAGATCGCCCGGGACGTATCGCCGGCGACGCGCCGCGCGCTCCTGATGGCGGGGCCGGCGGGCGTCTACACCGCCTCCACGCCGACGCGTGTCTATCCCAAGCAGCGCGCCGCGGCCCATGTGATCGGATACGCCGGACGCGACCTGCAGGGCCTTTCCGGCGCCGAGCTCGCCTTCGACGCCGAGCTGACCGAGCCGAACGGGCGCGTCTCGCTGTCGATCGACGTGATCGCCCAGCACCGGGTGGAAAGCGTGCTGCGCGAGCGCATGGCGTATTACCGCGCCGAGGGCGCCTCGGCGGTGCTGATGCGGGTGGGCACCGGCGAGATCCTCGCCATGGCCTCGCTGCCCGACTACGACCCGAACCAGTTTCAGAACACGCCGCGCGTTGAGCCGGGCGGGGTCGATCCGAAATTCAACCAGGCGAGCAGCGGGGTTTACGAGCTGGGCTCGGTGTTCAAGCCGCTGGCGCTGGCGGCCGGGCTGGATTCCGGCCGGGTGCGCCTGACCGACACGTTCGACGCCGGCGAGCCGGTGCGCATCGGCCGGTTCACGATCCGCGACTATCGCGGCGAGGACCGCGTGCTCACCGCGCGCGAGATGATCACCTATTCCTCCAACATCGCCTCGGCGCGCATGGCCGAAATCATCGGCGGAGACGTGTTGTCGACGTTCTACCGCGATCTGCGCCTGTTCGAGCCGGCGCCCATCGAGCTTGCCGAGAGCGGCGCGCCGCAACTGCCCGATCGCTGGGGCCGGGTGCAGACCATGACCGCGTCCTACGGCCACGGCCTGGCGGTGAGCCCGCTGGCGCTGACCGCCGCCTACGCCGCGATCGCCAATGGCGGCGTCTATGTTCCGCCCACCCTGCGCCCGGTGGCGCCGGGCGAAACCGTGGCCGGCGAGGCGGTGACCAGCCCGGCGGTGGCCGCCCAGGTGCTCGGCGTCATGCGCGAGAATATCGTGCGCTCCCAGACCGGCTCGGCCGACGTGCCTGGTCTCGCGGTCGCCGGCAAGACCGGCACGGCCGAGCGCGTGGTGTCCGGGCGTTATCAGGAAGGCAATCGGTTCAACACCTTCGTGGCCGTCTTCCCGTTCGACGATCCGCAATACGTGCTCACCGTGACGCTGGACCGGCCCCGGCCCACCGAGGCGACGCACGGCTTCGCAACTGCAGGCTGGACGGCGATGCCCACCGCCGGAGCGATCCTCAGCGACCTTGCAGGCGTTCTTGACATCGACCGCCGCGACGCCGACCCCTCGGCGCGCGCCGAACTCGTGCGCGACCTGCTTCTGCCCCGGGCGCGCGCGGTGGTCCCGGCCGAAGAGCCGGTTCCTGTTCCGCAATCGCGCCCTGCGCCGGAAGACGCCCGATGACACAGCGCCTCGAAGATCTGCTCACCCCCGACATGCGCGCGCCGGAGGGCGCGGCCGGCCTTGAAATCAAGGGCCTGGCGCTCGACAGCCGGAAGGTGGAGCCCGGCGACCTGTTCGCCGCCCTGCCCGGCGTGAAGACCGACGGGCGCAAATTCATCGCCATGGCCGAGGAGAAGGGCGCGGTCGCCGTTCTCGCCCCGCCGGGGACCCAGGCGAACGTTCCGGTGATCGAAGCCGAGGACGCGCCCGGCGCGCTGGCGGCCATGGCGGCGAGGTTTCACCCTGGCCAGCCGGCGACCATCGCCGCGGTGACCGGCACGAACGGCAAGAGCTCCACGGTGGAGTTTCTGCGCCAGATCTGGGCGATGGCGGGTCTGGAGGCCGCGGCGCTGGGCACGCTGGGCGTCACGCGGGCTTCGGGGCGCACCGACGTGGGATACACCACTCCGGACGCCATCGCCCTGCATCGCTCCATCGATGCGCTGAGCCGAGAGGGCGTGACCCATCTCGCCATGGAGGCGTCCAGCCACGGGCTGAAGCAGAAGCGCATGGAAGGCGTGAGGGTGACGGCGGCCGCCTTCACCAACCTCACCCAGGACCATCTCGATTATCATCCCGATTTCGACGACTATTTCGCCGCCAAGCTGGGCCTGTTCAACCGCGTCCTCGAGGAGGGCGGGCCGGCGGTGATCAACATGGATTCCGACTGGTCGGCGCGCATGGCCGACGGCGCGAAGGCGGCCGGCCATGAGGTCGTCACCATCGGCTGGCGCGGGCGCGATCTCGCCGTCACAGAGATCGTGCCGCATCCCACCAGCCAGACCCTGTGCTTCTCCTGGCGCGGCGAGGCGTTCGAGGTGGATTTGCCGCTGATCGGCGAGTTCCAGACCTCCAACGCGCTCACCGCCGCCGCGCTCGCCGTGCTGACCGGGGTCGCGCCCGACATCGCGTTTCCCGCCCTGGAGCGCCTGCAGGGCGTGGCCGGACGCCTGGAGGAGGTCGGGCGCACGAAGGACGGCGCGCCGATCTATATCGATTACGCCCACACGCCCGACGGGCTCGACAAGCTTCTGCGGGCAGTGCGTCCCCACACCCAGGGCCGGGTGGTGCTGGTGTTCGGCGCGGGCGGGGACCGCGACCCCTCCAAGCGCGCCAAGATGGGCGCGGTGGCGGCCAAGCTCGCCGACACCGTCTTCGTCACCGACGACAATCCGCGCTCCGAAGACCCCGCCGCCATCCGCAAGCAGGTGCTCGAAGGGTGCCCGGACTGCGTGGAGATCGGCGACCGGTCCGAAGCCATCAAGGCGGCGATCCAGGGACTGCAGGCCGGCGACACCTTGCTGATCTCCGGCAAGGGTCATGAGACCGGCCAGATCGTCGGCGACAAGGTCCTGCCGTTCAACGAACCGGAAATCGTCCAACAGCACCTCAAGGCGGTGGAGCGATGAGCACGACAGCGTTGTGGAGCGCGGCCGACGCCGCCCGCGCCGCCGGAGGCCGGCTCGAAGGCGGCGAGGCCTGGAGCGCCAGCGGGGTCTCCATCGACACCCGCACGCTTCAACCGGGCGATCTGTTCGTGGCGCTGTCCGACAAACGCGACGGTCATGACTTCGCGCAAGCCGCGCTCGACAAGGGCGCGGCGGCGGTTCTGGTCTCCAAGCCGGACTGCGCGGACGGGCCGAAGATCGTCGTCGACGACGTGCTCGCGTCGCTGCGCGGTCTGGGCGACGCGGCGCGCGAACGCTGCGAGGCCTGGCGCGTCGGCGTGACCGGCTCGGTGGGCAAGACCAGCGTCAAGGAGGCGCTCGCAGCGGTGTTCCGCGCCGCCGGGCCCGCCCATTGGAGCGAGAAGAGCTATAATAATCACTGGGGCGTGCCGCTGACCCTGGCGCGCATGCCGCACGCCACCGAGCGCGGCGTCTTCGAAATGGGCATGAACCATGCCGGCGAGATCCGCGATCTGGTCTCCATGGTGCGTCCCCATATCGCGATGATCACCAAGATCGCGCCGGCGCATCTGGAGAATCTCGGCTCCATGGAGGCGATCGCCGACGCCAAGGCGGAGATCTTCGAAGGTCTCGCGCCGGACGGCGTGGCGGTCGTGCCCGCCGACGACGCGTTCGCCCCGCGTCTGATCGAAGGCGTCGAGCGCTCGAAAGCCGCCTTCCTTCTGGAGTTCGGCCGGACCGAGCGCGCCGCGGTGCGCGTGGTGTCCTACGAGGAGGGGCCCGACGGCGGCGTCGGGAGGATGAACGTCATCGGGCGACAGTTTTCCTTCCGCTTGAAGCTCACCGGCGCCCACCAGCCGGTCAACGCGGCCGGAATCGTGGCGTGCGCGCTCGCCGCCGGGGTGGACCCGGCGCAGACCCTGGACGTGCTGGCGACGCTTGAGCCCGCCGAGGGGCGCGGCGCGGTGTTCAACGCCCGGCTCGAAGATCGCACCCTGACCGTGATCGACGACAGCTATAACGCCAATCCGGCCTCCATGCGCGCCGCGTTCGGGGCGTTGAAGGCGCGCGCGCCGAAAGGGCGCGGCCGGCGCGTGGCGGTGATCGGGGAGATGCTGGAGCTGGGCCCGCAGGCGCCGGCCATGCACGCCGAGCTGGCCGATCCCTTGAAGGACGCGGGCGCTCAATTCGTGGTCACGGTGGGCGCGGGCGCGCGTCCGCTGGCCGAGGCGCTCGACGGCGCGCTGGACGTGCACGCCTGCCCCGACGCCGACGCGGCCGCCGCGCTGCTCGCCGAGCGGAGCCGGGACGGCGACGTCGTGTTAATCAAGGGCTCGAACGCTTCGGGCGTTCACAAAATCGCCGCCAGTTTGAAACAGGGTCGTTAGACCGTCCCACCGCCAGGGCTCCCCGCTTCATGCTTTATCTTCTGCTTTCCCCGTTCGCCGACCAGTTTCAGCTCTTCAACGTTCTGAACTATCTCACCTTCCGCACCGGCGCGTCCTTGATGACCGCCTTCATCATCGCGCTGGTGATCGGCAAGCCCTTCATCGACTGGCTGCGCAAGCAGGGCTCCCAGCCGATCCGCGACGACGGGCCGGAGGGCCATGTCCTCACCAAGGCCGGCACGCCGACCATGGGCGGGTTCATCATCCTCCTCTCGATCCTGATCTCGACGCTGATCTGGGGCGATCTGTCGAACCCGTATCTCTGGGTGGTGCTGTTCGTCACCGCCGGGTTCGGCGGCATCGGCTTCATCGACGACTGGCGCAAGGTGCGCGAGAAATCCCATAAGGGCCTGTCGGGCAAGGGCAAGCTGATCCTGCAATTCTCCATCGCCTTCTTCGCGGTGCTGTGGATGGTTCAGCTGCTCGACGGCGCGCCGGGCACGCCGGACAATTTCTCCACCTCGGTGGCTGTGCCCTTCTTCAAGGATCTGCTGATCCCGCTCTCCTTCGCCTTCTATCTGTTCGGCATGGTGGTGATCGTGGGCGCGTCCAACGCGGTGAACCTCACCGACGGCCTCGACGGGCTGGCCATCGTGCCGGTGATGATCGCGGCGGGATCGTTCGGGTTCATCGCCTATTTCGTCGGCTCGGCGGTGTACGCCGAATACCTGTTTCTGAACTTCACTCCCGGCACCGGTGAGCTGGCGATCATCTGCGGCGCGATCATCGGGTCCGGGCTCGGCTTTTTGTGGTTCAATGCGCCGCCTGCGATGGTCTTCATGGGCGACACCGGCTCGCTGTCGCTGGGCGGGGCGATCGGGACCATCGCCGTGGCGGTCAAGCACGAGATCGTGCTGGTGATCATCGGCGGACTGTTCGTGCTCGAAGCCGTCTCGGTCTTCGTCCAGGTGTTCAGCTACAAATTCTTCGGCAAGCGCGTCTTCAAGATGGCGCCGATCCACCACCATTTCGAAAAGCTGGGCTGGGCCGAGCCCACCATCGTGATCCGCTTTTGGATCATCGCCTTCGTGCTCGCCCTGATCGGACTGTCGACGCTGAAGCTGCGCTAGAAAGGGAGGCGCCATGGTCCCGATCCGGGGCTATGCTGGAACGCGCATCATGGTGCTGGGGCTTGAAGGGCCCGGCCCTGCGGCGGCGCGCGCCTTCATCGCCGGCGGGGCCGAGGTGACGGTCTGGGACGACGACGAGGCGCGGCGCGCCGATGCGAGCGCGGCCGGGCTGACGGTGGAGGATCCCACCGGGCGCGACTGGGGCGATCTCGCCGCTTTGGTGGTGGAGGAGGCCGAACTCATCGACGCCGAGGAGCCGCCGCGCCTGATCGAGCTCGCCCGCAGCCTCGGCGCGCCGGTGCTCGCCGCGCGGTGCGTGCTCGTTGAGGCCGCCGCGCGCGATCCCGGCGTAAAGCTCGCCCTGATCACCGGGCGCCATGCCGGCGCCGCGGCGCATCTCGCAGCCCATCTCCTTCAGGCCGCGGGCCTGGACGCCGAAGAGCTGGGCGCCGCCGCCACGCCGGCGCCGGGCGGCTGGGTGATCGCCGCGCTCGACGCGCTTGAGCTTGCGCACTTGTCCGACATCGTGGAGGCGGAGGCTTTCGCCGCGCTGTCTTCAGCGAGGCCTTGCGCGCCCGCGGTGCTGGACCGGCTCGCCGATGCGGCCTGTGCTGCGCTGATCGCCGGCGCGGACGATCGCGCCTGCGCCCGGCTGATCGCCGCGCGCCGGGGCCCGCACGCCGCGGCCGTGTCGGGCCGTCAGGTGCTGGGCGGCGGGGTGTATGCGGCGGGCATGACCGTGTTCGACGCTCTGGACGGCCGGGCGCGCCGGGCGGGCGTCCTTCCGCGCTGCGCCCCGCGCGAAGCGGTGGCGGCCGGCTACGCCCTGGCGCGCCGGCTCGGCGTCTCCGCGGATACGGCCGCAGCCGCGCTCGCCGACTGGCCCGGCGCGCCGGGGTGCGGACGCATTGTGGCGCGCTTCGGACCGGCGCCGGTGATCGACTGGAACGCCGCGACAACGCCGGCCTCGGCGCTGGACGCGCTCAGCGGGGCCGGACCGGTGGTGTGGATCGCCGGCCCGTCTCTGCCGGCCCATGCCGGCGCGCTCCTGGAGGCGTCCGGCGCGGACGTGCGGGCGGTGCATCTGGTCACCGATCGCGCCCGGGCCGCGAAGGGCATATCCAACGCCGCGCCCTGCACCGTGCACCGCGATCTGGCCGCGGCTCTGGCGCGCGGGGTGCATGACGCGCTGCGCCGCGGGGCTGACGGATGCGCGCTCGTTTACGCTCCGGGAAGCCTTTCCGGGCAAACCGGGGAGGCGTTCGACGCCGCCGCCTGCGCCCTTCTGGCGCGCGCCCTGAGAGGAGACGCCGCATGAGCCGTCCGGCCCGCCGCGACAGCCCCTGGAGCGGGCTCGATCAGCCGATTTTGATGATCCTGATCGGGCTGATGGCCATGGGGATCGTGCTCTCCTTCGCGGCCAGCCCGGCCGTGTCCACGGCGGTCGACCCCTGGCATTATCTGAAGAAGCAGGCGGCGTTCTCCGTCCTGTCCGTGATCGTGATCTTCGCCGCCGCGGCGCTCTCGCCCACCGGGGTGAGGCGCATGGCGGGCCTGGCGCTGGCGGCGAGCTTCGTCATGCTCGTGGCGGTGGTGATCATCGGCCATGACGTGAACGGCGCGACGCGCTGGATCCGCATCGCCGGCTTCTCCATCCAGCCCAGCGAACTGTTCAAGCCGGCCTTGGTGGTGTTCATCGCCTGGCTGTTCGCCGAGGAGGACCGGGGCGCGCCCGCGCCGGGCCGCCTGGCGGCGCTGGCGCTCTATCTCACCGGGGCCGCGCTTCTGATGCTGCAGCCCGATTTCGGCCAGACCGTGCTGATCTCGCTGGTGTTCGGCGCGATGCTGTGGGCGAGCGGGCTGTCCTGGACCCACACCGCGCTTCTGGCGGGCGTCGGCGCGGCCGGGGCGGGCGGCGCGATCGCGCTGTTTCCCCATATCCGTCACCGGATCATAGACTTCGTCACCCCGGCCAACGACGCCGCGCGCAGCCAGGTCGACATCGCCATGGACGCCATCGCGCGCGGCGGGTTGTGGGGCGCGGGGGCCGGAGAGGGCGAGGTGAAGCACGTCCTGCCCATGGCCAACACCGATTTCGTGTTCGCTGTGGCGGCCGAGGAGTTCGGCCTGATCGCCTCTCTGTCGATCATCGGGCTCTACGCGCTGTTGTTCGCGCGCGCCTGGATGCTGGCCATGCGTCTCACCGACCCCTTCGCCCAGCTCGCCACGGCGGGGCTGTCGCTCCTGTTCGGGCTGCAGGCGCTGGTCAACATCGCGGTCAATCTCGACATCGCGCCGCCCACGGGGATGACGCTGCCCTTCATCTCCTATGGCGGATCATCCATGATGGCGCTTGCGTTCTCCGCCGGACTGCTGCTGGCGTTGACCCGGCGCCGGCCCGGCGCCTACGCGCCCGCCGCGCGCCCCGCCGCCGCCTGAAGGAAAGTCCATGGCCAAGCGTTTGCTGATCGCCGCCGGCGGCACCGGCGGGCACATGTTCCCCGCGCGCGCCGCCGCCGACGCCCTGATCGCGCGCGGCTGGGAGGTTCAGCTGGTCACCGACGCGCGCGGCGCCCGCCACGCCAGGGACTTTCCCGGACGTCCGGTGAAGGTGATCGAAGCCTCCAGCCCGTTTCAAAAGAACCCGCTCAAGCTGCCCGGCGCGCTGATGAAGCTCGGCCGGGGCCTGTCCCAGGCGCGCCGCCTGATCGCCGAGTTCAAGCCCGACGCCGTGGCCGGGTTCGGCGGATATCCGGCCTTTCCCGCACTCGCCGCGGCGCGTCTGTCCGACATCCCCTTCCTGATCCATGAGCAAAACGCGGTGCTGGGCCGGGTGAACCGGCTGTTCGCGCGCGGCGCGGCGGCGGTGGCCTCCGGCTTCGAGCGGCTCGACCGGGCGAGCCCGCGCGCGCTCCACGTGGTCACCGGCAATCCGGTGCGCGGACCCATCCTCGCCGCCTGCCGCGAGCCCTATCGCCCGCCCGCGCCGGGCGGGGAGATCCGCCTTCTGGTGCTGGGCGGGAGCCTGGGCGCGCGCATCCTGTCGGACGCCGTGCCCGAAGCCGTCTCCCGCCTGCCCGAAGAGCTGCGCGCTCGCCTGAAAGTCACCCAGCAGACGCGCGAGGAAGACCTCGAGCGGGTGAAGTCGGCCTATGACGCGGCCGGGGTCGAGGCGGTGCTCTCGCCCTTCTTCGACGATATGGGGGCGCTTTACGCCGATGCGCATCTGGTGATCAGCCGGGCTGGGGCGAGTTCGGTGAGCGAGGTCGCCGCCACCGGTCGTCCGGCGATCTTCGTGCCGCTGGCCATCGCCATGGACGACCACCAGACCGCCAACGCCCACACCCTGATGCGGGAGGGCGCCGCTGAGTCCGTTCCGGAACAGGACTTCACGCCCGGGCGTCTGTGTGAACATCTTGCACGCCTTCTCGCCGACGGCGAAGCTCTCGCCAAGCGCGCCGAAGCGGCGCGCCGGATGGGCAAGCCGGACGCCCATGACCGCCTCGCCGATCTCATCGAACGCATCTCGGAGACTGAAGCCTAAATGCCGCCCATCGACCTCGCCGCCTCCGTCGCCCCTGTTCACTTCGTCGGGATCGGCGGCATCGGCATGAGCGGCATCGCCGAGGTGATGCTCAATCTGGGCTATGAGGTCACCGGCTCGGACATCAAGGACAGTCCGAACGTCCAGCGCCTGCGCGACAAGGGCGCCACCATCCATATCGGCCACCGTCCCGAAAACGTGCATGGCGTGGGCGCGCTGGTGGTCTCCAGCGCGGTCAAGCGCGACAATCCCGAACTGGTCGAAGCCAGGAAGCGCCGCACCCCCGTGGTGCGCCGCGCCGAAATGCTCGCCGAGCTGATGCGTCTGAAGCACGCCGTCGCGGTGGCGGGCACGCACGGAAAGACCACCACGACCAGCCTTGTGGCCGCCCTGATGGACGCGGCCGGGTTCGATCCCACAGTGATCAACGGCGGGATCATTTCCGCCTACGGCTCGAACGCCAAGATGGGCGAGGGCGACTGGATGGTGGTGGAGGCCGACGAGAGCGACGGCTCGTTTTTGAAATTGCGCGGCAGCGTGGGGATCATCACCAATATCGATCCCGAGCACATGGAGCATTACGGCGATTTCGACACGCTGAAAGACGCGTTCGACCAGTTCGTCCATAACCTGCCCTTTTACGGGTTCGCCGTGCTGTGCATCGACCATCCCGAAGTCCAGGCGCTGGCCGCGCGCATCGAGGACCGGCGTGTGATCACCTATGGCGTGTCGCCCCAGGCCGACGTGCGCATTGCGCGTCTGACCATGGACCCCGGCGGCGCCGGCTTTGATCTCATGTTCCAGAACCGCGAGGGCGGGCCGGAGGTCTGGACCGCGCTCGGTCTGCCCATGATGGGCGAGCACAACGTCCTGAACGCCGCCGGCGCCATCGCCGTGGCCGAAGCCCTCGGCGCCAAGGAGGACGAGGTCAGGAAGGGGCTCGCGGGCTTCTCCGGCGTGAAACGGCGCTTCACCATCACAGGCGTGGTGAACGGGGTGACGGTGGTGGACGATTACGGGCACCACCCGGTGGAGATCGCCGCCGTGCTGAAGGCCGCGCGCCAGCGCGCCGGCTCGGGCCGAGTGATCGCGGTGATGCAGCCGCACCGCTATTCCCGCCTGAGCGCCCTCTTTGAGGATTTCTGCACCTGCTTCAACGACGCCGACAGCGTGCTGGTCACCCCGGTCTATGAGGCCGGCGAGGACCCGATCGAAGGCGCCGATCAAGAGAGCCTGGTTCACGGCCTGGTCCGTCACGGCCATCGCGACGCCGCGCCTACCGATCGCGAAACCCTGCCCGAGGATCTGCGCGACCGTCTGACGCCCGGCGACGTGGTCCTGTGCCTCGGCGCCGGCGACATCACCGCCTGGGCGGCCGAATTGCCCGGTCGGCTGGAGGGGAAGATTTGAGGGGCGTGCGATGTCCTCCCCCGCCCCGCGGGGGAGGTGTCCGCGAAGCGGACGGAGGGGGCGGCGCCGGCCTCGGGCGTCGCACCGCCCCCCTCGGCCCTTCGGGCCATTCCCCCCGCAGGCGGGGGGAGACATCCCGCCCCGCTTTGAACAAAACCCGCCGTCACGCTTTGCCCGCCCGACCTGATTTGAAGCCCGGATAAGCCATGACCTTTCCCTCGCTCACCGACCGCCTTCCCGAAGTCCGCGGCAAATATGTCGAGAACGCGACCTTGAGCGACTTCTCCTGGCTGCGTGTGGGCGGGCCGGCGCAGGTGCTGTACATGCCCGCCGACGAGTCCGATCTGGCGCGCTTCCTCGCGGAAACCCCGCGCGACATCGAGGTGCGCGTGGTGGGGGCGGTCTCCAACACGCTGGTGCGCGACGGCGGTTTGCCCGGCGTGACGATCAAGCTAACCCCCGCCTTCGGCCAGGTGGAGATCGAAGACGGCGCGAAAGTGCGCGCCGGCGCGGCGGCGCTGGACAAGATGGTCGCCAAGAAGGCCGCGAAGGAGGGCGTGGGCGGACTGGAATTCTATGTCGGCGTGCCCGGCTCCATCGGCGGGGCGCTGGTGATGAACGCCGGCTGTTACGGGACCGAGACCAAGGACCGGCTGATCGAAGCGGTGGCGCTGGACCGCCAGGGCCGCCGCCAGATCGTGCCGGCCGAGCGGTTCAATTATTCATACCGCCACAGCGACATCCCCGATGACTGGATCTTCACCGAGGCCCTGTTCCAGGGCGAGGCCGACGAGCCGGAAGCCGTCACCAAGCGCATGGACGAGATCACCGAGCGGCGCGAAAATTCGCAGCCGATCCGGGAGAAGACGTCGGGGTCCACCTTCAAGAACCCCGATCCCGATGAGAGCGGCGGCAAATCGGCCTGGCAGCTGGTGGACGCGGCGGGCTGGCGCGGCAAGCCGATCGGAGGGGCGCGCTTTTCCGAGCAGCATTGCAATTTCCTGATCAATGACGGCACGGCCACCGCCGCCGATCTGGAGACGCTGGGCGAGACTGTTCGTTCGGATGTGAAGGACAAGTTCGGCGTCGAGCTCCAGTGGGAGGTGCGCCGCGTGGGAGAGCCCGCCGATGGCTAAGAGAATCGCCGTTCTCATGGGCGGGCTGTCCGCCGAGCGGGAGGTGTCGCTGGTGTCCGGGCGCAAATGCGCCGCGGCCCTGCGCGCCAAGGGCCATGAGGTGATCGAAATCGACCCGGCGCAGGAGCATTGGCCGGATCAGATCAAGCAAGCCAAGCCCGATCTCGCCTTCAATGCGCTTCACGGCGAATGGGGTGAGGACGGGCGGATCCAGGGCGTGCTGGAGTATCTGCGCCTGCCCTACACCCATTCCGGGGTGCTGGCCTCCGCGCTCGCCATGGACAAGCAGCGCGCCAAGGGCGTGCTGGAGGCGTCCGGCGTGCGCTGCCCTGAAGGCCTGATCGCCAACCGCTTCGAGGCGGCGAAGACCCACCTCATGGCCCCGCCTTATGTGGCCAAGCCCAACGCGCAAGGCTCCTCGGTGGGCGTGCTCATCGTGAAAGAGGGCGCGAACCGGCCGCCGGAGATCCTCGGCTCGGACGATTGGCCTTATGGCGACGAGGTCCTGATCGAGAAATTCATCCCTGGACGGGAGTTGACGGTCGCGGTGATGGACGATCGCGCGCTCGCCGTGACCGAGATCGTTCCGAAAACGGCGTTCTATGATTTCGAGGCGAAATATGCCGACGGCGGTTCGGTCCATCAGGTGCCCGCCGATATCCCCAAGGAGATCGAAGCCTACTGCCTGAAGGCGGCGAAAGACGCCCACGATCTCATCGGATGCCGCGGCCTGACGCGCTCGGATTTTCGCTACGACCCTGAAACCGGTCAGGTTTGGTTACTCGAAATTAATACCCAACCGGGCATGACTCCGACATCGCTCGCGCCTGAACAGGCGGCGTATTGCGGGATCTCGTTTGAAGATCTCGTCGAGTGGATGGCGGAGGATGCGTCTTGTCTAAGGTAGGGCGCGCCGGCGGTCGCGACTCTTCCAAAGGCGCACAATCCCGGCGCACGGCGAAACCTCAACCCGCCCCCAACAAGGCGGCGAACTGGGCCGCGGCCCAGATGCGCGCGGCGCGTCACCGGGCCAGCTACGCCCTGCGCCTGGGCGCGCTGAGCGCGGCGTTCCTGTGCGCGCTGGCGGTGCTGGCGCTCGCCGTGCTGGGCCGCCTCGGCGACGTCCAGGCCGCGCTGCTGGCCGCCGGCGAACGCCAGCTCACGAACGCCGGCTATCAGGTGGCCTGGCTCGACGTGTCCGGCGCCGAACGGCTCGACCCGGCCGACATCGCGGCCCTGATCGGCGCGGAAGGCGGGACCGGACTTGCGGCCGTCGATCTTCACGCCGCGCGCACGGTTCTGGAGGCGCAAAGCTGGGTGAAGTCGGCGCAGGTGCTGCGGCTGTGGCCGGACCGGATCGCAGTGATCATCGAAGAGCGCACCCCCGTCGCCCTGTGGCAGATCGAGGGCGCGCACCATGTGGTCGACGCCGAGGGCGTGATCATCGCCGACGCCGACCCGGCCGGTTTCACCGATCTGCCGCGCGTGGTGGGCGCCGGGGCGAACGAGGGCGCGGCGCGCATCACCGCGCTCATTGCGGCCCATGAAGCGGTCGCGGCGCGCACCACTCACGCCATCAAGGTGGGCGAGCGGCGCTGGTCGCTGCGCCTTGAGAGCGGCGGCGAGGTGCTGCTTCCCGAAGCCGATCCGGCGAGCGCGCTGGCCACCCTGGCCGCGCTGCACGCCGAGCGCGGCGTGCTCGATTACGACGTGCAGTTTCTCGATCTTAGAAATGACGGCGAGATGGTGATCCGGCCCTGGCCGGACCGCGCCGAACGCGCCGCCGGGCGAGGGGCCTGACCCATGGGCATGATCAGCATTTTCAAAGGCAAGGCCGAAACCCCGGCCGCGGCGCGCAAGCCCGGCGTGTTCGCGGCGCTGGATATCGGGGCGGGCAAGACGATCTGCTTCATCGCGCGCACCGAGCAGACGCTGGCGGGCCTGCGCCCGCGCGTCATCGGGGTGGGCCACACCTCCACGCGCGGCGTGCGCGCCGGCGCGGTGGTGGACATGGAGGCGGCGGCCCAGAGTGTCCGCGCCGCGGTGGAGAACGCCGAGCGCATGGCCGGTCACACCGTCACCGAGGTGACGCTCGCCGCCTCGGCCGGCGCGCCGGGCTCGTCGCGCATCGCCGTGGACATGGACATCGCCGATTCCGAGGTCACCGACCGGGATCTGCGCCGTATCCTCGCCTCGGCCCTGCGCGAGCATGACGAGCCGGGCCGGGTGATTTTGCACGCCCTTCCCCTGTCATGGAGGGTGGACGGTCATCGCGGGGTGAAGGACCCGCGCGGCATGTTCGGCGCGGCGCTGGGCGTCGACCTGCATGTGGTGAGCGCCCAGGCCGAACCGCTGCAGAACCTGATCGCCTGCGTGGAACGCTGTCAGCTATCCGTGGCCGGCGTCGCGGCGACGCCCTACGCCTCCGGCCTGGCGGCGCTGTCGCCGGACGAGATGGAGCTGGGCGCGGTGCTGATCGACATGGGCGCGCACACCACCACGCTCGCCGTCTTCGCCGAAGGCGCGCTGCAGCATGTGGACGCGCTGCCCGTGGGCGGGGCGCACGTGACCAGCGACATCGCCCGGGGCCTGCAGACGCCGGTGAGCGCCGCCGAGCGCATCAAGGCGCTCTATGGCTGCGCACTCGACAGCCCGAACGACGACCAGGAGCTGATCGAGACCCCGCCCGTGGCCGGCGGTCAGCAGATGATGCAGCAGCCGCGCGCCCTCCTGAACGCCATCATCCGCCCGCGCCTGGAGGAGATTTTCGAGCTGTTGCGCGACCGGCTTGAAGCCGCCGGCGCGGACCGCGCCGCGGGCCGCCGCCTGGTGCTCACCGGCGGCGCCGCGCAGCTTCCTGGAACCGGAGAGCTCGCCGGCCGGGTGTTGGGCAAGAGCGCGCGGATCGGCCGCCCCGAACACCTGTCCGGGCTTGGCGACGCGGTGGCCGGACCGGGCTTCTCGGCGTGCGCCGGAGTGATCCATCGCTGTGTTCAAGGGCCCGTGGAGGCGATCTCCGGCCCGCCCCGCTTCGCCCATGCCGGCCCGCGCCGCCGCGCCGCCGTACCCGGCGAGCGCGGACCGAAGGCGGTGCTAAGGTGGTTTGCGGAGAGTTTTTAGGGGCGGTGCTGACCTTAGACTCCCGGCCAAGCCCCTAGAGACCTTGTCCGGGAATTCAAAAGCCTGGTTCAGGCCGCGTCGCGTTTGGAGAGCAGCTCGATCAGCTCCACCGCGCTGTCCGCGATCACGGTGCCCGGCGGGTAGACCGCGGCGGCGCCCATCTCTTTCAGCGCCGGCACGTCTTCGGGCGGAATGACGCCGCCGACGACGATGAGCATGTCGGCGCGGCCCTGGGCTTCGAGCTCCTTTTTCAGCTCGGGCACCAGGGTGAGATGGCCGGCCGCCAGCGAGGAGGCGGCGACGACGTGGACGTCGTTTTCAACCGCCTGGCGGGCGGCCTCTTCGGGGGTCTGGAAGAGCGGGCCGATATCCACGTCCCAGCCGATGTCGGCGAAGGCGGAGGCGACCACTTTCTGGCCGCGGTCATGGCCGTCCTGGCCCATTTTCGCGATCAGGATGCGCGGCCGGCGGCCTTCTTCGTCTGCGAACTTGTCTGCGGCCGCGAGGGCGCGCTTGACCTTCTCATCGTCGCCTGAGGCTTTCAAGAACACCCCCTGAACCGATTTGATCTCGGCCTTGTGGCGGCCGAACACCTTTTCCATGGCGTCGCTCATCTCGCCCACCGTGGCGCGCGCGCGTGCGGCCTCCACGCAGGCGGCGAGGAGATTGCCGTCGCCCGCCGCGGCGTTCGTGAGCGCTTCGAGCGCTTTGTCCGTCGCCGCCTGGTCGCGCTCGGCGCGCAGGCGTTCGAGTTTGGCGAGCTGCTCGGCGCGGACCTTCTTGTTGTCCACCTTGAGGACCGGCACGTCTTCGGGTTGGGTGAGGCGGAATTTGTTCACGCCCACAATGGTCTGCAGCCCGGAATCGATCTTCGCCTGGGTGCGCGCGGCGGCTTCCTCGATCCTGAGCTTGGGCACGCCCTCCTCGATGGCCTTGGCCATCCCGCCCAGCTCGTCGATTTCGGCGATGTGGGAGAGGGCGCGCGCAGCCAGATCGTGGGTCAGGCGCTCCACATAATAGCTGCCGCCCCAGGGATCGATGGCGTCGGTGAGATGGGCCTCGGTCTCAAGCACGAGCTGGGTGTTGCGTGCGATGCGGGCCGAAAAATCGGTGGGCAGGGCGAGCGCTTCGTCGAGGCTGTTCGTATGCAAACTTTGTGTATGTCCGTCCACGGCCGCCATGGCCTCGACAGCCGTGCGCGCCACATTGTTGTAGACGTCCTGGGCGGTGAGCGACCAGCCGGAGGTTTGGCAATGGGTTCTAAGGCTTAGCGATTTCGAATTCTTCGGGGCGAACCGGTCGCGCACCAGATTGGCCCAGAGCAGGCGCGCGGCGCGCAGCTTCGCCACCTCCATGAAATAATTCATGGAGATTCCCCAGAAGAAGGACAGGCGCGGGGCGAAGGCGTCAACGTCGAGTCCGGCCTCAACACCGGCGCGGATATAGTCCAGTCCGTCGGCGATGGTGTAGGCGAGCTCGATATCGGCCGGCGCGCCGGCCTCCTGCATGTGATAGCCGGAGATGGAGATCGAGTTGTAGCGCGGCATCTCCTTGGCGGTGAACGCGAAGATGTCGGAGATGATGCGCATGCTCGGCTGGGGCGGATGGATATAGGTGTTGCGCACCATGAACTCTTTCAGGATGTCGTTCTGGATCGTTCCTGAAAGCTTCGCGTGTGAAACGCCTTGCTCCTCGGCCGCTACGATATAGAGCGCCATGACGGGCAGCACCGCGCCGTTCATGGTCATGGACACGCTCATCTGATCGAGCGGTATGCCGTCGAAGAGCTGGCGCATGTCGAGGATGGAGTCGATGGCGACGCCCGCCATGCCCACATCGCCGATGACGCGCGGATTGTCGCTGTCATAACCCCGGTGGGTGGCGAGATCGAACGCCACCGACAAACCCTTCTGCCCCGCCGCCAGATTGCGCCGGTAGAACGCGTTGGAGTCGGCGGCCGTGGAGAAGCCGGCGTACTGGCGCACCGTCCAGGGCCGCTGCACGTACATGGTCGGGTAGGGCCCGCGGTGGAACGGGGCGAGGCCCGGCTTGGCGTCGACGAAATCCAGCGCGTCGCGGTCGGCCGCGGTGTAGGCGGGCTTCACCGCGATGTCTTCGGCCGGGGTCCAGGCCGGACGTGACGCGGCTTGCTCTTCGCCCGTTTCAAGCGGGCCGAGCGGCAGAGTGGTGAAATCGGGACGGCTCATGGCTGAACTCCCGTCACGGCGTGGGCGCGCCGGCCATCGTCCAGCACATCGCTACGCATGTGAATGAAATGATCGATCCCGTCGAATTGGTTCGGCTTTCCGGCGATCCACACCTCGCCGGCGCCGGCGGCCTTCAACAGCTTGGCCAGCGCCTCCGCCTTTTCGCCGTAGGCGTCGTCGGTCCCGCAGATCACGGCGAGCCGCGCGCCGGAGGCGGCGAAGGCGTCGGCGCAGGTCTCCACGCTGTCATGCGCTTCCGGCTCGATGGCCTGCACGCCGGCCACGGCGAGCCGGTTCACCGCGAACCCGGCGCGGGCGTTGAAGGCGGCGAGCGGGCCGAGCGTCGCCAGGAAGGCGCGCGGGCGCGATCCGGTCTGTTCGGCGAAGCCGTCGGCGGCGCCGCGCAGGGCTTCGAACGGTTCGGCGAGGCGCACCGGGTTGAGCGGCGCCCATTCCGGTTCCGGCAGGTCGAGCACGCGCACCTGGGCCCCGGACCGGGCCGCCTTCACCTTGTCGGCGAAGGGTTGCGGCTCGATCACCGGCGCGTCGAGTTTCGGCGGGGCGTAGGCCGGCTCGGCGGTCTCGACTGCCCGCGCCTCCAGCTCGGGATAGTGCGACACGCCGATCAGGCTGTCCTGTCCGTTCGCGTAACGCGCCAGACGCCGGGTGCGCACCTCGGCCACGCGCTCCTGCAGCCAGCCGGACTTCACGGTCTCGAACAGGCCGCCCTGGCGCTCGATTTCCTGGAACGCCGACCAGCCGGCTTCGGCCAGGCGTGCGCCCAGCGTCTCGTGCAGATAGCCGCCGCCGGCCGGGTCGGCCACCTTGCCCAGATGGCTCTCCTCCATGAGCATGACCTGGAGGTTGCGCGCCAGGCGCCGGGCGAAAGGCGTCGGCGCTCCGATGGCGTCGGTGAAGGGCCGCACGGTGATCGCGTCGGCGCCGCCCGCCGCGGCGGCGAGCCCGGCGCACGCGTTGCGGATCAGATTGGTGTAAGGGTCGTGGCGCGTCAGCATGCGCGCGCTGGTCACCGCCTGCAGACGCATGGCGCACTTGCCCGCGCTCACCCCGAAGGCCTCCAGCACCCGGGTCCAGACCCGGCGCGCCGCGCGCAGCTTGGCGATGGTCAGATGCACGTCGGCGTCCGCGGCCAGGGCGAATTCCAGCGACGCCGCGGCCTGATCGGGGCTCAGCCCGTGATCGAGAAAGGCGCGCATATAGCTCGCCCCGCCCGCGCAGACGAAGGCGATCTCCTGGGCTTCCGAGCCGCCGGCCTCATGGGGCGCGGTGGCGGTGATGGAAACGGTCTTCACCTGCGGGAAGCGCTCGGCGCAGTACTGCGCCGCTTCGGAAGTGCGCTTCAGGCGTTCGGGCAGGTCCGCCGCGCCGCCGCCGGCGAGGGATTTCTGGCCGATGGGCGACAGGCCGAGCCCGCCGCGCACTTGATCGCCGGACAGTCCCTCGCTCTCATAAAGGGCCAGAAGCAGCGCCGCGTGCTGGGGCGCCATGCGGCTGGGGGCGAAATAGACCGGCGCCAGGTCCAGCATCACGCCGTCCAGCGCGATCTTCAGCTCGTCCAGCGTGCGCGCCGCGCAGCCGGTTTCGCCCAGCGGATCGAGCCGCAGGGTGATCTCGCTCACCCCGCCGGCGAGGTCGTCGAGGATGGCGCGGTTGGCCGCTTTCGGATCCGGGTCGGCGACGGTCTGGCGGATCGCCCAGGGCAGATATTCGTCGCGCTCCGGCGCGCCGCCGCGGATGAAGGGCGCTGCGCCCGGCGCGCCGACATCGCCGGCTTCGGCGAGATCCTCGCGGGTGAAGAGCGGCCCGCGCGCGATCCCGTCCAGAGTGCGCCGCACCAGCCGGTCCAGCGGTGCGCCCTTCAGCGCGGCCTCGGCTTCCTTGCGCCATTGCGCGGAGTCGGCGGCCGGAAATCCCCCGGCGAAGGAATGGAGAGTCTGCGTCATGCGACCTCTCTAAACCGCGCGCGCGCCTGAGGGAAGGCGCGGGCGGCACGGAGGATATCGCGCCGGAAAATCCGCCCGGGTCCGGGCCGGGCCTAGACTTGGCGCATCATCTCGGTCCGCCCACAGGAGCCGCCCCATGCCCGATACGACGCCCCGCCTCGGCCTGCCCTGGCTGATGCCGGCCCAGGCCCAGAAGCACGTCACCGTCAACGAGGCCCTCGGCCGGCTCGACGCCCTCGTGGCCGCTTCGGTGGAGAGCCGGAGCCTCGCAGCCCAGCCCGCCGATCCGGCCGAGGGTGAAGCCTATATCCTGCCCGCCGGCGCGACCGGGGCGCAATGGGACGGCTTCTCCGAGCACGACCTTGCGGTGTTCCAGGACGGCGCCTGGCTGCGGATCGCGCCGCGCCGCGGCCTTGTGGTGCACGTGGCCGACGAGGCCGGCCTGCTGGTTCATGACGGCGCGGGCTGGGTTGCGCTGTTCGACCTGATCGACCGGCTGGAGAACCTTCAGGCGCTCGGCGTCGGGGCGGCGCCGGACGCGAACAACCCTTTCGTGGCGAAACTCAACACCGCGCTGTGGACGGCGCGGTTCGAAGCCGAGGGCGGAACCGGGGATTTGCGCTACACCCTAAATAAGGAAGCGCCCGGCGACGTGCTTTCGCTGCTGTTTCAATCGGGCTGGTCGGGACGCGCTGAAATCGGGCTCACCGGATCGGACGATCTGTCGGTGAAAGTGAGCGCAGACGGATCGACCTGGACGGAGGCGCTCACCATCGGCCGCGGCGACGGCGTGGTCGGTCTCCCGATGGCGCAGATCGCCGGCGGCGCCGCTCTGGGACTGTCGGCGCTGAGCCTCGCCGCCGGCGGGGCGCTGGCGTTCGGCGTCTCGCCGACCGACCTGGTGCGCCGCGCCGATCTGGGATCGGCGGCGTTCGCCGACGTCGAAAGCGTTCGCTTGAGTCCGGTACGCACGCTTTCGGCCCCGGCGACCCTGACGCCGGACGATCTTGGCCGCGTGATTGTGCAGACCGGGGCGGGCGCGCTCACCCTGCCGGCGGGCGCGGGGCTGGAATCGGGCTGGCGCACGGCGATCAAGAACCGCTCCGGCGCGGCTGCGGCCGTGCAGCCCGGCGACCCCTCCGGCGTCATTGACGGCGGCGCGCCGGGCGCCGCGGTCAGCCTGCCCGCCGGGCAGGGCGCGGTCTTCATTCACGCCGGCTCCGGCGTCTGGGAGATTATCTGATGAGCGTATCTGCGAGAAGCGTGAAGTTCGAGTTTCGCTCCGGCGCCCGGCCGGATCCGCGCCTGATCACGGACCGGGCGAGCCCCGGGACCCATCCGGGCGGCTGGAGCTTCCTCCATGACGCCGTCACCGGCCCGTTGGTGGAGTTTCCCGCCCATGCGGCCCGCATGGCGTACGGGTCAGGCGTGCTGATCGAGGCCGCCTCGACCAATCATGTGCGCAATCCGCGCGGGGAGGGCGCGAGCACCGGCGTCCCGCCGACCCATTGGGAAATCGACGCAGGCTCCGCAGCCGCCGAGATTGTCGCGCACGGATCGGCTGATGGCTGGCCGTACGTCGATGTGCGCCTGTCCGGCGCCCCTGGCGGGACCGTGCAGATCTTCTTTGAAAGCGCGAGCGGCGTCGCCGCGATCCCCGGCGACAGCTGGACGTTTTCGGTGAGCGCAAAGCTTGCAGGGGGCGATCTCACCGGCGTGACATCGGTGGAGCCGATCGTTCTGAGCCTCGACTCAGGCTCCGTCCTTGCGGAAGCTCGCGGCGGCGCCCTGACGCTCGACGGGCAATCGCGTCGAAGCGTCATGAACGCCTCGGTCGGCAGCGGCGCCGCCACCCATGTGCGCCCCGGCCTGGAGATTGCAAGTTCGGGCGCGATCGATCTGACCTTGCGCCTGATGGCCCCCCAGATGGAATTGTCCTCGTTCGCAAGCTCTCCGATCTTTCCACCCACGGGCGTCGTCTCGGCGTCTGATCGCAGCGCGGACAGGATATCGCTTGCGCTGGACACCCGCTGGGCGCGTGGCGGCCTCACCATCATGGCCGACTTCGCCCGGATGGGATTCCACCCGGCCAACGGCCGTCAGAATTTCTGGTCGCTAGACGACGGCACATTCGCCAATATCCTCAACGTCTTCAGTCACTCGTCAGGCGCCTGCCGCGCACGCCTTCAGGCCGGCGGCGCAAACGATTCGCTAATCGGGGTTCAATGGGCGGACGTCGACGACCGAGCTGAGCGCCGCCGGGTTCTGGTCGCGCTGTCTGACGGTGAGATTCGGTTCCGCTCCGGCGCGCAGAGCGATGTGCGCACGGGCGTGGATCTCTCGGTTCTCGACGCGGTCACTCATTTGCGCCTTGGCTGCGACCCTGCGGGGCGCGCCCTCAACGGATATCTGGAAGCGCTCAGTCTCATCCCCGAACGGCTCACAGAGGAGCAACTCGCCGCTCTGGCGGCGGGCTGAGTGTCTTTCGACCCTTGCACCCCTGTCAGGCGCGCTGCCGATTTGCTGACACCTATCTTAAATCGCCGCGTCGGCGAGCGGGCCGACGTCGCTCACTCGATCCCGATCACTCCGGGCGCCGACGCTGAACGTACTCCTGATCTACCACAAATGCGGCAACAATTATTTCCTGAACGCCTTTCGACGGCGCCCGGAAATCCATCTCGCCGAGCGCATCACCCGATTCAAAGCCGGCCGGCTGAGCAGCCTTGATCGGGCGGACGAGGTGGTGAACGTGCGCTGCGGCGGGTTTGACCGCGCCTGTCTCGAAGAGAGCGGCGCACTGGAGAAGCCCGACGCTCGATTTCTTCTGGCGACGCGCCATCCGGCGAGTTTCGCCCTGAGCGCGTGACACTATCATCTTCGCGGCGTCGAAGATTGGGCTGTGACCGAGCCGCAGGAGGCGCTTGGCGGCGAGCCGCTGACCGCGACCCTGATCGAAGCTGAAGACGACGACGAACGCGCAATCGCAGTCATGCGCGTGTTCGGCTGGCTATAAGAGGCGAAAGCCTCGGCGATCGCGGCGCTGGCGGGAGATCCCCGGGCGCGGGTGGTAAAGACCGAGGATCTCTACACCTCCACGGCCATGGAGATCTTCACGTCGCTCGCGGATTTTCTCCGCCTTGGCGACGAGACCGGGTTCGCCGAAGCCCTGTTCTCGGTTTCACCGGCGAACCGGAGCACGCCGCCGAACCACGCCACCGGCCAATTGCGGGTCGCCGATCCCGTCGGAGCCCTCGGCCCGCGTGCGCGGGCCTTCTATGACGAGCATTTCGCCCCGTTCGAAGCGGCGCTGGGTTACGCGTAGGTCGGATCAACGCAATGCGAGGCGAGGCGGCTGGTCTGCGATGTCGCAGGCGAACGGAACAGGCCGTCACTGATAATCGAACCGACCTGGGAAAGTAGTGGTGCCGCTAGAGTGAATTGAACACTCGACCTCTCCCTTACCAAGGGAACGCTCTACCCCTGAGCTATAGCGGCGCCGGCGTGTCGGGCGTGCTCGGCCCGATGCGACAGAGCGGGGGCTATACCCCATCACGCCCGCGCCGCCAAGGGTGGGCTTGACGCTCGATGCAGACGATTGCACTTGAAAGGTCATGAGCGACAAACCCGCCTCCAAACCGCCGCGCGCCGAGACGCAAAGCGAGCGTGAGCAGCGCCTGGCCGAAGCGCTGCGCGCCAATCTGAAACGCCGCAAAGCTGCAAAAAAACCTGAAAAGGCCCAGCGGGAGCCCTGATCTCGCCCAACGCACCGCTTGGCTTTGCGTTATGAACACGTGTGCGGGCCCGCGCCTGCGTGATTTTTCTGAGGAAGGTGTTTCATGGATCGCATCGTCATTCGCGGCGGACCCCGCCTGAACGGGCGTATCGAGATTTCCGGCGCGAAGAACTCCGCGCTGAAACTCATGGCCGCCTCGCTTCTGACTCATGAGACGCTCACCCTGTCGCGCATGCCGCGCCTGGCCGACACGCGGTTTCTCGGCAAGCTTCTCGACCATCTCGGCGTCGAGGTGCGCGAGGAGGAGCCCTCGCGCCTGGTGCTGAAGGTGGGCGAGATCCCCGACGCGTACGCGCCCTATGATCTGGTGCGCAAGATGCGCGCGAGCTTCAACGTGCTGGGCCCGCTGGTGGCCCGCGAGGGACGGGCGAAGGTGTCGCTGCCCGGCGGCTGCGCCATCGGCGCGCGGCCCGTGAACCTGCATCTCGAAGCGCTGGAGGCGCTGGGCGCCGAGATCGACGTCAGCGAAGGCTATGTGAACGCCAAGGCGCCTCAGGGCGGTTTGCGCGGCGCGCGCGTGACCTTTCCCATGGTATCGGTCGGCGCCACCGAGCACGCCATGCTCATGGCCGTCCTCGCCAAGGGCGAGACGGTGCTGGAGAACTGCGCGCGCGAGCCGGAGATCGCCGATCTCGCCGGCTGCCTGAAGGCCATGGGCGCGCAGGTCGAGGGCGCGGGAACGGACGTGATCCGCATCCAGGGCGTGGAGGCCCTGTCCGGCGCGGAATGGGAGGTGTGCCCCGACCGGATCGAGACCGGCACCTACGCCATGGCGGCGGTCGCCACCGCCGGCAAGGTGACGCTGGACGGCGCGGTGCACGATCACAACGGCGCGCTGTGGCACGCCCTGGCGCGCGCCGGCGCGAAGGTGACGCTGGAGGAGGGATCGGTCACGGTGGAGCGCGAGCCGGGCCCGATCAAGCCGGTGGACATTCAGACCGCGCCCTATCCCGGCTTTCCCACCGATCTGCAGGCCCAGTTCATGGCGCTGATGGCGCTCGCCGACGGGGCCAGCGTGATCCGCGAGACGATTTTCGAGAACCGCTTCATGCACGCGCCGGAGCTCGCCCGGCTCGGCGCGAACATCCAGGTGCGCGGCAATGAGGCGATCGTGCGCGGCCCGGCGCGGTTGAAGGGCGCGCCGGTCATGGCCACGGACCTGCGCGCTTCTGTCAGCCTTGTCATCGCCGGGCTGTGCGCGGAAGGTGAGACCGAAGTGAACCGGATTTACCACCTTGATCGCGGCTTCGAGCGCCTGGAGGAGAAGCTCTCCGCCTGCGGAGCCGACATTCGCCGCGAGCGCGAGAGGGAGAGCGCCTGACATGGGCGGGGGCAAGCCTTTGCGACTGATCGCCCAAGAGCCGGACGAGGTCACCGCCCTGTCCGCCGCGCTTCAGGACGCGGTCGGCAAGATCGGCGACTTTCTCTACGAGCCGGCGCAGCAGCGTTTCACCCTGGCGCTGAACCGGTTTCGCTGGGAGGCCGGCGCGAAGGGGCGCGGCGAGCGCGTGCGCGCGGCGCTGCAGGCGGGGTCGGTGACGCGCGCCCAGGCCAAGCGGCTCAAGCAGGGCGCCGAAGAGGCTGTGGTGAGCCTGCTCTCGATCGCGTTCGAACCCGGCGATCCGCCCGGCGGCGCGCTGATCCTCACCTTCGCGGGCGGCGGCGAGCTGCGTCTCGAGGTGGAGTGCGTGGACATGGTGCTCGCCGACATTTCCGAACCCTGGCGCGCGGTGCGCCGGCCGGCCCATCCCGACGACACCCCGGGCGGGACCCCATCAGGGCGCGCAGACACATGAGCGATCAGCATCTGATATCGGTGGAGCTTGACCAGACCACCATCGGCAAGGCGGACGAGAACGTCGAGCACGAACGCCGCGTGGCGATCGCAGATCTGCTTGAAGCCAACACCTTCAAGCCGGCCGGATCGGATGCCGGGCCCTACGCCCTGCGCCTCGCCATCGAAGATCAGCGCCTGGTCTTCGACGTGAAGAAGGCCGACGGCGCGCCGGTGCGCATGTTCGTGTTCTCGCTCGGTCCGCTGCGGCGGATCATCAAGGACTATTTCCTGATGTGCGAGAGCTATTACGCCGCCGTGCGCGACGCGCCGCTGGGCCAGATCGAGGCGATCGACATGGGACGCAGGGGGGTCCACAACGAGGGCTCGTCCCTGCTGCGCGAGCGTCTGGAAGGCAAGATCGAAGTGGATTTCGACACCGCAAGGCGTCTGTTCACTTTGATCTGCGCCCTGCACCGGAGGGGCGCGTGAGCCCCGCTTCCGTTGCGCCGGCGGTCATCTTCGTGTGTTCGCGCAACGCCGTGCGCTCACCCATGGCCGAGGCGCTGTGGCGCGCCCGGTTCGGCGCCCGGGCCCGCGCGGTCTCGTGCGGCGTCGCGCCGGCGAGCCTGCCGGACGGGCACATGATCGCGGTGATGGACGAAATCGGCGTCGACCTCTCCGACTATGAATGCCGCGACATGGACGATGTGGCGGGCGAACCCGCCGATCTGGTGGTCTGTCTGTCCGACGATGTGGACGCCCAGGCGCGCGCGTTCGCAAAGGCGCGCGGCGCGGCCTATCGGCTCTGGCCGGTGGACGAGCCGGCGGCCGGCCGGGACCGCTTCCTCACCCTGGCCAGTTATCGCGCGGCGCGCGATGCGATCGGGTCGCGCATTCTCGCCTTCGAGCCGGAATCAGGCGCTGATTAAGGCGCGTACGCCCACCACGCTCGACGGCGGGCCGGGTTCGCGCCTATATAGCGCCCGGAACGAAGCCCGGTGCGCACGCTTTACCGCTGCGCCGGGCTCGAACGCGTTTAAACGATTGAGCTTTCAAGACGAGGAGCCGTATGGCGAAAGAAGAGCTTCTGGAGTTTCCCGGCGAGGTCGTGGAACTGCTTCCCAACGCGACCTTCAAGGTCAAGCTGGAGAACGACCACGAAATCATCGCCCACACCGCGGGCAAGATGCGCAAGAACCGCATCCGCGTGCTGGCCGGTGACAAGGTGCTGGTGGAGATGACGCCCTATGACCTGACCAAGGGGCGCATCACCTATCGCTTCAAATAGTCCGGTGACCGGCGAGGCCGGCCGCGCGCCCCTGGTTCTGGCGAGCGCGTCCCCGCGCCGCCGCGACCTGCTGGCGCAGATCGGGGCGCCCCCCGACCGCATCGCTCCTGCAGATATCGACGAGACCGAACGCCCCGGCGAGACGCCGCGGGCGCTGGCCTTGCGTCTGGCGCAGGACAAGCTCGCCGCGGCCGATCATCCCGGCTGTTTCGTGCTGGCGAGCGACACGGTGGTGGGCGTGGGGCGGCGAATCCTTCCCAAGACCGAAACCCGCGAGGCGGCCGAGGCCTGTCTTCGCCTGATGAGCGGGCGCAATCACCGGGTCCATACCGGCGTCGCGGTGCGCAGCCCCGACGGGCGCGAGGCGAGCCGGGTGGTGGTCACGCGCGTGGCGATGAAACGCCTCGATGACGCGGAGATCCGCGCCTATCTCGACTCCGGCGAATGGAAGGGCAAGGCGGGCGGTTACGGCGTTCAGGGCCGCGCCGGCGCCTATATCGAAAACCTGATCGGCAGCTATACCGGCGTGGTCGGCTTGCCGGTCTATGAAACTCGCCAGCTTCTGGTGGGACTGGGATACTGGTTTTGAGAATCGTCGCCTTCGACACTATCGGCGAAACGCGCGCAGCCGTGATGGACGGGGACCGCGCCGTGGAGCTGCACCTGGAGCGCTGGAGCGAGCGCGCCGTTCGCGCCGTTCGCGGCGAGGTCTTTCGCGCCAGGGTCCGCAAGGTCGACGCCGCGATCAACGGCGCGTTCTGCGACATCGGCAAGGGCAAGGACGGGTTTCTGCCCTTCGGCAAGGCCGGACGCCCCGACGCGGTACGCGAAGGCGCGGCGATCGGCGTGCAGATCGCCCGTGAAGAGTTTCAGGACAAAGGCCCGACGCTCGCCCTGTTCGAGGTGGAGCCGGGCGAGGCGCCTGAGACCATCGTCTCCGCGCCGCCGCTCGCCGAACGCCTCTCCATGATGTTCGACGCGCCGGTCAGAACGCCGAAAGAAGCCGAAATCGAACTCGACGAGTTGTTCGACGCCGCGCTGGAGCCGGTGGTCGCGCTTGCCGGCGGGGGGCGGCTGATCATCGAACCGGTCACCGCGCTCACCGCCATCGACGTGGACGCCTCGGGCCGCAAGGCGCCGGGCGGGTCGGCGAAGTTCGCGCTGGATCTCAACCGCGCCGCCGCGCGCGAAGCGGGCCGTCAGATTCGCTTGCGCGGCATTGGCGGCGTGATCGCCATCGATTTCCTGCCGCTGAAGAAAAAGGCCGATCAGGCGACGCTTGACCAGACCCTGAAGGGCGCGTTCAAGGGCGATCCGGCCAAGATCGACATCGCCCCGGCGAGCCGGTTCGCCGTGGTCGAACTCGCCCGCCAGCGCCTGGGCCGCGCCCTGCACGAGATCTGTTGGGAGCGTTTCGGGGTGGAGAGCGTCGAGACCGCAGCGCTTAGCGCCTTGCGCGCGCTGGAGCGCGAAGGCCGGGCGAACCGGGCGGCGAAGCTGGAGCTGCGCGCCGGCGGCGAAGTCCACGCCTGGCTCGACGCCGATACGATCGGCTGGCGCAAGGCGGCGAAACACCGGCTCGGCGATCGGTTCGCATTGACGCTGGAGCCCGCGCTCGGCGCCCGTGTAAGCGATGTGAAGGTGATGCGATGAGCAAGGCGAAAACGCTCCCGCCCTGTCCCATGTGCAAGAAGCCGGGCGTGTTCGAATTCCGGACCTTCTGCTCGAAGCGTTGCGCCGACGCCGATCTGAGCAAATGGTTCTCAGGCGCCTACGCCGTGCCGGGCGAGCCGGTGGATCCGGAGGCCTTGCCGCCGCAATCTCGGGACGACAGCGAAGACTAGCGCTCTTCGAACGTGAGGCCTGCGCAGGGCGGACGCACACCGCAAAAGTCTCCGCGGCGTTTTCGCGGCGTCGCGGGGCGTTGTTCGCGACAGAAGCGGTGGCCTAAGCTGCAGCGCACGCTAAGTGTGGGTTCGTCTCGGGGGTGCGTCGCCGCCGGAGAAAACCGTCGAGGGGAGACCGCACCATGTTCGCCGTTACGCTCGCAGCGGCCGCGCTTTCGCAACAGGTCGAACCGGCCGCGCGCTTCACCTTTGAAGGCTCCACGCGCGTGCGCTACGAAACCTTGTCCGCACCGTTCCGGGCGGGGCGCACCGGGTCCGACCAGCAGCTGAGCTGGCGCACCCGCGCGCTCGGGGAATATGACGCCGGCGCGATCAGTTTCGGCGTGGAAGGGTTCGACAGTCGGGCCTATGCCACCGATGAAGGCTCGGTGCTTTCATCCACCGCGATCAACACGCTCGACATCCTGCAGGCTTATGTCCGCGTCGATCTGGACTCCGGGGAGCTTCAAGCCGGGCGGTTCGTGATGAATGTGGGCTCGCGCCGGCTGGTTGGGGAAAACTCGTTTCGTAATTTTCCCAACAGTTTCGAAGGTGTGCGCGGCGTGTTCGCGCTCGCCGAAGGCTGGATGCTCGATGCGTTCTACACTGCGCCCGTGCAAAGGAAACCCGGCGATCGGGCGAGCCTTCTCGACAACGAGCAGGCTTTCGACGAAGGCGATTGGGACACCCGGTTCTGGGCCGCGCATCTGACACGCAAAGATCTCGCGCCGGGGATCGACGGCGAAGTCTATCTCTATGGCCTCACCGAAGACGGCGGCGACGACCGCTACTCGCTCGGCGCCCGGTTGTCCGGCGAGCGGGGCGCGGCCGATTTCGATCTGGAAGCCGTCTGGCAGGCCGGCGAAACCGGGGCCGGGCTCGATGTGGCCTCGGCGTTCGTCTACGCCGACGCGGGCTTCACGTTCGAGGCCGCCTGGTCGCCGCGGCTTTCCGCCCAGCTCGTCTACGCGTCTGGCGACGACAACCCGATCGACGCCGAGGATAATCGCTACGACCTGTTTTACGGCCTGAGACGCGGCGCGCTGGGGCAGACGGGGATTTTCGGCCCGCTTGATTTTGAGAACATCGTCGCGCTGGGCGCCCGGCTGGAGGTGCGCCGCGGGCCGGTGGACGCCCATGTGCTGGTGCAGGACGTACGTCTGGCGTCCGACACCGATCGCTGGCGGCGCGGCGGGCTTCGCGACGCCACCGGCGCGTCGGGCGATCATGTGGGCCAGGTGTTCGACACCCGTCTGCGCTGGTGGATCGCGCGCGACATCTGGCGGCTGGAGGCGGGGACGTCGGTCCTGTTCAAGGGCGATTTCGCCGACGACGCGCCGGGCGCCCCGGGCGGCGGCGATCCGGTGTACAGCTATGTCATGGTGACGCGATACTTCTGAGGGGCCTGCGCCGGCGCTTTGGCCGGCCGTTTCGATCCGGAAAGGCGGGCGCCGCTTCGCTTTACGCCGCCGCCGCGGCGTTCTTGCGCATCTTCCAGAAGCGCAGGGCGCGTTCGGCGTCGGCGGGATCGAGCTTGTCGTAGACCACGCCGATCTCGCGGGCGTCGTTGAACGCGCCCTCCTTCGCGCCCTGGCGCAGGACCGCGATGGTGACGAACAACGCCTTTTCAACGCCGGCCGCCTTGCAGATCAAGGCGAGCCCGTCGGGCGTGTCATGCTCCAGCGCGCGCTTGGCGGCGTGGTAGTCCACCCCGGTGAGTTCGGCGAAGCCGACGCAGAAATGCGCGATCTTCTTTTCGCGCAAGAGCCGGATGAGGAGCTGACCGTCCAACTCCTTGCGCACGCGCTTGGCCGCGATGAAGCGGCGGGCTTCGGCGACGTCCTTGTCCTCGGCGATGCGCGCTTCGAGCCGGCGCTGGGAGGCGGCAAGGGCGGCTTCGAGCACGCCGGGCTCAAGCGAATCGAAGCGGTCCTGGATCCTGGCGCGCAGCGTGTTGTTCACCACCATCATCAGGTCGTTCAACAGGTCGGCCGGCGCATCCTCGCGCGCCACCAGCGGCGCCTGGAGCACCTCGCTGTCCTCGGCGCGGCGGGTGACGGTCTCGAAGGTTTCGCGCGACAGCTTCGCGCCTTTGTTGCCCACCAGGCGCGCCACGGTGTGATCGTCGCCTTTCTCCACGATGGCGTGGGAGACCCGCTCGCAGACCTCCTGGCGCGCGGCGATGGCGCGCATATGGGCCTGGCCGGACTCATGGACGATGGTGACCAGGTCCTCGGTGGAGAGCACGCCGGAGCGCGACAGGATCGGCGCGGCCACTTCGATGGCGTCGCGGGCGAGCTGCAGGATCAGACCCTTGGGCGCGAACGGCGCATCGGCGAACCGGCGGGCGAGCTCCTCGCGGGCGTCCTGGGCGGTCTGGCTCGCCAGGGTCTGCAGCACCGCGTCGAACTGGCGCTGGGTGGCGCTTTCGGTCTTCGGCGGGGCGTCGAAGAACAGGTCGGTCACCTCGCGCAGCAGGGCGCGGCGGCGCTCGGAGGATTTCTCCTTGGCGAGCTGGGTGAGCTTGTGCAGCTTGCTGGTCACGGCCATTTCGGCGCTCCGCGGGGCGATTTCAGCCAGGGTTCCAATTGTGAATAGCGGGAGTAAAGAAACCGTGCCTCGGGGATCGGTTTTCGAGGTTTACGCCACCTTTCTGCGGCTCGGTCTGATCGCGTTCGGCGGGCCGGCGGCGCATCTGGCGTTGTTTCGCACCGTGTTCACCGAAAAGCTCGGCTGGCTGAGCGCGCAGCGCTATGACTCACTGATGGCGCTGTGCCAGTTTCTGCCCGGCCCGGGGTCCAGCCAGACCGCGGCGGCGATCGGCCATGAGCGGGCCGGACGCGCCGGGGCGCTGGCGGCCATGATCGGCTTCGCGACCCCGTCCCTCGTTCTGATGGGGCTCGCCGGTTGGGGGGTGGGCGCGTTCGCGGCGCTGATCGGCTCCGGCGTGATCGGCGGGCTGCTCGCCGCCGCGGCGGCGGTGGTCGCCAACGCGGTTCTGTCCATGGCGCGTACCCAGGCGGCGAGCCCCGCCGGTGCGGCGATCGCGATCCTGGCCTTCGCCGCGGTGCTGGGCGCGAGCCTGGCGCCGGTCCCGCTCACGGCGGTCCAGCCCTTAGTGATCGCGCTCGGCGGCCTCGCCGGTCTCGCGCTCATGCGGCCGGGCGCGCCGCCGCGCGGCGCGGCCATGGACGGCGCAGGCTGGGGACAGGCCGCGGCCTGGTTCGCCCTGTTCGCCGTGCTTCTGGCGGGCCTGCCCCTGCTGGCGGGGAGTGGCGAGGCGGCGCGGCTCGCCGACACCGTCTACCGGGCCGGCGCGCTGGTGTTCGGCGGCGGACACGTGGTCTTGCCGCTGCTGGAGGCCGGCGCGGTTCCCGAGCTGGTCGACGAGGACCGGTTCCTCGCCGGATATGGCCTCGCCCAGGCGATCCCCGGACCGCTCTTCACCTTCGCGGCCTATCTCGGCGCCGCGGCGGCGGAGACGCCGCTGGAGGCGGCGGCCTACGCGTTGCTGGCCGGGCTGACGATCTTCGCGCCGGGGCTCTTTCTGGTGTACGCCGCACTGCCGGTCTGGAGCCGGCTGGAGCGGCTCGCCTGGGCCCGCGCGGCGATTTCCGGCGCGGCCGCGGCGGTGACCGGCGTTCTGGGCGCGGCGCTGATCGACCCGGTGCTCTTGAGCGTGCCGCGCACGCCGGCGGCCTATGCGATCCTGGCGGCGGCGTTCGCCGCCTTGCGCTGGGGGAAGGTTCCGCCGCCTTTTGTGATCGGGCTCGCCGGCGCGGCCGGCTGGGTGCTGCTCTAACCGCCGTCGAGCGTGTCGCGGGTTGGGGAGAGCACGCCGTCAGCCTGCAAAAGGGCGCGTTGTTCGCGCGCGGTCGGGGCGCGCTCGGCGGCGGCTTCGATACGCGCGGCGAGCGCCGGGGCGAGGCCGGTGACCGCGCCGGGATGGGGCGCCGGCGTCGCCGCCGCCCCGTGCAGATCGCAGCGCGCCGCGCGTCCCGCCCAGCCGGTGCGCCAGGTCCAGGCCGCGCAGGCCGGCCGCGTCGCGCAAACCGCCGCGCAGGCCGCCGCGCTTTCGCCGGCGAGGCCGTCGAGGCGCTCGAAGGTCATGCCGCGCCGGGCGTGGTCGGTGAGCACCGCGCCGGCGGGGGCTGCGCCTCCGTCGGGTCCGCCGGCCAGGGCGGGCTCGACCGACGCGGCCGAGGCGAGGAGGAGGAGGGCGAAGAGGCTGGTCATGGGCGAAGCATGACGGCTGCGGATTAAAAATTCCTCGCCGCCGTGCGGCGATGTTGCGAAACCGGCGCGCCCCCGCTAACGCTGCGCGGCTTTATCCCTTGTGGAGGACGAAATGGCGACGGGCGAGCGCGAAACCGGGTCTAAGGGCGTGCTGGAGCGTGTCGTCTCCAGCAATGGGTTTCGTAATTTCATCACGGCGCTGATCCTCCTCAACGCCGCGATCCTCGGGCTGACGACGTATGATCTGCCCGAGACCGTGAACCGCTGGCTGATGTACGCCGACATGGCGATCCTCGGCGTGTTCGTCGTCGAGATCGTTCTGAAGCTGATCGTGCAGCGCCTGCGCTTCTTCCGCTCGGGCTGGAACTGGTTCGACTTCACCGTCGTGGCCTTGTCGCTGATCCCTGACGCGGGCGCCTTCACGGTGCTCAGGGCGTTGAGAGTCTTGCGGCTTTTCCGCCTGTTCTCGGTTGTGCCGGAAATGCGTTCGGTGGTGGAGGCGCTGGCCAAGGCGATCCCCGGCATGGGCGCGATCATGCTGGTCCTGGGCGTGATCTTCTATGTGGGCGCGGTGATGGGGGCGAAGCTGTTTTCCGGCACGCACCCGGAATTCTTCGATAATCTCGGCGCGTCGGCGTTCACCCTGTTCCAGGTGATGACGCTGGAGAGCTGGTCCATGGGCGTGGCGCGGCCGGTGATCTCCGAGCATCCCTATGCGTGGATCTTCTTCGTCACCTTCATCATTCTGACCAGCTTCGCGGTGTTGAACCTGTTCATCGCGGTGATCGTGGATTCGATGCAGTCGAAACACTATGACGCCGAAACCGAGCGTCAGGCCGTCGCCCATGACGAGCGCGAGCAGCTGCTGGTGGAGGTAAAGGCGATGCGCACCGAACTCGCCGAGCTGCGCGCCGCGCTTCAGTCCGGCGACGCGCCGTCGGCCGCGGCCGGCTCCAGCATCGAATCGAAGCGCGACGACAAAGACGAGTAGAACGCCGCCAGCGTCTCCTCTCTGGCGGTGCGCCGGCGCGGGGCGGGCGAGGAGAGCGGGGCGGGCTCGAGCCCCTCATGGGCCTCGACCATGAATCGCCGCCAGATGTCGGCCGGCAGCGAGCCGCCGGTGACGTCGCGCATGGGCGCGTCGTCGTCATTGCCCACCCAGACCCCGGCGGCCATGTGGCCGGTATAGCCCACGAACCAGGCGTCGCGGCTGTTCTGGCTGGTGCCGGTCTTGCCTGCGGCGCGCCGGTCGGGCAGGCGCGCACGGCCGCCCGTGCCGTCCAGGATCACGCTCTCCAGCATGGTGGACATGGCGCGCGCGTCCTCGGCCTCGATCACCTGGCGGCCGGGCCGGAAGGGTTCGGCCTCCCACAAAAGCTCGTTGCGGGCGCTGCGGATTTCAGTGATCAGGCGCGGCTCGGTGCGCCGGCCCTCATTGGCGAACACCGCGTAGACGGCGGTGAGGTCGATGAGCCGGACCTCGCCCGCGCCCAGCGCCAGGGCGGGCACGGGGTTGAGTGCGGTGGTGATGCCCAGCCGCTCGGCCATCTCCGCCACGGCGTCCACGCCCGCCTGCGCGCCCACCTGGGCGGCGACGGTGTTGATGGAGCGCTTCAGCGCGTCGGCGATGGTGATCCGGCCGCGATACCCGCCACCATAGTTTTCCGGCTGCCAGCCTTCAAAATCCACCGGCTCGTCCTCGAAGGCGCTGGCCGGATCGAGCCCGGCCTCGAACCCGGCGGCGAACACCACCGGCTTGAACGCCGAGCCCGGCTGGCGTTCGGCCTGGACGGCGCGGTTATACTGGCTGTCCTCATAGTCGCGCCCACCGATCAAGGCGGTGATCGCGCCGTTGAGATCCATGGCCACCAGCGCGGCCTCGCCGGCGTTGCGCTGCTCGCCGCTTTCCGACAGCACCGCCTCCACCGCGCTCTGCGCGGCGCGCTGCAGCTCGGGCCGGATGGTGGTCTCGATCACCAGAATGGGGGCCTCGTCCGGGTCCACCAGCTGTTGGGCGCGCGCCAGCGCAACATCGAAGACATGGCCGAACAGGGGTGGATTGACCCCCTCCATGGCGTCGGGGGCGAGCTGGGCGGGTTCGTTGATCGCGGCGAGATATTCGATCGGGTCGATGTAGCCGGCGTCCATCATGGCCTGCAACACGTCTTCGGCGCGGGCCTGGGCGGCGGCGAGATTGTCGGTGGGCGCAAGCCGGCTCGGCGCCTTGGGCAGGGCGGCCAGGATCGCGCTTTCCTGCAAGGTCAGCTCGGCGGCGGGCTTGTTGAAATAGCGTTCGGCGGCCGCCTGCACCCCGAACGCGCCTTCCCCCAGATAGACCCGGTTGAGATAGAGCTCCAGGATCTGCTCCTTGGTGAGCAGGTCCTCGATCTCCATGGCGAGCCGCATCTCCTGCAGCTTGCGCTGAATGGTCTGGTCGGGACGCAGGATCAGGTTCTTCACCAGCTGCATGGTCAGGGTGGAGCCGCCCTGGACGATCTCTCCGGCCTGCAGATTGGCCACGAAGGCGCGCACCATGGCGCGCCGGTCCACGCCGTCATGCTGGAAGAAGTTCTGGTCCTCGATCGCCAGGAACGCCTGGGGTAGATGGGCGGGCAGCTCCGACAGCTCGATGGGCCGGCCATAGCGCGGCCCGCGTACGCCCAGCACCGTGCCGTCCGCGCCGAGCACGGTGTAGCTGGCCTCGCGCCGGGTCTCCCACAGCTCTTCAAGGCTCTGCGGCGTGTCGGGAATATCGTCGAACGCCCAGAGCCAGCCGATCCAAAGCCCGATCAGGCCGATCATCACGACGGCGACCGCGCCGACACCCAGCGCGGCGGGCAAGGCGCGACGCACCCGTTTCCAGAACCCCGGTTCTTCATCGGCGCGGAAGGTTATGGCCGGCCTCCTGTCGTTCTCGGATCACAGCGTCGGCTCTGTCTTGACCAACGCTTCAAGGCTAAATTCGGGCGATGACCGATCCCCGCCCGTTCCATGAGCGCAAGACCCTCGAAGAAATGACGCCCGAGGAATGGGAGCGGCTCTGCGACGGCTGCGGCAAGTGCTGCGTGGTCCTCCTGCAGGACGAGGGCGAGGACACGGTCTGGCGCACCAATGTGGGCTGCCGTCTGCTGGACCTGAAGACCGTGCGGTGTTCCGACTACGCGAACCGGCACGCCCGCGTTCCCGGTTGCGTGCGGTTGACGCCGGACAATATCGGCGCGCTGCATTGGATGCCGGACACCTGCGCCTACCGCCTGATCCATGAGGGAAAACCGCTCTTCGACTGGCACCCGCTCATCTCCGGCGATCCCGACAGCGTGCGCAAGGCCGGGATCGGCGTGCACGGAACGCTGGTGAGCGAGCGCGACGTCGCCGACGAGGATCTGGAGGATCACATCATCGGGGAGGGGTAGCGGCGGTCGGCGAAGCCGATTAATCGATCCGGTAGGCGAGCGCTGGTCCGCGCCGCAGATCAAAGGTTCCGGGGGCGTCTTTGAAGGCGGCGAACGGGCCGGCAGGTCCGGCAGGAGGCGCGCTCGGCGCCACGCCTCCATTCCGACGGTCGCCGGGGTCAAACCTGCCCGCTGGTGACGAGAATGATCGCGGCGATGATGTAGAGCCCGGCGGTGAGGATGCCGCCGAGCGTCCGGACATGGTTCAGCCGGGTCCAGGTCCGGCCGTAAACCCGCCAATAGGCCGCCGCCTCGGCGGTGGTGTGTTCGAGCCGGTCGAGCCGGTTGTTCATCGGCACGTTGCCGAACATCGTCATCAGAAACACCGTCGGCAGGTAAACGATCGGCGCGAGAACCAGGGTGACGAGCGCTGCGCCGTCAAACACCGTCGCGCCATACCAGGCGAATAGAACAGAGATCGGCGCCAGGGAGAGTAGGCCCGCGACGAACTGGGTCCCGAGCACGGTGCGGTTGATGTGTTGCATCGCTTCGACGCCGCCGGCCGGCGCCGCTCTTTGCAGCCCCGACATGATGAATTCGGAAAAGGCTGAAAAGACGCCGCCGATCACGGCGCTCCAGAGCCCCAGAAACAGGCAGAGATAGAGAGGCCAGTCATAGGTCATGGTTTCGTTCCCGGATGTTTGTTCGGTGAGTTCGAGGAAGGCCGCCTGAACGGCGGCTCACGCGAGGGCGATCAGCCGGACCGCAGCCAGCGCGGCGGCGACCGCCAACTCGATCCCCGTCGCGAGGATCAGGGAGTCGGGCGGCAGGCCGTGAAGCCCCATGCTGATAAGGCGACCAAGGCCGTAACTCGCGTAGACGACCGCTCCCGCCGACAGCGCCGGCCTGGCGAACCGGAGCTTGACGGCGCCCAGCATCATCAACGCGCCGGTGACGATCAAAACGCCGCTCGGCGCCGTCAGCTCGGACAAAAGGCCAGGGTGGGGTTCGATGAACACATGGCTCATCTCCAGGAAGGCCGGCGGCGACACCAGGAGCGCGCCGCCGATCGATACGAGAAGCGCTCCTGACAGGGCCAGCGTCGCTCGGGTGAGGACCTTTTTCATGGGACCGTCCCCCACACGCCGGTCGCCGCAACGTCGCGCGCATAGTCGGCGAAGTCTTTCGGCGGACGACCCAGCGCGCGCCGGACCCCGTCGCAGAGATAGGCGTTGCGCCCGTCGAGGACGGTGGAGAAAAGATAGTCCAGCATCCAGACGACGTCCTTGGGAGCGCCCGAAGCGGCGACTTCGGCGACGAACGCCTCATGCGGCACGTCCACATAGGTGATCGCACGCCCCGTGGCGAGGGAGAGATCGGCCGCGACATCTGCGAGGGTCATCAAACGCGGGCCTGTGACCTCGTAGATCCGCCCGTCGTGATGGTCTTCGCTCAAGGCCGCAACGGCCACATCGGCGATGTCGTCGGCATCGACGAAGGGCTCGACCTGCCCGCCGGCGGGCAAGGTGATCGCACCGCCCAGGACCATGTCGATGAAGGCGCCTTCGGAGAAGTTCTGGTTGAACCAGCTCGCTCGAACGATGGTCCATTCAAGGCCGGCGTCCTGAACGATCCGCTCGCACGCCTGCGCCTCTTCCTCGCCGCGTCCCGACAGGAGGACCAGGCGCTTCACACCCCGCCGCCTGGCGCGTTCGACAAAGGCCCGGATCGCATCCGGGGCGCCGGGCATCGCCAGATCGGGGGCGTAGGTGATGTACGCCGCGGTCACATCTTTCAGAGCCGCATCCCAGCCCGCCTCATTGTCCCAGTCGAAGGACGGCACGGCTGAACGCGACCCGACCCGGACGGCCTGTCCCCTGGCCTTCAGGCGTTCGGCGACACGGCGTCCGGTCTTGCCCGTGCCGCCCAGCACGAGCGTGAGGCCTTTGTTTTTTCCCAGAACGGTCATCGGCTTGCTCCTCTTTGGTGGTTGCAAGCCAAGGACTATGAAAAGCGCAGGCGACCTTCTTGCCCGATTGCGCCGGAGTTTTGTCCGAGCGCGTCAAGGTGGGGTTATCGGCTCGCGCCGGATCCCAGCCGGTATGATCTGGGCGTTCGTCCCGCCCAGCGCTTGAACGCCCGGGTGAACCCGCTTTGCTCTGCAAAGCCGGTCAGGAACGCGATTTCGGCGAGGGTGTAATCCGTCTCGCTCAAGAGCCGCTTGGCGAGATCGTGCCGCGCCGCGTCGACCACGCTTTGGAAGGAGTGGCCCTGCTCGGTCAGGCGGCGTTGCAAGGTCCGCGACCCGATCCCGAGCTTGGAGGCGATCGCGGACAGGGTCGGCACACCGTCGCTCAGCACCTTCGCCACGGCCCGCCGGACCCTCGGCTCCAGGCCGTCCTCAGGCGTCAGCGAGGCCAGCTCGTTTTCCAGATGCCGATCGAAGAAGTCCGCGATGGTTTCGTCGCCCAGCCTGTTGGGCGCATCCAGGCTGTCTTCACTGACAAGCAGCGCGTCGCGGCCCGTTTCGAAATGAACCGGGCAGCCGAAATGCGCTTCGTAGACAGAGACGTCGCCGCGTGGAGCGTGTTTGAAATAGACCGCGAGCGGCATGAACCGCGCCGTGCTGACTTCCTTGCTGATCACGTCCACCGCCGACATGCTGGCTTCGTTGGAGAGCGTCATGCCGAGGCGGCCGTCGCCCGCCTTGTCGAGACTGAAGAACCAGCCGCCCTCGCCCTTTTGCAAGGAATAGGTTTCAGCGCTGCCCAGCACGTGGCCGTAGCGCTCCGATCTCATATACGACCCGCGCAGGTTCGGGGCGGACTTCCAGGCCAGACCGAAGGCGCCGTATTCGTCGCTTTTCATGGAGGCGCCGATGCGCAGCGGCAAAGACAGCCCGTCGGGATCGCGCTGAGCGAGACCAGCGAAGAAGTCATAGAACTGATGGGCCGACACCATCCGCTTGGGATCGACCGTTCCGTCCGCAGCAAGCCCAAGGTCCTGGAGGAGGTCGCGAGTCTCGACGCCGGCGCTGGCGTGGCTGAGGACCTTGTGCACGTAAAGCGAGGTGATCTGGCTCATGGCGCGCAGTCTATACCGGATTTTAGCGGAGCGGAGCCGCAACCTCGTCTTTGCATGGATAGGCCGATCCCTTCTCCACGCCCCGTGAGGCCGGATCCTCAAGCTGCGGCTCATGCCGCGGCGCCTCTATCTGCAATCAATCCGACCGGGCCTGGGATCGGGTAGTCTTCAGGCATGGTCGAGACATCCGAAAACACCCCGCCGAGCCCCCGACAGGTTCCCTGGGCGCAGCTCCATGAGCGATGGCGCCATGGCGAGACGGCGGCGCAGCTGGCGCAGGCCTATAATCTCGCCGAAAGCACAGTTTATGAGCGCTGCCGCTGGGTCGATAACGCTTTTCCGCCCGAGGCGCCGGCGGTCCTGCGTCACCGCTTCACGCAGCGCCTGCGCGCGGTGGAGGCGGCGCTGGACGGCGGGGCGCCGCTTGAGGCCGAACGCAAGGCCAAGGCGCTGATCGCGCTGATCCGGGCGGCGCGGGCGCTGGAAGACTGGTCGGAACCCGCATTGGCCGCCAAGCCGGCCCAGGAGACACGACGTGAGCCCTTCGACGCGAAAGCCGCCCTTAAGCGAGCTTTGCTCGAACGCTTCAAGCGAGCGCGAGATAAACCGGCTGGTGGCGTCGGCGACGCCGGAGGAGTTTGAGGCCACGTTTCGAAGCGTCTACGCCTGGCCGACCGAGGCGCACCCGGCGCAGCTTCCGCAAAAGGGCGATTGGCTGACCTGGTTGTTTCTCGGCGGGCGCGGCGCCGGCAAGACGCGGGCCGGAGCGGAATGGCTGCAGGCGGAGATCGCGTTCAACAACGCCAAGCGCGTCGCGCTGATCGGGCCCACTTTCAACGATGTGCGCGAGGTGATGCTGGGCGGGCCGTCGGGCCTTCTCACCATCGAACCGCTGATCGGACGGCCGACCTATGAAGCGTCGCGCAAGCGCCTCGTCTGGTCGAACGGGGCGGTGGGCTACGCCTTCTCCGCCGAGGATCCCGACGGGCTGCGCGGACCGCAATTCCACGCCGCCTGGGCCGACGAGTTCGCCGCCTGGGCGCGCCCGCAGGAGACGCTGGACATGCTGCGCTTCGGGCTGCGGCTCGGCGACCGGCCGCGCCTGGCGATCACCACCACGCCGCGTCCGATCCCGGCGCTGAAGGCGCTGCTGACGGCGCCGCGCCTGGAAGTGACGCGCGCAGGCAGCGCGGCGAACGCTGAAAATCTTGCGCCGGGCTTCATCGAGGCCATGCGCGCCCAGTACGGCGCCAGCCGGCTGGCGCGCCAGGAGCTGGACGGGGAGCTGATCGAGGATCCCGAAGGCGCGTTGTGGACGCGCGCCCTGATCGACGCCGCCTTGAAGATCGAGCCCGCCGCGCCGGACCGCATCGTCGTCGCCGTCGATCCTCCGGCCGCCGGCGGGACGCGGGACGCCTGCGGCATCGTCGCGGCCGGCGCCGCCGGGGCCGGGCGCTCCATGACCGGTGTGATCCTCGCCGACGCCAGCTTGAACGCCCGGCCCGAAGCCTGGGCCGCGAAAGTCGCCGCCACGGTGGCGGCCGTGGACGCCGACCATGTCGTCGCCGAAGCCAATCAGGGCGGCGACATGGTGCGCGCCGTGCTTCAGGCCGCCGCCCCGGACTTACGGGTCCGCCTGGTTCACGCCAGCCGCGGCAAGCGGGCGCGGGCCGAACCGGTCGCCGCGCTCTATGCGGCGGGACGCATCGCCCATGCCGGCCGCTTTCCAAAGCTGGAGGACCAGATGTGCGCCTTCGGGTCGCCGGACTTCAAAGGCAGCCCCGACCGGGTGGACGCCCTCGTCTGGGCGATCGCGGCGCTGTTCGAAGGCGCGGCCTCGCCGCGGATGAGACGGTTGTGAGCGCTGGTCCTCCCCCGCCCCGCGGGGGAGGTGTCCGCGAAGCGGACGGAGGGGGCGGCGCAACCCCCGAGGCTGGCGCAGCCCCCCTCGGCCCTTCGGGCCACTCCCCCCGCAAGCGGGGGGAGACACCGAAATCGCAAAAAGGACCTCAGCCATGCTCAACTGGCTCAGGCTCGGCCGGAAATCGGCCGGGCGCAGTTTCGCCGTGTCGTTCGGGCCAAGCGCGGCCTGGTCGCCGCGCGGCTACGCCAATTTCGCCAAGGAGGGCTTTGCGCGCAATCCGGTGGCGAACCGGTGCGTGCGCCTGATCGCGGAGGCTGCGGCGGCGTGTCCGCTCACCGTCTCCGACGGCGCCGGCGCCGAGGCGGCGCGCGCGCTGTTGTCGACGCCCAATCCCGATCAGTCCGGGCCGGAGCTGATGGAGCAGTTCTTCGGCCATCTTCAGGTCGCCGGCGACGCCTATCTGGAGCTCGCCGGTCCCGAGGAGGGTCCACGCGCCCTGTTCGCCCTGCGTCCCGACCGCATGCGCGTTCTGCCGGGCCCGAAAGGCTGGGCGGACGGCTGGGAGTATCGCCATGGAAGCGAAACCCGCGTGTTCGCCCGCGACCGGGCGAGCGGGCGTTCGCCGATCCTGCACATGAAGCTCTTCAACCCGTCCGACGACCATTACGGCCTCTCGCCCATGGAGGCGGCGGCGCGGGCGGTGGACGTCCATAATTCCGGCGGCGCCTGGGCGAAGGCGCTCCTGGACAATGCGGCGAGGCCGTCGGGGGCGCTGGTGGTCACCAGCCGGGACGGGGAGGGCCGGCTCACCGACGACCAGTATTCAAGACTGAAGGACGAGCTGGAGGGCCTCTACACCGGCCCGCAGAACGCCGGCCGGCCGCTCCTGCTGGAAGGCGGGCTCGACTGGAAGCCCATGGGTCACAGCCCGGCGGAGATGGACTTCATCTCCGCCCGGCGCGAAGCGGCGCGCGAGATCGCGCTGGCGTTCGGCGTGCCGCCCATGCTGCTGGGGCTGCCGGGGGACAACACCTATTCCAATTATCGCGAGGCCAATCTCGCCTTCTATCGCCAGACCGTGCTGCCGCTGGCGCGCAAGAGCGCGGCGGCGCTCGCCGGCTTCCTGTCGCCCTGGCTGGGCGCGCCGCTCGACATCACGCCGGACGAGGACGGCCTGCCCGCCCTCGCCGAAGAGCGCAGCTCGCGCTGGGCCCGGATCGGCGCGGCGGGCTTCCTCACCGACGACGAGAAACGCGCCCTTCTGGGCGTAAAGGAGCGGGCATGACCGACGCGCACTTCACCCAGGTCTGGCGGATCGATCGCAAGATCACGCTGGGCGTCATTATCGCCCTGGCCTTGCAGACCTCCGGCGCGCTGATCTGGGCGGGCGCGGCGAGCGAACGCCTCGACCAGCTCGAAAACCGCGCCGAAGCCGGCGCGGCGGCGAACGAACGCCTCGCCCGGCTTGAGGAGCACGCCGCCCACACCCGCGCCGCGCTCGACCGGATCGAGCGGCGGCTGAACGAGGGATAGGGGTGGATGTACTCCCCCGCTTGCGGGGGAGGTGTCCGCGAAGCGGACGGAGGGGGCTGCCGTGGTGACCGATCGCGCTCCCCCCTCGGCCCTTCGGGCCGCTCCCCCCGCGAGCGGGGGAGACATCGTTCGCAAGCCTCGACGATCTTTAGACCAAGGAGACGCCCATGACGGCGCAGAACGGCTCGGGTTCGCTCGAGGTGGCCGGTTACGCCAGCCTGTTCGACATCGAGGATCACGGCCGCGACCTGGTGCGCGCCGGGGCGTTCGCGCGAAGCCTCAAGGCCAAGGGGGCGCGCGGCGTGCGCATGCTGTTCCAGCACGACGCCGGCGAGCCGGTGGGCGTGTGGGACGAGATCGCCGAGGACGGGCGCGGGCTCTATGTGCGCGGCCGCATCCTGTCGGGCGGTCCGCGCGGGCGCGCCGCCCTCGGCCTGGTGCGCGAGGGGGCGGTGGACGGGCTCTCCATCGGCTTTCGCACCGTGCGCTCCGCACCGCGGCCGGGCGGCGGGCGCGATCTGCTCGAACTCGATCTTTGGGAGGTGTCGATCGTCACCTTCCCCATGCTCGCCCAGGCCCGGCTTCGGGTCCTGACCGGCGAAACCGCCTCCGCGTTCGCGGCGGCCTGACCTGACCATCCCTGACAGAAAGGATCCCCATGACCCGGGAGACCAAGATGGCCGCGCCGTCCTCAGAGGCGCGCGCGGCGATGCATGACCTGCTGGCGGCGTTCGAAAGCTTCAAGGACGCGAACGACCGCCGGCTGAGCGAGATCGAAGCGAAGAAAAGCGCCGACCCGCTGATCGAGGAGAAGCTGGGCCGGATCGACGCCGCGCTGCACCAGACCCAGGCCAGGCTCGACCGGCTGGCGATCGAGGCGAGCCGGCCGAGCCTTGGCGCGGGCGAGGCGAAGAGCGCGGCGAAGACCGCCTGGTCGGGCTTTCTGCGCACCGGCGAGGCGGCGCGTCTGATGGAGGGCAAGGCGCTGTCGGGCGGCGGGACCGGCGCGGACGGCGGCCATGTGGCGCCGGCCGAGACCGAAGCGCTGATCGAGCGGCTGATCCGCGAGGTCAGCCCCATTCGTCAGATCGCCACGGTCAAGCAGACCACCAGCCACACCTTCAAGAAACCCGTGAGCCAGGGCGGGGCGAGCTTCGGCTGGGTCGCCGAGACGGCGAACCGGCCCGAAACAGACACGCCCACACTGGAGCTCGTCGAGTTTCCCGTCGGCGAAATCTACGCCATGCCGGCCGCGACGCCGGCGATCCTCGACGACGCGCTGGTCGATCTCGACCAATGGCTGGCTGAAGAGGTGCGCGACACCTTCGCAGAGGCCGAGGGCAAGGCGTTCGTGTCGGGCAATGGAACCAACCGGCCCAAGGGCTTTCTCGACTACACCAAGGTCGCCGACGGGACCGAGAGCTGGGGCGAGATCGGCTATGTGACCACCGGCGTCGACGGCGGCTTCGCCGCCGAGGATCCGAGCGACGCGCTGATCGACCTGATCTACGCGCCGAAGACCGGCTACCGGGCGAACGCGCGCTTCGTGATGAACAAGCAGACTGTCTCCGCCGTGCGCAAGTTCAAGGACGCGGACGGCAATTATATCTGGCAGCCCGCCGCCGGCGCCGGTCAGGCGGCGAGCCTGATGGGCTATCCGGTCACCGAGGCCGAGGAGATGCCCGATATCGGGACGGACAGCTTCTCCATCGCCTTCGGCGATTTCGAGCGCGGCTATCTGGTGGTCGACCGCCAGGGCGTGCAGGTCCTGCGCGACCCGTATTCGGCCAAGCCCTACGTCCTGTTCTACACCACCCGCCGGGTCGGCGGCGGGGTGCAGGACTTCAATGCGATCAAGCTGTTGAGGTTCGGCGAGTCGTAAGCTCGCCGCATGGAAAGGCGGCGGTCCTCCCCTCTTGCCGCCCTCGCGCGAAGCGCCCCGGTTCAAAGCGAGCCGGGGCGCTTCGCGTTTCGCCTGACCCTAGCCCGAGGCCCCCATGACCTTGCATCTCATCACGCCGCCCGCGGCGGAGCCTGTCGCGCTGTCCGACGCCAAGACCTGGCTTCGCGTCGCGCACGGTGAGGAAGACGACCTCATCACCGAGCTGATCCGCAGCGCCGCCGCGCGTGTCGAGGCGGAAACCGGGCTCGCCCTGATCGCGCGCGGCTATCGCGAAGTTCTGGACGCCTGGCCGGCTCGGCGCCTGTCGGCGTACGGGCAGGCGGTGAGCGTGGCGCGCGGGCCGCTCCTGAGCGTCGAGGCGGTGCGCACGTTCGACAAGGCCGGCCCGGCCGAGGTCTGGGATCCGGCCGAGTATCGCGCCGAGACCGGCGAGCCGGGACGGATCGTCGCGGTCTATCCCTTCTCCCTGCCGCAGCCGGGCCGGTTCGCAGGCGGGATCGAAATCGAGTTCACCGCCGGGTTCGGCGCCGCCGCCGCCGATGTGCCTGCGGCGCTGAAAGAGGCGGTGCTGCGTCTGGTGGCGCAAAGCTATTCCACCGCCGAACCGGCCGAGAGCGCGCGGCGCGGCGAGGGCGGGCTTCCCGGGGATGTCGAGGCGCTGCTGCGTCCTTGGCGCCGGGTGCGGCTATGAGCGCGGAGACCGCCTTCGCGAGCGCAATTCTCGCCACGCTGAAAGCCGATCCCGGCGTGCGCGCGGCGCTGGGCGATCCGGCGCGCGTCTTCGCCAAGGCGCCGCGGGGGGCGGCCTTCCCGTATCTCTCGCTCGGTCGCGGAGACAGCGAACCGCTGGACGGCGCCGGCGTCGATCTGATCGACCATCGCCTCAGTCTGCATGTCTGGGCGCGCCGCGAAGACCAGGCCGCGCTGAAGGACGCCGTCGGCGCCGTGCGCGCCGCGCTGCACCAGGCCGATCTGAGCCTCGCCGCGCCCTTCGCCTGCGTGCTCTGCCGCGTCGTCTACGCCGACCTGTTCACCGGCCCGGACGGGGCGACGCTGCACGGGGTGGTGCGGGCGAGGGGGATTATTGAGAAAGGAAACACGCCATGACCGCCCAAGCCGGGAAAGACATTCTGCTGATGATCGGAGACGGCGCGCCGAGCGAGAGTTTCGCGCCCGTCGCCGGGCTGCGCGCCAAGACGATTTCGCTCAACGCCCGTCCGGTGGACGTGACCCACGCCGACAGTCCGGGGCGTTGGCGCGAGCTGATCGATGGGGCGGGCCTGCGCTCGGCGAGCGTCACGGGGTCGGGGATCTTCGTCGACAGCGCCGCGGACGAGACCGTGCGCGGCGTGTTCTTCGATCAGGCCAAGCGCACCTGGCGGCTGGTGATCCCGCATTTCGGCACGCTTCAAGGCGCCTTCCTCGTCACTGCGCTGGAGTATTCCGGCCGCCATGACGGGGAGGCGGCGTATTCGCTGTCGCTGGCCTCGGCCGGGGCGGTGAGCTTCACGCCGGCCTAATCTCGCCGCCAGCGCCGGTCTTCCAGCTCGTTCAGGCAGGCGCGCTGCGCTTCGGCGTTCGGAATCTCGTAGCACTCCGCCTCGGCCTGCTCGTCATAGACGCCTTGGGCGAAGCTCGCACAGCCCGCGAGCGGCAGCGCAGCGAGGATGAGGATGAGGGTCAGGCGCATGGCGGGCCTCCATTCAAGCTGCGCGCAGACTGGCGTGGAGCGAACGGGGAGGCAAGGGCGCCCGTCTCCGGCCGCCACCCATGTGCGCCGTCTTGCGCGGCGCTGTTTCACCTGGATCGGATCAAGTCCCATGACCAATCCCCAACGCGGCGAGACGGCGATCCAGATCGCCGGGCGCGCCCATGTCCTGCGCCTGACGCTGGCGGCGCTCGCCGAGATCGAGGCCGGGCTTGGATGCGACGGGCTGGAGGCGTTGTCGCAGCGGCTGTCGCGGCTCGACGCGGGCGCTTTACAGATCGTGCTTGCGGCGCTGTTGCGCGGCGGCGGCGCGGACGCCGCCGACACGCTTGCCGGCGCCGCCGATGCGCGCACGGCGGCTCAGGCGGTGGCGGCCTGTTTCAAGGCGAACCTCGCATGAGCGAGCCCTGGCGCAGTTGGTTCGCCGCGGCGGTGACGCGTTTCGGGCTGAGTCCGGCCGATTTCTGGGCGCTGACGCTCGCCGAATGGCGCGCTCTGGCCGGCGGCGGCGCGGGCTCAGCGCCGATGCGCCGGGCCGAGCTCGACGCTTTGCTCGCCGCCTCACAGGAGATGATCGATGACCGACGCTGAACGCAAGGCCGAGCGCTTCGCGGCCCTGGCCGAGGAGAAACGCAAGCTTCAGGAGACCGCCGAAACCGGGGAGGAGAGCGCGGGCGCGATCGGCGAGGCGTTCGCCGCCGCCGGCCGCGACATCGCAGACACGCTGCAGGCGGCGGCCCGCAGCGGCGAGCTCAGCTTCCGGTCCATGGCCGAACAGATCACCCAATCGCTCGCAGCGATCCTGATCGAGCAGACCCTGGTGGAGCCGCTCACGCGGCTGGCCGAGCGGTTCGGCCCGCCGCTGGGCGATGCGTTTCCCAATATTCTCGGCCAGCGCGCCGAGGGCGGGCCGGTGGGCGCGGGCTCGACCTATCTTGTGGGCGAGCGGGGACCGGAACTCTTCACTCCCGGCCAGGCCGGCGCGATCTCCCCGATCGCCTCGGCCGCGCCGGTCAACGTCACCATCTACGCCGGCGCCGACGCCGCCGACAGCGTGCGCCGGTCGCAGCGCCAGATCGCCGCGGCGGTGGCGCGCGCGGCCCTCGCCGGAAGGAGCAGCCTGTGAGCGCATTTCATGATGTCCGTTTTCCTCTGTCCATCGGGCTGAACGCGCGCGGCGGGCCGGAGCGGCGCACCGAAATCGTCACGCTCGGCTCGGGCCGGGAGGAGCGCAACTCCCCCTGGGCGGGCTCGCGCCGGCGCTGGGACGCGGCGCCGGGCGTGCGCTCGCTGGACGACGTGGCGGTGCTGACCGCCTTTTTCGAGGCGCGGCGCGGGCGGCTTTACGCCTTCCGCTTTGCCGATCCCATGGACCATAAAAGCTGCGCGCCTTCCGCCGAGCCGTCCGCCAGCGATCAGCTGATCGCGGTCGGGGACGGGGCGCAGACGGTGTTCGCGCTGACCAAGACCTATGGCCAGGGCGAGACCGCCTATGTCCGTGAAATAGCCAAGCCGGTGGCCGGCTCGGTGCTGGTCGCCGTTAACGGCGGGCCGGCCGCTTTCACGGTCGACAGTGCGGGGCGCGTGGTCTTCGACGCCGCTCCGGCGGACGGCGCGCCGATCACCGCCGGGTATCGGTTCGACACGCCGGCCCGTTTCGACACCGACGCGCTGGACGTGACGGTGGACGGGTTTCGAGCCGGCGACATCGCCAGCGTACCCCTTGCGGAGGTGCGGCTTTAGGGCTGGACGCGAGGCTGTATCCGACGCTTCCTAGGCGCCTTGAAGACAGGAGGCCCGCCCATGCTCATGCTCATCGCCGCCCTCGCCCAGGCCGCCGCGCCGGAGGCGTTCACGCCGCAGGGCTTTCGCAGCCGGATCGTCGTGGAGATCGCCGCGCCGCGCGAAGAGGTGTTCGAGGCGGCCACCGGCGACGTCTCGCCCTGGTGGGATCACAGCTTCGCCGAAGACCCGGCCGAGCTGGTGATCGAGCCGGAGTTCGGCGGCCGGTTCTACGAGCGCCTGGAGGAGGGCTCGCAGGACGGCGCGCTGCATGCCCGCATCATCTATGTGGACGCGCCCTCCCAGCTGCGCATGAACGGACCGCTGGGCCTGTCGGGCCGCGCTCTGGATCTCGTATCCAGCTGGACGCTCGAAGAGGCGCAGGACGGGGCGGCGACAACCTTCACTGTGGACCTCGCCATGACCGGCGAGATCGACGCGGAGATGGCCCGGCTCGTCACCAGCGTGTGGACCCATTTCATCGAAGGGCGCCTGAAACCCTATATGGAGGCGGGCTGCCATCGCGCGCCCGACGCGCCCTGCGCCGCCTTCGAGACCTCCACCGAATAGACCTTTCCGCTCTCATCGCCCCTCGAAGCCCCGGCCCTTGCGCCGGGGCTTCGTCGTTTCTGGAGCCTTCGCATGATCGACATTCCCCCGGCCCTGCAGGCGAAGCTGGACGCGGGCGCGACGACGCTGGCGCGCGCCTGGATCGTGACGCGGCGCGACGGCGCGGTTTTCGGCTTCACCGATCATGACCGGACGCTGACGGTCGCCGGCGTGGCGTGCGCGCCCGACAGCGGGTTCGTCTCCGGAGAAATGCGCGGCGAGGCCGGCGCGCCCGCGCGCGGGGCGCTGTTCGGGGCTTTGCAGGACGACGCCGTCGATCCGGCCGAGCTGGACGCCGGCCTGTGGGACGGGGCGCGGGTGGAGATCTGGCGCGTGGACTGGAGCGCCCCGGAGCTGGCCTTTCGCACCTTCACCGGCGAGATGGGCGCGGTGGCGCGCGGCGGCGGCGAATACGAGGTGGAGGTGCAGGGGCTGACCGCGCGGCTCGACCGCGTGATCGGGCGGCGCTTTTCCAGCCTGTGCGACGCCGAGCTGGGCGATGCGCGCTGCGGCGTGGACCTGACCGTGTCCGGGTTCGGCGCGGCGGTGAGCGTGACCGCCCAGCCGAACGCCGCCGCGGTCGTGGTCTCCGGCGCGGAGGCGGCGGCTGCGGACTGGTTCACAAACGGTATCCTGACCTGGACCTCCGGCGCCAATGCCGGGCGGAGCCAGCGCATCGCCAGGCACCGCGCAGGCGGGGCCGGGGCGGTGATCGAGCTGGAGGCGCCGCCGGTCGTCCTGGTCGAGACCGGCGACGCGGCGCAGCTGGTCGCCGGATGCGACAAGCGCTTCTCCACCTGCCGGGAGAAATTTTCCAACCACTTGAACTTTCGGGGATGCCCGCACATGCCCGGCGACGACGTGCTGATGCGCCACGCCGGATCGGAGGCCGTGCGCGACGGGAGCGCGCGATGAGCCGCGCGGCGATCCTGCGCGAGGCGCGCAGCTGGATCGGCACGCCCTATCGCCATCAGGCGAGCGTGAAAGGTGCGGGCTGCGATTGCCTGGGCCTGGTGCGCGGGGTGTGGCGCGCGGTGCTGGGTCCGGAACCGGAAACGCCCGGGCCCTACCGCCCGGACTGGGCCGAGCGCGGCGCGGGCGAGACCTTGCTGGAGGCCGCGCGCCGGCGCCTGATCGTCCTGGACGGCTCCGGCGCGCCCGGCGACGTCCTCCTGTTTCGCTATGCGCCGGGCTGTCCGGCCAAGCATTGCGCGATCCTCTCCGGACCCGACCGCATGATTCACGCCTGGCACGGGCGGGCGGTGTGCGAGACCGCGCTCGGCCCCTGGTGGCGCCGGCGCGTCGCGGGCGTGTTTGCCTTCCCCGACCCTTCCGCCTCTCGATAAAGGAGCCGACCCATGGGCACGCTCGCCCTTAAAGGCGCCGGCCTGGCGCGCGCCGGGGCGTCGAGCCTCGCCCGCTTCGCCGCGCGCGCCGCGCCGGCCTACGCCGCGCAGGCGATCTCGGATGTGTTCGCCCCGATCCAGGACGGGCCGCGCCGCAGCGCGCTGCAGCTGCAGACCTCCACCGAAGGCGCGCCGATCCCGCTGGTCTACGGCCGCATGCGGCTCGCCGGTCAGGTGATCTGGGCCGCCCGATTCAAGGAGCGCTCCCAGGTGCGCTCGGCCGGCGGCGGCAAGGGCGGGCCGAAAGTGCGCGAATACGCCTATTCCGTCAGCTTCGCGGTGGCTCTGTGCGAAGGACCGATCGCGGGTGTCGGCAAGGTCTGGGCCAATGGCGAGCCGCTCAGCACGGCCGGGCTGGTGATGCGCGTGCACACAGGCGGCGAGGCGCAGGCGCCCGATCCGCTGATCGAAGCGATCGAAGGCGCCGGCGCGGCGCCGGCCTATCGCGGTCTCGCCTATGTGGTGTTCGAGGATCTGCCGCTGGACGCCTATGGCGACCGCATCCCGTCGCTGAGCTTCGAGGTGATCGGCGCCGGACCCAAGGGCGAGGGCCCGCGCCTGGAGACCCTGGTCGAGGGGGTGTGCCTGATCCCGGCCTCGGGCGAGTTCGCCTACGCCGACACCGAAGTGCTGCGCGAGATCGGCGAAGGCTACGAGCTGTCGGAGAACCGCCACACGGCGCGCGCGCCGTGTGATCTGATCGCCGCCATAGACGATCTTGAGGCGCGCCTGCCCGATTGCCGGTCCGTGGCGCTGGTCACCGCATGGTTCGGCGACGATCTGCGCCTGGAGCACTGCACGCTGCGCCCGGGCGTGGAGACGCGCGACAAGATCACCCGGCCGCTGGACTGGCGCGCAGCGGGGCTGCATCGCGGGACCGCGCATCTGGTCAGCCAGGCCGACGGCGCGCCGGTCTATGGCGGCACGCCGGCCGACGAGACCATCATCGCCGCCATCAAGCTGTTGAAGCAGCGCGGCTTTGCTGTGACGCTCTACCCCTTCATCCTGATGGACGTTGCGCCGGGCAACGCCCTGCCCGACCCCTATGGCGACGCGGAGCAGGCGGCGTTTCCCTGGCGCGGCCGGATCACCTGCCACCCCGCGCCCGGCCTGCCGGGATCGCCGGACCGCAGCGCCGCCGCGTCCGGCCAGACCGCGGCGTTCTTCGGAACGGTCTCGGCGGGCGACTTTTTGGTGTCGGCGGAGGCGATCGCGTATTCCGGCCCGGACGAGTGGCGCTTCAACCGGTTCATCCTGCACCACGCCGCGCTGGCGGCGGCCGCGGGCGGGGTGGAGAGCTTCATCATCGGCTCGGAAATGCGCGGCCTCACCCAGGTGCGTTCCGGTCCGGCGAGCTATCCCGCCGTGGCCGCGCTCAAGGCCCTGGCGGGCGAGGCGCGCGCACTTCTGGGCCCGCAGGTGAAGCTTTCCTACGCCGCGGACTGGTCGGAATATTTCGGCCACGCGCCGGCCGACGGCTCGGGCGACCGGCTGTTTCATCTCGACCCGCTCTGGAGCGATCCGCAGATCGATTTCATCGGGATCGACTGGTATGCGCCGCTGTCCGACTGGCGCGACGGGGAGGCCCATCTGGACCGGCTCGCCGGCGCTGACTCGATCTACGACCGCGACTATCTCGCCGCCAATGTGGAGGGCGGGGAGGGGTATGACTGGTATTACGCCGGCCCGGCCGATCGTGCGCAGCAATTGCGCACGCCTATCACCGACGGAGGCCATGGCGAGCCCTGGATCTGGCGCTTCAAGGATCTGCGCAGCTGGTGGGCCAACCCCCATCATGAACGGATCGGCGGCGTGCGCCAGAGCGCGTCCACCGGCTGGGTTCCCGAAAGCAAGCCGGTGCGCCTGGTGGAGCTCGGCTGCCCGGCGGTGGACAAGGGGGCGAACCAGCCCAACGTCTTCATCGACCCGAAAAGCTCGGAAAGCTTCGCGCCGTATTTCTCCAGCGGCGCGCGCGACGACCTGATCCAGCGCCGCTATTGCGAGACCTTGCTGGACTATTGGTCGATTTCCGGCGGCCGCAATCCGGTGAGTTCGGTCTATGGCGCGCCGATGCTGGATGTGGCGCGCAGCCATGTCTGGACCTGGGACGCGCGGCCCTTTCCCGAGTTTCCCGCCCGCGAGGACGTGTGGAGCGACGGCGCCAACTGGCGGCGCGGCCACTGGCTGACCGGCCGGGCCGGCCAGTCCGAACTCGCCGACCTCGTCGCCGATCTGGCGCGCCGCGCCGGGCTTGACGCGCTGGACGTCGCGGCGGTGGAGGGCGTGCTCGCCGGCTTCGTGCTGGATCGCCCGGTGAAGGCGCGCGACGTGCTCGCCGGGCTGGGCGCGGTGTTCGGCTTCGACCTGATCGATCGCGCCGCCGGGCCGGTCTGCGCGTCGCGCCGGCCCTCGCGCGCCCCGGTCCGGCTTGAAGAAGGCGCGCTTGTGGACGAGGGCGAGGCGCAGGTGCGCCTGTCGCGCGGTCCCATCGACGCCCAGCCTGTGGAGGCGCGCCTGTCGGTGGTGGCCGACGATGGCGATTACCGGCCCGCGCAAGTCAGCGCGCATGGGCTGGATGCGTTGGAGAACGGCGTCGTCACCGCCGATCTACCGGTGCTGGCCGACCGCGACCTGGCCGCCCACTGGGCGCGGCGGCTGCTGGTCAACGCGCGCCTGTCTGCCGACGGCGCCGCTTTGGTGCTGCCGCCGTCCCTGTCATTTCTGGAGCCGGGCGATCCGGTGACTCTCGATGTGGGGCCGGCGGGGCGGGTCTGGCGCGTCACGGCGTTGGACGGAGGAGCGGCGCGCGCGGCGGAATTGAGCCCGGCGCTCGCCGGACCGTCTCTGCCCGCCGGCCCGGAGCCGGGGGCGGGAGACGCCGCCGTCCCGGCCTCGCGGCCGCTCCTGCGCCTGCTCGACCTTCCGATCGCAAGCGGCGAAACCGGCCCGCGCGGCGGGCTATGGGCGGCCGCATGGGCCCAGCCCTGGCCAGGCGCGCTGGCGCTTTCGGCGGGCGGCGATCCCGACACCGTTAGCGAGCGCGCGCGCATCGAAGCGCCAGCCTTTGTCGGCGTTTCGGAAAGCGCGTTGGGTGAAGGCCGCGAGGGGCGCTGGGACCGCGCCGCAGAACTACGCGTCCGGCTGTGGGACGGCGCGGTGTCCAGCGTCACGCCGCTCGCCGCGCTCGCCGGGGAGAGCCTCGCCGCAATCGAAGGCGAGGCGGGCTGGGAGGTGATCGCCTTCACCGGCGCTGAGCTGAACGCGGATGGGACGTATCGCCTCACCGGCCTTTTGCGCGGGCTCGGCGGCTCGCCTCTGGACGCCAAGGCCGCCGGCGCGGCGTTCGTGCTGCTGGACGGGGCGGGCGCGGTGCTGCCGGTGACCGGCGATGAGCGCGGCGCGGACTTGATCGTCTCGGCCCACCGCCCGGGCGAGCCGGCGTCGGCGAGCGCGGCGCGTCAGGTCACGGCGCGTTATGGCGGCGCCGATCTCAGGCCTCTGCGTCCGGTCCACGCGCGCGTGCGCCGGAGCGGGGCGGATCTGGCGCTGTCCTGGATCCGCCGCGACCGGATCGACGCCGACGCCTGGGCGCGTCCCGACATCCCCATGAGCGAGGCGCGCGAGGCGTATCGCGTCGAGCTGTTCACAGAAGACACGCCGGCCGCCGCCTATGAAACTGCGGCGCCGCATCTGACGCTCGACGCCGCTGCGGTGGCCGCGCTGTTTCCTGGCGGGCTGCAGGGCGCCACGGTGCGCATCGCCCAGATCAGCGACGCCTACGGCCCCGGCGCGACCGTCGCGGCGCCGCTGGACCCTGCCGCTTACGTCTGAGCCTCTTTCAAAACCGCGGCGAGGGGGCCATATGCGGCGGCGTGCTCGCAGGGTGCGCGCACGCCTGCTATCACTGCGCGGCCATGACCGACCCTTATGCGATTCTCGGCGTCCCCCGCTCGGCCTCGGCCGACGAGATCCGGCGCGCCTACCGCAAGCTCGCCAAAGCCCTTCACCCCGATACGCGCCCCGGCGACAAGCAGGCCGAGGAGCGGTTCAAGGAGGTCGGGCGGGCGTTCAAGCTGTTGTCCGATCCTGAGACGCGCGCCCGCTTCGATCGCGGCGAGATCGACGCCGACGGCAATGAGCGCGCGCCGTTCCATTTCCGGTCGCGCCCGGGGGAGTCGGCGGGTCAGCGCGGACCGTCGGGCCGGTTCGAGGACATTTCCGACCTCTTCTCCGATCTGTTTTCAGACGTGGGCGCGCGACGCGGCCGAGGCGCCGGCGGGATGGGCGGCGCCGGCTTCGCGCCGGCCAAGGGCGCCGATCTCAAGGCCGGCCTCACGGTGAGTTTCGAAGAGGCCATGCGCGGCGCGAAACGGCGCGTGGGCCTGTCCGGCGGACGCGCGGTCGAAGTGGCGATCCCCGCCGGGGTGGAGAGCGGCAAGGTGCTGCGCCTGCGCGGCCAGGGCGCGCCGGGCCCGCAGGGCGGCGCGCCGGGCGACGCGCTGATCGAAGTGCGCGTGCGCCCCCATGACTGGTTCAGGCGCGACGGCGACGACATCCGGCTCGACCTGCCGATTTCGCTCAAGGAGGCGTTGTTCGGCGGCGCGGTGCGCGCTCCGACGGTGGATGGTCCGGTGGAGGTGCGCGTGCCCGCCGGGGCCAATTCGGGCGCCCAGCTGCGCCTGCGCGGCAAGGGCGCGCCGCGCGCGTCCGGCGCCGGCCGGGGCGATCAGATCATCAAGCTCGTGGTCGACGTGCCGCTGAACGATCCTGCGCTCGAGGCATTTATTGAGACATGGACGCCGCCCGGCGATTACGATCCGCGCAAGCGGTTCAAGACGTGAGGCTGGCGCCGTTCCTGAATGGGCGTTCACGCCCGCGTTCAGGACGGGTTCAGACCGCACCGGTAGGATCAGCGCCATGACGAGATTCTTCGCCCTCCTGTTCAGCGCCGCCGCGCTGCTCGGCGCCGCCCCGGCGGCCCAGGCCGCCGCCGTGAGCGACACGGCCGCGTTCGGCGCGGAATGGCGCGCCGATATCAGCGCGCGCGACGCCCGCAACATCGCCGAGCGCGCCTATCCGCGCGCCAGCGTGCTGGACGTGCGCTATGTTGACGGCGGGCGACCCTATTACGCCGTGCGCATGATTGAGGACGGACGCCGGTTCGATGTCCGCGTCGATGCGCAATCGGGCCGGATTTTCTAAAGGAGACGCCCATGCGCGCCCTGATCATCGAAGACGATCCCGATCTGAACCGCCAGCTGGCCGACGTGCTCTACCATTCCGGCTATGCGGTGGACACCGCCTCCGACGGCGAGGACGGCTGGCATCTGGGCGAGACCGAGCCTTATGACGCGATCGTGCTCGATCTCGGCCTTCCCAAGCTCGACGGCGTCACCGTGCTGGAGCGCTGGCGCAAGAACGGGGTGACGACTCCGGTCCTCATCCTCACCGCCCGCGACCGCTGGAGCGAGAAGGTGGCCGGCTTCGACGCGGGCGCCGACGATTATCTGACCAAGCCGTTCCATCCCGAAGAGCTGCTGGCGCGGCTGCGCGCGCTCACCCGCCGCGCCGCCGGGCACGCCTCTTCGACGCTGGAAAGCGGCGATCTGACCCTGGACACGCGCGGTGCGCGGGTTTTCCTGGGCGATCAGCTGATCAAGCTGACCAGCCATGAATTCCGCATGCTCAGCTATCTGATGCACCATAAGGAGCGGGTGATCTCGCGCACCGAGCTGGTGGAGCACATCTACGATCAGGACTTCGACCGGGATTCCAACACGATCGAAGTGTTCGTCGGCCGGCTGCGCAAGAAAATCGGGTCCGACCGGATCGAAACCGTGCGCGGGCTGGGCTATCGTCTCGTCGATCCAGACAACGGACGGGTGGACGCGAAGACCGGGTGAGCGAGACAGGCGAGGAACAGGCGCTGAAGCGGGAAGGCTCGCTGGCGACCCGGCTGGTGCTGGTTTCGCTGGGATGGGCGCTGGTCCTGCTCATCGCCGGCGCGCTGGCGCTCACCGCCCTGTTCCGGCAAACGGTCTTGAGCGATCTCGACGATCGGCTGGCGCGCGTCACCGAATCCCTGATCGCCCAGATGGATCTGACCGAGGCGGGGCTCGAACTGACGACCCGGCCCACCGATCCCAGCTATCGCCAGGCCTTCTCAGGACGCTATTGGCAGATCAGCCGGCTGCGCGGCGGCGAGACCGCCGAGACGCTGACCTCCGCCTCGCTCGCCGATGAGACGCTGGCTGTGCCCGAGCGCCTGCGCATTCAGGCGCTCGCCGATCCGGGCGCGGCGGTGATCGGCGAGGTGACGGGCGCGGACGGGGAACGGCTGCGCACACGTCTGCGGGCGGTTATGGTGGAGGGCTATCCCGACATCTTCCTGTTCGCCGCCGCCGAGGACCGGCGGCCGGCCGACCGCCGGGTGGCGCGGTTCGCCGCGGTTTTCGCCGGTCTGTTCGCCGGCTTCGCCTTGCTGCTTTTGGGCGGCGTCTACATGGCGGTGCGCTTCGCCCTTGCCCCGGTGCGCCGGATGCAGCGCGCGGTCGCGGGCGTGCGCGACGGCGCGGAAGGCCGCATCAGCGGGCGCTATCCCGGCGAGCTCGTCGATCTGGCCGCGGAGTTGAACGCGCTGCTCGAGCATTCTCGCGAAGTGGTCGAGCGCGCGCGCACCCATGTGGGTAATCTCGCCCACGCGCTGAAAACGCCCATCACCGTGCTCGGCAATGAAGCGCGGGGCGTGGACGGCCCGCTCGCCGAGCTGGTGACCCGTCAGACGCGCGTGATGTCCGATCAGGTGGAGCATCATCTGCGCCGGGCCCGGGCCGCGGCCAACGCCAAGGCGATCGGGGCGCGCACGCCGGTGGCCGAGGTGCTCGACGATCTCGGCAGAACCCTCAACAAGATCTATGCGCGCCGCGGCGTTGCGCTGGACTGGCGCTGCCCTGAAGAGCTCCAGTTTCGCGGCGAGCGGCAGGATCTCGAAGACCTCGCCGGCAATCTCATGGACAACGCCTGTAAATGGGCGGCTGAAACGGTGAGCGTCGAAGCGCGCGCGGTCGAGGATTCCCGCCTGGAGATCGTCGTGTCCGACGACGGCCCCGGCCTGTCCGATTCTGAGCGCCGGGCCGTGCTGGCGCGAGGGGTCCGCCTTGACGAGCAGGCGCCGGGGACCGGACTCGGCCTGTCCATCGTCAGCGATCTGGCGAAAGCCTATGACGGCGCGCTGCAGCTCGACGCCGCCCCCGGCGGCGGGCTTCAGGCCCGGCTCGTCCTGCCCCGCTCGTCGCGCGGGTCGGCGACTGAAACGCGCCGTTAACCGTAATCGGTTCAGGTTCTTGCGAACTGTTTCAGGCTGAACCGGATGGCTGCCTTACCTGCAGCAAAACTTGAGCGGCTTCACACCCTTCTGACGTCGCTCCCTGGCGACCGGGCGGAGCGGCTGTGCCGCCTCGCCGCCCAGGGCGATCCCGGGCTGGGACGCATTCTGGAATTCTGCCGCGCCGACCCGTCGGAAGCCGTGCGCAAGCAGCTGTTCGCGCCGCTGGATCCGGTGTCCGGCGATCCCGACATTGACCCGCCTTCGCGCAGCTACGCGCCGGCCCGCCTGCTCGCGGCGCTTTGGAGCTGGCTGGAGGAGGCGCTCGATCCGACCCTGCCGGACGCCGCGCGCTCGGCGGTGATCGATGCGCTGGCGGCGGGGCCGGACGGCGCGCTCGACCCTTTGCGGCTGCGCGCCGCGACGGCGCTGGAGGCTGGTCTTCGTGCGGTCCGTGACGACCCGCGGGCCGAAAAGCGCCTGAAGGCGCGCCTGGGGGTCAGCGATTTCACGCCGGTGCGCCATGTCATCTCGCTCTTGCGCAGCGCGCCGGTTCTACGCGCCGCGCTCAGCGGTCTGCCTCCGGTTATCACGGAGATGAGCGAGACGCTGGAGGCGAAAATCCGCGATCGCTACGAGGCGGCCGCCGAGGCCGACCCGGACGCGGCGGTCTGGGCGCTTTACCTCATCATGACGCGGTTCGAGCATCCCTGGCGGCTGCTGCGCGTGTTCGAGCGCATCGCGCGGCGCGGCGACGATCTGCTCGTGTCGCAGACCGACATGGCCCATTTCGGCGAGGCGCTTTTATCGGACGCCGAGCACCATCTTGCGCGGTTCGCCGGTCCGCCGGCCACGCGCGAGCAGGCCGTCGAGGCGGCGGACGCGCTTGCCGCGTTCTCCGCCATCACAGTCGGCATGACGCGCGAGATCGGCATTCGCAAGGACGGCGCCTGGGGCAAGCGGGTGTTCGACTTGCGCGGACGGGCGAGCGAACAGATGAGCGCGATCCACGACATCGTCAAAGACGTGCTCGCGCGCGCCGCGCCCGAAGGCGGCGCGCCCAAGGGGCGCGGCGGGCCGCGCGACGGCGAAAACCTGCCCGAGCGGGCCGAGGCGCTGTGCCTGTTTCTGAACCTGACCCGGGACGACGCCGGCCGGGCCGCCGTCGGCGGAGCCCACGCCTCGGTCATGGAGGCCGTGGTCGATCGTCTGGAGACCGCCGGTCAGCTGATGCTGACCCGGCTGCGGGACGGCGCGCCGGACCCGGCCGGCGTCCAGGCGCGCGCCGCGGAGATCGCCGCCCTCCTGCGGGCCGTGGGCGAGGCCGAGGCGGCGAGCCTCCTCCTGCGCCGGACCGCCGCAGCCTGCGCCGCCTAATTTCCTTCAAAACACGGCTCCGAGCGCCTATCTAGGCGCCATGGCCGAAACCGATCGCACTCCCATCGCCCTTGAGACCCGCACCGCCGAGGCCGCGCGCCTGGCTTCGCCGAGCGCGGGCCGCAACAAGGGGGTGATCGCCGAGACGCTCGCCGGCGTGCTGCCGCGCGGGGCGATGGTGTTGGAGATCGCTTCGGGCACCGGAGAGCATGCGCTCGCCTGCGTCACGGCGCGCGACGACATCCGCTGGACGCCAAGCGATCCCGATCCGGCCTCGCGCGCCAGCGCCGACGCCTGGGCGGCGAACGCCGGCGGGCGGATCGGCCGCTGCCTCGATCTCGACGTGACCCGGCCCAACTGGGACGACGGGCTGGAGCCGGTGGATGCGGTGTTCTGCGCCAACATGATCCATATCGCGCCCTGGGAGGCCGCCGAGGGCCTGTTCGCCGGGGCGGCGCGCGTGCTGAAACCCGGCGGTGCGCTGCATCTCTACGGACCGTTTCAGGAGGGCGCGAACACCGCGCCGTCCAATCTCGACTTCGACGCCAGCCTGAAGGCGCGCGATCCGCGCTGGGGCGTGCGCGCGCGGAGCGATGTCGACGCGCTCGCTCTGCGCTGCGGCCTGACGCCCGCTGACCGCACCGAGATGCCGGCCAACAATCTCCTGCTCAGCTTCACGAAGGCGGGCGCATGATCGTCTTCGTCCTGATCTGCGCCGCGTTTGGCGTGCTCGCCGCGCTCTATGTGGCGCGGCCGTATTCCGGCGCATCCGAGCAGGGCGCGCGGCTCGCGGGGCTCGCCTGCGCCGGGCTGATCGCGCTCGGCGCCCTGGGCGCCTATCTCGTCAACGGCGAGCCGGAGACGCCCGGCTCGTCCTACGCTGAAATGGTCGAGCGCCTGCGCAGCGTCGATCCGCAAACGCTGAGCGCCGTCGAACAGGAAGAAGTGCTGCGCGCCGCGATCCGCGAGAACCCGCGCGACGTCCAGGCGCTGGCGCTGCTCGGCCGATATCTCTCACGCACGGAGCGCGAGCTGGAAGGCGTAGTTCTGCTGGAGCGCGCCGTGCGCATCGACGCGGAGAATCCGCGGCTCTGGGCGAGCCTTGGCGAAGCGCTCATCGCAGCGAACGGAGACGTCACCGGCCAGGCGCAGCAGGCGTTCGAGCGCGCCAACGCGCTGGACCCGGCCATGCCCGAGCCGGCCTTTTTCCTCGGCGTCGCCGCCTATGAGGCGGGCGACCGCAACCGCGCCGCTCAGCGCTGGGCCGACATCCTCGCCCGGCTGGAGCCGGAGGACCCGTTCCGTCAAGCCATCGCCGGCCAAGCCGCCGACCTGCTGTCGCGGCCCCAGGGCGGTCCGGGAAGCGACGCCGCCGCGCCCTTCGCCGACGCGGCGCGCGAGGGCGCCGACATGGCGGCGCTCGTCGCGTCCATGGTCGACGGGCTGGAGGCGCGCCTTTCAAGCGATCCGGACGATTTGTCCGGTTGGCTCACCCTTGCCCGCGCGCGCATGATGCAGGACCGTCCCGCCGAGGCGCGCGCCGCCCTGACCGAGGCGCGCGGGCGGTTCGCGCAGGAGCCGGGCAAGCTGGCGCTGATCGAGGCCATGGGCCGCGCCCTGCCGCAACAGGAGACCGACGCGTGAGAAAAGCTCAACGCCGCTTGTGGATCGTCGCCGCCGCCGGACTGGTTCTGGTGGCCGCGGGCGCGCTGGCCATGACCGCGATGCGCGACGCCATGGTGTTCTTCTACTCCCCCGCCATGGTCGCGGAGAACCCGCCCGAGCCCGGTGTCCGGGTGCGCGTGGGCGGGCTTGTGGTCGACGGCTCGGTGGAGCGGCCCGGTTCCGGCGGCGCGAACTTCACCGTCACCGACGGGGCGGGCGAGATCCGGGTGATCTACGCCGGCTCGCTGCCGGATCTCTTCCGCGAAGGCCAGGGGATCGTGGCGGAAGGCGCGTTCGGCGCCGACGGCGTTTTCACCGCCTCCACCGTGCTCGCCAAGCATGACGAGACTTATATGCCGCCCGAAGTCGCCGAGGCGCTGCGCGCCAGCGGGCACTGGAAGGACGGCGAGGGGTACGACGGAGAAGGATACGGCGAAGGCGCGCCCGCTCGCGGCGCGGGGAGCCGCTAGATGATCGCGGAGATCGGCCGCTTCCTCGTCGCGCTGGCGTTCATCGCCTGCGTCGCTCAAATGATTCTGGCCTGGCGCGGCGCGGACAAGGGCGGGCGCGGTCCCGCGGCCGAAGCCGGCCGGGCGGCCGCGGAGATCGCCGTGGTCGCCGCCGGCGCGGCGTTCATTCTCCTGATCGCCAGTTTCATCCGGTCGGACTTCTCCATCGCCTATGTCGCGGCGAACTCCCATGTGGACAAGCCGCTGGCCTACAAGATCGCCGGCGCCTGGGGCGGCCATGAAGGCTCCATGCTCCTATGGTGCTGGATCCTCGCCCTGTTCGGACTGGGGCTGGCGCGCATCGGTCCCAAGGACCCGGCGCTGCGGAGCCGGTCGGTGAGCTTCCAGGGCCTGCTGCAATCCCTGTTCTTCGCCTTCCTCGCCTTCGCGTCGAACCCGTTCGAGCGGGTTTATCCGGCGCCGGTTCAGGGGTCCGACCTCAACCCGCTCCTGCAGGACCCCGCTCTCGTGATCCATCCGCCCATGCTCTATGTGGGCTATGTCGGGCTCTCCACCGCGTTTGCGATTGCGGCGGCCGGCCTCGTGCAGCGATCCGGCGGACGCGAACTCGCCGCGGCGCTGCGCCCCTGGGCGCTCGCAGCCTGGACCAGCCTCACCGCCGGCATTTCGCTTGGCGCCTGGTGGGCCTATTACGAGCTCGGCTGGGGCGGCTGGTGGTTCTGGGATCCGGTGGAGAACGCGAGCTTCCTGCCCTGGCTCCTGGGCGCGGCGCTGATCCATTCCGCGATCGCCACCGAGAAGCGCGGCGCCTTTCCCGGCTGGACCGTCTTCCTGGCGCTGCTCGCCTATATCCTGTCCATTCTGGGCGCGTTCCTGGTGCGCTCGGGCGTCCTGACCAGCGTGCACGCCTTCGCCCTCGATCCCGAGCGGGGCGTGTTGATCCTGGGCATGCTCGGCGTTTCCGCCGTCGCCGGCTTTGCTCTGTTCGCTCTGCGCGCGGGCAGCCTCGGCGAGGGCGACGGGTTCGAGCCCACCAGCCGCGAGGCGTTCATCGGCGCCAACAATCTGCTGCTGGCCGCCTCGGCCGGGGTGGTGCTCACCGGCACCTTGCTGCCGCTGATCTACGAAGCGCTGGACCTGCCCACGCCCTCGGTCGGCGCGGCCTATTTCAACCTGTCGGTCAATCCGCTGCTTCTGGCCGCGGTGCTGATGATGCCGCTGGCGCCGTTTCTGCCCTGGGCCAACGGCGGGGCGAAGCCGGGCCTGGCGCAGATGAAGGCGGCGGCTCTGCTCCTGCCGGTTGCGGCGGTGGCGGGGATATTTATCTGGACCGGCGCGCCGGTGCTGGCCGTCATCGGCGGCGCGGTGGGGCTGTGGGCCATCGCCGGGGCGGTGATGGACGCCGCAAACGCCCTGCCGGCCGCGAAGGCGCGCGGCGCCCGGCTGGCGGCCGGAGGCCGCGCGCTCGCCCACGCCGGGGTCGGCATGATCGCGCTCGGCGCCGCCGCCGACGCGTCGCGCCCGCCCAATATCGACACCAATCTCGTGCCTGGCGAACAGATCGAGATCGCCGGCCGGGTCTTGACGCTTGAGGGCGTTTCGCGTGCGGACGGGCCGAACTATCTCGCCGACCGGGCGACCATCACCGTCAGCGGCGCGAGCAGCGGGACCATGCTGCCCGAGCGGCGCTTCTACCCCTCCGCCGATCAGACCACGCGCGAGGTGGCGCTGAAATCGCGCCTGTCCGGCGATCTCTACGTCTCGGTCGGCGAGGCGCGTCTGCGTGATGACGGCCGGACCGCGTTCGAGATCCGCGCCCAGTATCATCCGCTGATCTGGATGCTCGGCTGGGGCGCGCTGTTCATCGTCGCCGGCGGCGCCATGGCGCTCACCGGGCGTTTGCGCGGCCGTGCGCCGGTGCGCGGCGCCAGCCCGGCCGCAGCCCGTATGGAGGCGGCGGAATGACCGCCCTGATCCTCGCCCTCGCGCTCGCCCTGCAGGCCGCACCCGGCGCCGCCGGCCCGGCCCTGCCGCAGGAAGAGGAGGCGCGCGCCCAGGACCTGATGCGGGAGATTCGCTGCATGGTCTGTGCGGGGGAGTCGATCATGGACTCCAACGCCGGCATGGCGATCGACATGCGCCGCTATGTGCGCGAGCAGGTCGCCCAGGGGCGCACCGACGGCGAAGTGCGCCAGGCGCTGCTGGAGCGTTTCGGCCATGAAGTCCTCATGCGGCCGAGCTTCGACGCCCGCTCCGCCCCGCTCTGGATCGCCCCGCTCGTCTTCCTCCTGTTCGGCGGGGCGCTGCTGCTCACCACCATGCGCAAGAAGCGCCGGGCCTGAAGGCCCTCACGCCGCGCTGACGCCCGTGTGACTTCCGTCCGCCCTGCGGTGCGCCTAGGGTCGCCGCGAGCAGAAGGAGGCGCGCGCCCATGGTGATCACGCAGAAGGTGGAGTTCGAGGGCGCCCTGGGCGACAGGCTCGCCGCCCGTCTGGAGCGTCCGAAAGGACCCCCGCTCGGCTGGGCGCTGTTCGCCCATTGCTTCTCCTGCTCCAAGGACGTTCACGCCGCCCAGCGCATATCCAGGCGCCTCACCGAGCACGGCTTCGCCGTGCTGCGCTTCGATTTCACCGGGCTCGGCCAGTCCGAAGGCGATTTCGCCAACACCAATTTCAGCTCCAACGTCCAGGATCTGATCAAGGCCGCCGAATGGCTGGCCGGCGAGTTTGAAGGCCCGAGCCTTCTGGTGGGCCATTCGCTCGGCGGCGCCGCGGTGATCGCCGCCGCGCCGCAGATCGAGAGCGTGAAGGCGGTGGCCACGATCGGCGCGCCGGCCGACGCCGATCATGTGCGCAAGCAATTCGTCTCCCATATCGACGAGATCGAGGAAAAGGGCTTCGCCGATGTGAAGCTCGCCGGGCGCCCCTTCACCATCAAGAAGCAGTTCCTCGACGACATCGAAGGCCGCGCGCTGGACGACATCGTCCATAAGCTCAAGGCCGCGCTCCTCATCTGCCATTCGCCGCTGGACGAGACGGTGGGAATCGAGAACGCCACGCGGCTGTTCGTCGACGCCCTGCACCCGAAGAGCTTTCTCAGCCTCGACCATGCCGACCATCTCCTGTCGAAGGAGGCGGACGCCCATTTCGCCGCCGAGGTCATCGGCGCCTGGGCGGCGCGCTACGCCCACACGCGAGCGCTGCCCGAACCGCCCGACTTCGCCGGCGACCGCTGCGCCACGGTGGAGGAGACCGGTTTTGGCGGCTTCCATAGCTGGGCGCGCGTCGGGCGCCATCACTTCATCGTCGACGAGCCTGAGCACATGAACGGGCTGGACGGCGGGCCTCACCCCTATCAGCTCCTGTGCGCCTCGCTGGCGGCCTGCACCACCATGACACTGCGCATGTACGCCAACCACAAGGGTTATGATTTCGGGCGCATCGCCACGGAGGTCAGCCATTCGCGCGACGCCGACAGCCCGGCCGAGGCGCGCCGCGACGTGTTCAAGCGTGTGATCCGCACAGAGCATCCGCAGGACGAGGCGATGCAGGTGAAGATTCTCGAAATCGCCAATAAATGCCCGGTCCACAGGACCCTGGAGCGCAGCTCGACGATCGAAACCCGCAACGCGGACTGAGGATCAGAAACCGCAGCGCCGCGCCACGCGTTCTCCGGGCGCCATGCGCGCCATGTTACCAAAGCGTAAGTTTGCGGTAATATAGGCGTGATCCCTCATACCCCATGACTCACCGCATCGGGGGCGTCGCGTCTCGCCGGATGTCCCCACCAGGCAAGCGACAAGGATCGCCATTCACGCATGACCTTCAAAACGCGTCTGATTCTCCCCGCCGCCCTGCTCTCCGCCGCGCTGGCGGCCGTCCCCGCCTGCGCCCAGGAAGAGCAGCGCAACGCCGGGTCCTACGCCTACGCCGCGCCGAACGGGGCGCCCATGAGCTTCGCCGACCTGATCGATCAGGTCAGCCCGGCCGTGGTGTCCATCGAGGCGCGCGGCGCCTCCCAGCCGTCCGAAATGCCGGACATGAACCAGCTGCCCCCGCAGTTTCGCGAGTTCTTCGAGCGCTTCGGCGGATTGCCGGGCCAGCAGGCGCCGCGTCCGCGCCGCAGCCAGGGCTCCGGCTTCTTCATTTCCGCGGACGGATACGTGGTCACCAATAACCACGTGATCGAAGGGGCCGACGATATTCAGGTCGGGCTCGCCGACGGCCGCACGCTCGCCGCCGAAGTCGTGGGCACGGACGGGCCCACCGATCTCGCACTCCTGCGCGTGACCGAGGGCGACGGGCCGTTCTCCTATGTGGAGCTGGACCGCGATCTGGACATCCGCGTCGGCGACTGGGTCGTCGCGGTGGGCAATCCGTTCGGGCTCGGCGGCACGGCCACGGCGGGCATCGTCTCCGCGTCCGGTCGGCAAATGGGCCCGCAGCAGGCCTATACCGACTTCCTGCAGATCGACGCGCCGATCAATCGCGGCAATTCCGGCGGTCCGACCTTCGATCTCAACGGCAATGTTGTGGGCGTGAACTCCGCCATCATCTCGCCGACGGGCGGCAATGTGGGCATCGGCTTCGCCATCCCCTCCGACCTCGCCGCGCAGGTGATCGACCAGCTCATCGACACCGGCGAGGTGCGCCGCGGGTATCTCGGCGTCTCCCCGTCCGATCTCACCGATGATCTGAAGGAAGCCATGGGCCTCGACGCCGATGTGGAGGGCGTCCTCATCAATCAGGTGATCGCCGGCACGCCGGCGGCGCGCGGCGGGTTCGAGAACGGCGACATCGTCACCGAGATCAACGGCGATCCGGTCTCCGACGCGCGCGCGCTCACGCGGCGCGTGGGCGCGGCGCCCCCCGGCGAGACGGTGCGCTTCACCGTGCTGCGCGACGGGCGCGAGCGCACCGTGCGCGTCGAGCTCGCCGAGCGGCCCGGCGAGGACGAGCTGCAGCAATCCGGTCCGGCTCTGGAGCCCGGACAGGTGCAGATGTTCGGCATGACGCTGGAAGCCCCGGACGAGGAGATGCGCGAGCGCCTGGAACTGGGCGAACGCGGGCTCGTGATCGCCGATGTCGAGCCGCAATCGGAAGCCGCCGAGAAGGGTCTGCGTCCCGGCGACGCCATCGTCGAGGCGGTCGGCAGCGACGTGACCAGCATCGAGGATTTCCGCTCCGCCGTGGAGGACGCGCGCGAGCGCGGTCGCGCCGCGGTGCTCGTCTATGTACGCACCCAAGGCGGTCAGGGGCGGTATGTCGCCCTTGAACTTGACGGCGAATAATCATAGGGCCGGGCGCGCCGGACGGGAGTCGGCGCGCCCTCGGCCCATCACAGGGGAGGGTGAACGCCATGCGCGTTCTCATCGTCGAAGACGATCGCGAGGTCGCCAAGAACATCGCCAAGATGTTGCGCGAAAACGGCCATGTGGTCGATTGCGCCCATGACGGCGACGACGGCTTGTCCATGGCCCGCGAAGGCGCGTTCGACGTGTTGATCGTCGACCGGATGATGCCGCGCCGGGACGGGCTCTCCATGATCTCCGAACTGCGCGGCGACGGCGACAAGACGCCGGCGCTGGTGCTTTCGGCCATGGGCGAGGTGGACGACCGGGTCGAAGGTCTGAAGGCTGGGGGCGACGATTATCTCGTCAAGCCCTACGCCCCGTCCGAGCTGCTGGCCCGGGTCGACGCGCTGGCGCGCCGGCGCGATCCGGATTCGGCCAAGACCCGGCTCTCGGTCGGGGATCTGGAGATGGACCTGCTGGCGCGCACGGTGCGCCGCGGCGAGGAGGCGATCCTGCTTCAGCCGCGCGAGTTCCGGCTACTGGAATTCCTCATGCGCCACGCCGGCCAGGTGGTCACCCGCACCATGCTGCTGGAAAAGGTCTGGGACTATCATTTCGACCCTCAGACCAACGTCATCGACGTGCATATCTCGCGCCTGCGCTCCAAGATCGACAAGCCGTTCGGCACGAGCATGCTGCACACCGTGCGCGGGGCGGGCTATCGTCTGTCGGCGTAATTGCCGCAGGAGCGGCGCGAGGCCGAATTGACCGCAGACCAAAGCGCGCGCCGGCGCATGCCGGCCTTCATGCGGACCACCGCCTTCCGGCTGACGCTGTTGAGCGCCGGCCTGTTCGCGCTGTCGAGCTTCGTCATCCTCACCCTGGTCTACGCCGCCTCGGTCGGGGCGGCCATGCGCCGGGCGGATGCTGCGATCAGCGAAGAGATCGCCCGGATCGAGGCGCGCTTCGACGCCGGCGGCGCAGAGGCGGCCAATCGCTATATCGTCCAGCGCTCGGTGGGCGGGGGCGAGTTTCTCTACCTCCTCCTCGGCGACGAGGGCCGGCGCATTTCCGGCAATATCTCCGGCCTGCCCGCCGCCATGCCCGACGACGAAGGCCGGGTCCGCTTCGTCTATGACCGGGCGCCCGCCGACGGCGTTCAAGCCGGCGAGGACGGGCGCGACGCGCGCGGGCGGATCGTGGAGCTCGCCACCGGCCAGCAGCTCTTTGTGGGCATCGACGTGGAGGAGGAGAGCCGTTTCGTCGGCGAAACCCTGAACGCCGTGCTCATCGCCTCCGGCCTGGCGCTGGCGCTGGGCCTGGTGTCCGGTTCGGTGGTGTCGCGCCGCTTCGCGCGGCGGCTGGAGGCGATCAACACCGCCTCGCGCGCGGTCATGGCCGGCCGGCTCGACACCCGGGCGCCGCGCACCTTCTCCGGCGATGAGCTGGACGAGCTGTCGGGCAATTTCAACGACATGCTCGACCGGGTGGAGCGGCTCATGCACCGCATGCGCTCGGCCGGAGACTCCATCGCCCACGATCTGCGCCTGCCGCTGACCCGCATGCGCGGCCGGCTCGAGGCGGCCATCGTGGAGGCCGGCGATCTGGAGGCGCGCGAAGCCGCCCTGGCCCAGGCCGTCTCCGACGTCGACGAGCTTCTGAAGACCTTCAACGCGGTCATGTCGCTCTCGCGCCTGCAGACCGGCGAGCGCCGCCGCGCCTTCGAGCAGCTCGACCTCTCCAACCTCATCGCCGACGTCGCCGAGCTGTACGAGCCGGTCTGCGAGGAGGAGGGGATGGAGTTCGCCTGCAACTGCCCGCCGGGCCTGAAACTGCTCGGCGACCGCGAACTCATCGCCCAGGCCGTCGCCAATCTCCTCGACAATGCGGTGAAATACACACCCTCAGGCGGCGCGGTCGTGCTGCGCGGGCGCAAGACCAGCGACGGGCGCATCGAAATCTCCGTCACCGACACCGGCCCCGGCATTCCCGCCGAGGAGCGCACGAGGGTGCTGGAGCGCTTCGTGCGCCTGGAAAAAAGCCGCTCGCTGCCCGGCGTCGGCCTCGGCCTGTCGCTCGTTCAGGCCATCGCCGAGGTCCACGGCGCCGACCTCACTCTCGACGACGGCCCCGGCGTCGCCGAAGACGGCCACGGGCCGGGCCTCAGGATCGCTCTGTGCTTTGCGAAGGCGAAGTAGGGGGCTCGGCCTCCTCCTTGACCCGTACGCTCATCCGACGTATATTCCAGCTCCAGGAGTACTCCAATGGCGCACGATCCTCAGGACGACCTCAAGGAACCGGCCAGCGAGCGGATGAACTTCCGCACCCGGCCGCGTATCAAGGCGGCCATTCAGCGCGCGGCCGCGCTCGCCGGCGTGGATGACAGCACCTTCACCATGAGCGCGGCCTATCAGCAGGCGCTGCGCACGATCGCCGAGCACGAGCGCACGCTCCTTCAGCCAAGCGATCACGCCGCCTTCTTCGACGCGCTCGACGCGCCGTCCGAACCGGCCGATGCGTTGGTGGACGCACTGAACCGCCATCGCGCCGCGCTTGGCCGTGACGACTGACGATTCAGCCTTTCTGGTAGAGCCCTTCGACGCCGGCCGGCACGACCGGTCCGGCTTCGATTGCGGCGTCGCGCAGGTCGACAACTATTTCAGGAAGACCGCAAACAAGCTGGCGAAGGCCGGTAATGTGCGGTTGTTCGTGCTGGTCCGGCGCGCAGACCTGCAAGTGGCGGGGTTCTACGCCACCAACGCGCACGCGATCGACTATCGTGCCCTGCCGGCGAAATACGCCCGCAGCCGCGCGGCGCACGGGACCATCCCGGCAGCTTATCTCTCCATGATCGGCGTCGACCGGCGCTTCGCGGGTCAGGGGCTTGGCGGCGTCTTGCTGGTCGATGCGTTGATGCGACTTGAGCTGGCGTCGCGCCAAACCGGCATCGCCGTGGTTCTGCTCGACATTCTCGATTGCGGCGATCCGTCTGCCGTGGAGCGACGCAGGCGGCTTTATGAGCGCTACGGCTTCATCCCGCTGCCCTCCCGGCCGATGCGGATGTTCATCGCCATGGAGACCGTAAGGCGGATGCTGGCCGCCATCGGCTAGGAGCGGCGGGTCGCCTAAGACGGCCACGGCCCGGGCCTCAGGATCGCTCTGTGCTTTGCGAAGGCGAAGTAGGCTCCTGCAGATGCGCGCCTGTGCCGGCCTTGCGGAGCGGGCGCAGGAACGGGGAAATACGAAAGGCGGTCAGGAAGAGGGCAAGACCCAGAACGGTCTTCGCTAGGTGTTCGGGAAGCCCAGGAATGACGCCCATGCTCACGGGGATGGAGCTCGGGTTCGCAAGCGCATTTATTGTCTGTGCAGCTTGCCGAACGGCGGCCCCTGCGGCGTCGGGCAAGCCAGTTGCGATGAGGTGTAGACCGATGATCGCCATAGCTAGACGGGCCAGCTGCTGGGTATCAATCTCTAGGCCTTGAATTTCCGGCGCATTAGCGGGAATTAGCAAGCGCGCCAAACGACGCGCAAAGCAAAGAAAAAGAACTGGCAGCGTGGCCGCGACAGCCGCGCTTGCCGCGATGCCGAGGGCAAATGCGCCCATGCCTTGTGCATCAAGCTCATGAGTCGCGAGGTGGATTGAGGTTATGGCGTAGCCGATGAGCTGGACGCTTGCGAAGACAAGCAACCAGATCGCCATGAGCCGGATCGCCAGCACCGCCAAAGCCTGAAGCTGCGTCATATCTGGTCTCCCCGGCCACAGGATCATCTTCAACGCAAGATGCAGCGCTTCCCGTCCACTGTCACCTGCCGCCTCGCCAAGCTCCACGCCCTTCGTTAGCGTCGCGCCATGACCGGCGCGCTGTCCTCCCGCATCACCACCCGCCTTCCTGTGATCGACGGCGCGCGCGCAAAACGGGCGCGCGAACGGATCGGCGAAGCCGCGTACGCGGCCTGGGGGGACGGCGCGGCGTTTCTCGACGCCGTGTTCGCCGCCGCGCCCTATCTCGGGCGCACCGCTGCGCGGCGCGCCGAGACGCTGACCCGGCTCGCCAGCGAGAGCCCGGAAAGCCTGATCGATGCGGCCTGCACCGCCACGCGCAAAGCCGCGGCGCTGGACGAGGCCGGCGCCATGCAGGCGCTGCGGCTGGCCAAGCTCGATCTCCACCTCGTCACCGCCCTTGCGGACCTCTCCGGCGCGTTCGACCTGAAACAGGTCACGCGCGCGCTGTCCGATTTCGCCGATGCGAGCGTGCAGGCCAGCCTCGCGGTCGCCGCGCGCGAGTGCGGGTTTGAGATCGAGGACCCTGACAACCCTGTCCCCGGCCTGTTCGTCCTGACGCTGGGCAAGCACGGCCAGCGCAGCCTGAACTACTCCTCCGACGTGGACCTCACCGTGTTCTGGGAGCCGGAGCGGGCGCGCCCGCCCGAAGGCAAGGACGCCCATCGCGCCTTCGCCCGCGTCGCACAGAAGCTCGCCTATCTGATGGAGGAGCTCACCGGCGACGGTTATGTCTTTCGCGTCGATCTGCGCCTGCGCCCCGATCCGTCCTCCACGCCCGCCGCGGTCAACGCCGAGATGGCGCGCCATTATTTCGAGGCGGTGGGCCAGAACTGGGAGCGCGCCGCCTACGCAAAGGCGCGCTGGTGCGCCGGCGACGCGGCGGCGGCCGAGGGGTTCCTCGAAGACCTCGAACCCTTCATCTGGCGGCGCACGCTGGACTTCGCGGCGGTGGAGGACATCCATGCGCTCGCCAAGCAGATCCAGGCCGTGGGCCGGCGTTCGCGCATCGAGATTCCCGGCCATGACGTGAAGCTCGGCCGTGGCGGGGTGCGCGAGATCGAGTTCTACGCCCAGACCACCCAGCTGGTGTTCGGCGGCCGGCGCCCGCAGCTGCGGGTCGCCTCGACCCTCGACGCGCTCACCGCGCTCGCCAGGGATGGCCTCGCCGCGCCGGAGGCCGCCGCCCAGCTCGCCTGGGCCTATACCGAGCTGCGCGGCGTGGAGCATCGCATCCAGATGCTCAATGACGAGCAGACCCAGTCCCTGCCCAAAGACCCCGAGCGCCGCGCCGCGGTGGCCGCCCTCACCGGCGAGCGCGATCTGTCCGCCTTCGATGCTCGCCTGGCCGAGCTCTTCACCCGCGTCCACGCCTTGTTTTCCGAACAGTTTGAGGAGGGCGAGAGTCTCGCCACGCGCGAGGGCAGCCTGGTGCTCACCGGCGTCGAGCCGACCCCCGACACCCTTACGGCGCTTGAAAAGCTCGGCTTTTCCGATCCGCACCGCGTCTGGGAGAAGCTCTCCGGTTGGGCGGCGGGCCGGGCGAAGGCGGCGCGCACGGAACGCGCCCGCGCGCTGTTCTCCCGCTTCGCCCCGCGCCTGGTGGAGGATCTCGCCGACACCGGCGATCCCGACGCCGCGCTCGCCCGCTTCACCAGCTTTTTCGAAGGCCTGCCCAGCGGGGTGCAGCCGCTCTCCCTCTTGGTGAACCAGCCCAGGCTCGCGCGCGCCCTCATCGCCATCCTCGGTCTCGCGCCGCGCCTCGCCGACATCCTCGCCCGGCGCCCGTCCCTGCTCGATGTCATGCTGGAGCCGAGCTTTTCGACGCCCGTGCGCGAAGACGACGCCGAGCGCCAGGCGCGGCGCTTCGAGGGCGTCGCCGCTCTGCCGTTCGAGGAGGCGCTCAACGCCGCCCGGCGCCTGGCGCGCGAGGAGCGCCTGCGCATCGGCGCGCAGCTCCTTTTGGGCCAGGCCACCGCCAGCGAAGCCGGCGCGGCGTTCGCCGATCTCGCCGACGCGGCGGTGGACGCCATGGCGCGCGCGGCCGAAGCCGAGCTTGCGCGCAGGCACGGACCGGCGCCCGGCGCCTGGGCCGTGCTGGGACTCGGCAAGCTCGGCGGGCGCGAGCTGAGCATGGATTCCGATCTCGACCTCATGGTGGTCTACGAGCCCGCCGCCGACCAGTCGGACGGGGACAAGCCGCTGGGCGCGGAGGCCTGGTTCGTGCGCTTCACACAGCGCCTGGTCTCGGCCCTGTCCGCCCCCACCGAGGAGGGCGAGCTCTACCCCGTGGACATGGCGCTGCGCCCGTCGGGCTCGGCGGGCCCCATTGCGGTCCGGCTGTCGCGCTTTGCGGCGTACTATGACAGCGAGGAGGCGTGGACCTGGGAGCGTATGGCGCTGACGCGCGCGCGCATCGTCGCCGGCGCTCTGCGTGAGCCGCTGGAGAACGCCGTGGCCGCCGCCGTCGCCAAGGACGTGCCCGCCGATCAGATCCGCGCCGACGCCGCCGACATGCGCGCCCGGCTCCTGCGCGACAAGCCGGCGAAATCGCCCTGGGACCTGAAGCTGCGCGAGGGCGGGCTGATCGAGATCGAGTTCATCGCCCAGACCGCCCAGCTTATCGCCCGCCGGCGCGCCGCGCCGGGCACGCGGCCGGCGCTGGAGGCCTTGCGCGAGGCCGGCGCGCTCGGCGCGGACCGCGTGGCGGCGCTGCTTCAGGCGCACGAGGACTATGCGGCCCTGACTCAGCTGGTGCGCGCCGCCCATGGCGGCGGCTTCGATCCGGACCGGGCGAGCGCGCCCTTCGCCGAGCGGCTGGCCAGGGCGGGCGACAGCCAGGATCTCCCCGCGCTCGCCGCGCGCCTGGAGGCGCACGCAAAGGCCGTCCGGCTGGCCTTCGAGGCGGAAATCGGAAAAATTCAGTTCAAGAGCGACGGAGAGTCCCGGTCTGACGCGTAACCTCTCCTGACGGCGGCGAAGACCGCCTTTGCAATGACGCTGGAGAGAGCGACCATGACGAAGACCCTCATCCTCTCCGCCTCGGCGCTGGCGCTGACCGTGACCGGCCTCGCCGCGGCGCAGACCGCGCCTCAGACGCGCGACTGGACCGCCGACGAGGCCTACGCCGACGCGCCCCGCGCGCAAGGCCGCCGCGGCGCCTACGCCCTGATCCGCCTCGGCGCGGCCGATGCGAACGGCGACAAGCAGGTCACCCGCGCCGAGCTCGAGGCGCTGCGCGCAGAAGAGTTCGCCTATCGCGACCGGGACGGCGACGGCGCCATCTCGCTCATCGACCTGTCCCCGACCCAGCAGCGCCTGGCCGATATGGCGGGCGACGACGAAGGCCGGCTCGGCCGCGGCATGCTCGCCCGGCTGGATGAAAACCAGGACGGCCGCGTGACCCGCGCCGAGTTCATGAACGCGCCGAGCCCGGCTTTCGATCGGCTCGACGCCAACGCAGACGGCGTGGTCACCGGTGAGGAGATCGACGCCGCGCTGCAGGCTCGCGGCGAGCAGCGTTCCGAGCGCCGCGCCGAACGCCGCGGCCGCATGGACCGCGCCGCCTGGTGGCGGAACTAGGCGGATCTCGGGGCGTCGTTGGTGCTTCGGGCTCAGCGTCCACACCGCTCCCCCTCCCCCTCGGGGGAGCGCCGGGGTGGGGGGCGTGCGGCCTTGCAGACCTTTAGCCGGGCGGCCCCACCCCACCCCAACCCTCCCCTTAAGGGGAGGGAGACAGCGGTCTCGCCGGCCTTTGAGAACGCCTTTGAGGTGACGGTGCGCCGACTTGATCGGCGCAATCGCCGCCCCATCCACCCCGAAGGCGGAAAGAACCCGTGATCCGTCCCGTCCTCAGGCTTGTCGGTTCCCCTCGCTCAGCCTGCGAAGACGGGCGGATCGCGATCGACCGGGCGCTTGCGTCCGGCGTGGCGCGCGGCGACCGCCAGGCGGTCGCCGCGCTGACCGCGCGCTGCCTGCCGCTGGTGACGGGGCTGGCCGCGCGGGTTCTGCGGGACGCCTCGGAGGCCGAAGACGTGGCCCAGGAGACCTTCCTGAAGGTCTGGCGCCATATCGGCCGGTACGATCCAGGCCGCGCCCGGCTGGAAAGCTGGGTGGCGCGCATCGCGCTCAATCTCTGCTATGACCGTCTGCGCAAGCGCGGCGAACGGGTGATGGACGAGGACGCGCCCGAACCGGTCGATCCCGGCGCCGGCGCCGACGCGGCGCTTGCGGCCGGCGACGTGGCGGCGCGCGTGCGCGCGGCGGTCGCGGCGCTTCCCGCGCGCCAGCGCGCCGCTTTGGAGCTGTGTCATTTTCAGGAGATGGGCAATATCGAAGCGGCCGCCGCCATGGAGATCAGCGTCGAGGCGCTGGAAAGCCTGCTGGCGCGCGGCCGGCGCGCCCTGAAGACCGCGCTCGCACCCGAGCGCGCGGAGATGTTGTCGGCCTTTCACGACGGCCATGGAGGCGAGAGATGATGACGCTGGAGCGGTTCAAGGCCCTGTGCCAGGCCTATGGCGGCGATCTGCGCCGCTGGCCGGATGTCGAGCGCGCCGATGCGCAGGCGCTGGCGGCGCAGTCGGAGAGGGCGCGCTATGCGTTGGCGGACGCCGCCATGCTCGACGCGGCGTTGAGCCAGGCGCGCTCGCCCGCCCCGTCTCCCGACCTCGCCCGCCGCATCGCCGCAGGCGCGCCGGGCACCCCTGCACCACGAAGCGCCACGCCGGGCTGGGCGGCCATGGCGGCCGCGCTCGCCCTTGCGGTCGGGCTCGGGGCGGGCTGGCTCGGCGCCGGCGGCGGCGCGCCTGAAGACGACGTCTTCGCCGAGGCGTTCGGTAGTCTCGACGCCCCGGTCAGCCCTTTATGGGAGGATGCCTGATGACCCGCGCCAATCTCTGGATCGTGCTGCTTATCCTGTCGGTGCTTTTGAACGGCGTGCTTCTGGGCGCCGGCGCGCGCGACTGGTTCGGGCCCGAAGCCGCGCCCGCCGCGCCGTTCGAGACCGGACGCCCGGACGGGCGGCGCGGCTTCGACCTGCGCGGCTTCGTCCAGGCGCTCCCGCCGGAAGCGCGCGCCGAAGCGCGCGGCCGGTTCGAAGCCGCCCGGCCCGAACTTCGCGGCTTGACGCGCGAGATGATCGAAGCGCGCGTCGCGGCCCTGCGCGTGCTCGCCGCGGAGGAGTTCGATCCGCAGGAGGCCGCCGCCGCGCTCGGCGAAGCCCGGCGCGCGCGCGCCGATCTGGAAGCGGCCACCGAACGGGTGATCCTGGAGGCGGTCGCCGATCTCGACGCCGAAACCCGCCGCGAGGCCTTGCGCGGCGCGCTCGGTCCGGAGCGGCTGGAACGCCGCCGCCTGCGCGGCGGGGACGCGCCGGACATGGAGCGCCGCTAGCGCGGCGGTAGGCGCTAGGACGAGGACATCGAGCGCGCGTCCGCCGGAAGCTCGGCCTCCTCGCGCGCCTCGGCCTGGAACGGTTCGCCGCCGCCCGGCTGCGGCTTGGCTTCGCGCGGCAGCGAGAAGGACACGGTGGTGCCCTTGCCTAGCACGGAGTCGATGCGCAGCGATCCCCCGTGCATCTCCACCAACGATTTCGACAGGGCGAGGCCGAGACCCGAGCCCTGATGCTTTTTCGAGTGCTGGTTCTCGATCTGCTCGAAGGGCCGGCCGACGCGCGGCAGGTCCTCTTCCGAAATGCCGATCCCGGTGTCGGCGACCTGCAGCACCACCCCGTCGGCCGCATCGAAGCCGCGCACCGTCACACGTCCGCCCTCGGGCGTGAACTTCACCGCATTGCTCATCAGATTGAGCATGACCTGCTTCAGCGCGCGCGGATCGGCTTCGATGCGCGGCAGAACGCCCCCGGACACGTCCAGCGTGATCTGCTTCTCCTCGGCGCGCGCGCGCATGATCCGCACGCACTGCTCGATCAGATCGGACGGTTCGACCGCTTCGGGCTGAAGCTGCATCTTGCCGGCTTCGATCTTGGACATGTCGAGAATGTCGTTGATCAGCGACAAAAGGTGCTGGCCCGAGCTCAGGATGTCGCCCACATAATCCTTGTAGCGCTCATGGCCGAGCGGGCCGAACATCTCCCCGGCCATGATCTCGGAAAACCCGTTGATGGCGTTGAGCGGCGTGCGAAGCTCGTGGGACATGTTGGCGAGGAATTCCGACTTGGAGCGGTTGGCCTCCTCGGCGCGGATTTTCTCCTGCTCGTAATTGGCCGCCAGCTCCTGGACGCGCTCCTGGGACAGCCGGAGATTCTCCACCGTCTTGCGCATCTTGCGGTCGTTCTCCTTCAGCGCCGCCTCCTGGCTCTTCAGCGCGGTGATGTCCGCGCCCACGCTCACCAGACCGCCGTCGGCGGTGCGGCGCTCGGAATAGTGCAGCCAGCGCCCGTCGCCGAGTTCGAGATCATAGGCCTCCGCCCCGTCCTCGCCGCCATGGATGCGCCGGATTGCCCGGCCGGCCACGTCCTCCACCTCGGCGTAGGTCATGCCGGGCCGCAGGGCGCCCTCGCGAAAGCCGAAGAATTCGCGGAATTTCCGGTTCCACAGGACCAGCCGGCGCCGGGCGTCCCACAAGACGAAGCTCTCCGACATGGATTCCAGCGCTGCGCGCAGGCGCGATTCCGCCGCCGCCACACGCGCCTGCGCGCCCTTGCGCTCGGTGATGTCGATGGCGACGCCGACGATGCGCCGTGAATTGGGCTGCAGCCGGCCACGCAGCTGGAGAAAGACCGGAAGGCCGGCCGCGCGCAGCTCCACGTCCACATCCTTGGCGTTGGCCGCCCCGCGCAGCGCCGCGCGCACCCGGTCCTGATCCTCGCGGCGCACGAGGCGCAACAGCTCCGGCCCGGTCATCACCTCCGCGCCGGCGCGGCCGATCAGGCGGGCGAAGCTGTCGGTGACCACCACCTCGTCCTCATCGAGATTCCATTCCCAGACGCCGCAGCGCGCGCCCTCGATGGCCAGCCGCAGCCGGTTCTCGCTGTCGCGCAGACGCACCTGGGTGTCGTCGAGAATGCTCATCTGGCTTCGAAGCATGATCAGCAAGGCGAGCGCGGCGCCCAGAGGGGCCACGAACAGGAGCAGGTGAAAGAACACCGTGTCGCGCCAGGCCGCGCCGTCGAGCCCGGACGGGCCGATGCTCATGGCGGTCAGAGGCGCGCCGCCGACCGGGGCCGCGCCCAGCACGCCCGAAGCGCCGGCGAAATCGGCGCCCGGCGCCGCTCCGCCGCGCCGGGCGATGTCGGCGACGAGGGCGGGATCAAGATTCACGAGATCGGCGATGCGCGGCGCGCCGGAAAAGGCGATGGGCGGCGCGGTGGCGAGCACGCGGGCCTCGGCGTCGGTGAGAATGGCGATCTCGCCCGTTCGGCGCGGCCCCAGAAGCGGGCCGGGCGCCAGGACCGCGGTCAGGGCGCCCACCGATCCGTCGGCGAGCCGGACCGGCCGGACCGTGATGAGCGGCGTTTCAAGGCCGGGCAGGGCGATGACGTCGCCGTCTCCGGTCAGGGCGGCGTCGGTCGCGGCGCGCAGGGCGTCGGCGTCATGGGCGCCGGCGGCGATGATCCGCCCGTCGGGCAGCAGCAAGCCTGCCCCGCTCACCTGAGCGAAATTGGACAGCGTCTCCACCGCGCCCGGACCGGCGGCCTCCAGCGCTTCGGCGGACAATTGCGACAGCGCGCCGGCGCCGGCGGCGAGCGCGCCGCGCACCTCCGCCAGCCGGCCCTCAATGTCTTCGGCGAACACCGCGGCGGTGCGGGCGTGGACCGCGCGCGCGTCCAGCTCTGCGCGCTGGCGCTCCTGACCGAGCTTGGCGAAGATCACCGCGCCGAACACGATGGTGAAGATCATCACCGCCAGCATCACCGCGCGCGCGGAAAACGCCCGCGGGCGCGTTTCGCCTGCGGACGCGTCGCGGGCCGACCCCCGCCCTCGCGCGTCGCGGTTCCGAATCATGCGCTCCAAGGTACGGTGCGGCGTGCGCCGCCGTCCAGCAATGAAGCGTTAGCGCGGGCGGCGAGTCGCGTGGGCGAGGTTCAGACCGAAGCGGTCTTCGCCTGAGGCGCCTCGCCGGCTTCTTCGCCGGCGGTTTCGCCGGGTTTCGCCACGGGCTGCGCGGTGCGCCGCTCTTGCTTCGGCGGCTCCTCCTCGCGCCGGCGCCGGTCCGGGCCGAAATAGGAGCCGGCGCGCACGAAGGGGCGCGGATTGTTCACGCAGGCGGCGATCTTCATCCAGAGCTGTTTGGCGTTGATCGGCTTGGCGCAGATCTCCGTCACCCCGGCGTCGCGCGCGGCGATTATGCGCGAGCGCTCGGTATGGGCGGTGAGAAGAATGATCGGAATGAAGGCGTTGCGGGTGTCCTTCGCGGTGCGCGCCAGCCGGGTGAACTCCAGCCCGTCCAGGATCGGCATCTGATAATCGACGATCACGAAGTCGATGGATTCGTGGCGCACGATGTCGAAGGCCTCCGCCGCGTCGCGGGACTCATAGGTGCGCGTAATCCCGAAGCCGAGCAGCATCGACCGCACGATCTGGATCATGTGCACGTTGTCGTCGATGACAAGCGCCTGAACCCTTGAAAAATCGGCCAAGACGGCTCCCCTGGACACTGAATGAGCCCATTCAACTTCGTCCGGCGACGATGACTCTTCGGTTAACCGACTGCGCGAAGCCCGGAGGGTTCGTCCGGACGGGCGCGCACGGCGCGCACCAGGTCGGCGGCGTGTTTTCCAAGCGTGACGAACTGCGCGCCGGCGTCAGGATTTTCCGCCGCTTCGCGCGCCAGCATTTCGGCGAGACCGAGCAGGCTCGGTGCGTGGACGATCAGGCGCGCCTGGTGTTCGATGCGGGCCGGATCGCGGTCGTACTCCGCCCCCGGAACGCGCCAGCCGCCCCAGTTCTGAACGTCGGTGACCACCACCGGGTAGGTGCCCGGCTGAGGGTGGTGGGCGCATTCGTCGGCCGATTGCCATTTGTTCTTGGCGCGCAACAGTCGCCAGCGGCCGGAATCGGTCTCCTCCACCGCCTCGGCGGCGAGTTCGGCGGCGGTGAAATCGCGCCCCAGCCCGCAATCGTAGAAGATCTTCACCGGCTCCTCCACGTCCTTCACCCATTGCGGCTTGACCTTCTCGATCGCCGCCCAGGTGCCCACGGGTTTGACGTAGACGCGCTGGTGCTTGTGAAACGCGGCCTTGGCCATGGCGTGCTCCCTCGCATGAAGGGAAAGCCTAGCGCGATGGCCGCAAAGGCCGCGTTAAACGGGATGGTGAACGCGCGGTTGACGCCTAGTAAGCGCCGTTTTCGATCGCGCGGCTGGGATCCCACTCATAAATCGCCCGGATCGTGCAGCCGCGCGGCTCGATGCCCACATTGTCGTCGCCGAAGGCGCTGTCATAGGCGATGATCTCGTCGCCCTGGCGCAGGCACGAGCCGTAGCGGTCGAAGCTCAGCGACTGGGCGAATTCAAGGTTCGGGCAATTATAGGTGTGGGCGAGGTACCAGTCGTCCACGCCGGACTCCAGCAGCACGGTCTCGTCGGTCGTCTCGCCGAACCCGTTGATGCTCTGTCCAAAGCAGATCCGGTCCACGCGCGCGCCGAGCCTGGGATCGGACTCATAATCGGCGAAGTCCTGAGGCTGCGCGTCGGCGCCGTCCATGCCGTCGTCGCTGGCGCAGGCGCCCAGGGCGAGCGCGGCGGCGGCCGACAGGCCGGCGAACTTCAAGGCGGCGCTGGAAAAGGCCATCGGCGTTTCTCCTTCAGAAAGCTCTGCTCACCCCCACAACGAAGCGGCCCGGCTGCGGTTCCGGCCGCACCCGTCCGCCTCGGCCCGCTTCAGTCTAGCGCGATCGGAGCGCGCGCGCATTTGCGCTTTTTTCGCGTCCGGCCTACATGGCGCGCCATGACCTGCGCGCAGACCCTGGACCGGCGTTTCTCCGTGGCGCCGATGATGGACTGGACCGACCGGCATTGCCGGGCGTTCCACCGCGTGCTGACGCGCCGGGCCTTGCTCTACACCGAGATGGCGGTGGACCAGGCGGTGATCCGCGGCGACGCGGCGCGCCTCATTGGCTTTGACCCGGCCGAACATCCCGTGGCGATCCAGCTTGGCGGGTCGGAGCCGGACGATCTGGCGCACGCCTCGAAGATCGCGGAAGGCTTCGGCTACGCCGAAGTGAACCTCAATGTCGGCTGCCCGTCCGACCGGGTGCAGTCGGGCCGGTTCGGCGCCTGCCTGATGCGCGAGCCGGAGCTGGTGCGCGACTGTCTCACCGCCATGCGCGAGGCGGTCGGCATCCCCGTCACGGTCAAGCACCGGCTTGGGGTCGACGATCAGGACCCGGAAACCACCCTGTTCGACTTCGTGGACACCGTGGCCGCCTCGGGCGTCACCAGCTTCACCGTCCACGCCCGCAAGGCCTGGCTGAAGGGTCTGAGCCCGAAGGAAAACCGGGACGTGCCGCCGCTGGATTACGCGCTGGTCAAGCGCCTGAAGGCCGAGCGGCCCGATCTGGAGATCATCCTCAATGGCGGGCTCGCCGATCTCGACCACGCGCTGGAGGCGGGCTTGGGGCTTGACGGGGTGATGCTCGGCCGCGCCGCCTATCATACCCCGTGGATCCTCTCCGAAGTGGACAGCCGCGTGTTCGGCGCGCCCGATCCGGTCGCCGATCCGGCCGACGCGATCATCGCCTACCGGCCTTACGTGGAGCACGAGCTGGCGAACGGCGTGAAGCTGCATGCGATCACCCGCCATGTGCTCGGCCTGTTCGCGGGGCGGCCCGGCGCGCGCAAATTCCGCCAGATCCTCTCTGATAAGGCCAACCGGCCCGGCGCGGGTTGGGAGGTGGTGGAGGAGGCGCTCGCCGCCGTGGCGCCGGAGCGCGCGGCGGCGTGATCGAGTATCTGCCCTTCATCGCCGCGCTCCTGGCCGTGGGCGCGGGCGCGGGGCTGATCGCAGGGCTGTTCGGCATCGGCGGCGGGGTGGTGATGGTCCCGGCGATGTATTTCGTCCTCTCCGCGCTGGGCTATGACGACACCGCCATGCACGCGGCGGTGGGCACCTCGCTGGCGGTGATCGTGGTGACGTCGCTGAGATCGGTGATGGCCCACGCCGGCCGAGGTGCGGTGGATTTTCAGGTCATCAAGGCCTGGGCGCCCTGGATCGTGCTCGGCACGTTCATCGGCGCCGCCGTCGCCGACTACGCCCCCGGCCGGGCGCTCACCGCCCTGTTCGGCGGCGTGGCGCTGCTTTTATCGGCGCAGTTCTTCTTCGGCCGGCCCGACTGGAAGCTCGCCGACGATTTGCCCGGCCTCCCGTTGAGCGGCGTCCTCGGCGCGTTCATCGGAACGCTCTCGGCCCTCATGGGCATTGGCGGGGGCGTGTTCGGGGTCACCTTGATGACCGTGTGCGGGCGCGCCATCCACACCGCGGTGGCGACCTCGGCCGGGTTCGGCGTGGCGATCGGTCTGCCCGGCGCCGTCGGCTACATGATCGCCGGCCTCGACGAGGCGGGCCGCGCGCCGTTTTCGGTGGGCTATGTGAATTTCGCCGGTTTCGCCTGCCTCGCCGGGGCGGCGGTGTTCCTCGCCCCGGTCGGCGCCGCGCTCGCCCACAGGCTCAACGCCGCGCGCCTGAAACAGGCCTTCGCGATCGGGCTTCTGATCGTGGCGCTGAACATGATCCGCGAAGCGGTGATGGGCGGTTAGCCGGTCCTCGACGCGCGATACCGCGCTTCGCGGTCCTTCAGCGCGCTCTTCACTTCAAGCCGCTCCGCGTCGCTCATCATCGTCCAGCGGCCCAGCTCGTCGAGCGTGCGGAAGCAGCCCACGCAGAGGGAGTGCGCGGGATCGACGAGGCAGATTTTCTTGCAGGGCGACCAGATCGGCTTGCTCATGACCCCCACATAGGCCGCGGCGCCTTGAAGGCGCAAGGCGTGCTGGCGTTTGCGACGGTTTTAAGTATGGTCGCGCCGAGGGAAGGGGTCGCGGCGCCGCAGCTACAGGCGCGCCGCCACGCATCAGGGACATCGTTCATGTTCGAAGACGCCGGACTGCAATTGCGCAGCCTTGCTGGGGTGTTCGCCTTCATCGCCATCGCCTGGGTGCTGGGGCCGCGGAAAAAGCTCCCCCTGGCGCTGATCGCCGGCGCGGTGCTGGTGCAGTTCGCCATCGCGATCCTCCTGTTCTCCTTCGCGCCGACGCGCGCCTTCCTGTCCTCGCTCACCGGCGTGGTGGCGGTGCTGCAGGCGGCGACCACGCAAGGCACCAGCTTCGTGTTCGGCTATCTGGGCGGGGGCGACTCCCCGTTCGTGATCCGCGAGGGCGCGGAAGGGCTCACCTTCACCTTCGCCTTCCAGGCCCTGCCCATGGTGATCGTGCTCTCCGCGCTCTCCGCCCTGCTCTGGCGCTGGCGGATCCTGGAGTTCGCCGTGCGCGGCTTCGCGGCGATGTTCCGGCGCATCCTCAACCTTTCCGGCGCGGCGAGCCTCGGGGCGGCGGCGAACATCTTCCTGGGGATGACGGAAAGCCCGGTGCTGATCCGCCCGCGCCTTCCCACCATGAGCCGGTCGGACCTGTTCCTGATCATGACCGTGGGCTTCTCCACCGTCGCCGGTTCGGTGATGGCCATTTATGTGAGCCAGCTCAACGCGATCCTCGAAGACGCCGCGGGCCATATCCTCACCGCCTCGCTCATCTCGGTGCCCGCCGCCGTGGTGCTCGCCCGGCTCATGCACCCCCAGGACGAGACCGCCGAACAGGCCGAAAAAGAAAAGATCCCGGTCCAGCTCTACCACTCCTCCATGGACGCGCTCACCACGGGCGTCGCGGACGGGGTGCGCCTGTTCATCAACATCATCGCCATGCTCCTGGTGTTCACCGCCCTGGTGGCGCTGGTGAACTTCTCCCTGGACGGCCTGCCCGACGTTGTGGGCGCGCCGCTAAGCGTGGAGCGCATGCTGGGCTGGGTGTTCGCGCCTCTGGTCTGGCTCGCCGGCGTGCCCTGGAGCGAGGCTGCGCCCGCCGGCACGGTGATGGGCTTCAAAACCGCGCTCAACGAGATCTTCGCCTATGACGCTCTGGCCAATCTCTCAGACGAGATGAGCCCGCGCACGCGCCTGATCATGACCTACGCGGCCTGCGGCTTCGCCAATTTCTCCTCGGTGGGCATTCTGGTGGGCGGCCTCATCGCCGTGGCGCCCAGCCGGCGCGAGGACATCCTCAACCTCGCCCCGCGCGCCCTGATCTCCGGCACGCTCGCCACGCTGATGACCGGCGCGGTGATCGGCGCGTTGCCCATGGCGCTGTTCGGGTAGGGGCGCAGGGCCCACCCTCCAAGGGGAGGGACATAAAAGGCCCCGCTTGACCTCTCCCCCTCAACAGGCGTCGAATGGCCCCAATGAAAAGGGGAGTTCCGCCATGCGCCGCATTCTGACCGCCGCCGCCGCCGTTCTGGCGCTCGCCGCGCCCGGCCTTGCTCAGGATGATATCCGCCAGAGCCTGGACGCCGACTGGGACGCGCATCTGCAGGGGCTGTACCGCCATCTCCACGCCAATCCCGAACTCTCCTTCGTGGAGTTCGAGACCGCCGCGCGCATGGCGCAGGAGCTGCGCGAGGCCGGCTATGAGGTCACCGAAGAGGTGGGCCGCACCGGCGTCGTTGCGGTGATGGAGAACGGGGACGGGCCGACCATTCTGATGCGCGCCGACATGGACGGGCTTCCCATGCGCGAGCAGACGCCGCTGGAGTTCGCCTCCACGGTCGTTCAGGAAGACCGCATGGGCAATGAATTTCCGGTCATGCACGCCTGCGCCCACGACACCCACATGACCGCGCTCATCGGCTCGGCGCGGTGGATGGCGGAGAATCGCGATCAATGGTCGGGCACGCTGGTGCTGATCGCCCAGCCGGCCGAGGAGGTGGGCCTGGGGGCCATGGCCATGCTCATGGACGGGCTTTATGAGCGCTTTCCCACTCCGGACGCGGTGGTGAGCCATCATACCTGGGGCTATATGCCGGCCGGCGAAATCCGCTACGTGCCCGGCTACGCCATGGCCAATGTGGACACTGTCGACGTCTATGTGAAAGGGATCGGCGCGCACGGCGCCTCGCCGCATCTGGGCAAGGACCCGGTGGTGATCGCCAGCCAGATCGTGCTGGCCCTGCAGACCCTGGTGAGCCGCGAGCTCTCCCCGTTCGAGACCGGGGTGGTGACCGTGGGCGCCTTCAACGCCGGGACCAAGCACAACATCATCTCCGACGAGGCCCATCTGCAGATCACCGTGCGCTCCTATACCGACGAGGTGCGCGAGAATCTGCTCGCCGGGATCGAGCGGGTGGCCAACGGCATCGCCATGGCGGCGGGGCTCCCCGACGAGCTGATGCCGGTGGTGGAGATCGAAGAGACCTATACGCCGGCCGTCTACAACGACCCGGCGCTCTCCACCCGCGCAGGACAGGTGCTGGAGGCCCGCTTCGGCGAACGCGTGGCCACCACCGATCCGGTGACCGGCGGAGAGGATTTCTCCCGCTATGGCCGCACCGACGAAGACGTGCCGATCTTCATGTTCTGGGTCGGCGGCACGCCCATGGAGGTGTGGCGCGAGTATCAGGCGCGCGGCGAAACCCCGCCGGCCAACCATTCACCCTTCTTCTACACCGACGCCGAAAGCGCGGTGACGGTGGCGGCCGAAGGCATGACCGCCATCGCGCTCGATCTGTTCGCCAACGGCGTGCCCTCGGGCGAGGGGGCGGCCCAGTGAGGACGGAGACGATTGCGGGCCGGACCCGCATCACCTCCGGCGCCCCGTGGGAGGACAAGGTCGGCTATCGCCGTGCGGTGGTGGCCGGCGATCACGTCTATGTCGCGGGCACGGTGGCGGTGGACGAGGCCGGCGCGCCCTTCGCCCCCGGCGACGCCGGCGCCCAGGCCGCGCGCTGTCTGGAGATCATCGTCGCCGCGCTGAAAGAAGCCGGCGCGCGCCCGGACGACGTGGTGCGCACGCGCATGTTCGTCACCGACATGCGCCCGGAGACGCAAGGCGCGGTGGGCGCGGCGCATAACGCCGTGTTCGGCGCCTGTCCGCCGGCCTCCTCCATGGTGGGCGTCAGCGCGCTCGCCCATCCCGACTTTATCGTCGAGATCGAAGTCGACGCGGTGAAGCAGGCGCGCTAAGTCGGCTTCAGCACAGACGGACCAGGACACGCCCATGGACTCCCTCATCCCCGCCGGTCAGCCCTTCGCCGTGATGGCCGGCCTCGTCGCCATCGCAGCTGCGGGTTTCCTGCTTGAAAAGACGAAGTTCGGCGCGCTCCTGACCGGCACGGTGTGGACCATCCTTCTGGCGATCCTGGCCTCGAACCTCCGGATCATGCCGTTCGACAGTCCGGCCTATGATTTCGTGTTCACCTACGCCGTGCCGGTCCTGATCCCGCTGTTTCTGATGAAGGCCGACCTTCGGCGGATCTTCTTTGAAACCACGCGGGTCACCGCCGCCTTTCTGATCTGCACAATGGGCACGGTGGCGGGCGCGCTGACGGCGTTTCTGCTGATTGATCTCGGCGACGTCGAAGCGGCCGTCACCGCCTCGCTCACGGCGAGCTATATCGGCGGATCGGTGAATTTCGCCCCGCTCATCGAACAGACCGGCCTCGCCGCCAACGAGCCGGCGCTGGTCAGCGCCATCGTCGCGGCCGACCATCTGGCGAGCGCGGCCTATCTGGGCGTGCTCGCCGTGCTGCCGGGCTTCGCCTGGCTCGCGCGCAAGTTCGTCCAGCGCGACCATGCCGGCGGAACGGTGGCCGAGACCGGCGAAGGCAGCGAAGGGCGCGCGACGTCGCTCTCGCTCGCTCTGACGCTGACCTTCGCGATCACCGTGGTGGCGGTCGCCGACTGGCTGGTCATGGTCAGCGGGATCGACGGCTTGCGCTATGTCTACATCACCGTGCTCGCGGTGATTCCGGCGACGCTGTTTCCTGGGCAGATGGCCAAGCTCCATGGCGGGTTCGAGCTGGGCGTGGTTCTGGCCTTCCTGTTCTTCGGCGCCATCGCGGCCGGAGCGAACGTCGCCGATTTGCTCGCGAGCGCGCCCATGATCATGGTGTTCATCGCGGTGCTGATCGCCATCCACGCCGCGGTGATGCTGGTAGCAGGCGCGCTCTTCAGATTGTCGCTCCCGGAAATGATCATCGCCTCGAACGCGGCGATTCTCGGCGCCACCACCGCGCCGGCCCTCGCCGCCGCCAAGGGCTGGAAGGACCTGGTGACGCCGGGGGTGCTCGCCGGCGTTCTGGGCTATGTCATCGGCACGGCGATCGCGCTGGGGATCTATGCGCTCTTGAGCTGAGGACGCACGAGCCCGGCGAGCGCGTAGGCCAGGGCGGCCATGGCGATGGACAGCAGAAATCCGCCGGGGATCACCAGCACCCAGTCGGCGATCCAGATGGTGATGAGGCCCGCGGCCAGGGCGGCCAGCGCGCTCCACTCCCCGCCGAAGCGGAAGTGCAGCCCGATCAGGAGCGAAACCAGCAAACCGGCCGAGCCCAGCGCGCTGGCGAGCTCCACCAGCCCGTAGATCGTATCGCCCGCGAACGCGACGCTCAGCGCCGCCAGCCCCGCCGCCACCGTGAGGCCGCGCGCCGCCCAGAGCTTCTCAACCGGCCCGGCGCCCCGGCGCACCCGGGCGTAAAGGTTCTCCGTCGCCAGGCCCGACACCGCCAGCAGGGCGGAATCCACCGTGGAGAGCACGGCGGAGAAGAGGGCGCCGACGAACATCACGAACAGCGCGCTCGGCAGAAGTTCGGCGGCCATGAGCGGCAGGTAGAGATCGCCGGCGCCGGCGTCGAACCCGGCGTTGACCCCGACCAGGCCGAACACGATCGGCAGGACTCCCACCGCCAGATAGAGCCCGGCGGCGAAGAGGCCGCCGCGCACGGCGGTCCTTGCGGTTTTCGCGCCCAGGAAGCGTGCGATCATCTCCTGGGCGACGATCGAGCCGAGAATGGGGATGGCGAAGGCGTCCAGGCGCTCGATCCAGCTTTCCCCCGGCGGAACAAGCACAAGCTGGTCCGGGCGCAGCCCTTCAAGGCTCGCTTCGACGCCGCCGGCGCGGCCGATCAACATGAACAGAACCAGGACCAATCCGGCCATGACCACGACGCTCTGGACCACGTCGGTGATCACGTCGCCCAGAAGCCCGCCGAGAAAGGTGTAGAGGATCGCGAACCCGCCCGCCGCCACCAGCGCCACTCCCACCGGAAGCTCGGTCACCGCGGCCAGAAGCGCCGCCAGAGCAAGCAGTTGCGCCGCCGCCCAGATCACCGAGGTGGGGATCGAGACGAGCGCCGCCGCGATCTCCGCCCGCTTCCCGAACCGGTCGCGGAAAAAGTCCGCGAGCGTCATATAACCCTTTGATCTTAAGGCGCCCGCCACAAGAAGCGCCGCCGCGGCGAGGCACAGGGCGTACCCCACCGGCTCCGCCCGCGCTCCGGCGAGGCCCTCCGAGGCGATGGCGGCGCTGGCGCCCATCACCGTCTCGCCGCCGAACCAGGTCGCGAACAGACTGATTCCCAACGTGAAAACGCCGAGCCGCCGGCCCGCCACCAGATAATCGGCGTCGCCCGCGATCCGGCGCGAGGCCCAGACCGCGATCCCCAGCTGGATCAGCACATAGGCGAAAAGCCCAAGCGTTATGAGCGACATGACCGGCGCCTCCCCCAGGGAAAAGGGTTAGCGCCGCGCCGCCCTCAACGCCAGTCCTTGCGCGACAGCCACACGATCGCCAGCGCGAACACCGCCACCCCGCCGACAGATCCTGTGAGCAAGGCCTGCATCGCCCGCTCCGGCTCGCTGGCGAGCATGTTCACCGGCAAAAGCCAGGGAAAATAGATACCGAGCTGGGCCGAGGTCGCCACCACCGAGACGAACGTACCGGCGATCCCGACGACGATGGGGACCGCGAAGCTCCTGAAAACATGGGCGGCGAAGAACTGGATCGCTAGCGCCAGCAGCCCCGCCAGCCACATCTTCGCCAGCAATTCGGCCAGAAATGCGGCCGGAGGCGCGCCGGAGAGGGCGTGCTGCGGCGCCAGCGCCGAGCCGGCCAGCCCGCCGGCGAGAATCGCCCCGCCCACCAGCGCCCCGGTCCCCGCCATGGCGAGCGCGGCGATCACCGCCTTGGCCGCGAACACCGCCGGCTTGGGCGCGGGCAGGGCGAGGGTCCAGGTCCAGCCCTGGTTCTGATGCTCGATCCCGGCCGCCAGCGCGGTCAACGCCGTGGCGGTGAGCGGCATCAGCAGATAGGCCCAGATCGCCGCCCCGCTCATGGAGAGCCGCATCCAGTCGTCCGGCGCGTTGCCGGTGACGATCACCGCCGGCAGCATGACCAGGATCATGCCGGCCGCCCCGGCGATCAGCAAAAGCACCAGGGAGCGTTTCAGCTTCACCAGCTCGGCGATCAGCACCGCGCCCATCACGCGGTCTCCCGTCCACGCCCTGTGAGCGTCAGAAACAGCCGCTCCAGCGAGGCGCGCTCGGTCCAAAGCCCTGAAACTCCATAGCCTTCCGCGGTGAGCGCGCGGGTCAGCGCGGCGCGTCCCTCCCGGTCCAGCTCCAGGCGCGCGCGCACCACGTTCCCGTCGCGATGGGCGTGGATGGACTGGTTCAGAAAGCGTTCGGTGAGCGCGGCCGGCCGGTCGGTCTCGATCGCCAGGGTATGCGGCGCGGTGTCGGCCAGAACCTCCAGCCGGTTCTGAAACACCAGCCGGCCCCGGTCGATCAGGGCGCAATGGGTGGCGGTCTGCTCGATCTCGCCGAGCATGTGGGAGGAGAGAAACACCGTGGCGCCGATCAGATCGGGCAGGGCCCGGATCAGCTCGCGCATCTCCGCGATCCCGGCCGGATCGAGCCCGTTGGTGGGCTCGTCAAGAATCAACAGCCCCGGCTCGCCGATCATGGCGCGCGCCAGCGCCAGGCGCTGGCGCATGCCCAGCGAATACCCGCCCACCAGCCGGTCGGCCGCGTCGCCAAGCCCGACGCGCTCCAGCTGCACCTCCGCCTCCCGCGCCGTCGCGCCCAGAAGACGGGCGGCCATGCGCACCGTCTCGCGCCCGGTGAGATTGGGGTAGAGCGCCGGGCTCTCCACGATCGCCCCGACCCCGCGCAGCGCCCGGCTCCGCCTGGCGCGCACGTCGATCCCGCCGATCAGTATGGCGCCGTGATCGGGCCGGATCAGGCCGAGCAGCATGCGGATCGTGGTGGTCTTGCCCGCCCCGTTCGGCCCCAGAAACCCGAACACCGAGCGCTCCGGCACGGCCAAAGACACCTGATCGACGGCGGTCACCTCGCCGAAGCTGCGGCACAAATCCCGTGTTTCCAGCGCATACCCCATATGACAGCGCTAACCCGGCGCGCCGAAGAATGCGACTTACGGTCGGTTCATGACGGAGAATTAATGGGCGGGGGCGGAGCAGGGGGCGCTGGGGCTCAGGTGGCGTTCACTCTGCGCCGCCGCCTTCACTCTTCGATTGGTAAGTCCGACAGGACGGCTCCGAAACGCCGGCCGAGGGCGGTGAGGGCGTTGACCGGAGCGCAGACGTCGTCGCCGACACGCCAGAGCCCGCCTGGCTCCAGGTCATGGTCGTCGGCCGGACTCAGCCGGCGAAGGCTCTCGGGCAGCCCGCCCGCCTCCACCGGACCGCATAGACGCGCCTGCGCTTCGCGGAACCCGAAGGCGGGCGGATCGGCCTCGTTCATTCCATGAAGGTTCCAGATCTCGAACGCCCGTCCGCCCACGCGCCAGGACCCGCTGACGGCCAGCATTCCGCCGTCCTGCGCCAGCGCGATCGCGTCCGGCGCGCTGTTAAGCACCTCGCTGCGCCACAACTCGGCGCCGGCGACTTGCTTTCGAAGTACGACCGTGGAGGGGTTCCCAACGCCCGGCGCGCGCGAGGCCATGGCCACGAAGCCGAGATCGGGGCGGCTGATGGGATAGAGGCCAGCCTGTTGGGACTCACGAATGTCTCGGCTGGCGCTGCTGAGCCTTTGATCGGAGGGTCCTAAATCATGCCAGGACGGGTAGGCCGCGATCACATTGACGCCGGGCGGCCGTCCATAAATCGGCCGGTGGGGTCCCGCCCGCTCGATCACGGTGAGGGTGTCCGGCGTCTCCCATTTCAAGGCCAGGATCGAGGCCGCTGCGTCCTCGCTGGTTTGCCCGGTCTCTTCTCCGGTCGCCGGGTCGATTATAAAGCAATACCCGTCTCTAATCACGTAACGGGGCGACTCTTCATCCGCCGCGCCCATTTCGCACTGTGTGGCCAGACGGGCGGCGCCGAGGAAGCGGAGCGCCTCCTGGTCCTCGCCTGTCTGGTAGAAGACGATCTCACCGTCATTGCGCGCGGCAGCCAGATGGGCGCCGTCGGGAGAAAACGCGAGCGCCACGATACTGACGCGGCCGTACACAACCGGCCACACTTCAACGTCTTCGAGCAGGCTTGTCTGGTCTCGGTGAGCCAGCGGAGATGGCGCTTGAAGCCCGTCGCCGTCGAGCGGGAGAAGGCTAAGGCCCGGCGGCGGCGCGCCGGGCGCGCGGGGACCGGCGCCGACCGCGATCGCCAGGCGCTCGCCGGCCGGATCGAACGCCAAAGCCGTCGCGCGGGCGTTCAGGGGCTGACGCGTCCTGACAGAGGCTCCACGTACAACCCATGTCCTGAGTTCGCCGCCGCGCTCAAGGCTGAGCAACCGGCCTCGCGCGCTCCAGTCGAGCGCCATCCATCGCTGCAACTCGCCCCCCCCATTCTCCATGCGGTAGAAGGGGCCGTGACCGCCCGGCGTCGTAACCAGCGCGCCGGTCTCCGCATCCAGGACGCGAATGCGTCCATCGGCGTAGGCGGCCGCCAAAAGTCTACCGTCCGGGGAGCGCTTCAGGGCGCGGGCGGGCACGCCCTGGGCGGCGTCCAATATCTCCGTGTCGTTCGCACCCTCGCTGCATCGCCCGACGGCGCCCACCCCGTCTGCGATTGTGAGGCCGTTTTCTTCCCAGACGAGCGCGTGCGGCTTTTGAAGATCGCCGTCGGCGCACCAGGTCTCGGCGATCTGAAGGAATTCGAGGGCCGTGTCCGATTCGGCCGCGGGGGTGGTCACCACATGCACGCCATGTTGGTTGGCGAGAGCAAACGCAAGACGGGTCCCGTCCGGGCTTGGCGCTGCGTCAAGCCAGTCTGAACGGTATATTCGCCCGTGCGTACGCCATTCGTCTGTCGCCAGCGTGTAGACCGCAACGGTGACGGGACCGGATCTCCCCGAGCGACACAGCGCCCAGAGATGCGTCCCGCTCACATTCCAATAAAGATTACAATAGAGTCTTGCGCTTCCCGTGGCGTACTCGGGTCTCGCCAAAGACCGTGCCGGTGGAGCGGTCAGATCGGTGAGATCGACGAGCGCGATTGTTCCGTCGCAATGGGCGACCGCCAGCCATGCGCCTGAGCGGTTCCACTCGCATACCTCGCCGCCGCCCAATGCGGCCTGGAGGTCGGACGCTCCGACATCGACCTTCGCGCCGGAGCCTGCGTCGATGACGTGTGGAGCGCCGCTCGCGCCGATCGCCGCGATGCGCTCTTCGCCGAGCCAGATTGGGGAGCTCGCGCTCTCGCGCGCCGCCTCGACGAGATCGAAGCGCCCGAGCGCGCGGTTCGCGATCGCCGCCTCGGTCAGGGTCCGGCCGACCGCGTCGTTCTCGACTCCGTCGAACATCGCGACATCCCGACCAGCCAGCATGGCGAGCCGTACGCCTCTGTCGGGGTATCCGTCCTCGACCGCGCGCCCGGCGGCCTGCAAGAGCCGGAACGCTTCGCGAAGGTGGGATTGGCCCGCCATGGCGAGAAGCAGCCCGGACAGTCCGAGAACTCCGGCCAACAGCAGCGCGGCGGCGACCGCGGCCCGGCGACGATTGCGGATCTGGCGGGCGCGGTTGATCCGGCTGGCTTTGATGTACTCGCGCACCAGCTCCCCCGGCGCGTCGCTGTTTGTGGGCGTATTCTCCAGCCAGGTCTGGGCGCGGTCGACGCTCGCTCCCTGCAGGAGCAAATCGCGCGGTCTCGGCGGCGTGTGCTCGTCCCAGGCCTTCGCCGCCCGGACGAGATCGGCCCCGGATCGAAGCCAGGTCACGTCAAGCGCCAAGACGCGTAGGAGCTGGGCGAAGGCTGTCTCGAATCCAGGCCCGGAACGGGCGAGATTGATCTTGATGTTGAGCGCCCGCAATCGCGGCGGCAAAGCAGCATAATCAACCGGCTCCACGAGGACGGGAATGATGCGTTTGCCCAGCTGGCGTGCGTAGGCGATCTCTTCGTCGACCACTTTGCTGGCGCTCATTGCCGGGCTGACGAGAAGAACGAACACGTCGGCCGACGCGATCATCGCTTCAAGCCGGAGCCACCACTCGTCGTCGGCGGAGATCCCGCTGGTGATACTGTCCGGGTCGGCTTCCGACTGGTCGTAATCCGGCGCATGACCCGCGTCCAGCAAGGCGGCGTGGAGACGCATGAGCGCTTCGCTGTCCTGACGGGAATAGGACAGGAAAATCGATAAGCCGGTTTCCGCCGCGCTCATGCCCGCCCCCGTGCCCACACCCAAGCCATGGCGCTTGAAGACTAGCACGGCGGACGAGTGGAGTGGAGCGAGGCGTTACCCGTTCAGGCTGAGACCCGCGCCCGCCCGATCAGCGCTTCGGCGTCGATCCTGGCTTCGCCCGCGCCCAGCATCACCGAGCTTTCCGCGATTCGGCGGGCGACATAGGCGTCGAACACGGCCTCGTCGCCTGTTTGCGCCAGCGCGCAGGCGGTGAGGGCCGTGGCGGCGAGTTCGGTGAAGCGGCGGGCGTCGGCTTCGGCCACGCCGCGCGCCATGACGAGCAGGGCGTCAAGGCGCGCGTCGAGGGCGGGATGGGCGCCGCGGACGGTTTCAAGCTCGGCGGCGAGGGCGTCTCTCGCGCTCGGGTCCTTGGCCAGCGCGCGCAGCACATCCAGGGCGATGACATTGCCCGAGCCTTCCCAGATGGCGTTGAGCGGGCTCTGGCGGAACATGCGGGGCAGGGGGTGTTCCTCCACATATCCCGCGCCGCCATGGGCCTCCATGGCCTCATAGACCAGATACGGCGCGCGCTTGCAGATCCAGTATTTGGCGATGGGCGTCATCAGCCGGGCCAGCGCGGCTTCGTGCGGGTCGCCGCCGGCCGCGTCGAAGCTGCGCGCGACGCGGAAGGCCAGCGCGATGGCGGCTTCGGCTTCCAGTGAAAGCTCGGCGAGCACTTCGCGCATGAGCGGCTGGTCGATCAATCGGCGCTGGAAGGCGGACCGGCGGTCGGCGTGCCAGATCGCCTGGGCGGCGGCGTTGCGGATCAGCCCGGCGGACCCGGCGAGGCAGTCCAGGCGCGTATGATTGACCATCTCGATGATGGTGCGCACGCCCCGGCCCGGCTCGCCGATGCGCCGGGCGTAGGCGTTCTTGTACTCGATCTCGGAGGACGCGTTGGACTTGTCGCCGAGCTTATCCTTCAGGCGCTGAATCTCGATCGCGTTCCGCGTTCCCTCCGGGCGCCAGCGCGGGACGAGGAAGCATGAGAGGGCTGCGTCATCGCCGTCGCCTTCATAGGCGAGGGTGAGGAAGGCGTCGCTCATGGGCGCGGAGCAGAACCATTTATGGCCCACAAGCTCCACGGTGTCCTCGCCGGTGGAGATCGCTTTGGTGGCGTTGGCGCGGACGTCCGAGCCGCCCTGCTTTTCCGTCATCGCCATGCCGAGGGTGAGGCCGGTCTTCTCCTCCGGCGGCAGGAAGCGCGGATCATAGCGGCCGGAAACGGCGCCCTCGATCCAGGGCCCGGTCCACTCGGCGTGCTTCAGCGCTGGCACGCTGGCGTAGGTCATGGATTGAGGACAGCACACCCCGGCGTCGGCCTGGCCCATGAGGATCAGAAGGGCCGCGTGAAGGGTGTGGGGCGCCTCGCCGGTGCGCCAGGCCGCCGCGGAGACGCCGTTCGACAGGCCCAGCTCCATCAGCGCGTGATAGGCGGGGTGGAACTCCACCTCGTCGATGCGCCGGCCGAACCGGTCGAAGGGCTTGAACCTGGGCGGGTTCTCGTTGGCGATGCGGGCGAGGTCCTGCACGGTTTCAGAGCCCGCCGCCTCGCCGAACGCGGAGAGGGGGGCGTCATGGACCGCGCCGCCATTGCGCTCCACGGCCGATTTCAGGATCGCGTCGCCGGAATACCAGTTCACGCCGGTCATCGGCTCGGACTGATTGACGACCTCGTGGGTGGAAAGCTCGGAGCGGGGGTTGTGGTGTCTCATGGCGCTCAAAATGCCTCGGCGCCTTCGCGCCTGTCGAGGGGCGGGGACGGTTGGCGTGCGCTCGATCTCACCGCCCCGCCCCCTCGCCAATCCTCCCGGCTTTCGAAAATGTCATCTCCCGGACATATCCTCTCCGGGCGGAGCGGCGCAGGGTGCATCCGGGATAGGCGCCGCGCGCATCGAAGCGGCGTCAGCCGTCATCACAGGGGAGACACGCCCATGAGCTTCACCGCCCTTCTCGCCGCCGCCGCGCTGCAGGCCGGCCCCGGCGTCGACATCGAAAACTTCGTCGGAGAAATCCGCATCGTGGAGGGCGCGACGCTGTCCGCGCGCGTGGTTCGCGCCGGGGCGGGGCCGCAGCCTCAGACGTCCATGGACGGCGGCGTTCTGCGCGTCGACGGCGGCGTGCGCATCCGCGACTGGCGCTGCAACACGCGCTGGGGCGGCGAGCCGCGGATCGGCCCGCGGCGCGGCGAGATGCGCGCGCTGGAGGACTATCCTCTCCTGGAGATCAGCGCGCCGGCCGGCGCCGATCTCGACATCTCTGACGCCATCGTCTTCGGCGCCGCCGGCGATGTGGGCGCGGCCGATCTGTCCATCAGCTCGTGCGGTGAATTCAGGATAGACAGCGTGGCGCGCAACGCCCGCGTGTCGGTGTCCGGCAGCGGCGATGTCGATCTGGGCGACGTGGCGGGCGCGGTGAGCCTGTCCATTTCCGGTTCCGGCGACATCACCTTCGATGAGGCCGCGAGCCTCGATGCGCGCGTCTCCGGGTCCGGCGACGTGGAGGGCGGGCCGGTGGCTGGCCTGGTGGAGCTGAACATTTCCGGCTCCGGCGACGTGACGCTGGGCGACGTGCAGAGCCTTGATCTCGACGCCAGCGGCTCGGCCGAGGTGGAGATCGGCGACGCGCCCGGCGGCGTGCGTGCGCGCATTTCCGGTTCGGGCGAGCTGTCGTTTGCGGCGGCGGGCGCCTTCGACGGCTCGATCTCCGGCTCCGGCGACATCGCCGGACGGCGCGTGGACGGTCCGTTCGACGCGGTCGTGTCCGGCTCCGGCGACATCAGGATCGATGACGGCCGCGCGGAGCCGTTCGAGGCCTCTTCCGGCGGATCGGGCGATATCCGCTTCGGCGGCGTGGCGGTGAACCCGCGCGTGCGCATCAATGGCGGCTCGGTGCGCCTGGGCGCGGTCGAGGGCGAGGTGGACGTGAACCGCTCCGGCCGCGACGATCTGCGGATCGGGTCGCGCTAGGGGCGTTGAGTGGAGCGAAGCTTCGACCACGTCTTCGCCTTGCGCTGCAATGCGAGTGCGACCCCGCCTTCCCGTCGATCCTTGCTGAGCCATTTTCGCAAGCGTCGCAGCGTGTCAAGGACGACCGGGCTTCGCCCGGTCGCCGCTGCGCGGCGGCCCGTAGGGCCGTCCTTGACAGGCTGCGATCGCCTTGCGGTTTCTTCCAGCATGGACCGATGGGGAGCTTTGACCGGAACACCTCTCCGTCGAAGGCCCCCCGGTCCGTATCCGCCTGATCATTTATCCTAGCGCCTTACTTCATCCGCGGATCGTGACGCGCGCACTCATAGAGCGCCACCGCCGCGGCGGCCGACACGTTCAGGCTCTCCGCCTTCGGGCCCATGGGGATGCGCGCGAGCACGCTGCAATGCTCGGCGACGCGCGGGCGCAGGCCCTCGCCCTCCGCGCCGAGCACGAGAACGAGGCCCGGCCCGGCATGGTCGGCGATGGCCTGGTGCAGCGGCGTTTCGGCCTCGCCCGCCAGGCCGACCGAGACGCGGCCGGCCTTGGCGAGATCGATCAGCGTGTCGGCGATATTGGTCACCTCCACGAAGGGCACCGTCTCCGCGCAGCCCACCGCCGCCTTGCACAGCGCGCCGAACAGGGGCGGCGATTTGCGGTCCTGCATGATCACCGCGCGCGCCCCGAAGGCGGCGGCGGAGCGGAAGATCGCGCCGACATTCTGCGGATCGGTGATCTGATCGAGCACCACCAGGAGCCCGTGCGTGGGCTCCATGACGGCGTTCAGGCTTTCCGCCTTGAGCGCCCTGGCCTTCACCGCATAGCCCTGGTGCACCGCGCCCTCGGGCAGGCGCGAGGCGATTTCATGGGGCGGCTCCAGGCTGGCGCGCTTGAGGTCGGCGTCTTCAAGATCGTCGGCGGCGTTGCGCGTGACGTGCAGCGAGAGGATGTCCCGGCGGGGATTCTTCAGGGCGGCGAGCACGGCGTGCCGGCCCCAGATCCACCCCTCGTCCGGGTTCGATCCGCCTTTGTGGAAAGGCTTGCCGCGGCCCTGTGCGGGCCTTGCTGCATGAGGCTTGCGACCGGTGTTGCGCCGTGAGGGGGCCATGACTATAGTCCGCGCTCCAAATCGGGGAGCGGCCTCGTTAAAGCCTTGTGCGCCCATGCGCAACGGGCCTTGAGCGGCGCCGGGCTCCCGGTCTGGACCCGGGCGGAGATCCATTACGATCGCCGCCTTCGAACATCTCGACGTTCGGCCCTGTGGAGGGGTGGGAGAGTGGTTAAATCCAGCAGACTGTAAATCTGCCCGCTTCGGCGTACGCTGGTTCGAATCCAGCCCCCTCCACCATTTTTCTCAGTCCTCCTTCCCGTCCGCTCAGTCGGTCCTCGCTAAAGCTGCGGGCGGACGGTCGTCCTTGCGAACCCTTCGGGTTCGAACTTGCTTCGTCCAGCTCCACCATCCTCTTTTCCTGTCCTCCTTCGCGTCCGCTCGGTCGGTCCTCGCTGCGCGGGGGCGAGCCCCGCTCGCTGCGGGCGCGCGATCGCCCTTGCGAACCCTGACAGGTTCGCGGTGTAAGTCCGAGGGTGCGGCTGGCGGCGCTCTTTGCTCACCCCTTACACCTCGCCGCTCGACAAACACCGCCGGGGCCGGTTATCTGATCGCTCACGCCGCCTCACGGCTGCGCGGGTGTAGTTCAATGGTAGAACGGCAGCCTTCCAAGCTGCATATGTCGGTTCGATTCCGTCCACCCGCTCCAATTCCCGCCTCATCCATCGCGCCCGTACGCTGCGGCTTGACCCTTTGCAGCGTGCGGCTTACCACGATCCGCGACGGTCCCGCGCGAGCGGGCGAAGAGGGAACACCGGTGAAGCGCCGTGAGGCGTGAAGTCCGGGGCTGTACCCGCAACTGTCAGCGGTAAGTCCTCCGCCACACCGCCACTGGAGCCTCGGCTCTGGGAAGGCGGCGGAAGGGCGCTCGAACCGTGAGCCAGGAGACCTGCCGTCAGTCGCATCGCCGGGAGCGGGAAGACTCCAGGGGCGGCGCGCGGGCTTTTCCGTGTGAAGCGACACGAAAGCGCTGGAGCCGCCGGCGGGGCGACCCGTCACGCCGACGGGCGCGTGTTGAGCTTACTGGCGCCGGGGTGCTCCCGCCGGCGCGCGCGGGGAATAACCCATGTTGAAGACCACCCTGTCGGCGGCCGTGCTGGCCGCCGCCTTCACCCAGCCCTCCTTGTCTCAAACCGATGCATCCGCCTCGGACGGCGACGTCATCGTGGTGACCGCCGTGCGTGCGCCGTCGGACGCGGCGCGCCTGCCGGCGAGCGTTTCGGTCATCGACCGCGACGCGATCGAACTGACGGGGGCCGCCACCCTCGCCGAAGTCCTGAAAGACGAGCCGGGCCTTTCGGTCGTACAGAGCGGGCCGGCCGGATCGCTCACCAGCATCTTCATCCGCGGCGCGAACTCCAAGCATACGCTCGCGCTCTATGACGGGCTCCGGCTGAACGATCCCAGCGCCGCCACCGGGGTGTTCAATTTCGGCTCCGACACGCTGGGCGATGCGGCGCGCGTCGAGATCGTGCGCGGGCCGCTGTCCTCGCTCTACGGCTCCGATGCGGTGGGCGGGGTGATCAACATCCTGCCCCGCCAGGCGCCGGAAGAGGGCGTTCAGCCCTTCGCGGAAGCCTCCGTGGGCGAGCGCGACACCTATCGCGGGCTCGCCGGGCTCGGCGCCGGCGGCGCGCGCGCGCGCGGCGTCGTCACTCTGGAGCGCTTCGAGACCGGCGGCCATAACGTGACGCCGGAGCGCATCGCCACCGCCGGCTCGGAGGAGGACGGGGCGGCGTTCACCACGCTCAGCGCCAACGGATCGCTGGACCTGAACGCCGCGATCTCCCTGGAGGCGCTGGTCCGCCTGCGCGAGGCGGAAAGCGAATTCGACACCTTCTCCGGCGGATCGTCGGGCTTTCAGCGCGCCGACGACACCGATCTGCACCTCACCGACGACCAGACCCTGTGGAGTCTCGGCCTTGCCTGGACCGCCCGCGACGGCGCGCTCACCGGGCGGATGCGCGGCGGTCAGGTGCTCTACGACATCGCCAGTTTCAATGGCGGCGTGCGCACCGATGTCTATGAGGGCGAGCGCGATTTCATCCAGCTGACCGGGGCGTGGCGCCCGCAGACGGCGTCGCTGGTCGATCCGCTGGTGAGTTTCGGCGTCGAGCATCAGGACGAACGCATCGACACCGACACAGCTTTCAACGACCCGCTTTCGGTATCCGAGGGTGCGGTCTCGGTCTTCGCCGCCGCCCAGGCCGGGTTCGGCGCGCGACTCACGCTCACCGGTTCGGCGCGCTTCGACGAGTACGAGGCCTTCGGCGGCGAAGCCACCGGCAATCTCGGCGCGGTGTTCGCCTTGCCGGAGCTCAGGACCCGGCTGCGGGCCAGCTACGGCACGAGCTTCAAGGCGCCCACACTGTCGGAACGCTTCGCCAGCTCGGCCTTCGTCACGCCCAATCCCGAGCTCGACCCTGAAGCCGGGACCATGGGCGAGATCGGCTTCGACACCAATCTTGAAACCCTGGCGTTCGGAGCGGCCTGGTATGACGGCGAGATCGAGAATCTGATCGAAAACGTCTTTGACTTCAAGACCTTCACGGGCACGAACGTCAATATCGGCCGGGCCGATCTTTCCGGGGTGGAGGCGTATGGGCGCTGGACGCCGCACGCCGACATGACGGTGTCGGCGACCTACACCTATACCGACGCGGTCAACGCCGACACCGGCGCGCGCCTCCTGCGCCGGCCGGAGCACGCCTGGTCGGCCTCGGCCGAATGGCGCCCGACGCAAAAGGCCGCGCTGAGCCTGCGCTACGCGCATACCGGTGAGCGGCTCGACGTGACCTATGACGACGCCGGCTTCTTCGTCGCCAGCGGGGAGACGGTCGACGGGTTCGGGCTTGTGGACCTGTCCGGGCGCTACAGCCTCAGCGACGCGGTGGAGGTCTTCGCCGCGGCGACCAATCTGCTGGACGAAACCTATGAGCAGCCCGCCGCCTTCGCCGGCGCGCCGCGCACGGTTTCGATCGGCGTGCGCTGGCGGCCGAAGGGCTAGCGCGGCGTGCGGGTGTTGGCGGCCCTCCTTCTGCTCACCGTCCCGGCGGCGCCGGCCGCCGGGGCGGACGCGCCGCGCGTCGTTTCGCTGGACTATTGCGCCGACCAGTACGTGCTCGCGCTCGCCGATCGCGAGCAGATCCTCGCCGTCAGCACCGGACCGGACGACGCCTGGAGCGCCATGCGCGCGCGCGCCGAAGGCCTGCCGGTCCTGCGTGACGACGCCGAAGCGGTGATCACCCGGCGCCCGGACCTCATCGTGAGCAGCTATGGCGGCGGCCCCCGGGCGCGGCGCTTTTACGAGCGGCTGGGATATCCGGTCCATGATCTCGGCTATGCCGGGTCGTTCGAGGCGATCCGTGAAACCGTGCGCGCGGCGGCGCGCGCGCTCGGCAGGCCCGAGCGCGGCGCCGCGCTTGTGGTGCAGATGGACGCCGTCCTGGCCGAAGCCGGGCGCGGCGACGGCCCCCGACCCGAAGCGCTCTACGTCACCCCCGGCGGGGTGACGGCGGGTGCGGGCACCCTGGTGCATGAGATCCTGGAAGCGGCGGGATTTGAAAACGTCGCCGCGCGCGGCGGCGCTTCGGGCTGGCGCGATCTGCCGCTGGAATTGCTGGTGCTCGACCCGCCCGAGCTGATCGTCACCGGCTTTTTCGACATGCCGGACGAACGGATCGACCCGTGGTCGGCCACGCGCCACCCGGCGCTGAAGGCGCTTCTTGAGCGCACCCCCACCGTTCGGCTGGACGGCGCCTTTCTGTCCTGCGGCGCCTGGTTCATGGCCGACGCGGCGCTGGAGGCGCGCCGCCAGGCCGACGCGCTTTTAGGGGAGGACCGTTGATGCGCGCGCCGTCGGGTCCGCTTCTCAACGGCGCGCTGGCGACGGCGGCGCTCCTGGCCGTGCTCGCCTCGGCGACGGCCGGCCATGCGCCGATCGGGCTCGCCGAAACCCTCGCCGCGCTCGTCGGGCAAGCCGACCCGGCGATCGAGATCGTGATCTGGGAGATCCGGATCATGCGCGCGCTCACGGCGTTTCTGGTGGGAGCGGCGCTCGGCGCGTCGGGCGCGCTCCTGCAAGGCCTGTTGCGCAATCCGCTGGCCGATCCCGGCGTCCTCGGCGTCAGCGCCAGCGCGGCGCTGGGCGCGGTCATCGCGATCTATTTCAACATCGCCCTGGTCACCGCCTTCGCCGTGCCGGTGATGGCGGTGGCGTTTGCGCTGGCGGCGACGGCGGTGCTTTATGTCGCGGGCGCGGCGCGCCTCACCGCGGTTCAGCTCGTGCTCGTCGGGGTCGGGCTTTCGAGTTTCGCCGGCGCACTCACCGCGCTCGCCATGAATCTTTCTCCCAACCCGTTCGTGCTCTCCGACATGGTCAACTGGCTTCTGGGCTCGGTGACGAATCGCTCGCTTCTGGACATCGGGTTCGGGGCGCCCTTCTGGATCGCCGGGGCGGTGCTCGCCGCGTTCGCCCTGCCGGGCCTGCGCGCCCTGGCGCTGGGCGAGGACGCCGCGACGACGCTGGGCGCCGATCTCGGGCGGGTGCGCCTGCTGGTGATCGTGGGCTCGGCGCTGATGACCGGCGCGGCCGTGGCGGTGGCCGGGACGATCGGCTTTGTCGGCATCGTCGCGCCGCACCTGGTGCGCCCGCTGGTGCGCCACGACCCGGCCGACCTGGTGCTTCCGAGCGCGCTACTGGCCGGCCTGATCCTGGTGCTCGCCGACACCGCGCTGCGGGTTCTGCCGTTTTCCCAGGAACTGAAGCTTGGGGTCGCCGCCGCGCTGGTGGGCGCGCCGGCCTTCATCTGGGTGGCGGTGAAGAACCGGAGCATCGGACGATGAACGCGGCGGTTCTGACCTCGGCGAGCGTGCGCGCCGGCGATGCGCTGATCCTCGACCGCGTCGATCTCGCGGTGCGCCCCGGTGAATTCGTGGCTTTGGTGGGGCCGAACGGGGCGGGTAAATCCACGGCGCTGAAAGCCATGCTCGGCCTTGCGCCGCTAAGCGCGGGGCGCGCCGAACTGGGCGGCGCCGCGCTTGAGACCCTGCCGCCGCGCCGGCGCGGCCGGCTCGCCGCCTATCTGCCCCAGGACCGGGTGCTGGTCTGGCGCCTGGCGGTGGAGGACGTTGTGGCGCTGGGCCTGTTCGCCTGGAACGGGCGGTCCTATCGCCGGCTCGACGCGTCCGGCCAGGCCCGGGTGCGCTCGGTGCTGGGCCGGCTCGACATCGCCGATCTGTTCGGCCGCGATCTCATGACGCTGTCCGGCGGCGAGCGGGCGCGCGTTCATTTCGCCAGAGCGCTGATCAGCCCGGCGCCGGCCCTGATCGTGGACGAACCGGCGAACGCGCTGGACCTGAAGCATCAGCACCAGGCCATGCAGGTGCTGCGCGAGGAGGCCGATGACGGGCGGGCGGTGCTGGCCGCGCTCCACGATCTCGACGCCGCGCGCCGCTGGGCCGACCGGATCGTGGTGCTCGATCGCGGGCGGGTGGTCGCCGACGACACGCCGGAGGCCGCGCTGTCGCAGGATCGGCTCGCGGCCGTGTTCGGCGTGCGGCGCGGCGCGGACGGGGCTTATGTCCCGGTCTGAATACCGGTCCGGCGCCCGCCTGCCATGATCAGTCCGCGCACACCGCCGGCCAGATCATCGCCCATAAAAGCTCGCAGCGATGCTCGACCAGGCGGCTCGCCTTCGTGGGCGGGTCTTCGGCGTCGGCGAGGGCCCAGCGGTGCAGGGCGCCGTCGACCTGGCCCAGGACCAGCTCGGTGAGCGCCTCAAGGCTCAGATCGGTGCGGATCGAACCGTCGCGCTGTCCGTGGCGAAGGATCTCGGTGAAGACCGCCTCCACCGCGTCATTGCAATGGGCCGATTTGATCACGCCGGGCGGCGCGTTGAGGCGGACGATGCGCGCGAAATCGGGCCGTTCGGCCTCGAACGCCACATACTCGCCGATCGACGCGCGAAGGCGCGCCCGGGCGCCCACTTCCCGGCGCGACGCGGCGTCGAGGCGGCGGCGCCGGCCTTCGACATCCGGCGCCAGGCAGGCCTGGAGCAGCGCATCCTTCGTTTCAGCGACTTCGTAGATCTTGGCCATGCCCACGCCGGCCGCGCGCGCGATCTCGCGCACGCCCACCTTGTGGAAGACCGCGCCGGCGAACCGGGCCATCGCCGCCTTGCGCACCTGGGCGAAAAGATCCGGGTCGGGCAGGCCGCGATGATGCGCCTCCACCGCCCGCTCCCGCCCGTGCTCGGCGACCCGCACGACGGGCCAGGCCGCTTTGTCTTTCCGAATCAGCATCTGCATGACGTCCGCCCCCTTGCTCCGCACGAGTATCGCAAGGACCGGAATGTCGCGGAATACGACGCTTGTCGTATTTTTGTTCGCCGGTCAGGCGTTTTCAGCCCTCAGCCGCCGGCCGGGGCGGGCGTGGCCTCCAGGCTTTCCCATTGTTCGGTGAAGCGCAGCGCGTCGGTCTCGTAGCCCTGGCGCGCGAGCCAGGTGAGGCGGTCGGCGAGCACCGCCTCCTCCATCTGCGGCGTGCGCGAGAGGATCCACAAGAACCGCCCGCGCGGTTCGGACACCACCGCCCAGCTATAATCCTCGGCCAGATCGATGACCCAGTAATCGCCGAAGAAGAAGGGTCCGAAAAACGAGACCTTGAGCTTCGCGCCATTGGAGCCCTCGACCGGTTTGGCGCGGCCGGTCACCGTGTCCAGCTCGCCGTCGAGCCCGCCGCGACGGCAGGCGTTTATCACCTCGATCATCCCGTCGGCCATGGGGCGGTATTGCGCGGTGACGCCCTCGCAGCCTTCCTGGAAGCTGACGTCGTAGCGCGCGATCTCGAACCAGCGCCCGGCGTATCGCTCCAGATCGACCGAGCCGACGACGGGCGGCGGCTCGTCGCCTTCCAGCCGATCCGGCGGCAGGACGCAGGCGGTGAGGGTGAGACTGGCGAGGGCGGCGAGGAAAACGCGCATGGATCGGCTCCGCTGGGCTGGGCCCGGTTATAACGCATTCCTCGCGCGATCGGATCGATTATCCCCGCGCCGCCTTCAGCACCGCCTCCACCTCTTTGTCTGCGGTGCACCAGCTCGCCACGAAGCGGGCCGAGCCGTCGGGCCAGCCGTAGAAGCCGGCGCCGGCGGCGCGCAGGCGTTCGGCGAGGGCCGGGTCGAGCCGGGCGAACACCTCGTTGCCCTCGCAGGGATGAGCGAGCCCGGCGCCGGGCAGGGCGTCGAGACCCGCGGCGAGCTTGCCCCCGGCGGCGTTGGCGCGGCGGGCGAGATCGAGCCAGAGTCCGTCCTCGAGCCAGGCCTCCATCTGCGCGGCGACGTAGCGCATTTTCGGCAGCATGTGCCCGGCCCGCTTCTGGCGCGCCTGCAGGGCCGGGAAGCGGTCCATGACCGACGGGAAGAGCAACACCGCCTCGGCGGCGAGCGCGCCGTTCTTGGTGGCGCCCAGGCACAGGACGTCGACGCCCGCCTTCCAGGTCATCTCGGCGGGCGAACAGGTCAGACGAACGAGGGCGTTGGCGAACCGCGCCCCGTCCATGTGGACGAACAGGCCGGCGTCCTTGGCGAGACCGGCGAGCGTCTCGATTTCCTCAAGCCTGTAGGCGCACCCTGATTCGTTCAGTTGCGAGATCGAGAGGACGGCCGGCGGCGTCGTATGGACGAAATCGCGCGGCCATTCGGTGAGCGCGGAGGCGAGTGTGTCGGCCGGGACTTTCGCATGATCGCCCTTGAGCGGAAGGAGCTTGGCGCCGCCGGTGAAGAATTCCGGCGCGCCGCGCTCGTCGCGATGAATATGGGCCTCGTCATGGCAGAGTATGGCCGCGTCGCCGGGGCAGAGCACGGATAGAGCGAGCGCGTTCGAAGCGGTGCCGGATGTGGTGAACAGGACTTCGAGATCGGTCTCGAAAATCTCTTTCAATTTCGCCTTCACCCGGATGCTGACCGGGTCGGCGCCGTAGCTCGGCGCGAAGCCCTCATTGACGCGCGAGAGCGCGTCGAGAATGGCGGGATGGGCGGGTGCGGTGGTGTCGGACAGGAAATTCATGGGGCCGGATCAAGCCGGGCTTGGACCTTCACGTCAACGCCGCAATTCGCCTCTAAAATACCGCTTGCGTTTTGCGTGAATTCGCCATCATAGGCGATGGAGCGTCGCACTCCGCGCCGTGGGGCTACAGGCCCGGCGCCGCGTTATCCGCCCCCGTCGACGCGGGAGCCTTGGCGTTTCTCTACCATGCTGCTCATCGACACCTATGTGGGTCCGAGCGCGATCGAAGGCGTCGGCGTGTTCGCCGCCGAGCCGATCCGCGCCGGCCAGCTCATCTATCGTTTTGAACCGGGGTTCGACCGGCTGATCTCGCCGGCCGAGCTCGCCGCCATGCCCGAGGCGATCCGCCGCTTCGTCGACCGCTACACCTATCCCCATCCGGCCGACCACGCCTTGCTGGTCCTGGACGCGGACAACGGCCGGCACATGAACCATTCGCTCGACCCCAACACCGACTTCTCCGACGCGGTGTTCGGCAGGGCGATAAAGGATATCGCGCCGGGCGAGGAGATTACCTGCAATTACGCCGAGTTCGAGCCGAACTTCGTGATGCTCCACTCCATGGTGGACGCCTATGCGCGGCCGGCGCCGGGCTACACGAACGGCGTCTACGCGGCCGAATAGGGAACAGGGCGGCGGACAGGCTCCGCCGCCCGTGCAGGCCCGATCGCGAGGGGGAGCGCAGGCTAGGTCTGCTCCGGGGCCGGGGCGGGCGGCGTGCTCTTCACCTCGCCGGCGAGACCGGAGAGATCGCCGGCCTTCAGGCCCGGCTCGGCCATGAGCGCGTCCACCAGCGGCGCCTGGCCGCGATTCGACCGCCATCGCGCGTTTTCCTGCGCGCGCCGCCGCGCTAGAAGTCCAGGCGATGAAAACGCTCGTTCTCACCCATGCCTCAGGCCTCACGCACCGGGCGCCGGAGGGCCATCCCGAACACGCGGGACGGCTCGAGGCCGCGCTGGCCGGCGCGCGCGGGGCGGGCCTTGATCCGGTGGAGAGCCGCGCCGCGGCGACCCGGCCCCAGCTGGCGCGCGTGCACACGCCCGCGCTGATCGACCAGGTGTTCGACACCGAGCCCAAGGCCGGCTGGGCGAAGATCGACATGGACACCTATATGGGCCCCGGCTCGCTGGAGGCGGCGCTGAACGCGGCGGGCGCGGGGATCGAGGCGGTGGACCGGGTCATGGCCGGCGAGGCCGAAGCGGTGTTCGTCGCGGCGCGCCCGCCGGGCCACCACGCCGAGCCGGACCGGGCCATGGGCTTCTGCCTTTTCAACTCCATCGCCGTGGCCGGCGCCCATGCGCTGGAGGAGCACGGGCTGTCGAAAATCGCGCTTGTGGATATCGACGTGCATCACGGAAACGGCACGCAGGCCTGGGCGGAGACCGAGCCGCGCGCGCTCTCCGCCTCGATCCACCAGGGCTGGATCTATCCCGGCACCGGCGCGGCCCATGAGACCGGGCGGCACGGCAACATCATCAACCTGCCCATGGAGCGCGGAACGCGCGGCGCGGCCTGGCGCGCCGCGATGGAGGCGCGCATCCTTCCGGCGCTGACGCGATTCGAGCCGGAGCTGATTCTCGTTTCGGCCGGGTTCGACGCCCATGAGGCCGACCCGTTGGCCGGTCTCGCCTTGCAGGAGGAGGATTACGCCTGGGCTGCAGGCGCGCTCGCCGCCGCGGCGAAGGCCGGCGGCGCATCGCGGCTTGTGTGCATGCTCGAGGGCGGATACGACTGCCCCGCGCTGGAGCGCTCCGTGGGAGCCTTCCTCGGCGCGCTGGAGGCGGCCTGACGGGGGCGGCCGCGTCTCCCGCCGGTTCATCCCCCTTCTCGGCCTGCGCTTTTTTAACGCCCCATGATCGAGCCCGACACCCCTCTCGCGCCCGGACAGATCGTCATCGCGCGCCATGGCGAGCCGGACGCCGACCGTTACGAACGGATGGGCTGGCGCGGCTATGAGCGCTGGTGGGCGGCCTATGACGAGGCGGGGCTGAAAGCGGGCCAGGCCGCGCCGGACAGCCTGGTGGCCGAGGCGCGCCAGGCGCGCACCCTGTTCGCCTCCACCCTGCCGCGCGCCATCGAAACCGCCCAGGCCTGCTGCGGCGGGCGCGAGATCGCGCTGGATTCCATGTTCGTCGAGGCGCCCCTGCCGCCGCCGGTCATGCCCGGCCGCTTCACTGCGCGCACCTGGGGCGTGATCGCGCGCTGCTCGTGGTGGATGGGCCACGCCCGGGGGCGCGAAAGCCGGCCTCAGGCCGAACGCCGCGCCCAGACCGCGGTGGAGGCCCTCATCGAGGCGTCCAGTCACGGTCCGGTCATCCTGTTCGCCCATGGCTGGTTCAACCGGATGATGCGCCCGCAGCTCAAGCGCCGCGGCTGGGCGTGCGTGCGCGACGGCGGCGACTGGTACTGGTCCTGGCGCCGGTACGAGTTCAAAAACACCTCACGGCGCAGCACGGGCGGTTGATCGGCGGACGGATCAAGGCTTCTCTTGTGCTCCCCTCAACCACCGGAGCCGTCGATGGCCGATCCCGCCCCCTCCGACATCGCCGCCATGAGCTTTGAAGCCGCCCTGGCCGAGCTGGAGCGCATCGTCAGCCAATTGGAGCGCGGCGAGGTGGAGCTTGAGAAGTCCATCGCCATGTACGAACGCGGCGCGGCGCTGAAAGCCCATTGCGAGGCGCGGCTGAAGGAAGCCCAGCTGAAAGTCGACAAGATCGTCGTCGGCGCCGGCGGCGAGGTGTCCGCCGAGCCCGCGGACCTCGCCTGATGACCCGGCCCGAGGATCCGCCCGCCGCCGAGATGTCGCCGGAGGCCTTCTTCGCCGCCGATATCCGGCTGGGCCGGATCGTCGAGGCCGCGCCGTTTCCCGAAGCGCGCAAGCCCGCCTTCAAGCTCACCATCGATTTCGGGCCCGGCGTCGGGGTGAAGAAAAGCTCCGCCCGGATCACCGAGCACTACACGCCTGAAACCCTGACCGGGCGCCCCGTGCTGGCCGTTGTGAACTTCCCGCCGCGCCAGATCGGTCCGGTGCGCTCGGACGTGCTGGTCCTGGGCGTCCATGACGACGCCGGGCACGTGCTGCTGCTGTCGGCCGACGGCGCGGCGCCGCTGGGCGCGCGAGTGTCCTAGATGAGCGATTTCCACACCGTCCTGTCTGAAACCGCCGACCGGATCACCGTGGCGCTCGACGCGCTGCTGCCGCGCCCGGACGGGCCGGAAAAGCGTCTGATATCAGCCATGCGTTACGCCGCGCTGGGGCCGGGCAAGCGCATGCGGCCCTTCCTCACGATCGAATGCGGCCGCCTGGTGGGCGCGGACGAACGGGCCCTCCTGCGGGCGGCGTGCGCGGTGGAGTGCGTGCACGCCTATTCGCTGATCCATGACGATCTTCCGGCCATGGACGACGATGATCTGCGCCGCGGCCGCGACACGGTGCACATCGCCTATGACGAGGCCACGGCGATCCTCGCCGGCGACGCGCTGCAGACCATGGCCTTTGAAATCCTCGCCGATCCGGAAACCTGCTCCGATCCGGCCGCCCGCGCGGAACTGGTGCTGCGCCTGGCCCGGGCGTCGGGCGCGCGCGGCATGGCGGGCGGTCAGATGATCGACATGGCCATCGAGGCCGGCGAAGCCGACGATATCGGCGTCATCACCCGCTGCCAACGCATGAAGACCGGCGCGCTGATCGCGTTCTGCGCGGAGGCCGGCGCCTATATCGTCGACGCCGCGAAGGATCGCCGCACCGCGCTGGAAGGGTTCGCCCACGATCTCGGCCTGTGTTACCAGATCGTCGACGACCTCCTGGACGCGGAGGGCGACGAGACCCTGACCGGCAAGCGCACCCGCAAGGACGCCGGTCAAGGCAAGGCCACATTCGTCACGATCCTGGGCCTGGACGGCGCCAAAGACCGGGCCAGACGGCTCGCAGAGCAGGCCAAAGACCATCTCGAACCGTTCGGGAAAGAGGCTGAACGCTTGCGCGAGACGGTGGATTACGTGTTGGATCGCCAGTCTTGACGTATACATGACCGTATCAGCGGTCTGACCGGAGCCGAAATGTCCGAAACGCCTCATCTCGACCAGATCCAGCTTCCCCGCGATTTGAAGAACCGCGACATGCGCTTCCTGCGCGCCGCCGCCGACGAGCTGCGCGCCGAAGTGATCGACGCGGTCTCGGTCACCGGCGGCCATCTCGGCGCCGGGCTCGGTGTGGTCGAGCTGACGCTGGCGCTGCACCATGTCTTCGACACGCCCGACGACGTCCTGATCTGGGATGTCGGCCACCAGTGCTATCCCCACAAGATCCTCACCGGCCGGCGCGACCGGATCCGGACGCTGCGCATGGGCGGGGGGCTGTCCGGCTTCACCAAGCGCAAGGAGAGCGAATACGATCCGTTCGGCGCCGCGCACGCCTCCACCTCGATCTCGGCGGGGCTCGGCTTCGCCGTGGGGCGCGACTTGAAGGGCGAGACCCACCGCAAGGTGATCGCGGTGATCGGCGACGGCTCCATGAGCGCGGGCATGGCCTATGAGGCGATGAACAACGCCGGCGCGCTCGACAAGAACATGATCGTGATCCTGAACGACAACGACATGTCCATCGCCCCGCCCGTGGGCGCCATGAGCCATTATTTCGCGCGCCAGGTCAGCTCCAAGAGCTATCGCGATCTTCGAAAGCTGGGCAAGGGCGTCGCCAAGGCGCTGGGCGTGGAGAACTCCGCGCGCCGGGCCGAGGAATATCTGCGCGGCATGGCGGTGGGCGGCACGCTCTTTGAGGAGCTGGGCTTCCGCTATATCGGCCCCATCGACGGCCATGATCTCGATCAGCTGATCCCGGTGCTCAGAAACGTGCGCGACGCCGCCGAAGGCCCGGTGCTGATCCATGTCTGCACCCAGAAGGGCAAGGGGTATGCGCCCGCGGAATCGGCCAGCGACAAGTATCATGGCGTCTCCAAGTTCAACGTCGTCACCGGCGAGCAGCAGAAATCCAAGCCCGGCGCGCCGAGCTACACCTCGGTCTTCGCCAAGGCGCTGATCGCCGAGGCGGAGCGGGACGAGAAGATCTGCGCGGTCACGGCGGCCATGCCCGGCGGCACCGGGATCGACAAGTTCATGAGCCGCTTCCCCGACCGGGCCTGGGACGTGGGGATCGCCGAACAGCACGCGGTGACCTTCGCGGCCGGCCTGGCGGCGGAAGGCCTGAAGCCCTTCGCCGCGATCTATTCCACCTTCCTGCAGCGCGGCTATGACCAGGTCGTCCACGACGTTGCGATCCAGTCCCTGCCGGTGCGCTTCGCCATCGACCGGGCCGGGCTTGTGGGCTCGGACGGTCAGACCCACGCCGGCTCCTTCGACGTGGGGTATCTCGGCGCGCTTCCCGGCATGGTGCTCATGGCCGCCGCCGACGAGGCCGAGCTCGTGCGAATGGTCGCCACCGCCGCCGCCATCGACGACCGGCCGAGCGCCTTCCGCTATCCGCGCGGCGAGGGGACGGGCGTGGCGCTGCCGGACAATCCCGAACCGCTGGAGATCGGCAAGGGCCGCATCATCCAGGAAGGCTCCGGCGTCGCGATCCTCAATTTCGGCGCCCGCCTGTCTGAAGTGATGCTCAGCGCCGAGGAGCTTTCCGGCTACGGGCTCACCCCGACCATCGCCGATGCGCGCTTCGCCAAGCCGCTGGACGAGGGTCTGATCGCGGGGCTCGCCAAGGAGCACGAGGTTCTGATCACCATCGAGGAGGGCGCTCGCGGCGGGTTCGGCGCGTTCGTGCTGCATTTCCTCGCCGACGCCGGCGCGCTCGACAAGGGCCTGAAGATCCGCACCATGACCCTGCCGGACATCTTCCAGGATCAGGACAGCCCCTACGCCATGTACGAAACCGCGGGCCTGAACGCCAAGCACGTCACCGCCAAGGTGCTTGAAGCGCTCGGCCGCGAGGCCGAAGCGGCCAAGGCCCTGGCTTAAACCCTTGCCGGCGCGGCGGTTCGGACCATCTTTGCGTCCATGAGCAAGGGACCGGCGAGCACCCCGGGCCTCGACGCGCTCGGCGACTGAAACACGCCGCATGCACGGAGACCCTAAGGCCCGCCAGCGCCGCCGGCGGGCCTTTCTTCATGTCGGCCCCAATGCTCGATCACGCAGCAATCCGGAGCCGGGCGTCGTTATTTTCCTCACAAAAACAGCACTGGCACTCTTCAAGCGCTCGCACGTTGGTTATACGGACAATTCGACACCGGGGGCCCGCCGTTGAATTTGCAGCAGCTGGAATATGTGGACGCCGTTTCGCGGCACAGAAGCCTGCGCGCCGCCGCCGACGCGCTGGGCGTGACGCCGCAAGCGGTGTCGCGGGCGATCGGCGCGCTGGAGCGCGAATTGTCGGCGCAGATTTTCGAGCGCGCCGCGGGCGGCGTCAGCTTCACGCCCTTCGGCGCGCGCCTGCACGACAAGATCCTGCAGGCGCTGCGGCTTCGTGATCAGATCGCCCAGAGCGCCTCCAGCACGAGGCGGCGGCGGTTGTCGATCGGGGTCGGCTATGTGTTCTCCACCAGCGCGCTCGCCAGCCTCGCCTGCAAGGCCTTCGACGCGCTCGGGTTCGAGCGTATCGACTATATCGAGGGCGCGAACCTGCAGCTGGTCCCGCGGGTGGCCGCCGGCGAGCTTGATTTCGCCTTCACCAGTCAGACGCCGTCGACCCCGCGGCTCCTGTTCGAGCCCGCCTTCGAGTTCGGCTGGGTGCTGGTCGCGCGCGCCGGTCACCCGATCCTTCGCGCCGGCGACCTGTCGGCGGCGGCCGATTACGGGTTCGTGGCGGCGGCATCGCCGAACGGCCACGCGAATATCGAACGCGCCACGCGCGCGCTTTCAGGGCGCGCCGCGGAGATCACCGCCAGCGCCGACGGCGTGCTTGATCTGCTGCGTCTGGTGCAGTGCAGCGACCGGCTGGCGCTGGCGCCGGAGACGATCAGCGCGTCCTTGCTTGAGTGGGCCGGGCTCGCCACCATCCCCGCTCCGGGTCTGCCCAGGCGCGCCTACGGGCTTTTGACGCCGCGCCGGCCGCCGATCGGCCTGAACTGGGACGGGCTGATGCAGGCGGTGGAGGGCGTCTTCGCCGAGTTCACCCAAACCCTCAGGCCGCGCCCATGACCTTGCAGCAATTGCTCCATCTGCGCACCGTCATGGCCGAAGGCGGCTTCGGCGCGGCGGGGCGCAAGCTCGACCTCACCCAGCAGGCGGTGTCGCGCTCGGTGCGCGCGCTGGAGGAGGAGCTGGGCAAGGTGCTCATCGACCGAGGCCCCGGCGGCGTGGCGCTCACCCGCGATGGGGAAGCGGTGATGAGCCTCGCCTCCGAGCTTCTGGCCCTCGTCGATGAAATGAAGCGCAGCGCCGGCGCGGCCGACGCGGCGAGCGCGAAGCTGCGCGTGGGCATGAGCTATTGGTATTCGCTCACGAAACGTAGCGGCGCGATCCTCGACGTGCTGGAGGCCCTGCCGGCGGCGGAGCTCAACCTCCTGCCCGGCTCCACGCGCACCTTCTCCGCCCAGATCGCGGCCCGGGAGCTGGATTTCGCCTTGTGTTCGGAGCCGGGCGACGGGGGAACCTTGAGCTTCACCCCGCTCGCCGACGTGGCGTGGGGCGTCGCCCTGCGCGAAGGTCACCCGGCGCTTGAGGACGAGCGTCTGGACGCCAGCCGGCTTGATTGGGTGAGCGATGTCAGCGAAGCCGGCGATGCGATGGTGGCGCGTCTGGCCGCCGCGTTCGGGGGCGAGCCGCCCGCGCCGCGCCTGCGCTCCAGCCTGCCGGCCTTCGCCTTGCGCGCCATCCTGGAGCGCGACCTCGCCGCAGCGGCGCCGCTGGACGCCGACCCGGCGGCGATGTCGGGGGTCGGCATGCGCATCATCGCGCCGCCCCGCCCGGTGACCGTGCGCCACGGCCTTCTGCGTTCGCGCCGACGCATCGCCGGGCTCGACTGGGACCGGCTGGAGGAAGCGCTGAAGGCCGCCCACGGCCTGCACGTCACGCAGGACTGACGCAAAAAACCCCCGGCGCGGGCGCGCCGGGGGCTTTCATGCGGTAACCGCGAGCGCGGCTTAGAGCGCCTGCAGCTCGCCGGCCGAGGTCTTGCCCGAGCGCTGGTCGCGGACTTCCTCATACTGAAGGCGCTGGCCCTCGTTGAGCTGCCCCATGCCGGCGCGCTCCACCGCGGTGGCGTGCACGAACACGTCCTTGCCGCCGTCGTCAGGCTGGATGAAACCGTAGCCTTTGGTGGAGTTGAACCATTTCACAATTCCCGTAGCCATGGGAAACTTCCTTTACGTCATCGTTAGCGACGCACCGCATGCGTTGCGGCGCGTTTGGATCAAGATTTGGGAGGGTTCGAAAAGGGGGAGCGCCGAGCGCTGAGACCAAGAAGACCGGCCAAAAATCGATTGTGGAACTTTATCGGAGAAAAATCCTAATGGCAAATATTTTCGCATTTTCATTTCCGGACACTTTCGGAGCGCTTGCCCGTGCGCGCTGACAAATTTCTGGTCGAGCACGGCTATTTCGAGACTCGCGCCCGTGCGCAGGCGGCGATTCTAGCCGGGTGCGTGCGCGTGGACGGACGGGTTCTCGACAAGGCGTCGGCGAAGATCGCGCCCGGGGCGGTGGTCACGGCCGAGGCCGCCCATCCCTATGTCAGCCGCGCCGCGCTGAAGCTCGCCGCCGGGCTCGACGCCTTCGCCATCGATCCGGCCGGGCGCATCTGCCTGGATGTCGGCGCCAGCACGGGCGGGTTCACCGAGGTGCTCCTAAAGCGCGGCGCCCGATTCGTCGCGGCCGTGGACGTGGGCCGCGATCAGCTTCACGCCTCCCTGCGCGCCGAGCCGCGGGTGCTGAGCCTTGAAGCCACCGATGCGCGCGCCCTGACGCTGGAACTGATCGGCGGGCGGGCGCCGGAGCTTGTTGTGTGCGACGCCAGCTTCATCGCGCTGGAGAAAGTCCTCCCCGCCGCCCTGGCGCTCGCCGCGCCCGGCGCTGCGCTGATCGCGCTGTTCAAACCGCAATTCGAGGTGGGGCGCGCTCATGTGGGCAAGGGCGGGATCGTGTCGGATCCGGCCGCGGTGGAGGCGGCGCGCGAAAAAGCCCGCGCGTTCCTGACCGGGGCCGGCTTCGACCTGTCGGGAGAGATCGAAAGCCCGATCACCGGCGGGGACGGCAATCGCGAATATCTGATCGCCGCTGTAAAGCGGACCGTTTGAGCGTCTGAACCCGGGCCGGCGCGCCGGACGGGGTTCAGTCGTCGCGGTGGACGCGTTCGGAGCGTTCGTGGCGCTCCTGCGCCTCCAGGCTCAGCGTCGCGACGGGGCGGGCGTCCAGGCGGGCGAGCGCAATCGGCTCGCCGGTCTCTTCGCAATAGCCGTACTCGCCCTCGTCGATGCGGCGCAGCGCGGCGTCGATCTTGGAGATCAGCTTGCGCTGACGATCGCGGGCGCGCAGCTCCAGCGCGCGGTCGGTTTCGGTGGAGGCGCGATCGGCGAGATCGGGCAAGGAGCCCAGGTCTTCCTGCAGGTTCGACAGGGTCGACTTGCTCTCGCGGATGATCTCGTCCTTCCAGGCCATGAGCTTGCGCCGGAAATACTCCCGCTGGCGCTCGTTCATGAATTCTTCCTTCTCGCTCGGCCGATAGCCGGCGGGAAGTTCGATCTTGGAATCCGTGGCCACGCTCATAAGACCGTCTCCTGCGCCGCCCCTCTTAAAAGCGCCGGGAGAATAGCCGCGACGCGTCTTGAGTCAATCAGACACAGCCGTGCATGCACGACAAAGGCCAAGTGTGGAAAGTCTCGCGAAATCTTGACGTTAATAAGACAGCGCGGGCCGATCAGGCGTCGTGCTTGGCCAGCTCGACCGCGGCGCGGACCTCCACCTCGTCCAGCATGGCTTCGAGACGCGGGTCGTCGGTGGCGTCGCGCCGGCTCTTCAGCGTGTCCATCAGGCGCACCAGGGTGGGCCGGGGCAGGGCGCCGTCGAGCAAGGCCAGCTTGAGATCGTCGAGCACGTCCAGAAGCGAGAACGCCCGCTCGGTGGCCTGCTTCTTCGCTTCACGGAAATCGCCCGCGCCCTGAAGCGCGAGCAGAGCGTCGATCGAGCCGATCGCCCCGGCGCCCGACAGTCCGCCGCTGGCCGCAGGGCCTTGCACCCCGGACTGGCCGGCCGGCGTGAATCCGGAGGCCGGCGCCGCCTTGCCCGCCTTGCGCGGACCCGACGTGCCGGAAAGATTGCGCGGACCATTGACCTTCATGGGAGAAACGCCCCTAACAAGCCTGAGGCCGACACTGGCTTAAGCTCCATTAACAAGGCCTTAAGCTTGACGCCGCGCTCGGCACATCTTGCCGGGCGCGGCGGCGGGGCGGCAATTCGCGCCGGGCGCCTGATCCGCCTAAACATCTGGAAATGCTAAGCTTTTGATGCGTTAACCTTGGCACGCTTCTGGCATGGCGCACGCGGTCAGACGCAGTCTCGAGGCTTTATCGCCGCCATGCTCCGCCTTCTCGCCCTTCTCGCCGCCCTGGCCGTGCTCAGCACGCCGGCGTCGGCCGATCCGCGCATCAAGGACATCGCCGACGTGGAGGGCGTGCGCGATAACCAGCTGGTGGGCTACGGGCTGGTCGTGGGCCTGGACGGCACCGGCGACACGCTGAGGAACGCCGCGTTCACGCGCCAGGCGCTGAACTCAATGCTGGAGCGCTTCAACATCAATGTGCGCGAAGCCGATCTTCGCACCGGCAATGTCGCCGCGGTGATCGTCACCGCCGAACTCCCCCCCTTCTCCATGCAGGGCACGCGGCTCGACGTGACGGTGAGCGCCATCGGCGACGCCGGCAGCCTGCAGGGCGGCATGCTGGTGGCCACCCCGCTGATGAGCTCGGGCGGGGATGTCTACGCCATCGCCCAAGGCTCGGTGGCTGTGGGCGGCTTCTCCGCCGAAGGCGATGCGGCCAGTGTGACGCGCGGCGTCCCCACCAATGGGCGAATCGCCAACGGCGCGGTTATCGAGCGCGAGGTGGACTGGAATCTCGCCGAGCAGGCCTCGATCCGGCTGGCGCTCAGAAATCCCGATTTCACCACCGCCCGGCGCATGGCCGCGGCGATCAACGCCTATCTGGGCGCGCCGGCCGCCAGCGCGGAGAACCCCTCGATCGTCGCCCTGTCACGCCCGACGGATTTCCGCGGCGACATGGTCGCGCTGGTGGCCGAGGTGGAACAGCTGCGCGTAGAGACCGACATGCGCGCGCGCGTCGTCATCGACGAGAGCACCGGCACCATCGTCATGGGTGAGAATGTGCGGGTGTCCACCGTCGCCATCGCCCAGGGCGGCCTGACCATCACGGTCGCGGAAAGCCCGGTGGCGAGCCAGGCCCAGCCCTTCGCCGACGGCGGAGAGACGGTGGTGCTGCCGCGCACCGACGTCACCGTCGAGGAGGACCGGGCCGAGCTCGGCGTGCTGGAGGGGTCGGTGTCGCTTCGTGAACTCGTCGACGGCCTGAATGCGCTGGGCGTCAGCCCGCGCGACATGATCACCATCCTGCAGACCATCAAGGCGTCCGGCGCCCTGCAGGCGGAAATCGAGGTGCTCTAGATGGAGGGTCTGCTCGACGCCCAGCTCCAGAACGCGCTGCTCGCCTCGCGCTCGGCCGGTCCGGGGCGTCCCCGCGGCGCCCAGACGCCGGACCAGATCCGCGCCGCGGCCGAGGAGTTCGAGGCGGTGTTCCTGGCCCAGATGATGGAACAGATGATGGGCGAGAGCACGGACTCAAGCTTCGGCGGCGGGCCGGGCGAAGCGGCCTTCAAGGGCATGCTCAATGAAGAGTACGCCAAGGTGATGGCGAAGGCCGGCGGGATCGGCCTCGCCGACAGCCTGGCGCGTGAAATGCTCAGCCTTCAGGAGGCGCAGACCGCATGACCGAACTCGCCGCGACCACGCCCGTCGAGCGCGCCGAAGCGCTGATCCGCCTGACCGGTCGGCTGACCCAGCTTCTGGAGCAGGAGACAGCCCTGTTCGAGGCGCGAAAGCCCCATGAGGCGGTGGGCCTGCAGACCGAAAAGACCAAGCTCGCCACGCTCTACCGCGCCGAGACCCAGCGCGCCGCGAAGGATCGCTCAAGGCTCGCCGGGCTCGATCCGGTGCTGAAACAGCGCCTGACCGACAGCACCACCGCCTTCGAAGCGGCGCTGAAACGCAACGGCGCGGCCGTGGAGGCGCTCAAGGTCCTCACCGAAGGCCTCGTCAAAGCCCTCGCCGACGAGGCGGCGCGCCAGAAAATGGCCGGCGCCGGCTACGGCCCGAACGCGGTTCGCGCCTCCATCGGGGCTTTGGCGTGTAATCAGACGGCTTAGCTCTGATGGACATGGGGAGGCTGCGCGCCCTGATCGAGACGCGCTTCGACGGTCTGGCCGCCAAGCAGAGCTGGGGCGAGACTTCGTTTTTCTACAATCCGGGCGCCAGATTCGCGAACGGGTCGTATTTCGCGACGCTGAAAGACCGCGACGGCCCGAACGACACCGCGTCCGGCCTGGACCGTCCGGGCGCCTACCGGCTGAATTTCGGGATGTCCCCGAAGACGTTCAAAGCACGCTTCGGGGAGAAACCGGCCCGGCCCCCGAAAGGCGAGGCGATCACCGGCGCCTGGGACTTCACCGCGCAGGGCGTGCTGACCCCGCATCCGATCTACGGCTGGATGGGCTGGGCGGCGATCGTCACGCCCCGCGAGGACCAGCTGGACGAGGTTCTTGAGCTACTGGGCGAGGCCCATGAGCGGGCGCGCAAAGGCTTTGAAAAGCGGGCGAGAGCGACTTAGCGCGTCTTTCTCACAAACACCGCCGCCATCTCCAGATGCCCCGTCCATTTGAACTGGTCCACCAGGGCGATCGGGGCGGCGAGCCTGTAGCCGCCTTCGATGAGGATGGCGGCGTCGCGCGCGAACGTGGCCGGATTGCAGCTGATCGAGCAGACCACCGGGACCGGACTGTCCGACAGGCGCTCCATCTGCGTCTTCGCGCCGGCGCGCGGCGGATCGAGGACGACCAGATCGGCGCCGGCGAGCTCCTTCACGCTCAACGGCTCCAGCGCCAGATCGCGCACACGGGCGTCGACGGGTTTAAGCCCCGGCGTGCGGTCCGCGGCGCGGCGCAGGGCGGCGAGGGGCGCGTCTTCGCCTTCGAGCGCCAGCACTTTCGATGTGCGCGCCAGGCGCAGGGCGAAAGCGCCCGACCCGGCGTAAAGATCGACCACCTGCTTCGGCCCGCCCTCGACCCTGCCGGCGGCCTCCATCACCACGGCGGCCAGCGCGGCTTCGCCGGCTTCAGTGGCCTGCAGGAAGCCGCCCGGCGGCGGGGTGACCTTCACGTCGCCGAAGCGCACCACGGGCGCCTCGATCTCGATCACCGGCTCGCGCGCCGCGGTGACGCGCGCCCAGCCATGGGTCGCGGCGTGACGGGCGATGAGCTCGCGCAGGGCCAGCGTCACCTCCTTCACCCCGGTGATGGCGACGTCGAGGCCGGGCTGAAGATCGGCGACGGCGATGTCGATGCGGCCCTTGCGGGGCGCGGCGGCTTCGGCGATCTCGCGAAGGGCGGGGACCGCCTTGCGGATGGCGGGCGTGGAGACCGGGCAGTCGCGCGCGTCGGCGATCCGGTCGCCGGCCCGCTCATTGAAGCCGAAGACGAATTTCGCGCCGATCTTCATGGCGTGGAGGGTGACGCGCCGCCTTCCGGCGCCGTGCGCGTCGATGAGCTCGCCCAGCTTCAGGTCGAGCCCGGCGCGCGACAGCGCCTCCTCGGCGAGACCGCGCTTCCAGACCTTGTAGGCGGCCTCTTCGAAATGCTGCAGCGAGCAGCCGCCGCAGGTCGCCGCGATGGGGCAGAAGGGCTCGACCCGCTCCGGGGCGGCGTCGAGGCGCTCCAGCACCCGGCCGCGCTCGCCGCGAATCTCCAGGCGCGCGGTCTCGCCCGGCAGGACGCCGGGGGCGTAGACGGGGCCGTCGAACACCGCGTCGCCGCGCGCGCCGAGCGCGCGGGCGGTCAGGGTCTCGGTGCGGGCGGGAGGCGGAGCTTTGGTGCGGCGTTTCATGGGGGCTTGCGATGACGCGCCGGCGCGCGGCCGTCAAGCGCCTGCGCTTTGTCCGGGTGCTGAAGGCGAGGGGCGCGCGGCGCTTTGCCTTGCGGCCCATCCCTGCTAAGAGCGCGGCCGCGTGTTCGACGATCTCGACAAGGGGCTCCCCATGAAACTCATGTGCGGCAACGCGAACCGGCCCCTGGCCAAGGCGATCGCGGACTATCTCGACGCCCCGCTCTCCAATGTGGACATCGAGACCTTCGCCGACGGCGAGCTGTTCGTGCGCATCGACGAGAACATGCGCGGCCAGGACGTGTTCGTGATCCAGTCCACGTCGAAACCCGCCAACGACAATCTGATGGAGCTTCTGATCTGCATGGACGCGCTGTCGCGCGCCAGCGCCCGGCGGATCACGGCGGTGATCCCCTATTTCGGCTATGCCCGCCAGGACCGGAAGACCGGCGGGCGCACGCCGATCACCGCCAAGCTGGTGGCCAACCTGATCGCCGAGGCCGGCGCGCACCGGGTGCTGACGCTCGATCTGCACGCCGGTCAGATCCAGGGCTTTTTCGACATCCCCACCGATAATCTGTTCGCCACCCCGGTCATCGAGCAGGACATCCGCGGCGCCTACGACACCAAGGACCTGCTGATCGTGTCGCCGGACGTCGGCGGGGTGGTGCGCGCGCGGGCCCTGGCGTCCAGGATCGGCGCGGACATCGCCATCGTCGACAAGCGGCGGCCGAAGCCGGGCGAGGCGGAGGTGATGAACATCATCGGCGAGGTCGAGGGCCGGCGCTGCATCATCTTCGACGACATCATCGATAGCGGCGGCACGCTGTGCAACGCCGCTTCGGCCCTGAAGGAGCGCGGCGCCGAAGAGGTGTCGGCCTACATCACCCACGGCGTTCTGTCGGGCAAGGCGGTGGAGCGTATCGGCGCCTCGGCGCTGAAGGAGCTGGTGGTCACCGATTCCATCGACTCCACCGCCAAGCTGAACGGCGGAGCGACCAATATCCGCGCCCTGTCCGTGGCGCCGCTGCTGGCCGAAGCGATCCGCCGCATCGCCAACGACGAGTCGGTGTCGAAACTGTTTGATTAGGGCATGATGTCCTCCCGTGCTTGCGGGGGAGGTGTCCGCGAAGCGGACGGAGGGGGCTGCGCCAGCTTCCAAGTTTGCGCCGTCCCCCTCGGCCCTTCGGGCCACTCCCCCCGCACGCGGGGGGAGACAACTCCACCCTTGTACCTGCGCCGCCTTCCGCCGCCCCGGAACGGCGCCGCAGGGCTTGCGTTGTCCCCCCGAACCCGCCGCGAAGATGCGGCGCGACCTGAGGAGGACGACCTTATGAAGACCACCGCACTGTTCGCCGCCGCCACCGCTTTGTCCCTGGGCGGCGCCGCCGTCGCGCTTGATCACCACAACTCCGGCCAGGAGATGGATGATCACGACATGACCTGGAACGACGAGACCTGGGCGGCGCATGACGACGACGCCTTCAACATGATGTACGAGTCGCGCCTGCAGCGCGCCTATTCGGCCATCGACGCCAATGACGACATGTCGGTCTCCTACGACGAGTGGGGCGAGTGGCAGGCCGACGACGGCTTCTACGCCGAACGCTTCGAGATGTTCGACACGGACGGCGACGACATGATCAGCTGGGACGAGTACAAGAACGCGACCATGTCGCTGTACGACACCAGCTCGCTCACCGAAGCCGAACCGATGGACGGCGACAGCTACTAGGCTTTCGCGCTATAGCGACGATCAAGGCCCGGCGCATGCGCGCCGGGCTTTTTCGTGCGCAGGCGTCCGGTTTTGCTCGCCTTTCGCGCGCCGCCAGCATTAATCTGTTCGCACGGGTCAACGGAGCGGAGCGGGTGATGGCCGTCGTTTATGTCGTAGGTGCGTTTCTGATCGTTTCAGGCCTCGTCTTTGTCATGGGGGCGCTGGCGCCGGGCGTGCGCGCCTTGTCCATGCTGCGCGACCGGCTGGAGCTCAACGGCGGGTTCGAGCGCGGCGCGGCCCTGGTCTCCGGCCTCCTGTTTCTGGCCTCCGGCGGGGCGGTGTCGCTGGGCGTGGAACAGCTGCGCTGACGGCGCGCAGCGGATTCAGCGCCCGCGCTTGCACCGCCTTGCGTCATCGGCTATACGCCGCGGCTCGAATTGCGGCGAAGCACGCTTTAGCGGAGCGGCGCCAGACCCCCAGGCGCCGCCGCGTGGCGGCGCTTGCATTTGAACCGACTTCGCCGAGGGACCGGACCGATGAGCGATATTGTTCTTTCCGTCGAGGTGCGTGATCGCACCGGCAAGGGCGGCGCCCGCCAGGCGCGCCGCGACGGCTTCGTGCCGGGCGTGCTGTATGGCGGCGACCAGGGCCCGGTCTCCATCGCGCTGAAAAACAACGAGCTGATCAAGGCGATCAACTCCGGCAACCTGCTCGCCAACATGATCACCATCGATCACAAGGGCGAAAAGCAGACCGTTTTCACCCGCGACGTGCAGTTCGATCCGGTCAAGGATCTGCCGCTCCACGTGGACTTCCAGCGCGTCAGCGCCAAGGACGTCATCTCGGTGGAGGTTGCGGTGCACTTCGTCGGGGAAGAGCAGTCCGAAGGCATCAAGCGCGGCGGGGTTCTCAACGTCGTGCGTCACGCCATCGAGGTGAACTGCCCGGCCGGTCAGATCCCGGACGCCATCACCGTGGACATTTCCGGCCTCGATATCGGCGACTCCGTGCACATCTCCGACGTCTCCCTGCCGGAGAACGTCGAGCCGACCATCACCGACCGCGACTTCACCATCGCCACCATGCAGGGCTCGCGCGCCCTGGTGGAGGAAGAGGCTGACGACGAAGACGTCGACGCCGAGGGCGTGGAAGAGGCCGACGCGGACGCCTCCGAAGGCGAGTCCGGCGACGAGCCCGAAGTCACCGAAGGCGGCGACAAGGACTAAGGTCCTCGGCCCCCGCGGGGCCGAATTGAGGGCTGAATATCGAAGGGCGGCGCCGGAGACCCCTCCAGCAGCCGCCCTTTTCGTTTGCGGAGACCGCGCATGCATCTGGTCGCAGGTTTGGGCAATCCCGGCGCGAAATACGCCGGCAACCGGCACAACGCCGGCTTCATGGTGCTCGACGCGCTGGCGGAGCGCTGGGCGCCGTCGGGCTGGCGCGCCCGCTTCTCGGGGCAGGCCGCCGAGGCGCTGGTGGACACCGCGAACGGGCCGCAGAAGGTGCTGCTGCTCAAACCGGAAATCTATTACAACGAGGCCGGACAGGCGATCGGCGAGGCGGCGCGCTTCTACAAGATCCCCAGCGCCATGGTGACGGTGTTCCATGACGAGCTCGATCTGGCCCCGGGCAAGTTCCGGCTGAAGACCGGCGGCGGCCATGCCGGCAATAACGGCCTGCGATCGACGATGGCGCACCTGGAAGGCGACTTCAAACGCGGTCGGATCGGCATCGGCCATCCCGGCGACAAGGCCAAGGTCACCGGCTGGGTGTTGTCCGATTTTCCCAAGGGCGACACCTGGATCGCCGACCTCGCCGACGCGGTTGCGCGCGCTTTGCCGCTGCTGATCGAAGGCGCCGACGACGCGTTCCAGACCAAGGTCACTCACCTCGCCCCGGCGCCGGGAGCGGCTTAGCGCGCGCTTTCACTGACGTTAGCTGTGTGCTAACTTAGTCGCATGAAACAGGTCGTCTACGAGCGGCAGGCGCTAAAGACGCTGGCTCGGATGCCGGAAAACAATGCGAGGCGGATCCGCGGCAAAATTGAACAGCTCGCTGAGGATGCACAATCGCTCGCCGCGAACATAAAGCCGCTCAAAGGTCGGCCTGGCGTGCTCCGTCTCAGGGTGAGCGACTGGCGAGTCCTTTATCGAGACGGCGTGGTCATCGCCATCATCAAAATCGCCCCAAGGGGCGCTGCTTATGAGTGAAGCGCCATGACGAAACAGGTCATAACCAGTCCGAACGGGGATCGGCTCGTCGTCGTGCCGGAAGCCGAATACGACGCGCTTGTCGCTGCGCTTGAGGATGCCCAGGACCGTAGCGTCGTCGATGCGTTCGATCGCGATCTCGCGGACGGGCGTGCGGACCTGGTGCCGTCTGAAATCGTCGACCGGCTGTTGTCCGGGGCCGAGAGCAAGGTGCGGGTCTGGCGCGAGCATCGCGGTGTCAGCGCCGCTGCGCTCGCGCGCACGACGGGGCTCAGCGCCGCTTATATTTCTCAGATCGAGGGCGGAAAGCGCGAGCCGGGGATCGACGCCCTGAAACGGCTCGCGGCCGCGCTCAAGCTCGACATCGACGATTTGGTCTAGGCGGCCGCTTAGCGCGCGCTGTCCACGGCCAGCCAGGCGATCAGGTCGGTGCGGTCCTGCGCCTGATCCAGCCCGGCGAAACTCATCCGGTTGCCGGGCAGGAAGCCGCGCGGATCGGCGAGCCAGTCATCGAGGCGCGCCGGGCTCCACTGAAACTCCGCCTCGCTGAGCGCATCGGAATAGCGAAACCCGTCCGCGGTTCCCACCGCGCGCGTGAAGACGCCGTGGAGATTGGGCCCGACCCGGTGCGGCGCGCCGGGCGCGATCGTGTGGCAGGACCGACACCGCCGCCACAGGCGCTCGCCGTTCGACAGATCCGCGCGCGTATAGGGCGCGCCGAGGCGGGCGAGCACCGCCTGGGCGCCGGGCGCGTTCTCCGCCGCGGCGGCGCGGGTGTCGTCCCGATCGCCTTCACGGGAAATCGGCTCCGGCGCAGACCGGGCGGTAGCCTCCTGCTCGCCGGGAACCGCCTCCATGGCGGGCTCGCGCTCGGTCCCTTCGATCTCGGCGTCGTCGTGCGTGGGATCGGCGCTGCAGGCGGCGAGCGCGGCGGCGCAGAGGGCGGGCAGGGCGAAACGCATGGGCGCGGGCTCCGTGGTCGGCTTGCAACCGGCGCGGCGCCGGGCGCCGCGCGCCGTCAAGGCTTGCGGGCCGTGACGCAGACGAGCGCCTGGTCATGGAAGGTCATGGCCGGTGAACGCATGTGCCGCGCGACCGTTTCGGCCGCCTGCGCTTCGCCTGCAGCGGGGCCGATCAGGGCGTTGTTGTGCGCCATGAAGTTCGCCCAATCCGATCCGCCCTTGACCAACCGCTCCACGCGCCGCGTCTCCACCGCTTCAAGGCCGGCCGCGCTCATCAGCGCGGGCAGACGCGCGCCGAAGGCCGGGTCCATCAGCCCGCTCGCCTCCATGGCGGCGCGCACCGCGTCGAGCGCGGTCTGAAACTCCGCCGCGCCGGGCGCATCGGGGTTCGCGGGCCGGCAGGTGGAGCAGTCCACGTCGGCGATCGCCAGAACGCCGCCCGGTTTCAGCCAGGCCAGGAGGCGCTCCAGCGCCAGGGCCGGGTCCGGCAGATGCATCAGCACGAGCCGGGCGTAGACCAGATCGAAGGCCTCCGGCTCGGCGGGCGGGGCGTAGAGATCGGCCTCCAGATGCCGCACCGGCGGGATCGGCGGATCGGCGCGCGACAGATCGATGTCCAGGCCGAGCACGTCGCCCTCCGGCCCGGTCTTCTGCGCGAACCAGTCGAGCATGGCGCCTGATCCGGCGCCGGCCTCCAGGATCGCCACGCTTGGCCGGAACGGCACGGAGGTCTCCAGCCAGGCCTTGGTCGGCGCGGCGTAAAAGGCGTCCAGCGTGCGCAGGCGCGCCGCCTCCGCATCGCGCGGCGCGTCCTTGGCGAAATAGGCGTCTCTAAGCCGGGTCATGTCCGGACAAATAGAGCCGTGTGAGGCTGGCGCCAACAGCTGCGGGACGGCGGCGGGTCAGATCAGCGTTTCCGGGATGGGCCGGCGCTCGACGATGGCGGCGCAGAACGCGCCGATCGCGGTGTCCAGCTGAACGACACCGGGCGCTTCCACCGGGAAATGGCCTGCGCCCGCCAGCAGGACGCGGCGCTTTACGACTCCCAGCAGGTCGAAGAAGCCGTCGCTGATCTCCACATCGGTCCAGCGGTCGTCTTCGGGGTGGACCATCAGGACCGGGCAGGCGTCGAAGCTTTCCGGCGGCTGGATCGGCGGGCTGGTCATCCAGCTTCTTAAGAATCCCACCGGCATGGCGTTTCCGCCCGCGCGCGGATCGGCGGTCACCGCGCGCACCAGCGCCGGGTCGTTGGCGATCGCCTCCATGTTTCCCGCCAGCGCCATGGGGATCATCATCCCGTCCAGCGCGCGCGGCGTTGTGCGCAGCACCGGATCGACCAGACCGGCCATCCAGGGCCGACGCACGAGCGAGCGGCGCACCGCCTTGCGGGTCGGGTCCAGGAAGCAGCTGGCGATCAGCCCGTCGGACGCGCCTGAAAGGACGCAGGCGTCATAGGCCAGCATCCCGCCCATGGACAGGCCGAACACGAACAGATCCCCGCCGCGCTGACGCTCGGCCTCGATCAGCCCGGCTGCGACTTCGCGCCAATGGTCGTAGACCAGCTTGGACTTGGACGGCGTGCGGGTCAGGCCGTAGCCGGGCAGGTCCGGGCACAGGCACTCGAAACCCTGCAGCGCCAGCGTCCAGGCGTAGGGGCCGAGCATGCGGCCGTGCCCGCCGCCGCCGTGCAGCAGGATGATGCGCGCACGCGCCGAGGGCGCGATCCAGCGGTCGACATGCACGTCGAAGCCGGCGATCCGGCGCCATTCCTCCTGCACCGCATAGGGTTTCGGCGGCGCCAGATCGCGCGGCAGGGCCGCATAAACCGCCCGCCACGCCGTCTCGTCCTCCCAGCTTGGCAGGGTGGACGGGCGGGCCATCACTCGTTGTCGACGGCGTCTTCCAGGACTTCGCCCGCGCGCGTGATGTCGCGCCCGGCGCCCTGGATCGTGTTGCAGGCGGTCAGGGCCAGAAGGCTCAGCCCGGCGAGGAGCGCAGTGAGGATCGATTTCATGGGTCGAGGTCCTGAACAGGAAAGGCCGACGGCGAGCCTATCTCGACGCCGACCCTCAATGTATTAAGCCGCACGGTTAACGTCAGCGAAAAAGCGCGCCTACTCGTCTTCCGGCGCGGTGTTGCCTTCCCAGCCCAGCGCGAAGGTCATGATGCGGTTGAGCGTGTTCTGCTCCATCACGCCGTCCACCAGATGGGCCCAGGGGCCGCGCGCGAACGCGATCACGTCTTCGCCCGAATGGGTTTCGCTGCCCATGGGCACGGCGCTTTCCTGGCGATAGTCCGGATCCAGCACCTCCGCCTGGGTGAGCGAGCCCTGCGCCGGGCGCTGATGCGGGCCGTTGTAATAGCCGAGCGTGGTGTAGGGCCGGCCGTCGCGGGCCGGCGAGGGCGGGGTCGGATCGTCGGACAGGTCCGGCGCCGGTGGGTGCACCAGGCCGAGGATCGGATTGCCGCGCCGGGCGTAGCCGGCGATGTTGAAGACATGGCCGTGATCGGCGGTGACGAGGATCAGCGTCTCGTCGGGGTCGGTCATTTCGGCCGCGCGCTCCACGGCCCGTGCGAAGGCCAGCGCGTCGGTGAGCGCGCGATGGGCGTTCGTGCCGTGATGGGCGTGATCGACCCGGCCGGACTCCACCAGCAGGAAATAGCCGTCCTCGTCCTCTGACAGGCGGTTGATCGCAAACGCCGTCATCTCTTCCACCGAGGGCTCCTCGGCGTCGTCGCGGTCGTGCTCATAAGCCAGGTGGGAGGGCGTGAAGAGGCCGAGCGCGCGAGGGCCGTTCACGTCGAGCGCGCGAAACTCCGCGGCGTTTTCCACGAACACGCCGCCGGCGGCTTCCCATTCGGCGGTGAGGTCGCGCCCGTCCTGGCGCTGGCCGCCCTGATCGGCGGTGAGGAAGGCCGCGCGGCCCCCGCCCAGGATCACCTCCGGACCGTCGCCGAAGCCCCCGTCCAGCGTGCCGATCAGCTGGGCGGCGATGTCGACGCAGCCCGCCTCCACGGCTTCGGTCGGCAGCACCGCGTCCACCTCCCAGTCGCGGCTCGGGACGTGGGCGTAAGCGGCCGCAGGGGTGGCGTGCGTGATGCGCGCGGTGGACACGATGCCTGTGGCCATGCCGCGCAGTTCGGCGGCCTGCATCGTGCTCATGGGGTTGTCCGCGTCCGGCCCGCAGCTCTCCAGCGTCTGGCGCGCATAGACGCCCACCGCGCCGATATGGGTCTTCACACCGGACAGAAGCGCGGTGGCGGTGCCGGCGCTGTCGGGGGTCTGGGCGTTCTCGTTATAGGTTTTGACCAGCGCGGTGTGGCCCCATTCTTCGAACGCCAGATAATTCTCCTCGCCCGGCTCGCCGCGCAGCTGGCCCTCGAGGATCCGGGTCGCGGTGAGGGTGGGCAGGTTGAAGCCGTCGGCGACGAACAGGATGACGTTCTTCGCCCGGCCCTCGCGCGCGGTGCGGTTCAGGCGCGCGGTCAGCTCGGCGTCGGCCACCGCACGCCAGTCCGCGCCGGGCCCCTCATGGGAGGCCGCGATCGGCGCCCGGTCGCGCGCCGGCGGCGGACCTTCGGCCGCAGGCGCGTCGCCCATGGAGGCCATGTTGGCGCAGGCCGCGAGGCTCAAGCCCGAAGCGGCGGCGAGAAGAGCGCGAAAAGTCATGGGAATAGGCTCCGGCGTGACGGATCAGGTTGCGATCCGGTTCTAGCGCCTCCCCATGACGGTTCAATCACATTGGCGTCGGAAGCGCGCAGCGAAGCCTGCATTCCGATTGACGGCGCCTCCCCTCCGCCTAGGCTGGGCTTGAGGGAGGCCGGGCTAGATGAAACCGCTTGCATGCACGCTCGCCGCCGCGGCCGTTCTGGCCGCGTGCGAAGACACGCGCACCGCCACGCAGATCGAGCGCCTGGAGAGCGGGGTGCTGTATCGCAACGACGGGCCGGAGATGAGCACCGTCGATCCCCATCTCGCCGACGGGTCCTGGACGCAGACCGTCATCGGCGATTTGTTCGTCGGCCTGCTTCGGCTCGGCCCCGACGGGGAGCCCGCCCCGGCGCTGGCGCAGTCCTGGTCGGTGTCCGAGGACGGGCTGACCTGGACGTTCCAGATGCGCGCCGCGCAATGGTCGGACGGGCGCGAGATCACGTCGGCGGACGTGGTCTACAGCCTGCGCCGGGCCGTCGATCCGGCCACGGCGGCGGCTTATGTGGACGTCTTCGCGCCGCTGGTGAACGCCGAAGCGATCCTCGCCGGCGATCTGCCGCCTGAAGCGCTCGGCGTCTCCGCGCCGGATGCGCGCACGGTGGTGATCGAGCTTGTCCACCCCATGCCCTTTCTGCCCGATCTGCTCGCCGACAGCCGCGGCGCGGTGGTGCCCGAGCACGTGATCGCGGTCCATGGCGACACCTGGACGGAGCCGAACACCATCGTGACCAGCGGCGCCTACACGCTGGCGGCGCGCAGCCTGAACAATCAGACCGTTCTGCGCCGCAATCCCAACTTCTTCGACGATGCGGCGACCTGTTTCGACGAAGTCTACAACTTCCCCATGGAGTCCCCCGAGACCGCCACCCGCCGAGCGCGGGCGGGCGAGCTCGACATCGCCGCCAGCGTGCCCGCCGCCACTATCGACCGGGTGGAGGCAGACCTGCCCGGCCATCTGCGATACGCCCGGCCGCCGGGCTCCTTCTTCTTCCAGGCCAACACCGAGGTCGAACCCTTCAATGATCCGCGCGTGCGGGAAGCTTTGGGGATCGCGCTCGATCGCACCTTCCTGTTCGAGGAGGTGATCCCTTCCGGCGCGGTGGTGGCCGACAGCCTGGTTCCGGCGAGCCTCTACGCCCCCTATCCGGCCGCCGAGCTGAGCTGGGCCGGGGAACCATTGGAGGCGCGCCGCGAACGCGCCGTCGCCCTGCTAGAGGAGGCCGGGTTCGGGCCGGACAATCCGCTCCGCTTCGAGTTCGCCTATCCCACCGGCGCGGTGTCTGACCGGGCCGTGCCCGCGCTGCAGAACGAATGGAATTCGCTGGCCGACTGGGTGCAGGTGGAGATTTTCGGCGCCGAGCCGGCGACCCATTACCGCAATCTCGGCGCGGGGGATTTCGAAGCGGCGCTGGGCGGCTGGATCGCGGTGATCCGCGACATTTCCTACATGCTCGATCCGGTGCGCGAAGGTACGGCCGGCAATTTCGCCCGCTGGAGCGATCCCGAAGCCGAGCGCCTCATGCTCGCCGCCCGCGGCGAACAGGACCCACGCGCCCGCGCCGATCTCCTGCGCCAGGCCGAGCAGATCGCGCTGGACAATTTCGCCGTCACCCCCTTCTACCACCCCAAACGCGCCTGGATCGTCCACCCCCGCATCGAAGGCTGGATCGGCGGGCCGGTGGAGTACACGCCGTCGAGCTTGCTGTGTCTGAGCGAGGATTAGCGGAGCGGTCGTTTTGAGCGAACCTGCGTCCAGCTGAGGGCGCAGGCGAACCCGCCAGTGCGTTCGGCGCGGCTCGGACCGAGCTGTCCTGCGTTGCGAACACAGCGAACCCAAGTGCTGGTGAATGGACATCGGCTCCGCGTGCGGGAGGAGAGCGCCGCTCCGTAATTAAATCTGTTGAACGGATTTGCTATACTCCTCTGACAAGAAAAGAGGAGGTCTCTATGTTCAGGTATTTGCGGGAGAATCTTGTCGCTGCGCTCGCGGCGGCGGTGTTCGTCGCCGCCGCTGCAGCCCAGGAACCCACCGGGCTGGCGGTGCGCGGCGACACCATGACCAACACCACCCCCCAGGGCGAGACGATTCATGTTGAAATCGCTGACTCGACGTTCTTCGTGCTTCGCATCACCGGAAACGCTGTGCGACTACACAATTACGGCGCGGATCAAGCCAATCGGGAAATGCTGGCCGAGCTTGACGATCGCGAGGGCGACCTGGCGGATCTCGCCGAACGTGTCGACGCGCTCAAGGACGCACGCTACGAGTTCGAGCTTGAGGGCGAGTCGCTCTCCGAACGGTTGCGCGCCTTCCTGGAGAATGCGCCCGCACCGCGCGACGTCATGAACGCCGAGGGACGCTCGATCACCCAGACCTTCGCCGTCACCGAGCTTGACGGCCGCACCCAGGTCATGGAGGGACGCGACGCCGAAGATTTGCCCGACCTGTCCTCGGTGGAGGCGCGCACCGGCGCCAATCTTGTCGTCGAACGCCGCAGCGAATACCGGATGGGCATCCTGACGACGACGATCACCGTGCGGTACGAGCAGCTGAATCCCGACGGCTCCACTGCAAGCTTCAGCGCCACAGAGGCTCAGTTCAACGACGTCTATTGAGGCGCGCGCTGGCTACAAAAAGCCCGGCGCGGTCCCCCGCGCCGGGCTCTTCATTTTAGTCGGGCGAAACGCCTACCAGATGCGCACGCGCTGGTCGGCCGGCAGGTAGAGTGCGTGCTCCTCGGTCACGCCGAACGCGTCGTACCAGGCGTCCAGATTGCGCACCACGCCGTTGATCCGGTAGGTGGGCGGGGAGTGCGGGCCGTTGACCAGCTGGGCGCGCAGGGCGTCGTCGGTGTACTTGTTGCGCCACACCTGGGCCCAGGCCAGGAAGAAGCGCTGATCGCCGGTGAAGCCGTCGATGACCGGGGCTTCGCCGCCGTAATTGGCGTCCACGTATTCACGCCAGGCGGTGTAGGCCATCTGCAGACCGCCGAGATCGCCGATATTCTCGCCCATGGCCAGCCGGCCGTTCACGCACAGATCGTCGATGGGGCAGAACTGGTCGTACTGCTCGCCGAGCCGGGTGGAGCGCTCGACGAACCGGGCGTTGGTCTCCTCGGTCCACCAGTCGTTCAGCGTGCCGTCATAGTCGTAGCGCCGGCCCTGGTCGTCGAAGCCGTGGCCGATCTCGTGACCGATCACGCCGCCGATGGCGCCGAAATTGATCGCCGGGTCGGCGGCCGGGTCAAAGAAGGGCGCCTGCAGGATGCCCGCCGGGAAGGTGATCTGGTTCTGCAGCGGGGAGTAGCTGGCGTTGACGATCTGCGGCGGCCAGCTCCATTCGCGCGGATCCACCGGCGAGGCGAGGTCTTCGAGCTGTTCGGCCCAGCTGAACTCGCTCATGGCGATGCGGTTGGCGAAGTAATCGTCCGCACTGATGCTCAGACCGTCATACTCGTCCCAGATCTCCGGATAGCCGATGCGCGGCTCGAAGGTGGAGAGCTTGCGCAGGGCGCGCTCGCGGGTTTCCTCGTCCATCCAGTCGAGCTGGCGCAGCCGGCCTTCGAACGCGGTGGTGAGGTTCTGGACCAGCCCGTCCATCTGCTCCTTCGAACTCGGCGGGAAGTGGCGCTCCACATAGATCTGACCCACGGCGTGACCCAGCGCGCCGCCCACCAGCTGCACGCCGCGCTTGTCGCGGGCGCGCTGCTCAGCCTGACCGCGCAGGGTCTTGCCGAAGAAATCAAAGCTCGCCTGATCGAACGCGGCCGGCAGCCAGCTCGCCCGGTCGGACAGGAAGTGGAAGGCCATCCACGCCTTGATGGTGTCGAGATCGGTCTCCGCAAAGGCGGCCGCCGTGCCTTCGACGGCGCTGGGCTGGACGACGATCAGCTCTTCGACGTCGATCCCCAGCTGCGCCATGCCTTCAGGCAGGTTGAAGGCCGGCGCCAGGGCGTCGAGCTCGGCCACGGTCATCACATTGTACGTCTCGGTGACCTGGCGCGAGCGCTCGCGGGTCCAGTGGGCTTCGGCGATGCGGGTCTCGAAATCCAGGATCGCCTGGGCCGCGTCGTCGCCGAACTCCAGCCCGGCGAGATCGAAGATCTGCTTGATATAGTCCAGATACGCCGCGCGATAATCGGCGAAGCGCTGGCCCTCGTCGAGATAATAGGAGCGCTCCGGCATGCCGAGCCCGCCCTGGAACAGGCGCAGGGCGTTGACGTCCGGGTTCGCCGGATCGGCCCAGATCGCAAAGCCGTAGGGGCTGGCGTGGTGCACCGTGGCGAACAGGGCCGCCGCGTCGTCATGGCTTGAAAGCGCCGCGATCTCCGCGAGATAGGGCTGCGCCGGCGCCACGCCCGCCGCCTCGATGGCGTCGGCGTTCATCCAGCTGGCGTAAAGATCACCCACAAGCTGGCTGTTGGAGCCGGCCGGGCCGCCTTCGGCCGCCGCGTCGTCGATGATCGCCTGCACGTGCTCTTCGGCTTCTTCGGAGAGCAGCGTGAACATGCCGTAGCGCGAGCGGTCGGACGGAATCTCCGTGGCGGCGAGCCAGGCGCCGTTGGCGAACCGGTCGAAATCGTCGCCGGGCGCCACCGAGCGGTCCATGCCTTCGGTGTCGAAGCCGAACGTGCCGAAGCGCGGGCTCGCGGTTTCGACGGCCGCGGTTTCGGTTTCCACCGGTGCGACGGACTCCGCCGGCTCGCTCGGCGCGCGTTCAGGCGCGCACGCGGCGAGCACGGCCGCCGAGGCGGCGAGAAGAAGAAAACGTTTCATGAGGGCTCCCCTTGCATTCTTTGGCGCGCCAGCATCCCCCGAACTCACCGCCGTTCAAGTAAAAATGCTGTAAGGCTCAGGGGTTGGGCGCTGACGGCGCCGGTTCGTGCGCCTCGCTCGCGCGCTCGCCCACAAGGCCGGGGAAGTGCTCGATCATGCTCACGCCGCCCAGCGGCTTGCGCTGCCCGATATGGCAGGACATGCAGTTGGCCATGAACGGATCGCCGGTGGGACCCAGGCGCTCGGGCGGGAACAGGTCGGCCAGCGGCTGGATATGGTCGTGATTGATCGCCCGCGTCTGGTTGATGGCGTGCCAGCCGGTGACCCGGTGCGGCGTGCTCTGCTCCCAGTCATAGAACGCGCGGGTGTTGTGGCAGAAGGTGCAGTTCTGCCCCAGCGCGTCGGACATCTGCATCATGACGAGATAGGTGTTCTCCGCCCGGGTGAAGAGCGGCATGTCTTCGGGATCGGGGGCGTCTTCGGGCGGCACGCGGACCTCGCGGGTCTGCAGGCCGGCGGCGCGATTGTCCTCCAGCAGGTATAGCTCGAACGCCTCGCGCGGGAAGAATTCGCGGATGGTGGTGGCGGTTCGAACCCAGGGCGGGGGCCTTTGATACCAGCGCTCCTCGGGGCCCGGCCATTCGCCGGCCTTGTACCAGCCGTATTCGGGGACGTTCTCTCCGCGATGGCAGGAAAAGCAGGTCACGCCCTGGGGGCGCACATGCTCTTGTTCAGCGTTCACCTCGCGCACCATGCGCATCATCTCGCGCGCCACGCCGAAGGTGTAGGGCGGCTCCGCGTCATAGTCCGGTTCTCCGCCGGCGCCTTCGGCGTGGCAGAACGTGCACCCTTCGTCCGGCGCGACCCAGCGCGTGATCGCCAGTTTCAGCCGGTCGAACTGGGCCTGATCGAGATCGGCGAGCACCTGCACGTCGTCATAGGCCTCCCCGGCCGTGACCCCGGCGTCTTCGACCGGGTCGGGGACGGGAAAGTCCAGGGCGTTGAGCGGATTGTCGGCGCGGTCGCGGTTCATGGCGTACATGGAGATCGCAGGCGGGCCCAGCTCTTCTGCGACGAAGGGCTCGGCGGCCACCGGCGGCGCATCCCAGTCGGGCACGAACAGCACGACCAGTAGCGCGCCGCCGCCGAAGATCGCCAGCAGGGCGAAGAAGATATCGCGGCCTTGAGGATCGCGTTTCATGGCTCGAGGCTCTCCCGATTGACGTCCTCGGGGATGACCATGTCCGGGTACATCTCCGGATACTCCGGGGCGAGGCCCCACTTCACGCCCCATAGATACCAGTTGTCGACCGCCGTGCCGGTGAGCAGGATTCCGATCCCGCCCGTGACGCCGGTCAGCACGGCGAACCAGTAGATCCATCGGTGGATGGACTCGAAATTGGCGTTGAAGCCCATGGTCCAGCGCCAGAACAGCGCGCCGCGCTCGGTGGCCGTGCCGCGGTCGACGATCTCCTCGGCCTCGCGCTCCGAGCCGAAGCGGGCGGTGGCCAGGATCGTGCCGCCGTGCATCGCCCAGAGAAGCACCGAGCCGTACAGGAACACGATGGAGAGGCAGTGGAACGGGTTATAATAGAAGTTCCCGTAAAGCACTGAAATCGTGGCGGTCCAGTTCAGATGCGGGATGATGCCGAAGGGCGGCGCCTCCTCCCAGCTGCCCATGATGAGCGGGCGGAACAGGCCGATGCACAAAAACAGCCAGATCGCCGAGGCGAAGGCCCAGGCCACATGCGTGCCCATGCCCAGCGCCTTGGCGCGCGTGTAGATGCGCGCCCACCAGCACAGGACCGAGATCGTCAGGGTGAACCCCGCCCATTGCCACCAGCCGCCCTCGTTGAGCGGGCGCAGGTGCAGGCCGGGGCCGGTGGGCGGATCGAGCCGGTGCCAGGCCATGCCGCGGATGAAGGCGACCAGGTTCCAGTCCGCCTGGGCCCAGAAATTGAAGCCCATGATGCAGATCGAGATCGTGCCGGTGATCAGCGCCGCCCAGCCCCACCAGCCGAGATAGGATCGACCGATCTGGGGATCGCCGATCCATCCAAGCCAGGCGGAGAAATAGGGGCCCAGAAAGCCGAACCGGTCGCGGCCCTTCACCGGGATCGGCCTGTCCACCGGTCCGCGGATCTGGATCTGGGTGTAGAGCGAGCGGAAACGGGCCATCAGGCGGTCTCCATCTCGCGCGACAGGCCGGGCAGACCGAGCTCGTCCCAGAAGGGCAGCTGCAGATACCAGTCGTACCAGTACGGCCAGCCGCCCGACCAGAACGGCCCGGCGATCAGCATGCACAGCGCGCTCCAGAGCCCGGCGTTGATGGCGCAGATCCACCCCAGCCGGTGAATGCCCAGCGGTCCGATGGAATAGAAGATGATGTCGCGGAAATACTGGTTCTCGTGCTCGCCGAACTTCACCGTCTCGCCGGGCTGCGGATTGACGGCGGACAGGATCACCCCGCCGTGCATGGCGAGCAGCAGCGTCGTCCCGAAAAAGAAGGACACCGCGATCATGTGCGCCGGGTTGTAGTGAAAGTGCAGGCCCTGATAGCCGACATTCGACACCCAATCGAGATGGGCGAAAATGCCGTAGGGAAAACCGTGCCCCCACGCGCCCAGCAGCACCGGCCGGATCACCGTCAGCGTGGAATAGGCGACGATGGCGGCGGAAAACGCGAGCGGCACGTGCAGGCCCATGCCGAGCTTGCGCGCGATCTCCACCTGCCTCAGCGCCCACGAGATGAAGGCGCCGTGCGCGCAGATCGTCACGATCTGCCAGGCGCCGCCCTCATAAAAAGGCGCCCAGGTGAGGCCATAGGACAGCGCGGGCGGCGAGACCGTCATCTGCCAGACGTTCCAGTTTCCCTGCGCCGCGATGTCGAGAAACAGGCAGGTCACTCCGACGATCGTGAACAGGATCGTCGAAACGCCGAAAACGCCCACGTAAAAAGGTCCGACCCAAAAGTCGAACGGTGTCCCCTGAATCAAACCGCCGCCGGCGGCGCGATAGCGAGGTTCATAGGAAAGTAGAGCCATAATCCGTCCAGCCAGCCTTACGCCTAAGACCGTGAACCCAACCTGACGCACATCGGTTCCTGAATTTTGTAAATTCTTTGGAACACTCGTGAGCGTCAATCGTTCTTGACGCAAATGCTCGTCAGGGATTGGGGCTCGTCATGGACACCGCATCGCCAACGCTGGACGGCGCGATGGTCGCGCTGATCATCTTCGCCGGCTTTTTTTTCTGGCTCGTGTTCTTCCACCTGCGCGTCGAGGACAAGCGCGAGGGATATCCGGCCATCCGCCCTGACGGAGAGACTCCCTGGTTCAAGGGCCATGGTCTTTTTCCGATGCCGATCAGGAAGGAATTCAAGCGCCCGCACGGCCAGCCCACCGTGACAACGCCGCGCGGCGATCCCCGCGCCGGGGATCGGCCCGCCGTCATGCCGCGCAATGACAGCAAGCCCATGCGGCCGAAGCGGGACGGCTTGCTGGAAGGTCTCGGACCGGCCGCCTGGGCCGAGCGCGAAGACGTCGCCGATCTCAATATCGAAGGAAAACCCAAGCTGGGTCCGCTTTCGGCCGAGCCGGAATACTCCATCCTGGAGGGCTGCCCCGATCCGCGCGGCTGGCCGGTGGTGGGCGCCGACGGGGTGCGCGCGGGAACCGTGCGCGACATCTGGTTCAACCGGGCGGAATTCTTTCCCCGCTATCTCGAAGTCGAGGCCGAGGCCGGCGACTACATCCTGCCGATCTTCTTCGCCGTGGTGCATTCGAAGAAGAAGATCGTGATCGCGCGCGACATGTCCGGCGACCGGCTGAAGGACGCCCCGTTCCGGCGCCATGACGACCGCATCACGCTTCTGGAGGAGGACCGGATCAACGGCTTCTTCGGCGGTGGTCCGCTTTATGGGAAAGCGAAAGAGGGAGATCCGGCATGACCTGGGTCGCAGAGCAGGAGGCGCGCGAGGCGCTGCCCGGTCCCTTGCCCGCCGGTGAGCGCGTGCTGTTCGCCGCGCGGCCGGCCTTCTGGGCGATCGTGCGGCATACGCTGAAAGGCTATTGGCTCGCCGGCCCGGCGGCGGTGCTCGCCGTCTGGCCGGTCCTGGCCGCGCTGGACGCCGGCTATCCGCCCGCCCGCGCGCTCACCGCTTCGGTCCTGTTCGTACCCCTCGCCCTGCCGGTGGTGATCCTGCTGGGCCTCTCCGCCCGGCTGATGGCGAAGCATACGCTTTACGTCGCCACCGATCGGCGGGTGATCCTGCATGTGGGCTATGTCTTCACCCGCACGATCAATCTGCCTTTGAGCGAAGTGCGCGATCTCTCCCTGCGTCCGCTGTCGCACGGGCGGGGCGATCTGCAACTGAGCATCGATCGTTCGGCGCCGGTCGGGTATGCGGCGCTGTTTCCCCATGTGCGGCTGGGGCGGGTGTTCACCGCGACGCCGCTCCTGCGCTGCATGCCCGACGCCGAAGCGGCCGCGGCGCGCCTGGCCGACGCATTGATGGGCGTGCGGCCCGGTTTCCGCCCTGAGGCCGCGGCGCCCGCCGGCGCGCAGGCGGCCTCATGAGCGCGCACGAGGACTATGCGATCACGCCGGGCGCCTTGATCGCCGTGGCGGCCCTGGCGCTCTCCTGCTTCACCGTTGCGGCGCTGTCGACGACGGACGCCGGTCCGGCGCCCGGCGAGGTGCGTCAACAGCGCGTCCTGAGCGTCGAGGACAGCGTGCAGGACGGCATGATCCTGCGCGACGCGCAGACCGGCGCGGAACTCGCCCGCCTTGAGATCGAAGGCGATCTCTTCGCCATGACGGCGCTGCGCTCGGTCACCGGCCGCATCGGCGCCCGGCCCGAAACCGGCCGCTTCACGGTCCTGCTGATCGAGCAGGGCGACGGGGAGGGGCTGTTGCAGGACCCGGAGACCGGCCGCGTCATGGCGCTCACCGGCTTCGGCCCGGACAACGCCGAAGCGCTTCTGTCCTTATTGGACCCGTAACGGGCGGCCGGACCGCTTCACGCTGGTCTGGACTGACGCGCCGACCTAATCGCTGGTCGTGATCCGGCGCATGGCGTGCCAGGCTTCCCGCTCCTGGATGCGGCTCAGCCAGGCCTGGACGGGACTGTCCTTGTCGATCGCGCCGGCGCGCTGGGCGCTCTCCAGCTGGAACCCCATCATGACGTCCGCGGCGGTGAAGGCCTCGCCGGCGAAATAGGCGTTGGCGGTGAGATGCGCCTCGACCGCGCCCAGCGCCTTGGCCCGCTCGCCGGCCATGTATTGCGCGAGCAGGGAGTCGGTGAGGCCGGTCGCCTGGAGATAGGTGTTCATCAGGAAGGGCAGGAAGATCGCGCCCTCGGCGGCGTGCATCCATTCCAGAAACACCGGCCGGGCGGGATCGCCCGGCGCGGGATGGAGGTGATGCCCGGTGTCGAAGGTCTCCAGCAGATGCTGGGCGATGGCGCCGCTTTCCGCGATGATGCGGCCGTCATGCTCGATCAGCGGCGCCTTGCCCAGCGGGTGAAGGCGGGCGAGCGAATCCGGCGCGAGCCGGGTCTGCACGTCGCGGTTATGGCGCTCCAGCACGTATTCGACGCCCAGCTCCTCAAGAAGCCAGATGATGCGCTCGGAGCGCGAATGGTTGAGATGGTGCAGGGTCAGGCTCATGGGGCGCTCCGGTCCGGTTGACGCGCGAGCCTAGACCGCCGCGCCGGGGTGAGGCTAGCGGGCGTCGCCGCCGGGCTCTTCGGTCTCCTCGACCGTGTCGGCCGGGTTGACCTCCACCTCCGGGTCGCTCTCTTCGGCCGACGGGTTCATGTCCGGCGCCTCGCCCGGGCCTGCGCCTTCGGCCCCCGGACCGGTGGCGGCGGGCTGCGGATCGGCCGGCGGGACCTGCTCGCCCGTGGCCGGCGGGACTTCCGGGGCGGAGCGGTCCACCACCGGTTCGGAGCTGAGGATCACCTCCTCCTCGCCGCCGGTTTGCGACGCCCGGTCGGCGACCTGGACCGATCGGTCCTCAGGCCACAGCACCGCGACCAGGCCCACCGCGCACACCACGACGATGGCGCCGAGCGTGATCCGCGCGCCGGTCTGACCCGAGCCGTAGCCGCCGCCCGCGCCGCTCGCCCCGTCGCCTGAGGGGCCGGTCCCGGCGCCCGAGGTCTGGCCGGCGATGTCGGGTTTCTGGGTCATGGGGCGCGCTCCTGCTGGGTTGCTCACCTGGAATGAACCGCAGCCGCCCCGCGTCAGTTCCGCCCCTGTTCCAGATCGACCGCGAGGTCCATATTGCGCCCATGGCCAAGATCACCACCGACGATTCCGCGCTTCAGCCCCCCGGCGTGTCCGACATGGGCCAGGCCGATTTCGTGCTCGACGACACTGCTCCGGGCGCGGACATCAAGGACCCGCTCAGCCTGCCGGCGAACTGGACCCCGCACCGCCCCGCCCGGCCGGACAAGAGCGAGGGAGGGCGAAAGTTTCAGGTGGTCTCCGAGTACGAACCCACCGGAGACCAGCCCGCGGCGATCAAGGAGCTGGTGGAGTCGGCCGGGTCGGAGAGGGACCAGGTTCTCCTCGGGGTGACGGGGTCTGGTAAAACCTTCACCATGGCGAAAGTCATTGAAGAACTTCAAAGACCGGCGCTGGTTCTCGCGCCGAATAAAACCCTCGCGGCTCAGTTATACGGGGAGTTCAAGAGCTTTTTTCCTCATAATTCTGTGGAGTATTTCGTCTCCTACTACGACTACTACCAGCCCGAAGCCTATGTGCCGCGCACCGACACCTACATAGAAAAAGAATCCTCCATCAACGAGGCCATCGACCGCATGCGCCACGCCGCCACGCGCGCCATTCTGGAGCGCGACGACGTGATCATCGTGGCCAGCGTCTCGTGCATTTACGGCATCGGCTCGGTGGAGACCTACACCGCCATGGTATTCGACCTGAAGGCGGGGGAGGAGAAAGATCCGCGCGAGGTGATGCGCAATCTCGTCGCGCTGCAATACCAGAGGAACGACGCCGCCTTCCAGCGCGGGACGTTCCGCGTCAGAGGCGACACCATCGAGATCTTCCCCGCCCACTATGACGAATTCGCCTGGCGCGTCAGCTTCTTCGGCGACGAGATCGAGTCCATCACCGAGTTCGAAGTCCTCACCGGCAAGCCGGTCTCCGAGCTGGAAAAAGTCCGCGTCTACGCGAACTCCCACTACGTCACCCCGCGCCCGACGCTGAACCAGGCCATCAAGGGCATCAAGAAAGAGCTCACCGAGCGCCTCGCCTGGATGGAGGCCAACGGCAAGCTCCTGGAAGCCCAGCGCCTGCAGCAGCGCACCGAGTTCGACCTGGAGATGCTGGAAGCCACAGGCAGCTGCAACGGCATCGAGAACTATTCGCGCTACCTCACCGGCCGCAAGCCCGGCGAGCCCGCCCCCACCATGTTCGAATACCTGCCCGACAACGCGCTGGTGTTCGTGGACGAAAGCCACCAGACCATCCCCCAGCTCGGCGCCATGTTCCGCGGCGACTTCAACCGCAAGCGCACCCTGGCCGAGCACGGCTTCCGCCTGCCCAGCTGCATGGACAACCGCCCCCTCAAATTCGAGGAATGGGAGGCCATGCGCCCCAACACCATCCACGTCTCCGCCACCCCCGGCCCGTGGGAGCTCAACCAGACCGGCGGCGTGTTCACCGAACAGGTCATCCGCCCCACCGGCCTCGTCGACCCGCCCGTGGAGGTGCGCCCGGTTCAGAACGAGCAGGCCAACCAGGTCGACGACATCATCGAGGAGGCCCGCCAGGCCGCCGCAAAGGGCTTCCGCACCCTGGTCACCACGCTCACCAAGCGCATGGCCGAAGACCTCACCGAATACATGCACGAGCAGGGCCTGAAGGTCCGCTACATGCACTCCGATGTGGACACCGTGGAGCGCATCGAGCTGATCCGCGATCTGCGCCTCGGGGCTTACGACGTGCTGGTGGGCATCAACCTGTTACGCGAAGGCCTCGACATCCCCGAATGCGGCCTTGTGGGCATTCTCGACGCCGACAAGGAAGGCTTCCTGCGCTCCGAAACCAGCCTGGTCCAGACCATCGGGCGCGCCGCGCGCAACGCGGACGCCAAGGTCATCCTCTACGCCGACCGCATCACCGGCTCCATGCAGCGCGCCATGGAGGAGACCGACCGCCGCCGCGAAAAACAGACCGCCCATAATCTGGAACACGGCATCACCCCGCGCACCATCGTGCGCGGCGTCTCCGACGTCCTGGAAGGCGTCATGGAAAAAACCGCCAAAGGCCGCGGGCGTCAGCGGACGCAGAAACGCGCCGGCGGCGTCGCTGAGGAGCAGGCGAGGTTCGAGCCGAACAATCTCAAGGCCGCGATTGCGGATCTGGAGAAAAGGATGCGCGAGGCGGCGGCGAATTTGGAGTTTGAGGAGGCCGCGCGGTTGCGGGATGAGGTGAAGCGGTTGGAGAAGGAGGCGGCGGTTGGGGGGTAAGGCGGTGGGAGTTTGGTGCTGGGCGCGGCTGAGGCGTTAGTGGTCGGGTTATGGGATTAGGTGCGGTGGGTTTCGGAGTTCCAGGATTCGCACCTAGACATACAAATCCGGCTCAGGCCATGTTCCACGCTCCAAAAGCTAGAGCGCGGACCCGATGACCCCTGGTTACGAAGAGCTAATTCAAAAAAACCTTATAGACGCCAGGCTGAAGAAGCTAAATCCTGAGCCATTCGGCGACTACGGACGCCTCCAGCTGGGGTCGACTACGTTTAACGTTCTTAAAAAACACCTAAGCATACAGATGGTGAGCCAAGAGAGCTTTACCTGTAAGTTTTACAAAGCACCAAATCCCAACAATGCTAAGCCTGACGATCTTATTATAAGAGGCAAAAACGTCGTTTGCATTATAGAACATAAAACACCCGGCTCTCTCAAGAAGGCAAAAGAAAAACAGGCCGCACTTGAGCAACTTAATTATTATTTACTAATATGCGATGCAAAACTTGGTGCCGTTTCTGATGGCAATTCAATTTTATGGATTCATAACCTCGATAAAGATCGCAAAAATACTATCAAGGCTATCCAGACCGACGCTGGCGATCTTGAGGCAAATATCTCGGAAAAAATCATTGCGGAAATTTTAGACAAACTAGACCCACAATCCGACCAACTAAAACAAACACCAGAGATTGATCCATCTGATGTTGCGCGGTCGGTTTGGCAGGCGATTTACATCGCCACACGCCAAACGCCCGAGAAATGTTTTCAGACATTTGTTGAACTTTTTATGTATAAATTAATTAGCGAATACGAACTGCTTCCGAAAAACATGAGAATGGAGCAACTTTGCAGGCCCTCAATAGAATTTTATCAAGATTTTGGATTCTATCAAATTGACTATTATCTTGACCAGGTGCGCACCAAAATTAAGTCCGTGTTCCCCGAAACATGCCCGCCCATAAATAATAAGTGGTCAGACACTACCTACAACATAACGCGAAACATCGTTCCGCAATTGATAAATAATGAGATAGGCACTTCTGTTATTAATGGACACGCATTTCAAGATAATCGTTCATCTTACAATGAGGCATTTGTAAATATATTGCGTAAATTGTCAGCGATTGAGAATATAAAGAGTCTTGATCGAGGTTTCAAATCTAGAATTTACGAAAGCTTCCTACGGCGCGACCCGAATTCAACCAAAATTTCGGGCAAATATCTTACGCCTCGAAATATTGTAAAAACAATTGTCAATATCGCGAAGGTGGACCAGCTCCCTGAGGGCTCGGTTATTTGCGATCCCGCCTGCGGTGTTGGCGGCTTTCTTACAGAAACCGTGCTTCTATGGGACCGCAAAGGAATACCTTTCATTAGCGAGCAATCCACTGGAAAACTTAGCGTGAAGCGAAAGCTTGTTGGCTTTGAAGTTCAACACGACGTCACCTGCCTCGCAAAGGCGAACTTCGTGCTTCATGTGATCGAGCTGTTCGCCTCACTAAGCGAGGGCGGTCGAAAAAATTTCCAAAAACTTTTGGGTGATATTTTTATTTATGCAGGCGATGATCCTACGCTGGGTTCATTATATTACCTGCCCGATCAAGCGTATGACCTCGTTATGGCGAACCCCCCTTACATAGTGAGCGGAACCAGCACTCAGACTAAGTCCATTAAATCGTCGCCAGAACATAGCATGTATTACGATGCCGGCGGCACCGGTCTTGAGTCGCGCTTTGTCAACCAAATAGTGAAATCACTCAAACCCAACGCAAAGGCCTTTATCGTATTACCAAAAACTATGCTTGCCCGCGTCGAGACTGGAATAAAATCTTACATCCGGCAGCACTGTTTTATTGATGCGCTTGCATACTTGCCCCCGAATTCATTCTATACTACCCCAGCGGAGACATATGTTGTTTGTATCACAAAGAAAGCAACATACACGGACCAGAAAAACCCTGTGCTGGTTTATTATATCCGCGAGATTGGAGAGACTAGAGACACCTTAAGGAAAGTTACCAGCTCGGACCTTGGAGATTTTGAGAAGGCATTTCGTCAGTTTCAGGCAGATCCTGAAAGTTATTCGCCAGAAGACCCTTTGGCGAAGAAGGTGGATATATCTCGTTTTGCGCCTGAAAATCGATGGGATTTCGATTATCTTTGGAGCGTTGAACAGCTCACACAGCTCGGAGTAGTGGACAGGCCTCAGAAACCATTAGCGTCAGTTCGCGATGAGCTTGAACAACTAGCGCTCCAAATCGAGACAGTTAGAAAGGACTTTAAGGATCTTGCTTTGGCAGAGGTTTCCGAATGGCGCGAGATTGATCTTAGCGATCAAGCGTACTTCGAAATTATCCGTGGCAAGCGTGTCACAAAGGCGGAGGTCGAAAAGCACCCGGGGGAAGTTCTGGTAATTGCCAGTGGTCGACACGAAGATTCATATTTCGGCTGGATATCAAATGATTATCTTAAGAAAAAGTTTGATAAGAAGCTAAAAATTTTCAACGAGCCCGGTAAGGTCATCACACTGGGCTCTACTGGATCTGTGGGGATCCCATATCTTCGTTCAGAAACAAATTGGTTTCTCCATGATGATGCGATTGCAATTCGAATTGTAAATGATGCCCTTGTGCCGGAGTATGTTAGATTTGCGTTGGAAGATAGCGTTGCGAACGCTCGGTTCGACTACACGGCAAAGTTATATGAAGAACGCCTCAAATCATTAACTATCCGGGTTCCGATTGGTATCAATAATAATATATCTGTTGAGCTTCAAGAACGTATCGCGGGGAAATTTCAAACAAAGAAGGACCTTGAAATGAAAATCAAGGAGGTCGGGAAAGAACTTCAGTTAGCGCATCTGCTTTTCGATTCTGATTAGGTTGGCGAGCAAAGAAGCAAAAACGTCAAAAATTCCGAGGGCCAGCCCTATTTCCGCTCCTCCGTTCGCCCACACGAGGGAAATCGGAGACACACACCCCCATTTTTTCCTGACCCCCACGCCGAGTCTTCGGGGAAATGGGGACACACACTGACGTGACCCCCGACTTTCATCCAGCCGAAGCGAGAGTCCGGGGTTGATTTGATCCTTCGTGGATCGGGGTTGCAAGAGGCCGGGGCGCGGAGCCTTGGCGTAGCGCAGCGCCCCGGCCGGCGGTGGAGAGCTGGCGACGGTATTCGGCAGGCGTCATCCAGCTGAGCTGTGAGTGGGGTCGTTCCTCGTTGTAGTCGCGCCGCCAGCCGCTCAGGGCAGCTCGTGCGTGCGGCAGTATAGTTGTGCGAAAATTTCGTGGAAAAACCGGGGACACGTAAAACCTGGGACACACACCTATTTCCAATCTTCCCCTTAACCCCCACGCCGTGTCTCCCGCAGCTTAAGCCGGACGCGTCAAGGCTGACCAGCCAGGGCCTGCCGGCCCCTTCGCCGCCTTCAATCGAGGGCTTGCCAGCCCGTTCGCAGCTTTGAAAGGGTCCCCCGGACCCTTTCATCCGCTCTGCGGACCAGCGCTCACTCCCCCGGACTGATTGATCCGCTGGCGCGGACCGGGGCTCACCCTTCAGACCAGCGAGAGCTTGGCCACCGCCATGGCGGCCAGGGCGTGGTCGCGCTGGAAGTAGTCGCCCCAGAACTTGCCCTCGCAGCGCACCTGCCAGACGCCGTTGCGGCGTTTCAGGGTGACGCGGGGATCGTCCTCGGGGCCGGGACCGGGGTTGGCGGCGTGCGGCGGAGCCGGCGGCGCGGCGCCGGGGGCGTTGGCCGCCGCCGGCGGGGCGTTCTGCTTGGCGGCCGTCGGCTTGCCGGGGGCTTCGCCCAGCGTAATGACGGCGCGCACGAACTCCTCGGCGTAGTCGTGGACGTCGCGGTGATCGTGCTCGCGGCGGGCCAGCGCCATGGGATCGACGAAGCGCTCGCGCAGATGCTCCACGAAGCGCGGCTCGGTGCGGGCCATGCAGGCGATGAGCGATTGCAGGATGCGCTCATGGGCGAGGACCCGGCGCTCCAGATCGGTGTCCTGTTCAGGCGGGCGAGAGGCCTTAAGGCCGCTCACAGCGCATCGGCGCTGTTGCGCGACTGGTCTTCCCGCTTGGCCTGATTGATCGCCTCCTGGAGGGTGGTGTAGCGGAACGTCTTATAGTGGAAATACTCCACCGTGGACTTTGTTATGCCGTAACGCTCCATATCTATTTGAGCGGCGGTGGGATCGGGATTATTGTATTTGGCTAATTTCGACATGTCTTATTTCCTTTTATGAAAGCTCAATAATAAGTGGGGGTCGCGCCGTATCTTTACAAGGCTGGCGGGGCGCGAGGGCGTGCGCTGTGCAAGAAACCGGGGACACACAGCTATTTGGACGGAAACCGGGGACACACACCAATTTCCACTTCTCCCCTTAATCCCCACGCCGAGTCTTCCGCAGCTTAAGCCGGACGCGTCAAGGCTGACCGGCCTTTCGGCCGGTCACCGCTTCGCGGCGGCCCGGAGGGCCGGCCTTGACTCGACCGGCGCGCTGCGAAAATGGGCTGGCATGGGGTTAAGGGGGAGTGTGGGTTCGCTTTACCTACCCCTTTCTTTCCCGGCGGAGGCCGGGAGCAGGGGTCGTCTAGCGCCGGCGCTTGTGGCTCTGGGCCCCGGCCGCCGCCGGGGAAGAAAAGTAAGGGGTTCTGGTCGGAGTTGGCTCCCGCACAGGAATGGGAGGAGGGGACGCGGACGGAACCGCCTCACCCTCTCTTTCCCGGCGGAGGCCGGGATCCAGGGGGCGTCGAGCGCTGGCGCGCGGGGCTCTGGGCCCCGGCCGGAGTTCACCCCGGCGTAGGCCGGGGCCGGGGAAGAGGGGAGGGGGCGCTCAGATCAGGTCTTCGTACAAATCCCGCCAGGTGGGGTTCATCTCTTCGATGAGGCGCAGCTTCCAGGCGCGCTTCCATTGCTTGATGCGGTATTCGCGCTGGACGGCGGCGCCGATCTCGCCGTGGAGTTCGTACCAGACCAGCCGGGTGACGCCGTATTTCGCCGGGAAGCGGGAGTTCACACCTTCCTTGTGCTCGAATATCCGGCGGGCCAGATGGATCGTGGAGCCGCAATAAAGCGTGCCGTTGCGCCGGCTGGCGAGCATGTAGACGGCGGGCGCGATCTCCTCCATTTCGTGATTGAGGCGAAATGGGGAGGAAAGTTCAACCTTTTTCTACCTAATCTTTCTCTTTCCCGGCGGAGGCCGGGACCCAGGCATCATTGAGCGCCGGCGTTTATGGCTCTGGGCCCCGGCCTCCGCCGGGGAAGAGAGGGGGGGACGCGGAGAACCGGGACCTTATCCAACCCCTGCGGCGCCGCGCGTATACTCCGCCCCATGCCTGGAACGCCCCGCCTTCGCGAAGAGAAAATCCGCCTGGAAGCGCGCGCGCGTGCGATGCGGGAGGCCGGCGCGTCCATGGCCGAGGTGGAGCGCGAGACCGGGGTGCCGGCCTCCACCCTTTATCAATGGGCGGCCAGGGGGGGATGGCGGGCGTGCGATCTGGCGGAGGCGGCGGTCAGAGAGGCTTTTTCTCCGTCCTCCCTCGCGGAGTCTTCCCTGTCCTCCTTCGCTCCGCTCAGTCGGTCCTCGCTGCGCATGGGCGAGCCATGCTCGCTGCGGGCGCGCGGTCGCGCTTGCGGGCCCGAGGGGCCCGGGGAGAATGACTCGTCGCCGCCGCGGTGTGACGCCCCGGACCCGGAGGGTCCGCAAGGCCGACCGGCCGCCCGCAGCGAAGGTGAGCTCTGCTCACCGGGAGCGAGGACCGACCGACCGGAGGGGAGGGAGGACAGGGAAAACTCTTCCCTCACCCCCGCCGCGCTCAACGCCGAGGCCGACGCGTGTGCGCGCGCGGCGATGGTGTTGTCGCGGGGCGGGCGGATGAAGGAGGCGGACGCCGCGCTGAAGCTGGCCGAGCGCTATCGCGCGCTGGCGGGCGGGGAGGGCGGAGAGGGGGGCATGGCGGGCTTCAGCTCGAACGAGGCCCTGCTGTTGAGCAAGGCGCGCCTGCGCCATGCGCCGCACGTGCTGATGGCGATCTGGCTGGTGGTTCACATCGACGAGCGGCGCGCGCGGGAGGGACAGAAGTTGCTTCTGGAGCGCGATTACGGGCGCGGCCCGTTCGCCAGCCCCGAGCAGATCGCCGCCTTCAAGGCCGCCGCGCTCGCCGGGCCGGTGACGCGGCCGACCCCGATGCCGATCTGGGATCTGCCCGATTTCGACTGGCCGCCGGGACGGCCGGCCAATCCTTAGCCAGGTCCTCCTTCGCGTCCGCTCAGTCGGTCCTCGCTGCGCGGGGGCGAGCCCCGCTCGCTGCGGGCGCGCCCCCGGCTCAAGGCCGGGGCTAAAGGGTCTGTTCGCGCTTGCGAGCCCTGCGGGCTCGGGGGCGGGAGGGGGCGTGGGGGCGTCCCTCCCGCGGGGAGGGACGCCTAAGGCCTATTCCGCCGGGGCGGGGGCGGGGTCGTCGCCGGGGCGCGCGCGGGATTCGCGGTCCTTGCGGCGGCTGTCGACGGTTTCGCCGTCATGGCCCACGTCCACCGCGTCGTCGCCGGTGCTCTCATGGCCGGAGTAATTGGCGCCGATCATCGGCTGCCATTTCCCGGTCCACAGCGAAATCACCAGGCGCTTGATGTCCACCCCGATGGCGTAGAGCGCCGGCACCAGGAACAGGGTGAGCAGGAGCGCGAACAGCACCGCAAAGCCCAGGGCGATGACCATGGGTTTGAGGAACTGCGCCGCGGTGGAGCGCTCGGCGATCATGGGCAGCACGCCCAGGAAGGTCGTCACCGTGGTCAGAAGGATCGGGCGGAAGCGCTGCACGCCGGCGTCCACCAGCGCCTGGAGCGCCCCGACGCCGCGCTCGCGCAGGCGGTTGATGAAGTCCACCAGCACCAGGTTGTCGTTGATCACGATCCCCGCCGCGGCGCCGATCCCGAAGAAGGAGAACAGCGCCATGGGCGTGCCCAGGATCAGGTGCCCGAACACCGCGCCGGCGAAGGCGAAGGGGATCGCGGTCATGATCAGCAAGGGCTGGGCGTAGGAGCGGAAGGCGATCGCCAGCAGCACGTACATCAGCCCGATCATGATCAGCTGCAGGCCCATGATCTCGTTCATGAACTGGGCCTCGTCCTGGGCTTCGCCTATGGCGCCGGTCGACAGGCCTGGATAGCGCTCCTTCCATTGCGGGAAGAAGTTCTCCTCCAGGTCGCGCCGAATCTCGCCGGCGGCGTCCGGATCGGTCAGCTCCGCGCTCACCGACACGGTGCGCTGCCGCTCGCGCCGGCGGATGCGGTCGATGCCCGGCGCGAAGCTCACCTCGGCCACCGCGGCCAGCGGCACCTCGCGGCCTTCCGCGGTGCGGATGCGCAGCGTGTTGACCGCGTCGAGATCCTCGCGCGCCTCGCGGGGGTAGCGCACCATGACGCGCACGTCCTCGCCGTCGCGGGGCAGGCGCTGGACCTCCAGCCCGAAGAAAGCCTGGCGCACCTGGCTCGTCACGTCGGCGAGCGTCAGGCCCAGGGCCTGGGCGTCGGGCCGCAGCGACAGGCGCAGCTCGTCGGCGGAGGCCTGGAGATTGTCCACCACGTCATAGGTGGTCTCGTAGCGGCGCAGCTGGTCCTTCAGCTCGGCCGCGGCGGTGCGCAGAATGTCCAGATCGGGATGGTTGATGGCGAACTGGATCGCCGGGCCGGTCTGGTTCAGCGTCGCGTCGAAGCGGATCTCCTCGGCGTCGGGGATCGGCCCCAGCGCGTCGCGCAGGCGCTGGGCGACGTCCGCCGTCGGGGTGCGGCCGGGCCGGTCCTCGGGCGGGGCGATGGTGATCCAGGCGCGCACCGAGGCTCCGAACGCCATGGTGGCGCGCGACAGGATCATCTCGTCGCCGTCGAACTCCTCGCGATAATGCGCCTGCACCTCGGCCTCGACGCGGTCGAGCCGGTCGCGGATCTCGCTGGTGCGGCTCCAGGGCGTGCCCTCGGCGAGCTGGATGTTCACCCGGATCATGTCGCTTTCGATTTCCGGCATGAAGCGCATGGGCACGCGCCCGCTCGCCATCAGCACGATGGCCAGGGCGAACAGCCCCACGAAGACCGCCAGCGTGGCGTAGCGCATGCGCACCGCGCCGGCGAGCGAGGGCCCGTACACCCGCCGGGCGAACCAGGTCAGGCTGTCGGCCACGCCGCGCTGAACCTTCAGCACCGGCCCCAAGAAGCCGTCCTCCTTCTGCGGTTTCATGTGCGCCAGGTGGGCTGGCAGGATCAGCAGGGATTCGATCAGTGAGAAAAACAGGGCGCAGATCACCACCAGCGAGATCTGGCTGGTGAACTGGCGCTCCGGTCCGGAGAGCAGCATCCAGGGCCCGAAGGCCATCATCGTGGTGATGACCGCGAAGACGACCGGCTTGGCGACCATCTGCACGCCCACAACCGCGGCGGTGAGCCCGGTCTCGCCGCGCTCCACCCGGTTGTGGATGTTCTCACCGACGATGATCGCGTCGTCCACGATCACCCCGATGACGATCAGGAAGGCGAACAGCGACAGGAAATTCAGCGTCACGCCCAGCATCGGCAGCAACAGGAAGGCGCCGGCGAAGGCGGTGGCGATGCCCACCGTCACCCAGAACGCCACGATCGGGCGCAGGAACAGGATCAGCACGGCGAGCACCAGCGCCAGGCCGACCAGCGCGGAATCCCCGATCACCTTGAGCTGGGAGTTGTACTGATCGGACCCGTCCCACCATTCGGTCAGCCGCACGGTTTCGGGCAGCTCGGCGTTCTTGCGCTCGGCGTAGGCCTGAAGGCCCTGCGACAGGGTTACGATGTCGGAGTTGCCGGTGGTGCGGATCGAGATCAGCACCATCGGTTCGCCGTCGAAGGTGGCCTGGAAGTTCGCGTCCACCAGCCCGTCGATGACGGTGGCCACGTCGCCCACACGCACCACGCCGCCGCTGGGGGTCTGGCGCAGCACGATGTTTTCAAACTCCCGTGCGGTGTCGGCGAGTTCGCGCGAGGTGATGCGCACATCGCCCAGATCGGTGCGCACCGATCCGGCCGAGGCGTTGATGGAGGAGTTCGAAACCGCCCGGGCGATCTCCGAAAATGTGACGCCGTAGCGGCGCATGTTCTCTTCGCTGACCTCGATGGAGACTTCCTCTCCAAGGGAGGCGTCGACCTCCACCAGAGTGGCTTCGGGCACGGTGGCGGAGATCTCGTCGCGGATCTCCCGAGCCAGGCGCTGAAGCTCGCGCCGGTCGATATGGCCGTGAAGGGCGAAGCCGGCGACCTGCTCGGAGTTCTGCCAGCGCTGAACCGTCGGCCGGAAGCTGTCGCGCGGCAGGTTGTTGACCGAATCCACCCGCAGCTTGATCTCGTCGATGAACTCGCCGACGTCCTGATTGGGCAGGCCTTCCACATACACCGAGCCGGAGCCTTCGCGGGCGATGGCGGTGAGCTCGTCGACGCCGTCGAGATCGGACAGCGCCTCTTCGATGCGCACGATGATCTGCTCTTCCACGTCGCGCGGGCTGGCGCCCGGCCATGCCACGGAGACCGAGGCGCCGGGGAAGACGGCCGCCGGGTTGTTCTCGCGCTGCATGGACGTGAAGCCGATAATGCCGCCGATGATGGCGATGATCATCAGAAGGTTTGCGGCGACCGAGTTGCGGGCCCACCAGGCGAGCAAGCCTTTATGGGTGTGTTCTTCAGGACGTTCCACCATGGGAGGTCTCCTTCAAGTGCCGGCCTAGCGCAGGGCGCCGGCTTCGGCCGCGGCCACGGAGGCGGATTCGCCGGTTTCGGTTTCAGGCGTCTCGGCGTCGATGGGATCACCGTCGGCGTCGAGCGGCGTGACGGCCATGCCGTCCGCGGCCGCGCGCAGCGGCGAGGTGACCACGCGGTCGCCGTCCTCGATCCCGGCGATGATCACGACCCGCTCCGCGCTGCTGTCCACGACGCTCACGTCGCGCACGTCCAGCGTATTGTCGGCCTGGATCACATAGACTTCCGAGGCGCCGCGCAGGGCGCTGCGGGGCAGGGCGTAAGCGGTTTCGATCTCCCGGCCCTGGATGCGCGCGTCGACGAACAGGCCCATGGCCAGCGGCGCGCCCGCGGCTTCGGCGGCCGCGCCGTAGGGGTCCTCGACCTGAACGATGGCCTGCAGCGTGCGGGTCTGCGGGTCGATGGCGCTGGCGGTGCGCGCGATATGGGCGTCCCAGGTGCGCAGCGCGCCGGCCACCACGGCCGACAACCGCACGCTCGGACCTTCGCCGGGCGCGGCTTCGAAGGCGAGGGGGATGCCCAGCAGGGACAGCTCGCGATCGCTCAGGGGCAGGTTCACCTCGGCCAGAGTGGTCGAGAACACCCGGCCAAGCCGCGAGCCCGCGCCGACGAACTGGCCCAGATCGGCGGTCTTGGAGCGCACCCGGCCGTCGAAGGGCGCGGAGACGCGCGTGCGCGACAGGTTCAGCCGGGCCTCAGCCAGGCTCGCTTCGGCGCCGGCCAGACGGGCCCGGGCTTCGGCGAGCTGCGGCTCGCGCAAGGTCAGCGGGCTGGCCTCGCCCTCGCCGAGCGCCGCCCATTCCTCGCGGGCGAGTTCGGACTCTGCCTGCTCGCGCACCAGAAGCTGGCGCATCTGGGCGACCTGGGCTTCGGCGCGCGTGACGGCGAGGCGGTAGTCGGCGTCTTCGAGCTGAATGAGGACTTCGTCCTTCTCAAAGAAGCCGCCTTCCACGAAGGCCGGGTTCACATAGGCGATCCGGCCGGACACCTGGGCGGTGAGATCGATCTCGGTGACCGGACGGACCTCGCCCTGCGTGTTGACGCTGAGCTGGATCGGCTCGGCCTCCGCGGTGGCGAAGAAGACCGCCGAGGGGCGCGCGACGGTGTCGGCTTCCTCGGGCGTGGGCCGGGTGGCGAAGATGACCATGAACAGGACCAGAAAGCCCACGATGATCAAGAGCGGCGTCCCGATGAGGATGATGCGTCCGATGATTTTCATAACCGACCTCTATTGTCTTTAAATGTCCGAGTCTTTTCGCCCGGTGGTGTCCTAGTCGTCGTTCCCGGTCGGCGGCGCGTAGCCGCCTCCGGCTTCAAAATCGCCGGCCACGGCGAGATGCAGGCCGATCCGGTTGTCCACCCGCGCGGCTCGCGCGGCGATGAGCTGGCTGTCGGCGTTGATCAGGCGCGTCTGGGCGTCGATCAGCTCGAAAATCGTCGCCACGCCGGAGGCGTACTGGCGCTCGACCAGCTCCAGGGCGGCGCGCGCTTCTTCGGCGGCCACGGCCAGGGCCTCCACGCGCTCGTTGAGGCGCTGGTCGGCGTCGATGGCGTTCTCCGCCTCGCGCAGCGCGGTCAGCACGGCGTCCACATAGCGGGCGGCCTGCTGGCGCGCCTGGGCCTCGGCCTGATCGGCTTGCGCGCGCAATTGGCCGCCGCGGAAGATCGGGGCGAGGATGGAGGCGGCGACCTGGCTGACCAGATTGTCGAAATCCAGCACGTCCTCGAGATCACGGGCCTGATCGGTGACCGAGGCGGTGAGCGACAGGCTCGGATAGAGCGCCTTGCGCGCGGCGTCGGCGGAGAAGCCGGCCGCTTCAAGCCGGGCCTCGGCCGCGACGATGTCGGGCCGGCGCTCAACCAGGCCTTGCGGCGTGCCCGGATAGGGCAGGGCGCCCAGGACGGGCAGCGCCTCGGCCGGCGCCAGGCTGGCGTCGGGATAGGCGGCGATCAGGGTCTCCAGCTGGCGCGCCGCGGCGGCTTCGGCGCGTTCGCGCGAGGCGAGCGCGGCCTCGCTCGAGGCGAGCGCGGAGCGCGCGGTGCGCACGTCGGAGGAGCGCGCCACGCCGCGCTGGAAGCGGCGCTCGACGATGTTCAGCTGGCGGGCGCGCGTGTCCACGTCCTGGCGCGACAGGGCGGTCTGCAGCCCGGCCTCTGTCAGGGAATACCAGGCGCGCGCGGTGGCCGCGGCGATGGACAGGCGCGCGCCCGCCCAGTCGGCTTCGGCGGCCTGCGCGTTGAGATAGCCGGCGCGGGCGCTATCGGAGATGCGGCCCCAGACATCGGCCTGCCAGGACGCCTCGAGCCCGAGCGAGAAGCTGGAGCCGGACTGCACGCCGCCCTCGGTCTCGCTGCCGCGCAGACGCGCGTCCAGGGTCGGAAGGCGTCCGGCGTTGGCGACGCGCGCCTGGGCGCGGGCGGCGGCGAGGCCGGCGCGGGCGGCCTCCACATTGGGATTGCGCTGAAGCGCGGTGTCCACCAGCTCGACCAGGCGCGCGTCCTCGAAGGCGGCGATCCAGTCGTCGTTCGCCGGCGCGAATTCGCTCGGCAGGGCGGCGTAGGCGTCCTGAACAGGGACCGGCGCGGCCGGATCATAGTCCGGACCGCCCGCGCAGGCGGCGAGGGCGAGGGCGGCGAAAGCGGGTGGCAAAGCGCGAAGCAAGGCGGACTCCTAAGCGGATCGGGCGGCGGTCTGCGTTATGGGCGCACCCTACGCAGGCCTTCACGAAAGTCAATCAAACTTTATCGAAAAACGAGAAACTTTTCTCGAATTACGAAAAATTCATCTCACGTTCGGGCCGGCGTAATGTTTCCAATCGCCCTCCGCGGAGAGCCGGTCATGAAACGATGCGCCGCGCGCCTTAACTGGATGCAGGCGGCCGGGAGGTCAATTTCCTTGTGAGCATTGGGGATAAACATCGTCATCGGACGAGAAGAGGTCTGCGCACTGTCACAATCCTATGTTACCAATACCCATGGCTGATTTGAGACGCGCTTCGAAATCCTCCACCGCCCGGCCGCGCCGGCGCGACATCGTGGTCACGGCCGCCCTGGGCGTGGCCGTGCTCGCCGTTCTGGGCCTGTCCGGGGAGCTGGCCGGCGCCGCGTTCGCGGCGAGCGCCCTGGCCGTCTGCGCCCTGGCCGCGGTGTATTATCTCACGGCGCTGAGCGCGATCGAACCCGCGCCGCGCCCCAGCGCCGCGGCGGCCCACCGCGATGCGGAC
>JBNPED010000003.1:36613-102470 GCA_051117435.1 Oceanicaulis sp. | reverse complement strand
CGCTCATGGCGGGCGGCCGCCCGCCATGGTCTACTGGCGCACGCGCCAACCCAATCAACCCGATCAGCAGGAGCTCAAAGTAGCTTAAAAACCGCCGGAAACTGTCCAACGATCGGGGAGTAGCTCACTCAAGGGGAGCCCCCTTCTTGGGCTGTGATGCTATCAACATGCCGATCGCGACTACGGACCAGTCGATAGGCGGCGGGAATTTCCCCTCTGGTGTCTCAGTATCAGCAAGAGGCACGGTTTCGATGTCGAGAACGCAATACATTGTCGGCCTCAAAAAGGAATATCGTCGTCGAGATCGTCTTCAGGCTGGTAGTCCGAAATATCCAGTCCTGCAGCTTCTGCGGCCTTGAGCGCATCAGCCCGCGATTTTAGACCCCCGTCGATGCGTCCGATTGCGATCCTCACACCGACATCGACAATCGCGAAGAAGGCTAGGTGATAAAGTGCTGGCCCTCCGTAAAGCGTGATCGGGTAGCCGTCGTACGGGTGCGTGGTTTCCTCGATCTCATTGCGCCAGATGTGCTGGGAGCCGACCAGGAGGTTCAGCCCCGCCGCACGGAGTTCTTCTAAGAGCTGCTCCAGGCCAGCGCCACTCTGCGCAAGCCGTACTTGGTCACCCAGATCCTGGCTCCAAATTACGCGCTGGATTTCTGCAATGTTTCCCTCAATGCGCAAGATAAGTTCGCCCTGCTCATCGCTGAGCGTAGGAACGTCCAGTTTCCATTTAGTCTCGGACCGGCCACCTAACGAAAGTCTCACATCTTCGTACGTCGCCTCCACCAACTCAATTGAAGCTGATGAGAACGGTTCAAACTCGACCGTGCGGGGTTTAAGGCCTTTGAGGTCGTCACGTTCGGTAATTTGCTTCACATCGACACCCAGAACATGCGCAAGACGAACAACAGTGCTCACGCGCACCGGCTTGCCTCTACGGAGGTTAGAAAGAGTTTTTCTATCTATCTGAGCCGCCTTTGTGATCTCCTTCACCGGTTTTCCGCTTCGGAGGATTGCTTCCTCTATAGCCTTCGAATTGATCTTTACGCTTTCCATCTCGCGCCTCCATTTCTGACTACAGCCTACACGCGCCAAATGAGGAACAAAAGCGGAAAGAGGGGGAACCTAGCGAGGAATCACGGGGAAAGTGCAGGGACCGCAGGTGCTCTTCCGCGGAAAATGGGGAACTGCGGGGAATTCCCTGGTTGCGGGAGCGTCGATCGGTCAGGCATTGCGGCTGGGCGTCGCCTCGCTCGAAGCCGAGTCGGCGCAGCGTTTTGGTCCAAACGGCCACGCTAAACCGTCCCAACAGCGTCAAATTAAAATTCTTGATTGTGTTTTTGCGCGAATATCCTGCGCGGACTTGCAGCAGAAATTCGACGATTTCGCCAGCAAAATCAGAAGTTTGTGGCGGAGACGAAGGGATTCGAACCCTCGTGAGGCTTTTGGCCCCAACTCCCTTAGCAGGGGAGCGCCTTCGACCACTCGGCCACGTCTCCATTTGCGGGTCTAGCCGCTTTTGCGAAGGCTGATCAAGCCGGGCGTGCGCGAAATGCTGCATAAGCCGAGGCGGCGCGGCGCGCGCGGGGCTTTCGCCGCGGCCGTCGGGCGCGTATTTCTTGGCGCATGAACGAGACCGTGCTGTCCGCCCTCGAAGGCCTTGTCGACCCCGCCACCGGTGCGCCGCTTCTCTCGGCGGGCCGGATCGACGGCGCGGATCTGAAGGACGGCGTCGCGACGCTGGTCCTCAAGCCCGCCGCCGGCGATGAGGACGCCGCCGCGCTGCGCGCCTCGATCCAGGCGGCGCTGACGGCGCATCCGGACATCAGCCGTGCGCGCGTCATCATCGAGCAGGCGCTCGGCCGGTCCGAAGCCAAGGCGAAAAAGTCCTCAGCCAAGCCGATGAAACCGCCGGCGCGCGCCGTGATCGCCGTAGCGTCGGGCAAGGGCGGGGTCGGGAAATCCACCGTGGCGGCCAATTTGGCGGGCGCCTGCGTGAAGCTGGGCTTGTCGGTGGGGCTGATGGACGCCGATGTCTACGGGCCGAGCGCGCCGCGCATTTTCGGCCTCTCCGACGCGCCGGGCCTGCGCAAGACCGACGCCGGGATCGAGCCGCTGACAGCGCACGGGGTGAAGCTTGTCTCCATGGGGTTCCTGGTCGGCGAGCGCGACCCTGTCGTGTGGCGCGGACCCATGGTCACCGGGGCGATCCGGCAGTTCCTGGGAGAGGTGAACTGGGGCGATCTCGACGTCCTCATCATCGACATGCCGCCCGGCACCGGGGATGCGCAGCTCGCCATCGCGCAGGGCGCGCCGATCTCGGGCGTGGTGATCGTGTCCACGCCCCAGACCCTGGCGCTCGACGATGCGAAGAAGGCGGTGGCCCTGTTCGACCGCACCGCCATCCCGATCCTCGGCCTGGTGGAGAATATGAGTTTCTTCCTCTGCCCCCATTGCGGCGAGGGGACCGAGATTTTCGGGCGCGGCGGAGCGCGGGCGGAGGCCGAACTGATCGGCGCGCCGTTCCTGGGTGAAATCCCGCTGCACCCGGAGCTGCGCGAAGCCAGCGATTCCGGGCGCCTGGTGGCGAGCGGCGAGGGGCCGGTGGCCAAGGCGTTCCAGCGCGCCGCCGAGGCGATGCTGCATCAGGTCCAGGCGGCTCAGCGCCCGGCGCCGGAGATCGTGTTCGTAGACTGAGGAGGCTCGTCATGGAGAACTGGACGCCCGAGCAGGTGGCGCAGGCCATGGAGGCGGGAGAGATCATTCTCGTCGACGTGCGCGAACCCCACGAATACGAGGCCGAGCGCATTCGCGGCGCGCTGCTCTATCCGCTCTCCACCTTCGATCCGGCCGGTCTGCCGCTGGGCCAGGGCAAGAAAGTGGTGCTGTCCTGCAAGTCCGGCGGGCGCACGATGCAGGCGGTCAGCGCGTGCATGCACGCCGGGATCGACGTGACCGCTCATCTCGCCAGCGGGATTGAAGGCTGGAAGGCCGCGGGTCTGTCCTATTTCCGCACCGATCCCAAAACCGGCCGCGTGGAAGAGGTGGCGAGCGCCTGATGACGCCGCCATTAAGCTTTCATGCGCGCCCCGCGAAAGCGCGAGCGCCAGGTGTTCTGAGGCGCGGGCGGGGGGTATGACCCGGCTGGCTTCAACGCCCACAATTCGGCAAGGAGCAGATATGTACAAAGGCTATGAGCATCCGATCGTCGTGCCATTGATGCTGCTCGCTGGCGGTGCGGCGTTCTGCGTATACGGCGTCAGCGAGGTGGTCTCGGGAGCGTGGTTGTCGCTGATCACTTTGATAGGGGGTTTGGTCATGATCGGCTTCGCTGGCGTCAATCTCGCCCGGCGTTGGCGGCGGTCACGAGCCTGACGCCCTGATACCTAACCTGAAGATGGATCGAGCCCGGCGAGAAACGCCCGCACGGCCTGCGCCGTCGCCTCCGGCTGTTCCTCCACCGGCATATGGCCTGCGTCGTCGATCAGGACCAGCTCGGCGTCGGGCATCGCCGCGGCGAAACGCGGGCCATGCTCCGGCGAAATCATCGCGTCGCGTTGGCCCCAGATGATGAGGGCGGGCGCCTCGATGGTGCGCAGGATCGGGTTGGGGTCGGGCAGGGTGAACTGTTCGATGCGCTCCACCAGCGCCGGCCCGATTCCCTCCACGCGCATCATCGCGTGGATGCGTTCGAGCTGGGCCTCGGTGATCCGCGAGGGATCGGCGTAGAGCGCCGCCGTCGCAGCTTCGACGCCGGCCATGGGCGCGGCCGTGAGATAAAGTTTCACCTGCTGGGGCACGGGCGCCGGCTCATCGCCCACGCCCAGATTGGGATAGCCGCCCGGCGCGATCAGAACGAGCCCCGCGACGCGCTCGGGCGCCTGCGCGGCGTAGCGCCAGGCCACCAGACCCCCCAGCGAATGCCCGCCGAGGACGAAGCGGTCCGGCGCGATCTCCTCAAGCAGGGCGGCGACCTGATCCACCGTATCAGAGACCGAATAAGCGCGGTCCTCGCGCGGTCCGGTGAGGGCGTGTCCGGGAAGATCGAACCGGATCACCCGGTGATCGGCCTCCAGGGCGTCGGCCAGCGGTTCAAGGCTTTCCAGCGAATGGGAGAAACCGTGGATCAGCACGACCGCAGGCGCGCCCTCCGGTCCGCTTTCGCGCACCCGCCAGGACTGACCGGCCGCTTCGACCATCCGGTCTTCCTGCGTCATCCAGCGGGCCTGCGCCTCGGACCGGTCCACCGGCTGCATGAGCCAGGCGAACAGTGCGATCACGACGACGGCGATCAGTATGAGAGCGCCGAGAATACGCAACAGCATGACGGTCTATCCGTGCTTGGCGAGAAAGGCGTCGATCGCCTCGCGCGCGCTGGGTTCGGTGAGAAGCGGCGCATGTCCGACATTGGACACGTCGACCCGCTCCATGTGCGGAGCGAGCCGCGTCATCTCGGCGACGGTCGCCGGGCTCAACAGATCGGTGAGGGCGCCGCGGATCAGAAGCAGCGGCTTTGCGGCGAGCGCGTCGAAGAGCGGCCAAAGGTCGGGCGGGGCGGCGTTTCCGGCCTGCACCGGCTTGGAGATGTTCTTGTCATAGTCAAAGTCGATTTCGCCGGTTTCGGTCTCGCGGCAGATCCGTTTCGCGAAGGCCAGCCAGAACGCATGGCCGGTCTCGTTGGGAAAGGCGACGCCGTTGATGTCGCGAACCGCTTCGGCCGCGTCGTCCCAGGAGGCGAACGGTCCGGCGCCGCCCACATAACCCTGGATGCGCTTCAAACCCTTCGGGTCGATTTCCGGTCCGATATCGTTGAGGATCGCCGCCTTGATCCGCTCCGGCTGGAGGCTCGCGTGGATCATGGTCATGAGGCCGCCCATGGAGGTGCCGAGGAAAATCGCCTCGCGCCAGCCCGCCTTGTCGAGCAGTCCCATCATGTCGCGCACATAGACCGCGGGCGTGTAATTGTCCGGGTTCGGATCGCGATCCGACCGTCCGCGTCCGCGCACGTCCACGGCGATCACGTCGTGACCGGCCGCCGCGATGCGCGGCGCCACGTCCTCGAAATCCTTCGAATTGCGCGTCAGGCCGTGAAGGCACAGCACCGGGGTCTTCGTCTGGGCGCCCTGTCCGGGATAGCGCCGGTAATAGGTCTTCACCCCGTCCGGCGCGGTGAAGAAGTGCTCGGAGAATTCGGTCATTCGGCGGCTTTCGTTTCAGGTTTGGCCAGCTTTCGGTCGCTGACGCCGTGCTCGGCGAGCCGGCGGAATCCCGCGCCCACAAATTCCGGCAGGCGCGCGTGCAGGGCGTGCAGATCGCCGGTCTGGCACAGACCGCCCGACAGCGAATCCACCCGCCCCGTATCGGCGAAGGTGAGCACAAGAGCGCCGGAGAGGAAGTGATAGCTCCAGTACAGCTCCTCCTCCGGAGCGTCGGGCAGCGCCCGGCGCATGGAGGCGAGGAAGCGGCGCACGATCGGGTCGAAATACTTCCCCATCACCGCCGCGCCCCATTCCGGCGAGTTGGTGATCTGCCCGATCAGGGAGAAATACGCCTTCCAGCCCGGCCCGCCATGGGCCGAGCGGTCCAGCAGCGGTCCGGTGAAGGCCGCGATGATGTCCTCAACCGCCGGCCCGGCCGGCCCGGCGTCGCGCTCGCACGCTTCCAGCCATTCCAGGCGGATCGTGTTGAGCTGCTCGGCCCGGCGCAGCAGCACCGCGTCGAAGAGCTCGCGTTTGCCGCCGAAATAATAGGCCACCAGGGCGGGGTCGGAGTCCGCCTCGCGCGCGATCGCCCGAACCGTCACGCCATAAAAGCCCTTCTGGGCGAAAAGCGATTCGGCGGCGTCCAGCAGACGCTCCCGGGTCTGCTCTCCCCGGCGGTTACCGCGTGTTCCCGGCATGGCCGGCGCCTCCTGTATCGCCCGCCTCAGGCGGTCGGTGGTGCTGTGACCTTTGCGCCTCACAGCCTCTTTCATCAATCGAGGAAAGTCTAATAGGCGTTGACTTTTCATTCAACGTTGAAAAAAGTCCGGCCCATCGCTTCGACAGAAAGCGCCCTGATTCACATTCCGGGAGGGGAGTCCCATGACCATCCGTCGCAAAATTCTCGCAGGCGCCGCGCTGCTCGCCAGCGCGTCCGCGCTTCCGTTCGCCGCGCCGGCCCTGGCGCAAGACGCCGACGCCGCGCCCCAGCAGACGCGCGACGTCGTCACCGTGACCGCGCGCCGCCGCGAGGAAAGCCTCCAGGACGTGCCCATGGCCGTGACCGCCCTGTCCGGCGAGCAGCTCGAACAGATCGGTGCGCAGGACATCACGTTCGTGGGCCAGGTCACGCCGAACGTGACGCTGGAGACTTCCCGCGCGACCAACACCACCCTGACCGCCTTCATCCGCGGCGTCGGCCAGCAGGATCCGGTCGCAGGCTTCGAGCAGGGCGTCGGCATCTATCTCGACGACGTCTATCTCAATCGTCCCCAGGCCGCGGTGCTGGACATCTACGACGTGGAGCGCATCGAGGTGCTGCGGGGCCCGCAGGGCACGCTCTACGGCCGCAACACGATCGGCGGCGCGATCAAGTACGTGACGCGCGATCTCGCCGACGAGCCCGAGCTGCGCGCCCGGGTCAATGTCGGGTCGTACAATCAGCTCGACTACATCTTCACCGGCTCCACGCCGCTGTCTGAAGGCGCCAGGGTGGGCGGGTCCATCGCGCGGCTCACGCGCGAAGGGTTCGGCGAGAACCTGCTGACGGGCTCGGACAATTACAACAAGGACATCTGGGCCGGCCGCCTGTCGGCGGAGTTCGATCTGGCGCCGAATCTGCGCGTCAGCGTTTCCGGCGATTATCTGGAGGACGAGTCCAATCCTCGCCATGGCTTCCGTCTGCGTCCGAGCGCGTTGACGACGCTTCCCGCGCCGACCGATCGGTATGACACCACCGCCAACGCCGCGGCGTATTCCCCGCTGGACCACGACAACCGAGTCGAGGCGTCCGGCGGCCAGCTGAACGTCGAATGGGACATCAACGACGTCCTCAGCTTCCGCTCCATCACCGCCATGCGCGAGGATCTGAGCGAAGGCGTCATCGACTTCGACAGCACGGAGCAGCCGACCTTCGACGCCTGGGTGGTCTACGACAACGAACAGTTCAGCCAGGAATTCCAGCTCCAGTTCGACACCGACCGGGTCAGCGGCGTGGCTGGCCTGTACTATCTCGACGCCAACGCGCTGAACGCCTTCGACGTGCTGATCTTCAACGCCACGACCTCATTCACCTTGAGCGACGTGGACACCGAAACCTGGGCGATGTTCGGCGAAGCGACGTTCGACGTGACCGACCGCCTCTCCTTCACGCTCGGCGCGCGCTACACCGAGGATGAACGCTCCACCATGGTGACGCGCGAAAGCTTCCTGGGCACGTCGTCGCCTTACTTCGGCAACACCGGCGCGATTTCGCTCACCCCGGTGGTGACGGTCGACGGCGAGGAAGTGGTGCCGACCTTCAACGGCGCCCGCACCGACGACGCCTTCACGCCGCGCGTCTCCATCGATTACGCCCTGACCGACGAGATCAACGTGTATGCGTCGCTGTCTCAGGGCTTCAAGGGCGGTCTGTTCGATCCGCGCGGCAACTTCTCCACCGAAGAAATCCGCGAAGGAGTCGAGCCTGAGACGGTGGACTCCATCGAACTGGGCATGAAGGGCACGTTCTTCGACGGGTTCATCTCGCAGAACACGGCGGTGTTCTGGGCGGACTACACCAACGTCCAGATCCCCGGCTCGGTGATCATCCAGCTTCCCGGCGGCGGCACCTCCTTCCAGGGCACGCTGACGAACGCCGGCGCGGCCGACTTCTTCGGGGTCGAGGTTGAGGGCACGGCCTATTTCACCGACAACTTCACCGCCAACTACGCGATCGGGTATCTGGACGGGGAGTACACCGAGTTCCTCCGGAACGGCGTGAACATCGCCGACACCGCGGCTATCCAGAACACCCCGGAATGGACCGGCAGCTTTGCGCTGAACTACAACGCGCCGCTGTCGCTGCTCGGCCGCAGCGGATCGGTGAACTTCAACGGCCAGGCCAATTATCGCGGCGACACGCAGCAGTTCGAGTTCGCCATCCCGCTGCTCGATCAGGAAGCCTTCTGGCTCTACAACGCCTCGGTGGCTTGGACCTCCGACGACGGGCGTCTGTCCGCCGCGCTGCACGGCCGGAACCTGGCCGACGAGGAGTACATCACGTCGGGGTATAACTTCGGCGCGATCGACGGCTCGGACCTCGCCTTCTATGGCGATCCGCGGACCTTCACCGTCTCGCTGAGCCTGCGCTACTAGGGCGGGCGGAAGACCGGGCGCCGCCTGGCGTTTCGAGCCTCCTGGTGAGGTTCGAAGCCGCCGGGCGGCGCTTTTTCTTTGCGATTTGAGCCGGATCGCCTTCATCATGGAGGTGAAGGCGCGCGCATCACCGACGCGCCGCACGCAAGACCATGCGGGGGAGACTTATGGCGACGACCGACACGGCCGCGGCGGCCAAGCCGCCCAGCGCAGGATACCGCGTCTGGGTCCTGTTCATGCTGTTCATCGTCTACGCGTTCAATTTCCTGGACCGGCAGATCATCTCGATCCTGGCGATCCCGATCCAGCAGGAGCTCGATCTCACCGACCGCCAGCTCGGTCTCCTGGGCGGCATCGCCTTCGCCTTCCTGTACTCCACGCTTGGCGTGCCCATCGCGTGGCTCGCCGACCGCACCAACCGGACCTGGATCATCACGGTGTCGCTCACCGTCTGGTCGGGCTTCACGGCGCTGTGCGGCTTCGCGCAGAATTTCTGGCAGCTCTTCCTCTCCCGCGTCGGCGTCGGCGTCGGGGAGGCGGGCGGCGTGGCGCCGTCCTATTCGCTGATCGCCGATTACTTCCCGCCGCAGAGCCGGGCGCGCGCCTTGGCCATCTACTCGCTCGGCATCCCGATCGGCTCGGCCTTCGGCGTGGTGGCGGGCGCCCAGATCGCCGGCGGCAATGTTGGTGAAAATCTCGACTGGCGCTCGGCCTTCATCATCGTCGGGGTCGCCGGGATCATCGTCGCGCCGATCTTCAAGTTCACCCTGCGCGAACCCAAGCGCGGCGGGCTGGACGTGAAGCCGGAGACCGCCGAGGCGAAACTCCAGCCCGAGCCCGGCGAAGCGGCGAGCGCGGACGCCGGGACGGCCGCCGCCGAGCCGGCCAAGCCCGGCGTGTTCGACGTGCTGGCCCTGCTCGCCAAGAAGCCCAGCTTCTGGTTCCTGGTGCTCGGCGCGTCATGTTCGTCGATGATGGGCTATGGGGTGTTCTTCTGGATCCCCAGCTTCTTCGCGCGCAGCTTCGAACTCGATATCATCACCACCGGCTGGCTGTTCGGCGGCGTGCTCTTCGTTGGAGGGTCGCTCGGCATCCTGCTCGGCGGCGTGCTCGGCGACCTCATGGGCCGCGGCTCGAAGAAGATGTACGCCATCGTGCCGGCGATCGCCTTCTTCCTCACCTTCCCGATGTACATCGCCGGTACGTTGGCGCCGAACGCGATCGTCGGCGCGGCGATGTTCGTCATCCCCACCGGTCTGGGGCTCGCCTGGCTCGGGCCGACCCTGTCGGCCTTCCAGCATTTGGCGCCGCCGACCATGCGCTCCATGGCGTCCGCGATCTTTCTGCTGGTGAACAATCTGCTGGGCATCGGCGTGGGCATCTACGTGCTCGGCGAGTTGTCGACCTCGCTGACGCCGATCTTCGAGGCCGAGGCGTTGCGCTATTCGATCATGATCGGCGCTTCGCTTTATGTGGTTGCGGGGGTTCTCTTCCTGATCGCCTCGCGCACGATCGAGAACGACTGGGAGAAGTGAGCGTGAGCGAGCGGTTCGGCGCGTTCCGAGGTCTTCAGGATGTGGAGGCCGTGGAGCGCGTCGCGCTCGCCGCCAGGCTCGCCGCGCCCACCGTGTTCGGCTGCATCAAGGCGGCGTGCGAGGCGTTTCCCGACCGCACCGCCATTATCGATCTCGCCGAACCCGCCAAGGCGCGGCGCTGGACCTACGAGGCGCTCCACGCCGACATCGTGCGCTGCGCCAATGCGCTTCATGCGGCCGGCGCAGGGCGTCCGGCGGGCTATCTGCTGCCCAATCTGGCCGAGACCCATATCGTGCTCTGGGGGGCGGCGGCCGGCGTCGGCGCGGCGCCCGTAAATCCGCTCCTGTCCGCGGACATCGTCTCGGAAATCCTGCGCGAGGCGGGCGCGGGCGTGCTGGTGACCACGCCGCCCGGCACGCCGCTGCACGCGGTCGCCGAGGCGGTCAGCGCGCGCCTCGACGGGATGGAGATTCTGACCGTCGGCGAGGGCGGCTCTCTGTCAGCCGCCATGGCCGGCCAGCCGGGCGACCGGTTCATCTTCGAGGACGCCGACGATCCAGAGCGCGTCGCCGCCTATTTCCACACCGGCGGGACCACCGGCGCACCGAAGCTCGCCCAGCAGACCCGCGCCAACCAGGCCGCCATGCAGTGGATGCTGCGCTATTGCGTGGACCTGAGCGAGACCGACGTCTTTCTCACGGGCCTGCCGCTGTTTCACGCCAACGCCGCCATCCTCTCAGGCCTCGCCCCCTTGTGCGCCGGGTCCGCGCTGCTGCTCGCCGGGCCTGACGGCTTCCGCAACAAGGCGCTGATCGCGAATTTCTGGCGGATCGTGGAGACGCACGGCGTCACCGCCTTCTCCGCCGTGCCGACGATCTATTCCAGCCTCCTGGACGTTCCGGTCGCCGGCGCGGAAGTCTCAAGCCTGCGCTACGGATTCTGCGGCGCCGCGCCCATGCCGGTGAGCGTCATCGAGCGGTTCGAGGCGCGCACCGGCGTCACCCTCATCGAAGGCTACGGCATGACGGAGAGCACCTGCGTCTCCACCGCCAATCCGCGCGACGGCGAGAAGCGCGCCGGCTCCATCGGCGTGCGCCTGCCGTATCATGAGGTGAAGATCGCCGTGCTCGACGAAGACGGCGCGTTTCTCCGCGATGCGCACACCGAGGAGCCCGGCGTCGTCGCGTTGCGCGGTCCGACGGTGATCCCGGGCTACAAGCAGGCCGAGCGCAATGCGGAGGCCTTCTTGCCCGGCGGCTGGCTGAATTCCGGCGATCTCGGGCGCATGGACGCGGACGGGTATGTCTGGCTCACCGGGCGGGCCAAGGATCTGATCATCCGCGGCGGCCACAATATCGACCCGGGCCTGATCGAGGAGGCGCTGGCGCGCCATGCCGACGTGGATCTTGCGGCTGCCGTCGGCCAGCCGGACGCCTATGCCGGAGAAGTGCCCGTCGCCTATGTGACGCTGCGCGCCGGCGCCGCGATGACCGCCGGCGAGCTGGAGGCGTACGCCCGCGATACGGTGAGCGAGCGCCCGGCCGCGCCGAAGGCGGTGCGCATTCTCGACGCGATGCCGGTGACGGCGGTGGGGAAGATCTTCAAGCCGGCCCTGCGCGAAGACGCCGCGGTCTGCGCTGCGCGCGCCGCGCTTGAGGCGGCGGGCCTCGCCGATCTTGAAATCAGCGCCATGACCGACAAGCGGCGCGGGCTCGTGGTGCGCGTGGGCGGGCTGTCGCACGAAAACGCCCCGGCCGCGGCCGAGGCGCTTGATCCGTTCAGCTTCGCGTGGGAGCGCGCCTAGGCGGCGGCGGTGCTCACGTCCAGCGTCTTGATGAAGGTGGACGCTGCATCTTCGCGCGCGGTCTCGCCCTCGGCGGCGAACACCTCGCCGTTCAGGGCCAGGGCCGCATCGCCTTCGACGCCGGCCTTTTCCGCGATCTCGGCCAGAAAGCCGACCGCTTCGCCCATGACGCACACCGGCTTGCCCGAGCGCACGAAGTCGCCCAGCAAAAGACGCGCGTCCTGTTCGTTCTTCAGCCGTTCGATGCTGCTGGCGCCGCCGGGCACCACCAGGCCGGCGTATCCGTCCGGACCTTTGTCGCCGGGATGGCCGTCGACCACGAAGTTCATCTCTTCGCGCGTCTCCGAACGTCCGCCCACCAGCGATTTGTTGGTGCTGAGAATGCAGGTCCGGTAGCCCGCGCGCTCGGCCGCGCTGGCCACTTGCGTCAGATCCGACGCGGCGAAACCTTCGGCAACCAGGACGGCGATCTGTCCTTCCTCGCCCACATGGGCGAGATCAATACGCTTTTGACGGTTGTTCGGTTTCGAAAAAGCCACGATTCCTCCTGGCGCCGCCAAGCGGCGCTCGACAAATTACAGATAGACGAGTGCGTACAGGGTATTGAACGCGCAAGCCCGGTCAACCGTTCCGGGGAAAAATCAGCAGAACTGTTTTTATGCAGAAGTGCGCGAATATCGGTGGGAAACTTGATTTTTTCGGCCCCACACGGCTATCTCAAGGCTCAGCAGCGCGGGTCGGACGATCCGCGCTTTTTGCAAATTTATGGTTCGCTTCAGCGAAAGGAAGGCCCTGCATGTGCGGCATCGCCGGTGAGCTCCGCTTTGACGACCGACGCCCCGATCTCGCAGCGCTGGACGCCGCGGCGGGGCGCATGGCGCGGCGCGGGCCCGACGCGGCCGGCCTGCATGCGCAAGGCTCGACCGCGCTCGCTCATCGCCGGCTGAAGATCATCGACCTCTCCGATGCGGCCCAGCAGCCCATGGTGGACGCCGAACTCGGCCTCGCGGTCGTGTTCAACGGCTGCATCTATAATCACAAGGAGCTGCGCGCGGAGCTCGAAAGGAAGGGCTACCGCTTCTTCTCCCACGGCGACACCGAGGTGATCGTCAAGGCCTATCACGCCTGGGGGGAGGAGTTCGTCCGGCGCCTGAACGGCATGTTCGCCTTCGCCATCACCGAGCGCGATTCAGGCCGCGTGCTCATCGGCCGCGACCGGCTGGGGATCAAGCCGCTTTACTACGCCGAAACGAAAGGCGGTTTCCGCTTCGCCTCCAGCCTTCAGGCGCTGACCTGTTTCGACGACGTCGACACGAGCCTCGATCCCGATGCGCTGAGTTTTTATTTCAGCTTCCACGCCGTGGTCCCGCCGCCCTTCACGATGGTCAAGGGCGTGCGCAAGCTGCCGCCGGCGACGCTGATGCGCATCGAGCCGGACGGGTCGCGCACCACGCGCAAGTTCTGGGATGTGGCGTTCGGTCCTCTCGACCATGAGCGCGGCTATTCCCACGGCGACTGGAAGCGTCTGGTCGCCGACACCCTGCGCGCCAGCGTGAAGCGGCGCCTGGTGGCCGACGTGCCGGTGGGGGTGTTGTTGTCGGGCGGGCTCGACAGCTCGCTGATCGTCGGGCTGCTGGCCGAGGCGGGACAGACGGGCCTGTCCACCTTCTCCATCGGGTTTGAAAGCGTCGGCGAGGAGCGCGGCGACGAGTTCCAGTATTCCGACATCGTGGCGCAGCGCTTCGCCACCAATCACCACAAGATCGAGATCGACACCGCCCGCGCCCTGCCGGCGCTGGATGAAGCGATCGCGGCCATGAGCGAGCCGATGACCAGCCATGACTGCGTCGGCTTCTACCTGCTCAGCCAGGAGGTCTCAAAGCATGTGAAGGTGGTCCAGTCCGGTCAGGGCGCGGACGAAATCTTCGCGGGCTATCACTGGTATCCGCCCATGCTGGACGCGAACGACCCGCTGGAGGCGTATGCGAAGGCGTTTTTCGACCGTGACCGGAAAGAAATGGGCGAACTGCTCCAGGACCGCTGGCTGAACGGCGACACGCCGCGCGACTTCGTCGCCGAGCATTTCGCCAGGCCCGGCGCGGAGCGGCCCATCGACAAGGCTTTGCGGATCGACACCCAGGTCATGCTGGTCGACGACCCGGTCAAGCGCGTGGACAACATGACCATGGCCTGGGGGCTGGAGGCGCGCGTGCCGTTCCTGGACCATGAGGTCGTGGAGGCCGCCGCCCGCGTGCCTGCGGAAATGAAGACCGCCGAGGGCGGAAAGGGGATCCTCAAGGACGTCGCGCGCGACGTGATTCCCCACGAAGTCATTGATCGGCCGAAGGGCTATTTCCCGGTTCCTGCGTTGAAGTATCTGCGCGGGCCGTATCTGGAAAAGGTCCGCGACGTGGTGACCTCGAAGCGTTTCGAGGAGGCCGGGGTGGTCAAGCGGGACTACGTTGATACCCTGCTTGCCGATCCCGAGGCGCACATCACGCCGCTGCGCGGGTCCAAGCTCTATCAGATCGGGCTGCTCGCGCTCTGGATGGAAACGCACGGGCTCTGAAAGGAGCGGCCGACGTGAAGAATTCCGATCAGCCCCGCAAGGCCATGAGTCACCGGCTGAAGCGCCTGCGCGAGCACGCGCTGAAATCATCCGGGCCGCCGCGAAGCGACATCCAGACCGAGGCGCAGATCGATGTGGGCTGGGGCCGGCTGATCTTCGCCCAGACCTTCGACCGGGCCGAGACCCTGGTGGACGCGGTGCGCGGCGAGAAGCGCAACAAGCGCGACATCGCCTTCTATGTGCGAGATCCCCATGTGGTCATGGCGGCCGCACCCCAGGAGGTGTTTCTCGACCCCTCCCACACCTATCGGCTGGATCTGTCGACCTACCGAGCCTCGGCCGAGCAGCCCAAGGGCTTCTTCATCCGCCGGCTGTGTTCGGAGAGCGACGCGGAGACGGTCAACACGATCTATGTGGCGCGCGGCATGGTGCCGGTGGAGCCGAGCTTTTTCTGGCGCCAGCGCGATTCGCGCACGCTCACCTTCCTGGTCGCCGAAGACGAGCGCACCGGGCAGGTGCTCGGCGCGGTGACCGGCGTGGACCATGGCCGCGCCTTCGACGATCCCGAGCGCGGCAGCTCGCTCTGGTGCCTCGCCGTCGATCCGCGCGCGGCCCATCCGGGCCTCGGCGAAGCGCTCGTACGCCGGTTGGCGGAGACCTTTCAGGCGCGCGGCGCGGCCTTCATGGACCTCTCGGTGCTGCACGACAATGACAGCGCCATCCGGCTTTATGAGAAGCTCGGCTTCAAGCGTGCGCCCTTCTTCACCTTGAAGCGCAAGAACGTCATCAATGAGAAGCTCTTCATCGCGCCGCCGCCGGAAGAGGGCCTCAACCCCTATGCGCGCATCATCGTCGACGAGGCGCGCCGGCGCGGGATCGGAGTGGAGGTGCTCGACGCCGAGGGCGGGTTCTTCAAGCTCACCCATGGCGGGCGCTCGATCACTTGTCGGGAAAGCCTGTCGGAATTGAGCAACGCCGTGGCGGTGAGCCGCTGCGACGACAAGGCGGTGACGCGGCGCCTGATGGTCAAGGCCGGCGTTCCGGTCCCCGCGCAGATGACTCTCGACCCCGCCGGAGAGGATTTGAGCGAAGCGGAACGCTTCATGGCCGACCACGGCGCGGTGGTCGTCAAGCCGGCGCGCGGCGAGCAGGGGCGCGGCGTCACGGTGGGGGTGGACACCCCGGCCGATCTGCGCCGCGCCTTCGAGGCCGCGCGCGGGGAAGGCGGCGTGGTCCTGCTGGAGGAATTCGTCGAGGGCGACGATCTGCGCGTGCTCGTCATCAACAACGAGGTGGTGGCGGCCGCGCTGAGAAAGCCGCCCGAGATCACCGGCGACGGCCGGCGCAGCGTGCGCCGCCTGGTGGAATCGCTGTCGCGTCGGCGCGCCGCGGCCACGAGCGGCGAGAGCCGCGTGCCGCTGGACGCGGAGACCGAGCGCTGCATCCGCGCCGAAGGCCATGACTGGGACAGCGTGCTGGAGCCGGGCGAAACCATCCGCGTGCGCCGCACCGCGAATCTGCACACCGGCGGAGCGCTGCACGACGTGACGGCTCGGCTGCATCCCGACATCGCGAGGAGCGCGCTGGACGCGGTCCGGGCGGTGGAGATTCCGGTGGCCGGCATCGACTTCATCGTCAAGGCGGCCGACGGCCCGGACCATGTCTTCATCGAGGCCAATGAGCGCCCGGGGCTGGCCAATCACGAGCCTCAGCCCACCGCCGAGCGCTTCATCGACCTGCTTTTCCCCTTGTCCATTCCCAGGACCGAACACTCGGAGGCCACCGCGTGAGCGCCATCGACGACAGCTATATCAAGTTCATTCTTGAGCGCCTGCTGAAGACGCCGAGCCCGACCGGATACACCGACGAGGTGACCCATCTGTGCTGCGAGGAGCTGACCCGGCTGGGCGTGCCCTACGAAATCACCCGGCGCGGGGCGATCCGCGCCCGGATCCAGGGCGGCCGGCGCCAGCCGGCGCGCGCGGTCGTCGCGCACATCGACACGCTCGGCGCCCAGGTCAAGAACATCAAGGAGAACGGCCGGCTGGAGGTGGTCCCCATCGGACACTGGTCGTCACGCTTCGCCGAAGGGGCGCGCGCCACCGTCTTCACCGTCGATCACGGCGCGTTCCGCGGCACCATCCTGCCGCTGAAGGCTTCTGGGCACACCTTCAACGAGGAGATCGACACCCAGCCCGTCGCCTGGAGCCAGGTGGAGCTACGCCCTGACGTGGTGGCGGAGAGCCGCGAGGACCTCGAGGCGCTCGGCTTCAATGTCGGCGACATCATCTCCATCGATCCGCAGCCGGAATTCATCGACAACGGCTTCATCGTCTCGCGCCATCTCGACGACAAGGCGGGCGTGGCCGCCATGTTCGCGGCGATCAAAGCGATCGTGGAGAGCGACGAACCGCTCGCCGTGGACACCTATTTCATCCTGTCGATCACCGAGGAGGTGGGCTCGGGCGCGAGCTCCATCCTGACCCATGACATCGCCTCCATGGTCTCCATCGACAACGGCACCCAAGCCCAGGGCCAGAACAGCCGCGAGTTCGGCGTCACCGTGGCGATGGCCGACCAGACCGGTCCGTTCGATTATCACCTGACCCAAAAATTGCTGCGCCTGTGCCGCGATGACGGGATCGAGCATCAGCGCGACGTTTTCCGGTATTACCGCTCCGACAGCGCCTCGGCGATCGAGGCCGGCGCGGACGTGCGCACCGCGCTCATCTGCTTCGGGATCGACGCCAGCCACGGCTATGAGCGCATCCACATGCACGCCCTGCACTCAGTCGCCCGGCTGGTGCGCAGTTATTGCCTGTCGCGCGTGGAGATCAACCACGACGCCGAGGAGATGGGCGGGCTGTCCGGCTTCACCCACCTGCCCATCCATCCGGCCAAGGACGAGGAATGGGACGGCCGTGACGAGGCGCCCGAGCGTCCCGGCGGCGAAGGGCATGCAGGCGGCGGGCAGGCCTAGGCGCCGTCGCGGCGGGCGCTGAGGCGAGCGGCCGCAGGCGCGCCTCAGCTCGCCGTCTTGCGCCGAGGACCGAGCCGGCGCACCTCATGGCGTCCAGCATCGGTGAGGCCAAGCATGAGCACGATCATCCGCACCGCGTCCGCTCGCCGGACCGATATGCGCGCCGAGGCCGAGGCCGCAGGGGTGGATGAAGCGTTCATCGACCGCCTGGTGGAAAGCTTCTATGCGCGGGTTCGCGACGACGCCGCGCTCGGACCGGTCTTCGAGCGGGCGATCGGGGGCGATTGGGAGCCGCACCTGGCCACAATGAAGCGGTTCTGGGAAAGCGTCGCGCTCGGCGCCGGCGCCTATTCCGGCCGGCCAATCCCGGCGCATCACAAACATCTGCCGCATATTCAGCCGGCGCATTTCCAGCGCTGGCTCGCCCTGTTCCAGCAGACGCTGGAGGACATCGCCCCCACCAACGCCGCGCGCGACTTCTTCATGGCGCGGGCCGAGCGCATCGGGGCGCGCTTTCAGCAAATTCTTTTCGACGAAGCGCAGCGCTGATCTTGTTTCACCACGCTAACACGCTATAACGCCCCTCGAACCAGCGAGGAGGCGGCCATGGCGGCTGCGGACATGGATAAACCGGCCCAGGCGGGCGGCGCGGCGGACATCGCCGCGCTCGCCGAAGCCTTGCTGACGCTTGAAACCGCCGGCGAAGCCGAGCGCTTCCTGCGCGATCTCACGACGCCGGGCGAGCTGCAGGCCCTCGCCGAGCGCTGGCGGGTGGCGCGCATGCTGGACGCCGGCGGCAAATCCTATCGCGAGATCAGCGCGGAGACCGGGGTGAGCACCACCACCGTCACCCGCGTCGCGCGCTTCCTCGCGCAGGAGAATTTCCAGGGCTACCGGCTGGTGCTCGACCGAATGAAGGAGCCGCGCTGATGAGCGCACCGCGTCTGATCCTCGCCGTCCAGAAGAAGGGCCGGCTCGCCGAAGGCGGTCTCGACCTGCTCAAACGCGCCGGCGTGAAGCTCGCCTATGGCCGCGACGAGCTGATGCGCCGGGCGGAGAACACCCCGCTCGACCTCATGCTGATCCGCGACGACGACATCCCGAACTTCGTCGCCTCCGGCGCGTGCGATTACGGCATTGTCGGCGAGAACGTGCTCTACGAAGCCCAGGCCAAGACCAGGCGGCTTCAAGGGCTCGAGATCGCCATGAAGCTCGGCTTCGCGCGCTGCAAGCTGAAGCTCGCTGCGCCGAAAGGCGGCGCGATCGCCCGCGTGGAGGATCTGCAAGGCAAGACGGTGGCCACCAGCTATCCCGGTCTCACCGCCAACTACCTCGCCGAGCAGGGCGTGGAGGCGGAGATGGTGGAGATGGGCGGCAGCGTCGAAGTGGCGCCGCGCATGGGCGTCGCCGACGCCATCTGCGATCTCGTCTCCACCGGCGCCACGCTGGAGGCCAACGGGCTGGAGGCGTTCGAGACCGTGCTCGAAAGCGAGGCGGTGCTCATCAAGCGCCCGACGCCGCGGTTTCCGGAAATCGACGAGACCGCGGGCCTGCTGATCGAGCGGTTCAAAGGCGTCATCGCCTCGCGCCAGACCAAGTACATCCTCCTCAACGCCCCGGCGGACCGGCTGGACGAGGTGCGCGCGATCCTGCCCGGCACCGACGCGCCCACCGTGGCGCCGGTCGTGGGCCGCGACGACGTGGTGGCCGTCCACGCCGTGTGCACCGAGGAGGTATTCTGGACGACGCTTGAAAAGCTCAAGAGCGTCGGCGCGCGATCCATCCTCGTCATGCCCATCGAAAAGATGATGGCCTGATCATGTTGAAGCGCATCTACTGGAACCGGACGAGCGAGAGCGAACGCGAGCGTCTGTTCACCCGGCCGTCCGTGAGTTCGGACGCGATGGAGGTGGCGCGCGGCGTGCTCGACGACGTGCGCAAACGTGGCGAGGCGGCGGTGCGCGACTATGCCCGCCGCTTCGACCAATGGGCGCCGGAGACGGGGTTTCGCGTCTCAACGGACGCTCTGGACGCCGCGGCGGCGGCGCTGGCGGAGGAAGATCGCCGGGCGATCCTCGACGCCGCGGACGCCGTGCGCCGGTTTCACGCCGCGCAAGGCTATCGCGACGTCGATGTGGAGACCTGGCCGGGCGCGCGCGCCCAGCGGCGCGCGACGCCCATCGATGTGGCCGGCCTTTACGTCCCCGCCGGGACCGCGCCGCTGGTCTCCACCCTGATCATGCTCGCCGTGCCGGCCCAGATCGCCGGCGTGCCGCGCATCGCGGTCATCGCCCCGCCGCGCAAGGGCGAGGGGGTGGAACCCACCGTGCTCGCCGCCGCCGGCCTGCTGGGGCTCGACGAGGTCTATGCGATCGGCGGCGCCCACGGGATTGCGGCGCTCGGATACGGCGCGGCCGGCCTGCCGCGTGCAGACAAGATTTTCGGCCCGGGCAACGCCTATGTGGCCGCCGCCAAGGCGCTGCTCGCCCAGTCGGGCGGTGCGGCGACCGATCTGCCCGCCGGACCCAGCGAGGTGATGGTGGTCGCCGACGACGCCGCCGATCCCGAACTCGTCGCCATCGATCTTCTGAGCCAGGCCGAGCACGACACGCTGGCCCAGGTGGTCCTGGTGGCGTTCTCCGACGCCTTCGCCGACCGGGTCGAGGCGGAGACCGAACGGCTTCTGGCGGAACTGCCGCGCGCCGGCACGGCGCGGGCGGCGCTGTCGAATTCGCGCGCGGTGATCGTCGAGGACGAGATCGAGGCGGTCGAAGCCTGCGACGCCTACGCCAGCGAACACCTGATCGTGCAGACCGCCGCGCCGCGCGCCTTCGCCGGGAAGGTCCGCCACGCCGGCTCGATCTTTCTCGGCCCCTGGACCCCGGAAGCGGCCGGCGACTACGCCGCCGGGCCCAACCACGCCCTGCCGACCGCCGGTGCCGCGCGGGCCTATGGCGGCGTGACGGTGGAGATGTTCCAGAAGACCACCACCATCCTTGAACTCAGCGAAGCGGGCGCGCGCAACATCGCGGGAACCGTGGAGCGCCTCGCTGCGCTTGAAGGTCTGGACGCCCACCGACTGGCCATGGCGCTGCGGCGCAGGAAGGCTGAACGCTCATGAGCGGATATCTCGATCTCTCCGGGGACGGAGAGGATGCGGCCTCCGCGCTCGCCTCCGATCTCGCCCGGCGTCTTGCGGGCGTACTGGGCGTCGCCGACGACCGGATCGCGCTGGCGGCCTCGCCGCGGGACGCCCGGCGCGCGCTCGGAGCGGCGGGGTTCGTCTCGGTCTCGGATCTGACGCCCTTGGGCCTCGCCGCACTAGACTGCGAGCGGCCCGGAGGGCCGTGCGTAATCCGGCTTGGTCCCGATCCGGCGCCGGTGTCGGCCGTGATCGGCGCGGAGGACGAGATCCGCCAGCTCATCCTCCAGCTCGCCACGCCGCCGGCCGTCCTGGTGCGCGCCGGCCTTGATGCGCTGAAGCCGGCCGCGCGGCTGGCCGAACGCGCCGATCGGGCCGAGCGCGACCGGCTCCTCCTGCAGGCCGCAGAGTTTCTACGCGGCGAAGCCGGGGTGGAGGCGGCGCTGTGCGATGAAGGTCTGCGGCTGACCGCGAATGTGGCCGCCCTTGGGCTGAAGCTGTCGGAGGCCGGCGACGCGCGCATCGCCCATGTGCGCGATGCGAAGACGGCGCAGGCCCTGCTCGATCATCTGGGCCTGCGCCGCGCCGCGCGCAGCGCCTCGGTGCGCCGCTCCACCAAGGAGACCGACATCGCCGTGCGCGTGGATCTCGACGGTGAGGGCGCGAAGGTGGACACCGGCGTGCATTTCTTCGACCACATGCTCGATCAGATCGCGCGCCATGGCGGGCTGGGCCTCGAGATCGCCTGTGAGGGCGATGTGGAGGTGGACGCGCACCACACCATCGAAGACGTCTGCCTTGCGTTGGGAGAAGCGCTGCGCGACGCCCTCGGCGACAAGCGCGGTATTGCGCGGTTCGGGTTCGAAACGCCCATGGACGAGACGCGCGCCAGCGTCTGGATCGATCTGTCCGGGCGGCCCTACGCCCGGTTCGACGGCGAGATCCCCGGCGAGCGCGTCGGCGACTTCCCGGTGGAGATGTGCGCGCACGCCTTCCGCTCGCTCGCCGAATCCCTGAAGGCGGCGATCCACGTGAAGGTCGACGGCGAGAACGCCCATCACATGATCGAGAGCTGTTTCAAGAGCTTCGGCCGCGCCCTGCGCATGGCCAAGACCATCGAAGGCGACGCGCTGCCCTCGACGAAGGGGGTTTTGTAACGCCTGACTCTGCGGCTGCGATGTCTCCCCCCGCTTGCCGGGGGGAGTGGCCCGAAGGGCCGAGGGGGGCTGCGCCTTTCTCACCGTACGCGCCGCCCCCTCCGTCCGCTTCGCGGACACCTCCCCCGCAAGCGGGGGAGGACATCAGAACCACCAGAGTTTTCCATGACCACAGCCATCATCGACACCTCCACCGCCAACATCGCTTCGGTGCGCTATGCGCTGGAGCGGCTGAACGCGCCCTATGTGCTGGCGCGCACGCCGGACGAGGCGGGGGCGTGCGACCGGCTGATCCTGCCCGGCGTCGGCGCGGCCGGGCCGGCGATGAACCGGCTTGAGATGACGGGCTGGCCGAAGGCGCTTCAGGAAGAGACCCGACCGCTGCTCGGCGTGTGTCTCGGCATGCAGCTACTGTTCGACCACTCGGTGGAGAGCGGCCGGGATTTGCTGGGCCTTATTCCCGGCCGCATCGAAAAGCTCGACCCCGGCGAGGACGGCCCCTGGCCGCACATGGGCTGGAACACGCTCACCGATTTCGCGGACGGCGAAGTGCTCCTGGAGGGGATCGCCGAGCGCGAGCGCGTCTATTTCGTCCACGGCTTCTATGCGCCGGTGGGCGAACACACCGTGGCGCAGACCCGGTACGGCTCCCCGGTCACCGCCATCGCGCGCAAGGGCCGGGTCGCCGGCTGTCAGTTTCATCCCGAGCGCTCCGCCGATGTCGGCGCGCGCATCCTGAAGAACTTCCTGGAGGCCGCCGCATGATCATCTATCCGGCCGTCGACGTTATGGACGGGCGCGTGGTGCGCCTGGAAAAGGGCGATTTCAACGCCGTCACCGACTATGGCGGCGATCCCGTGAGCGCCGCCAAGGCCTGGCGCGATCAGGGCGCGGAATGGCTGCACCTGGTGGATCTCTCCGGCGCGCGCGACGGCGCCCGGCGCCAGCACGACCTCGTCGAGGCCGTGGCGAAGACGGGGTTGAAGGTGCAGACCGGCGGCGGCGTGCGCACCGAAGCCGATGTGCGCGCCATTCTGGAGGCCGGCGCCGACCGGGTGGTGATCGGATCGCTGGCGGTGAGCGCGCCGCAGACCGTGATCGGCTGGCTGACCAAGTTCGGCGCGGCGAAGATCGCCGCGGCCTTCGACGTGCGCCTTGAGGGCGGCGCGGCCTATCCCACTACGCGCGGCTGGGTGGAGCGGTCAGACCGCACCCTGGTGGAGCTGCTGGCCGACTACCGGCTCGCCGGGCTCTGCCACGCCCTCGTGACCGATATCGACCGCGACGGCATGCTGGAGGGGCCGAACCGCGCGCTCTACACCGACCTTGTGAAGATCCGCCCAGACATGAACTGGCTCGCCTCCGGCGGCGTGTCCTCGCTCGAGGATGTGAAGGCGCTGAAAGAGGTGGGCGTCTCCGGCGCGATCATCGGCAAGGCCTTGTTTGAAGGCCGGATGAAGCTTGATGAGGCGCTGTCATGCTAGCGCGGCGGATCATCCCCTGCCTCGACGTGAAGGACGGCCGCGTGGTCAAGGGCGTCCGCTTCGCCAACCACGAGGATGTGGGCGACATCGTCGAGCTGGCGACGCGTTATAGCGAGGCCGGCGCGGACGAGCTGGTGTTCTACGATATCGCGGCCAGCCCGCAGTCGCGCACGGTGGAGCCCGAATGGGTGGGCCGTGTGGCGCGCGCCATCACCATCCCGTTCTGCGTCGCCGGCGGAATTCGCAGCGTGGACGACGCCCGCGCGCGCCTTTTCGCGGGCGCGGACAAGATATCGATCAACACGCCGGCGCTGGAGAACCCCGATCTGGTCGACATGCTCGCCCATGAATTCGGGACCCAGTGCATCGTGGTCGGCATCGACAGCCGGGTGATCGACGGCGAGTGGCGCTGTCACAAGAACACCGGCGATCCTACGCGCACCACCACCGAGCACCGAAAGACGCTGGACTGGGTCGGCGAGGTGGTCGAGCGCGGCGCCGGGGAGATCGTCCTGAATTGCATGGACCAGGACGGCGTGCGCGAAGGCTATGACCTCGAACAGCTCGCGGCCGCGCGCAAGGTCTGCCCGGTTCCGCTGATCGCCTCCGGCGGCGCCGGCGCGCGCGAGCATTTCCGCGACGTATTCGATCAGGCCGACGTGGACGGCGCGCTCGCCGCCAGTGTGTTCCACAAGGGCGTCATCGATATCGGCCATCTGAAGACCTGGCTCGCCCAGGTCGGCGTGGAGGTGCGCACATGAGCGGGATCGATTTCGAGAAGGGCGGCGGCCTCGTCCCCGCCGTCGTCCAGCACGCCGACACCGGCGAGGTGCTGATGCTCGCCTATATGAACGCCGAATCGGTTGCGAAAACGCATGAGACAGGCGCCGTAACCTTCTGGTCGCGCTCGAAAAACCGGCTCTGGACCAAGGGTGAAACCAGCGGGAACGTGCTCTCGCTCGTCTCCATCACGCCGGATTGCGACCGCGACACGCTGCTGGTTCTCGCCCGGCCCGCTGGCCCCGCCTGCCACCTCGGGACCAGGACCTGTTTCGGCGAGGCGCCGGGGCCGGGGGTCGGCTTCCTCGGCGCGTTGCAGCAGATCGTCGAAACGCGCGGCGCGGCCGATCCGGCTGAAAGCTACACTGCGAAACTGCTGGCGAAAGGCGTTCTGAAATGCGCCCAGAAGGTCGGGGAGGAAGGCGTGGAGACCGCGCTCGCCGGCGCGGCCGAGGACGATGAGGCGCTGCTGAATGAGAGCGCCGATCTCCTGTTTCACCTGACCGTGCTCCTTAAGGCGCGTGGGCTCAAGCTCGCGGACGCGGTGAAGGTGCTTGAGCAGCGCCAGAAAAGCCAGAAAAGCTGAGCCTCAGCCCTCCAGCCAGGGCGGGGTGGGCAGGCCCTTCTCGCGCAGGAAGACGGGATTGTAGAGCTTGGACTGATAGCGCGAGCCGTGATCGCAGAGAATGGTCACGATGGTGTGGCCGGGCCCCATCTTGCGGGCCATGCGCACCGCGCCGGCGATGTTGATCCCCGCCGACCCGCCAAGGCACAGCCCTTCCTCCTGAACGAGGTCGTAGAGGATGTGCAGCGCCTCTTCGTCGGGAATGCGGAAGGCTTCGTCGATCGCCGCGCCTTCGAGGTTTTTCGTGATCCGGCTTTGCCCGATGCCTTCGGTGATCGACGTGCCTTCGGCTTTCAGCTCGCCGTGCGCGTAATAGCCGTACAGCGCCGCGCCGCCAGGGTCGGCAAGGGCGATCTTCACGTCCTTGTTGCGTTCTTTCAGGGCGTCGGACACGCCCGCGATGGTGCCGCCCGAGCCGACGGCGGCGACGAAGGCGTCCACCTTGCCGCCCGTCTGCTCCCAGATTTCAGGCCCCGTGGTCTCGGCGTGCGCGCGCCGGTTCGCGGTGTTGTCGAACTGCTGCGCCCAGATCGCGCCGTTGGCCTCGGTTTCGGCCAGCTCCTTCGCCAGACGCTCCGACGTGTGCACGTAATGGTTCGGGTTGGAATAGGGGACGGCGTCCACCTTGATCAGCTCCGCGCCCATAAGCGTGATGGCGTCGGCCTTTTCCTGGCTCTGGGTGCGCGGAAAGACGATCACCACGCGATACCCGAGCGCCCGGCCCACCATGGCGAGGCCGATTCCGGTGTTGCCCGCCGTGCCTTCGACGATCGTGCCGCCGGGCTTCAGCTTTTCGGCCTTTTCCGCTTCGCGCACGATGCCGAGCGCGGCGCGATCCTTCACCGAGCCGCCGGGATTCATCCATTCCGCCTTGCCGAGGATCTCGCAGCCGGTCAACTCGCTCACCTTGTTGAGGCGGACGAGGGGCGTGTTTCCGATGAGATCGACGACGCTGGCGGCGGGTTTGGACATGGAGCGCTCCTCTTGTGATCGCCGCGCAAGCTAGGCCGTTGGGCGCGCAGCCGCAATCTTTCGCAGCGCCCGCCGGCTTCACGCATGATCCAGGCGCGCAATGAGCGCGTATACCCAGACATGAACACGAACTCGACCCCCACACGCCTCGACGAGGGCTGGATGATGGACGCGGCCTCCGGCGCCGCGCCGCGCGCCGTGCGCGTGCTGGCCGCTTGCCATGGCGCGCTGAACCCGTCCGCCGCCGCCACGCTTGACGCCGCGGAAAGCGCGTTCGGCGCGCTTCTGGAATCAGGACCGCGCGCGCCGGTCTCGCCGGATCTCTACGCCACGGTGCTCGAGCGGCTCGACATCGGCGAGCCGGATCGCGAGCCGGATGCGCCGCGCAGCGGCTGGCTGCCGCGTCCCCTGGTCGGCGCGCTGGCGCAGTCGGGATCGCCCGGCTGGCGCAAGCGGTTCGGCGGATATCACGAGATCGTTCTGAGCGATCTTTGCGAGCCCGGCGTGCGCGCGCGCCTCCTTTCGATCCCGAAGGGCAAGGGCGCGCCCGAGCACGACCATGAGGGCGAGGAACTCACGCTCGTGCTCGCCGGTTCGTTCGTCGACGGCCGCGGCCGGTACGAGCGCGGCGACGCCTGCGTGGCCGAACCCGGCGTCGTCCACCGGCCGCGGGTGGACAGCGACGAGACCTGCATCTGCTTCGCCGTGGAACTGGGCGAGTGGCGCCTCACCAATCCGATGCTGTCCACCCTCGATCGCCTGTTTTCCCGCAGACACTGAGGTCGGTTCATGACCACGCTTATCTTCGGCGCCAGCGGCGGAGTCGGTTCGGCGCTGGCCCGCCGCATTTCCAAAGCGGGCGAGGACGTCTTCCTCGCCGCCCGCGACGGCGACGCCCTCAAGACGATCGCCGACGAGCTGGATGCGCCCTCGCGGGCCTGCGACGTGCTGGACAGCGACGAGCTCGCGGCCAGTGTGGAGGCGGCGGCCGAAACCGGCGCGCTCACTGGTCTCGCCTTCTGTGTGGGGTCTATCGATCTGGCGCCGCTGCGCCGCATCGATCGCGACATGGTGCGCACGAGTTTCGAGCTGAATGCAGTGAGCGCTGCGGAGGCGCTGCGCTGCGCCGACCCGCATCTGCGCAAATCCGGCGGCGCGGCGGTGCTGTTCTCCACCATCGCGGTGGGCCAGGGCTTCGTCAGTCACGCCGCCATTTCCATGGCCAAGGGCGCGGTCGAGGGCCTTGTCAGAGCCGTCGCCGCGGAATGGGCGCCGAAGGCGCGGATCAACGCGCTGGCGCCGAGCATTCTCGATACGGGGATCGCCCAGCCGCTCCTGTCCTCGGACAAGATGCGCGAAAGCCTCGGCAAGATGCACGCCATGGAACGACTGGGGCAGGGGGACGACGCCGCCGCGCTGGCGGCCTTTCTGCTGTCGAAGGACTCCGGCTGGATCACTGGTCAGGTCTTTCCCGTCGACGGCGGCCGCTCTCGTGTTCGTACGAAAGGATAGCTCATGTTTCGCACCGTACTTGTATCCGCCGCTCTCGGTTTCGCCGCCACTCCGGCGCTGGCTCAGGAGCCCAGGCCTAGCCCGCAGGCGGGCGAGGAGATCGTCTTCGACGTCTATCGCAAGGGCGATGTGGATTTCGGCACCCACACCGTGCGCTTCTCCGAGGACGGCGGCGACCTGATCGCCGAGACCACGATCCGTCTGCGCGCCGGGCTCGGACCGGTCACGGTGTTCCGCTACGAGCACGACAACACCGAGCGCTGGCGCGACGACCAGCTCGTCTCCATGGATGCGCGCACGCTGAAAGACGGCGACACGTTCGAAGTGTCGGTGCGCTCCACCGGCGAGGGCCTTCAGGTCGACGGCGTCAATCCCGAAGGCGAGGCGATCAGCCAGACCGTCGCCGCAGGCATTCTGCCGAGCTCGCACTGGCACGGCTACCCGGCCGACATGAGCCGGATGCTCAACACCGAGCACGGCGCCATCATGGACACCACGGTGGAGTATCTCGGCGAGACCGAGATCGAGGGCGACGGCGGAATGATCACCGTGGACCATTATCGCCTCTCCAGCTCGCTCACCGTGGACCTGTATTACGATGAGAACGGCCGCTGGGCCGGCTGCGAGTTCGACGCGCGCGGCCAGAGCGTGCGCTATGTGCGCCGGGCCGATCCGGTCACCGGCTAGGCGATGGCGACGCTGCGCCTGATCCTCGGCGATCAGCTGAGCGAAAACATCGCCTCCCTGCGCGACCTCGAGCCGGGCGACACCGTCGTCATGGCCGAAGTCGACGCGGAGGCGACTTATGTGCGCCATCACAAGAAGAAGATCGCCTATCTCTTTTCAGCCATGAGGCATTTCGCCGCCGAGCTGGAGGAGCGGCAGGTCAAGGTCGCGTATACGAAGATCGACGATCCGGGAAACGCCGGATCCCTTGAAAAGGAGCTGCAACGGCGTCTCGAAGAGAAGCGCTATGACAAGCTCGTCGTCGTCGAGCCCGGCGAATACCGTCTGAAAAAGACCATGGAGGGCTGGGAGCACCGCCTCGGCGTGAAGACCGAGATCCGGCGCGACGACCGGTTCATCACCACGCTCGACCGGTTCAACGCCTGGGCCGATGGGCGCAAGCGGCTGACCATGGAGTATTTCTATCGCGAGCTGCGCCGGGAGACCGGCATCCTCATGGACGGGGACGAGCCCGAAGGCGGCAAGTGGAATTTCGACCACGATAATCGCGAGAATCTGCCCCGGGACGTCACGATCCCGGAGCGCCTGCGCATCGAACCGGATGACACGACGCAGGAGGTGCTCGACACGGTCGCGGAGAAATTCGACGGCCATTTCGGCGATCTGGACGACTTCTGGTTCGCCGTCACCGCCACGGACGCGGAAAAGCATCTGGACTGGTTCATCGAGCACGCCTTGTGCAATTTCGGCGATTATCAGGACGCCATGAAGGAGGGCGAGGCCTTCCTCTTCCACTCCGTCCTGTCGATATACATGAACGCCGGGTTGCTCGACCCGCTGACGGTCTGCCGCAAGGTCGAGAGGGCCTACAAGGACGGCAAGGCGCCCATCAACGCTGTGGAAGGCTATATCCGCCAGATCCTGGGATGGCGCGAGTATGTGCGCGGGATCTACTGGCGCTTCATGCCGGACTATCTCAAGCGCAACGCCCTTGAAGCCAAACGCCGGCTGCCGGACTTCTACTGGTCCGGCGAAACGAAGATGGCGTGCCTGCGCGACGCGGTGCTCAGCACGAAGAAGCACGCCTACGCCCATCATATTCAGCGCCTGATGCTGACTGGGAATTTCGCGTTGATCGCCGGGATCGACCCGGCCGAGGTCAATGAGTGGTATCTGATCGTCTACGCCGACGCCTATGAATGGGTGGAGGCGCCGAACACGCACGGCATGGCCCTGTTCGCCGACGGCGGACTCATGGCGACGAAACCCTATGCGTCGTCAGGGTCTTACATCAACAAGATGAGCGATCACTGCAAGGGATGCTCCTATGCAGTTTCGAAGAAGAACGGGCCGAAGGCCTGCCCGTTCAATTATCTCTACTGGAATTTCCTGATGGAGAACGAGGACCGTTTGCGCGGCAATCACCGGCTCTCCATGGTCTACAAGACGCTCGAGCGCATGGGCGATGAGAAGAAAACCGCCGTGCGCGAGGACTCCAAACGATTCTTCAAAGAGCTCGGCATTTAGGAGACGGTCATGCCCCGCCCCGCCAAACCGAAGGACGGCCTTTGCTGGGTCACCGGCGCCAGCTCAGGCATCGGCGAAGCGCTGACGCGCAAGCTGGTGAAGAAAGGCTGGCGTGTGGCGATCTCCGCGCGCAGCGAGGAGAAGCTTCAAAAGCTCGCCGATGAAGCGCCTGAGCAGATCATTCCGATCCCGCTCGACATCACCGATGCGGACGCGGTGAAGGCTGCGGTAGAGCGCATCGAAGCCGATCACGGCCCCATCGTGCGCGCCGTGCTGAACGCCGGAGTCTATATCTCCATCAACGCGGAGACCCCGAGCTATGAAGACTACGCCAAGACCTTCGCAGTGAATCTGAACGGCACGGCGGCGTGCGTCAGCGCCATCGTCCCGAAATTGGTGGAACGTCGCGCCGGCCAGCTGGTGATCGTCTCCTCGGCCACCGCTTTCGGGGGCATGCCCACGGCTTCGGCCTACGGGGCGACGAAGGCGGCGCTGCTGAACATGGCGGAATGTCTGAGGATCGAACTCGACCGCTACGGCGTGCTCGTTCAGTGCGTCACCCCAGGCTTTGTGGAGACGCCCGCCCAGGACGACAATGAATTTCCAAAGCCGTTCATGGTCAGCGCGGAGAAAGCCGCGGACCGGATGTTTTCGGGCATGAAATCAAGCCGGTTCGAGACGACCTTCCCGCGCCGCTTCACCTGGACGCTCAAGGCGATCTACGCGCTGCCCCGCAGCTGGCATATCCCGCTGGTGAGAAAGCAGACCGGCTGGAACAAGCCGGTGGAGTAGCCGCCGAGAGACCGGTGGCGGGCCTAGGCCCGCTTCACCACGAACTGCGCCACGTCGATGCGACCAGTGTCAAAGCCGGCTTCGCAATAGGCGAGATAGAACTCCCACATGCGCTTGAAGCGCTCGTCGAAGCCCATGGGCGCGATCTCCGGCCAGGCGGCGCGGAAGCTTTCCATCCAGCGCGCCAGTGTGCGGGCGTAATCCTTGCCGAACGCCTCCATGGTCTCGAAGTGCAGATCGGCCTTGTCGAACTCCCCGCGCAGCTTCTCCACGCTCGGCAGGACGCCGCCGGGGAAGATGTAGCGCTGGATGAAGTCCGTGCGCTTGGCGTAGCGCTCGAACAGATCGTCGCGGATGGTGATGATCTGCAGACCCGCCTTGCCGCCGGGTTTGAGCACGTCGCGCACCTTGGAGAAGAAGCTCGGCCAGTATTCCTGACCCACCGCCTCGAACATCTCGATCGACGCGACGGCGTCGTAAGAGCCGGTTTCGTCGCGATAGTCCTGCAGCTTGATCTCGACCTTCTCGCCCAGCTGGTGCTGCTGGATGCGTTCCAGCGCATAGTCGCGCTGGCTCGGCGAGAGGGTGAGACAGGTCACCTTCGCGCCCACCTCCCTGGCGGCGAATTCAGCGAACCCGCCCCAGCCGCAGCCGATCTCCAGCGCGTGACTGTCGGGTCTCAGGTCGATGAGCCGGGCCAGAGCGGCGTATTTCTCCTCTTGGGCGGCCTCCAGGCTCTGGGTGGCCGATTTGAAGCGGGCGGAGGAGTAGGTCATCGAGGGATCGAGCCAGAGCTCGTAGAAATCATTGCCCAGATCGTAATGAGCCTCGATGTTCTTCTTCGCCTGCGCCTTGGTGTTGGCGTTCAGCTTGTGGAAGATCCAGTGGAAGAAGCGGGTGAGGGGGCCGCCCGACACGATGGAGTGCATCTCGTCAAGATTCGCCGAAAACGCCGACAGCGCCGCGGCCAGATCCGGCGTCGTCCAGTCGCCGTCCATATAGCTTTCCGCAAATCCCACGTCGCCGCCGGAGAAGACCTTGCGGACGATATTGTAATTGTTCAGCTCCAGCCGGGCGTCCGGTCCGGGCCGGGCGCCCTGGAACACAAGCTCCCGGCCGTCGGGCAGCCGGACGGTGAGCGACCCGACTTTCAGACGCAACAACATGCGCAGCGCGAACCGAACATTGCGCGGAACGTCGCGCAGCTTGTCGATCAGCGAGCCGTCGGCGCGCAGGGTCTCGGCGGAGGGGGCCATGTCTACATTGCTCATAAGGGGCTCCGTTCGGACAACCGCGAGAAATTGACGATACCTTAATCGGCGCGCCGGCCAAAGCCGGGCTCTTCGATAAGCCGCGCGCGGCTGGCGTGTTCCGGGGGTGCTGGGCGGGAATGGTATCGCGCGCCCTTCATCCAGAGTTTCAGCGCCTCGAAATGGATCGCGGAGATCGTCTTCAGGGTGGAGAAGGGCTGGCTGCCGAACAGGCCCGCGAGGTTGGCGGTGTTCAGCGCACGCCGCTTCATCGCCATGGTGGCGAGGAGATCCGGACCGTCTTCGCGCTGTTTCAGGATCGACAGCCGGAACACCTCGCCCGGTTCGCGCAGGGTGAACTCATACCGGCCCGCCACGTCGAAGAAGGGCGAGACGTGGAAGACCTTCTCCGCCTCCTGGCGTTCGCGCCTGGCGCCGCCGGCCGGCGCCACATAGGCGTGGGCGTCGCCGAAGGTGTTGTGGACCTGATAGATCACCCCTTTCAGGCCGCCGTCGGGGCCGTACGCGAAATAGACGGAGAGGGGATTGAACACATAGCCGGCGACCCGCGGCGCGCACAAAAGGCGCACCGGCCCGTCGCCGCCGTCGATTCCGGCTTCCTCAAAGCGCGCGCGCGCCCAGGCCTTAAGGTTCGAGCCGTCGCGCGCGCCATGGTCGCGGGAGAAGAAGCTGAACAGGTTGAACCGCTCCGTCGAGAACAGCGCGCTCGCGCGGCCCGCCTCTTCGATCCGGTCGAGATCGATGAGCAGCGAGGCGATGCGGTATTTGAAGCGGTGCAGAAAGGGCGCGCGGCGTTCATGGACGGTGTGTCCGATGTAGAGCCAGGCGGGGGCGTCGCTCAGGGTCATTCGGCCGCCGAACTCGCCGCGCTCGCCGTTCGCCGGGTCTGGGCTCCGCGCCGCTCACCCCAGGCGCCGCCGGCGACGTCGCCGTCCGCGAAGGTCCAGGGGATTTCACCTCCGAGGCGCAGCGCCGCGCGCAGGCCCGAGCGCAAGCCGTCCTCATGGAAGCCGTAGCCGAGCCAGGCGCCGGCGAACCAGGTGCGCCGAACGCCCTGTATCCGGTTGAAGATGCGCTGCGCGGCCATGCCCGGCGCGGTGAACTGGGGATGGTCGTACTGGAAGCGCCCGAAGGTCAGCGCCGGATCCGGCTCGCGCGCCGGGTTCAGCGTCACGAAAAGCGGTTTGTCCTTCGGAATGTGCTGCAGCCGGTTCATGTCATAGGTGACCGAAGCTTCGGCCGCGCCCGCCTCGCGCAGATAGCACCAGGCCGCCTGCGCGTTTTTCCGGCTGGGGCGCAGGCTCGTGTCACGGTGCAGCACCGCCTCGTTCGGCGCGTAGGGGATGGCCGCCAGCATGTCTCGCTCGTCCGGGTCCGCGTCCTGGAGCAGGCGCAGCGTCTGGTCGGAGTGACAGGCGAGAATCACCTCGTCGAAGCGGTGGGTCGCGCCTTCGGCATCGGTCACCACGACGCCGTCCGGCAGGCGGCGCACCGTTTCCGCGCCCGGCGCGAACAGCACGCCCGCCGCGCCGAGATCGGCCTTGATCTTCTGCACATAGGTCCGGCTGCCGCCCGCCACCGTGCCCCATTTCGGGCGCTTGGCGTGCATAAGGCGGTGATTGTTGAAGAAGCGCACGAAGGCCTCGGCCGGATAGGCCTGCATCTCGGCTTCGGTGGACGACCAGATCGCCGCGCCCATGGGCAGAAGATAGTTGTGCCGGAAACGCTCGCCGAGGCCGAGCCGGTCGATATACTGACCCAGCGTCAAGCCGAGAAGCGCGCCGGCGGCGAGGTCGGCCTGGGCCCGCTTGTTGAAGGTCAGGATGTCACGCAGCATCTGCACGAAGCCGGGGCGCAGGATGTTGCGCGGATCGGCGAACAGCCCGGACAGCCCGTTCGACGACCATTGCAGATCGCCGTCGAGGGAAAACCCGAAGCTCATGTCGCTATGGAAGGTGGCGACGTCCAGATGCTCGAACAGAGCCGTCAGATTGGGATAGTTCAACGTGTTGAACACGATGAACCCCGTGTCCACGTCGATGTCCACGCCGTCATAGTCCACGGTGACGGTGTTGGCGTGCCCGCCCAGCCGGTCGCGCTTTTCAAACAGGGTCACGTCATGACGCTTGCGCAGCGCCCACGCCGCGCCGAGCCCGGCCACCCCCGCGCCGATGACGGCGATGCGGGAGCGTTTGGTCAGAATGGGCTCGATGGTGCTCATGCGGCGTCCTTGATCTTCTCAAAAGCGGCGAGCGCTCTCTTGCGCGCCTCGCCATGGTCGACGATCGGCTCGGGATAGTCCTTACCGAGGACTATTCCGGCCTTGGCCAGCGTATCGCGATCGGCCGTCCACGGGGCGTGGATGAACCGCTTGGGCAATTTCGCCAGCTCTGGAATCCATTTACGCACATAATCGCCGTCCGGATCGAACTTTTGCCCCTGGCTTACAGGATTGAATATGCGGAAATACGGCGCGGCGTCGGCCCCGGACCCGGCGGTCCACTGCCAACCGGCCGCGTTGTTGGCGAGATCGGCGTCCACCAGCGTGTCCCAAAACCAGTCCTCGCCCTTGCGCCAATGGACCATCAGATCCTTGATGAGGAAGCTCGCGGTGATCATGCGCACGCGATTGTGCATCCAGCCGATCGCCCAGAGCTGGCGCATGCCGGCGTCGACGATGGGATAGCCGGTCAGCCCTCTGGTCCAGGCCCTGAAGTCGGTGTTCGTCCCGGTCCATTCGAATCCGTCGAACTTTTCCTGGAAGTTCTTTTCCGGGAAATGCGGGAAGTGATACAGCAGGTTATAGCTGAACTCCCGCCAGGCGATCTCGGACAGGAAGCTGTCGGCGTCCGCCGTCGCGCCGTTATCGGCCTTCTTCACCGCATGCCAGATCTGGCGAGGCGAGATCTCGCCGTGATGAAGATGCGGCGACAGGCCGGACGTGCCGTCGGTGGAGGGGATGTCGCGCGCCGCGTCATAGCCGGCCATGCGCGAGCCGATGAACGCCCCGAGCCGGCCTTGCGCGCCTTTTTCGCCGGGCGTCCAGGTCTCGCGAAGCCCGCCCGCCCAATCCGGTTTCGTGGGCAGCAGCCCCCAATCGTCCAGCGCGTCTGATCCAGGCGGCTTGGCGAACGGGATGGATTTCGGCCGCCCGGCGGGCTCCTGCGGCGCATGGTCGGCTTTCAGCGCGCGCCAGAACGGCGTGTAGACCTTGTAGGGCTTGCCCTGCTTGGTCGCGATTTCCCACGGTTCGACGATCAGCGAGCCGTTGAAGGAGCGCGCCTCGACGCCGGACTCTTTCAGCGCGGTCTTGATCTTCTCGTCGCGCTTGATCGCCCAGGGCTCGTAAAGCCGATTCCAGTACACCGCCGCAGCCCCGGTCTCCTCCACCAGATCTGCGATCGCCGCGCGCGCATCGCCGCGGCGCAGCACGAGCGCGCCGCCCAAGCGTTCGATGGCCTCGCCATGGCTTTTCAGCGACTGGTGCAGCCACCACAGCGACGCGCCGCCCGGCGCCCAGTCGCCGGCGGTCTCTTCATCCAGCACGTACACGCAGATCAGTTTGCGACCGCTGTCTGCGGCGGCGAGGAGGGCGGGATTGTCGGAAAGCCGGAGATCCTTGCGGAACCAGACGAGAACAGGGCGATCTTTATCGGTCATGAAATCGGAAATAATCGAGGCTGCGCGCGAGGGTGACGGCGGGGATCGTTTTGTCGTAATACGCTGCCCATATATCGGCGGATCATCGCCGCCGCGCCGCGCGTGCAGCGCGCGCCGTCCGTCATCGGCTTATCGGAGCGTTCCATGGAGCCCAATGCGATCGTCCACGTGCCGCGCCCCGGCGGCGAGGCCTATGAGGTCGGCAACGACAAGCCGCTGACGATCATAGCCGGGCCCTGCCAGCTGGAAAGCCGCGAACACGGACTGGAAGTCTCCGCCGCGCTTGCCGAAATCGGCGCACGCACAGGCGTGAACATCATCTACAAGACCAGCTTCGACAAGGCCAACCGCACCAGCCTGTCGGGCAAGCGGGGCATGGGGCTGGAAGCCTCGCTTCCCGTCTTCGCCGAAATCCGCGAGACCGCCGGCCTTCCCGTCCTCACCGACATCCACACCGCCGAGCAGTGCGCCATTGCGGCCGAGTCCGTGGACGTGCTCCAGATCCCCGCCTTTTTGTGCCGCCAGACCGATCTGCTGATCGCGGCGGCCGAGACCGGCAAGGTGATCAATGTGAAAAAGGGTCAGTTCCTGGCTCCCTGGGACATGAAGAACGTGCTCGGGAAGCTCACCGGCGCGGGCAACGCCAACATCCTCGCCACCGAGCGCGGCGTCAGCTTCGGGTACAATACGCTGGTGGTCGACATGCGTGCGATCCCGATCATGAAGGAGATGGGCGCGCCGGTTGTGCTGGACGCCACCCACGCCGTGCAGCAGCCCGGCGGGCAGGGGACCAGCTCCGGCGGTCAGCGCCAGTTCGCGCCGTATCTGGCGCGCGCGGCGGTGTCGCTGGGGATCGCGGCGGTGTTCATGGAGACCCATCCCGATCCCGACCACGCGCCCAGCGACGGGCCGAACATGATCCCGCTCAAGCACTTCGAAGCGATCGTGCGCGATCTGCAGGCGTTCGACGCGCTGGCCAAGGCCAGCCCGATCGTCCGGCTGTAAGCGGACGGGCCGGCGACGATGAAGCGCGAACAGGCCGCCCGGCTCCTGTCCCTTCTGTCGGGCAAGCGCGCCCTGGTGCTGGGCGATCTGATCCTGGACAGCTTCGTCTATGGCGAGGTGCGGCGCATCTCGCGCGAGGCGCCGGCGCCGATCCTGTCGCAGACGCGGCGCACCGACATGCTCGGCGGCGCGGGCAATCTGGCGCGCAATATCGAGAGCCTGGGCGGGAGCGCGACTCTGATCAGCGCGCTCGGCGACGATGCGGAGGCGGCGCGCGCCGCAGCCCTGGCGCACGAGGCCTGCGGCGAGCGCGCGCGGATGATCACCGCGAAACGCCGCTCCACGCCGGTGAAGATCCGTTATGTGGCCCAGAACCAGCAAATGTTCGTCGTCGATCGCGACCCCGGCGGACCAGTTTCGCCGGAGCTGGAGGAGGCGCTGATCGCAGCGGTCCGCGAGGCGATCGACGAGGCCGACATTCTCATCCTTTCCGACTATGGGCGCGGCGTGATCACCCCGCGCACCGCGCAGGCCGCGATCACCATCGCCAACGGCGCCGGCGTTCCCGTCAGCGTCGATCCGCGCGGAACCGATTATGAGCGCTATGACGGCGCGACGGTGATCAAGCCGAACGCCGACGAGCTCGCCGCCGTGACGGCCCGTCCCGTGCGCGACGACAGCGAGGCCGTCGCCGCGCTGCAGGCGTTGAAGGCGATGCTCCCGGAGACCGCCGCGCTTCTGGTGACCCGGGGGGCGGCGGGGATGACCTTGCTCGACCGCGCGGGCCGGGCCCATCATCATCGCTCGACCCCGCGCGACGTCTATGACGTCTCCGGCGCCGGCGACACGGCGCTCGCCGCCCTGTCACTGGCCATGGCCGCGGACATCGCCCTGGACGAGGCCATGGCGCTCGCCGATCTGTGCGCCGGCGTCGCCGTGACCAAGCCCGGCACCGCGGTCGTCACGCCGGACGAGGTGGTGGAGGCCAGCGCCATCGGCGAGGACGCGCCGGATTGGCGGGTGCTGCCGCGCACGCGCGCCGCGGAGCTGGCCGCCGCCTGGCGCGCGCAAGGCCTGCGGGTAGGTTTCACCAACGGCTGTTTCGACATCCTCCATCCCGGCCATCTCGCCGTGCTGCGCTTCGCCGCTTCGGCGTGCGACCGGCTCATCGTGGGGCTCAACGCCGATGACAGCGTGCGGCGGCTGAAAGGCCCCGACCGTCCGGTGAACGATCAGGACACGCGCGCGGTGATGCTGGCGTCTCTGGAGATGGTCGATCGGGTGGTGATCTTCGAAGACGACACCCCCGAAGCCCTGATCCGGGCGCTGCGCCCCCACGTCATGATCAAGGGCGCGGACTATAAGGCCGACGATCTGCCCGGTGCGGCCTTCATGCGCGAAACCGGCGGGGACATCCTGCTGGCGCCGCTGCTTGAGGGGCGCTCCACCAGCAATATCGTCGCCAAGCTGAAATCCTGAGCGGATCGTCCTAACCGTCGATCGGTTTGAACTCGGTCTCGCCGATCTCCACCGGCGCGTCGAGCGGCGGGGCGAAGCGCGCCTCCTCGGCCCGGATCTCGGCGAGCGTCTCCAGGCGTCGGCGGGCGTCATAGCGCAGATCCATGTAGAAGAGATTGGCCAGCGGAACGCGGCGATCCTCGCCCAGCCGGCCCGCGCGGCGCAGCGCGCCGGCTTCGGGCTGTTCGATGATCAGCAGGCCGTTCTGGCATTGCGCGCCGGTCTGATTGGCCATGGGCGAGGGTGCGTCGTCCAGATCGAAGCCTTCCGCCGCCGCGCCGCCGCGATGCAGCCGGTCCGGCGCATAGTCCGCGCTGGTGTTGCCCAGAAGCGGATTGACGCATAGCAGCGCGCGCTCGCGCAGCGGGGCGAGTTCGCCGGACGCGACCCAGGACATGGAGCGCTCGGTGAGCAGGTCGATGCGCTCGCGCTCTGTTTGACGCACCGCGTTATAGCTGAACACGCAGCGGGTTTGCTCCGGCGCGGCGCACGGAGGAAGCGTGGCGAGCGGGCCGGAGAACAGGTCCATGGGAATGGGCGATTCCAGAAGATAGGCCGCGGCGAGCCGGTTCTTCAGCGCGGGATCGGGCGCGACCACGTCGATGAGCAGGCCGAGCCCGTGCAGCGCGCCCTGGCCGACCCCGGCGATCAGGATCGGGCGATTCTCGCCGATCTCTTCCAGGAAGGCGTCGAACGCGGCGCGCACGTCCTCATAGGCCAGAAGGCGCGCGGCCTGACTGTCCTCGCGATTATTCATGAACGCGTAAAGGCTCGCCTGGCGATAGCGCGGCGCGAACAGCGCGGCCTCCTCGGTCAGAAACGGCGCGGCCCAGTTGGGCAGCACGAAGCGCGTCACCTCCGCGGCCTCCTGCGGCCGGTCATAAGGCGCGTTCCAGTGCGAGCCGCCGTCATAGGTCGTGGGGTGCACGAAGAACACCGCCGGCGCGGCGCCGGCTTCGTCCAGCGACTCGATCTGACGCGCCGCCCAGGCCTCAGCCTCGGCGTAATCGGGCGCGTCGGGGCGCTCATATGTCTGGAAGGGTATGCCGGGATCGAGCAGGGTCTGGAAGATCTGATCGCGCAGGAGCACCGCGCTCAACACGGCGAGCGTCAGGACGCCGGCGGCGCCCAGCGCGGCGAGGCGCCAGAAAAGGCTATGCGGCAGAAGACGGTTTCGCTCGCTCATGCGTTCAAACCTACGGCGCGCCGGACGCGCCCGGCAAGCGGGAGGCGCCGCGCCGCTCGCCTTGATTTCGCCGCAGCGGCGAAGCAGGTCATACTCGGTGCGCGGGCGGCCCCGCACCTTGATGGATTGGAGCGTTGAACGACGTGCTTCGCTGGCTTCGCAACCGTTTCCTCACCGGCGTGGTCGTGGCCGCTCCGATCGGCATCACCATCTGGCTGATCTACACCTTCGTGAATTTCGTCGACCGGGTGATCAAGCCGCTGATCCCGGCGCGCTATAATCCGGAAAGTTATCTGCCCTTCGCCATCCCGGGCATGGGGCTCCTGATCGCGATCCTGGCGCTCACCCTGCTGGGGGCGCTGGCGGCGAATATATTCGGGCGCTCGCTGCTGGATCTCGGCGAACGCATCGTCAATGCGGTGCCGCTGATCCGCAACATCTATTCGGCGCTCAAGCAGATCGTGGAGACCGTGTTTCAAGGCCAGCAGAACTCCTTCAAGGAGGTGGTGCTGGTGGAATACCCCATGGCGGGCAGTTATGCGGTGGCGTTCGTGGCGAGCCATGGCCGCGGGGTGATCAAATCGGTCGTGGGCAAGGGCGACGAGGTGGTGGGCGTGTTCATCCCCACCACGCCGAACCCGACTTCGGGTTTCCTTCTGTTCGTCCCGCGGTCCAAGGCGATCGCACTTGACCTAACCGTGGAGGAGGCGGCCAAGCTGATCATCTCCTTCGGCATGGTGACGCCCGACCGCCTGCCCGAAGGCGCGATCCCCGCCGATCATCCGATCAAGGCCGGCCATGGCCTGATGCCCGACGATACGCCCGCGCGCGCGCCCTCGGCGGGAGACGACGCGAGCGGGCGCGAGAGCGAGCGCAGCGCGTAAGGCGCCAGGCCTGCTACACGGCGTTTCGCGAACGAAAGAAACGCCGCGGAGTTTCGATGGATCGGCTGCGGCGCGGCGCTAACCGCTCCTCATGAGCCTGACGCCTTCGTCCCGTTCGAAAAGATAGAGCAGCACCCTGAGCGCCTCGCCGTGCGCGCCGGCGAAGAGATCCTCCTTCTGCACCTCATAGCTCGCCTGCTCGCTGGCGATCTCCAGAAGGTCGGCGTGCGCGGCGAGATCGGCGATGCGGTAATCGGGAAGCCCCGACTGGCGCAGGCCCAGCGGATCGCCGGAGCCGCGGAGCTTCCAGTCCTCCTCCGCGATCTCGAAGCCGTCGTCGGTGCGCCGCATCACATCCAGGCGCGCGCGCGCGGTTTCGCCGAGCTTGCCGTGATAGACGAGGAGGCAGGAGCTGGGCTTGTCGCCCCGGCCCACGCGCCCGCGCAGCTGATGCAGCTGGGCGAGCCCGAACTGCTCGGCGTGCTCGATCACCATGATGGTGGCGTCCGGCGCATCGACACCCACCTCGATGACCGTGGTGGCGACCAGCAGGTCGATCTCGCCGGCGCGGAAGTCCTCTGCAATCTTCTGCTTGTCCTTCGCCGGCATGCGGCCATGCACCAGCCCCACCCGCACGCCCGGCAGCATTTCGCCCAGCATGTGATGGCGCGCCTCGGCGGCGGCCATGTCGGAGACGTCGCTCTCCTCCACCAGCGGACAGACCCAATAGGCGCGCTCGCCCTTGGAGATCGCCCGCCCGAGACCCTCGATCACCTCGGCTAGGCGCTCGGCGTTGACGACCCGGGTGGTCGGCGGGATGCGCCCTGCGGGTTTTTCATCGAGGCGCGAGACATCCAGATCGCCGAAGGCGGCGAGCGTCAGCGTGCGCGGGATCGGCGTCGCGCTCATGGCGAGCACGTCGGGCGCGCGGCCCTTCAAGGTGAGCTTGCGCCGGTCGGAGACGCCGAAGCGGTGCTGCTCGTCGATCACCACCAAGCCCAGATCGTGGAACTCGACGCTTTCCTGAAACAGGGCGTGCGTGCCGCACACGACGCTCGCCTCGCCTGACGCGATCGCCTCGGAAAGCTCGGCTCGCGCGCGGCCCTTGTCGCGGCCGGTCAGCGCGATGACGCGGATGCCCGCAGGTTCCAGCAGGGATTTCAGAACGCCCGCATGCTGGCGCGCGACGATCTCGGTGGGCGCCATCAGGGCGGTCTGCACGCCGGCCTCGGCGGCGTGGGCGGCGCACAGGGCGGCGACGAAGGTTTTCCCCGAGCCTACATCACCATGGACCAGCCGCATCATGCGCTGGCCGCTCTCCATATCCGTCTTCGCCTCGGCGAACGCGCGCATCTGCGCGCCGGTGGGCGTGAACGGCGCATGGCTTAACGTTTTCTCAACACATGATCCGTCTCCGGACAAAGGCCGCCCCTTGCGGGCGCGGCGTTCGGCGCGGGCGATCTTCAGGGCCAACTGGTGGGCGAACAGCTCGTCATAGGCGAGGCGGCGGCGGGCGGGCGTCTGGCCTTCCAGCTCCTGCGCCGACTGCGGGGCGTGCAGGGTTTCCAGCGACGCCCGCCAGCCGCTCCAGCCCTCACGCGACATCAGCGCGCCGTCGATCCATTCGGGAAGCTCGGGCAGGGCGGCGAGCGCGCCCTTCACGGCCTTCCGCATCACCCCGGCGCTCAATCCGGCGGTGAGCGGATAGACCGGCTGCAGCAGATCCGCCTCTTCGATCTCGGCCGGCGCGGCGATCAGGTCGGGATGGACGATCTGCACCTCCGAGCCGAAGCGCTCCGCCTTGCCCGACACCACTCGGCGCGCGCCCTCCGGCAGCACCCGGCGCAGATAATCGGCCTTGGCGTTGAAGAAGGTGAGGTGGAGGAAGCCCGTCTCGTCCCTCATGCGCACCTTGTAGGGCTGCTTCAAGGTGGGCCGGGGGATGTGCGTCTCCACCTCCGCCTCCAGCGTCACCAGCCCGCCCAGCTCGCCCGCCTCATAGATCGACAGCCGCCGCGTACGATCCACCAGCCCCGTCGGCGGCGTCATCGCCAGATCGCGCACATGGGGCCCGGCCACCTTCTCGATCAGAACGGCCAGGCGCGGACCGACGCCGTGAAGCGTGGTGAGGTCGGCGAAGAGGGGGAAGAGGATGGCGGGGCGCATGGGGGCGAGTTAAGCCGCGCCGGGGGGCGAGGGGAAGGGGGCGGCTTTCCAGCCCAATATAAATTTTGTATAAAAACTCTCCATGACCTTTGTCTTTGATCCAGCGAAGAGCACCGCGAACTGGGCAAAGCACGGGATGGATTTCGAACAGGCGCAGCGTTTGTGGGATGACGACTTTCTGCTGGAGGCCGCTGCTCGGACGACCGACGAGCCGCGCTTTGTCATTGTCGCCAAACTGGACGGCAAGCATTGGTGTGCTGTCTGGACTCCGGCAGGCGACGCCGTACGGATCATCTCGGTGCGACGCGCCAGAAAAGAGGAGATCGCCGCTTATGAAGGCTGAAGACTTCGACGCCGTGTTCGACGCCGGCGAGGACGTGTCCGCCGTAGTGGACTGGTCCACGGCGACGCGCCCGAACCAGACGCCGCGGCGGGTCAATGTGGATTTCCCCGCCTGGGTGGTGGAACGGCTGGACCGGCAGGCGCGGCATCTGGGCGTGACGCGGCAGTCGCTCATCAAGATGTGGATCGCGGAGCGGCTGGAGTAGGGGCGCTTGCATGCTCATACCCGTCATTCCCGCGAACGCGGGAACCCAGCGATCATAGAGATGCGGCGCCGCCGGACTGGGTCCCCGCTTTCGCGGGGATGACGCATTGAGAGTGGCTTTAAAGCTTTAGCGGCAGAACGTGGTCTTCACCCCCACACACCCCCGCGCTATATGCGCTCTCCATGAGTGATGATCCCTTTTCCGATCCGAACACGCCGGTCGATCCTGTCGACCGGAAGAAGCGGCTGACCTTCCGGGCCTGGCGGCGCGGGTTCAAGGAGGCGGACCTGATCATGGGCCGGTTCGCCGATAGCGAGCTTGATGATCTGGCTCCGGCGGAGATCGACGAGTTCGAGCGTCTGCTGGATGCGCCGGACACCGAGGTCTACGCCTGGATTTCGGGAACCCAGGCGACGCCGGAGAATTATGACGGGCCGGTGCTGCGGCGCCTGAAGGCGTTCCGGTTTGACAAGGCGGCCGGCGAGGGGGACGGGCCGGGGGCTTAGGGCGAGTCATTTGTCCTCCCCCTTGATGGGGGAGGTGTCCCGGATCGCAGAACCGGGACGGAGGGGGTGCGGTGCGAGGCTTGCCAAGCTCGCCGACGCGGCTCCACCCCACCCGACCCGAGGCTTCGCCTCGGCCCACCCTCCCCATCAAGGGGAGGGACAAAGGTCGAGGCGCTCAAGATTGAACCAACCCGCCGCCCAACCGGGCGTGCGGGCATTAGTGCGTTTGGAGACCGGCCTTGGACGATCTGGAAAAGCTGGCGAAGAGCCCTGAAACGCTCACCGTGTGCGGGGCGCCGGACGGGTTTGATGCGCTGATCTTCGCCGACCTGGCGCGTACGCGGGGCGGGGTTTCCATGTTCATCGCGTCGGATGAGGCGCGCGCCAGCGCGTTTGATGCAGCGCTGGAATTCTTCGCACCGGGGATCGAGCGTCTGCGCCTGCCGGCCTGGGATTGTCAGCCCTATGACCGGATCAGCCCGAGCCCGCGCACCGCGGCGCGGCGGGCGGGCGCGTTGCACCGGCTGGCCGCGCGCGAGGGCGCGGCGCCGCTGATCGTCGTCACCACCGTGAACGCCGTGCTGCAGCGCTGCGCGCCGGTGGAGGCGATGGCGTCCGGCGGAATCGGCGCGAAGCCGGGCGGGACCCTCGATGTGGAGGATCTCAAGCGCCACCTCACCGCCAACGGCTACACCCGCGCCGCCACGGTGACCGAGCGCGGCGATTACGCCATCCGCGGCGGGGTGGTGGATGTCTGGCCGGCCGACGCGGCCGAACCGGTGCGCCTCGATTTCTTCGGCGACACGCTGGAGACGGTCAGGAGCTTCGATCCCGAAACCCAGCGCACCACGCGCCAGCTGAAAGCCGTGAGCTTCACCCCGGTGAGCGAGATCGTGCTCAATGAAGAGAGCATTTCGCGCTTCCGCTCCGGCTTCATCAAGCGCTTCGGCGCGGCCGGATCGGGCGATCCGATCTATGACAGCGTCAGCGCCGGGGCGCGGCCCAACGGGGCGGAACACTGGCTGGCGCTGTTCCATGAGCGGCTGGACACCGTGTTCGATTACGCCGGCGAGGATGCGCTGATCGGGCTCGACCCGCTGGTGCGCGACGCGCGCGAGGAGCGCCTGGAGCAGGTTCGCGACTATTACGAGGCGCGCAAGGAGGCCGCGAAATCCGGTGCCGGCGCCATGGGCGCGCCCGCCTATCGCGCCATCGAGCCGGAGGCGCTCTACCTGACCGAAGACGACTGGGACGCGGCCATCGAGACGCGTCCGTCGCGCCGCTTCACCGCGTTTCAGGAGGCCGGGCCGAACGCCGTCGACATGGGCGGCAAGCAGGGCCGCACCTTCGCCGCCGAACGCCAGACCGACCAGAACGTGTTTGACGTGGCGGCCAAGCACGCCGTGAGCCTTCGCAAGGCCGGCAAGCGCGTCCTGATCGCCAGCTGGAGCGAGGGCGCGTCGGACCGCATGGCCGGGGTTCTGTCCGAGCACGGATTGTCTCCGATCCTGCCGGCCGAGAGCTTTGAAAATGTGGCCGGTTTGCAGAAGAACGCCATTGCGCGCGTGGTGCTGCCGCTGGAGCGCGGGTTTGAGACCGAAAGCCTCGCGGTGATCTCCGAGCAGGACGTGCTGGGCGACCGTCTGGCGCGGCCGAGAAAGAAGCGGAAAACCTCCGACGTCATCGCCGAGGCCGGCTCGCTGAGCCCCGGCGACCTGGTGGTCCACGCCGATCACGGACTGGGCCGGTATCTGGGGCTCAAGACCCTCACCGTGGGCGAGGCGCCCCATGACTGCCTGGAGTTGGAATATTCGGGGCAGTCGAAACTCTACCTGCCGGTGGAGAATATCGAGCTTCTCTCCCGCTACGGCCAGGACAGCGAGACCGCGCAGCTGGACAAGCTCGGCGGCGCGGCCTGGCAGGCGAGGAAGGCCAAGGCGAAAAAGCGCCTGCGCGACATGGCCGATCAGCTCATCAAGATCGCCGCGCAGCGCAACGCCCGCGACGCCGAGATCATCGAGCCGCCGGCCGGCCTCTATGACGAATTCGCCGCCCGCTTCCCCTACGCGGAAACCGACGACCAGCTGAACGCCATCGACGACGTGTTCGAGGATTTCGCCAAGGGCCGGCCCATGGACCGGCTGATCTGCGGCGATGTGGGCTTCGGCAAGACCGAGGTGGCGCTGCGCGCCGCCTTCGTTACGGCGATGACCGGGCGTCAGGTGGCCATCGTGGCGCCGACGACGCTGCTGGCGCGTCAGCACTACAATACGTTCTGCGAGCGCTTCAAAGGCTGGCCGGTGAAGGTGCGCCAGCTCTCACGCCTCGTAAACGCCAAGGACGCCGCGGCGACGCGCAAGGAGCTCGAAAGCGGCGATTGCGACATCGTGGTGGGCACCCACGCGCTGCTCGCCAAGTCGGTGAAGTTCGACCGGCTGGGCCTTCTGATCGTGGACGAGGAGCAGCATTTCGGGGTGAAGCACAAGGAGCGTCTGAAGGAGCTCAAAAGCGACGTCCACGTCCTGACGCTCACCGCGACGCCGATCCCGCGCACGCTGCAGCTGGCCATGAGCGGCATTCGCGATCTCTCCATAATCGCCACCCCGCCCGTCGATCGCCTCGCGGTGCGGACCTATGTGACGCCGTTCGATCCGGTGACGGTGAGGGAGGCTTTGCTGCGCGAGAAGTATCGCGGCGGGCAGAGCTTCTTCGTGGTGCCGCGCATCCAGGATCTCGATGAAACCGCCGAATTCCTGCGCGAGCGCGTGCCGGAGGTGAGCTTCGTCATCGCCCATGGACAGATGGCGGCGAGCCAGCTGGAAGACCTGATGACGGCCTTCTACGAGGGCCGGTACGACGTGCTTCTGTCCACTACGATCGTGGAATCCGGGATCGACATTCCCACGGCGAATACGCTGGTGGTTCACCGCGCCGACCGGTTCGGCCTGGCTCAGCTCTACCAGCTGCGCGGCCGGGTGGGGCGCTCCAAGGCGCGCGCCTACGCCTATCTCACCACCCCGGCGAACCAGAAGCTCACCGACGGCGCCGACAAGCGGCTGAAAGTGCTGCAGAGCCTCGACAGTCTCGGCGCCGGCTTCACGCTTGCAAGCCACGATCTCGATCTGCGCGGCGGCGGCAATCTCCTGGGCGAGGAGCAGTCGGGCCATATCAAGGATGTCGGCGTGGAGCTTTACCAGTCCATGCTCGAAGAGGCCGTGGCGAGCCTGCAGGGCGATACGAGCCTCGAGGCGCAGGACTGGTCGCCGGCGATCAATATCGGCGCCGCGGTGCTGATCCCGGAGGAGTACGTTCCCGATCTCGACGTGCGCATGGCGCTCTATCGCCGGCTGTCCAATCTCGCCACCAAGCAGGAGCGCGAGGCCTTCGCCGCGGAGCTGATCGACCGGTTCGGCCCGCTGCCTGAAGAAGTGGAGAGCCTGATGCAGGTCGTCGCCATCAAGGCGCTGTGCAAGCGCGCCGGGGTCGCCAAGCTGGACGCCGGGCCGAAGGGCGCTGTGGCGACCTTCCGCAATCATGCCTTCGACGACCCGGCCGAGCTGGTCAAGCTGATGGCGCGCCGGCCGGAGGACTACAAGATCCGGCCCGACAACACGCTGGTTCTCAAAGGTGAGTTCCCCGATGTCGAGGATCGTCTGAAGGGCGTGCAGAAGCTGCTCGCGCCGGTCGCCGACGCGGCGCGGCGCACGAAAGAGGCGGCTTAGCCCACCGCCGCCACCGGCCGCGGCCCGGCCGGCGCCAGCGCCGCGCTCACCGCATCGCTCGCGCTCCAGCCTTCACCCGGCTCGATGACGCGCGTGGCGAGGCTCAGTCGGAAGGGGCGGTGCGGATCGGCGCCTTCATAGGCGGTGCATTCGGCGATGGCCGACACGCGCGCGGCGACCATGCGCGCCTCGTCGGCGCGCGTGGAGGGCAAGGCGAGATAGAACGCGTCGTGTCCGGCGCGCGCCGCCAGATCCTCGGCGCGCACGCAATGGCGCAGCATGCCGGCGAACTGCTTCAGCGCGGCGCGGGTCTTGGCCGCGCCGGCCTCATGGGGCGCGCTGAGCTTCAGCCCGATGACCGACAGGGCGTGTCCGCGCGCGCGCCCCTCGGCCAGCAGGGAGGCGAGATGGCGCTCACCGAACGCGGCGTTGAACAGATCGGAGTCCTCGTCCAGGAGGGCGGGCGTGCGGCAGCCTTCCAGCATGGCCTTCGCGGCGCGACGGCGCCGGCGTTCCGAGGCGAGGGCGGTGACCCGGTCGCGCATTTCTTGCGCGCCGGCGTCGGCGTTCAACAAATCGCTGGCGCCGCGTGCGAACGCCTCGTCCGCGCCGCCGTAGGCGTCGCCGCGCACCAGAAGCAGGGCCGGCGTGTGATAGAGGCGGGTGTTGCGCCGCATGGCCGAACAGACCGTGTGCGCCAGATCCGGCGTCGGCTCGGTGTTGAGCACCACCGCGTCGAAGGCGCGCTCATGGAGATAATCGAACGCATTGAAGGTGGAGAAGGCGGCGATCACTTCGGTGTTCGCCCCGGCCATGGCGTGCTGAAGCCGCATGAAGGCCGGGCAGGGCGCGCCGACGAACAGAATGCTCGCCTGCTCCTCGCGCGGGGCTGCGGGCGTATAGGCCGAGCCCGCCGCAGCGGCGTCCTGGACACGCACGGCGGCCGTGCTGTCAAGAACCGAGAGACGGATGGCGGCGCGCAGGCGTGCGGCGATCTGAATGGCGTGGGCGTCGGCGCGCAGCCGGATGTCGGCGTATTGCGGACCGGATTCGCCGACCGCCATCACCAGAGCGTCTTCCTGGGGCGGGATTTCGGCATAGGCCACGACGGCGTCCACCGGTCCGCGCCGGGAAACGGTGGTCAGCGTGGCGGGATCGCATCCCTCCGCCTTGAAACCGAGCGCGCGCAGCTTGCGCGCGGCGGCTTCAGCCGCGTCCGCACAATCGTCCACGACGATGATGGAAAACGAGCGCCCCATGCTTCCCCCGCGGACGGAACCGCGCGCATTGTGTCGTTCAAAGTTCAGTGCCACAACAATTTTTCCCGGACTCACCGCCACAAGGACGTCGAAATGGTTTCACCCAGCCAAGCACAAGGGCCTTTGCGCAGCGTTAAAGTCGTGGAATTCGTCGGGCTTGGCCCGGCGCCGTTCTGCGCCATGCTGCTCTCGGACCTGGGCGCGGAGGTGATCCGGATTGATCGGCCCGGCGCGTTCGGCGGCGGCGCGGCCGAAGTGCTCGCGCGCGGCCGGCGATCGCTTGGCGTGAACCTGAAAAAGGACGGCGCGGTCGAGGCGTGCCTCACGCTTTTGAAGTCAGCCGACATCTTGCTGGAAGGCTATCGTCCCGGCGTGATGGAGCGGCTGGGCCTAGGGCCGGAAATGGTGCTGAAGGCCAATCCGAAACTCGTCTACGGCCGGATGACCGGGTGGGGCCAGCACGGCCCGCTCGCCCACGCCGCGGGCCATGATCTCAACTATATCGCGCTCACCGGCGCGCTCGAGGCGATCGGGCCGAAGGAGAAACCGGTTCCGCCGCTCAATCTGGTCGGCGATTTCGGTGGCGGCTCGCTCTATCTCGCCGTGGGGGTGCTCGCCGCCCTGCACCACGCGAAAGCCACGGGCGAAGGCCAGGTGGTGGACGCGGCCATCGTCGACGGGGCGACCCATCTCATGGGCGCGGTCCATCAGCTTTCGGCCATGACCATGTGGGATCGCCCCCGCGGCGAAAACCTGCTCGACGGCGGTGCGCCGTTTTACGATTGCTATGAGTGCGCCGACGGCAAGTTCGTCTCCATCGCGCCGCTCGAGCCGGAATTCTTCGCGGTCCTGGTCCAGAAACTGGGCCTCTCAGGCCATGAGGCGATGGCGAACCAGTACGACCGCGCCACCTGGCCGGCCATGCGCGACGCCTTCGAGCAGACATTCAGATCGCAGCCGCGCGATCACTGGACGCAGCTTCTGGAAGGGACCGACGCCTGCTTCGCCCCGGTCCTGAGCACGGCGGAGGCCGCCGCCCATCCCCACATGGCCGCGCGCGAAAGCTTCGCCGGGATCGAGGGCGTGGTGCAATCGGCGCCCGCGCCGCGTTTCTCGCGCACCCCCGGCGCGTTGCAGGGAGCGGGCTCGAAGCCCGGCGCCGACACCGAGGCGATCTTGAAAGACTGGGGCTTCGAGGCGGAGGCGATTAAGAAGCTGAAAAAGGACGGCGCCATAGGGGGATGACGTCCCAGCGCTTGGAGTGCGCCGCTCGAAGGCGTATGTGATGCCCATGGCCCGCGAGGAAACATCCATGACGCCGGCGCGCCTGGTGAACTGGGCGCGCAAATATGTCGTGCCGGTCACGCGTTGGCCGGTTGTGGTGATCGTCGTGCGCGCAGTCGACCGGATGCTGGCGCGCGAGGTGATGCTGTTCGCCGGCGGCGCGAGCTTTTTCGGACTTCTGGCGCTGTTTCCCGCCGTGCTCCTGGGCATTTCCGTCTACGGCCTGTTGTTCACGCCGGAGGATGCGCTCAATCAGATCACCCGGCTTCAGCTCACCGGCGTCCTCCCGCCGAGCGCGGCGGGATTCCTCAACACCCAGCTGTCCAATCTGGCCAACGCGTCGAACACCTCGCTCACCGTCCAGGGCGCCATCGCCGGCGTCATCGCCCTGTTCGCCAGCGCGCGCGGCGCCAAGGCGGTGATCGCCGGGCTCAATCAGATCGCGCGGCGCGGCGATCTTCGCAACATCCTGCATTTCAACCTGCTCGCCATGGGCGCGGTGCTCGCCGGCGGCGCGCTCCTGGCGACGGCGAACCTTTTGATCCTCACCGTGCCGAACCTGGTGCGGCCCTTGCTGCGCGGGCTCGGCAGCGAGCTCGCCGACGCCGCCGCCGGCGTATTCAACGAATGGACGATCGCCACGCTCACCATGGCGACGGCGCTTGTCCTGCTCTACCGCTTCGTGATGCAGCGCGCGGGCGAGACCAGCTGGCGCGGCAGCCTGATCGGCGCGGCCACCGCGTGCTCGGTCTGGCTGCTGGCCTCGAAGGGCTTCACGCTGTACGTCTCCACCATCGTGAACCCGACGATCTACGGCCCGCTCGGCGCGCTGATCGTCTTCCTCCTCTGGGTCTACTGGACGAGCTATGCGGTGTTCTTCGGCGGATCGGTGGCCGTTGAGGTCGACAAGATGCGCGCCGAACGCGCCGAGGCGAGCGAAGCCGCGCCCGATGCGCCCGCTGAGGACAAAGCGCGGGACGCCGCGTGATCACACTGGCCAAAGGCCGCGAAATCGCTATAACACCGCTCGGCTTTTAAACGAGCGTTGAATTTGCAAACCGAAGGGAGACGCCGCCTTGGCTGACAAGATCTTTTCCGACGCGAAATCGGCTCTGGAAGGGCTGACCTTTGACGGCATGACCGTCATGGCCGGCGGGTTCGGCCTGTGCGGCATTCCGGAGAACCTGATCCTGGCGCTGCGCGATTCCGGCGCCAAAGACCTGACGGTGATCTCCAACAACGCCGGCGTCGACGATTTCGGTCTCGGCCTGCTCCTGCACACACGCCAGATCAAGAAGATGATCAGCTCGTACGTGGGAGAGAACAAGACCTTCGAGAAGCAGTATCTCTCCGGCGAGCTGGAGCTGGAGTTCAATCCGCAAGGCACGCTCGCCGAGCGCTGCCGCGCGGGCGGCGCCGGCATTCCCGGCTTCTACACCAAGACCGGGGTGGGCACGCTGGTGGCCGAAGGAAAACCCCACAAGGAGTTCAACGGCGAGACCTATATCATGGAGACCGGTCTTGTCGCCGACCTCTCCATCGTGAAGGCCTGGAAGGCCGACAGGGCGGGCAATCTCGTCTATCGCAAGACCGCGCGGAACTTCAATCCGATGATGGCCACCGCCGGCAAGGTCACCGTCGCCGAGGTGGAGGAGATCGTCGAAGTGGGCGAACTTGACGCCGACCACATCCACACCCCCGGCATTTTCGTGCAGCGCCTCATCCAGGGCGAGCACGAGAAGCGCATCGAACAGCGCACCGTTCGGTCTTAAGCGAGCAAGAAGGAGCTAGACACATGGCCTGGACCCGCGACCAACTCGCCGAACGCGCCGCCAAAGAGCTTGAGGACGGCTTCTACGTCAATCTCGGCATCGGCATCCCGACGCTCGTGGCGAACTATATCCCTGACGGCATGGACGTGACCTTGCAGTCGGAGAACGGCATGCTCGGCATGGGCCCGTTCCCGCGCGAGAACGAGGTCGACCCCGACCTCATCAACGCCGGCAAGCAGACCATCACCGAGCTGCCGCATACCAGCTATTTCAGCTCCGCCGACAGTTTCGGCATGATCCGTGGCGGCCATATCAACCTGTCGATCCTGGGCGCAATGGAGGTCTCTGAGACCGGCGACATCGCCAACTGGATGATCCCCGGCAAGATGGTCAAGGGCATGGGCGGCGCGATGGATCTGGTGGCCGGCGTGCAGCGCGTCGTCGTGATCATGGACCACACCAACAAAGCCGGCGAACCCAAGCTCCTGCACAAATGCTCCCTGCCGCTCACCGGGGCGGGGTGCGTCGACCGCATCATCACCACGCTCGGCGTGTTCGATGTCACCGAGGACGGGCTCGAACTCATCGAACTGGCGCCGGAGGTCACGGTCGAGGAGATCACCGAAAAGACCGAAGCGAAGTTCAAGGTGGCGGAGGGACTGGCGGCTTAATCCGCCGGCCTTCCCCCTTAAGAGGGCGGGCCATCGGCCAGCCGCTTCAGCCGACCCGCGCCCGACCGTAAAACTTCGGCGCGGCGAAGTCGAACCAGATGAGTTTGCCTGCGCCCTGGAGCGCCTTGTCGGCGCAGTTTGCGGCGAGGGCGGGGCTCGCGAGCGCGGCCGGGGCGGCGAGGGCGCCGAAGACGGCGGCCTGGGCAGCGCCCACCAGCATCCATCCCGCCACGATGAGCGGCCGACCTTCATGGTAGGCGGTCTGGGGCGGGCTTTGTCCGAAGGAGAAGGCGCGCTGCGCCAGGTGGGAGAGCTTCAGCCTTCGCCCTTCCACGTGCTCTACGACCCCGGCCGCGCGCGCCCAGGCGAACACCACGCCGGTGCGGGCGAGGTGGGAGAACAAAAGATCGTCCTCGCCGCCGGTTTCGTTGGCGCGCGGATCGAAGACCGGATCGGGAAGGTGCGCGGTCGATCGGTCGATCAGGGAATTGCCGCACCCCCAGGGGCGCAGCGTAACGCCGTCGGGCAGATCCGGTTCGCGGGCGTAGAGCTTCCGGCACCAATGGGCGGCGAAGGCGGACGCTTCGCCCGGCTCGGGTTCCGGCCTGACCGGGCCGAACACCACCTGCGCCCCGGTCGCCTCGCGCACGGCCTCCAGCGCCGCGAGCCAGCCGGGCGGCGCGCTTTCATCGTCGTCGAGCTGGGCGATGCGCGCGCACGCGGTGGCGGCGAATCCGGCGTTGCGGGCGTTGGCGACGCCGGGCTCGGGCGCATGCACATAGACGAGCGGGCAGGGCGCGGCGGCCTTTAGACGGTCCACCACCGGCCGCGCGCCGCCCGCAGGATCGTTGTCGGCGACGATGATCTCGTCCGGCGTCAGCGTCTGCGCGAACACGCTCTCCAGCGCCCGCGCCAGGCTATCATTGCGCCGGAAAGTGGTAATGAGGACCGCGAGGCTCATGCCGCCTTGATCCGGTCCAGCGCGGCGCGCATGGGCAGGACCTCGAACCGCGCGCGGGCCACGGTCTCGCATACGCGTTCGAGAAACGCGGGCGTGCAGCCCCACGGCCCCGGCTCGGCGCGCACGTCATGACCGTAGAAGATCAGCCAGCCCGGCTTCAGGGCCGCGTCCTCGATCCAGTCGAGCGCGCGTTCAAGGCCGGCCTCGCCCCCGTCCAGGGGAACCGCCTTCAAAAGCCCGCGATCGGCGCCGGTCCGATTGACGCCGGGGCGCACGCCGCGCAGCGCGCGATAGGTCTCCAGGAGCCGGGGCTTGGCGCGCACCGCCGCCTCGCCATAAGGAAAGGCGAAGGTCTCCAGCGCGCCGTCATGGCCGGCGAGCCTGAGAAAGGCGCGGTTGCGCGCGCAATCTGCTGCGGTGGCCTGGTCGCCCTGGGCCGCGCTGTCGGAATGGGAGAAGGTGTGGCAGGCGATCTCGTGTCCGGCCGCATCGAGCCGGATCAGATCGGCGGTCTCGTACATGCGCCCCAGATGGGTTTCCCCGCCCGCGAATGCGCCGGTGGCGAAATAGGTGCCGCGCCAGCCGCGCGCCTGCAGGATCTCCGCCCCGGCCACAGCGGCCGATTTCGGAAAATCATCGAAGGTGAACGAGACGATCGTGCGCTCCAGGGCGATTTTCATCGGCCGGACGGCGAGGGTCCGCGCCGCGATCCGGCGCAGCTTGCCCGTCACGCCGGAGGCGGGGATGTAGACGGTCATGGCAAGGCCCTCGCGGAAACGGCGGCGCGATGGAGCTTCAGCCCCAGGACCCGCAGGCGAAGGGGCAGGGGCGCGCGGGCGGCGAGCGCCCCGGCGGTTTTCGCCGGCCCCCTGATCCGCCAGCGCTTTAGCGCGAGCGCCAGCCGCGCGCCCTTGCGTGCGGCGTAGCCGGGATGGCGCGACAAGAGCCGGGCGAAATTCGGCCCCGACCGGTCGAACTTGGCGAGCAGGCGGTCCACGCTCTCCAAGCCGCCATGGCGGGCCGGATTGTCCACATGGGCGATCGTGTACGTCTGCCCAAAGCTCAAGGCCCAATCCACATCCTCCCAGCCCCACCCCGAATAGCCCTCATCGAAGGGGACCGCCGCAAACGCCGCGCGCGCCACGGCGAGATTGGAGGAACACACGGCGTACGCCCCCTCGCGGCTGCGCTCGGCGGCGGTCTTCACATCGCTGGCGTGGGCGAGGGCGGCGTGCAGGCGGTGGGGCGGCGCGGGCTCGACCGGCGCGTATCCGCCGAAGAGCGCGTCGGCGCGCGTCGTCTCGATCAGGTCCAGCCAGCGGGCGAGGAACCCGGCCTCCACCTTCATGTCGGCGTCCAGAAACAGAAGCCAGCGCCCGCCCGCGCGCGCCGCGAGGCGGTTGCGCGCGGCGGATCGGCCGAGATTGGTCTTGGCGGTCAGAAGCCGCGCCGGCGCCGCTTGCTGCTCGACCGTGTCACGCACGGCGGCGTTCAGGCCCGTGTCCGGCGCGCCGTCGTCGAAGGCGAGGATCTCCACACCCTCCGGCGCGTCCGTGGCGAGAGCGGCGATCAGGGTGCGTGGATCGTCGCGATAGAACGGGATCAGCACCGACAGACGCGGCGTCGCCGAACCAGAGCGGGCGGCGGCGTTGGATCGGATGTCGATGAGGGCGGTCACGCGCGCGCCTCCCTCAGCCGCAGGCCCGGCAGCAAAAGAAGCAAGGCCCGGCATCCCGCCGCGTCGAGCGCCAAAGCGGCGGCGGCGTAGGCGAGGGCGCCCGCTGCGATCTTCGCTGCAAGCGTCGCCAGCGCATTGTCGAAGCCGGGGACAGCGACGACGGCCGCTGCCATGACGGCGGTCGCCGCGAGGGCGGCGGCGATTTCGCGCCAGGGCAGCGGCAGCGGAAAGACGCTCCGGCCATGGATCGCGCACACCAGAAGCGCTGCGCCATACGCGATGACGGTGGCGGCGGCTGCGCCGAGCAGCCCGAACGCGGGAATGAGCGCCAGATTGAGTGCGAGGTTCAACAGCGCCGCTCCGGCCATGATCGCCGCCATCAGGCGCGGCTTGCGGCCGAGGATGTAAGCCTCGTGGAAATAGAAGGTCATCAGGCCGTTCATCAGGCCGGACAGGGCGATGAAGGGCATCACCCGGGCGGCTTGATCCGCCAGTTCGGCGTCGATCATGAGCCGCGCGGCCGGTCCGGCGATGAGGGCGAGGCCCGTCGCTGCAGGAAGCCCGATCAGGACCATCAGCGCGACGGCGCGCCGGGCGACCTGGCGCGCGGCTTCGCGGCCTTCGGTTTCGAGCGCGCGGATCAGCAGCGGACCGGTGGTCGTTCCAAGCCAGAGGAAGACGATCGATAGGGTCCGGTCCGACAGCGCATAGCCGGCCGCATAGGCGCCCGTGGCCGCCTCGCCGAGAAAGCCGGCGATGAGAAACCGGTCGCCGGTGGTCAGCAGGCCTTCGAAAATGAGCGACACCGCCACCGGAGCGCCGTAGGCCAGAAAGGCGCGCGCCCGCTTGGCGTCGGCGCGGTCGCGTTTCGATTTGCTCAGAAGGATCGGCGCGTCCACGGCGAGCGCCACCGCGCCGGCGAGGGCGAGACCAGCGAACGGTCCGGCCGCGCCGAGACCTCCGGCGAGCACGAACACAACGCCGAGCGCGAAGGCCGCCGAAATCGTCGTGCTTTCAAGAAGCGAGTAGCGCCAGGCCTCGCCGGCCGCGCGGCGGGTCTCCAGGGCGAGGGTCACGCCGGATCGAATGACGGTGTGCGCCAGTGCGAAGGCGCACGCGGTTTTCAGCGCCGCGTCCATTGGCGCAAGCCAGATCGCCAGACCGAACAGGGCGAGGACCGGGACGGCCAGAACAGCGTACAGCCGCCAAGCGGTGAACAAGTGTCCGGCGAGCCGGCCCCGCGCCGCGGCGCGCTGATGATGGCGGGCCACCGCCGCGTCGAGCCAGGTGAACGCCAGCGTGCCGGCGAGCGATGCCGCCGCGAGTAGCAGGGTGTACCGGCCGTACTCTTCGGGGGTCAAAATGCGCGTGAACACGATCACCGCGCCGAATCCCACCAGCCCCTGAGCGGCGTAGACCGGCAGATAGGCGATGAGGTGGCGGTTCAGCATGACACGTCCCGTTTGCGCGCGAAGCGCGGCTCGCAAACCCCGGGCCGCTGCGGCGCGAAGTCGGAATGGAATATGCATAGGGAGGCTGAAGACGGGCTTAACCTCGATGTGATTGAGTGGTCCGCGTCGGTTTGAAACGGGGATGACCATGGACGCCGTTCTTCTGCGCCCGGCCGAGCTCAGCGATGGCGACCGAGACGCCTGGCGCGCCGCGCGCGCGGGCGATCGGGCGGCGTATTCGCCCTATCTCGCGCTGAGATTTCTCGACGCCGTGGCCGCCGTGCGCCGGGACACGAAGGTGTTGCGGGTCGAAACCCAAGCCGGTCTGAGCTTTCTGCCCATGCAAGCCGGTCCAGCCGGCTACGCCCGCGCGCTCGCCGGTCCCCTTGGCGACCATCACGGGCTTGTGGGCGCGCCGCTGGACCGCCCGGCCCTGAGCGCTGCGTTGCGCCGGGCGGGTGTGGCGGTCTTCGACCACCATGGGGCGCTCGCCACGCAGACCGCCTTTGAGGGCGAGCGGGACGGCAGCTGGGTCTGCGATCTTTCAAAGGGTTATGAGGGCTTCGTGCGCGAGCGCAAGAAACTCGGCGGCAATACGGCGCGCAATATCTTCGCCTCGATCCGTAAACTCTCCGAGCATGGCGAACTCACCTTCCGCTTCGAGGACCATAGGCCCGAGACGCTGGAGCAGCTCTATGTTTGGAAGTCGGCGCAGTACGAAACATCCGGCTTTTTCGACGTTTTTTCTGTGGGGTGGACGCGAAACCTCATGCAGTACCTGATGGTGGGTGAGGACGGCGCGGACGCGCGCGGCGTGCTTTCCAGCCTTGAGTTGGACGGCCGGCTCGTCGCGGTTCATTTCGGCCTGCTGGGCGAACACGCCATGCATTACTGGTTTCCCGCCTATGATGCGGAGATGGCGAAGCTGGGACCCGGCAACGCTCTGCTGGCCCAGGTGCTTGAAGAGCTCGCCAGGCGCGGGGTCAGCGAGCTCCACTTGGGGCCGGGCGATTACCGCACGAAGGCCGCGCTCGGATCCTGGCAGTTTCCCGTGGTGCGCGGCTGCGTCACCGGGGGCGGGCTGGTGGCCGCGTTGCGGACCGGCGCCGAGGCGCTGGAGCGCGGCGCCGAGCGACTGCCTCTGGGCCGGGTCTCCCAATGGCCCGGCAAGGCGTTCCGCCGCATCGACACCTATGCAGGGTTCCGCTCGACATGACGAGTCGGCGCGCCGTACTCGCGCTCGGCGCCGGACTGGGCGCGAGCGCCTTCGCACCCGCGGGACTGCGCCTCAGATCCTCCAAGCGCGATCTGTGGAGAAACGTCGGAGGTCCGCGCCTGCGCGGCGCGGTGTTCGTGCAGCGCCGGGTCTATCGCGAGCTCGACGGGCCGGATTTCCTGGGCCCCGGACCATTCGGCCAGCCGATCACGGGCCCGGCGCTGGACAGCCTCGCCGAAGCCGGCGCCAATCTCGCCAGCTGGTCGGGGCCCGGCCTGTTCTCCGAAACCGCGCCCTTCGCGCTTGATCCGGCGGTCGAGGATCATGTGGGCGCCTGGCTCGACGCCTGCCGGGCGCGCGGGCTGTTCACGACGGTGTGCCTGCGCTCCGGGCCGGGGCGCAGCGCCTTCGCCTTCCATCCGGGCGAGACCTGGTACCCGGCCCGGCTTTATGACGACAGCCTGTGGCGCGACGCCGACAAGCAGGCGGCCTGGGCGGAGATGACGGCGGAGACCCTGCGCCGGTTCGGCTCTCATCCCGCGCTCGCCGGGGTCAAGGTGCTCGACGAGCCCAACGGCGCCGACATCGGCACGGAGGGGGTGTGGCCTCCCTTCGCCCGGCGCATTCAGAGCGCCTGTGCGGGGCTGGACCATGACACGCCGCTCATCTTCAGTCCCGACCGTTGGGGCCGGGCGGAGCGGGCTGCGGAGCTGCGCGCCGCGATCGGGCCGGAGCCGGTGCTGGCGGTCCATGACTACAGTCCGTTCGACTACACCCATCAGGCGCCGGACGCCGGGATTCGCTTCGACGCCGAGGCTTCTCCGGCGCAGATCGAGGCGGCGGGCGACGTGGCGGTGCTGGAGTTCGGCGCCGTGCGCGCCGCGCCGGGCCTCGCCGCCTATCTCGACGCGCGCATCGACGCCTTCGAGGCGGCCGGGGCGAACTGGTCGGTGTTCCGCTGGACCAGCGGCTGGACGGCCTATGAGCGCGTCGAGGGCGGCATGGCGGTGAGCGAGCATCGCGGCGGCCTCGACCGCTTGCGCCGCGCTTTCGCGCAGAACCGCCTGCGCCCGGAATAACGCGGCGTTTTGTGTTTGCTAGGCGCGACCGCAACGCGATAACAAGGCGCAGCTTCAGCCGGCCCCGGACCGTCCGCCATGCGCGCACCCGCCCTCTCGATCGTGATTCCCGCCTTCAACGAGGCGGCGAGCATCGAGTCGGTGGTCGCCGAAGCGCTTGGCGTGTTCGAAACCGCGTTTGAAAGCTTTGAGATCATTGTTGTCGACGACGGCAGCGACGACGACACCGCCGGCGCGCTCGCCGATCTGGCCGGGCGCGAGCCGCGGCTTCGGGTGATCCGCCACCCCGCGCGGTCGGGCAAAAGCGCGGCGCTGCGCACCGGCATGCTCGCCGGCCGCGCGCTCTGGGCGGCCACCATGGACGGGGACGGCCAGGACGATCCGCGCTCCATCGTCGACATGGTCGCCGCGATCGATCTCTCCACCGTGGGGGAGGTGGGCCTCGTCGCAGGCTGCCGCACCAACCGCACCGACGGGGCGAACCGCAAATTCGCCTCGCGCTTCGCCAACGGCCTGCGGCGCTCGCTGTTGAACGACGACTGTCCGGACACCGCCTGCGGGCTGAAGCTGATCGTGCGTGATCTGTTCCTCGCTCTGCCCTTCTTCGATGCGCTGCACCGGTATCTGCCGGCCCTGTCGCGGCATCTGGGCTATGAGATCGCCTGCGTGCCGGTGGTGAACCGGGCGCGCAGCGCGGGGACGTCGAAATACACCAATCTCGGCCGGGCCGCAGCGGGGCTGTTCGATCTTCTGGGCGTGGTCTGGCTGATGCGGCGCACCCATGCGCCCTCGCGCGAGCTGATCCTGCGCGGGCATGCGGAGACCCAGGGGCGATGAGCGCCATGTTCGACACGCTGACGGCGCCCGGCGGACGCTACGGGCTTAATCCACGCGCCTGGGCCGTGCTGATGCTGCTGGCGATCGCCGCGCTGGCGCCGGGCCTGGTCTCGATTCCCCCCATGGACCGGGACGAGAGCCGCTACGCCCAGGCCAGCCGACAGATGATGGAGAGCGGGGATTACCTCAATATCCGCCTCCAGGACGTGGACCGGCACAAGCAGCCGGCGATGACCTACTGGCTGCAGGCGCTCGCCGCCCAGCCCTTCGGCGGCGCGGACGCGCCGATCGGCGCCCATCGCCTGCCAGGCTTCGTGTTCGCGCTTCTGGCCGCCGCGATCACCGCCTGGCTGGGCGCGCGCCTGTTCGGCCCGGGAACCGGGCTGATGGCCGGGTTGATTCTCGCGACCACCCTGGTGCTCGCGGTCGAGGCGCGCACCGCCAAGACCGATGCGATCCTTCTGGGCGTCGGCATGGTCGCGCAGTCCGCCCTGATGATCCTCATGGTGCAAGTGAAGGACCTCCGTCCGGCCTTCATCGGATGGCCGGCGGTGATGTGGGCCGCGCTCGGCGTGACGCTGCTGATCAAGGGGCCGATCTTCCTCATGGTCACGGCGCTGAGCCTGATCGCCTTCACCGCCTGGAAGCGTGATCCGGGCCTCTTGTTGAAGGTGCGCCCGCTGCCCGGCCTGGTGCTGGCCCTGGCGATCTTCGCGCCCTGGTTTGTCGCCATCAATCTGGAGACCGACTGGGCGTTTGCGCGCACCGCCATCGGCTATTCCATGCTGGACAAGGTGGGTGAAGCCCAGGAAGCCCATTCCGGACCGCTCGGCTTCCATCTCGCCGCGACGCTGTTCACGCTCTGGCCGGGCGTTGCGCTGTTGGCGCTGGGGCTGGCGGCGGCCTGGCGCATGCGGGCGGACGACCGGGTGAAGTTTCTGATCGCGTGGATCATCCCCACCTACGTCGTGTTCGAGATCGTCGCGACCAAGCTGCCGCACTACACCCTGCCGAGCTTCCCGGCGCTGGCGCTGCTGATCGCGCTCGGGATCGCTCAGGCCGGCGACATTCTGTCGTCCGCCCGTATCCGCATCGCGCATTCCATTCTCGCGGGGCTCGCGGTCCTCGTCGCCCTGCTCCTGGGCGCGGTGCCCGTGGTCGGCTCCATGTATCTCAACGAGACCCCCGACTTCGCCGCCTGGGCGAGCCCCGCCTTCGCGGTTCTGGCCGCCGGGGCGATCGTCGCCCTGGCCTTGAAGCCGTCGGGCTCGCGCCTGCTGGCGACCGGGGTCGCGACGGCGGCGCTCTACGCCTGCGTCTTCGGGGTCGCGATTCCCAACGTGGACCGGCTCTGGCCCAGCGACCGGGTGGGCCGGCTCGTCGAGCACGTGACCGGCTGCGAGACGCTGACGCTCGCCACGTCCGGCTATGAAGAGCCCTCCAATATGTTCAATCTCGGCACGTCGGTCTTCCTCGCCGATGAGCCGGTCCAGGCGGCGAACGTCCTGTTGTCCGACCCGCAATGCGGGCTCGCTGTGGTGGACGCCGGCGGAATTCGGGCGTTCGGCGGCCGGATCGAGGAGGCGGGCGGCCGGTTGCGCCTGCTGGCCACCGTGGAGGGGCATAACGCGGTGAAGGGCGATGATCTTTCGCTTGGCCTCTATACGCTTGAAGGCTCCGACCTCCAGCTCGAGACGCGCTAGGCGAGGCCGAACCGCTCAAGCGCCGCGCGCGCGATCGGTTCACCGTGCTCCTGAACGAAATGACCGGCCTCGGCGATCTCCATGGGCTCGGGGCAGCCGCGGATGACGCTTCTGAGCCAGGCCATGGTGTCCGGTCCCAGGACCGGGTCCTGCATGCCGATCGCCATGAAGCTGTCGCCCGACCAGTCCTGGCTCCAGAATTTCGCCGCGGCCTTGCCGGTGTCCACGCCCTCCATCTCCGGACTGATCGGGACCAGAGCCGGGAATCGGCGCACGCCCGCCTTGTAGCGATGATCGGGGAAGGGGGCGTCATAGGCGGCGGCCACGGCGTCGCTCATGCCCGGGGTGGCGCGTTGCAAGAGCCGGCCCACAGCGAGATCGGGCGTGTTCGCCATATAGTCGCGCCATGCGATGAAGCCCTCGCTCGCGCCCTTGCCGACCCCGATGGCGGTGTTCATCACCAGGAGCCGCGTAAACCGGTCCGGGTGCTCCATCGGCAAGGTGAGGCCAAGCATGCCGCCCCAATCCTGGCAGACCAGGCAGACATCCCGAAAATCCAGCCGCTCGATGAAGGCCAGCAGGGAATTGCGGTGCCAATGGAAGGTGTAGACCGCGTCGTCCACAGGCTTGTCCGACCGGCCGAAGCCGAACAGATCCGGTATCACCACCCGAAAGCCGGCGTCGAGGAACACCTTCGCCATCTTGCGATAAAGGTAGCCCCAGCTGGGCTCGCCATGCAGGCAGAGGAAGACCGGACCCTCGCGCGGGCCTTCGTCCACATAGGCGAGGCGCAGGCCCTCATAGCCGGGAAGATCTTCGATGTGGGAGGGTTCGAACGCCCAATCGGGCAGGGCCTCGAACCGGTCGTCAGGCGTGCGCAGCGCGTCGAAGGTCATGGTGTGTGGAGCTCCCGTCTGATCAATACGCAGCCTAAAGCGCCCGCCGCGGCGGGGCCAAAAGAAAAACCCGGAGCGTCGCCGCTCCGGGTTGAGAGATCGCGTTGGACTGACGGATCAGCCGCGCGAGGGGAAGATGCCTTCCAGAGCCACGCAATAGGTGAGCACCGAGCTCGGCCCCACAAGCGAAAAGGGCTGGCTTCCGCCGGTCGATCCGATCGTGTCGCTGTCCATCGCGACGGTCGGATTGGGGTCGGAGGCGTAGGCCGGGAACTGCGGAGGCGGCGTGGGGAAGGACGCGTTCTCCGGGCTCACAACGCTCGGCGGCTGGGCGCTCGCGCCCGCCATGTGGGTGTGCGCTGGCAGGTTCGCGACGCTGAGCACGGAGGCTTCGGCGCCGACCATCGTCCCGACGACATAGTTGGGACCGCCGGGCGCCGCGCCGTGGTGAATGGGAACCCGGCCGCGCAGATCCGGCACGGCGAAGGTGGTCATCCCGTCGCCGCCATAGACGTTCCCGATCAGGGAGTACGCGGCGGAGTATGACGAGATCGGCAAAAGCTGGCCCTGGGCCGGGATGGTGCCCACCGGACAGAAGGTGTAGCCCGTCGGGATGACGTCGCCGATGAACCGTACGGCTTGCGCTTCGGCGCCGGCCGTGGTGACGGCCGCGCTGCAAAGCAGCGCGGTGAGGAGGGTGCGTTTGATCATGATCATCTCCAGTCCCTAGTCGCGCTGCGGGAAGAGGCCGGTCACCGCGACGCAGGTCGTCAGGGCGAGGGTCGGTTGTTCGATCGACACCGGAGCCGCGCCGCCGCCGGCCCCGCCGGTGACGGAGATCGATTGCGGGTGCATCACCACGTTGGAGCTGCCCTGCACGGCGTAGGCGGTGCCTTGCGGCGGCTGGGTCGGCAGCGCGCCGTTTTCGGGCGTGGCCTGCTGCAGCCCCTGAGAGGAGGCGTTGAATGCGTGGCTGTGGGCCGGCATCGTCGCGATGGTCATCGTGTTGGTCGGCGAGCCGAACATCTGACCGTTCATGCGCGGCGTGAGGCCGTTACCGGTTCCAGAGCCCACGGCCATGCGGCCGCGCAGATCGGGCACGGCGAAGTTCGTGGTGCCGTTCCCGCCGTACTGCGTGCCGTAAAGGGCGTACAGCGCCTGGTTGGTCGAGATCTGCAGGAGCTGGCCGTTCGCCTGCACCCAGCTAGGGTACGGGCAGAAATTGAAGGCGTAGGTACGGATCTCGCCGATCAGCCATTCCTGGGCGGAGGCCGCCCCAGTGGCGCTTCCAGCGAGCGCGAGCGCGGCGAGGCCGGCCTTGAACATGGTGGTTTTCATCTCTTTATCTCCCGGCTCACCCACGCGACGGATAGAGGCCCTGGAGCGCCACGCAGTAGCGCATCGCCAGGGACGGCTGCATAATGGAGAAGGGCTGACCGCCGCCGGTCACGCCAACCACGCCCGGTCCGAACGTCGCGTCTGTCGGCGCCGAAGGGGTGTAGCGCTGGCGCGTCTCGAACTCGGCGATATCCGCGTTGGCGGGATCGTTGATCGTGCCTTCCCGGTTGGAGGCGTTGAGCGGATGATTGTGGGGCGGCATGTTCACCAGCAGCAGCGACGTTTCAGGCGTGCCGCTCATCTGGCCAATGACGTAATTGCCTATGCCGGGCGCGTTGCCCCAGTTCACGATCGCGCGTCCGCGCAGGTCGGGCAGGGCGAAGGTCTGCACGCCGTTCCCGCCGTAGTACGTACCGAGCAGTGAAAAGAGCGCCGTGTTGGTCTGGATCGAAAGGAGCTGGCCATTCGCCTCGGCCCAGTCCTCCGGGCAGAAGGAGTTGGCGGTGAGCTGCACCTCTCCAAGAAACGGATCGGGGTTGGCCGAAGCCGGCCCCGCCGCGCCGAACAAGGCGCACGCGGCGAGCAGCGTCGCGCCGGACAAGCGTAAAGTCATGGAATTCCTCCCCTATGTCGTCATCCAGGGTCGATGACGATAGGTTAAGTTTATCGCCTGAATGGTGGGCGAACAATTGAAATCACAACCATGAATACCGTTTTGTAAAGGCCTGTATAAGCGCGCGATATCGCCATGGCGCATGGTGTTTCGCGATCCATGAACACCGCGCTGAAGCCGTGGGGAAGGCAGGGTTTGATAAGCAATTGAGATAGATTCTTCGCGCTAAGTTTGAGCGGAAGCGATGTCGGCTAAAGTGATTCCAAACTTCAACCCCGAGGGTCCCGATGTGCGGGCGCTGCGAGCGACCGCGCCGGCCGTCGGGCGACGCGGTTGATTTTCCGTCCGGCGGGGCCCATCAAGCGGTCACTCATGACAAGGACCTCTTCATGGCGCAGACTCAGTTCGACATCATCGTCATCGGCGGCGGCCCGGGCGGCTATGTCGCCGCTATTCGCGCCGCTCAGCTCGGCTACAAGACCGCCGTGGTCGAGCGCGAGCACATGGGCGGGATCTGTCTGAACTGGGGCTGCATCCCCACCAAGGCGCTCCTGCGCACCGCCGACATTTACGAGCTGTTCCACCGCGCCGAGGAATTCGGCCTGAGGGCCGAGAATATCGGGTTCGACCTCAAGGCCGTGGTGAAGCGCTCCCGCAAGGTCGCCGGGCGCCTGTCCTCCGGCGTGTCCGGTCTGATGAAGAAGAACAAGATCACCGTGATCGACGGCGCGGCGCGCCTGGAGAAGGGTTCGGAAGCGCCCAAGGTCGTGGTGAAGCACAAGGACGGCCAGGAGACCGGCTACACCGCCGACCACGTCATTCTCGCCACGGGCGCGCGCGCCCGCACCATCCCCCAGGCCGGGCTCGAGCCGGACGGACAGCATGTCTGGACCTACAAGGAAGCCATGGTCCCTGAGGCGATGCCGAAATCGCTTCTGGTGATCGGCTCGGGCGCGATCGGCATGGAGTTCGCCAGCTTCTATCACACCATGGGCGCCGACGTGACGGTCGTGGAGATGGTCGACCGGATCCTGCCGGCCGAGGACGCGGAGATCTCCACCTTCGCCGAGAAAACCTTCAAGAAAAAAGGCCTCAAGATCCACACCTCGGCCCAGGTTCGGAAACTCGACAAATCCGCCTCCGGCGTGTCGGCGCAGGTGAAGATGAAGGATGGGAAGAGCGAGACCGTGAAGGTCGAGAAAGTCATCCTCGCCATCGGCATCACCGGCAATGTGGAGGGGCTCGGCCTGGAGGAGCTCGGCGCCGCAATCGAGCGCGGCCATGTGGTCGCCGACGGCTACGGCGCCACCGGTGTGAAAGGGCTCTACGCCATCGGCGACGTCACCGGCGCGCCCTGGCTGGCGCACAAGGCGAGCCATGAGGGCGTGATCTGCGTCGAGGGGATCGCTGGCCTGAAGCCCCATCCCATGGACAAGACCAATATCCCCGGCTGCACCTATTGCCATCCCCAGATCGCCAGCGTCGGGCTCACCGAAGCCAAGGCGAAAGAGCAGGGGAGGGAGGTGAAGATCGGCCGCTTCCCCTTCGTCGGCAACGGCAAGGCGATCGCGCTCGGCGAGGACCAGGGGCTGGTGAAGACGATCTTCGACGCCAAGACCGGCGAATTGCTCGGCGCGCACATGATCGGCGCGGAAGTCACCGAACTGATCCAGGGGTATGCGGTGGGCAAGACGCTGGAGACCACCGAGGCGGAGCTCATGCACACCGTCTTCCCGCACCCGACCTTGAGCGAGATGATGCATGAGAGCGTGCTCGATGCGTACGGCCGGGTGATCCACTATTAACGGAATTCCATCAGGCGGGCGCATCCGGGCGAGGTGCGCCGTGCATCTCTCTTGAGTATGGCCGGGCGCGAAGACCCGGCCGGTCGATCAGGAGAACCGCACATGAACCGCCTTCTCGCCGCCGGCGCCGCCGCCGCGCTGTCCTTCAGCCTTTCCGCCTGCGTCCAGGCGCAAAGCCCGGAACGCACAAGCTTCGACGGGCTCGTGGGCTCGCGCACGGTCGACACCGACGGCGACGTCGAGATGAACGGGGTCGCAGTCACCCTGCGCGGCCGGGTCGGCGGCGATGTGGAGATGAACGGCGCCTCGGTGGACATGCGCGCCGATGTGGGCGGCGACGTGGAGGCCAACGGCGCCAGCGCGGAGTTGGACGGCGATATCCGCGGGCGCACGCTCGTCAACGCCGGCTCGGCCCGGCTGATGGGCGGCTATACCGGCCCGGTCGAAGTGAACGCCGGCGCCGCGGAGCTGCGCGGCTCGTTCAATCGCGAGCTTCTGGTGCGCGCCGGCAGGGTCGATTTCCAAGGCGACGCAGCCGCGCCGGTCCGCTTTCTCGGCGACGGCGCGCGCCATGGCTGGCGCGATCGGGGTGATGATTCGAAGGTGCGCGTGCGCGGCGCGCTGCACGCCGGCGGGACCATCTGCGCCCATGAAGTCCGTTTCGAACCGAACGCCCGCGTCCTCGCCCCGCTCACCGTGATCTCCGACGACGCGCCGCTGTTCGAGACTGGGTTCGACGCCTCGAACGTGCGCCACGAACCGCGCCAGGGCGATTGCGACTAGGGTCCGCACCGCTTCCCCTTACACCTGCGGACCTATGAGGAGCCCGCGCCGCACCCCGGCGCGGGCTCTTCGTCTTTGGAGCTCGATAAAAATTTATCGTTTTTCGTGAAAAACCGCTTTCTTATCGAGTTTCGATATG
>JBNPED010000003.1:0-36513 GCA_051117435.1 Oceanicaulis sp. | reverse complement strand
TATCGAGTTTCGATATGGTTGGTCTTATTACGAAAAAGGGGAAAGACCCGATGAGACGCCTTCTCCTCACCACCATGGCGGCGAGCCTCGTCGTCCTGGTCGCCTGTTCCCAGGCCGAACTGGCCGCACGCGCCGCATCTGACGACGGACAGGAGGCGCGCGTGCGCCTTCTGTCCGGCGCCGAGACGGTCAGGTCCTCGCTCACGGTCGAGGACCGCGGCGCGGGCGCCGAGACCCGCGCCCGCCGCGCCGAGGCGGACGAGCCCCGGCTGACCCAGCTTGTGCACACTCAAGATGACGCCGCCGCGCCGCGTGAGCGCGCCCGTTGCGATTTCGGCAAGGAGGACTGAGCCATGAAGCGCTTTTTCCAGAACGCCTTTAAGGCCGGCGCGGTCGCCGGCGCTCTCATGGCCGGTTTCGCCGCGAGCGCCCAGGCGCAATACGTGGGCGGGGATCTGTCCTTGAACCTCAATGACGACGGCGACGTGCGCATTCTCGCCGCCGACGTCGGCGCCGACGGACGGGTGGGCGGGGATCTGTCCATCCTGGCCGCCGACGTGCGCCTCGACGTGCAGGTGGGCGGTGACGTGGAGATCGCCGCGGCCGACGTGAGCCTCGCGGGCTCGGTGACCGGGGACGCCAACATCGCCGCGGCCGATCTGTCGCTCACCGCGTTCATTGGCGGCGAGCTTAACGCCGCGGCCGCCGATCTGGGGATCCTGGCGCGCGTGGAGGGCGAAGCGAACCTCGCCGGCGCCTTCGTCTCCATCGACGAGGACGCCTCCATCGGCGGCGAGGCGGAGATCTCCGGGCGCGAGATCTATGTGAACGGCCGCCTCGACCAAGGCGGCGAGATCCGCGGCCGGGAGGTGTTCGTCAACGGCGTCATCTCCGGCCCGGTGGAGATCTACGCCCGCGATCTGAGCTTCGGCGAAACCGCCGTCGTGGCCGGCCCGATCACCGTGCGCGGGCCGAGCGAGCCGATGATCGCGCCGGGCGCGCAGCTGGGCGAGCTGACCTATATCGAAGAAGCGTTCAACGAATCCTCCATTGACGGCGGCGACGTGGACATCGATTTCGACTTCCTGCCCTCGGCGGCGGCGGTCGGCGGCGTGTTTGCGGCGAGCGCCTTTCTTCTGGGCCTGATCGTGTCCCTGCTGGCGCCGCGCTCGGTGGGCCGGATCGCGGGATGCTTCCGCCAGCGCCCCTGGGTGTCCGGCTTCCTGGGGCTGATCGTTCTGGCGCTGATCCCGGTGCTGATCCCCACCTTGATGGCGCTGCTTCTGGTGACCATCGTGGGCATTCCGCTGGCCGTGATCCTGGTTCTGGCGACGCCCATCCTCCTGTTCCTGGCCTTCGCCTTCGGCGGGATCGCGCTCGGCGATCTGGCGCTGAACCGGTCGGGCGGGCAGGCGGGTCTGGGCCTGCGCATCGGATCCTTCCTGGCCGCGGCGATCGTGATCACCGTGCTGTGCGCGATCCCGTTCCTGGGCTTCTTCATCCTGCCGCTGGTGCTGTGCATCGGGCTCGGCGCCTGGACGCTGGCGATCTTCCAGCGTCAGAAGCCGAACGGGCCCGATCCGGCCGGCGACGCAGTGTGAGCCTGATCGGCTGACATCCAAAGGCCCCGGCGCGCCCACCGCGCGCCGGGGCCTTCTTTTCTCATACCGTGGCGCCGCAGCCGTGCTTGACCGCTTGATGATCGCGCGCGACAGGCCTATGTCGGGGCCCATGGTCAAGCTGATCGAAACGCCCCGTTCCGCCGCGGCCGAAGCCCGCGCCGCCCGCCATCCGGAAAAGCAGAAGCGTCCCGATACGGAGGTTCTGCGCAAGCCGGACTGGATCCGCGTGCGTGCGCCCGCCGGCGGCGTCTTCGCCGAAACCCGCAAGACGGTGAAGGAGAACAATCTCGTCACCGTGTGCGAGGAGGCGGGCTGCCCTAATATCGGCGAGTGCTGGGCGGAAAAGCACGCCACCTTCATGATCATGGGCGACACGTGCACGCGCGCGTGCAGCTTCTGTAATGTGAAGACCGGCCTTCCCAACGCGCTCGACGCCGACGAGCCGCGCCGCGTCGCCGAAGCCACCGCCACCATGGGGCTGAAGCACGTGGTGATCACCTCGGTGGACCGCGACGATCTCTCCGACGGCGGCGCCGAACATTTCGCCGAAGTGATCCGCGCCATCCGCGAGCACAGCCCCGGCACCACGATCGAGATCCTGACCCCGGACTTCCTCAGAAAGCCCGGCGCGGCGGAGATCGTCATCGACGCCAAACCCGACGTCTTCAACCATAATCTGGAGACCGTGCCGCGGCTCTATCTCTCCATCCGTCCCGGCGCGCGCTATTACCATTCGCTGCGCCTTCTGGAGCGGGTGAAGGAGCGCGATCCCTCCCAGTTCACCAAGTCCGGCATCATGGTCGGCCTTGGCGAAACCAGGGAGGAGGTTATGCAGGTGATGGACGACATGCGCTCGGCCGGCATCGACTTCCTGACAATCGGCCAGTACCTGCAGCCGACCCGCAAGCACGCCGCAGTGGATCGCTACGTCCACCCGGACGAGTTCAAGGGATACGAAACCATCGCGCGCGCGAAGGGCTTCCTCATGGTGTCGGCGACCCCGCTGACGCGCTCCAGCTATCACGCCGGCGACGACTTTCAGCGCCTGCGCGAAGCGCGTGAAGCCGCCCTGGCGGCCGGACGCACCCGCTAGGCTCGCCCATGAGCGCTGAGTATTGCGAAAGGCTGCGGCTGCGCCACCGCCCCGATGAATTGTTCGACCTGGTGTCGGATGTCCGCGCCTATCCCAAATTCATCAATCTCATCAGCGCTATGCGCGTGACGCGTGAGCATGTGGACGAGCAGGGCTCAGGCGAGCTGGACGCCGAGGCGCGAGTGCGTTTCCGCTTCGTGCGCGAGCGATTTTCCACGCGCGTGCATCTGGACAGGCCGGACCGTTTGATCGACGTGGATTATCTCTCCGGTCCGTTCCATGATCTCGCCAATCAATGGCGCTTTCACGAGCTGGCCGACGGCTCGACGCTTGTGGATTTCTGGATCCGCTACAGCTTCAAGAACCCGATCCTGCAGGTCCTGGTGGACACCAACCGCTCGCGCGCCGTGCGCTTCCTCATCGGCTCCTTCCGCGAAGAAGCCGAGCGGCGGTATGAGACCGTGGGGGCGGGGGAGTATGAGTGGACGGACGAGGCGAAGGGGTTCGTGCAGGCGGGGCGGTGAGGTGGCGATCAGTACCGCGAATGATGCTCCCATCTCATTCCGTCATTCCCGCGAAAGCGGGAACCCAGACGGCGCCGCCATGGCTCGATGATCGCTGGATCCCCGCGTTCGCGGGGATGACGATTAAGCGCCCCTAACTGCGCACCTTCACATACTCCCCCGGCGCCGGGCAGATGGGTTTCAGCTTGCCGCCGCCCGGCTCGCGCGCGGGGACCCTCTCGGAGTCCATGGCGTAGAGCCAGGTTTTCCAGTGCTCCCACCAGGAGCCGGGATGCTCCACGGCGCCTTTGAGCCAGTCCTCCCGGCTTTCCGGCAGCGCCTCATTGACCCAGTGCTGATACTTGTTCGCGCCGGGATGGTTCACCACGCCGGCGATATGGCCGGAGCCGGCCATCATGTACTGGACCGGACCGCCGAAGAGTTTCGCCGAGCGATAGACGCTGTCGGCCGGGGCGATATGGTCTTCCTTGCTGGCCTGCATGAAGATCGGGATGGTCACGTCGGCGAGATCGAGTTTATGGCCGCCGAGTTCGAGCTTACCCTCGGCCAGAGCGTTGTTCTTGTAGAAGGTCTCCAGATAATAGAGGTGAAGCCGCTTGGGCATGCGGGTCTGGTCGGCGTTCCAGTACAGAAGGTCGAAGGCCTGGGGCTGTTTGCCCAGCAGATAATTGTTGATCACGAACGACCACACCAGATCGTTCGAGCGCAGCATGTTGAACGTGTCCGCCATGGTGCGCCCGTCGAGCACGCCGCCCTGCGCATCCATCAGGCGCGAAATCTCGCGGAACCATTCATCGTCGATGAAGACCAGAAGTTCGCCCGCGAGCTTGAAGTCGTGCTGGGCGGCGAAGAAGGTCGCGGACGCGATGCGGTCGTCCTTCTCCTTCGCCATGAGGGCCAGCGCCGTGCCGAGCATCGTGCCGCCGATGCAATAGCCGACCGTGTCGACCTGGCGTTCGCCGGTGGCGGCCTCGACCTGCTCCAGGGCCGTGAACAGGCCCTTGCGGATATAATCCTCGAAGGTGGCGTCCTTCAACTTCGGGTCGGGATTGATCCAGCTGATCAGGAACACGGTGATCCCTTGCTCGACCAGCCAGCGGATCATCGAGGACTGCGGGCGCATGTCGAGAATGTAGAACTTGTTGATCCAGGGCGGCGCGATGAGCAGAGGGCGCTTCCTCACGTCCGGCGTCGCCGGCGCGTACTGGATCAGCTCCATCACCTCGTTGCGGAAGATCACCTCGCCGGGCGTGGCGGCGAGGTCCTTGCCAACTTCGAAGCCCTCCATATCGGTCTGGGTCAGCGCCAGCCGGCCGCCGCCGCTTTCCAGATCGCGCATCAGATTCATCAGGCCGCGCGTCAGATTCTCGCCCTTGGACTTGAAAGTCTCCTCCAGCACGTCCGGATTGGTCATGGCGAAATTGGTCGGCGCCATGGCGTCGGTCATCTGCCGGGTGACGAACTCCACCTTGCGCCGCGTCGCCTCGTCCAGCCCCTTGGCGCCGGCGATCAGCCCCATGAGGAAGCGCTGATTGAGCAGGTAGGACTGCTTCATCGCGTCGAACATGGGATGCTCGTTCCACGCCGCCGAACGCCAGCGCTTGTCGCCCTTTTCCGGCTGGATGGCGGGCGGGCTTTCCTCCCCGGAGAGCAGACGCTTCGTGGCGCCGGACCAGAGATCGAGATAGCCGCGATAAAGATCGGACTGCGCCTTCAACAGGAGTTCGGGATCGGAAAGGATGGTCTCCCAGGTCTGCAGAAGCTCCGGCGCGGCGTGCAGCGGATCGGCCTGGGGCATCAGGGTCGGATCGCCTTCCAGAGAGCGGCGCATAACGTCGCTCATCAGCTTTTGCGATTTCAGCGCCGACTGCATGATGGTGCGCGAGGTTTGCTCCAGCCGATCGAGGTCTTCCTGGCTCAAGGCCGCCAGCTCGCCGTACTCGGCGAATTCGAAGCCCTTGCGCGCCGGTGATTCGCCGCGCGCGCCTTTTTCAGGCGCGGTTTCGGGCTTCGCGGCTTGCGTTTTCGCTGGCTGTCCTGCCTCAGCCTTGGCGCCGGCCTTCGCGCGCGCATCCGTCTTGGGTTTCGCGGTCTTTGCTTTCGCCGCTCCGGCCTTCGCCGTGGCGGTTCTGCTCGGTTTGGCGGACTTGCTGCGCTCGGCCATGGCGGGGAACTCCGGACCAAGGGTGACAGGGGCGAAAAGAAGCGTATAGAAACGGGCGACCGCGTCCACCGGTCAGGAGGCCGCCCCGTGACGAAACTTCTCCTCGCCGCGCCCGCCGCCGGGCTGTTCGTGTGCGCTTGCGTATTCACGCCCGATCCGGCCGATCCGAGCTGGACCGATGCGCGCCTGCGCGAGACGCCGCCGGATTCAGCGCCGGCCTATGTCGAGGAGACCGTTCTGTCCCAGGAAGAGCGTCTGGAACTCGCCACGGCCGAGCTGCGGACGATCCAGGCCCGCCAGCGCGTGCGCCTGACCGGCGTGGCGCTGCGCGCCCCGACGGTGGACACCGCCGAGTTCGTCGTGGAGGCCCGCGCCCGCGGGCTGCCGCCCTCGCAATAATCAAATTCCAGACCACGCGCCGGCCTGTGCGTCCGGCGCCGCAGAAGGTGACCGACATGGATCAGGGCCGCGCCCTCGAAGCTCTCGCCAATCAGGCCGTGGACGCGGCCGAACTCGCCGCGGCTGCGGCGGCGCGCCTTGTGGGGCGCGGCGACAAGATCGCCGCCGACCAGGCCGCCGTTGACGCCATGCGCAACGGCCTGAACGCCATGGCGATGAAAGGCCGCATCGTCATCGGCGAGGGCGAGCGCGACGAAGCGCCGATGCTCTATATCGGCGAAGAGGTCGGGACGGGCGAGGGGCCGGAGATCGACATCGCGCTTGATCCGCTGGAGGGCACCAGCCTCACCGCGAAAGGCATGAACAACTCGCTCGCGGTGCTGGCGCTGGCGCCGCGCGGCGGGCTCCTGCATGCGCCGGACACCTATATGGACAAGATCGCCTGCGGACCGGGCTATCCGGCCGGCGTGATCGATCTGGACGTCAGCGGCGCGGACAATGTGCGTTCGCTCGCCAAGGCCAAGGGCGTCGCGGCCGAGGACATCACGGTCTGCATTCTCGAGCGCGAGCGCCATGAGCATATCGTGGAGTCGGTGCGCTCGTCGGGCGCGCGCATCCTGTTCATCTCCGACGGCGACGTGGCCGGCGTCATCAACGCCGCCGATCCCGACGGCAAGGCCGATCTCTATATCGGCCGCGGCGGCGCGCCGGAGGGGGTTCTGGGCGCGGCGGCCCTGCGCTGCCTGGGCGGTCAGATGCAGACCCGTCTGCATTTCCGCAATGACGACGAGCGCGAGCGCGCCAAGCGCACCGGCATCACCGATCTTGATCGCAAATACGACCTGACCGAGATGGCGCACGAGCACTGCCTGTTCGTCGCAGCGGGCGTGACCGAAGGCGATCTCGTCCATGGCGTGCGCCGTCACGCCGGCTATGTGGAGACGCAGACCCTGTTGTTCTCCTCGGTGACCAAGCTGCGCCGGCGCATCTCCACGCGGAGGCCCGTCTAGGCCGTCATGGCGTCAGGCGAAGCGCTCTTCGGGGTCACGAAATCCTTCGGCGGCAAGGCCTGGCGCCTGAAACCGGCCGACGACCGGGTCGCGGGCGAGATCGCCCGCGCCGCCGGCGTGTCCGACGCGCTCGCCCGCCTGCTCGCCTCGCGCGGGATCACGGCCGAGGATGCGCCGCGCTTCCTTGCGCCCCGCCTGCGCGACAGCTTCCCTGATCCGTCGAGCTTTCTCGGCATGGACGGCTGTGCGGTGCTGATCTGGGACGCCGTCGAGCGCGGCGAGCGCATCGCCCTGTTCGCCGATTACGACGTGGACGGCGCCACCAGCGCCGCGCAGCTCCATCGCTGGCTCAAGCAAGCCGGCGAACCGCCGCTGATCTACGTGCCCGACCGGATCGAGGAGGGCTACGGCCCCAACGCCCAGGCCTTCGAGAGCCTGAAGGCGCAAGGCGCCGGCCTGGTCCTGACGCTTGATTGCGGCGCGGCGTCGGTGGAGCCGCTCGCCGCGGCGGCGGGGATGGGGCTCACCGTGGGCGTCGTCGACCACCACCTCATGAGCGGCGCGCCGCCTGAAGCCGCGGCCCTGGTCAATCCGAACCAGCCGGGCTGTGCGTCGGGCTGCGGCCATCTCGCCGCGGCGGGGGTGACCTTCGTGCTGCTCGCCGCGCTGAACCGGGAAGGGCGCCGGCGCGGCGCCTTCAAGGACCGGCCCGAGCCCGATCTCATGGCGCTCTCCGATCTCGCCGCGCTCGGCACGATCTGCGATGTGGTCCCGCTCACCGGGGTGAACCGCGCCATCGTCGCCACCGGGCTGAAAGTGATGAGCGGCTGGCGCAATCCCGGGCTCGCCGCCCTGGCCGAGGTCGCCGGGATCACCGGCGAGGCGACGCCCTATCACGCGGGCTTTCTCCTGGGTCCGCGGATCAACGCCGGCGGCCGGGTGGGGCGCGCCGATCTCGGCGCCCGGCTCTTGACCACAGAAGACCCCGGCGAGGCGCGCCGCATCGCCGAGGAGCTCGACGTCCTCAACGCCGAGCGTCGCGCCATCGAGGCGGAGGTGCTGCAGGGCGCGCTCGCTCAGCTGGAGGCGGCGGGCGTCGCCGAAGATGCGCCGATCCTGATCGCGGCGGGCGAGCACTGGCATCCCGGCGTCATCGGCATCGCGGCCGGCCGGGTGAAGGAGCGTTTCAATCGGCCGAGCATCGTCATCGGGATCGATCCCGAGACCGGCCTCGCCAAGGGCTCGGGCCGGTCCTGCGTCGGCGTGGATCTCGGAACGGCCGTCGCCAAGGCGCGCGAGGCCGGAATTCTGCTCGCCGGGGGCGGGCACGCCATGGCCTGCGGGCTGACCGTTCAACATGAACGGATTGAGGACCTGCGGGCCTTCTTGGACGACCAATTGCGGGGACAATGGGAAGCCGCCGAGGAGGCGCGCAGCTACGCCGTGGACGCCGTGGTGCACCCGGCGGCGGTGAGTTTCGAGTTCTGCGACGCCCTGTCCGCCGCCGCCCCTTACGGAATGGGCAATCCGGAGCCGCGCTTCGCCTTCTCGGACCTGAAACGCACGTATGCTCAACGGGTTGGGACAGATCATGTGCGCTTCACCTTCGAAGCGCGTTCCGGCGCGAAGCTCTCCGGCGTCGCCTTTCGCTGCGCCGACGCCCCCTCGGGCCAGGCGCTGCTGGCCTCCGGAGAGGCCTGGTTTCACGCCGCCGGCAAGCTCAAGGCCGACGATTCCCGCTACGGCAAACGCGCCGAACTGCACCTGGAAGACCTCGCCGAAGCGCTCTGATCTTCAAGCAGGGCAGGGGATTCGCTGCACCGGGGCGGGTTGGGATGCATGATCTTGGAAAATTCCGCACACCCGCGCTTGCATCGAACCGGGCGCACGGATATATCACCGCTCCACGCCGATGCGGGCCCTTCGTCTATCGGTTAGGACGCCAGGTTTTCAACCTGGAAAGAGGGGTTCGATTCCCCTAGGGCCTGCCATCGGCGTGTTTTTATCCTACATTTCGCCGTCGTGATGCGCCAGACTGTGCGGGGTCTGCCGGCCTTTGCGTGCGCCGCAGCCCTGCGTGGTTGCTTAGCGCGTCGCGGTGGTTAAACCCCTCCCATGCTCACGATCTCCAATCTCGATTATCGAATCGGCGCGCGCTCTCTGTTCGAGAACGCATCCGCGCAGATCAACGCCGGCTGGAAAGTCGGCCTGGTCGGGCGCAACGGGACCGGCAAGTCGACGCTGCTGCGCATCATCCGCGAGGAGATCGAGGCGCCGTCGCCGGACTCCCCGATCCGGCTGAGCAAAGGCGCGCGTATGGGCTGGGTCGCCCAGGAAGTCGCAGCCGGCGACGAGACCATTCTCGACGTGGTGCTGGCGACCGACGAGGAGCGCCACGCCCTGATGCAGGAGGCGGACACCGCGACCGATCCCGACCGCATCGGCGAGATCCATATGCGCCTCGCCGACATCGACGCCTGGTCGGCCGAGGCGCGCGCGGCCGAGGTTCTGATCGGCCTGGGGTTTAAGGACAGCGATTTGAGCCGTCCGACACGGGAGTTTTCCGGCGGCTGGCGCATGCGCGCGGCGATCGCCGGCGTGCTGTTCTCCGAGCCGGACCTGCTGCTGCTCGACGAGCCGACCAACTATCTCGACCTGGAAGGCGCGGCCTGGCTTGAGACCTATCTGAAGAAATACCCGCATACGGTCCTGATCGTCAGCCATGACCGGGAGCTTCTGAACCGCTGCGTCACCCACACCATGGCGCTGGAGCACAAGCAGCTCTCGGTGACGCCGGGCGGCTATGATTCCTGGCTGAAGCTGCGGGCGGCCAAGACCGCGCTTCTGGAAAGCCAGCGCGCCAAACAGGAGGCGGATCGGGCGCACCTGCAGGCCTTCATCGACCGCTTCCGCGCCAAGGCCTCCAAGGCCAGCCAGGCGCAGTCGCGCGTCAAGCAGCTTGAAAAGATGCAGGAGATCACCGTCCCGCTGGAAGAGCGGACAATTCCATTCTCGTTTCCGACCTCGGACGACAAGCTGTCGCCGCCGCTTCTGGAACTGCGCGACGCCAGGGTCGGCTATGGCGAGGATGCGGTGATCCTCAAGGATGTGGATGTCCGGCTCGATCCCGAGGACCGCATCGCCATCGTCGGCGCGAACGGGCAGGGTAAGACCACGCTCGTCAAATCCATCGCCCGGCGCCTGCCGCTTCTGGGCGGCGACCGGGTGGCGGCGCGCGCATTGCGCATCGGGTATTTCTCCCAGGACCAGATGGACGAGCTGCGCAGCGGCGAGACCGTGCTCGACCATGTGCGCGACAAGCTGCCCAAGGGGTCCACGCCGTCAAGGCAGCGCGCCGCCGCCGCCGCCATGGGCTTTGCGGCCGAGAAGGTCGAGACCAAGATCGAGAAGCTGTCCGGCGGCGAGAAGGTGCGCCTGCTCCTGGGGCTCATGGCGATGGACAAGCCGCACATCCTCATTCTCGACGAGCCGACCTCGCACCTGGACATCGACAGCCGCGAAGCGCTGATCTACGCGCTGAACGCCTATGAGGGCGCGGTGGTGCTGATCACCCACGACGTCTATCTCGCCGAGGGCACGGCCGATCAGCTCTGGCTGGTCAAGGACGGCCGGGCTTCTCGCTATGACGGCGATCTCAACGACTACCGCAAGCTTGTGCTTCAGGCCGACCGGGGTTGAGAGGGCCGGTCCCGGGCGGAACGCCTGCGGCGCGCCGGGGAACCTTGCCCCCGGTCCGCCTCGTTGCCGCCCTGCCGGGCGGGGCGCAATCCTTGAAGGATGTCGCCATGTCTTTTCGCACCTTGTTCGCCTGCGGCGCGGTCTTCGCAGCCGGAGGCGCGGGCCTGCCGATGACGGCCGCGCCCGCGAACGCCCAAACCCAGTGCGGCGCGCGCTACGCCATCGAATACGGCGACACGCTCTATCAGATCGCGCAGCAATGCCGGGTCAGCATGGACGCGATCGTGCGGCTCAATCCCGAGCTTGATCCGCGCGCCCTTGAGGTGGGCCAGGTCATCGCGCTCGACGACTCCGCGCCGGGGCGCGGAGCGGGGAGTGATCCGGACCGGGATCGGCGCACCGACGGCTATCGCGTCCAGTCCGGCGACACGCCGTATTCGATCGCCGAGCGCCTGGGGCTCTCCCTGTTCGAACTCCTTGCGGCGAACACCGATATCGACGCCGATGCGCTGCCTGTGGGCGAAGTTCTCAACGTGCCCGACCGCGACCGGCCGCAAAGCGCGATCGACGTCACCCCGCTTGAAGGCGGACCCGAGACCGAGGTGACCATCGAGGCGTATAATCTGCGCCCGAACTCCTGGGTCACCGTCGGGGCGGGCGTCTATGAGTCCGAATGGAGCCGCGTACGCGAGGCGCGCACCGATTCAAACGGCGACCTTTCGGTCTCTCTGGAGACGCCTGACTGGGCCGATCCGGGCGACGATCTCATCTTCGTGGTCGATACCGACTGGGGCGTGACCCTGAGATCGGACGTGTTCGACGTGGTCGATCCGGACACCGGCCGCGACAGTCAGGACCGCGTCTACGCCTTCGAAGGCCGGGTGCGCGAGGGCGCCGAGTGCTACACGCTGGAGGCCGAAGACGGCAATGAATACGCGCTTGTCAGCGGCGACGTGCGATTCACCGCCGGGGAATATGTCCGCGTCGAAGGCCGGCGCGCCGACGCCTCGTTCTGCCAGGAGGGCGCGTTCACGCTCGATGTCGGCCTGATCGAAGAGGTGGATCAGTCGCGCGACGGCCGCGACGAGGACCGCAGCCCCGGCATGCTGGCCCTGGAGGGACGCGTGCGCCAGGGCGTCGAGTGCTACACATTGACCACGCCGCAGGGCGATCTTTATTCGCTCGTCAGCAATGATGTGAGTTTCACCGACGGCGAATATGTCGAGATCGAAGGCTCAAGAGCGGCCATGAGCTTCTGCCAGCAAGGCGAGGCGACGATCGACGTGGACCAGATCCGCGAGGTGGGCCGGTAGGGTGCCGGCGGGCTGAAGCGACGGGCTTTCCAAGCGCGCCGCGCCGTGGTGAATACTCGCCGCGACGCCGTCCGTTCCGCTCCAGGGAGCCCCGCCCCATGAAAGCCCTCGTCAAAGCCAAGCCCGAAGAAGGCCTTTGGATGCAGGATGTTGAAAAGCCCGAAATCGGGCCGGACGATGTTCTGATCCGGGTGCACATGACCGCGATATGCGGCACGGACGTGCATATCTACAACTGGGACGACTGGGCGCAGAAGAACGTGCCCACACCCATGGTGGTCGGCCATGAATTCGGCGGGGTCGTGGAGGAGGTCGGCCGCGACGTGACCCGTATAAAGCCGGGCATGCGCGTCTCGGGCGAAGGCCATGTGGTCGGCGAGCGCTCGCGCGCGGTGCGCGCCGGGCGCTTCCATCTCGATCCCGACACCAAGGGCGTGGGCGTGAACATGCCCGGCGCCTTCGCCGAATACCTGCGCATCCCGGCCTTCAACGTGGTGCCGCTGCCCGACGACGTGGCCATGGAGCAGGCCGCCTTTCTCGACCCGCTCGGCAACGCCGTCCACACCGCGACCGCCTTCGATCTTGTCGGCGAGGACGTGCTGATCACCGGCGCCGGGCCCATCGGCATCATGGCCGCCGCCGTGGCGCGCCATTGCGGCGCGCGCCATGTGGTGGTCACCGACATCAATCCCGACCGGCTGAAACTCCTGGAGCAGGTCGCGCCCACCGCCACGCCGGTGAACACCGCCATGGAAGAGCTGCGCGACGTGATTGCGCGGTTGAAGATGACCGAAGGCTTCGACGTGGGCCTTGAGATGTCCGGCGCGGAGCCGGCCTTCAAGCAGATGGTCGATCACATGGTGATGGGCGGGAAGATCGCCATGCTGGGCCTGCCCGGCAAGCCGTTCACCCTCGACATGGGCTCGCTGATCATGCGGGCGATCACGTTCAAAGGCATATACGGCCGTGAGATGTTCGAGACCTGGCACAAGATGCTGGCCATGCTTCAGTCCGGCCTCGACGTCTCCAGGCTGATCACCCACCGGCTGCCGGCGAAGGAGTTCCAGACCGGGTTCGACGCCATGCGCTCGGGCAAGGCCGGGAAGGTGATCCTCGACTGGCGTTAAGCGACGGCGGGCGCGCGCCTTGCCGCCGCGGTCGATACGGGTAAGTCTTTTCAGCGATATTCGCGCAGAGAAGGGTCTTCCTTGTCGCAGAGCCAGCCCCCGCCCACCAATCCGTCGGAATCCGCGCTTGAAGATCTGATCCCGCTCGACGAGATCACGCCGCGTCTTCAACGCCTTCTGGACTGGATTGAAACCGAGGTCTTAAGCCTGGAGGTGGCGCTTCAGCTCGGGCTGGTCGCCGCGGCGATCATCCCGGCTCTGATCTTCGGACCGCGCCTCAAGGCGCTCGTCCACGCCGGCACGAAGAAGCATTTTCAGGTCGGCATCATACGGCGGCTGATCACGGCGCTCCTCGCCCTGATGACCCCGCTGGCGCTTTACGCGGTGCTGACGATCATCAAGGTGATCCTCGGCTCGCTGGACCAGCCGGTGGAGATCGTGTCGGCGGCGATTTCGCTGATGACCGCCTGGCTGATCATCCGGGCCGTCACGCTCGTGATCCGATCGAAATTCTGGTCGAACGTCGCCTTCTACATCGCCTGGCCGGTCGCGGCGCTGGACGTGTTCGGCCTCCTGGACGACGTCATCATGCAGCTGCGCGCGCTCGCCATCCCGCTTGGCGAGACCGAAGAGGGGCTGCCCATCGAGCTCTCGCTCTTCGACATATTGCGCACCCTCATCTATTTCGGCGTGCTGTTCTGGGCGGCGAGCTTCGCCGGGCGCGCCATCGACCAGCAACTGGACAAGACCGAAGAGCTCTCCCCCGCCTTCAAGGCGCTGATCTCCAAGACGCTGGGCATACTCCTGCCGGTGCTGGCGCTGCTCATCGCCTTGCAGATGACCGGCTTCAATCTCGCCACGCTGGCGATCTTCTCCGGCGCGGTGGGCATCGGGGTGGGTCTCGGCCTGCAGCGCACCGTGTCGAACTTCGCGGCCGGGTTTACGCTGCTGGCCGACAAGTCGATCAAACCGGGCGACGCCATCGAGCTCGACGGGACGTTCGGCTGGGTGACCGGGATGCAGAGCCGGTACGTGTCGGTCCGCACCCGCGACGGCACCGAAATGCTGATCCCGAACGATCATTTCATCACCAACGGCGTGATCAACTGGTCGAAATCCGACGAGATCGTGCGCCTCCACGCGCCGTTCGGCGTGTCCTATGGTCAACGCGACCTCAAGCTGGTCCAGCAGATCGCGACCGAGGCGGCCAAGACGGTCAAGCGCGTCGTGCCCGACAGGGACCCGGTGTGCAATCTGATGGAGTTCGGCGATTCCTCGGTGAATTTCGATCTGCGCTTCTGGATCTCCGACCCTCAGAACGGGCTCGCGAACGTGACGAGCGACGTCTATCTCGCCGTCTGGGAGGCGCTTCACGAGCATGGCGTGGAAATCCCGTTCCCGCAGCGCGACGTCTACATCAAGCAATTTCCCGGACGTGCCGAGGCGGAGACGCCGGCGCCGTGATCGCGCGGCGAGCCAGGGCGGTGCTTGCGCCGCCGCACCACGCGGATCGCACAGCCCCGCCGGTCTGACGCGCGGCCGAACCCCGCTCGGCCGCTGTGGCTTTTTGCGCACACTACGCTCCGTTGCGCTCTATTTATTGAACGAAATCAGTCCGATAAAAAATGATATACTCTTTCCAAAGAATGTCCCTATTCTTGAGTCGAATGTCGGGTCTTTTGCGCGCGGCGAAGACCGCTATGGCCCGCACAGGCGATAACCATGGGGAGAGGTTTCATGCACAGGGCTATCAACAATACGATTCGCGCCGCCTTGCTCGGATCGACGGTGCTCGCCGGCGGCGGGGGCGTGGCGTTCGCACAAGCGCCGGAGGAGGACGAAGCCCGCCCGGCGGCGACGCGGGACGTCATCACCGTGACGGCGCGCAAGCGTGAGGAAAATCTCACCGATGTGCCTCTTTCCATCACCGCACTCACCGAAGCGATGATCCAGGACGCCGGGCTCGACAGCGTGTCCGACGTTGCGCTCATGACGCCGGGCTTTTCCTTCCGGGAAGGTTTCGGCCGGTCCGGCGGCGGGCAGGGCGGGGCGGGGGTGAGGCCCTCGATCCGCGGCATGTCCAGCATTCTCGGCGCACCGAACGCGGCCTTCTTCGTCGACGGCGTGTTCGTGTCCGGCAACATCACGAGCTACCAGCTCGACAATCTGGCGCAGGTCGAAGTCGTGCGCGGGCCCCAATCGGCCTTGTTCGGCCGGCAGACCTTCGCCGGCGCCATCAATTTCATCACCCGCGAGCCGACGGAGGAAACCACCGGCCAGTTGACCGTCACCGCGGCCGAGCATGAGCATTACGAGGCGGCCGGCTTCGTCTCGGGCATGCTGCTCGAAGACGTGCTCTTCGGCGAGATCAGCGCGCGGTACTACGATTTCGGCGGCGATTACGCCAACGCCGACGGCGGGTCGCCGATCGGCGGCCAGAACACGATCAATCTCGCAACCAAGCTGGTCTGGCGTCCGGCGGCCGGCTGGGAGGTCACGTTCAACGGCGGATGGTCGCAAGACCGCGACGAAAGCTTCCCCTACGCCTTCCAGGGCAGCGAGAAGCTGAACTGCTTCCTGCCGGACGTCACCGGAAGCTTTTTCGGAATCCCGCTCTCGTCGAACCGGTCGCGCGGCTATTTCTGCGGCGAAATCGAATTGCCGGAGACATTCGCCTACAACATCACGGAATTGCGCGATTTGGGGTACTGGATGACAGCGCGAACCGCCTGGCGCTCGTCGCTGCGTGTGGATCGCGACACCGACAGCGGTTACCAGTTCACCTCCATCACCGCGTACAACACCTCCCGGAACCAGAACGGGTACGACAATACGCTGACGCCGAGCACGGACCCGAATTTCAGCATCGCCGGGTCCAGCGTCTCCGACTTCTCCCAGCAATTCCGGGTGCTCTCTCCCCAGGACCGGCGGTTCCGCTGGCTCGCCGGGGTCTATTATTACATGGAGGAGGACGGCGACGGCTTCGACGCCAGCGGGGACTATAGCGCTCGCCCCGACAAGGAGCTCTTCCACTCCGGGGATTCGGTGGAGAACCGCGCCGTGTTCGCGATGATCGAGGCGGACCTCACCGACCGGCTGACCGTGTCGGCGGAGGGGCGCTACCAGGAAGACGAGATCACCGCCACGGACGAGGTGCTCGGCGCGGCCGGCTCGAACACACGCCCTGATCCCGTCAATGCGCGCTCGACCACCTACACCGCATTTCTGCCGCGGGTGACCGGACGGTACCGGATCAACGACACCATGAACCTGTTCGGGTCGATCGCCCAGGGCAACAAGCCGGGCGGGTTCAACGACATCCCGGCCGCGAGCGAGTTCTTCGACCCGCAGGACTTCACCGAGTTCCAGGACCTCTATAACAGCTTCGATGAGGAGACGGTCCGGTCCTACGAAATCGGGATCAAGGGCTTTCTGTTCGATGGTTCGGCGCAGTACTCCGCGGCGGCGTATCATCTCGACTGGAGCGATCAACAGCTCACCCAGTCCCAGCCCTATCTGACCGCCTCCTCCGGCGGCACGACGGGAACCACGACCCCGTTCGTGGTGAACGCCGGCGAGTCTGTGGTGCGCGGCTTTGAACTGGAGCTGTTCGGGACCCTGGGAGACCGGTTCGACTACCGGCTCGGCTATGCGCTGGCCGACACCGAGATCCAGGATTTCTACGACGAAAACACCGAGGAGCTGTTCGACACCGACGGTCTGCCGTCCAGCGATCCCGCCGATGTGGACGGGCCCAACGGGCAGGTGGCGGGCAACGCCCTGCCGCAGACCCCCGAACACATGTTCAACGCCTCAGGCACCTATCGCTGGGCGGTGTCCTCGACCGCGGACTGGTTCGTGCGCGCCGATTACGCCTATGAATCCAAGCGCTGGGTGCAGGTGCATAATCTCGCCCATACCGGCGAGAGCCATAATCTGAACCTGCGTACGGGGCTGGAGACCGGCGACTGGACGTTCACGCTGTTCTGGAACAACGCTCTGGACGACGACACGCCGCTGGTGGTCACCCGGCTTCTGGACTTCGACCGGACGCTGCTGATCCCCGACCCGGTGCGATCGTTCATCTTCCTGCCGAACCGCCGCTTCACGTTCTACAGGGATTTCACCATCTCGGCGCCGCGTCAAAGCCAGGTGGGCGCGACCGTGCGGTATCGCTTCTAGGGCGACGCCTTGCGGCGGCCGGAGCGATCCGGCCGCCGCGACTTTCTTATTCCGACCTCGACAGGATGCGACATGACCGACGCGATCGCGCGCCCGCGGCCGGCGAAGAAGCCGAAGCCGCTCGCCATGGTTCTGCGCGACTGGCACCGCTGGCTGACGCTCGTGCTGATGGTGCAGTTGACCCTCTGGCTCGTCACCGCGCTCGCCATGACGCTGATCCCGCGCTCGGCCACCATCGCCTACCGCTTCGCGCCGGCCGAGGCCGGGTTCGACGCCGCTGCGGCGTACCCGGAGATCGACGCGATCGCCGCGCTATCTTCCGGCGAGCCGGTGGAATCCCTGACGCTGCGCCGCGACGGCATCGCCGCCCAGTTGGACGTCTCCCGCATCGGCGCCGCTCCCGAACGTTTGCGGCCAGACGCCGCCGCGCCGCTTGAACGCCTGAGCCCCGGCGCGATCGCCAACTTCGCCTCCAGCTTGACCGGAGAGGCGATGCCGGTGGAGGCGGTGAGCCTGAAGACGCGCAATTCTCCGGAATATCAGAAGCTTCCGCTCCCCGCCTGGCGAGTCGAGGCGCGCGACGCAGTCTTGTTCTTCGATCCTGAAACCGGCGAAGTTCTGACCCAAACACCGTTCTGGCGCCTGTTCGAAAACTGGGTCACCACCATTCATGTGATGGATTACACCGGCAATGCGCAGTTCCGGGGCAATCTCATCCTCACCGGTTTCGCGGCGATCTTCCTGGTCAGCGCCGGGCTCGGCGTGCTTGCGGTCCGCCGCGTCCACGCCGTAAGCGGGATGGGCCTGCGCTCGTTACGTTGGCATCAGGCGATCGGGCTCGTCCTGGCGGTTCAGGTCGTCTTCTGGACGACCTCCGGCCTGGGCGTGGTGTGGCTGCTTCATCCCTTGCGCGACGAGGCGCACGCCCAATACGCCGAGGACCCGCCCGCCCTGGCGCTGGATGCGGTGGCGGTGCATCCGCGCGAGCTCTCCGCCTCGGCCGGGTTCACCCCCGCCCAGGTACGCCTGACCAGCCTTCTGGGGCGGCCGGTCTATCAGTTCACCGAGGCCGGCCGTTCACCGAGCCAGGCTCTGTTCGACGCGCGTACGGGCGAGGCGATCACCCTGACCGAGGCCGACCGGGACGCCATCGCGCGCGAACGCCTGGATCCGGAGGTCTATGCGACCTTGTCGGGCTGGGAGACCGCGAGCGGTCCGGCGGAGCTGGATTTCTACTTCTACACCGGCCCCTGGCCGGTCTGGAAAGCCCGCTTCGAAGACCCCCTGGCGGGCGGCGTGGCGATCGACCAGGTGACCGGATTCGTGCACACGCCGCGGACCGGTCGGGAGATCTTCCTGGAGCGGTACTATAATCTCCACGTGGTCAACTGGCGCTTCGGCGTCGTGCGCTATCGCCTGGAGCCGGCGCTGATCGCGGTGATCCTTCTCGCCATGGGTCTTCTGGCCACCGGGGTCGTGCTGCAGGCGCGCCGCTGGCGAAAGAAGCGCAAGCGCCAGGCCTGACCCTCGATCCGGTAAAAGACCGCCTTCAGCCGCTCGCCGAGGCTCACGCCTTGACCAGGCCGATCTCCACGAGCCGCTCATGGAGATAGCCGTGGGCGGTGATCGGCTCGGGATACCGGTCGGGATTGTCGCTGGTGACGCAGCCGGGCAGCGTCCGGATCTCGAAGTCCGGATTGAAGTGCAGGAAGAAGGGCGTGGAATAGCGCGGGTATTTCATGCGCTCGGCGGAGGGATTGACCACCCGGTGCGTCGTCGAGGGCAGCACATGGTTGGTCAGGCGCTGCAGCATGTCGCCGATATTGACCACCAATGCGCCTTCGGGCGGCTGAATGGGGAGCCAGGCGCCGGACTTGGTCTTGACCTGGAGGCCGGCCTCCTCCGCGCCGAGCAACAGGGTGATGACGTTGATGTCTTCATGGGCGCCGGCGCGCACCCCGTTCGGCTCGCCTTCGATGGGCGGATAGTGCAGCAGGCGCAAGACCGAGTTGCCTTCGTTCACGGTCGTCTCGAACCAATCCTCGCGCAGGCCGAGATCGACCGCGATCGCGCGCAGAAGCGTCGCGCCCATGGTGTCGAGCGCCTCGTACATCGCCTTGGTGCTGGCGTCGAAGGATGCGATCTCGCTTACGCTGACATTGGCCGGCATCCAGTCGGCGAACCGGTGGCCGGCGGGCAGGTCGCGGCCGCGATGCCAGAACTCTTTCAGGTCCTTGGCCGCAAACCCTTTGGCGTTCTCGGTGGCGAACGGGGTGTAGCCGCGCTGGCCGCCGCCTTGAGGATCGAAATAGGCGCGCTTCGCCGCTTCAGGCAGTGCGAAGAACGATTTGGCGTCGGCCAGCGCCCGGTCGATCACCGCCTGATCTACGGGGTGATCGCTCACAACCGCGAAACCGGTCTCGCGGAAACTGGCGCCCAGGGCGCTCGCGAAGGCGTCCGGATCGCGTTCGGCGAGCCGATAGCTGACGGGGTGCAGGGTTTGATCTGAGAGTATGGTGTCCGACATGGCTCGTGTTTATCGCTCCGCCGGGCGCAGGTGAAGCGCCTTGCGCCGATCGGCGGCGCCTGTCCCGCACTCGGCTCGGCGTGCCCTTCTTGCAACGCCGCGCAGTTGACCGGTCTGCAACGGCTCACGCTCTCACGGCACGTCGGCTAGACTGTTCGTTCTTGGGGGAGGCATGGACGAACCGATCTTGAAACGCCAGCGCTACAGCGCCCGCTACGGCGCGCGCGATCCCTGGCTCGCAGGCGGGGTGAGGGCGGGCGTCTATCTGGCGTGGCGCGCCCTGTTCGCCGTCTGGCGCCCGGTGATCTTCGCCGTGCTGATCCTCGGCGCGGCGGTTTGCGCCTGGCGCGCGGCCGACGCGTTTCGCCCCGCCCTGGCGCAGGCCGCGCCGAGCGCGGTGTCCGATCACGCCGCGCGATTGCTGACCGAGCCCGAGGCCTGGTGGCGCGGCGCGCTCGGCGCCGCCTTGAACCCCGGCCCGGGCCGCGCGCCGGATCTGGTGCTGGCGGAATCGCTCGCCCCGGTGCTTCCGGAACTTGCAGGCCGCGACCGGCTGGCGCGCGCGATCCTGCTTGAATCCGGGCGCAGCCCGCAGCGGCTGGAGGCCGAACTGCGCGCCGCGCCGGCCTGGCGGCGCGATCAGCTCCTGGAAGCGATCCTGCTTGAACGATTGGAGGCGGGCGCCGTCCGGCCCGGCGTGCCGCAGACCCTGATCTTCGCGTCGAGCGATGTCGCCGACCGGCTGCAGCGCGCCCGCGCACTCTATGGACCGGCGCTTGCGCAAGTGGAGGACTGGTTCGCCGATCCCTCTGGCCGCACCCTGGTGCTGCGCGGCGTGCCCGGACTGGACTCCGCGCCGCCGCGGGCCGCGCTCTATGGCGATGTCCGCGACGTGATCGTGCAGGCCTGCGCGCTCGCTGAAAGCGCCGGACGCCGGATCGGGCAATGCCGCGTCGTATTCCTGCCGAAGCCGCCCGGCGACCTGGCGCAGACCGGCCTCGCGCTCGCAGCCGCGGAGACGGCCGGACAGGCCCGCATCGGCGCAAGAGTGCTCAAGGCCGCGGCCGCAGCGGGCCTCGCCGACGACCGGCTCATCGCGCGGCTCGTGCTCGGCCCCGACGAGGCCCTTGCGCGCGAGGCGGCGCTTGCGGCGGCCATGACGATGATCAGCGAAGCTGGCGAGCGCTACACCCGGCCGGTCTTTTCCGAAGAGGATGCGCGGCGGGCCGGGGCGGAGTTCACCCGCGCGGTGCGTGTCGACGCCGCCGCGCGCGATCAGGTCTTCGTCCATTTCGCTACGGTACGCCGCGAAGCCGGCGCGCTCGCGGCCGTGCGGCTCGCCGGCCTGGTGCGCAGCGAGGAGGACGCGGCCCGCCTGGCCGCGCTGGCGCGTCGCCACGGCCCGGCGCTTCTCGGGCTTCACGCCGCCTTCGGACCGGAGCTGCTTTATCTCGCCGCCGGCGGCGAAGAACGCCGGGCCGCATGGGCGCCGGGCGAAGCGGCCATGGGCGATCTCGCGGCCGCCGGCCTGTTGCTCGCCCTGGCTCTCGGGCTCCTGGGCTGGGTACTGGCGTCGGGATGGCGGCGGGCCCGGGGCGGAGCGCCGGGCCTTGTCGAGCGCGTGGACGCCGGTGTTACCCGATTAATCCTTGGTAGGATTTCCTAACGAAAATAAATGCTTAAAAGCGCGTTTTTCTGATTCGGATTAACCCGCCGCTTACCCTCCCGCGACATTCTTGCCTTGTACGCACCACAGACCGAAAAGGCGATTGGGCGTGCATGGTGGGACGCGGCGGCGACACGGGCTCAAAGCCCGGCGCCCCGCACGCAAAAGGGAAGATGGTCATGGCTTTCACCGATGTGGAAACCGCTCAGGCGCACGACGCCGTTTCGATGGACCCCACGGGCGAAGACCTGTGCAAGCTGGGTCTTCTGTACTCCACCGGCCAGTGCGGCGTGGTCGACATGGTCGAAGCGCACAAATGGTTCAATCTCGCCGCTCTGATGGGCAGCGACGCGGCCAAGCATTATCGCAGCGAAGTCGCCGCCGACATGGACGGCGAGCAGATCCAGGCCGCGCTGTCTGCGGCGCGGGCATGGCTGGCGACGCGCCACTAGGCGCGTCGTCTCGCCGCTTCAGTCGTTGAACAGGCTGTCGGCCAGGGCGTAGCTGAACGCCGCGTCGATGGGCAGAATGTTGCGGACATACTGCTCGACGAAATCGTTTACCTCCGCAATGCCGGAGCGCGGCACGAACACGATGTCGTGGCGCATCAGCGGGACCGCGTCGGCGCGCCCGCCTCGCAGCGCCGAGCCGAGATCGACCTCGCGCAGCATGACGCCGCCGTCTTCGGCCCGGCGAAGCACGACGACGCGTCCGCGTCGCGCGCGAGGCGTGGGACCGCCCGCAAGCATCACCGCCTCCAACACCCCGATCCGCGCGGAGGGCATCTCGTAGAGCCCCGGATCGCCGACCTCTCCGCCCACCAGAACGCGCTGTGAGCCGAAACTTTGCGGGCGCACCTCGACGATGGGATCGCGCAGCACCGAGGCGTAGCGCGCCGCCATGGCGCGTGCGGCTTCGGGCGCGGTCATGCCCGTCACCATCACCGCCCCGGCGAGCGGCAGATTGACCCGACCGTCCGGACCGATGTCGCGCGCCCCGGAGAGTTCGTCGGCGGTGTGCACGGTCACCTCCACCACGTCGCCGGGATGCAGCCGGTAAGGCGGGGCGGCGTCGCTCCAGGCCTGAAACCTCGACGGCTCGAATCCACTCGCCGGCGCTGCTGGTTCGCGCGACGCGCAGCCGGCGGCGGCGAAGGCGGCCAGCATGGTCAGGGCCTGGCGGCGGGTCGGTCCGGTCATCAAAGCCTCATAGGTGAACGAAACCGGACTCTTGGCCCGGTACGGCTAAGGAAAAATTAAGCGAGACGAGGCGAGATGACGCCATGAGCGACCCGTCTTTCTCCAGCCGGGCGGGCGAGACCCGTTCAGGCGCGCCCTCGCGCGAGCTGGACCTGTTTGATCTGGCCGCCTTCGTCTGGACCGAGAAGCTGCTGGCGTTCCTGGTGGCGGCGCTCGTTTTTGTTCCGGTCGCCGTGCTCGCCTGGGTCAGTCTGACTCCGACCTATGAGGCGACAAGCCGACTGCTGGTGATTCTCGACGACACCGATCTGACGCCGGGTGCGGCGGGGTCGGGCGACGCCTTCATCATCGATCCGGTCATGCAGTCGGAGATCGAGATCCTGAACTCGGACGCGGTGCGCCGCCTGGCGCTTGAAGCGCGCGGCGCGCCGGCGACCCCGCCCAATGTCCGGGCCTTGCGCGAGGGCTTCACCGTGTCGCGGGCGCCGAACGCCAGCGTGCTCACGGCGCGCTATGAAGCGGCCGATCCCGATCTCGCCGCCGGCGTGCTCAACGCCGTCGTGGAAGCCTATCTCGACTATCGCGTGGAGTTGCTGATCGGCGGAGCGGACGGCGCGCTCGATGATCGCTTGCGCGCCGCCGAGGCCGAAGCGGCGGAGGCCGAATCCGCGCTGCGCGCCTTCCTCATCGAGCACGGCCTCTCCGAGTTCAGCGCGGAACAGAGCGGCGTTCTGCAACAGATCAACGATCTTGAGGCGCGCCGGCTCGCCGCGCAGGCCGAAGCCGAGCAGGCGCGCGGCTTTCGGGATTCGCTGGCGAGGCGGCTTGCGGAAATTCCGCAGGAAATTGCGCTCTATGTCGAAAATTCGGTGACCGGTCAGCTCCTCGATCTGCAGGTGCGCCGCGAGGAATTGTTGTCCCGCTATCTGCCGGACGCGCCGCCGGTGCAGGCGGTGGAGCGCGAGATCGCGGCTTTGCGGGCGTTCATCCAGGCCGGCGGCGCGCAAGGGCAGGGTCAGACCCGCACCGGCGTCAATCCGATCTGGCAGGCGCTGGAGCAGGATCGACTGTCCCAGGACGCCTTCGCCGCCAGCCAGGCGCGGCTCGCCGCCACCCTGGGCGCGCAGCTCGAGGCGGCGCGGGCGCGCGCCGACATGTTGCGCAGCATCGCGCCTGAGCATGACCGCCTGGTGCGCGCCGTGGAGGCGCGGGCCGAAGCGGCGAGACTGCTCTCAATCCAGGCCGCCGATGCGGACGCGCGCCGTAATGCGCCGCCCGGGGCGGCCGACGCGGTGCGGGTGGTGGAGCGCGCCGCGCCGCCCGACCAGGCCAGCTCGCTGCGCGTTCCCGCCGTAATGGCTGCGGCGATGCTGGCGCTCGGCGTCGGCGTGTTCGCAGCGCTCCTGCGCGGCTATCTGGCGTACAGGGGCCGCCCACCGGCGGCGCCCGCGCCGCGCCGCGATCGCCAGCCGTCGAGGACGCGCACGGGCGCGCCGGGCAAGACCGCCAGACGACGCCTGAGAGTGCTGGCGCGCATTCCCGAGATGTGAGCCCGTCAGCGGCTCATTAACCAACGCCGCCTAAGGTCCCGGTGTTGAAGGATAGCGGAACCTTGCGTGAGTGAAGCCGATCATCCCCTGGACGGGCTCGCCCGCCGTCTGACGCCGCGCGGCGATCGCGTGCGCGCGGTGATGATCGCGCCGGTGTCCGACGGGGCCGGGGCGAGCACGGTCGCCGCGGGCCTCGCGCGCCGCGCCGCGCTGATCTCCGGGCGGCCGTCCTGGCTGTTCGATCTCGACTTCGCCGGCAACACCCAGGCGGAGCGGTCCCGCCTCAACGGCCAGGCCTATACCGGCGAGCTTTCGGGGCTGAAATTCTGGCGTGAAGAGCCGGACGGAACCGGCAGGCTCGCCATGCGCCGCTGCGCCGACGCGCCGGTCTTCATCTCTAAATTCGAACGCCGGCCCGGCGCGGTGCGCCGGCTGACCTTTCACGGCGCCCCGGACTATTGGCGCCAGGCGCGGCGCGCCAGCGGCCTGGTGGTCGTCGATGCGCCGTTCAAATCGGCGGCGCTGACTGCGCTGGCGCCGGATATGGACGGCGTGATCTTGGTGGCCGACGCAGCCAACAGCCGGCGCAGCGCGGCGGAAACGCTCGCCGACCGGATCGAGGAGGCGGGCGGGCGCGTCTACGGCGTCGTCGTCAACCGCGCGCCGGGACCGTGAGCCAGGCGCTCGCGCTGGCCGAGCGTTGGCGCGGCGCCGCGCCGCGGCTCAGCTTTGCTCCCGCGTTTGAAGCCGGCCTGGCGCTGGGTCTGCTCCTGCTGTTCTCCAACGCCCTCATCGCCCCGCTGATCGCCGATCCGGCCGATCCGGAGGGAAGCGCGGTGCTGCGCCTGGTCTGGCCGCCGGCCTATCTGGCGACGCTGCTTCTGATCGCCCTGTCTCCGGTCAAGGTCTGGCGCATGGCGCTGAGAGCCTGGCCGGTCCTGCTTCTGGCCGGGCTGACGATGATCTCCGCCGCCTGGTCGCTGGATCCCGGAATAACAATGCGCCGCAGCCTCGCCGTGGTGATGACGGCCGTTCTCGGCCTCTGGCTCGCCGCGCGTTTTTCCTGGCGCGATCTGGTGCGTCTTCTTGCGCTGATGTTCGCGATCCTGGCCGTGGGAAGCTTCATCGCGGGCGCGGTGTTTCCCGGCTTCGGCGTGATGGATGAGGTTCATGTGGGCGCCTGGAAGGGCCTCTGGTGGGAGAAGAACACGCTGGGCGCGGTGATGGCCTGGGCGAGCCTGGCCTTTTGCGCCGCCGCCGCCGCGGCTCGCTCGGCGACCGAACGGCGCGTCTGGTTCGGCTTTGTTTTCTTGAGCGTCCTGCTCGTTTTTCTATCGACGTCAAAGACGGCGCTGCTCGCGACAATGATCTGCATAGGCGGCCCGGCGGGCATGGCGCTGGCGCGACGCGGTTTCGGCTTCGCGGCGACGGCGATCTTCATGCTGACGCTGGGAGTCGCAGCGCTGGCGGGCGTGCTGCTGGTCGGACCCGGCGTGATTCTCGAGGCGCTGGGTCGCGACGCGACGCTGACCGGCCGCACCGAGATCTGGGCTGTGCTCACCGGACAGATCGCCGACAGACCGCTCACCGGCTATGGGTATGGCGCGTTCTGGGAGGTGGAGGGCGGCCCGGCCTTCTGGGTCCGCCAGGAAACCGCCTGGCCGGTGCCCACCGCCCATAACGCCTGGCTGGAGACCGCGCTCGCCATCGGCGTGCCCGGCGCCGCGTTTGCGTTCCTGCTGGTGCTGTCGGGGCTTGGGATCGCCGCGCGCCGCCTGTTCCGCGGCCTGTCCGCCTATTGGGCGCTGCCCTTCCTCACGAGCTGGCTCGTGGTGAGCCTGTCGGAGAGCAATCTTCTGGAGCAGAACGGTCTTGTCTGGCTGATGATGTCGATGACGCTGGCGAAACTGCTTGCGGATCGGGCGCGCTAGCAGACCGGCACGTTGACGGCGAGGCCGCCGGTGCTGGTCTCCTTGTACTTGTCGTTCATGTCGGCGGCGGTCTGGCGCATGGTCTCGATCACCTGATCGAGGCTCACCTTGTATTCGCTGGTGCCCATCATGGCGAGTCGGGCCGCGTTGATCGCCTTGATCGCGCCGATGGCGTTGCGTTCGATGCAGGGAATCTGGACAAGCCCGCCCACGGGATCGCAGGTGAGCCCCAGGTTATGCTCCATGGCGATCTCGGCGGCGTTCTCGATCTGCTTGTTCGACCCGTTCAGCGCAGCGGCGAGCCCGCCGGCGGCCATGGAGCAGGCGACGCCGACCTCGCCCTGGCAGCCGGCCTCGGCGCCGGAGATGGAGGCGTTCTTCTTGTAGAGCGCGCCGACCGCCGCCGCCGTGAGGAAGAAGCGCGCCATGGCGTCCTTGTCGCCGGTGCGCCGGTGATGGCGGTCGAAATAGCGCGCCACGGCCGGGATGATGCCCGCCGCGCCGTTGGTGGGCGCGGTCACGACCTTGCCGCCGGCGGCGTTTTCTTCATTGACCGCCATGGCCCAGAGATTGACCCATTCCATGGAGGCGAGGGGATCGGTCTCCGCGCGCGCCGCTTCCGCCATCAGCTTGCGCCGCAGCGCCGGCGCGCGGCGCTTCACCTTCAATCCGCCCGGGAGCTCGCCGTCCAGCCGCGTGCCGCGCTCGATGCAGTCCTCCATGGCCGCGGCGATTTCGGTGATGCGCCCGCGCACCTCGTCCTCGGTGCGGAAGGCGGTTTCGTTGGCCAGCATGATCTGCGGAATCGACAGTCTTTCACGCTCCCCAATCGCGAGCAGTTCAGCGCAGGTGTTGAACGGATAGGGCTCGCCGCGCAGCGCTTCGGCCGCGGAATTGCGGCCGGCTTCGGCTTCGTCGATGACGAAACCTCCACCGATCGAATACCAGATTTCTTCACGCAGAATGCAATGATCGGTGTCGAACGCCATGAATTTCATGGCGTTCGAGTGGAAAGGCAGGCGGGTCGCGCCTTTAAAAAGCAGATCCTCCTTGCGATCGAATGCGATCTCGCGCCGATCCAGAAGCTTCAGGGTCTTTTCGCGCTCGATCCGCTCGATCCGGCCGGGCAGGGCGTCGGGATCGGCCGTCTCCGGTTCGACGCCTTCGAGACCCCACAAGATCGCCTTGTCCGTGGCGTGGCCTGTGCCCGTCAGGGCCAGGGAGCCGTAGGCCTCCGCGCGCACGGCGTGGACCGCGTCAAGGCCGTGTTCGGCCTCCACACGCTCCAGGAACAGCCGCGCGGCCTTCATCGGGCCGACCGTGTGCGAGCTAGAAGGGCCGACGCCGATCTTGAAGAGGTCGAAGACGCCGAAATGCATCAGGCTTCGCCCAGCCCCTTGTCGGAGGTGAAGGCGTTGAAGCAGATGATGGTCTGGGTGTCCTTCACGCCGGGGACGGTCTGGATCTTCTGGTTCACGAAACGGCCGATATCGGCTTCGGACTCCACCGAAAACTGGGCCAGCAGGTCGAAGGCGCCGGACACCGAATGGATCTGGCGGGTCTCGGCGACTTCATCGACGATCTTGGAGGCCACCTCATAGGTCCGGCCCAGCTCGCATTTGATGAAGATGTAGAACTGACGCATTTCAAACTCCTCCGACGGCTCAGCTTACAGCGAGGTGCGCACCGTCCACAGTTCGGGAAACAGACGCAGATCCAGCGCCTTGACGAGATACCCCACGCCGGAGCTGCCGCCGGTGCCCCGTCGGAAGCCGATGATGCGCTCCACGGTTTTCATGTGGTTGAAGCGCCATTGCTGGAATTTCTGCTCAAGATCGACCAGCTTTTCGGCGAATTCATAGAGTTCCCAGTGCGTTGCGGTGTCCAGATACACCATTCGCCACATCGCCTCCACGCCGCTCGACGCGGTGTAGGGCAAGGACCAGTCGCGCTCCACCGCCGCCTCGGGAACCGCCATGCCCGAGCGGGCGGCGAAGCGCAGGGTTTCATCGTAAAGGCTCGGCGCTTCAAGGGCGGCGAGAACCTTCGCCTCCGCGTCAGGTTCCTTGCGGAAGACACGGGCGAGTTTGGGGTTTTTGTTGCCCAGCCGGAACTCGAGGCAGCGATATTGCCAGCTCTGAAAGCCCGAGCTCTGACCCAGCTTGTCGCGAAAGCGCAGATAATCGGCCGGCGTCATGGTGGCGAGCACGGCCCAGCTCTGGGTCAGCTGTTCCTGGATACGCGCGATGCGCGCCAGCATTTTCATGGCCGGGCGGGTCTTGTCCGTCCGCACGTTTTCGATCGCCGCATCAAGCTCGTGCAGGCAGAGCTTCATCCACAGCTCGCTCGCCTGATGGATGATGATGAACATCATCTCGTCATGCTCGCCGGTGACCGGATGCTGCGCGCCGAGCACGGTCTCGATGTCGAGATAGCGGCCATAGGACAGCCCGCCCTCGGGCTCCCAATGGATGTCCTCGCCGTCGAGATCGACGCTGGTCTTGAAGGAATTGCTCATGGGCGCGCTCCTGGCGTCCGGTCTATCGGGCGGCGCCGAACCCGGCAAGCGCGGAGACGCAAGCGGCGGGCGACGACTAGAAGAGGACGAAGCTCAGCGGCAAAAGCCCGTCGATGCGCGCCTCGATCCGGTCGCCGCGACGAACCGGGCCGACGCCGGAGGGGGTACCGGTGAAGATCAGATCGCCGGCCTCGAGCTTCACAAGTTTCGACAGGTGGGAGAGGATTTCGGCGCTCGACCAGATCATTTGCGACAGATTGCTCGATTGGCGTTGCTCGCCGTTCACCGACAGCGCGATCGCCCCGGCGTCCATCGCTCGGCAGGGCTTCAGCGCGCCCACCGGGCCAGAGCAATCGAAGCCCTTCGCCATGTCCCAGGGACGGCCGGTCTTCTTGGCCTCCGCCTGCAGATCGCGCCGCGTCAGATCAACCCCGACCGCGCAGGCGTAGACCGACGAACCCGCGGTTTCCGGCTCCAGATCCGCGCCGCCGCCTCCGAGCGCGAGGACCAGCTCGACCTCGTAGTGAAGGTCCTCTGTCGCCGGCGGATAAGGCGCGGCGTCGGCGGAGAACACCGCATCGCGCGGCTTGGTGAAGAAGAAGGGCGGCTCGCGGTCGGGATCGGAGCCCATCTCCCGAGCGTGGTCGGCGTAATTGCGTCCGACGCAATAAACACGGCGCACCGGAAAATAACCCCCGCCCTCGACAGGCAGGACGGTCTCAGGGGGAGGGGCGATCACATAGCTGGTCATATCAGGGTCCATTACCGGCCCATTAGACGTGAACCCGCGATTCGCCACAACGCGGTTGCGCTCCGCCTTGTTTCAATCCGACGACGGAGCGCCCTCTCTCCGTTCTGTTAATTGGAACGGTTACATGCATTATATGTAATTTTTTCTGAAAGATATGCGGGGTACCCGGCGAACATATTGTTTGTTCTGAGGCGTTTATGATGCTTGTTCCGCTTGGCCTGATCGGGCCGATCGCGCTGTTCCTCGCCGCGGCCTTCGCCTTCAGCCGTCCCGGCCGGCGCCCGAAAGGCGTACCGGCCCTCAGCGAGGCGGGCGCGCTTATCGCGCTTGCGGCCGCGCTCGCTGGCCTGGTTCAGAGGATCGTGTTCGGCGTCGGCGATCTGTCGCTCTTCTCCGGGCCGTTCGCGCTGGTCTTCCGGCTCGATTCGCTCTCGGCGACCATGTCGGTTCTGGTCGCCTTCGTGGGCTGGATCGTGGTGCGGTACGCCCGGCCCTATCTGGACGGCGCCGAGCGGGAAGGGCGCTTCCACGCGCTGATGTCGCTGACGCTCGGGGCGGTGCTGGCGCTGGCTCAGGCCGGCAGCGTCGCGATCCTAATCCTCGCGTTCCTGGCGGTGGGCGGCGGCATCCGTCAACTGCTCCTGTTCTACGCCGAGCGCAGCGAAGCGCGCCGGGCGGCGACGAAGTTCACCCTGGTCTGGCGCGCCGGCGACGCGGCGCTCGTCATCGCGGGCGTCTTGCTCGTCGCCGCCTACGGTACGGGCGATCTTGCAGTGATCGCCGCGCAGGTTCCCGGCGTGGTTCCCCCGGCGGCCCATGCCGCGGTGGCGTTCCTGGTGCTGTGCGCGGCGCTGAAGACTGCGGCCTTTCCCGTGCACGGCTGGCTCACCGAAGTGATGGAGGCGCCCACGCCGGTGTCCGCGCTTCTGCACGCCGGCGTCATCAACGCCGGCGGCTTTCTGCTGATCCGCAATGCCGACCTGGTGCAGGCGAGCCCTGGCGCCATGGCCGCCCTGGTGATGATCGGCGGGCTCACCGCCTTGTTCGGCGCGGTGGTCATGCTGACCCAGAGCGCCGTGAAGACGGCGCTCGCCTGGTCCACCGTCTCGCAGATGGGATTCATGCTGCTGCAGTGCGGGCTGGGGCTGTGGCCTCTGGCGCTCCTGCACATCGTCGCCCACTCGCTCTACAAGGCGCACGCCTTCCTGTCGTCCGGCGGGGCGGTGGCGGCGGTGGCGAGCCTGAGGCGTCCGGGCCCGATCGCCGCGCCCAGCCCGTCGACCGTGTTCAAGTCTTTCACTTTGTCCGTGGCGCTCTTCGCACTGGTGGCGGCAGGCTTCGCCCTGGCGTTCGGCGCGAAATCGCCCCAGGCGCTGGCGTTGGGGGCCATGCTGATCTTCGGGGTCGCCTATCTGGTGGCCCAGGGCATGGCGGACGCCGCGCCGGCCGATCTCACGCGGCGCACGGGAATCGCCGCGCTCGCCGCCGCGCTCGCCTATTTCACCTTCCAGCAGATCGCCGCCGTGCTCTGGGGCGGCGGACTTCCCCCCACGCCGGGCGCAGGCCCCCTGGAATGGGCGCTGATCGTCCTGTCCGTCGCCTCGTTCGGCGCGGTGGCTGTGGCGCAGACCCTGTTTCCGCTCTGGGCCCACCACCCGTCCACGGCCGGGTTGCGCGTCCATCTGGTCAACGGGCTGTACCTCAACGCGCTGCTGGACCGCCTCATCGGCGGCTTTCGCACCACCGGCGGCCGCTAGGAGACCTGTCATGTTCGTGAAACCCGCCGACATCGTCCCGGCCTCCCTGTCCGGCCTGCTCGACGCCGCGGAGCAGGCCGTGCGCGCCATCCCGCCCGCCTTTCCGCTGGAGGCCACGGTGGCGGTCAATCCGTTCCTGGGTCAGACCGACGAGGATCTGGCGACCGCGTCGGTGCGGTTGTCGCGCGTCGCCGGCGTCGCGGTCACCCGCGCGCGAGAGGCTTATGCGGCCGACATCGCGTCAGGCCGCATCACCGACCAGGACCTCGCCGACGCTCTGGCCGCCGAGCCCCGCTCGGAGAAGCCGCACGACGTGGCGGCGCTGAAGGCCGCCGCCGCCGCCCCGCGCCCTGCGCCGCGCGCGCTTCCCACGATGGCCGAACTCGCCGCGCGTGACGGCGTCGACTGGCCGGCCCTGTTGGAGAAGACGATCGGATTGTGGGCGGCCGGCCATTTCGACCGCGGCCAGGCGCTCTGGGCGCCCAAGCCGGGGCAGGGGACGTACGCCGCCTGGCGCTCCTACGCCGGCCGGGACCTGACGCCGGAGATCGGCGGTCTTGCGGGCTTCTGCGGCCATGTGGCGGCGGCGCCGGACACGCCGGAGCGGGCCATCGCGCGCGCCTGCGAACGGCTAGGCGTGACGCAGGACGCCGCCCGGTCGGTGTTCCATCGCCTGCTCATGGACCTCGGCGGCTGGTCACAGCACGCAAGATGGCTGCTCTGGCAAGCCGAGCTCGCCGGGGACACCGATTCCACGCTCGCCGAGCTGCTAGCGGTGCGTCTGGTTTGGGAAGAGGCGTTGTTCGCGCACGATCCGGGCCTCGAACCGGAGTGGCGCGAGGTGGTGAAGGCCCATGAAGCTCCGGTCGAGCCGGGCGCTGACGAGGTGATCGATGCGATGCTGCAGTCGGCCGCCGAGCGGGCCCATCAGCGCCGCTTGATCGAGGTGCTGCGCGCCGCGCCTGCAGCCGAAAACCGGCCGCGCCTCCAAGCCGCCTTCTGCATTGACGTGCGCTCTGAAGTGTTCCGCCGGGCGCTGGAGAGCCAGGCCGGCGGGATCGACACGATCGGATTCGCCGGGTTTTTCGGCCTGCCCGCGGCGCACACCGCGCATGGCTCGGACGTCGTCGAAAATCATCTGCCTGTGCTGTTGAACCCGGTTTTGAAATCAACGAGCCACGCCGCGCCCGAAGCCGAGCACGCCAGGCGGATCGATGATCGCACGACCCGGGCCTGGGGGCGGTTTCGCCAGGCGGCGGTGTCGTCCTTCGCCTTCGTCGAGGCGGCGGGGCTTCTATACGGCTGGAAGCTGGTGAAGGACGCGCTCGGGCTGAAAGGCGGCAAGGCCGACAAAGAGCCCGCTCCGCGCTTCGAGACCGACTTGTCGGCCGAAGCCAAGGCCGACACCGGCGCGGCGGTGCTCAAGGCGATGAGCCTCTCCGCCGGCCATGCCCCGGTCGTGCTGCTGCTGGGCCATGCGGGCAACGTCACCAACAACCCCCATGAGAGCGCGTATCATTGCGGCGCCTGCGGGGGATACACCGGGGCGGTGTCGGCCCGTCTCCTGGCGGCTTTGCTGAACGATCCCGACACCCGCGCCGGTCTCGGGTCCCGCGGCGTCGACCTGCCTGAGGACACGGTGTTCGTCGCCGGCGTCCACGACACCACCACCGATGATGTCACCCTCTTCGCTGAAGGCGAAGCCGGGCGCGCGGACCTCGCCGAGATCCGCGGCTGGCTCGCCGGAGCCGGCGTGCTCGCCCGCGCCGAGCGCGCCTTGCGCCTACCCGGCGCCCGGCCGGAAACCCTGCCCAGGCGCGCGCGCGACTGGTCGGCGATTCGTCCCGAATGGGGTTTGGCGGGCTGCGGGGCTTTCATCGCCGCGCCGCGCGCCGTGACGTCGGCGGCCGATCTTGGCGGACGCGCCTTCCTGCACAGCTATGACTGGCGGGCCGATGAAGGCTTTACGACGCTGGAGCTCATCATCACCGCGCCGGTGGTCGTGGCCAGCTGGATCAGCCTGCAATATTACGGGTCGTCGGTGGCGCCGGACGTGTTCGGCGGCGGCGACAAGCTGATCCACAACGTGGTCGGCGGCGTCGGCGTGGTGGAGGGCAATGGCGGTCGGCTGCGTCCGGGCCTGCCCTGGCAGGCGGTCCATGACGGCGAGGCGCTCGCTCATGAGCCGTTGCGCCTCACCGTCATGCTGGAAGCGCCGCAAGACGCCGTCGCGGACATTCTGGAACGCCATCCCGGCGTCCAGGCGCTCTTCGACAATGGCTGGCTTCACCTGCTGATTCTGGAGAACGGCGAGGTGACGGCGCGGTATCGCCCCGGCCGCATCTTCGAACCGGCCGCGCGCGACACCATCGCGGCGTAAGGTGAGGGCGGGGCGGCGCAGACCGCCCCGCGCGGACCTTATTCGGACTTGTCCTCGCCGCCCGGCTTGGCCGAAACCCCGGAGAAGCGGTGCAGCAGATCGATGGGCATCGGGAACACCACCGTATTGGTCCCTTCTCCGCCGAGCTCCGACAACGTGCCGAGATAGCGGATCTGCATCGCGCCTTCCTGACGGCCGAGGATCTCCGCGGCTTCTGCGAGCTTCTGGGCCGCCTGCTGTTCGCCTTCGGCCGAGATGACTTTCGCACGCCGTTCGCGCTCGGCTTCGGCCTGTTTGGCGATGGCGCGAATCATCGACGGGTCGAGATCGACATGCTTGATCTCGACATTGGCCACCTTGATCCCCCAGGCCTCGGTCTGGGCGTCCAGGATCGCCTGGATGTCGGCGTTTAGCTTGTCTCGCTCGGCCAGCATCTCGTCGAGATCGTGCTTGCCCAGGACGCTGCGCAGGGTGGTCTGCGCCAGCTGGCTGGTGGCCATGCGGAAATCCTCCACCTGGTTGATCGCCTTCTGTGCGTCGATGATGCGGTAGTATAGCACCGCATTGACCTTCACAGAGACGTTGTCTTGGCTGATCACGTCCTGGCTCGGCACGTCTTCGGCCACGGTGCGGATATCCACCTTAACCATCTGCTGTAGGAAGGGGATGAGGATGATGAGGCCGGGCCCCGACGTGGCGGTGTAGCGGCCGAGCGTATAGATCACGGCCCGCTCGTATTCGCGCAGGATCTTGAAGATCTGAAACAGGAGCGAGACCGCGATGACCGCGAGCGCGATCCAGAACCCGATATTGACGCCGATTTCGGCCATGCTTGCTCTCCTTCGCCCCGCAGGCTCTAGATCTTTTTCACTTTCAAGGTCAGACCGTCCAGGCCCGTCACCTTCACCGCGTCTCCCGGCGCCAGACTGTCTTTGGAGGTCGCGCGCCACCGCTCGCCGTCTACGAGGACATGGCCCGCGCCGCCCTCCCAATCGAGCACCTCGCCGCGCAGGCCGATCAGGCCCTTGTCGCCGGTGGTCACCTTGCGTCCTTGCGCGGCCAGCCCGAAGCTCACCAGCAGGAATGAGGTGATCCCAAGAACCGCCGTCGAACCGGCGATCAGGCGCCAGTCGAGGCGGAACGCCTCCACCTCGGTGTCCATGAGCATGATCGCGCCGATGGCGAAGGCGGCGAGCCCGCCCAGCGCCAGGAGGCCGGAACTGGCGATGAAGGCTTCGGCGACCAGAAGCGCGATCCCCAGCACGATGAGCGCCGCGCCGGCATAGTTCAGCGGCAGGGTGTTCAGCGCGTAGAGCCCGATGATCAGACAGATCACCCCGGCGATGGCCGTGATCGGCTCCAGCCCGTTATAGAAGCTCACCAAAAGCCCAATGAACCCCAGATTCATCAGCAGGAAGGCGATATTGGGGTCGGTGATCACCGCCAGCGCCTCTTCGGCGAACGTCTTCTCCAGCGCCTCCACCGCGGCTCCGTCGACGGCGAGCGTCACGACCCGGCCGTCCTGAAGCGGCACCTCGCGCCCGTTCGCCTCGGCCAGCAGGGTTTCGAGGTTCGCGGCGACGATCTCGATCACTCCGAGCTCCAGAGCCTCGTCGGCCGACGCGCTGATCCCTTCGCGTACCGCGCGCTCGGCCCAGTCGGCGTTGCGTCCGCGCAGCTCGGCCAGCGAGCGCATATAGGCGGCCGCGTCATTGACGACCTTGTTGCGCATGGCCTGCTCATTGCCCGGAGCGGCTTCGGTCTCGGCGTCGGAGGGTTCGCCCTCTGAAGCCGGGCGCTCGGGGGCGGGCGAGGGGGCTTCAGGAGCGCCGCCGGGCGCGCCGCCCATCTGGATCGGGGTCGCGGCGCCGATGCTCGTGCCGGGCGCCATGGCGGCGAGGTGGCTTGCATAGGTGATGAACGCCCCCGCGCTCGCCGCCCGCGCTCCGGACGGCGACACGTAGACGATCACCGGCACGTCCGAGGCGAGGATCGCCTGGTTGATGTCGCGCGTCGCCGCGTCCAGCCCGCCGGGCGTGTCCATGGTGATGACGAGCGCGGCGGCGGCGGCCTCCTCGGCGTCATCGACGGCGCGGGTGATGTAGGCGGCGGTGGCCGGCCCGATCGGACCGGCGAGATCCGCGGTGAGCACTTGGGCGCCGTCCTGCCGCGCAAGCCCGGCGCCGGCCAGCGACACCACGCCGACTGCAATCAATAAAGCCGCGATCGACCGCAACACCGTGAACCTCGCCCGCATGACGCCGCCTCCGCATCCCTCGAGCGAAGAGAATAGCGCTGGCGCCGCCCTCCTTCCACCGAAGTTCGATGAAAATGGGGGCGCGCCGCGGCCGGCCTGCGCGGCGCTGGATGAAGGTGAAGCCACGCGCCAAACCGTCGAACTCGCACGGTTCGCAAGCGCGACTGCGCGTCGGTCCGCCTTCGCCGAAGGCTACGGCGAGACATCCTTCGCTCGTGGAAATGTCGTGGCTTGCCCGGCCGAAGCTCGCGTCAGCAAGTGAGCGACCTGAGAGATAGGTGACGGATCGTACCGGACACATGGGTCACACTTTCGGCTTTGGGCTGGAGGTGGTGATGCCGTGGAAGGAGTGTTCGGTAATGGACGAGCGTATTCGTTTTGTCGGCCGTCTTCTGGACGGCGAGAGCATGAGCGAGGTCTGCCGTCAGTTCGGCATCTCGCGCAAGACCGGCTACAAGATATGGGGCCGCTACAAGGAGGAGGGCCTGGACGCGCTGTGCGACCGCTCGCGCCGTCCGGTGCGCTACGCCAACCAGCTGCCTGAGCCGATCGAGCGGCTGATCGTGCAGAGCAAGCGCGAGAAGCCTCACTGGGGCGCCCGGAAGATCCGCGAGATGCTGGTGCGCAAGCTGGCCGGTGACGTGCGCATCCCGGCCAAGAGCACGGTCCATGCGGTGCTCGACCGGCACGGCTTGGTCGGCCGGTCTCGCAAGCGGCGCTCGGCCAACAAGGCCGTGGGCACGGCGCTGTCGCAGGCCTTTGGGCCCAACGATCTGTGGTGCGCCGACTTCAAGGGCGAGTTCAAGCTCGGCGACGGACGTTATTGTCACCCCTTGACCGTCAC
>JBNPED010000026.1:0-104073 GCA_051117435.1 Oceanicaulis sp. | reverse complement strand
TGCGAAGATCGACAGATAACGCCTTGGACATGTCCGCCGGCCTCCTCTCCCGGCAGACAGTCTGAATCAGAGTTCGGTCTCCATGGGAATCCCCAATCCGATTCAATCAGTCAGGATGACGCTCTAAACAACGCCTCAACATTCTTAGCCGCTCTCCCCGATAGCAAGTACGGGTATCGCTCAGAGAGGTGACTGAGCGCTCGTTCCACACCTTCTCTGCCCCATTCGAGACTACCGTCAATATTTTCTATTGCCTGCGCAAAATCATCGAACTTCTTTTTTACTTCCCTTGGTGTGCTCTGAATTGCAGAAAACTGATTATTCCAAAATTCCTGTAATACCTGGCCTGGTATAACAATCGGATATTTGTGTACTGACGAAAGGTAGTCGGTTACGTTGGTCGAACCACTCCCGGCCCAATCGAGGAGGACGTTCGTATCGAAACATATCAGAGCCTCTTCAACCGGGGAGACCTGAGACTGCTCATCTAAAGATTCAAGGAACGCTCCGAGAACAGGCACCTCGACCCGCCTCTCCATTACCGCCTTCACAGCTTCCGCCGCTCGAAGTGCTGAACGCTCGCTCCGCGAGATCATCTTGGGTACCACACATTAGCGGCTCTTTCTGCAAGCTGAGCCCCGTACGAGCGTATTGAATCTGCAGTCCATTCACCGATCGCTTGAAGATACTCAATATCCTCAGAAGCAATACCGCGCGCCAGTAAGGTTTCCTTGAATCTTACCCAATTCTCATTGGCATCTGGGGGGCGACGGTCAATTTCAGCAATGAAGGTATTACCAATTGTAGAATGCCACCACACATCCTCTTCGTCGAAACCAGGCCAAGTTTCAAAATTTTTCGGCCATATGAAATGAATGCTACCCAATCGGTTGGGCGTCTGAGAACCTTCCAAAACTGAGCTTTTTACAAACAAGAGAGTATTTTTGTTTAGCGATCGTTTTGAAAGCTGCGAAACAAACTCTTCTCTACTTGGATTCAGGTCACCAAGGCCTGCCCTCAGAGCCCCCCAGTCACGAGTATCAAAGATCTTTTTCGCGACCTCGCCGAACCGTCGCTCGACATTACCTGTACCCAAATTGCCAACAACAATTCGGCGCGCCACGAGTTGATTTACGTACTGATAGCCCTGAAGGCGATCACTCGCATTCGCTAAAGATAGGAGAACAGGTCGTAAAGTGGCAACATTCAATGCGTTTAGAGCAGAATAGATCTTTAATACCTCATCGTCGGCCGGTCCCGGATTCGTCGGGTCAACCATTTGCATGTAATGATCGATGTTTTCCTCAAGCGCTCTAATTAAGCCCTCCGGAGAGTAGCTCACTTTGCCAGAATACGATCTACGAGAGGCGAGCTTGTCAAAAAGGTCCTTTGTTAAAACGTAGCCGGTTTGAGAAACAACTACGTAACGTATAAATTGTACAAACCCAGACCCACCTCCGTAATTTTCGAATCTCTTTGCGAGGGTTCTCCATCGCTCATACACATCTGTTCGTTTTCGCTTTTCGACCTGACTAATAATGTAATTCTTTAGCAGGTCCGCTGTTGTAAGATCTTTACCGCGTGTGTTTATAACCTCAAAAACGCTATAAGCGCTTGACGCATCAGGATGTGTGAACACTGCAAAGTACAGCTGAGAAGTAATAAACTCCGCCCAACGACCAAGAGACCTAAATGGGTCAGCAGAAATATCCTTGTTCAACAGACCTCGAATTGTCTCATAAGTAGCAGAGATCTTTTGGGATAAAGATGCATCCTCGGAACCATAATCTTCTGAATAAGTCTCTGACGATTTAGCATTAATGATATTCTGCAATGTAAAGTTATCATCGGCATCTGATAGCTCAACGCGGGCGCAGCGCTCATCTGTTCCGTAATCAATGTCATGAATAAAATCAGAGTCGATTCGCTCCGCTAATGCTTTTCTCCCCAAAGCAAATGCCGCTTCACGTAAAGCAACCGCGAGAAGCGTAAGTGTTATCAATCTCTGCTGACCATCAACCACCAGCAAGCCATGTTCTTCCTCGGTAAGGATTACCAAACCGAGAAAATAGTGCTCACCAGAGAGTGCCCCCCTTATGTCACCCCAAAAATCTTCGACCTGTTCTTTGCCCCAAGAATATTCTCTTTGAAATGGTGGAATTACAAAACGCGACTTTGAAAACAAAGCGCCCGCGGAACTTGCTGATGCGTTAAGTGGCGACATCATTTCAATATTCTATTCTCGTTCGAATTGGCGAGTTGGTGCGGATAGACCTTACCCCGCCTTCTCCAGCACGCAAACATAAAACCCGTCCGTCCCTGTGCGCAGCGGTGAAAGCTGGATCGCGCCGTGGCGGCCCTCCAGTTTGGCGAGCTTCGCCTTGGCGCCGTCGGCGAGGCGGCCGGAGGATGCCACGGCCTCGCTCGCGGGAACCGGCGTGAAGTCCGAGCGGGCTTCCAGAAAGGCGTTGATCCGCTCCTCGTTCTCTTCCGGCAAGATCGAGCAGGTGACATAGACCATTCGCCCGCCCGGCTTCACATAGGCCTGGGCCTTGGCGAGCACCTCGTCCTGTTCGGCCATGCGGCGTTTCAGGGCTTCGGATTTCAGCTTCCATTTCGCATCCGGGCGCCGGCGCCAGGTGCCGGAGCCGGAACATGGCGCGTCGATTAAGACGCAGTCCATGGAGGCGGTGAGATCGCCCAGCGTCTCGGCCTCCTTGCCGTCGCGGACCTGGACATTGCGCGCCCCGGCGCGCTGCAGGCGCGGCCAGATGGCTTTCAGGCGCCGGCCGTCATAATCCCAGGCGTAGATCTGGCCGGTGTTCTCCATCAGCGCGGAAAGGGCCAGCGTCTTGCCGCCCGCGCCGGCGCAGTAATCGAGCACCTGCTTGCCCGCAATCTCACCAGCCGCCAGCGCGGCGATCTGGGAGCCCAGATCCTGCACCTCCACCCAGCCCTTGCCGTAGGCGGGGATGGCTTCGGCGCCCGGCGCCTTGGCGCGCGGATCGGTTTCGGGAATGCGCAGGCCGTCGAGGACCAGATCGCTCTCTACCACGTCCTTCAGCTTCGCCTTCACCGCCGCCACCGCGCGCTCCGGCTCGGTCTTCAACGTATTGATCCTGAGGTCCACCGGGGCGCGCCCGGCCATGGCGGCGCCCTCGGCGGCGGCTTCGGCGCCGAAGGCCTTCTTGAAGGCGAGCTCCAGCCATTCGGGGATTTCCGCGGCCACATGAAGCGGCGGCGCGCCGTCGCGGGCGCGGATGAAGCCGCCCTTCTCCGCCGCGGTGAGCGGGGCCGGCGCATGCTCGTCATTCTCGAACATCGCCTCGATCTCGTCGGCGGAGAGCCCCCAGGCGATGTTCAGCGCGCCGATCGCCAGAGCGCGCGGCGTGTCCTCGGCCATGGCGTCGCGAATGCTGGCGCGCCGGCGCAGGGCGTCCATCACCAGGCCGGAGATCCAGGCACGGTCCTTCGAGCCGGCGTAACGATTGGCCTTGCCCCAGTCGCGCAGGGCGTCCTTCACGGGCTGATGTCGGCCGATCACCGCGTCGAGCACTTCGATCGCCGCCTGCACCCGTCCGCCGTCACGCATGGATCATCCTTTCGAAATAGACGCCCGAAATCCGGCGCACGCGCCGCGCCGGCCATGGTACGAACGCGCCATGTTGTTCGATCTCCCTTCCGAAACCGAGCTTTATGACGCCCTGCTTGCGCGCGACCCCGCCTTTGACGGCCGGGCGCTCGTCGCCGTGCGCACCACCGGCGTGTTCTGCCGCTTCACCTGCCCGGCGCGAAAGCCGAAACGAGAGAATTGCCGCTTCTACGACAGCGCGGCCGCCTGCTTAGAGGCGGGGTTCCGGCCGTGCAAGCGCTGCCGTCCGCTGTCCACCGGCGTGGAGCCCATGGTGCGCATGCTGGTCGAGGCGCTCGACGCCGATCCGGGCCGGCGCTGGGGCGAGGCGGATGTGGCGCGGCTCGGCTTCGATCCCTCCACCGTGCGCCGCGCCTTCAAGCGCCAGTTCGGCCTGACCTTCCTGGAGATGGCCCGGCTGGCGCGGATTCGCGAAGGCTTCGCCGCGGTGAGCCAGGGCGCGCCGGTGATCGACGCCCAACTCGCGGCCGGGTTTGAATCCGGCTCCGGCTTTCGCGCCGCCTTCGCCCGGCTGCTCGGCGTCGCGCCGGGAAGCCTTCGCGAGGACGCGCTTCTGCGCGCCGCCCCGATCGAAACGCCGCTGGGTCCCATGGCGGCGGTTGCCGACGCGCACGCCTTGCACCTGCTGGAATTCTTCGACCGCAAGGCCCTGCCCGCCGAGCTGAAGCGCCTGGCGGCGCAGCCGGGCGGGCTGGGATGCGGCCGCACGGCGCTCCACGATCACCTCGAAGCCGAGCTGAGATGCTATTTCGCCGGCGAGCCGGTGCGCTTCCAAACCCCGCTGGCGGTCCATGGCCGCCCGTTCGCGCGCGCCGTCTGGGCGGCCCTGCGCGAGATCCCGCCGGGCGAGACGCGAAGCTACAGCCAGATCGCCGCCGCCATCGGCCGGCCGAGCGCGGTGCGCGCGGCCGCGCGCGCCAATGGCGAGAACCAGATCGCGATCCTCATCCCCTGCCACCGGGTGATCGGCGCGGACGGTGACCTCACCGGCTATGGCGGCGGCCTTCACCGCAAGCGCGCCCTGATCGAGCTGGAGCGAGGCGCCCCTTAAGTCGGGCTTGGATAGTTCGGAGCTTCGCGCGTGATCGTCACGTCGTGGACATGGCTTTCCTTCAGCCCCGCCCCGGTGATGCGCACGAACTCGGCCTTCTCCTGGAACTCGGCGATGGATTTCGCGCCGGTATAGCCCATGGCCGCGCGAAGCCCGCCCACCATCTGGTGCAGGATCGGACCCACCGGGCCCTTATAGGCGACCTGGCCCTCGATGCCTTCGGGCACCAGCTTCATGCGGTCGGTGACTTCCTTCTGGAAATACCGGTCGGCCGAGCCGCGCGCCATGGCGCCGACGCTGCCCATGCCGCGATAGGCCTTGTAGGACCGGCCCTGGTAGAGGAAGACCTCGCCGGGCGCTTCCTCGGTGCCGGCGAGCATGGAGCCCATCATCACGCTGTCGGCGCCGGCCGCGACGGCCTTGGCCATGTCGCCTGAATACTTGATGCCGCCGTCGGCGATGATGGCGCCGTCAAAGCCCTGCTTGGCGCGCGCGCATTCCATGATGGCGGTCAGCTGGGGCACGCCGACGCCGGCGACCACGCGCGTGGTGCAGATCGAGCCCGGCCCGATGCCCACTTTCACGCAGTCCGCGCCCACGTCGAACAGCTTGCGCGCGCCCTCATAGGTGGCGACATTGCCCGCGATCACCTGGGTGCGGTTGGAGGCCTGCTTGATGCGGCGGACCTGCTCCAGCACGCTGACGCTCATGCCGTGGGCGGTGTCGATCACCACCACGTCCACACCCGCGTCGATCAGAGCCTCGGCGCGCGCAAAACCCTTGTCGCCCACCGTGGAGGCGGCGGCGACGCGCAGGCGCCCGTGCTCGTCCTTGGCCGCATGGGGGTGGGCCTCGGCCTTCATCATGTCCTTCACGGTCATCAGGCCGACGCAATGGCCGTCCTCATCCACGACCAGCAGGCGCTCGATGCGGTGCTTGTGCAGAAGCCGGCGCGCCTCGGCCTGATCGACGCCCGGCTTCACGGTCACCAGATTCTGATGCGTCATCAGGCTGGAGACCGGCTGGGAGAGATCATCGGCGAAGCGCACGTCCCGGTTCGTGATGATGCCGACAAGCTTGCCGTTCACGCCGCCGTTCGCCTCCACCACCGGAATGCCGGAGATGCCGTGGGCGTCCATCAGGGCTTTGAGCTGGGAGAGCGGCGCCTCGGGCGTGATGGTGATCGGATTGACCACCATGCCGCTCTCATAGCGCTTCACCCGGCGGACCTCTTCGGCCTGCTCTTCGTCGGTGAGATTGCGGTGGATGACCCCGATGCCGCCGGCCTGGGCCATGGCGATGGCGAGGTTCGCCTCGGTCACCGTATCCATCGCCGCCGACAGGATCGGAATGTTCAGCGGAATGGCGGATGTCAGGCGGGTGCGCACATCGGCGTCGGCTGGCAACACTTCCGACGAGCCGGGCTGCAAGAGCACGTCGTCGAAGGTGAGCCCCTCACGAATCTGCATGGGGAGGCCTCCTTGTCTCTTGCGGGGCCGCTTTAGCAGAGTTTGAAAAAAGGGCAAGGCGGGGAGGCTGCAGCGGCGTCTTTACAAGCGCGTCTAAGCCGCCCGGGTCACCGGCTCCGGGCCGGTCCAGGCCTTGCGGGTGGCGAGGTAGAGCTCGGGCTTGCCAACATTGAGGCGCGCGCGGGCCTCGGCGAGCGGCAGCGGCAAAAGCTCCAGAAGGTCCACCGAGGCGAAGGTCGTCGCCTCGCGCGACAGGCGCACCGCTTCCTTCATCATCCGCCCCACCGGCCAGGAGGGTATCTCGGCGCGAATGCGAAGGCCGGCCATGGCGCCCAGAAGCCGCGAGCCGCGCGAGCCGGTCTGGGCGCCGGTGAAGACCAGCAGAAGCGCCTCGCCCAGGGGATCGCGGCCATAGCCGGTGAGCACGTGGTAAAGATCGTGCGTGAGCGCCATCATGTAGCTCAGCGCATAGAGATGCGGCCAGTCGCGCTCCAGCCGGGCCATGTCGTCCGGCGCCTGTGCGAGATGGGCGTCATGCACGCCGGTGGGGTGCAGGCCTTCACTGTCGAGATAGTGCAGATAGGCGTGGGCGAAACTGCCCGGCCCATGGCGTTCCAGCGTCTCCCGGTCGCACAGCACGCGCGCGATGCGCTCGCGGTCGGCGACGACGCTGCGGCCGTATTCCGAGGCGAAGAACCGATCGAACCAGGTTTCCTGGCTGCGCCCGTTCACCGCCTCGAAGAAGGCGAAGACATGCCGCGTGTCGTCCCGGTCGCCCACAAGCCCGTTGAACGCCTTGAGCGCCTTCAGCGGACGAACCGGGCGATAAGGGTAGCGCGGCGTCGATACGGCCATGGGACCCTCCAGCTGACGCGCTAGAGTGAACACCGTTCACATTTCGCGTCAAGGCTTGCGCCTCTAGCCCTTGAACCCCGTCGCTATGAGGAAGGTCTCCGCGCTCTCCTGACGGCTGGCGGGCGGCTTGTAGTGGCGCACCTTGTCGAAGCGGACCTTCAGGAGGTCCAGAAGCTCACCCGTGGCGCCGCCCTGGAACACTTTCGCGACAAAGCCGCCGCCGGGCCTCAGGACCTCCAGCGCGAAATGCGCCGCCGCCTCCACCAGCGCCACGATGCGCAGATGGTCGGTGGCCTTGTGCCCCGTGGTCCAGGGCGCGAGATCAGAGAGAACCAGATCGGCCGGGCCGCCGAGCGCCTCCTTCAAGGTCGCTTCCGCGCCCGCTTCGGTGAAGTCGAGCGTGAGCAGGACCGCGCCGGGCACCGGCTCCATCTCCAGAAGGTCGACGCCGGCCACGTGGGACGCGCCGCGCTTGACCGCCACTTGCGCCCAGCCGCCGGGCGCGGCGCCCAGATCGGCGACGCGCATGCCCGGCTTGATCAGGCCGAACTTGTCGTCGAGCTCGATAAGCTTGTAGGCGGCGCGCGAGCGATAGCCTTCCTGCTTCGCCTTCGCCACATAGGGATCGTTGAGCTGGCGCTCGAGCCAGAGCTTGGAGGAGTATTTCCGCCCGCGCGCGGTCTTCACGCGGGTGTGGAACTGCTTGGCCGCGCGCGCGTCGCCGCCCTTGGTCACAGGGCCTGACCGGCGCCGGCGGCGCTTCTCGCCGCCCTCGCCTTCACCTTCGCCGTCTTCGCTCATGCGCCGCCCTTTCCGCGCTTGTGCCGGCCGCTGGACCCGCCGCGCTTGCCGCGCCGGCGGCGCGGCCGCATCAGATTGTGCAGCATGCCCTCGCGCAGACCCCGGTCGCCGATGCGCACCCGATCGACGCTCCAGGCGTCGAGCACCGCCTCATAGATCGCACACCCGGCCAGCACCAGATCGGCGCGCTCATCGCCGATGCAGCCCTCGCGCGCCCGCCCGGCGCGATCGCGGCTCGCCAGACGTTTGCAGGCCGCGCGCGCCTGCTCCGCGCTCATCCACAGACCGTCCACCTTGTCGCGCATATAGCGCTCGAGATTGAGGTGCACGCCGGCGACTGACGTGACAGTGCCCGACGTGCCCACCAGATGGGCCTTGCCGGCCTCGAACACCGGGCGCAGGCGCTTGGCGCCCTTGGGCGGCTTCAAATGCTTGGCCGCATACGCCTTCATCTCCGCATACCAGGCCGCGCGCGCCTCGTCGCCTTCGGGTTCGGGGAAGCGTTCCGACAGGGTCACCACGCCCAGCGGCATGGTGGACCAGCCGCGCAGGGGCGGCTTGCCGCCGCTCTCATAGCCGCCGCGACTGCGCCACTCGGCGAGATCGACCCAGCAAAGCTCCGTGGAGCCGCCCCCGATATCGAGCACCAGCGCCGCATCCATGGTTTCATCCATGAGGTCGAGACTGCCCTGGACCGCGAGGCGCGCCTCCTCCTCCGCGGTGATGATCTCCAGGGGAAGGCCGGTCGTCTCCACGGCGCGGTTGATGAAGTCCTGGCCGTTGGAGGCGGCGCGACAGGCCTCGGTGGCGATGCAGCGCATCTTCACCACCTCGCGCTTTTTCATCCGGTCGGCGCAGACCTTCAGCGCCTCCACCGCGCGGTCCATGGCCGCGTCTGACAATCTGCCCGAAGCGGTCAGGCCTTCGCCAAGCCGGACAATGCGCGAATACGCGTCGACCACGCGAAAGCCCTTGCCGGTGCGGCGGGCCAGCAGCATGCGGCAATTATTCGTGCCGAGATCGATCGCTCCGTAGATCGGGTCCGGCGCGCCGTTGCGCCGGCCCCGATTCGGCCGCGGCCGCGCCGGCGGAGTTCCGGCGGCGTCCTTCGCCATGGTGTCGTCCTTTCCATCCGGCGCCGCACGCCCGGCGCGCCCTCACGGCGCAAGCCAGGGTCCGCGACGATCCGGACCGGTTTCCTGTCATTTGGCGAACAGGATAACACGGCGCGCGCGCGAAGAAAGCGATGCGTGAGCGCGCCGGCGCATACGCCCCTCTCCCAAGAGGCCCTGCGCGCCTTATGTTAAATGGCGCGGCAACAGGTTTAACAGCACGATGGACGGTATGCGCCAGGCCAGATTTGCGATCGGAGACGTCGTTCGTCACCGCCTCTTCCCGTTCCGGGGCGTGGTCTATGACGTGGATCCCGAATTCGCCAACACCGAGGAATGGTGGCTGGCGATCCCGGAAAACATTCGTCCGCGCAAGGATCAGCCCTTCTATCATCTGCTGGCCGAGAACGAGCAGAGCTCCTATCCCGCTTATGTGTCGGAGCAGAACCTCCTGCCTGACGCCGAAAACGGCGCGGTGGGCCATCCCAAATGCGCGGAGTTGTTCGAAGGGTTCAACGGCGAACGATACGTGCTCAAGCGCTCCGCCTCAGGCGTGAACTGACACCGGCGCCGCGGCGCTTCAACGACGCCCTTCGCCGCTTCGGCCGGACTCAGAACCGCCCCGGCGTCAATGAACACCGGGGCGGCGGGCGCGTTGGCTTGAGACTGCGCTCAATCCGCGCGGCTTGTCCTAGTAGCGCCGCGGCGCAGGGCGTCCGGATCCGCGCCGGCCGCCGCCGCCTCTGACCTTGCGCAGGATTTGCGGCAGGAATTTCATGGCGGTGCGAAGAATGCGGGACATGGAGAAACCTCCGTGTTGCTGCCTGAAGCTTTCCCTTCCCCTAGACAGTCCCTAACCCCCCGACGCCGTTCCGAGGGCGCTGCAATGGGACGGCATGTCGCATTTGACAATCATTCTCAAGAATGCGAATTGCGCCTCGTTCTCATCTGCATCTCCTCGGGAAGGGATTAATTCATGCGCATACTTCTGGCCGGCGTCTCCTCCGCCGCGCTCCTCGCCACGCTCGGCGCGCCGGCGGCGCACGCCCAGCAAGCTGAAGATCAGGCTGAAAGCACTGCGGCGCCGCAGTCCGAAGACGTCATCCTCGTCACCGGGCGCGCCCAGGCGCTTTACCGGGTCGGCGAGATCGAAGGCGGCAAGCTGCCGGTGGAGCCGCTCCTCTCCACCCAGACCATCCAGGTCATTTCCGAGCAGCTGATCGAAGACCAGGGCGCGCGCGACGCCTCGGACCTCTACCGCAATCTCTCCGGCGTCAGCGTTTTCAGCTACGCCGGCGTGACGGCGCGCGGTTTCCGCCAAGAAGAGATCTATTTCGACGGGCTTCGCGGCGATCCGTACGCCGGCTTCTCGGTGCCTCAGCTGTTCAACGTGGCGCGCGTGGAATACCTGAAGGGGCCCTCCGGCATGCTCTACGGCCCCGGCGCGCCGGGCGGTCTTTTCAACTATGTCACCAAGAAGCCCGGCGACGGCGAACTTCTCGAGACCAGCGCCGTGATCGGGACCGAGGGCCGCTACGGCGCCTCGGCCGAGATCGAACGCGAGCTGTCGGACCGGGTCTCCGCACGCGGCGGCGTGTTCTACGAGGAGATGAACCTGCCGCGCCGCAACGCCGACAGCGAGACGCTGATTTTCGACGCCGGGCTCGGCTTCGATCTGGGGCGCGGCGAGCTGGTGCTGCAGGCCACGCGCTATGATCAGGATCTGGGAGGCAACCGCCTGCGCGGCGTGCCGACCGACGATCTGGGAAATTTCCTCACCGACCGGCGCTGGAACCACAACGAGGCGAGCGACTTCCTGCGTCTTGAGTCCGACGTGCTCCAGGCGACCGTCGACTACGCGCTCACCGACGATCTGGTGATCGATGCGGGCCTGCGCTGGAACGAAGGCGAGGAGGTCCAGCAATATCACGAGCCGCGCGGCCTGTTTGATTTCGACGGCGACGGCGCGGTGGACGCCTCGGTCCGCGAGTTCCGCGACCAAATCCGCACCGGCGAAAGCCTGTCCTTCGGCGCCAACGCCATCTGGTCGAATACCCTCGGTCCGGTCGACAACCGCCTGCTGGCCGGGGTGGACTGGTTCACCATGGAAAGCGACTTCACCGGCTTCTCTCTGCGCGGCCGCACTACGCCGACCGCCGGACTGCCCACGCCGCTTTCGCTTTTCAATCCGCAATACGGCGTGACCGACGTCGAAAATTACGCCCTGCCGCCGCGCGACCAGTACCGCTTCAGCTCGACCGAGCAGAACCGGGCCGGCGTCTATCTGCTGAACGAGGCGACGCTGGGCGATTTCATCGGCGTCTTCGGAGTGCGCCGCGACCGGTTTGAAGACACCGACCTCGTCAGCGGCGACAGCTTCGAGGACGAGGCGACGACGCTGCGCGCGGGCCTGATCTACCGGGTCCAGGAGGACATCTCCCTGTTCGCCCAGTGGGCGGAAAGCTTCGAGCCGCAAAGCATCGGCGCCCAGAGCCCGCTCGCCGGCGGTCCCTTCGACCCCGAGGAGGGCGAGATTTACGAAGCGGGTGTGCGCACAGAGCTGATGGGCGGACGCATCCAGTCTTCCGCCTCGGTCTATGAGATCACCCGCACCAACGTGCTGCAGGCCGATCCGCGGGGCGACGTGGCCGGCGACGGAGTGGACGACTTCATCGCCTTTGGCGAAGTGACCAGCGAAGGTTTCGAATTCGACGTCACCGCCGACATCACGCCGAACTGGGTGGGCACCGCGTCCTACGCCTGGAACGACACCCGCATCACCGCCGATAACGGCTCGGGCGGCTTCTCCAACGCAGTGGGCGACAAGTTCGCCAACGCGCCGGAGCACACGCTCGGATTCTGGACGCGATATCAGTTCCCGCAAGTGAACACCGCCATCGCGTTCGGCGGGGATTATGTGGATGTGCGCCGGTCGATCTCCGGCCAGAAAGTGCGCCCCTACATCATCTTCGACGCTTCGCTGATCTACGAGACCGACGCCTGGCGCGCCGTGCTGCGGGCCGACAATCTGTTCGACGAGACCTATGCCGCCTCCGGCTTCATCGACCGGACCGGGCACTTCCCCGGCGCGCCACGCTCGGTCTTTCTTGAAGTGACGCGGCGTTGGTAGAGGGGACCACACACCGCGCCGGCGCCGCTCCGGGATCTCCCGGGGCGGCGTCCGCACGTCCGGCCGCTGCGGCGAAGCCGGCCAAGAAGCGCTCCATCTGGTGGCGCCTGCACCAATGGGCGGGCCTTCAGATGTCGCTGTTTCTAGCCTTCGTCTTCATCACCGGCACGCTGGCGGTGCTCTCCTACGAGATGGACTGGATGGCGCGGCCCGCCATGTGGGCCGCGCCAACGTCCGCCGAGGACCGTGTGAGCTGGGGCGCGGTGGGCGAAGCGGCGTCCGCCTACGCGCCGGACGCCGAGCTTTTGAACGTCTACGGGCCGATCCATCCGGCTTCGACCTTCGACGTGGTCATGGGCGGAGAGGACGGCCCCTTCCACGTCTATGTCCATCCGCGCACCGGCGAGGTCACCGGAACCGGACCCTGGCCCGGCTTTCAGCGCTTTCTGCGCAACGCCCACCGCCATCTGATGATCCCGGTGCAATGGGGCGTCTCGCTGGTCACGCTCGCGGCGGTGTTTCTGGCGGTGAGTCTGGTGACCTCGTTCTGGGTCTACAAGAAATGGTGGCGCGGCTTCTTCCGCCTGCCCAAGGGCCGCACGGCGCGCGCCTATATCGGCGATCTGCATCGCCTTGCCGGGCTCTGGTCGATCTGGTTCGTCGTGCTGATCGTGCTGACGAGCTTCTGGTATTTCATCGAGCAATGGGGCGGCGCGGCCCCGGCGGCGAACCCCGCCCGCCCTGCTGAACCGGCGATCTCGGCCGACACGCTCACACCCGCAGCCTCGCCCGGCGCGGCGGTGGACCGGGCGGTGGCGCAGCTTCTCGCCGAGCGGCCCGACTATCGCTTGGAGCAGGTCTACTGGCCGCGCGGCGAAGGCGCGCTGATCCAGATCCAGGGCTATTCCGACAGGGCGATTCTGGTGCGCCCGCGCGCCAACACGGTCTACGCCGACCCCGCCACCGGCGCGATCCTGGGCGATGTGGACCCGTCCGCCTTAAGCCTTCACACCCGCATCGCTGAAGCCGCCGACCCGCTGCATTTCGGCACGTTCGGCGGCTATTGGACGAAGACGCTCTGGTTTGTGTTCGGCGTGATCCTGAGCGGGCTCGCCGTCACCGGCGTGGTGATCTACGCCCTCAGGATCGCCAAGCAGGAGAAGGAAACGCCGCGCTGGCGCAAAGGCCTCGTGCGCACCTGGCGCGGCATGGGCCGGGCGCGCTGGCTCGCCGCGGGGCTGGTCCTGCTGCCCTTTGCACTGGCTCCGGTGGTCCTGTAGTTCGAAATCAATGAATTCCCGGCCAAGCCCGGACTGATCCGGGCGCAGAGTCGGGACCTCGGGCAAGGTTGGCGCTCAAGCCCGAAAAAGGTCCCGGCTCTGCGGCTCTTCGAGCCTTGGCCGGGAATTCAATTGCAAACTGCCGCGCCCTACCCTTCGTAACGCACCACTTCCTGCTCGATCGCACCGAAGATGGACTTGCCGTTCGCGTCCAGCATTTCGATGCGGATCGTATCGCCCGGCGTCATGAACTTGGTCTTCGGCTCACCGTCATAGATCGTCTCGATCATGCGGATCTCGGCGATGCAGGAATAGCCCTTCCCGCCTTGGGCGACCGGCTTGCCCGGCCCGCCGTCCATCTTGTTGGAGATGGTGCCCGAGCCGATGATCGAACCGGCGGTGAGCGGGCGCGTCTTCGCGGCGTGGGCGACCAGCTGGGCGAAGTCGAAGGTCATGTCCACATGGCAGTCCGGCTCGCCGAACTTCTCGCCGTTGAGCCAGCTGGTGAGCGGCAGGTGCACCTTGCGCCCGTCCCATTTGTCGCCGAGCTCGTCCGGCGTCACGGCCACCGGCGAGAACGCGCTCGGGGGCTTGGACTGAAAGAAGCCGAACCCCTTGGCGAGCTCGCCGGGGATCAGCCCGCGAAGCGAGACGTCGTTCACCAGCATGAGCAGGCGGATTTCCTTCTCGGCCTGGTCCACCGACAAGCCTTGAGGCCCGTCGCCGGTGATCACAGCCACCTCGCCTTCAAAGTCGCAGCCCCATTTGTCGTCGCCGAGCGGGATGGGATCGCGGGGGCTGAGGAACTTGTCGGAACCGCCCTGATACATGAGCGGGTCTTCCCAGAAGCTCGACGGCATCTCCGCGCCGCGGGCCTTCCTCACCAGCTCCACGTGATTGACGTAGGCCGAGCCGTCCGCCCACTGGAAGGCGCGCGGCAGCGGGCTCATGGCGTCGTGCTCGTGGAAGCGCTCGCGCGGGATGGTCTCGCGCTCCAGCTCCTGCGACAGCGTGCGCAGCTCCGGCTCGCAGCGCGACCAGTCGTCCAGCGCGGCCTGAAGCGTCGGCGCGATGCGCGTCGCGTCCGCACACCAGGCGAGGTCCCTGGAGACCACCACCAGGCGGCCGTCGCGGGAATTCGATTTGAGGGTGGCGAGTTTCATGGGGAGGGTCCTTTCTTAAATCGTTCGATCCAAATTCCGTCACCCCCGCGAAAGCGGGGGCCCAGCGAACGGCCGGCGTCGGCGCTAGCCCATCTGGGTTCCCGCTTTCGCGGGAATGACGCGTATAGGTGCGGCGACGCTACTCCGCCGCCGCCTTCGGCTTCCAGCTGTTGACGTAGTCGGGGTTTTCGACGCTCGCGGCGCCCTCGCCCACTTCGAGCGGGTCGCGGGTGTCGATCATGACGGCGTATTCGTCGGTGGCGGGCTTTTTCTGCTCCATCATGTTGTTCAGGGCCTTGGGGTGCGGGCCGTGGGTGAAGCCGGACGGGTGGAACGTCATCATGCCCGCATCGATATTGTCGCGGCTGAAGAAATCGCCGGCGTGATAGAACAGCACCTCGTCGTAATCGTCATTATTGTGGAAAAACGGCACCTTAAGCGCACCCGGATCGGTTTCGAACGGGCGCGGGGCGAAGGTGCAGACCACGAAACGGTCCGACAGGAAGGTGGTGTGCGCGCTCGGCGGCAGGTGATAGCGATGGCTCATCAGCGGCCGGATGTCCTTCACGTTCAGGCGCACCGGGTGCAGCTCGCCATGCCAGCCGATCGCGTCCAACGGATTGAACGGATAGGTGATGGTGGAGACCTGGCCGCGCTTCTTCACCTGCACGACCCATTCATGGTCCTCGTCGGATTGCTGGGCCTTGAAGGCGTCGTCCATGGCGGGCACGTCCAGGATCGCGGGATCGAACACGGCGTGCGGACCGGCGAGCCCGCGGTCGGGCAGCGTGTAATGGGTGTTGGTGGCCTCCACCATCAAGACGGCGGTCGGCTCGGCCGGGCTTAAGCGCCACATGGTCCCGCGCGGCAGGACGATGTAATCGCCGGGCGCGTACTTAAGATGGCCGAAATCGCAGAACAGCGATCCCGTCCCGGTGTGGATGAACAGAAGCTGGTCGCCGTCGCCGTTCCTCGCCAGCGTCTCCATGGGCCGGTCCAGCTTCCAGAAGCGCACGTCGGTCGCGTTGTTATGGAGTACGCTCGCCGCGCCCCAGGGGGAGGCTTCAGCGACATTGAGCTTCGTCAGATTGAAGGCGCGCGGTTTCAGCGGGCCGTCGAAATCGGTCCAGCCGGTGGGCGGGCGCTTATGGTGCAGGAAGGCGGCCGGGCCGAAAAACCCCTCCTTGCTCATCTCGCGCTCATAGGGCGCCTCTTTGGGAAAATCGGCGTGGGCCTGGCGCGAGGCGGTCCCCTCGGTGCGGCTGGCGTAGATCCATTTGCGGGCCATGGGCGCTCTCCGGTGCGATGCGGCTGCTGAGGCGGAATTTAGTTACATTTGAAACTAAATGAAAGGGGGTCGCGGAGGGTTGACCGCGCCTTGTGGCGCTGCATGGTTGTCCCCGTATTCACGGAGGGGGCGATGAGCGAACGAAAGAAGATATCTCTCGCCAGGCGCGCCGGCCTTGGCGTTCTGGGCGCGGCCATCGGCGCCGTCGGCGGTTATTTCATGTCCGACGCGGATCCTTTGGGAATGGCCGGCGGGGCGCTCGTGCTCGGCCTCGGCTTCGCGTTTCAGCTCGGCGGCGACGGACCGGCCGGCATGGGTGGAGACGGCGGCGGCGAATAGACCGCCCGGCTTGCAGACAGCGACCCCTCACACACGCTTGAAGGTGAACCCCATGACGGCAGCCCCCGATCGGGAAGAGCGGAAAGGCCCCAGCCTGACCTTGCGGCTCGTCGCCGTTGCAGCCATCATCGCAGGCGGCGCCGCGCACATCCTCATAGGCGACCCCATCACCACCGGCGTAGCCGCCGTCTTCTTCGGCGCCGGGGCGTTCCTAACGGTGGGCCAGCCGCGCGGCGACGGTTCCGCCGCGGGGGGCTGAAAGCCGGTTCACCCTAACGATCAATCCGAGGCGGACATGAGCGACGAGAACGACCCGGCTTCGAAAAAGGACCCCGCAGGCTGGACCGCCGGGTTCAGTGCGGGCGCGGCGGTGATCGTGTTCCTGTTCACCTGGGTGGTCTTCGACAATTTCGCCCTCGCCTTTCTGTTCGCCCTTGCCGCAGGCGCGGCCGGGGCAGGCGCAGCGCGTCTGAAGTCCTAGGGCGCCGCGCTGTCGCCGCGCGGCATGAGGAGCGGGAACAGACCGAACGCGATCTGGCCGGCGAGGCCGACCGCGCCGGCGGGCGTGACCCATCCCTCGACCACGTCCATGGCGGCGCCGCCGAACGCGGAGACGGTGAGCAAAATCTCAGCGGCGATGAGGCAGGTGAAGGCGGCCGCGCCCATGAGCGCGCGCTCGCCGAACCTAGGCGCCGGCGTCATGCGCGCGACCAGCACGCGGCACACCAGCCACGACCACATCAGGATCACCGGCGCCTCGATCAGCACCGCGGCGAACGCGCCGACCGCCGGCTCAAGGATCAGAATCCGCACCGTCCCAAGCACGAACCCCGCCGCGAACACGGCCGCGAAATAAATCCCACCCGCGATCGAAGCGCGCGTGAGGGCCGCCGACTTACTCCTCATCCCCGTAGATCGACACCACCGGCTGGCCGCCCTCGACGAGGCTGGCGCGATACATGCCAGGCGTATTGAACGCCCAGGCGGGCTCTCCATGGGCGAGCATCACCACCCCGCCGTCGCCGCCCAGCGCGGTGAGTTCGGCCATGATCACGGCGTCCAGCGCTTCGCCGGCTTCCATGCCGCCGTCAAGATAGGTGCAGATGCGCGCCGCCACGTTCAGGCGGATGAAATACTCGCCGGTTCCCGTGGCGGAGACGCCGCAATCGGGCGTGGCGTAGGTGCCCGCGCCGATGATCGGGGAATCGCCCACCCGGCCCCAGCGTTTTGACGTGGTGCCGCCGGTGGAGGTGCCCGCGACGATCTCTCCCGTCTGATCCATGGCCACCACGCCCACCGTGCCGAAGGCGTGCTCGCGCTCCATGAGGTCGAGCGCGCCTTCGTTCACCGGTTCGGGCTCGGGCGCGCCCTCGGGCCGCGGCGGCACGTCCAGGCCCATGCGCATATTGGCGCGCTCCATGGACGCCCAGCGGCGCTCGGTGAAGAAATAGGTCTCCGGAACCCGCTCGAGGCCCTGCTCGTCGGCGAAGCTTTCCGCGCCCGCGCTTTGCAGCATGACGTGGGGGCTCTTCTCCATCACAGCGCGGGCGAGCGAGATCGGATGGCGCACGCCGGTGACGCCGGCCACCGCGCCGGCCTGATAGTCCGAGCCGCGCATGATCGAGGCGTCGTGTTCGATGCGCCCGGCGGAGGTGAAGACGGCCCCGCGCCCGGCGTTGAATTTTTCGTCGTCCTCCAGCGCGCGGATCACCGTCTCCACCGCGTCCATCGCCGATCCGCCGCCGGCGAGGATCTGGCCGCCAGCTTCCACCGCGTCGTTCATGGCCGCGCGATAGGCGGCCTCGGTGGCTGCATCCATGTCGCCGCGTTCGATGACCCCGGCGCCGCCATGCACGACGATGGACCAGGAGGGCGCGTCGTCGGCGGCCAGGGCCGGAACGGCGAGACCGGCGGCGAGCGCGGCGGCGAAAAGACTACGGATCATGACGCGTTATCCCGATGCAGCTTGCACCGGATAAGAGCATCGCCGGCCCAAAGCGACAAGAGGTCAGGCGCGCGCCGCCGCCTCGCGCCGGGCGTCGGCGAAATCGGGCAGGCCCGCCAGCGAAACAAGCCGCCGCATGGAGCGCGCCGTCTCGATGCACAGCGCCCGGTTCTCCTCCGAGGCCCAGTCATCCACATCGGCCGCGCCCACAGCGTCTTCAATGAGCAGAAGGTCATGGCCGCGATCCTGCGCGTCGAACAAGGTGGCGTTCAGCGAGGTGCCCGCGGAGAAGCCCATCAGATAGGCCTTCGCGCCGAGCGCGCCTTCCAGAATGCCGTCAAGGTCGGGATGAGCGTAGGCGGAGACCCCGGCCCGGCGCAGCAGCACCTCGCCCGGACGCGGTTCGCAGCCGGGAATCGGCTGGGTCATGCCCATGCCCGCCATCAACGGCCCGCCCTGATGCAGCTGGACATGCACGACGCTCCAGCCGGCCTGGCGCGCACGGGCGATAACGTCGGCGCACAGCGCGCCCACGGCCTCACCGTCCGGATCGGCGAAGGGCCGGCCGGGCGCGATGAACTCCATCTGCAGGTCGAGGCAAACAAGGACGGGAACACCCAGCAGCATCATTCAGTCTCCATGGCCGGTTCAGCAGGTTCGGCGAGCGCCGCGCTCCATCCCGCCTGAGCGGGGGACACGCCGCGCGCAGCGGAGCGGTCGAGCGGCCCGGGCCGGTCCCACTCGCCTTCGGGTCGGTCGATCACAAGCGGATCACTGTCCATGGTGATTGCACCAGGAAGAGGATCAAAGCGCCATTCGACTTCGGCATAGGCCCTATCCGAAAATACGAAGACGCCTCGCTCGGTGCGGTGCGTCGCGCCGTGGCGGGTGCGCCAATAGTCCAGAAGGCCGTACTGAGCCTGGGCCATGGCGCGGCGATAGCCCTTGCGCCGGATCATCTTCAGAGCGAACGCCACCATCAGCTTGCCGGCGTTGCCCTTGCGCGCCTGCGGACGCAGGGCGACGCGCTCGATCTTGGCGAAATCGGCGAACCAGCGCAGCCGGATCGTGCCCACGGGCTCGCCGGCCATCTCCGCGATGAGGTGGGTGGCGCCGGCGAAGTCGTTGCCGTCATACTCCTCCTCATAGGGGCAGTCCTGCTCCTGCATGTAGACTAGGGAGCGCACCACCATGACCTTCTGCAGGTCCTCGAGGCTGCGCGCGACCCGCACCTTCAGGCGCGGTTTGAAGTCTTCGGCGGAAGTCCCGTCCATGTCAGCCCCGTATGTTCACAAGAAAAATCGCCCGGCTAGCCCGTGGGCGCCGGCACCCAGCCCAGGAAGGCCTGCCCCGCGCCCGGCGCGTCGAGGGCGGCGGTCATCATGCGCCCTTCCCGGCTCACCGGGCGGGCGAACAGAGCGAGATGAGGGAAGGCCTTGCGGCGCGCCTCGGTGACCGCGCGCACGACCGCGCGCTGCGCCGGCGCGGATGAGCCGGCTAGGCACCAGACGTAAATCGCCGCCGCCGGATCGTCGGGTCCGGTCAGATGCGCAAGGTCGGGATCAGCCGGCGTAAATCGGCCGTACATCAGCGCAGTGAAGCCTTCGGCGTTGAGGTAGAGCAGCGCGATGAAGCCGTCGATCTCACCGTCTTCGCCTGAGCGCACAAAGAAGCAGCGGCGTGTCTTCTGCTCGCAGGCGAGCGCGGTCTCCGCCGAAGCCAGGCGCCCGCCGAGCGCGCTTTCGCCCAGCGCGAACGCCGACGCGATCTCGGCGAGATCATCGGTCGGCCGGAAGCCCCGGCGTGCGAAAACCCGGCGCAAGGTGTCTGTGCGCGCAGCCTCTTCGCTGGCGCCGACGGTGGTTAAGTTGTAGTCGTACATCGCAGCCCCACGTAACGTTAAGCAAATGTTTACGTTTTGCTTGCGCGCGCCGCCGCTGCGAAAGTGGAATGCCCCCCATGCGCAAAACGGAGCCGCATCGCCGATGACCTCGCCCCCGCGCCCCCAATTGTTCGACTGGGACGACCTGCGGATCTTTCACGCCCTGGTCTCGGCCGGGTCCATGAGCGCGGCCGCGCGCAAGCTCGGCATCGGCCAGCCCACTGTGAGCCGGCGCCTTGAGCAGCTGGAAGGCCGCATCGGCGCGCGCCTGGTCACGCGCGGCGCCGACGGGGTGGAGCTCACAGACGTGGGCGAGCGCATCTGGACCCAGGTCCAGATCATGCAGTCCACGGCGGTGGACATCGAACGCATCGCCCACCAGGCCGACCGCGCCGATGCGGGAACGGTGCGCCTGGCCGCGCCCGAGGGCGTGGCGGGGTTCTGGATCGCGCAGCACCTGCCCAGCTTCGTGGAAGCCAATCCGCTGATCAATCTGGAGATCCTGACCCGGGTCGACGGCGAAGCGGCCAATGAGGGCGCGGACATCTCGCTCCAGATGGTGGAATCCAAGCGCATGGCCTATGTGGCCAACGAGCTGGCCACCTTGCACTTCGTGCCGCTGGCCTCGCGCTATTATCTCGACACCTACGGCCCGCCGAGCGGGCTCGCCGACGTGCTCAATCACCGCATCGGCGATCTAGTGAGCTATCGCCAGCAACAGGCGCACTGGCCCAAGGAGGCCAGCGCCATCAAGCAGATGATGAACCCGGCGCTGACCACCGACAGCTCGCTGACGCTGATCGAGGCGGTGCACGCCGGCGCGGCGATCGCCATGCTGCCGACCTATCTCACCAATATCAAACCCGGCTTCGTGCACGTCGATATCGGTCTGGTGGTGCCGATCACCTTGTGGATCGTCTACCACCCCGACCAGCGCCGCGTGACGCGGGTGCGCAAGGTGCTCGACTGGCTGCGCGACATTTTCGACAGCGCCGACTATGCCTGGTTCCGCCGCGACTTCGTCTCCCCGGCCGAGTTCGGCGAGGTGGAGACCGTCACCGTGCGCGGCGAGCGGCCGAAGCCGAAGCCGGTGGGCTAGGGCTTACCGGCAGGTTCGCACCGCTCGCTTACCGCCAGCCCTCCACATGGAAGAGCTTTCGGTGCTCCTCCACGGCGAAGCGGTCGGTCATGCCGGCGATATAGTCGCACACGGCGCGCGCCGTGGCCTCGCCGTTCGGGCCGTCGGCGCTGCGCTGAATCGATGTCGGCAGCAGCATGGGGTCGGCGAGGAAAGCGGCGAACAGGTCGCGCACCACGCGCTTGCCCTTCTCCTTCATGCGCTTGACCTTCCAATGCAGGTACATGTTCGCGTAGAGGAAGCGGCGAACCGCGGCGAGCTCTTCGGTCATTTCGTCGGAAAAGCTCACCACGGGGTGGGGCAGCGCCCGCACCGCCTCGGCGCTGTCCGCCCCGCTGCCCTTCAGCCGGCGCCGGGTTTCGGCGAGCACGTCGGCGACCATCACGCCGATCATTTCGCGCACCGCCTCGTGGATCAGGATGTTCTCGCTGATGTCGGGATAGCGCTCGCGCGCGCGCTTGAAGACGTCGCCCACCAGCGGCAGGCCCATGAGCTGGTCGAGCTCCAGAATCCCTGACCGCAGGCCATCGTCGATGTCGTGATTATTGTAGGCGATGTCGTCGGACAGCGCGGCGATCTGAGCCTCCACGCCGGCATGGGTGTGCAGCTCCAGCTCCTCCCAGCCCGCGTACGCCGTGAAGCCCCAAGGCAGCGTGGACGGGTCGTCGCCGGCGCCCATGAGCGGGCCGTTATGCTTGACCACGCCCTCCAGCGTCTCCCAGGCGAGGTTGAGGCCTTCGAACTCGGGGTAGCGGGTCTCGATCTTGGTGACGACGCGCAGGGTCTGGGCGTTGTGATCGAAGCCGCCATACTGCGCCATGGCGTCCCGGAGCGCGTCCTCGCCCGAATGCCCGAACGGGGGATGACCGAGATCGTGGGCGAGGGCTGCGGCTTCGGCGAGGTCCTCGTCCACCTCGAGCGCGCGCGCCAAGGTGCGGGCGATCTGGGAGACCTCCAGAGAGTGGGTAAGGCGGGTGCGGTAGGCGTCGCCTTCATGGGCGACGAAGACCTGGGTCTTCTCCTTCAGCCGACGGAAGGCGCTGGAATGGATGATCCGGTCGCGATCGCGCTGAAACGCGGTGCGCATGGCGCTCTCGGCCTGCGGAAAATGGCGCCCGCGGCTTTTGGCGGGGTCGCAGGCGTAAGGGGCGCGCGCCATGATCTGTCTCCAAACGAATGCGAGGCCTTTGCAAGACCGGGCCTTAGCCTCCATATATCAAGGCGAGATCAAACGCGAACCCGCCCGACCGGAGGCGTCCATGACCGCCACGCTTGAAAGCACGAACATCTCGCTGTCGGCCAGCGCCGCAGCCCAGATCAAGCAGATCATGAAAGCGCAAGGCGCTGAATATCTTCGCGTTTCCGTGGTCGGCGGCGGGTGCTCGGGCTTTTCCTATCAGTACGATCTCGTCAATGACGCCGAATCCGACGATCTGCGCATCGAAAAGGACGGCGCGACGGTGCTGGTCGATCCCATGAGCGCGGAATTCCTCACCGATTCGGTGATCGATTATGTGGACGAGCTCATCGGGGCGAGCTTCCAGATCAAGAACCCAAACGCCACGGCCGCCTGCGGCTGCGGGACGAGCTTCTCCATCTAACACCTTTCCATCCTCCGGGGGGATTATGAGCCTGACGGTTTCCCAGGCGCTGAAGCAGCGCATCTCCACGCGCGCCTTTCTCGATACGCCGGTTTCGAAGGACGAGGTCGAGCAGCTCCTGGAAGAAGCGCGCTGGGCCGCGTCGGGCGGAAACGTCCAGCCCTGGAAAATGGTCGTCGTGGCTGGCGAGGCGCGCCAGCGCGTCATCGACGCAGTGAAGAAAAAGCTGGAGACCGACCCCTTCACCAACGAGGCGTCGTTTCCGGTCTATCCCGAAAAGCTGTGGGAGCCCTACCGCACCCGCCGCTACGAGCTGGGCGAGGACATGTACGCGCTTCTAGGCGTGCCGCGCGAGGCCAAGGGCGCGCGCCTTGCCTGGCTGATGCAGAACTATGAGTTCTTCGGCGCGCCCGTGGGCCTGTTCTTCGCCATCGACGCGCGCATGAACGTGAACCAGTGGGCCCATCTGGGCATGTTCATGATGAGCCTGGCGCTGGCCGCCGAAGCCCGCGGCCTTTCCACCTGCATGCAAGAGGCCTGGACGCCCCATTGTCAGACCGTGGCCAAGGCGATCGGGGTGGAGAAACCCTACACGGTCTATTGCGGCATGGCGCTGGGCCACGCGGACCCGGACGCGAAAGTGAACCAGCTGCGCTCAAAGCGCGCCGAAGTGGACGAGTTCGCTCGGTTTGAGGGGTTTTAGGGCGCCTCAGGGAATGAGTTCGTTCGCGTCGTGATACACTTGGAACGGGACTGAAATTACGAGCACCAGCACCGCTATACCGAGAGCGTAACCCGGCGCGGCTGCGAAAACCATGAATCCCCAGCCCCGCCGAAAAAACGCCATCAGCCATCCCACGAACACGCCGATTATAGCGACAATCGGCGCAACTCCACCGCCAATCAGCAAAGCCGCGCCAAACGGATTGCATCCCTCGATCAAGCTCTGATCACCCGGCATGTAGGCGGCTCCTATGGCGCAAACGTATTCGCCCAGCCGGAAAAGCATCACACAACCGGCAGCCACGACGAACGCGAGCACCGTCAGACCGGTCAGAGCGGGATACCGCACCGCCCCCTCACCACCCGCAGGTCAGCGTGCCCTCGCAGAACGGCATGGCGATGGCGAAGGCCATCCAGGCCAGCAGCGCCACGATCCAGATCACCGGGATGAAGAAGGCGAGGCGGACCCCCGTCCACGGCGCCTTGAACACGGTGAACGCCACCCAACCGGCGATGAATCCCAGGGCGGCGAAGCCCGGCCCGCCCATCATCAGCACCATGACCACGTAGAACATGGGGGTCGCTTCATGGCCCATGGCGTCATGGCCGCCCAGCGTCATCATGGAGGGGATCCACAGTCCCGCCCCGCCAAGCCCCAGGGCGATGGCGACAAGGCTCGCCCCCAGCATGGCCATCACGGCGAGGAATGTGTATCGCTTCGGCTCCGGCGCGCCGGCGCCCGCATCGATTTCAGCCATGGCTCTCCCCTTCGCCTGACGACAGGACCTTAACCATGACTCTCACCCTCGCCTCGTGGAACGTCAACTCGATCAAGGCGCGCCTGTCCAACGTTCTGGACTGGCTGAAGGACAAGAGCCCGGACGTGGCGTGTCTTCAGGAGATCAAGACGGTCGACGAAGCCTTTCCGCGCCTGGAGATCGAGGAACTCGGCTATAATGTCGAGACGGCGGGGCAGAAGAGCTATAACGGCGTCGCCATCCTATCCAAGCGCCCCATCGAGGAGATCGCGCACCGCGTTCTGCCCGGCGAGGAAGACGAGCCGCAGGCGCGCTATATCGAGGCGGTGATTTCCGCCGAGACCGGCCCTGTGCGCTGCGCCTCGATCTATCTGCCCAACGGCAACCCCGCGCCGGGTCCGAAATACGAGTACAAGCTCGCCTGGATGAAGCGGCTGAAGGACCATGCGGCGGAGCTCTTGAAGCTTGAGGAGCCGGTGATCCTGGCGGGCGATTACAACATCATCCCGCGCGACGAGGATGTGCACGACGCCGCGGCCTGGGCCGGCGACTCGCTGATCCGCGAGGAAAGCCGAGACGCCTTCGCGGCGATCAAATGGCTCGGTTACGCCGACGCCTTCGAACAGGCCGACGGGCGCGCCCACCGATACACCTTCTGGGATTATCAGGCCGGCGCCTGGCCGAAGAATAACGGCATCCGCATCGATCATCTCCTGCTCTCGCCCAAAGCCGCCGATCGGCTGGAGGGCGTGGAGATCGACCGCGAGCCGCGCGGCAAGGAAAAAGCCAGCGACCACACCCCGATCCTCGGCACGTTCCGGCTCTAATCCGCCCCGGCCTGCGCCGCTTTCATAGCCGAACCGCCGCGCGAGAGCCCGGCGGCGCGCACGGCCGTCTCGGCCGATCGCCAAGCCCTGCGCGATCGAACGCCGTACCAGAAAAAATTACGGCCGAAACGGGGCCAAGCCGCCGAAATCGCGCCGTGAAATAACCCCGAAAACGCCCCCAGCCGCAGCGGACCCGGGTCGAGGTCATACGGGTTATTCGTTCAGCTCGACGGGGCGGACGCCGTTTCCGCCGAGCGGGTTGGATTGAAAGGAGAACGACATGAAGACCCTGTTCACCGCCGCGGCCGCAGCCGCGCTCACCGCCGGCGCCGCGTTCGCTCAGGACGCCGACGCTGAAATCACTTTCGAAGCGCTCGACACCGACATGAACGGCGTTCTGAGCCTTGAAGAAGTTCAGACGGCCGCGCCGGAAGTCACCGCGGAGAGCTTCGCGGAGTATGACGAAGACGGCGACGAAGCCCTGAACGAAGACGAGTTCGACGCCTGGGTCGAGGCCAGCACCGAGGCCGAAGGCGAGGACGATGGTGAAGGCGAGGACGGCGGCGAGCCGGCCGAAGAGCCTTACCAGCGCTAAGCCCGGCGGCCGGAAGCGGCTCCCCCTTCGCGCCGCTTCCGGCTCCCGCGCGCTTCACTCAATACCGGGAGATTATGCGATGAAGACCCTGTTCACCGCCGCGGCCGCCGCCGCGATGACCGCCGGCGCCGCCTTCGCCCAGCAAGGCGATCTCAGCTTCGTCGAGCTGGACACCGATGAGGACGGCAAGCTGTCCATCGAAGAGATTCACGCGGTGGCCCCCGACGTCACCGAGGCTGAATTCGACGCCTATGACGCCGATGGCGACGGCTATCTGCAGGAGCCCGAGTTCGACACCTGGTTCGCCGTCTATCCGGGATCGGAGAACGACGATCCCGACGGTGACGACGGCGACGACCCGATGCAGGGCTGACGCCTGACAGATCGGCGTGCGCCTGGGGCCCCGCCCTCCTGATCTCGCCCGGGCGGACGTTCGGGCGCACACCGGACCGCCCGTCCCGCACCTGACGCGGGGCGGGCGGTCGCTTTTGCGGCGCCCCGTCCCCTTCCCTTCCCGCCCCCTCTTCGCCTATACGCGCGGCTTCAGAGCCAGCGGCGAACAAGGGCGGACGACATGGGTTTCAAATGCGGCATCGTGGGACTTCCCAATGTGGGCAAGTCCACCCTGTTCAACGCCCTCACCCAGACCGCGGCGGCGCAGGCGGCGAACTACCCCTTCTGCACCATCGAGCCCAATGTCGGCGAAGTGGCCGTGCCCGAGCCGCGCCTTGCAAAACTCGCCGAGATCGCAGGCTCGGCGAACGTCATTCCCGCGCGCATGAATTTCGTCGACATCGCTGGCCTGGTGAAGGGTGCGAGCCAGGGCGAAGGGCTCGGCAATCAGTTCCTGGCCAATATCCGCGAGACCGACGCGGTGCTCTACGTGCTGCGCTGTTTTGAAGACGGCGACGTGACTCATGTGGCCGGCAAGGTCGATCCCATGGCCGATTTCGAGACCGTGGAGACCGAGCTGATGCTCGCCGACATGGAGAGCCTGGAAAAGCGGCGCTCCAACCTGGAGAAGAAGGCCAGGACCGGCGACAAGGAGGCGAAGGCCACCCTCGTCCTGGTCGATCTGGCGCTGGCCGAACTGCAGGAAGGCCGCCCCGCACGCCGCGCCGAGGTGCCGGACGATGCGCGCAAGGAGTGGCGCATGCTGCAGCTGCTGACCGCCAAGCCGGTCATGTTCGTGGCCAATGTGGACGAAGACAGCGCCGCGACCGGCAACGCCTTCTCCGAGCAGGTGGTCAAGCGCGCCGAAGAGGAAGGCGCGGCCTGCGTGGTGATCTCCGCCAAGATCGAGGCCGAACTGGCGCTGCTAGAGCCGGAAGAGCGCGCCGAATACCTGGACGAGCTGGGCCTTGAGGAGCCCGGCCTGAACCGGCTCATCCACGCCGGTTACGATCTGCTGGACCTGCAGACCTATTTCACCGCAGGCCCCAAGGAGGCGCGCGCCTGGACGATCCGGCGCGGCTGGACCGCGCCGAAGGCGGCCGGGGTCATCCACGGCGATTTCGAACGCGGCTTCATCCGCGCGGAGACCATCGCGTACGAAGATTACGTCGCCAATAACGGCGAGGCCGGCGCGCGCGAAGCCGGCAAGCTGCGCCAGGAAGGCAAGGAGTACGTCGTCCAGGACGGCGACGTCATGCTGTTCAAGTTCAACGTCTAGGGCGCCGCGCCGCACTGTTGAAGACGGCTTCGATCTCCGCCCGCCGCGCTTCGAAATAATGCTCGCGCGGGGCCAGGAAGAGGAAAAGGTCGAGCGTTTCACTCTCGACCGAGGCGAGCGCGAGGCCGTTGATCTTCAGCCCGCCCGGCCGCTCCAGGCGCAGCGTGTATTCCACGCCCGAGGCGTCGCCCAGCGGGCGGGGCCGCTTGGCGGCGATCTCGATGTTTCGATAGCCCAGCGCCGTCAGGCTCTCGGTGAAAAAGCCGTCCAGAGCGTCGGCCGGCGTGCCCGCCCACCAGCGCGGATAGTCCCCAAAGCCGGGCGTGACGAGGCCGTGGCCCGGCTCGATCGCGGCGATGAAGAACCGGTCCAGCAGCGGCCCGTGGACCGTCAGCTGGGAGACGTCCACTTCGGGGTCTTCGCCCCGCCAGATGGGGCTCCAACGGCTTTCCAGATCGAATGTGAGGCGCGCAGTGGCCGTGGGTCCCGGCCCCAGCGTCCGCGGCGCGGCGGTGCAGGCGCTCATCAACGCCGCCAGGACGAGAACGCCCAGACGCGCCGAGAAGCGGGCGTCAGGCGCGCGCAAAGCCGGCCTTCCCGATCAGCGCGTGCACGTGGGCGGCGGCGCGCGCCGGATTGCGCACCGCCCGGTCCGCGCGCGCGCCGGCCCACAGGATCGCCCCGGTTTCCATCTCCACAAGGGAGACGATCACCCGCCGGGGCGCGCCCTCGATCTCCTGGCCCAGCGCTTCGGCCACGACCACTTCGGCGACGCGCTGGACGCCCTCGGCGTAACCGCCGGTGACGGAGATGAAGAGCCCGGTGGGGGCGTCGTGGCGCACAGCGAAGGCGCGGCCGCCCTCGCCCAGACCCGGCCGGCCCCGCGTCGGCGGCGGCCGTCCGCCGGTTTGCGGCGCGTCGAAATTCAGAAGGCTTTCCGCCACCGGCCGGTGCAGGCGGGCGAGCGCCCAGGCCGCGTCCGGATCGTCGCCGGACCCGAGCAGGACGGGGGCGCGCCTGCGCGCCGCGACGGCCTTGCGCGCGGCGTCGAGCGCCGCGGGCCGCACGGCCTCGCTCCAGTCGCGGCGTAGGCGAAACACGCCGCCGAACACGCGCTCGCCGAGGGTGACATGAGGCGGAAAGATCAGCACCCGCCCCGGAGGCGGCCGGCGCCCGGAGCCGTAGGTCCGGCCTGCGCACCCGGCGAGCATCCAAGCGGCGCCGAAGCAAGCGGCGCGGCGCGTCATCAAGCCCGCCATGACTCCCCCTTCACGCGAACGTGAGGAAGCCTATCGCCCAGTACGCGCACGACGCAAGTCTAGATTTGGTCGCTTTTAGCCTGACGGTTCTTGGCCTGACGGGTTTCGTCGCGGATCTGGGCGTAGGCGAGAAGGGCAAACAGCACGGTCCCGCCGATCATGTTGCCGATCAGCGCCGGCACGATGAAGCCGAACACGCCCTCGATGATGTTCATCTCAGCGGCGAGGACCAGAACGCCCACCTCCACCGATCCGACGATGACGTGGGCGAATTCGCCGAGCGCCAGGAGATAGATGATCGACACGACGATGAAGAATTTGTCATTCTTCGCCGTGGGCAGCATCCAGACCATGGCCGCCACCAGAAAGCCCGCCGGGACGCCCAGCGCCAAGGTCTCGTAGAAGCCCGGCTCCATCGCCTTGCGCGCCACTTCGAGCGCGCCGGCGAAGTGGTAGGGCTTCATGACCGGGGCGTAGGTCATCACGCAGGCGGCCAGCGCCGCGCCGATGAGATTCGCCGACAGGACGATCACATAAAGCCGGCCCATGCGGTACAGGTTCGAACTCTTGAAGTCGGCCACGATGGGCAGGATCGCGGCGATGGTGTTCTCGGTGAACAGCTGGAGCCGGCCGAACACCACGATGAGAAAGCCCGTCACATAGCCCAGCGGCTTGATCAGGTCGCGCGCCGGACCGGGGTCCAGGATCGAGGTGAGGATGCCGGAGACCGCCAGCGAGAAGGCGAGCGCAAACCCGGCGGCGATGCCCGACCAGAACAGCGAAGCCGACGGCCGGGTCATTTCCTCCGCGCCTTCGCGGCGCACCGTCTCGAACACCATCAGCGCGCTGGGGCGCACCCGGTCGCTCACCGCACGCTCGGCCTGCCAGCCTTCGACGGTGCTGCTTTCCTTCGGGTCGGTGCTCTCGTTTTCGGCGTCCTTCTTGGCACGTGCGACGGGGCCGCTCGCCATGGGAGTCCTTTCACTGTCGGTGGGGACGGGAATTACGCGTATACGCATGAAATGGTTCCCCGCCTCGGTGGGCTTGAAGGCGCCGTCGCGGGCCTAGGCGAACCCTTCGCGCCCGGTTAAATGTCGCGGCCATGAACTATCGACACGCCTTTCACGCGGGAAACTTCGCCGACGTGCTCAAGCACGCCGTCCTCGCCCTGTGCGTCGAGCACATGAAGCAAAAGCCGAAGCCCTTCCGCTATATCGATACGCACGCCGGGATCGGAGCCTATGATCTCGCCTCCAGCGAAGCGCGGCGCAGCCCCGAATGGAAAGACGGGATCGCGCGCGTCATGGACGCGGACATGGACGCCGAGATCGCCCGCGTGCTGGCGCCGCTCCTGGACACGGTGCGCGCGATGAACGCCGACGGCGCGCTGAACGCCTATCCCGGCTCGCCGGAGCTCGCCGCCCGCCTGATGCGCGACAGCGACCGGCTGCAGCTGTGCGAGCTGCATCCCGAAGACGCGCGCACGCTGGACCGGCGCTATGCGAAGGACGCCCGGGTGAAAGTGGAGATGCGCGACGGCTACAAGGCGCTTCCCGCCCTGCTGCCGCCGCGGGAGAAGCGCGCCGTGGTGCTGGTGGACCCGCCGTTCGAACATCGCGACGAGATGGCGCACATGGCCGAGGCCGCGCTTCATGCGATCGGGAAATGGCCGCTTGGGACGTTCATCTTCTGGCGCCCGCTGAAGGATTTATGGGCGGCGGAACGCTTCGACGTCGGGTTCGCCGAATGGCTGATCGATGACCAGGGCTTCCAGCCGGAGAAGATCCTGCGCGCCGATCTATGGATCCGCGACCTGGAGGCGGAGGGCAAGCTCGCCGGCGCCGGGGTGGTGGTGGTCAACCCGCCCTATACGCTGGAGGACGATCTCAAGCGGCTCCTGCCCTGGCTGTGCGCGCTTCTGAAACAGGACGACGGCGCGGGCTGGCGGCTCGACGGCGCCATCGCCGAAGACAGTCTCGGGGTGGAGGACTTCTAGTCCGCCGGCTCGGGCGCCGCGTCATCCGCCTCGCCGACGCCGAACAGACGGCCGTGCTCGGTCCAGGCGACGACGGCGAGCGCGGCCGCGCCCATCACCAGAAGCCCGCCGATCAGCGGCACGACCGTCCCATCATAGAGCTGGCCGATCATCGAGCCCAGCACCGCGCCGGACATGGAGGTCACCGCCCCGTAAAGCGCCGCGGCGGTCCCTGCGCGCCTGCCAGCCGGCTCCATCACCAGAGAGGAGAAGTTCGAGCCCATCATGGCGAACAGCATCATCGCCCCGGTCAGAAGCGTGAAATAGAGCCAGAAGGGCGGCTGGCCGGCGAGCGCCACGGCGAGATGGACCGCGTTCACCAGAACGAACAGGGCGAGCGCGGTGTGCGAGATCCGCCGCATGCCCAGCCGCCCGACGATGCGCGCGTTCAAGATGTTCGCCCCGGCGAGCCCGGCCGCCACAAGGCCGAAGGCCAGCGCGAACCATTCCTCCAGCCCGTAAAGCTCTGCGAGGATCTGCTCGGACGTGGCGATGAAGGCGAACAGCGCGCCGAAAATGAACGCCGCCGCGGCGATATAGCCGAAGCTCTGCCGGTTCGAGGCGGCCTTCACGTAATTCTCCGCCGCCGCGCGCGGATGGACGGCGATACGGTCTTCCGGCCGCAGGGTCTCCGGCAGGCGCAGCCACATCCAGGCGGCCAGCATGACGGCCAGTGCGAAGAGCACCGCGAAGATGACGCGCCAGTCGCCGAAGCTCAAGATCGCCTGGCCGATCCCCGGCGCCAGAATCGGCACGACCATGAACACGGTCATGGCGAAACTCATGATCTCCGCCATGCGCCGGCCGGCCACCAGATCGCGCACCAGCGCCACGGCGATGACGCGCGTGGCGGCCGCGGCCACGCCCTGCAGGGCGCGCGCCGCGATCATCAAGCCCATGGTGGGCGCCAGGACGCAGATCACGGTGGAGACAAGGTAAGCCGCAAGCGCGAACAGCAGCACGTTGCGCCGGCCCAGCGCGTCGGTGAGCGGGCCGAACACCAGCTGCGCGATCCCGAAACCGAAGACATAGGCGGTGATCACCAGCTGGCGGTCATTGCCCGGCGCGCCCAGCGCTTCACCGATTTCTCCCAGCGCGGGCAGGAAAATATCGATCGATAATGCGTTAAGCCCCATGAGCGCGCCGACCATGGCGATCAGCTCCACCACGCTGAGGCGCGGCCGCTTCGGGTCAGGCGTGGCGAGGCTCAAAACAACGGGCTCCAATCGATTAAATCGCGGCGCAACTTAGCCCGAAGCACGCGCGCGTCGACCCGTCAGCTGATCAGCCACCGCAAAGGCGCGCCAAGGAAAGGGATCACCATGAAGAATCTGCTCGCGCTCATCGGGCTTCTCACCGTGCTCGCCGGAGGCGGCTATCTCTACGCCGCCGATCAGGGCGACGGCGATCCGTGCCGGGCGCGCGCGGACATGTTCGCCGATCAAGTGCCGCCGGCGCTCGATCTGTTGTCGGCGAGATACCCGCTGCGCATCGGGCTGGTGCGCGCGCTCGTCAATGATCGCGGGCAGCTGGACGCTCTGGTGCGCGACCAGGCCTCCGACCAGATGATCGGTCTTGGCGAAGAGCAGGCGAAGAGCCGGCTGGAATGCGCCTATGAATATTATGCGATCTGGGTGTTCCGCGACCGCGTGCGCGAGGAGATCGCCGCGGCGCTGGAGGTTCGGCTGCGGCTCGCTGAATAAGCCGGCCTAGTATTCGGGATCCTTGTCCCAGGGCCAGCCCGGCGGATGGTCGCCCGGCACGGAGCCGGGAAACTCGGGCGCGCGCTTCTCCAGAAAGCTCGTCACCCCTTCAATGGCGTCGCCATGCATGCCGCGATGCAGGATGGCCCGGCTTTCAAGTCGGTGGGCCTCCATGGGATGACCCGCGCCGAGCATGCGCCAGAGAAGCCGCCGGTTCATCGCCACCGAAACCGGCGCGGCTCCGGCCGTGAGGGCTCTCGCTCTATTCAGCGCGCGCTCCAGCACCGCTTCCGGCGTGTCGCACAGCTCGGACACGAGACCCTTCGCCAGCGCCTCCTCGGCCAGGAAGGTGCGGCCGGACAGGCCCCAGTCGAGCGCGGTCTCCACACCCACGATGCGCGGCAGGAACCAGCTGGCGCAGCCGTCCCAGGCGATGCCGCGCTTGGTGAAGGGATAGGCGAACTTCGCCCCTTTCAGGCCCACGCGCGCGTCCATGGGCAGGATCATCGTGGCGCCGATGCCCACAGCCGCACCGTTGATCGCGGCCACGACAGGTTTCTCGCTGTCGAAAATGCGAAGGTTCAGCAAGCCGCCGAAATCGCGCCATTGCGGATCGGTGTCGTTAAGCGCGCCTTCCGCCTTCGCGTTCGCCACCGCGTTGAACGTCGCCGCACCGACGCTCAAATCGGCGCCGGCGCAAAACGCCCGCCCCGCGCCGGTGACCACCACCGCCTTCACCGCCGCCTCGGAGTCCGTCTTGTCGAAGGCCTCGCGAATCTCCTCGCCCATCTCCTTGGTGAAGGCGTTCATGGCCTCAGGCCGGTTCAGCGCGAGAAGACCGATCCCGTCTGAGATGTCGAGCTTGATGGTGGTCATGGTTCGCGGCTCCCGGACGCATTATCGTTTGATTGGAAGGCAGTTTACCGGCGCAGACGCAAGGGCGAACCCCCCAAAGAAAACGGCCGGCCCCTTCCGGGACCGGCCGCTCACATTGCGTATCAAATGGCCTATTTGTTCGGCTGCGGAGTAGTCCGCAGATAGGGTTTGATTTTCTTGTAGCCCTTGGGGAAGAGCTTGTCGGCGTCGTCATCCGAGAGGCTCGGCACGACGATGACGTCCTCGCCGTCCTCCCAGTTCACCGGGGTGGCCACCTTGTAGCCGTCGGTGAGCTGCAGGGAGTCCAGCAGGCGCAGCACTTCGTTGAAGTTCCGGCCCGCGCTCGGCGGATAGGTGAAGGTGGCGCGGATCTTCTTGTTCGGGTCGATGATGTAGACCGCGCGCACGGTGACCTTCGGGTCCGCGTTGGGGTGGATCATGTAATAGAGCGCGGAGACGTCCCGGCTTTCATCGGCGATGATCGGGAAGTTCATCTTCACGTTCTGGGTCTCTTCGATGTCGCCGATCCACTTCTTGTGGTCCTCGACCGGATCGACCGACAGCGCGATGGCCTTGGCGCCGCGCTTCTTGAACTCGTCCTTCAGCTTGGCGGTGTAGCCGAGCTCGGTGGTGCACACGGGCGTGAAATCGGCCGGGTGGGAGAAGAAGATCACCCAGTCGTCGCCGATCCAGTCGTGAAACTTGATCTTGCCTTCGGTGGTCTCCGCCTCGAAGTCCGGGGCGACGTCGCCGAGCAGAAGCGCCATGATGAATCTCCTTGATAGGGGTTTGCGGGGGGCGTCGAACGCCGCTTTACTTGGACCGCGCAAACGCCCCGCGCAACCCCGCCCCCGCTCCGGTCACCACTGTGTGAACCGGGCGTCCCTCGCCTGTCTGAAAGGTTCGCCATGCCCAGCCTGATCGTCATGCGCCACGCCAAAGCCGTCGACCGGCTTGAAGCCGAAGACGATTTCGAGCGCGGCCTGACCGAGCGCGGCCGCGCCGACGCCGCGCGCGCGGGCGAAGCGATCCGGGAGGCGGGCTTGAGCGCGGACTACGCCCTTGTCAGCCCCGCCCGGCGCACGCGGGAGACCTTCGGCGTGATCAAGGCCTGCGTGGGCGAGCCGCCGGTCGCCGACCCGATGGCGCTCTATCACGCCTCCACCGAGATGCTGGAGCGCGCCGTGCTCTCCGCCCTCGCCGAAGGCGCGCGCTCCATCGTGCTTGTCGGGCATAATCCCGGGGTGGGCAGCTTCGCCCATTCGCTCGCCGCTGCGGCCCAGGCCTCCAAGGACATGCCGCCGGGCTGGCCCACCAGCACGCTCGCCGCCTTCGACATCGAGCCGAGCGGAGAGCGGGTGACGGCCAGCCGGCGGCTCATGCTGTTCAATCCGAAGGCCTGATTTCTCCCGCCGCGGGAGTCGCCGGAAGGCCGAATTCAAGCCGGGGCTGGGCGCCGCGCTCCACTTTTCCACAAATGATTCGCCTTTCTGGGGAAGAACTGCTTAGCTTTCTCCACAAAGGGGAGCGCATATGGCGGTCTTCACACTCGAAGACGAGCGCGGCCGGAGCGAGCCGTACGCGGAAACGGCTGCGTTCTCGCTGCTGATCGATCAGCCCGAGGCGAGCGCCGGGCGCGCCCTGTTTCCGCCGCCTCCGCTCTGGCTCGGTCCGCTGAGCTACTCAGCCGGGCTCGCAGCGTTCGCGCCGCAGCTCGCCGGCGCCTTCGCCCTGGCCGTCCTGACGGCTTTCATCGCCGCGGTCAGCGGCTTGCGCCTTCTCGGCGCGCTGACCCGGCCGGCCTGGTCGGTCCGTCGGCGGCTGACGGACAGCGAGCTGCCCGCCATGACGGTGATCGTGGCGCTCTACAAGGAAGCCGCCGTGGTGGCCGGGCTCATGACGCAGCTGTCCCGCCTGCGCTATCCCGGCGGCCGGCTGCAGGTGATCCTCGCCCTGGAGGAGGATGATCGCGCCACCATCGCGGCGGCGCGCGCTGCGGTGCGCCGCGCCCCGATCGACGCCCGGGTCCTGGCCGCGCCGCCGCTTGGGCCGCGCACCAAGCCGCGCGCGCTCAATTACGCGCTTCAGATCGCACGCGGCGAGCTGGTGGCGGTCTATGACGCCGAGGACGCGCCCCACCCCGACCAGCTCAGAGCCGCCGCCGAGGCGTTCGCGGCCGATCCCGCGCTTGGCGTCGTCCAGGCGCCGCTGGGGTGGTATAATGCGCGCCATAACTGGCTGACGCGACAATTCGCGCTGGAGTACGCCGCCCAGTTCCGGGCGCTGCTGCCCGCCTATCACCGCCTCGGCCTGCCGCTGCCGCTGGGCGGGACGAGCAATGTGTTCCGGCGCGCGGCGCTGGAACAGTGCGGCGCCTGGGATCCCTATAACGTCACCGAAGACGCCGATCTCGGCTTCCGGCTTGCGCGCCGGGGCTGGCGGGCGGGCCTGATCCAGCCGGGCACCGATGAAGAGGCGCCGCAGACGCTGAAGGACTGGACCGGCCAGCGCAGCCGCTGGCTGAAAGGTCATGCGGTCACCTGGCTCGTCCAGATGCGCCAGGCGCGCGAGCTGGCGCGATCGGCCGGCCTGCGCGCGCTCATCGGCCTGCAATTGAGCCTTCTGGCGAACGTGGCGTGCGCGATCGGTTTCCCCATGGGCCTCGCCGCGATCGCCTTCACCGGTCTCGCCGCCCTGGCCGGTGCGGCTTCTCCCGCGGCGCTCGCGGCGCTGGCGGCGGGCTTGTCGGCCTGGGTTGCGGCGATGGCGTGCGCGGCGGCGGGCGCGCGGCGGGCGGGGTTCAGAGCCCGCTTCCGCGACCTCGCGGCCATGCCGGCCTATTGGCTCCTGCAGACGCCCGCGGCGCTGCGCGCCTTGAACGAGCTGGCCGCCCGGCCCTATGTGTGGGTGAAGACCCGCCACGGGGTCTCCACCGCCCGGCGCGAGGCCCCCGATGCCGCTTCCGATCACGCTTCTGGCCATGGCCCTCGCCGCGGGCCTGTTCGCCTACGCCGCCTGGCGCGGCGGGCGCCCGTCCGATCCCTTGCGGCCGCGCATGGTGCCCTGGACCCTGGTCGCCATCCTCGCCGGGGCCGGCTTCATCCTTTTCCTGGCCCATCTCTTCGCCCTGATGGGACTTGAGCCTCAGAACCGGTTCTCGCGGTTCTAGGCCGGCGCCTCAGCCGGGCGCCGCGATCGAATAGACCGCCCACGCCAGGAGCGCGAGAAACACCGCGACGACCAGCACGGTGACCCAGCGCTTGCGCTTTCCGGGCTGGTTCTCCCACCAGCGCGTTATCTGATCGCCGAACAGGATGATCAATAGGCCCATGGCGCCATAGCGGATCGCCCGGCCCGCCCCTACGGCCAGCGCAAACGCCCAGATCGCCATGCCCGACAAGCCCGCGGCGAGGCTGGCCATCTGCACGGGCACCGGCGCCAGGGTCGTCGCCGCGACCGCCAGCGCGCCCCATTCGTCGATCCAGGCCCGCGCGGTTTCCAGGCCGGACTGCAAATCCGAACGCGCCTCAATGAAGCCCTGCACCGCTTCGAACGCCGCCACGCCTGCGAAATAGACCGCAAGGCTGCCCACGACCGAGCCGAGCACGCAGACGGCGACCACGCGCACGACCGCGCGCTTGCCGCGCAGCATGTAGGCGACCATCGGAATTTCGATCGGCCAGGGAAACACCGTGGATTCCAGCACCGACCCCAAAAATAGAAAGACCAGCGCCCAGCGCCCGCGCGAAGCGGCGTCGAGCTTGTCCCGGGCGCGGCCCATGGAGCCGCGGCGTTGGTCGCCGTGGGAGGCGGAGGTCGAGCTGTCGTTCATGCCGAGGCTAACGAACGGCGCGCGCCAAAGGATCACTCGAAGCGCACCGCAGGGGCGCGCGCGGGCCTTCTAGCCGAAATCGACCTCGCCGCCCTCATCGGCGTTCTGCTCGTCGGTCGCGCGCCGCCAGGGTCCGGTATGGCGCGGATCCTGTCGCCGGCGGCGATCGGGGCCGAAATAGCCCGGCGCCTTCACGAACCGGCGTGGACGTTCGATCAGCGAGACCAGCCGGTTATAGAGGTCCACCGGACGCACCGGCTTGGCGAGATACTCGTTCACTCCGGCGTTGATGGCCTCCATGATCTTGGTCCGGTCGGTATGGCCGGAGACCATGATGATGGGCAGATATTTGTTGGGGCTGTCGGACGCGGTGCGGATCAGGCGGGTGAACTCCAGCCCGTCCACGTCGCCGAGCATGTAGTCCACCAGGGCGAGGTCCGGGTTGGCGCTGCGCATCACTTCGAACGCGTCGGCCGCGTCGCGGGTCTCCACGACCGAGCGCACGCCGAACCCCTGCAGGATCGTCCGCAGAATGGTCGACATGTGGGCGTTGTCCTCCAGGATGAGGACGCGCACCCGTTCGAAACTGCCTGATGACATGGCGAATCCGCATTCCGGCGATACGAGGCCATGCTGCCTCGCAAGCGTTAACCAAGGCTTGAACGCCCCGCTCCGGCGTCAGCCGGCGGGCTTGACCAGGAAATGCCCGTGGAGCGTGGCGATGGGCGCGGAGCGTTTCTCCTGCCAGGCCTCGACGCGCACATTGGCCACGCGCGAGCCCTGCCGGGTGATGGAGGCGCGCGCATAGACGTCGCTGGGACGTCCCGGGCGCAGATAGTCCACCGCCACGTCGATGGGTTTGGGCAGGGCGGCGAGATCGCTCGCGGCCAGAAGCCCGGCGGAGGCGGTGATCTCCATGAACGCGCCGATCGCCCCGCCATGGAGCGCCGGGATCAGCGGATTGCCCACCAGCGTCTCCTTGAAGGGCAGGATGCCGGTGAGTTCGTCTCCGTGCTCGTCGAAGACGACGCCGAGCCGGGTGACGTACGGGCTTGAAAGCAGAAGGGTCAGACGGTCGCTCATGCGCCGGCTCCGGGCGTCTCGACCTTCGAAATAGGCGTCACCCCCTCACCGATCTCGGCGCGGGCGCGTTCGGCGGCTTCCTGGCTCACCCGGGTCACCATGAAGGCGGCGTGGGCGGTGGCCACCGGATCGTCTCGCTCGCCGTCATGGGCGATGGCGCTGACGAAGGCGATGAGGCCGGACACCTTGACGGTCTCCGCCTCCGCGATCACGTCCCGTCCCGGCGTGGCCGGACGCATATAGTCCAGGCGCAGATCCAGGGTCGCGGTGGCCTTGTCGCCTCCGAGCCCTGCAAAGGCGGCCGTGCCCGAAGCATGGTCCAGAAGCGCGGTGACCACCCCGCCATGCATCACCCCGGTCTCCGGATCGCCCACCAGGTCTTCGCGATAGGGCGCGCGCAGGACGGCGCGGCCGGGGCTGATCTCCTCCAGCCTGAAGCCGAGTTCGACGGCGTGGGGGCTGCCCTCCACCAGAAGCGGGGCGAGCTGGTCGAGGCGCTGTTGCAGTGTGTCGCTCATGGGCGGCCTTGTACGCGCGCGCCGCCGCCCTGGCCAGTGGTCAGGCCGCAGCGCGCCGCGCCACGATGCGTTCGAGCCCCGCAACCACGTCCAGGCGCAGCTCAAGAGATTCCCGGCGCAGATCGGCGAGCTGGGCCAGCGCGCCGCGATGCAGATCGATGATCTCGCGCGCGGCGGGATCGACGGCCTCACGGCCGTCCAGAAAGCGCTCCAGCGAGCGGCCGACGCGCGCCGAAAGCGGATCCTGCCGGCGCAGGCTCTCAAAGATGATGGCGCGCGCCTGGTTCAGCGCCGCGGCCACCGGGGTGACATGCCCGTCGGCGACGTCGCGGTCGCGCTTGAACTCCCCGCGCATGGGACGCTTCGCCCGCCGGTCCGGTCCCGCGAAGCGCACCGTCTTGACGAAGGGGCGCGGCCGCTCGGTGATTTCGGTGAGGCGTTCGGCGAGGCCGGCCGGGGAAACCGGGCGAAGCGCCAGCGCATCTGCGCCGCTGTCGCGGACCTGCTCCACGTCGATGAGCGCGCGGCGCTCGGTGAGGATGAGGCTGGGGGTGCGGCGCGGTTTGGGATCGCGGCGCAGCGCGCGCACCAGTTCGGGGCCGCAGCCCGGAAGGTCGTCCTTCTCGCGCCAGCCGGCCACGAGCACGGCGTCGCGCGCCTCCTTGACGAACCAGCGCGCCGCCTCGGGGGTCTCGGCGGCGGTGACGCGCTCGGCGCCGGCGTTGCGCAGGATATCGACGGTGAGCCGGCGGGTGAAGCGGACCGGATCGCACACGACGACCACGCGCTCCTTCCAGGAGCGCAGGTCTACGCGGTCGGTTCCGCTTGCATCTAAGAGTTCGGCCACCATGCGCCGCCATCCCCGCCGTTGAGGCGTAGAGCTAGCACCTTGCGGGGAAGGATGCGTGGACTTCCGCCCGGCTTGGTTAGCGCGCGGTGAACCTCAACGGCGCAGCACCGCGCGCACCAGGTGCCAGACCGCCCAGATCGGCAGGATCACCACGGCGCCGAGGAAGAAATAGCTCAACGCATTGCCGAGAAGATCGCCGAGGCCGGAGAAGAAGCGCGTCCACGCCTCGCCCACCGTGGCGAAGAAATCGATCCACAGATCGCGCGGGTCCACGTTGAAGAAGGCGAGCAGAAGGCCGACCAGCACGCACAGGAAAAACAGGATCACCAGATCGGCCGGGCGGACGTCGGTGATGCGCTGAACCAGCGTGCGGCGCTTGGGTTTGGTCTGTTCGCTCATGGCGCGGACCTTGTGCGGCGATTGGGGCGGTAAAAGGGCGCGGATTTGGCGCGCCCTCGGCGATCAGCGAAGCGGCCGGCCCGGACCGGTCTCCCTCCCCTTGAGGGGAGGGAGCGACGCGGCGGCCAGCGGCGTTGCAAGCTGTGGCGTGTCTACGACGCTCAGGCCTGCTTCTGGATCTCGACCTGATGGGGGTACGGGATCTCGATGTCGTTTTCGTCGAACGCGATCTTGACCCGCTTGTTCATGTCGAAATGCAGCGCCCAATAGTCCGACGCCGCGCACCAGGCGCGCACGACATAGTCGACGCTGGAGGCGTTGTGCGCCTTGACCTCGACGAACACCGCCGGGTCCTTGTGCACGCGCTCGTCGGCTTCGAATAGTTCGCGCAGGACTTTCTGGACCGTCTCGATGTCGTCGTCATAGCTCGCCGAGAAGACGAAGTCGCAGCGCCGCGTGGGATAGGCGGAATAGTTGGTGATCACATTGTCCCAGGCCTGGCCGTTGGGGATGATGATCTGCACGTTATCGGGGGTGTTCAGCTCGGTGTAGAACAAGGTGATGTCCTTCACCGTGCCCGCCACCCCGGCGATGTCGACATACTGGCCGATGGAGTAGGGGCGGAAGAACACGATCATCACGCCGGCCGCCACATTGCCGAGCGTGCCCTGCAGGGCGAGGCCGATGGCGAGCGTAAGCGCGCCCAGCGCGGCCACCAGGGAGGTGGTCTCCACGCCGAACCGGGTCAGCACGGCGATGAGCACGACCGCGATGATCCCCCAGCGCACGATGGAGGAGAAGAAGCTGCACAGCGTCTTGTCCATGCGCGGGTTTTTCTCGGCGAGCTTCCGCACCGAGCGGCCGGCCGCGCCGGCGATCATGAAGCCGATCACCAGAATGACCGCGGCCATGGCCACATTGATGAGGGCGGCGACGCCGACCGTCATCAGATAGCCGGTGATTGTCTCCACGGAGAAAGCGGGCGCGGCGGCGGCCGCGAGCAGTCCTGTCGTCATGTCAGCCCCTTGGGTGCGCTAAAGGAATAGCGGCTATTTATCACGCGTTCCGCGCGCGTCGAAATGTTCTTCAAGCAGGGTTTCCAGCGCCTCGATCCGGTCGGCCTCGGCTGAGGGCTTGTCCCAGCGGATGCGGTGCACGCGCGGAAAGCGCATGGCGATGCCGGACTTGTGGCGCGGCGAGCGCTGCAGGCCTTCGAAGGCGATCTCCAGCACGAGGCCGTGCGCCTTCGTGGCGGTGACCGAACGCACCGGCCCGAAGCGCTCATAGGTGTTGTCGCGCACGAACTTGTCGAGCTGCTTCAGCTCCGCGTCGGTGAAGCCGAAATAGGCCTTGCCCACCGGCACCAGCTCGTCGCCTTCCTCGCCCGCTTTCCAGACCCCGAAGGTGTAATCGGAATAATAGCTGGAGCGTTTGCCGTGGCCGCGCTGGGCGTACATCAGCACGGCGTCCACCAGAAACGGATCGCGCTTCCATTTGAACCACGGCCCCTTGGGCCGGCCGGGCACATAGGCGCTGTCCCAGCGTTTCAGCATCACCCCTTCGGCGTGGGCGTGGGGCGGATCGGCGCGCAAAGCCTCGATCTGCTCCCAGCTTTCAATGGCGACAAGATCGGAGACGTCGAGCCGGTCCGGCGCGGCGGAGATGAAGGCCTCAAGGCGCTCGCGGCGTTCCTTGAACGGCTTGCGGCGTAGATCAACTTCGCCCTCCACCAGCAGGTCGTAGGCCCGGATGAAGGCGGGACGCTCGGTCATCATCTTCTTAGAGACGGTTTTGCGGTTCAGCCGTTGCTGCAGCTCGGAGAAGGGCGCCACGCCGCCCTCGCTGTCCCGGATCAAAAGCTCGCCGTCTATGGCGCCTTCAAAGGTGAGCGCGGCCACTACGTCTGGGAATGTGTGGGAGATGTCGTCGCCGGTGCGGGTGTAGAGGCGGCGCACCCCGCCCTCGCTGACCGCCTGGATGCGGATGCCGTCCCATTTCCACTCCGCGGCGTAGTCGGCGGGATCGAGCTTTGAGAGGTCGGCCTCCTCCACCGGGTTGGCGAGCATGACCGGACGGAACGGAGCCTTCGCCGCGCTCACCGGCTTTTCGGCCTCGCCCTCCAGCCAGGCGAACAGGTCCTCATAGGGCGGTTGAAGCCCGTGCCAGAGCTCCTCGATCTCGGTGACGTCCACATCGCCGAACTTCGCCAGAGCGGTCTTGGCCATGCGCGCCGACACCCCGACGCGCAAACCGCCGGTGACGAGTTTCAAAAGCGCCCAGCGCCCGTTCGCGTCCAGCGCGTCCAGCCAGCCTTCGATGAGCTGCGGCGCCTCGGCGCGCGTGGCGTCGGACAGGGTTTCGATGACTTCGGAGAGGTCCGGCGTCCGGTTCGCGCCGTGACGGGCGGGCCAGATAAGCGCTGTTGTTTCAGCAAGATCGCCCACATAGTCATAGCTCATCTCGAAGAGCACCGGATCGACGCGCTCGGCCGCTATGGCGCGGATCGCGCCGGCCTTGGCGCCGCGAAACTCCAGCGACCCGGTGATCGCGGCGAGCGCGAGGCCCCGCTCCGGGTCCGGCGTCTCGCGGAAATGATCCACAAGCAAGCGAAGCTTGGCGTTGCGCTGCGGCGTCAGCGACAATCCGTCGAGAAGGCTGGCGAAGCGTTCCATGGGCGATCGATATAGGCGGCGGCGCGGGCGAGGTCATGCGCAGGAGTGAAACGCGCGCGCACGCCCGGGTTTTCCAAGCAGCCGCGCCGGGGTAGGACTAAGCGTATAAAAAACCATAACGCGCCGCGCCTGGATGCAGCGGCGCTTGAATCGTGCGAGGGGAAACTCATGAGCGACGCCAAGAACGACGGCGCCACGGTCGAGCATCAGAAGGGGATTCTGGGGCTGATCGAGAAGGCGGGCAACAAGCTGCCCGACCCGGCCTTCATCTTCTTCTATCTGATCATTCTGATGGTCATCATCTCGGTGATCACCGCATTCCTGGGCCTGTCGGTGGAGCATCCCACACTCACCAATCCCGACGGGACCCCCGAGATCGTCAGCGCCATCAGCGCGCTCAATCCCGACGTCATCTCCCACCTTCTCGTGGAGATGCCGGAGATCTTCACCAGCTTCCACCCGCTCGGCTACGTACTGGTGGTGATGCTGGGCGCCGGGGTGGCGGAGCGTGCGGGCCTGTTCGGCACCGCCATGCGGGCCATGGTTCGCGATGTGCCGAAGAACCTGCTTACGCCCGCCGTGGCGCTGGCCGCGATGATGGGCAATCTCGCCGCCGACGCCGCCTATGTGGTTCTGATCCCGCTGGCTGCGGTGATCTTCGCGGCCGCAGGCCGTCACCCGATCGCAGGCATCACGGCGGCCTTCGCCGGCGTGTCCGGCGGGTTCTCGGCGAACCTTCTGCCCGGCCAGCTCGACGCGCTCCTGTTCGGAATCACCGAAGCCTCGGTGGAGGCCGCAAATCTAGGCGTCCCCTGGACGATGAACATTGCCGGCAACTGGTACTTCATCGCAGTGATGACGTTCATCTTCCTGCCGGTGATCTGGTTTGTGACCGATAAAATCGTTGAGCCGCGCCTGGGGCCCTGGACCGGCGGCGCGGTGGCCGGCGGCAAGGCCACCGAAGACGATGAGGACGTCAGCGCCGATCTCACGCCCGGTCAGAAGATAGGCTTGGCGCGCGCCGGGATCGCCTCGCTGATCATCGTGGCGATCTGGGTGTTCCTTACCATTGATGTCGTCCACCTCGTCACCCTTGGAAACTTTTCCATGTACCCGATGGTGGACGGCGTTCCGAACGCGCCGCTGTTCAACGAGGCCGTCCTCGAAGATCCCGAAGCCAACATCGCCGTGGCGCTGGTGCCGATGTTCTCCTCGCTGGTGGCGGGCTTCATGCTGCTGTTCATCTTCGCCGGCGTCGCCTACGGTCAGGCGGCCGGCACGATTCAGAGCCATCGCGACATCGTCGACATGATGGCCGGCGCCATGAAGGACATGGGGTATTATCTCGTGCTCGCCTTCTTCGCCGCCTACTTCGTGGAGATGTTCAACGAGTCCCGGCTGGGCCTGATTTTCGCGGTGAACGGGGCGAACGCCATCGAGCAGTCCGGCCTGCCCCTGCCGCTGGTGCTGGGCCTCATCGTGCTGTTTGCAGGCGTTCTGAACCTGTTCGTGGGCTCGGCCAGCGCGAAATGGGCGCTGATGGCGCCGGTGCTGGTGCCGATGCTGATGCTGCTGGGCGTCAGCCCGGAAATGGCCACCGCCGCCTACCGCGTGGGCGACAGCGCCACCAACATCATCACGCCGTTAATGGTGTACTTCCCGCTGGTGCTGGTCTTCGCCCGCCGCTGGGTTCCGGAATTCGGGATCGGGTCGCTGACCGCGTCCATGATCCCCTACTCCATCTGGCTCCTGATCAGCGGCATCGCCCTGACCATCCTGTGGGTCTATCTCGGCCTGCCGCTGGGGCCCGGCGCCACGGTGCGCATGGACATGCCCGGCCTCTAAGCGTCCGGCCATTCCGTAAAGAGGCCCGCCGCGAGACGATCGCGGCGGGCCTTTTAATGCGGCAAGGAACCGCCACGCCGCGCGCAGCTTTGCCCCTTTATCAGCCGATCGAGGAGCAAGCCCATGCCCGCCAAATCCGCCGCCCAGCAAAAAGCCGCCGGCGCCGCCCTCGCCGCCAAGCGCGGCGAGGAGAAGGTCTCGAATCTCCAGGGCGCGTCCAAGCAGATGTATGAGAGCATGAGCGAAAGCCAGCTGGAGGACTTCGCCGACAGCTCGCGCAAGGCCAAGCCGGAGCGCAAGAGCGACAGCTAAAAAAAAGGGCGGCCCGCCGGGCCGCCCTCTTCTGCTCGGTGTGCTTTCGCCCTTACGCCGCAAGCGGCCACAGCTCCTTCAGATCGTCATTGAGCATGTCGCGCGCCTTGCGCGCCTCGCCGGCGTCGATGTGCGTGTTGATGACTTTCAGGACCGCCTGCGTCGCCCGGTCCGGGTCGTCCAGAAGCTCAGGGACGGGATCGAATTCCTCGGCGATCAGGGTGAGGAATTCGGTTTTCGAGCGGATCGTTCTCGGCTGGTGCGCGGGCGAGAACTGCTCGTAATAGATCCCGCGAATGAGCGTCGGCAGCTGCGCGCCGAGCTGCGAGGCGGGCTCCACCGGCAGACGGTCGCGGATCGCCAGCAGCACGCCGCGCAGGGCGCGATACGCGCTTTCACGGTCCTTTAAACCAGCCGCCTCTTCGATGTCGCGCAGCCAGATGTTCGCGGCGTGCAACGCTTCGTTCAGGGTTTGCACATTGGTGTCGGCCATCGGGGTTCTCCGGGGTTGCGGTTCGCGGCGCCCGCGTTCCATGCGCGGCGTGCAGAGCGGGCTTGCGAAACCGGGCCTACCGCGGCGGCGCGCACGGGCGCATATCGCGCCGTGTCCCGATCCGAACCTGCAAGGCCCGTCCCATGTTCCACCACGACGATCATATCCGCCTGACCGGCTGCACCGGCCTGCGCTCCCTGTCGCGCGGCGAGACCGCCGGCGTGCGCGCGCGGCCGCGCAATCACGATCTGAACGCCTTTCTCGACCGCGTCGGCCTCGCCGGGCGCGCGCGGAAGCGGTAGGGGTCAACTTAGCGCCGCTGGCCGTTGAATTCTGTATCGCCGCGTGACGGCGACCCCGCCGCCCCTTCGATCCATGCCGGCCATTTTCGCAAGCGTCGAGGACTGTCAAGGACGACCGGGCATGCCCGGTCGCCGCGAAGCGGCGGCCCGCAGGGCCGTCCTTGACAGTCCCCGATCGCCTTGCGGTTTCTTCCAGCATGGATTGATGGGGAGGCCTTGAACGAAGCGGGAGCCTTCACCCACTGCGCCGCCGACCACCTCAAGCCAGCCCGAACCACATCATGATGCCGCGAATCGCGCCCAGGGGCGCCAGCGCGATGTCGAAGATCAGCCAGAGCCAGTTGAGCATCATGGCGTCGCGCACCACCGCCGTGATCCAGCCGGCGAGCGCCACCACGCCGAGGCAGCCGCTTCCCAGACATCCCTGATCACGCTGTACGATGATTTTCGCCATGGCGGAACGCTAGCAGGCCGGGCGCCGGGGCGAAAGCCGAGCCGCGCAGGCCGGGTGCGAAACCGCCCCGCTTGCATCTCGCCAATCTCCGCGACGCCTGCTAAAGCGAGCGCCATGAAAACCGCCGTCATCGTCTATCCCGGCTCGAACTGTGACCGCGACGCGGCCACGGCGATCGAGCGCGTCACCGGAACCGCGCCGGCCATGGTCTGGCATGGGGACTCCTCGCTTCCCGACGACCTTGATTTCATCATGGTTCCGGGCGGCTTCTCCTATGGCGACTACTTACGCTCCGGCGCCATCGCCGGGCGCTCGCCGATCACCGCCGACCTGGTGAAGAAGGCTGAAGCGGGAACGCCGATCCTCGGCGTCTGCAACGGCTTCCAGATCCTCACCGAGACCGGCCTCCTGCCGGGCACGCTGATGCGCAACGCCGGGCTGCGCTTCATCTGCGACCGCGTGAAGTTGAAGGTGGAGAACGCCAACACCGCCTTCACCCGCGAATACCAGAGCGGTCAAGAACTGGTGATCCCCGTCGCCCACCATGACGGCAATTTCTTCGCCGACGACGAGACGCTGAACCGCATCGAAGGCGAAGGCCAGGTGGTGTTCCGCTACGCGCAGAACCCCAACGGCTCCGCCCGCGACATCGCCGGCGTCACCAACGCCAAGGGCAACGTGCTCGGCATGATGCCCCACCCCGAACGCGCCGTGGACGCCAAGCATGGCGGAACCGACGGGATCGCGCTGTTTGAAAGCATCCTGGGCAAGGTGACCGCATGACCAACCCCGCCCAAAGCCGCTACGCCGACGGGATCGATGAGGAGATCGTCCTCGATCACGTCACCAAGGACGAGTACGAGATCATCCTCAAGGAGCTCGGCCGCGCTCCGAATCTCGTTGAGCTCGGCATCTTCTCGGTGATGTGGTCGGAGCACTGCTCCTACAAATCCTCGCGGCTCCATCTGGCGAAATTCCCCACCAAGGGCGAGCGCGTGATCTACGGGCCCGGCGAGAATGCGGGCGTCGTGGATATCGGCGACGGCCAGGCCGCCGTCTTCAAGATGGAGAGCCACAACCACCCGAGCTTCATCGAGCCCTATCAGGGTGCGGCCACCGGCGTGGGCGGCATTCTGCGAGACGTCTTCACCATGGGCGCGCGGCCCATCGCGCTGATGAACGCGCTGCGCTTCGGCGATCCGAACCACCCCAAGACCCGCCAGCTGGTCTCCGGCGTGTCGGCCGGCATCGGCGGCTACGGGAATTGCGTCGGCGTGCCGACGGTGGGCGGCGAGACCAATTTCGACAAGGGCTATAACGACAACATCCTCGTGAACGCCATGGCGGTGGGCCTCGCCGACGCCGACAAGATCTTCACGGCTGCAGCCAGAGAGCCAGGCTTCCCGGTGCTCTATGTGGGCGCCAAGACCGGGCGCGACGGCATTCACGGCGCCACGATGGCGAGCGCGGAATTCGGCGAGGGCTCCGAAGAAAAGCGCCCCACGGTTCAGGTGGGTGATCCCTTCACCGAGAAGAAGCTGATCGAAGCCTGCCTGGAACTCATGGCCGAAGACGCCATCAGCTCGATCCAGGACATGGGCGCGGCCGGCCTCACCTCGTCTTCCGTTGAAATGGCGTCGTCCGGCGGCCTCGGGATCGAGCTTGATCTCGACCATGTTCCCCAGCGCGAAGCGAACATGACCGCCTATGAGATGATGCTCTCCGAAAGCCAGGAGCGCATGCTGATCATCGTCAAGCCCGGCCGCGAGCACGTGGCCGAACGCATCTTCAAGAAATGGGATCTCGACGTCGCGGTGATCGGCCAGACCGCCGAGCACGGCCGTCTCGTGCTGCGCCATAAGGGCGAGGTGGTGTGCGACCTGCCGCTTGATCCCATCGGCGAGAACGCGCCGAAATACGACCGGCCGAGTTTCCCCGCCGAGGCGCGCGCCAACATTAAGGCGAACGATCTTCGCGCCCCGGACGATCTCGGGCAGGTGCTGCTCCAGCTCATGGGCTCGCCGGACATGGCGAGCAAGAAATGGATCTGGAGCCAGTACGACCGCCACGTCATGGCCGACACCGCGGCGAGTTCGGAAGACCCGAGCGACGCGGCCATCGTGCGCATTCACGGCACCAACAAGGCGCTGGCGATCACCACCGACTGCACGCCGCGCTATTGCCTCGCCGACCCGTTCGAGGGCGGCAAGCAGGCCGTAGCCGAAGCCTGGCGCAATCTCACCGCCGTCGGCGCCGATCCCATCGCCATCACCGACTGCCTGAATTTCGGCAATCCGGAGCGGCCTGAGATCATGGGTCAATTCGTGGGCTGCGTGGAGGGCATGGCCGAGGCCTGCAAGGCGCTCTCCTTCCCCGTCGTATCGGGCAATGTCTCGCTTTATAACGAGACCGACGGGCGCGCCATTCCGCCGACCCCGGCGGTGGGTGCGGTGGGCCTCATCCCCGATCTCGACATCCGCGCGGGATACGGCTGCATGCAGGCCGGCGACGTGGTGCTGGTGATCGGCGAGACCAAGGGCGCGCTCGGCGCCTCGCTCTATCTGCGCCTGTTTGAAAACCGCGAGGACGGCGCCCCGCCCCCCGTCGATCTCGCCGTGGAAAAGCGCAACGGCGATTTCGTCCGCACCCAGATCCGCGCCGGCCGCTTCAAGGCCGTGCACGACCTCTCCGACGGCGGCCTCGCCGGCGCGGCCGCCGAGATGGCGCTGGCGTCCAATTGCGGGATCAAGTTCGCCCATACCGACAAGACGCCCGCCTTCGCCTGGTTCTTCGGCGAAGATCAGAGCCGCTACCTCGTCGCCTGTTCAGCAGAAGCCGCCGAAGCGATCCGCGCCGACTCCAAAGCCGCCGGCGTGCCGGTCCAGGTGGCTGGCCTTGCGGGCGGTTCGGAGATCTCCGTGAACGGTGCGCACGCGGTCAGCCTCGCGGCGTTGCGCGAGGCCCATGAAGGCTGGATGCCGAAAATGATGGCGGGCGAGCCCGACGCGGTGGCGGCGGAGTAGAATCCTTTGTCCTCCCCCGCCCTGCGGGGGAGGTGTCTGCGAAGCAGACGGAGGGGGCGGCTCGACTGGATCGCCGACGCAGCCCCCTCGGCCCTTCGGGCCACTCCCCCCGCAAGCGGGGGAGACATCTCTTACCCCACAGCCCGCCGCGTCGCCCGTTTCAGCGAGCACGGCGCATAGCCCTCACGTCTGAGCGCGCCGACGCTGACGCCGAGCTTCGGCGCGGCGGCGAGGTAGTCGGCCTCACCCGCATGCTCGGCGAGCAGGATGGCGAGCCGCGCACACGCTTCAGCGTCGGAGCCCGCATCATGGTGCTTCAGCGCGATGCCGAAATGCTCGCAGAGAATGTTGAGTTTCGCCGAGCCCAAATGGCGCCAGGCGCTTTGCGCGCCTTTCACCGTACACAGATAGGCCGCCTCCAGGCAGTCGAGCCCGTACCAGGCGCAGGTCTGGCGCAGCACGCTCATGTCGAAGCTGGCGTTATGGGCGATGAGCGCGGCGCCGGCGAGTTTCGGCGCCAGCGTATCGAGCAGTTCCGGCCATTCCGGCGCGTCGGCCACATCCTCGGGACGGATGCCATGGATGGCGATGTTCCAGCGGGAGAACCGCATCTCCGGCGGGCGGATCAAAAACGCCTCGGTCTGCGTCACCTTGCCGTCTTCGATATAGGACAGGCCGACCGCGCACGGGCTCGCCCGCTGCTCGTTGGCGGTTTCAAAGTCGATGGCGACGAGGCGGGACATGGCGCGACGGTAGGCTGCGTCGCGAGGCCTGTCACGGGCGGGGGTCAGCGCTAGTCGTTCGCCTTGCCCGCCGCGTCGATCTCCTCGGCGGAGAATGTCCACTCGCGATTACAGTATTCGCAGGTCATGGCGACCTGGCCGTCTTCGTCGCTCATGTGCTCCCGGTCGTCGCTGGGAAAGCGGGAGAGCAGGCGCGCCAGGCGGTCATGCTCGCAGGCGCAGCGGCGCGCCACCGGCCGGCTTTCCTCCACCCGCACCCCTTCCTCGTGGAACAGGCGGAAAAGCAGCCGTCCCGACGTGATGTGGGGGTCGATCAGCTCGTCCGGCTCCACCGTGTCGAACAGGGCGCGGGCATGGTCGAAATCGGCGGCGGTGTCGCCGCGGGCGTCGTCGGCGGCGATGCGCTGGATCAGCGCGCCGCCGCAGCGCCAGACATGGCCGCCGCCCGACACCATCTGCCGGCCCACGGCGAGCTTCAGGCGCGAGGGCACCTGTTCGGACTGGGCGAAATAGAACTCGGCCGCATCGGCCAGGCTTTCGCCCTCGATCGGCGTGACGCCCTGATAGCGCTCCATGCCGGGGCCGGGATCGACCGTCATGGCGAAATGGCCGCCGCCCAAGAGCATCTGGGCGCCCACCGGGCCGCCATTGACCTGCTCGAGCATCTTCACGCGCGCCGGATGGTATTTGGCGTAGCCGCGCACGCCTTCGCCGGGGACGAAATCGGCGACGACGAAGGCCACGGCGCCCTCGCCTTCGACCTGCCGGCCCTCCGAGCCGGGACCGGAAGCCTGCACGATGAGCTTGCCCTGGAATTTCAGGGAGTCGCCGATGAGCGCGGCGATCATCGCCGCCTCGCCCACCAGGCGCGCCACGGAGACCGGGTAGTCATGGGCGGACAGGATGGCGTCGGCCGTGGCGCCCAGGCGCACCACGCGGCCGCGCACCGGCCGGCCCTCCAGCTGGAAGACCGTGACGAGGTCGTCTCCGGCTCCGAAATCCTCCGGATCCGGCGTTTTGCCCATTTCGCCCATGACGCCCTTGTGTTGCTGGCGGCGCGGCTAGGCCGCGTCGCGTTCCAGTTCGCCGAGCGCCTTGTCCAGCGCGCCCACGGCTTCGCGCACGTGATCCTCGGTGATGATCAGCGGCGGAGCCAGGCGCGCGACATTGTCGCCGGCCGCTCCCATGAGCAGATGGTGACCGCGGGCCTTCGCGGCCAGCGTCTTGTTCACATAGCCGTCAGCCAGTTTCAGCCCGACCAGAAGCCCGCGCCCGCGCACCTCCTCGATCTTGCCGGCGTGCTCGTCCATGAGCCCGGCGAGCTGCTGGCGCAGCGTGTTGGAGACGTCGACGACGTGCTGCAGGAAGTCCGGCTTGGACAACTCGTCATAGACGACATTGCCCACCGCCATGGCCAGCGGATTGCCGCCGAAGGTGGATCCGTGGGTGCCCACCACCATGTGCGCGCCGGCCTCGTCGGTGGTCAGGCAGGCGCCCATGGGGAAACCGCCGCCGACGCCCTTGGCCACGGCCATGATGTCCGGCTTGGCGTCGCCCGCCCATTCATGGGCCCACATCTTGCCGGTGCGCCCGGCGCCGCACTGGACCTCGTCATAAATCAGAAGAAGCCCGTGCTCGTCGCACAGCTCGCGAAGGCCGCGCAAGCAAACGTCGGGGATGGCGCGCACCCCGCCCTCGCCCTGCACCGGCTCGACCAGGATGGCCGCGGTCTCTTCGGTGATCGCCGCGCGCAGCGCGTCATGATCGCCGAACGGGACCTGGTCGAAGCCCTCCATGCGGGGTCCGAAGCCTTCGAGATATTTCTCGTTGCCGCCGGCGTTGATGGCGCCGAAGGTCCGGCCGTGGAAGGCGCCGGTCACGGTGATGATGCGGTACTTGTCCGGCCGGCCGTTGGCGTAATGGTAATGGCGCGCGGTCTTCAGCGCCGCCTCGATCGCCTCGGTCCCGGAATTGGTGAAGAAGACCCGGTCGGCGAAGCTGTCGCGGCAGTACTTCTCCGCCAGCTCGATCTGCCCCGGCACGCGGAACATGTTGGAGGTGTGCCAGAGCTTTTCCGCCTGCTCCTTCAGCGCGGCGACGGCCTTGGGGTGGGCGTGGCCGAGCCCGTTCACCGCAATGCCGGAGATGAAGTCGAGATACCTGTCCCCGCCTTTTTCGTAGAGGTGGACCCCTTCGCCGCGCTCGAAATCGAGATTGGGCGGCGCGTAGGTTTCCATCAACGGCTTGGGCATGCGGGACTCCGTCTGGTGTGTGAAAAAACGAACGCCTCGATCTAGGCCTGATGCGCCTAATCCTTCAAGCGCCAGCCTGAGCGAAGCAGCAGATAGCTGGCGACGAGAAGCGCGATGTTGATGGCGCCGGCCACCGCGCCGCCAATCCAGAGAACGCTGTCATGGGCGCCGATGAAGCCGTAGCGGAATCCGTCGATCAGGAAGAAGACCGGGTTGGCGTGGCTGATCGAATAGAACGGCTCGGGCAGGATCTCGATCGAATAGAACGTGCCCGACAGGAAGGCGAGCGGCATGATGACGAAGTTCGTGATCACCGCGAGATGATCGAACTTCTCCGCCCAAAGCCCGGCGATCAGGCCGATCATGGAAAACATGGCCGCGGCGCTGAAGCCGAAATACAGCACCGCCCAGAGATGGGCGATGGACATGTCGATGAACGGCGCGATGGCTAGCCCCGTTGCGAGGGCCACCAGCGCGCCGCGCGTCACCGCCCCGCCGATGAAGGCGGCCGCGAGCTCCGACGGCGACAGGGGCGGCATCAGAAAGTCCACGTGATTGCCCTGCACCTTCGCGACGATCAGCGAACTGGAAGAGTTGGCGAAGGCGTTGTTGAGAAGGCCCAGCATCACCAGCCCGGGCGCCAGGAACACCGCAAACTCCACCCCCATCATCTCGCCGCGCCGCGATCCGATCGCGAGCGAGAACACCATCATGTAGAGAAGGCTGGTGGCCACCGGCGCCAGAATGGTCTGAAAGCTGACCTTCAAGAACCGGCGCACCTCCTTCTTGTACAGCGTCCACAGTCCCAGCCAGTTGACCGCCCCCAGCGCTCGCGGCTGCGGCGCGGCCGAGGCGTCGTGCGGCGCAAGCTGTTCGGCGTGGCTGGAGGCGGGGTCGGCCATGGACGGGCTCCTGCAGGGGAAGGCTTGCGAGCGCTTTAGCACGGGAGCGAAGCGATGCGCACCCTCGCCGGCGCCCGCGCCGCCTGGGGCGTGCGCCGCAAAAAACGATTCGTTGTCCACAGGTGCGGGCTGCGGACATCTTGTGTGCCGGCGCCGCTCGGATACTGTATCTCGTGTCGCGCCCAAGATGTTGGGGTTCACGAAAACCCGGACACTAGGGCTGGCGGGTCCGATGACGCTGAATCGCCCGCCGATCTGGATGGAAAGCGTAGCAGGCGAGGAGCGCACCGCCATGGCTTGGACCGACGAGCGTGTGGAAACACTGAAGAAATTGTGGGCTGATGGTCTGAGCGCCAGCCAGATCGCCAAGCAGCTGGGCGGGGTCACCCGCAACGCGGTGATCGGCAAGGTGCACCGGCTCGGCCTGTCCGGCCGCGCCGCGCCCTCCCAGCCGGCGCGCCGCCCGGCGCCGCGCCCCGCGCGCACGCCCAAGCCCGCCACGGTCAAGGCGGCGCCCCCCGCCAGCAAGCCCGCCGCGGCGCCGGTGCGCGAGGTGAAGCCCGCAGCCGCGGTTCCCGCCCCGGCCGAGGCCAAGCGCCTGCCCAACGGCGAGTACGCCACCGTGCTCACCTTGCGCGAGGGCATGTGCAAATGGCCGATCGGCGATCCGGGCGACACCGAGTTCCGCTTTTGCGGGCGACGCTCCAAGCCTGGATCGGCCTATTGCGAAGCCCACGCCCAGCTCGCCTACCAGCCGCAGAACAAAAGGAAGCGTAAGCCGTCCGACGACGCGCGCGCCGTTCTGGACAGCCTGCAATCGGCCCGGCGGGTGAATTTCTAGGCCGGCAGCGCAATCCGAAAAGTGGGGACCGGTTTTCGGACCCAATTGCGCACCGAGATGGAAACCACCTGCATCCGGGACAGGGGCGGCCCCGCACGGCGACGTGCGGGGCCTTTATTTTGCGCACGCCGTCCCTAGCTTGGCGAACATGCTCCCGATCATCCACCACGACGCCTATGTGGCGCGCGACGTTCCGGCGACGCACCGCTTTCCCATGGGGAAGTTCCGCGCCGTCGCTGAGCGGTGCGTGGCGCTGGGCCTGGTGAAGGATTTCGAGAGCTTCCACCGTCCGGTCCCGGCGCCGGAAAGCTGGCTGCAACTCGCCCACTCGCCCGCCTATGTGAGCCAGGTGTTGACGCAGACCGTGCCGGCTCCACTGGAGCGAGTGATCGGGTTTAAAATGACCGCGCCGGTGGCGATGCGCTCGCGCTGCGCGGTGGCCGGCACGGCGCTGGCCGCCCGGCTGGCGCTGGAGCACGGCGCGGCGTGCAACACCGCCGGCGGCAGCCACCATGCGGCGTATGACGGCGGGGCGGGCTTCTGCGTGTTCAACGATGTGGCCGTCGCCGCCCGGCTGATGCAGGCGGAAGGCCTCGCCCGGCGCATTCTGGTGATTGATCTCGACGTGCATCAGGGCGACGGCACGGCGCGCATCTTCGAAAACGACGCCAGCGTCTTCACCCTCTCTGTCCATTGCGAGCAGAACTGGCCGCGCCGCAAGGCGGTCTCCGACATGGATGTGGGCGTGGAGCGCGGAACCGGCGACGACGATTACCTCAGGGTCGCCCGCAGCGCGGTCATCGACGCGCTGGAGGCCAGCCGCCCCGATCTCGTCTTTTTCAACGCCGGAGTGGACCCGCACCGGGAGGACCGGCTGGGCCTTCTGGACCTCACCGACGAGGGCCTCAAAAAACGCGAAGCCATGGTGTTCGACGAGGTCCTGAGGCGCGGCGTTCCCGTCGTCGGGGTGCTCGGCGGCGGCTATTCGCGAGACATCGACGCCCTGGCGCGCCGCCACGCCTTCCTGCACGAGGCGGCGGCGGAGGCGATGCGGGTAAGAGCTTAGGCTCAGGTTTTTGTGGGTCGCGTGACCGAACCGGCGAACCGGTTCCCACTTCGCCTGATCACGCTCCCCCCTCCCCGATCAGCGCCAGCCATTCATCCTCGGTGAGGGTCTGCACACCCATCTCCTGGGCCTTCTTCAGCTTGCTCCCCGCACCCGGACCGGCCACAAGATAATCGGTCTTGCCCGACACCGAACCGGAGACCTTGGCGCCGAGCGCTTGCGCCTTGGCCTTGGCTTCGTCGCGGGTGAATTTTTCAAGGCTGCCGGTGAAGACCACGGTCTTGCCCGACACCGGGCTCTCGGCGGCGACGGCTTCGGCGTCCTCCACGCTCACATGCTCCAGCAGCCGGTCGAGGGCGGCCTTGTTATGGTCTTCGGAGAAGAACCGGCCGATGGCGTCCACCGCGGTGTCCCCGAGCCCGTCGATCGAGAGCATCGCCTCGCGCGCCTCGCCCGGCTCGGCGGCGGCTTCGGCGGCGCTGCGAAACTCGCTCCAGGATCCGTATGTGCGCGCCAGGAGACGCGCGGTCTCTTCGCCCACATGGCGCACGCCCATGGCGTTGATGAAGCGCGACAACGCGATGGTGCGCCTTTCATTGATCGAGCCGAGCAGGTTCGCAACGCTCTTCTCGCCCCAGCCCTCGCGGGTCTGCAGAGGCGGATCGAGCTCGCCAGCGGCGTTGCGCGCCTCCAGCGTGAAGATGTCGGCGGGCTCCTTCACCGCGCCTTCCTCGTAGAAGGCGATCACCTGCTTCTCGCCCAGACCCTCGATGTCGAAGGCCTTGCGCCCGACGAAGTGTTTGAGGTGCTCCTTCCTCTGATAGGGGCAGGCGAATTCGCCGGTGCAGCGGCGCACCACGCTCATCTCGCCGGTGCGCGGATTGACCTCGCGCTCAGCGGGCGTCTGGAGCGGGCACGGGCAGACCTTGGGGTAGTCGAACGGCGCAGCGTCCGCCGGCCGCTTGTCTTTCAGCACCTCGACGATCTGAGGGATCACGTCTCCCGCCCGCTGGATCACCACGGTGTCGCCGATGCGCACGTCCTTGCGGGCGATCTCGTCTTCATTGTGGAGCGTGGCGTTGGAGACCACCACGCCGCCCACCGTGACCGGTTCGAGCTTGGCCACCGGGGTGAGCGCGCCGGTGCGGCCCACCTGGATCTCGATGTTCTTAAGAACCGTGGTCGCCTTCTCCGGCGAGAACTTGTGCGCGATCGCCCAGCGCGGCGCGCGGGAGACGAAGCCCAGCCGCTCCTGCCAGTCGAGCCGGTCCACCTTGTAAACCACCCCGTCAATGTCATAGCCGAGCGAAGCTCGCTTTTGCTCCAGCGCGCGGTAATGGGCGAGCAGCGCATCGACGCCCTCGCAGCGGGCCATGTGGCCATTGGTGACGAAGCCGTAGGCCTTCAGCCGCTCCACCGCGCCGGACTGGGTGTCGGACAGAGGCTCGGACAGCTCGCCCCAGGCGTAAGCGAAGAAGCGCAAGGGCCGCTGGGCGGTTACGCTTGGATCGATCTGACGAAGCGAGCCGGCCGCGGCGTTCCTCGGGTTCATATAGGTCTTCTTGCCCGCCGCCTCCTGGCGCGCGTTCAGCTCGGCGAAGTCGGCGTGGCTCATATAGACCTCGCCCCTCACCTCCAGCACGTCGGGCGCGTCGCCTTCAAGGCGATGGGGGATGTCGGCGATGGTTTTGAGGTTCGCCGTGACGTTCTCGCCGGTGCGCCCGTCCCCGCGCGTGGCGCCGATGACGAGCTCGCCCTTCTCATAGCGCAGATTGGCTGACAGCCCGTCGATCTTCGGTTCGGCGGTGAAGACCGGGGTCTCCGACAGATTGAGGAAGCGCTTGATGCGCTCGACGAAGTCGGCGACGTCCTCCTCGGTGAAGGCGTTGCCCAGCGACAGCATGGGCACGGCGTGCGGGACTTCGGCGAACTGATCCGACGGCTTGGCGCCGACCGCCTTGGACGGGCTGTCGGCTCTGATCAGAGCGGGAAACCGGTCCTCGATCGCCTGGTTGCGCTGGCGCAGCGCGTCATAGGCGGCGTCGGAAATGGTCGGCTTGTCGCGCTCGTAATAGGCCCGGTCGTGCTTGGCGATCTCCTTCGCCAGCCGCTCCAGCTCGGATTTCGCTTCGGCCTCGGAGAGCTGGTCGGGATCTTTCAGCGCGGCGGACATGGCGGCTCCAGTTTTCCTCCCCGGTGAACGGGGGAGGAAAATACTCCGCCGCGCTGGAAGGTCTACGTACATTTCAGGGCGCGTCGCGCTCCCAGACCAGCCTCACGTCCGGATACGCCCCCTCACCGTCCGCGCCGTTGCGCGCTTCCTCCTCGAAGCCCAGCGCCGCATAGAAGCCGCGCAGATCGCGCGCGCCGGAATTCACCGTCGCTTCGACCCGGTCGAAACTTGATTTCAGCTGGTCGATGAAGGCGCGGCCGACGCCTTCGCCCTGGGTCCGCGGATCCACCCACAATCCGTCGATCACCGCGCTTTCGCCGCGATCCTTATAGCCGAGACACCCGCACAGACCGCCCGAAGAACTGGCCGCGACCAGCAGCGTCGCATCGGCCAGATGCTGGTCGCGGAACGCGAACGCCATCTCCCGGCGCTGGTCTTCGGTGAGATGGTGGGGGCTGGCGTGACTGGCCGCCTGCCACAGCTCGTAAAGCGGCGCCATGTCGCCGGGCCGTGCGTCTCGCAGTCTCAAAACGTCGTTAGCTCGCCATCAGCTGATCGGCTGCGGCGCGGGCGGCGTCGGTCACCTCCGCGCCAGAGAGCATACGCGCAATTTCCTCACGGCGTTCCGGCGCCGGCAGCAATCGTACGGAAGTGCGCACGCCGTCCTCGGTCTCGCCCTTCTCGATGCGGAAATGGGCGCGTGCGCGCGCGGCGACCTGGGGGGAGTGGGTGACCACCAGGGCCTGGCCGGTTTCGGCGAGGCGGGAGAGGCGATGGCCCACCGCGTCGGCGACCGCGCCGCCGACCCCCTGGTCGACTTCGTCGAACACCATGGTCTTCGCCCCGCCGCGCTCCACAAGGCAGACCTTGAGCGCCAGGGCGAAGCGGGAAAGTTCGCCGCCGGACGCGATCTTGTCCAGCGGACCGAAGGGCGCGCCGGGATTGGTTGAGACCTCGAACGCCACCCGGTCCCAGCCCTTGGCGGCGGGTCTGGTCTCGTCCGGCTCGACGGCGACGCGGAAACGGGCCTTGTCCATTTTCAGCGGCGCCAGCTCGGCTTCGACCGATGCCGCAAGCTTTTCGCCGGCCGCGCGGCGCGCCTTCGACAGGGCGCCGGCGGCCTTGGCGTAGTCGGCCTCGGCGGCTTTCAGCGCCGCCTCGGCCTCCTTCAACCGGTCGTCGGCGTGCTCGATCATGTCTAGCCGCTCGGCCAGCCGCTCGCGCAGATCGGCGAGCGCATCGACCTCCACGGCGTGTTTGCGCGCCGCGCCGCGCAAGGCGAACAAGCGCTGCTCCACCGTGTCGAGGCGGCCGGGCTCAACATCGAAGCGTTCGGCGGCGTCGGACAGGGCGTCCTCGGCCTCGTTGAACTCGATGAGCGCGCGATCCAGCGCGCCCGCGGCGCGGTCCACCGCGGCGCGCGCCGCCGCGGCGCCGGACACTTCGCCCTCTTCGCCCGGGGCGTCCGTCTCGCCCAGCGCGGCGCGCACGCGTTCCAGGCCGCGCAGAGCCGTGTTCAGGCGCGAGGACAGCCCCTCCCCGCCGGCCACCGCGTCCATGGCGTCCTGCAAATCCTTAAGGGCCGCCTCGGCCTGCTGGAGGAATTTGCGTTCCTCGGCGAGGCTCGCCTCCTCGCCCGGCTTCGGCGCCAGGGCGTCCAGCGCCTCCAGGCTGTCGCGCAGAAACGCTTCTTCGCTGGCCGCTTGGTCGCGGGTCTCAGTCAAATCCTGGAGCCGGGCCTTGGCGGCGCTGAGCGCTTTGTACGCGCTGTCCACCAACCGGCGCTCGTCCTCCACCCCGGCATAGGCGTCCAGGAGCCCGCGATGGGTCTTCGGGTCCAAAAGGCCGCGCCCGTCATGCTGGCCGTGTATCTCGACAAGAAGCTCGCCCAGGCGCGCCAGCAGCCCGACGCTGGCGGGCTGGTCGTTCACATGGGCGCGCGAGCGCCCGTCCGCAGAGAGGGTGCGGCGCAGGATCACCGGCTCGCCGGGCTCAACGGCCAGGCCCGCCTCTTCGATGACGGCGTAGGCGGGATGGCCCGGGGCGGGCTCGAAGACGGCCGCGGCCATGGCCTGATCGGCGCCGCTGCGCACCAGGGTGCGCTCGGCCCGGTCGCCGCACGCCAGCCCGAGCGCTCCGAGCAGGATCGACTTGCCCGCCCCGGTCTCGCCGGTGAGCGCGGAGAGGCCGGCCTCGAACGTCAGGTCCAGCCGGTCGATCAGCACGATGTCGCGAATGGTGAGCGAAGTCAGCAAGACGCCCGCCCTACAGCTTTCGCCCCTAGCCGAAAATGCGGTCGAGCGCCCGGCGCAGGAGCGACGGATCGCGTTCGAAGTCCTCCGCGCCCGGAATGGCGATGCCGCGCGCGGTCAACAGGTCGTAGCTGTCCTCGTACCAGTCCGAGCCGGGGAAGTTATAGCCGAGCACCGAGGCGACCTGACGGGCCTCCTCGTCGACGCCAAGCGAGACATAGGACTCCACCAGCCGGTGCAGCGCTTCGGGAGTGTGGCTCGTGGTCTCGTAATCGCGCACCACGTTCTGGAAGCGGTTAATGGCGGCGAGATAATAGCCGTTGCGCAGATACCAGCGCCCGACGCTCATCTCCTTGCCGGCCAGGTGATCGCGCGTCATGTCGATCTTCAGGCGCGCGTCCGCGGCGTAGGGGCTGTCGGGATAGCGGCGCACCACCTGCTGCAGCGAATCGAGCGCGGTACGGGTCGTCGATTGGTCCCGGCCCACGTCGTAGATCCGCTCGTAATGGCTGATCGCGATGAGGTAATACGCGTAAGGCGCGCTGGCGCTGCCCGGGTGCAGGGCGATGAACCGCTCCGCGTCCGAGATCGCCTCGTCATAGAGCTGGGCTTCGTAATTGGCGTAGGCCGCCATGAGCATCGCCCGGCGCGCCCATTCGGAGAACGGGTGCTGACGCTCCACCTCGTCGAAATAGGCCGCCGCCTCGTCGAAACGCCGGCGCTCCATCGCCTCGAAACCCTCGTTGTAGAGACGCTCCACGGGCGTCTCCACATAGGCGAGTTCGGCCTCGTTGTTTCCGCCGCAAGCGGACAGGGCGAGGGCGGCGAGACTGGTGATGAGCGCGGCGCGAACGGCGAAGGTCATGGACGAAAGGCCTCTTTACGTCCCCGCGCGGCTGGCGCGCGCGAGCGTTTACGGTTCGCTAGAGGTTTAGCCGATGCGGGCCGCGCGCGAAAGCGCGGTGTCAGCCGACCGGCCCGCGACGCGCCCGGCGTTCAGGAGCGGACCAGCCGCTCCTCCACCGCCGCGTCGTTCTCGATCATCGACCAGCGCCAGGCGGTGTCGTCGGCCAGAAGCGCGGCGACGGCCTTGGCGTTGAGCCCGTGGCCGGGGCGCACCGCGCGGTAGAGCCCCAGGATCGGCGCGCCGGCCAGATAGAGATCGCCCAGCGCATCGAGCGCCTTGTGACGCACGAACTCGTCGGCGAAGCGCAGACCTTCGGGATTGGCCACCTTGCCTTCGTCGAGCACCACGGCGTTCTCCATGGAGCCGCCCCGGGCGAGCCCGGCTTTCAAGAGCGCGGCGAGATCGCGCCGGAAGCCGAACGTGCGCGCGGGCGCGACGGCCTCGATGAAGGCCTCGCGCGACACCTCGAAGGCGAAGTGCTGGCGGCCGATGGCGGCGTCCTCGAAATCGATCTCCACGTCGATGGCCGGCTTCACCGACGGCAGGAACATGGCGCGGCGCGCGCCGTCCTCCACCGCGACGGGCTTGAGCACCTGGATGCCGCGGCGCGGCGCCGGCAGATGCTTCAGGCCGGCGCGCAGCATGAGATCGACGAACGGCGCCGAGCTGCCGTCCATGGCCGGCGCTTCCGGGCCGTCCAGCTCGATGAGGATGTCGTCTACGCCGAGCCCGGCCAGCGCCGCCATGAGGTGTTCGACGGTGGCCACCGAGGCGCCGGCCGCGTTCACCAGCGTGGTGCCGAGATCGGTGGAGCGCACCAGCTCGCGGCGCGCCGGAACGCGATTGTCGCCGACTTCAAGATCGGTGCGCAGAAACACGATCCCCGCGCCGACCGGGGCGGGCTTCATCACCATGCGCACGCGCGCCCCGGTGTGCAGCCCGATTCCGGCGCAGACCGCGGCCGACTCCAATGTGGTGCGATGGGACATGACGCCGGTCTTTCTTGTCGCTCTCAGGCGCCGCGGCGGGTCCCCTCACCCGGTCAGGTCCGCGACGCACCCCTCTGGTACACCTCGCACCTTACGCATGCGCGCACACGCAGCAATTAAACGATTGTTGCGTGATGTTACCGGCTGCAACACGGGCGGCGCGGCGGCGTTCCGGACCGGCGGGCGCCGCGCTCAGGCCTGGTCCTTGAACAGGACGCCCAGCGCCTCGAGATACGCGCGCCAGGCGGCGCGCCCCGCCTTGGTCAGATGCACTGTGGTCAACGGCTTTGAGTCCACGAAGCGCTTGTCGATCGCAACATAGCCGGCGGTGTCCAGCTTTTTCAGATGGACGGAGAGATTGCCGTTCGTGGTCTCCAGCGCTTTGGCGAGCTCGGCGAAGCTCGCCTGTCCCGTCTGGGCGAGATAGGCCATGACCCCGAGCCGGATTCGGCCGTGGATGACGTCGTCGAGACTGTCGGGTTTCAGCCCGGCCATCATCCGTCCCCAGCTTCGTCCAGCGCCGGCGGCTCGGCGCGCAAGAGACGCACGCCCGGCAGAACGCCCACCAGGACGACCACCACGGCGAGCCAGAGATAGAGCGTCGCGCTCCCCGCCAGCAGGGGCACGATCGCCGCGGCGGCGAAGGACATCCAGGCCGGTGCGCGCATCCACCCGTGGCCCGACGCGGCGGCGGTCGCTAGAAACGCGGCGCCGTAGAGCGCCAGCGCCACCGCGGCGATCAGATCGAACAACATATAGGAGCCGCCGCGCAGACTCACCGCGGCCACCACGCCGGCCACGAACAGGAATATACCCAGCCCTGCGCCGCGCCAGACCTGGCGCTCCACCGTGTTTCCGATCGCCGATTGCCCCGGCTTTCGGGCCATGCCGCGCGAGAGCACCGCCATGCCGAGCCCGCCGATCACGCCGAAGGCGATCCAGATGAACGGGATGAAGCCCGGCGCGCCGAGAAGGCCGGATGCGATCGAGAAATGCGCGAGATAGGCGCAGGTCAGCAACACGCCCCAGAACACGAGGTAGCGCCCGCCCAGAAGCGGCGCGTTCGCCGCGCGTTCGGTCATGGCGCGCACATAGGCGAGATCGGCGCGCGGATCGGTAAGGTCGGAGTCGCTCATATCCGTCTCCTTCGGTTCGAAAACGAGGCCGCCCCGGACGACCAGAGGGACGCCCGGGGCTGAGTCGCTCAGTCAGGATAAACCATCGTCATGTCGACCGCGCCGCCCTCGTCGGTGACGGTCACGGCCACGTCGGAAAAGCTCGGCGGGCCGTCGCCCATGGGGCCGGACATGGCCCAGCCGTCCAGCGGCCAGCCGTTCTCCGCCCGGTCGAAGACCTGGTTTCCGTCGTCATGCCAGACCGAGACGGCGTAGGCGCCCGGCGGCACGTCGAAGGTGAACGAATGCGCGCCCGGCGCGGGGCTTTCCACGATCCGGCCGGCGACGCCGGTGTCCTGCATGAACTGGGCTTCAGTCTGGACCGAGATGTAGAGCGGTCCCTCGCCTTGGACGCCGTCCAGCAACACGGTGAGCGGCGCGGCCTGGGCTGCAGCGCCCAGCAGGGCGGCGGCGGAAGCGGTGAGCAGGGTTTTCATGTCGTCTCCCCCTTTGATGGCGACAACAGGTTTATATTTTAAACGATGTGGAGACGTCAACAGGTCGGCGAAGTTTTTCGAAGCCAATTGTGCGTCCGAAACGAAAAAGCCCCGCGCCGGGAGGCGCGGGGCGATAAGCGTTCGAATAGGGTGCGGAACCGGCTAGTTGGCCTGGCGGCGCAGGAAGGTCGGGATCTCCAGATCGTCCTCGTCGTACTGATCCGAGAACAAGTCGCCGCCACGCGACGGCGCCGGACGCATTTCGGCGCGCGGGGCCGGACGCGTTTCGGCGCGCGGCGCCGGCTCGGCGGCCCGCGAGCTCAGGACGTCGCGCTTGGGCTCCGGAGCAGGCTTGGGGCGACGCCCGAACAAGGACAGGCCGCGGCGCGGCTGCTCAGCTTCGGTCTCGCGTGTGCGGGGATGCTCGGTTCGCACCGGCTCTTGGCGCGGCTGCTGGGCGCGCGGCGCGTTGATCTCACGCTCCAGACGTTCGCGGGTCTCCACCACCGCCGGCTTCGGCGCCTCATAGGATTCCGGCTCTGCCCGGGTTTCAATCTGCGGCTCGGCGTGAGTCTCGACGACGGCCTGGGCGGCGGGCGCGGCCGGCGCCGCGTGGGTGCGCGGCGCCTCGTTCACGGCCACCGCGTCGGCGGCGCGGCGCACCAGGGGCTCGGCCTGGCGCTGCGGGCGGGTTTCGCGGGCCTTCCAGGCCTGGGCGACCGGCTCGGGCCGGCGCAACGGTTGGACCTGCTCCTCGGCGTCGATGCCGGTGGCCACGACCGAAACGCGGATCACGCCGTCGAGCTCGGGGTCGAAGGTGGAGCCCACGATGATGTTGGCGTCCGGATCGACCTCGTTGCGGATTTCGTTGGCCGCCTCGTCGACTTCGTAAAGCGTCATGTCCATGCCGCCGGTGATGTTGATGAGCACGCCCTTGGCGCCCTTCATCGACACGTCGTCCAGCAGCGGGTTGTTGATGGCGTTGTGGGCGGCCTCAACGGCGCGCTTCTCGCCGGAGGCTTCGCCGGTGCCCATCATCGCCTTGCCCATCTCGTTCATCACCGTGCGCACGTCGGCGAAGTCGAGATTGATGAGGCCGGGCATGACCATGAGGTCGGTGATGCCGCGCACGCCCGAATGCAGCACCTGGTCGGCCATGCCGAAAGCTTCGGCGAAGGTGGTCTTCTCCGTGGCGATCCGGAACAGGTTCTGGTTCGGGATGATGATCAGCGTGTCGACATGCTCCTGCAGACGCTCGATCCCGGCTTCGGCGAGCCGCATGCGGCGCGAGCCCTCGAAATGGAACGGCTTGGTGATGACGCCCACGGTCAGGATGTTCTGCTCGCGCGCGGCGCGGGCGATCACAGGCGCGGCGCCGGTGCCGGTGCCCCCGCCCATGCCTGCGGTGATGAACACCATGTGCGCGCCCTGCAGCTGCTCGGTGATCTCCGCCAAGGAATCTTCGGCCGCCTGCTCGCCCACTTCCGGGCGCGCCCCAGCGCCCAGACCTTCGGTGATGCCCGCCCCCATCTGGATCCGACGATCGGTCTTGGCGCGCGCAAGCGCCTGCGCGTCGGTGTTGGCCACCGCGAAATCCACGCCTTCAAGCTCGGCGTCGATCATGTTGTTGACCGCGTTGCCGCCGGCGCCGCCAACCCCGAAAACGAGGATGCGTGGCTTCAACTCGGTGGACTCAGGCGCGGAAAGATTGAGCGGCATGGCGCGGGCTCCAAAGCGAAGCGTAAGGTTAAGGGGCGATTATCAGCCCAGCATGCGCCGCGTTGTTTAATCGGGAGTTAAGCCAAGCTTCGAAGAACATTAGGATTTTTGCGAACGGTTCAGGAACGAAGCATTAACGCGGGGCCCGCGGCGTTAATTTCCGCCCGCCTCGCGGGCCCGGCGCGCGGCGGCCTGGGCGGCGAGCGCCTGGCCGTCGGTGAGCGCGGATCCGGCCGCGGTTTCGAACAGGCGCGCCGCGTCGTCATGGCGTCCGGCCTCCTGACGCAGCCTCGCCAGGCCCAGCGCCGCGCGGAAATGCTCGGGCTGAAAGGCGAGCACCCGCTCATAGAGGCCGGCGGCGTTGGCCCGCTCGCCGATCTCGGCCAGGCAATCGGCCTGCGCCACGATGAGATCGAGATCCCAGGGCGCGTCGGCGAGCGCGGCGGCCTGCGCGTCGCAAGGACCGGCGACCACAGACGGCGACGCAACGGCCGGCGAGGCCGCCTCCGGCGCAGACGGCGCGGGACGATCGGGCGCGGGTAGGCTTGCGGCGCGGTCACGCAACGCGGTTTCCGGCGGAGACTCCGATGCGCTGTCGGTCCGGTTCTCCTCGGGCGCCGGTTCGGCGCCGGTCGTATCGGCCGGCTCGGCGGCGCCCGCGGCGAAAAAGCGCGGCTCAGGCGTCGATGCTGTCTGACCGCTGCGCGCGAGGGCCGTATTTGACCAGGACGCGGCCGGGGCGCCGAAATGGATCAGCACGCCGCCTTCGCGCAGTTCAGCCTCCGCCGAGGCGAAGCCGCCCTCCAGAACGAAACCGTCATCGGTGACGCGAAGCGCGGAGAACCCCGCCCCGCCGTACGGCGCGATCAGGCGCGGCGCGGCGCTCCAGCCGGAAACCGTGACGCTGAGGCGTCCCGGTTGCGGCTCGGCGGCGACGCCGCCCGGGGTTTCCCTCAAGGCGACGAAGACCGCGCCGTTGGGAAGGATCAGCACGTCCTTCACCTCGCCGGCGTGAACCGGCGACGCGGCGAGCAGGGTCGCGGAGGCGACGAACACGATGGGCCGAAACGGGCGCATGGGTCTTCACTGGCGCGAGTCGCCCGCCGACGCCTAGGTCTTATGGACAACACTCTTCATCCCCTGGCCGTGGCGGCCTAAGACGCCGCAGGATTTACACCCTACGAGATCACGTACGAGCAGGTCCTTCGCTAAGGAAGTTCTGCGCCGCGGGCCGTACGCGCCGGTTCAGAAGCCCGTCACAGGCGGCGGCGCGCCGGCGCCGCACACATCTTCGCCGAGCGCGCCGATCACCGCACCGTCGGCGCCGCGCACATGCTCCCAGAGATAACAGCCCTCGCCGGCGTTCGGCGCACGGCCCGGCGCAAAGACCGGATCGCCTTCGCCCGGCAGGACGGGGGCGGCGTCGGCCACGACCCGCCATTGCGGCCGGGGATCGCCGGACCGGCAATCCCAGCGACCGGTCTCGCCGAACTGGAAGCGGATCACCGGCGCGCCGGCTTCGGTTCGCGCGTGAAGCACCCGGGCCGGGCCGGCCGCGCGCAAGGTCGCCACGGCGCTGGAGCGCGAATCGGCGAGACAGGCTTCGATCGGCGCGGCGAAGCGCGGCAGATTCTCGCTCCAGGCCACGTGCGGGCCGGTCTCGCGCGCGCAGCCCTCATAGCTGAGCCGGCCGGCGAAGACGCGCGCGAAGCGGGCATAGGTCCGCCCGCCGGCTTCGCACTGACCGGAGACAAGCTCGACGGTCACCGGAACGCCGCGATCGCTGACGCCTTCAAACCGGCGCACCCCGTCCGACAGCCAGTTTTCCGCCGGGTCAAGCTCTGCGACGAGGTTCGGCGCGCCCTCCACGGCGTGCTGATACAGAATGAGCGGACGACCGGCCTGCTCGTCGAATTCGATGAGCCCGGAGAACGCCGCTCCCGCCAGCGCGTACCCGGGAAGCGCGGAAGCCGCGGTCGCCGCGGAGGCGGCCCCGGCCGTCGCAGGCACCGAAGCGGTGAACCCCTGGCCGATATCCGGCGTCGAGGGCGGCGCGACCGCAGTGCACGCGGCGAGCGAGACGGCGCCGCAAACGGCGGCGAATCTGATTAGATGACGTATGCGGGCCATGGCGCACCCCTCCCGGTTCGCGTGTGAATTTACATGGCGCCCCGCGCCGCAGGAAGGGCCGCAAGGTTACGCTTTGCTCATGGACGCCTCGGCGCGATACCGGTTCTACGAATTCTTCTGCGGCGGCGGCATGGCGCGGCGCGGTCTCGGTGCGCGCTGGCGCTGCGACTTCGCCAATGATTTCGACGCCGACAAGGCCGCGGCCTATCGGGCGAACTATTCGGCGGAAGAGTTTCATTTCGGCGACGTGGCGGAGGTGAGTTCGGACATGCTGCCGGGCGAGGCCGATCTCGCCTGGGCGAGCTTTCCCTGCCAGGATTTGTCGCTGGCCGGTCCGCGCGCCGGCCTGTCGGGCGGGCGGTCCAGCGCCTTTTATGCATTCTGGCGCCTGATCGAGGGCCTGCAGGCGGAGAACCGTGCGCCGCGCCTGATCGGCCTGGAGAACGTGCCGGGCCTTCTCACCTGCTCGGGCGGCGCGGATTTCGAGGCGCTGTGCCGCACGCTCGACGCGGGCGGCTACCGGGTAGGCGCACTCGAAATCGACGCGCGCTGGTTCCTGCCGCAATCGCGCCCGCGCCTGTTCGTCACCGCCCTGCGCAAGGACCTGGAGATACCGGGCGAACTGGTCCTCGACGCCGCGCCGGAAAGCCTGTCGCCCTTCCACACCCGCGCGGTGAAGAAGGCGGCCGAGGCCTTGCCGGCCGATCTGCGCGCCGGCTGGCTGTGGTGGGCGCTTCCTGTGCCGCCCATGCCGAACGAGACGCTGGAGCAGGCGCTGGAGCCGGCCGAGACCGTCGCCTGGCACGATGCGCAGGAACGCCGGCGCCTGCTCTCCCTGATGAGTCCGGCCACGAAGAAAAAGCTCGCCGCGGTGAAGGCCTCGGGAACGCCGAAGATCGGCGCGCTTTACCGGCGCATGCGCGTTGAGAACGGACGCAAGGTCCAGCGCGCCGAGGTGCGCTTCGACGGGCTCGCCGGGTGCCTCAGAACCCCCGGCGGCGGCTCGTCGCGCCAGTTCGTCGTGGCGGTGGACGGCCGGCGGGTGCGCACCCGCGCCATGACCGGACGCGAATATGCGCGCCTGATGGGGCTGCCCGATGATTACGTGCTGCCCGGATCGGAGCGCGCCGCTTTGCACCTGGCCGGCGACGGGGTGGCCGTCGACGTGGTCCGCTTCCTTTCCGAAAACCTGTTCGAGCCGATCCTCGACCATGCGCGTGCGTCCGCGCTCGCGGCGGAGTGACCGGCGCACGTCACGACGTGTTCTCGCCGGAGGAGCGCTCGCGCGTCATGGCGCGGGTCAAGGGCAAGGACACCAGGCCTGAGCTGACCGTGCGCCGCCTCGCCCATGCGCTCGGCTATCGCTTCCGTCTGCATCGCAAGGATTTGCCCGGCACGCCGGATCTCGCCTTTCCAGGGCGGAAGAAGGCGATCTTCGTGCATGGCTGCTTCTGGCACGGCCATGACTGCGCGCGTGGGAGCCGCAAGCCGAAGACGCGCGCCGAGTACTGGGCCGCGAAGATCGCCCGCAACAAAAGACGGGACGAAGAGGCCCGCTTGGGTCTGGCGCAGCGGGGCTGGGACAGCCTCACCCTCTGGGAATGCGAGTTGAAGGATGTGGACGCGCTCAGCGACCGCCTGCGCGCCTTCCTCGATTAAACGTCCGCGCCCACCGCGTCGGCGAGACGCTCGAACCCGTCGCGCTTCAACAGGTCTGCGAGCCCGTCCCGGATCCGCAGGGCGAGGCCCGGGCCTTCATAAACGAGGGCTGTGTAGAGCTGGACCGCATTGGCGCCGGCGCGAATCTTGGCGTAGGCGGTCTCCGCTGAAGACACCCCGCCCACGCCGATGATCGGCAGGTCCGGCCCGGCGGCTTTCCTGAACGCCCGCAGCACGGCGGTGGAGCGTTCGAACAGCGGGGCGCCCGACAGCCCGCCCTGCTCCTCACGCCTGTTGCTCTTCAGGCTGTTGGGCCGCTGGATCGTGGTGTTCGACACGATCAGGCCGGAGAGCTTGTACTCGGTGATGGTGGTCAGGATCGCCTCCACGTCGGCGTCTTCGATATCCGGCGCGATCTTGATGAAGACCGGCTCGGCCCAGCGCACGTCGTTCACCTTGCGCAACAGATCGTTCAGCGCCTCGCCGGTCTGCAGGCCGCGCAGGCCCGGCGTGTTCGGCGAGGAGACGTTCAGCGTGAAGAAATCGGCGAGCCCGGAGAGCGCCTTTAGAAGGATGGCGTAATCGCCGGCCCGGTCCTCGGAGTCCTTGTTGGCGCCCAGATTGACGCCGAGCACGCCGGGCGCAGGACGTTCCTGGCGCGCCTCCAGACGGGCCTTCACCGCGTCGAGGCCTTCATTGTTGAAGCCCATGCGGTTGATGACCGCGCGGTCCTCGCGCAGGCGGAACAGGCGCGGCTGCGGATTGCCGGCTTGCGGACGCGGCGTCACCCCGCCCACCTCCACAAAGGAGAAGCCGGCGCGCAAGAGCGCGTCGGGCGCCTCGGCGTTCTTGTCGAACCCGGCGGCGAGCCCCACCGGATGATCGAGCTCCAGACCGCCGATCGCGGTGCGCAGCACCGGATCGGGCGCACTCTTCGGCTGCGGCCCGAACCCGGCCTTCAGCCCGCGCAGGGCGAGGCGATGCGCTGTTTCCGGCGGGAGAAGGGAGAGGAGTTTGGCGCCCGTATCGCTCATGCCAGCTCCTCGGGGAGGCGCCATTCATCATCCTCGCTGCGGCGGATCAGATGCACCGCCCGCACCGCACTCCACGGCAGCGGTCCGTAGATGTGCGGAAACAGCTCGCCGCCGCGCGAACCCTCCCATTTCAGCGTCTCGCCCAGAGCCGCCGCGTCGATCTCCGCCACCGCCAGGCGGCGGGCCTCGGCGTAATGGGTCATCAACGTGCCGGCCAGCTGCTCGCGGGTGGAGGCATGGATGAAGCCGTCGGCCCTGTCATGGGCCTCGCCCTCATAGGCGCCCTTCGCCGCGGCGGCGGCCAGCGCGTCGGGCGCGGCGAGGCGGAAGATCGTGTCGGTCATGGCGCCCGGTTAGCTCTGCGCGGGCCTGTGCGCAAGAGAGGCGCGCCGCCCGCGGCTTTCGATCCGCCTTCGCACTGGCGCGAGGAAAATTTTCCTGCTAAAGGATCGAAAACCATGAGGGAGCCGCCATGCTCACCCATTCCCAGATCTGGCGCGGCATCGACCGCCTGGCCCAGCGCTCCGGCCTGTCGCCGTCCGGGCTCGCCCGCCTGGCCGGGCTCGACCCCACCACGTTCAACCCCTCCAAACGCATGAGCGCGGACGGCGCCAAGCCGCGCTGGCCCTCCACCGAGAGCCTGGCGAAAGCGCTCGGCGCGGCGCGGGTCAATTTCGAGGATTTCGCCGCCCTGTCCGGCGGCGGCTCAGCCGGGCGCTCGGTGCCGCTCATCGGCTTCGCCCAGGCCGGCAGCCAGGGCTTTTTCGACGACGCCGGCTTTCCCGCCGGCGCGGGCTGGGAGGAGGTGCGCTTCCCCGGCGTCGAGGACGACAACGCCTATGCGCTTGAGATTTCCGGCGACTCCATGGCGCCGGTCTATCGCGACGGCGACCGCATCGTCGTGGCCCCCGACGCCCCGCCCCGGCGCGGCGACCGGGTGGTGGTGAAGACCCGCGGCGGCGAGGTGATGGCGAAAGAACTCGGCCGCACCACGGCGCGCACGGTTGAGCTGATCAGCCTCAATCCCGACTACGAAAACCGCGTGCTCGATCCGGCGGAAATTTTATGGATGGCGCGGATCGTGTGGGCGAGTCAATAAAGCGCGATAGCCTTTAAGGCGGGTGTCGTTTAACCTAAGTCGATCCTCAAAAAATAATTGGGCGAGCCAATGAAGAAGTTTTTTGCGGTTATTTTGTTTGCAATGGTTGCAGTCACTGCTCCCGGCGTCGTCTGGTTCATGTACGGCCAGTCTCCAAGCGAAAATCCGGTGCTGATGCCGATTGTCATCTCGTGGCTGCTCGGTGCAAATATTTTGGCGCTAATCGCGTTTCGCCTTTGGCGCGCTCGCTGAGTTTGATGCTGCCTCTTTGAGAAATTTAAATTATGGCCACACCGCCTCAGGCGGCATGGACGACAAAATGCTCTCGATATTGCCGCCGGTCTCAAGGCCGAACTTGGTGCCGCGATCGTAGAGCAGGTTGAACTCGGCGTAGCGGCCGCGGCGGATGAGTTGCTCACGCCGGTCAGCCTCGGTCCAGGCTTCGCCCATGCGGCGCTCGACGAGTTTCGGATAGATGTTGGCGAACGCCTTGCCCACATCCTGAGTGAAGGCGAAATCGGCCTCGAAATCGCCCGTGTCCAGATGGTCGTAGAAGATGCCGCCGGTGCCGCGCGGTTCGGCGCGGTGCTTCAGCCAGAAATACTCGTCGCACCATTCGGTGTAGCGCGCATAATAGTCCTCGCCATGCGCGTCGCAGGCCGCTTTCGCCGCGGCGTGGAAGTCGGCGCTGTCCTCAAAGCTCTTGTCGCGCTGATAGTCCTGGGTCGGATTAAGGTCCATGCCGCCGCCGAACCAGTTCACCGTGGTGGTGATGTAGCGCGTGTTCATGTGCACCGCCGGCACGTGCGGATTGCGCTGGTGGGCGATCAGCGAAATGCCGGTGGCGAAGAAGCGCGGATCGCTGTCCGCCCCCCGCACCCGCGCGGCGAATTCCGGGCTGAACGCGCCGTAGACCGTGGAGATGTGCACGCCGACTTTTTCAAACAGGCGCCCGCGCATCAGGCCCATTTCGCCGCCGCCCAGGTCTTCGCCGCCTTCGCCGCGCCTCCAAGGCTTGATCTCGAACCGGCCGGGCTCGCCGGGATACATCTCCGGATCGGCCTTGTCCTCCAGCGCCTCGAAGCTTGCCGTGATCGTGTCGCGCAAGGATTTGAACCAGGCGCTCGCGCGCCCGCGGCGCTCCTCCAGCGTATCGGCGTCGGCGTGGGCGAGATCGGTCATGGCGCGTCCTTGAAATCGTTGCCGTTCGAGACAAGCGCGCACCGCCCGATTTGGCAAGCCGCGAGGCGCGATCTGTCACCGATTGACAAGAGGTCAGTAATATACATAGATATCTATGCTTATGGGGAGACCGCCATGGTCACACGCCGTTTCCTGCTCACCGCCGCCGGGGCGAGCGCCGTCGTCATCGGCGCCGGGCTTGGCGGCGCCGCCTTGCTGACCCCTTCGGTGGAGGCTGCGCGTGCGCCCTGGCGCGAGGCCGGCGCCGGGTTCGGCGATCCACGCCTCGATGCGCTCTCCTACGCCGTGCTGGCGCCGAGCCCGCACAACCGCCAGCCCTGGCTGATCGCGCTGGAGGGCGCGGATGCGCTGCGTGTTCATTGCCAGCTGGACCGCCGCTTGCCGCAAACCGATCCCTTAGACCGGCAGATCGTCATCGGCTTCGGCGCCTTTCTGGAGCTGTTGCGCATGGCCGCGGCCGACCTGGGGTACACCGCCGCGATCGAGCCCTTCCCCGACGGCGCGCCGCAAGACCGGCTTGACGCGCGTCCGGTGGCCCGTGTGCAGTTCAGCGAAGGCGCGCGGGAGCGCGACCGGCTCTTCGATCATGTCCTCGCCCGCCGCACGGCGCGCACGCCCTTCACCGCCCACCTGCCCGCGCGCGACGTTCTGGCGCGGGTGTTCGCCGAGCCGATGACGGCGGCGACCACCGATCCGCAGGCGCGAGACGCGATCGCCGCCCTGTGCGTCGAGGGCTGGGATGTGGAGCACGCCTATGCGCCGACCCTGGAGGAGAGCATCGCCCTGACCCGCATCGGCGCGGCCGAGGTCAACGCCGAACCCGACGGGATCGCGCTCTACGGCCCCGCCATCGAGGCCGCACGTCTGTCCGGCGCCTTGTCGCGCGAAGCCATGCGCCGGGAGGGGAGCTGGGCGAACCGGCAGGTGCACGATTTCTACGTCGCCGCCATCAGTGCGAGCCCGGCCTTCGGCTGGCTTTTGGGCGACGGCGACAGCCCGCTCGACCGGCTGGACGCCGGCCGGCGCTGGCTGCGCCTGCATCTCGCCGCCACGCGCGAGGGTCTCGGCTTCCAGCCCTTGAGCCAGGTGTTGCAGGAGTTCCCGCCCATGGCCGATCTGCTGCGCCGGACCCACGCCCTGCTGGCGCCGGGGGGCGAGCGGGTGCATGGCCTGTTCCGGCTGGGCTATGCGGACCAGCCCGCCCCGGCGCCGCGCTGGTCGCTGCGCTCCCGCCTCACGCCGGCATGAGCGAGGAGCGCGCGCGCCTCACGCCGAGCGGGGCGGCGGAGGCCGGCCTGCCCGGCGATCCCGCCCTGTTCAAGGCGATGAGCGAAATCGCCATGATCGCGCACCTGTCGGACATTCTATTCGCCCGGCTTCTGCCCGACGGGCTCACGCCCGCCCAGTTCGGCGTGTTGAACCGACTGGTGCGCCTGCGCCGGCTGGAGACGATCAGCGAACTCAGCCGCGCGTTTCAGGTCGCTCAGCCCACCATGACAAGCACGGTGAAGAAACTCGCCGCGAAAGGCTTGGTGGTGCTCCGCCCCGACCCGAAGGACCGGCGGGCGCGGCGCATCGACATCACGGCGGAAGGCGAATCGGCGCGCGCGGCCGGGATCGCGGCTCTGGCCCCGGTGCGCGAAGAGGTCGCGCGCGAGGCGCCGGAGCTGGACTTCGAAGCGCTCCTGCCCGCCCTCACCGCGATCCGCGTCTTCCTCGACGCACGGCGTTGAGCGCTGGCGCGGGCGCGGCGGCGCAGCTAGGGTCGCGCCGTTTTTTCAAAAGCGCCAGAGCCCGCCCCATGTCCGACGCCCTCGCCCGCTTTCAAACCGCCCTGCAATCCCAGAGCATGCTCGAGGTCTCCGAAGCCGCGCGCGCCCTGATCAAGGCGTCGCCCAATCTGGGTTCGGACTGGGCCGGGGTCGCCTCGGCGGCGCTGGAGGCGGGCGACGAACCGGCTGCGCTGGACGCGGCGAAGCTCCTGGTGAAGGCCGCGCCGGATTATCACCAATCCCATGTCTGGGTCGCCACGGCGCTGTCGGCCATGGGCGACCATGGCGGCGCGCTGGCGGTGCTGGAGAGCCAGATCGCGCGCCACCCGAACGTGGGCGAGCTCTATCGCCGCGCCGGACGGGCGCTGATCAATCTCGGCCGCCCCGCCGCCGCCCATGACCGGTTCAAGACCGCCCTGGACCTGAACGGGATGGACGTGCAGGCGCTCGAAGGGATCGCCGAGACCCGCAATTTCAAGCGCGGCGACGACGTGCTCCTTGCCATGGAGGAGCTGCGCATCGGCATCCCGGCCGACGCGTCGTCCCGTGACCGGGGCGTCCTGTCCTACGCCCTGGCGCGCGCCTATGACGCGATCGGGGATCATGAGGTGGCCGCCCGCCGGGTGGGCGAGGCCGCCGCCTTCTACCGCGAAAGCGCGCCCTTCGAGACCGACCGCCACGAACAGGCGATGGACCATATCGTGGCGACCTATGACGACCGGTTCACCAGGGCGAACGAAGAGGCCGGCGTGGTCGATGCGCGCCCGGTCTTCGTCATCGCCCCGCCCTGCACGGGAGCGGAGTGGCTGGCCAAGACCCTTTGCGCCGCCGACGGCGTGGCGCGGCTGGAGCGGCGCAACGCCTTGTTCTGGATGGCCGCCTCGCCGCTGGGCGACCATGACAGCGCCGCGCTGCTGCGCGAGTTGAACCTGGGCGAAAGCGAAGGCCTGTTCACCACCATCGCCCACACCTATCTCGCCCGCGTCGGCGAGCGGCTGGGCCGCGACGTGCGCCGGGTGATCGATCCGTCCGCGCTCACCGAAATGGCCGCCGGCGTCATGGGTCTGTCCCTGCCGGCGGCGAAATTCATTCGTCTGACCCGCGATCCGCGCGATCTCGCCTGGGCGATCTATGCGCGCCGCTTCCGCCAGGGGCGAAACTGGTCCTACCACCCAGACGACATCGCCCGCGTGCTCGCCTGCCAGAACCGGCTGTGCGAGCGCTGGGACGCGCTGTTCGGCGAGCGCATCCACACCCTGTCCTACGAGGCGCTGAGCGAGGATCCCGCCGCGGCGCTGAAAGGCGTGGCCGGCTTCATCGGCGTGGACGCCGAGGCGGTGACCGCCGAAGCCTGGCTGCGCGCCGACGCGCTGAAAGCCGATCCCGTGGGCGTGCATGCGCGCGCCGGCGCCCGCTTCGAGCCGGTGGAGGCCGCGCTGAAACGCGCCGGGCTCGTCTAGGCTCCGCAAAGAAAAAAGCCCGACGCGCCTGCGCCGGGCTTTCCGCCTTGATGTCAACCTTCGCCTATCGGCTGGCGTTGAACAATTCCCGCCCGATCAGCATGCGGCGCACCTCGCTGGTGCCCGCGCCTATCTCGTAGAGCTTGGCGTCGCGGAGCAGACGCCCGGTGGGGTATTCATTGATATAGCCGTTGCCGCCCAGGATCTGGATGGCGTCGAGCGCGCACTGGGTGGCCGCTTCGGCGGCGAACAGGATGGCGCCAGCGGCGTCATGGCGGCTGGTCTTGCCGCGGTCGCAGGCCTGCGCCACCGCATAGACATAGGCCCGGCTCGCGTTCATGCGCGTGTACATGTCGGCGATCTTGCCCTGGATGAGCTGGAACTCGCCGATAGACTGGCCGAACTGCTTGCGCTCGTGCACATAGGGCATGACCACGTCCATGCAGGCCTGCATGATCCCCAGCGGCCCGGCGGCGAGGACCGCACGCTCATAGTCGAGCCCGCTCATCAGGACGCGCACGCCCCCGCCTTCCTTCCCGAGAATGTTCTCCTCGGGCACTTCGCAGTCTTCAAACACCAGCTCGCCGGTTTCAGACCCGCGCATGCCCAGCTTGTCGAGCTTCTGGGCGATGGAGAAACCCTTCATCCCCTTCTCGATCAGGAAGGCGGTGATGCCTTTCGAGCCCGCGCTCGGGTCGGTCTTGGCGTAGACCACCAGCGTGTCCGCGCTCGGCCCGTTGGTGATCCACATCTTCGAGCCGTTCAGGACGTAGCGGTCGCCCCTCTTCTCGGCCTTCAGCTTCATGGAGACGACGTCGGAGCCCGCGCCGGTCTCGCTCATGGCCAGCGCGCCGATATGCTCGCCGCTCATGAGCTTGGGCAGGTATTTCTCGCGCTGGGCGTCGTTGCCGTTGATGCGGATCTGGTTGACGCAGAGGTTCGAGTGCGCGCCGTAGCTTAGGCCCACCGAGGCGCTCGCCCGGGAGATCTCCTCCATGGCGATGCAGTGCTCCAGATAGCCGAGCCCGGTCCCGCCGAGCTCCTCCTCCACGGTGATGCCGAGGAGGCCCAGCTCGCCGAGCTGCGGCCAGAGATCGGCCGGAAACTCGTCCTTCTGATCGATGTCGTGCGCGCGCGGCGCGATTCTATCGGAGGCGAAAGACCGCACGGTGTCGCGCAGCATTTCGGCCGTGTCGCCGAGAGGAAACTCGAGCGTCGGGTACTGGTTCGAGATCATGGCGCGGGAGATACCACGCCGGAAAAACCGGTCAAGCCGGGCGCCGCGATGCGCCAGGTCAGATCTGATAAGTCAGAAGGCTCAAGGCCAGGGTTATGGCGCCGATCGTAAGCGCCGCCCCGATCCGCGCCCACGCCCGGTCAGCAGGGCTTGCCAATGCAAATGCGTGAAAGGCGGCCATGTAAACGCTCGTAGCCCCAACGACGACCGGTTCATAGACCCGGTTATCGCCACCGGGCCCGAGCAGGTTGGACGCAGGCTCTGCAAAGGCGAGCACGACTATGAAGCCGAACAAGCCATATTGCGCGCCGCGAAGGCTCGCGACCAGAGAGCGCTGCGCCAGCCGCCAAGTCCACGCCGTGAGGAAAAACACGATGCCGAGCAAGACCGCGCCCAGGAAAATCGGCACGGCGGTGGACGCCGCTCGCCAGAACTGGCCTTGACCGGCGGCGCTGCGAACTTCCTCGCCCATGGCGACGAGGGCGCCGTCGCTTTGCGCGCCTAAGAACGACGCGGCGACAAGGCCGCATAACAGGCCAATCACGAAGAAGGGCCCGGGCGCAAGCAAGACGCCGGCGCGACCATCATCGTTGATCATCGCGATCTGTTCGCGCAGCGCTGAGGGCCGAAAGAGCACTGCGCCAAGAGTTGGAACCAAACCGACAAGGGCCACGGAGAGCTGGGTGAGCGTGGCGTCTATCACGCCCAGCACTCGCCGACCTTCACCAATATCATCGCTCGCCACGACCCGCCTCCCGACCGCCTCTCAACTGTGGCGCCCGGACCGCGAGGCGTCCAGATGAAGCAATCCCGCGCCTAGCGCTTCTTGCTGAGAAGATTGCCGATCACGACCCAGCCCGACGACACCAGCATGAGCACGCCGAGCGCGAAGACGAAGGGACCGGCCCAGTTGTCGCCCACCCCGTTGGCCATCAGCTCGTCGAATTTAGAGGCCGTCACCCAGCCGCCGAGGGCGATGAAGCCGGCTCCGGCGACAAGACTCGCGGGGTGCACCCACTGGCCGCGCCGCTCCACGGCGTCGGGCGGGATCACGTCGGCGACATAAACCGCCTCCGGACCGGCGACGATCGCCGGCTCCAGCTCTGCCTCGTCCTCGCCGGCCTCATCATGGTCCTGTTCTTCGGCGTGATCGGGACCTTCGCTCTCGCCACTCATGCCGGCCGCGGGCGCGGGCGCCTCGGCGGGATGGGGCGGTGCGGTCTCCGACTTCTCGATCGGCCCCACCGACACCGTGGCGTAGACCGGACCCGGCGCGGGGCTCGCCACCGCTCGCCCAGGACCCGCGGCTTCGCCGACGGCGTCGCCGGGCGTCTCCATGGCGGGCGCCGTTTCGGGGGCTTCGGCTTCAGGCGTCTCGCTCTCAGCGGCCTCTTCGACCTGCGGCGCGTGCTCTTCGGCCTCCACGCTCAGGCCGACCACGGCGGGATGAAGGAAGGAATAGCCCAGCTGAAGCGCCGCATAATCGCGCGCCGGCGCGGTGGCGGGCTCGGAGGCCGGTTCGGAGTTCGGCTCAAGGCTCGGCTCGTCTGCGGGCGCCGTCTCGTCGCTCGCCTGCGGATTTACCGGGGACGGCGCGGCGTCGGAGCGGCGCACGCCGGTGACGGAGACCGAGCGGGCGATCTCGCCGGCCATGCGGCTCATCACCGCCTGGATCGCGGCGTCCTGGGAGGCTTTGACCGCCGGATCCGGCCCGGGCGCCGCGTCGGCTTCGGGCTCAGCGTCGAACGTGGCTTCCGGCTTGGCCTGTTCAGGCTCGGCGTCGGGCGCAGCCTCAACGTTTGAAGAGGTTTCCGGTTCGGCGTCCTGTGCGAGCGCCTCGGCCTCCGGCGCGGCCGGCGCCTCCGGGTCGGCGTGGGCGTCCAGGACCGGCTCGGGCGCGGCTTCGGGTTCGACGGGTGACGCCTCCGGCTCGGCCGGCTCCGGTTCCGTCACCGGCGCAGCCGCGGCGGTTGCAGGCTCTTCGGGCTCTTCGAACGCGATATCGACGTCGATCAGCGGTCCAGGCGCGGCGGCGGCGGCCGGCGCTTCCGGCTCGGGTTCGGGTTGAGGGGCGGGCGCCGCAGCGCCATCGCCAAGCATCAGCGCCTTCTCCGCGGCGCGGCGCTCCACCAGGGCGCGCGAGGTGACCAGGCGGCCGTCCTCTTCGGCGCGCACCCAGCTTTCCAGCGCGTTCGCGGCCGCCTCGATGCGCCCGGCTTTGGCCAGGCGGGCCACGTCGGAGACCTTGAAGGCGTTCAGCCCCACCGAGGCGGCGAAGCTCACCAGCGCGTCGCGCACATGGCCCGGCAGGTCCTCGCCCAGCGCCGCATGCACCGCCGTCTCGGCCTGGAGCACGTCATAGATGAGGAGGAGCTCGGCGTCCTCCCGCGTGATCGTCTGCCCGGACCTGGCCGCGGCGGTGTGGCCGTAGCCCACCACCCAGCGCTTGCCGCGGCGCACCGCCTCGCCGTGGAAGGGCTCATGAGCCTTGATCAGATCGCGCGCGGCGCGGGTTGATTTCAAACGCGGTTTCATCGCTGTCCCGTTTCAGAACGGCCGGTTCCTGTCTCGCCCGGCGCGATGCAAGCGCAAGGCCGTCACTCCGCCGGGCGGATGACGTCCACGGTGTCCACGGCGGTGAACGGCGCGAAGAACCCCGCCCCGGCGCCGCCGCCGATGAGCCAGATCTCGCCCTCCAGCGTCGCCGCCGCGGCTTCGGTGCGCGCCGCCGGCATGGACGGGCGCTCGCGCCAGCCCGCCTCGGTCAGGGCGATATGATCGTCGAGCGTGCGCCGCATGTCCGCGCTGCGCCCCCCGAAGACATGGATCACCCCGTCAAGGACGGCGGCGGCGTGGCCCGCGCGCGGCGCAGGCAGCGCAGGCCCGATGCGCCAGACGCCGGTCTCGGGATCGAACACGTCCACGCGCGCCGTGGCGACTCCCGCGGCCGCGCCGCCGATGAGCCAGATCTCACCGCCCGCGGCCACGGCCGCCGCGCCGCGCCGGTCGATCTCCGCCGGCGCCGCGACCGCCGTCCAGGCGCCCGCCTCGGGATCGAACACGAACATGCCCGGCGCACCGTCCTCACCGCCGAGGGCGTAGAGCCGACCGCCAAGCTCGATCAGCGAGAACGAGGCTTTCGGCCCCGGCAGGGCGGTTTCGGGCTCCCATTCATTGTTGTCATCGTCGAAGGACCAGACCTGAACGCCCGGCTCCGAGCCGGCCTCGGCGGAATACCCGCCGGCGATCCAGACGCGGCCCTGAAACGGCGCCATGGCGAAACGCTCCAGCCCCACGGGCAAGGGCTGACGCGGCGACCAGCGGCCGGTCTCCGGCTCATAGACCTCGAAATCGTCGCGGGGCGCGGTGAGCCCGGCGCCGCCGGCGGCGTATATGCGGCGGTCGAGCACCGCCGCGGAAAGACCCGAGCGCGCATGGGCGAGGTCGGGTCCGGTGCGCCACGGACCCGACAAGGTCAGGCCGGACGCGCCGGGGGGCGACGGATCGACCGTCTGCGCGACGGCCGGGGCCGCGCCGCACAGAAGGGCTGCGGTCAGGATCGCTGTCATCGCCTTCATGGCGCCACCCTCTTGTTTCGGCCCCTCCAGCCGGCGGAAAGAAGAACACCGCGATTAAAGCAGAACAAGGGCGCCGAGTCCGAGAAACACGAAGAATCCCACCACGTCGGTGACAGTGGTGACGAACACCGAGCTCGCCACCGCCGGGTCCGCGCCGACCCGCCGAAGCCCCAGCGGCACCAGAATGCCGGCGAGGCCGGCGCAGGCCAGCGTCACCACCATGGAGACTGCGATCACCCAGCCCAGCGTCCAGTCCTGGAACCAGAGCGCGGCCACAAGGCCCATCACCACCGCGAAGATCACACCGTTCACCGCCCCGGCGGCGAGTTCGCGCCAGATCACCCGCATGGAGTTCGACATGGTCAGATCGCGCGAGGCGATGGACCGCACGGCGACCGCGAGCGACTGCGTGCCCGCGTTTCCGCCCATGGAGGCGACGATGGGCATGAGCACCGCCAGCGCCACAAGCTGCGCGATGGCTTCATCGAACAGGGCGATCACCGCCGAGGCGACCACCGCCGTACCGAGATTGACCAGCAGCCAGGGCGCGCGCGCCTTGACGCTGGTCCACACCGTGTCGGCCTGACCGGCGTCGTTCACCCCGGCGAGCGCGAGCATGTCTTCCTTGTTCTCTTCCTGGATGACGTCGACGATGTCGTCCACCGTCAGCATGCCCGCCAGGCGCCCGTCCCCGTCCACCACGGGCGCAGAGATCAGATGGTATTTCTCGAACAGATAGGCGGCGTCCTCCTGATCATCCTCCGGGCGGATGATGATCTTCGTGGATTCCATGATGTCGGCGAGCTTCACGTCGCGCTGGCAGCGCATGAGCTTTGACACCGCCACCGCGCCGATGGGCTTGAAGCCTTCGTCGATGACGAACACCTCGAAGAATAGATCGGGCAGATCCTCGCCGGCCATGCGCATATGGTCGATCGTGTCGCCCACGGTCCAGAACAGCGGCGCGGCGACGAATTCGCGCTGCATCAGGCGCCCGGCCGTCTCCTCCTCGAAGGCGAGCGAGCTTTCCAGATACTGGCGGTCTTCCGGCGAGACGGCGGCGAGGACGGCGGCGCGCTTTTCGTCGTCGAGTTCCTCGACCACCAGCGTCTTGTCGTCGGAATCAAGATCGGTGAGCGCTTCGGCGATGTGCTCGGGCTCGAGCGCCTCGACTACGTCGCCGCGCGTGTCGACCGCCAGCTCGGCCAGCACCTCGCCGGAGAACACGTCGGGCGCCATGCGCGCCAGCTGGTCCTGCTGCTCCCAGGTGAGCTGCTCGATCAGGTCGGCGATGTCGGCCGGGTGCAGCTCCAGAAGCAGAGTGCGCGCCTGGGCGGCGTCGGAATCGGCGATCGCGTCGGCGAGCTCCATAACCTGCCGGTGATGCGCGTCCGGGTCGGCGGCGCGGTCGGCGGGTTCTTCATAGAGCTCGGCGGGATCGGCCATGGCGCATCCTTCAAACTGCGGTGAATGAACGCGAATGAGGATAGGCCGCACCCGCGGCGAAAGCGAGGCGAGGCGTCAGCGCTCAAGCAAGAAACATCCCCGATCCGCGAACGCAAAAACCCGCCCGGCGTTGCGCGGGCGGGTTGAATGCATCACGAGGATGGTGCGGCCGAGAAGATTTGAACTTCCACGGGTTTTACCCCACAGCGACCTCAACGCTGCGCGTCTACCAATTCCGCCACGGCCGCGAAATCGGAGGCAGGCTGGTACCAAGTCCGCCGGGGTTTGTGAAGCCCCGATGTGCGGGGCGGCGCGGCCTTAAGCAGCGAAATAGTCGTGAACGTCGGCGGCTTCGGTGATCGACACGGCCACGCGGTCGCCCTGGATGACGATCTCGCCGCGCGCGATGGGATGGTTGTTGGCAAGAATCCACACCTCGTCATGCTCCGCCGCATCGAGCGGAATCACCGCGCCCCGGCCCATGCGCAGGAATTGGTGGATCGGCAGCTTGGAGCGGCCGAGCAATACGCTGATCTCAACCTGAACGGCGCCGAGCTGGCTCATGGCGGAACGGGACACCCTGCCCTAAATGGAGCGAAGCCTTGCCTTCGCGGATCGCCTCAACGATGGTCCGTCCCGGTTTCCGACCCGTTAAGAGACTGCTCACCATGACAGATTTTTCCCCCGTCGGCTGGGCCGTGAGCGCGGGCCGCGTCCCCTATCCCGACGCCGTCGCCGCCATGGAGGCCCGCGCCGAAGCCATCGCGAAGGGCGAGGCCGGAGAGCTGGTCTGGCTGTTGGAGCACGACCCGCTCTACACCGCGGGAACCAGCGCGCAGGAGAGCGATCTGCGCGAGCCGGAGCGGTTTCCCGTGTTCAAGACCGGTCGCGGCGGGGAGTACACCTATCACGGGCCCGGCCAGCGCGTGGCCTATGTCATGCTGGACCTGACCAGGCGGGGCCGCGACGCGCGCAAATTCGTGCGCGATCTGGAACAGTGGATCATCGACGCGCTCGACCGCTTCAATGTCGAGGGCGAACGGCGCTGCGGGCGCGTGGGCGTGTGGGTGAACCGGACCCAGGCCGGCGGACCGGAGCACGAGGACAAGATCGCCGCCATCGGCATCCGCCTGCGGCGCTGGGTGAGCTTTCACGGCATTGCGCTCAACGTGGAGCCGGACCTCTCCCATTTCGGCGGCATCACGCCGTGCGGCATCTCCGATCCGCGCTACGGGGTAACGAGTCTGGTCGATCTCGGCTTGCCGGTGACGATGGATGACGCAGACGACGCGCTGAAGGCGAGCTTTGAACGGATTTTCGGCGCGGTGCGCAGCGAAGCGCCGCCGCTCTCAGCGCCCTAGCCGCGCCCGCCGCGGATCGCATAGGGCCGGCTCGGCCAGCGCGACCAGTAGAACGCGAACACTGCGATCACCAGCCAGAACGCCCAGGTGGACGGCCAGTCTCCGGCGGTCATGAGGGAGGCCAGAAGCTCCGGCGAGTTCTGCAGATGGGATTCATAGGCGGCTTGGATCTCGCTGTCCCAGGCGGCCGCCTGCATGGCGGCGGGATCGTTCAAGTCCACCCCGCGCCGCTCCAGGAAGGCGAGAAAATCAGGATACAGCGCCGCGGTGAAGGCGATGACGGCGCCGACGGTCTTGGCGAGAATCGCAACGCCGATGGGCAGGATCGCCAGCACCGTCGCGCGGCCCGCGTCGCGCAAACGATTGGACAGAGCGAAGGCCAGCAACACCAGCACCACGAACCAGGCCGGACCGGAAAGCTGTCCGAGCGCGGTGAGCCGCACCGCATCGCCCAGCGCCACCAGCGCCAGCGCGATCTGAAACGTTCGCGGGTCGGAGCGTTTGCCGGGCTGGAACGCCCTGGAGAAATCGAAGTCGGCCATGCGGCGGCGAGCGCTCCTTCAAATGACAACGCGCGCGCCGATATGCGACGGCGCGCGCGTTGGTTCAAGGCGTCAACATGCCTCGTCAGGCTGCAGCGGACGCCGGAGCGCCCTCAGATACACGCTGTCGGTCCGGCCTTAAGCGGCGGACTCTTCGTCGGCGCGCCACCGGCCCTCGGGGAGTATCGCGTTAAGCCCGAGCGCGATGACGAGCGACACGACCACCGAAGCGATCATCGCCGGCACGGCGGCGGCCTCCACGGCGGGCTCCATCGCCGCCTGAATGGCTTCGGAGTCGCCTGACGCGAACACGCTCATGTCGAGCCCGGAGGCGGCGATCACGGCGAAGCCCACGATCATTTCGACGATCAGCCAGACGAACGCGACCAGGATGGTCCACCATCCCGACGTACCCGCCGCGTGGAAGCGCTTGATCCACAGCGCAACCCAGCAATAGGCCGCCACAAGGCCGATGAAGAAAAAGACCGGCGCCAGCGACGGCATGGCGAAGCTGACCCAGTCGCTGACGACGCCCACCGCGATAAGTACGAGCGCGGCGATGAGAAAGCCTGATTTGGAGATGGTCCCGTTCGGGACAAAGAGCGCATGGACGATGTTCATGGAGTTCCCCCGCAAATTCCGTGAAGGTTGACGTGTCGGATCAGTGTCCGCCCTCGGCGGCGTCGCCGGCGGACGAGGTTTCGTGCGCGCGGCCCTGGATCACCGGCGCCGGACCGTAATCATTGGCCCCGGGCTCGCTTTTCAGCATGCCGACCCAGATCGTATAGCCGATCCAGACCAGCGTCCCGAGCAGGGCCATGAGCAGCAAGCCCCCGCTCGCGGTGATGATCCCCACAATGCTCTGCGTGCTTGGTTCGTCGTTCTGGGCCGCGTCGAGGATCAGTTGAATCAGGCTGGCGCCGAAAATCGCCAGTCCGATGATGGTCAGAATGATGTTGAGCGCCCAAGGGATGGCGTGGAGCCAGGCGGTCTTGCCGGCGTCGTGCAGACGTTTGCCGTAGACCGCGATGCCCACCCAGATCAGCGCGATCCAGGCGATCCAGCCGATGATCGGGATTGCGGGCAGGATGATATTGCCCGCGACGATGATCAGCACGCCGATCCAGAAGGGCTGTTGTTCGATCCGGCCGTTCGGGTCGAACAGCACCTTGCTCCAGTCCATGGCGGCCTCCCAAGCCTTGCAGCAGTCGGGCGTACGATCTCGCGCGCCGGCCCTGCGTGTCAAATGAAGCCTTGGTTAGGGGGGCGCGCCGATGCGCTCCCCGGCCTCGGCGCGCAATTCGCGGTCGACAAGCCAGGCGACGGCGTAAGGGATCGCCAGACTTAACGTATGAATGACAAGCCCCCCGAGGATCAGCACCCAACCGAGGCGGTCGGCCTCGCTCAGCATCGCGGCGGGGGTGATCGACCCGGACAGCGCCGTCGAGCCGCCGCTGAACACCACCAGCATGACGCCCGCCCAGATCGGCGTCAGGAGCGCGACGCCGAGGATGAAGTTGGCGACGAACACCGCGATCACCCACCAGCCCGAGCGTCCGGCGCCGCGAAGCCGCTTCACCCAGGCGCAGATCAGCGCATAGGTGAACGCCAGGCCCACCAATCCGAGCGCCAGGTTGATCAAGGCCGGCGCGCCGAGCGCGCCCGGCAGGCCCAGCACCCACTGGCACGCCAGGATGATCATCACGGCTTTCAGGAACGGCCCGGAGGCGATCCGGCCGCGCGGGTCGAACAGCAATCCCAGCATTTACTCGAATTCGATCAGCAGCTCGTCGGCGGCGACGCTGGCCCCGGGTTCGCAGGCGATCTGCTTGATCACGCCGTCGACTTCGGCGCGCAGAACGTTCTCCATCTTCATGGCTTCGACGACCATGAGCGCCTCGCCGGCCTTGACCTCCTGGCCGGTCTCCACCGCGATCGACACCACAAGGCCGGGCATCGGGCTGGTGACGAACTTGGCGGTGTCCACAGGCTCCTTCTCAGGCAGGCGGGCATGGAGTTCGGCGGCGCGCGGCGTGCACACCAGCACCGTGGCGGCCACCCCGCGATGGCGCAGCACATAGCCTTCGGTGCGGTCGGCGATGGAGAGCGCGAAGACCTCCCCATCCAGCGCGCCTTCGAACAGGTGCTCGCCCGGCGTCCAGGACGTGGTCAGGCGCACATGCTCGCTGCCGAGAGCGGGCATCCACAGCTCCGCCGCCCCGCCCTCTTCGAGCCGGATCTCCACCGGGAAGTTCTGCTTGTCGAGAATGACCACGAACTCATGGGTCCCTCCGGCGGGCGGCGGCGGGGCGAGCCGGCCGGTGATCCGGCCCGCGCGCTCGGTGAACACCGCGTGCACATAGGCGGCCGCGGCGGTCATCCAGCGCAGCTGGTGCTCCTTGGCGAGCGTTCCCGCGAAACCTTCGGGGAAGTGTTCCTCGATATAGCCGGTGTGGATGCGGCCCGCGCGGAAATCAGGCTCCTCCAGCACGGCGGACAGGAAGGGCTTGTTGGATTGAAGCCCCTCCACGTGGAGCCGGTCGAGACTTTCGGCCAGCGCGTCGATGGCCTTCTCGCGCGTCTCGCCGTAGCCGATGACCTTGGCGATCATCGGATCGTAGAACATGGAGATCTCATCGCCTTCGCGGACGCCGGAATCGATGCGCAAGCCGCCCGGCCCGATCGGACCTTCCGCAGGCTCGCTATAGCGCTTGAGTCGGCCGATCGAAGGCAGGAACCCGCGATACGGATCCTCGGCGTAGAGCCGGGCCTCCACCGCCCAGCCCTTCGGGCGGAGTTCGGCCTGGGTGACGTCGAGTTTTTCGCCGGCCGCAACCCGGATCATCTGCTCGACCAGATCGATGTCATGGGTCAGCTCGGTGACGGGGTGTTCGACCTGCAGCCGGGTGTTCATCTCGAGGAAATAGAAATTCTTGTCCGGATCGACGATGAACTCCACCGTGCCCGCGCTGTCGTAATCGACCGCCTTGGCCAGCGCCACGGCCTGTTCGCCCATCTTCTTGCGGGTCTTGGCGTCCAGGAAGGGCGACGGCGCTTCTTCGAGCACCTTCTGGTTCCGGCGCTGCACCGAGCATTCACGCTCGTTGAGATGCACGACGTTTCCGTGCTTGTCGCCAAGCACCTGGATCTCGATATGGCGCGGGCGCTCGACGAATTTCTCGATCAGGATGCGGTCGTCGCCGAAGCTCGACTTCGCCTCGTTGCGCGCCGCCCTGAAGCCCTCGCGCACCTCCTGGTCGGAGCGCGCGATGCGCATGCCCTTGCCGCCGCCGCCGGCGCTGGCCTTGATCATCACTGGAAAGCCGATGTCGGCGGCCACCTCGACAGCCTGCTGATCGTCTTCGATCTCGCCCTTGAACCCGGGCACGGTGTTCACCCCGGCTTCAGCGGCGAGTTTCTTGCTCTCAAGCTTGTCGCCCATAGCCGAGATGGCGTGCGGATTCGGCCCGATCCAGGCGACGCCCATCTTCGCCAGAGCCTCGGGAAATTTCGCGTTCTCCGACAGAAAGCCGAAACCGGGATGGACCGCGTCCGCACCCGTCTGCTTGATCGCATCGAGGATCTTGTCCATCGCGAGATAGGACTCGCCGGGCGCGGGCGGGCCGATGAAGACCTTCTCGTCGGCCATTTCCACCGCCATCGTGTCGGCGTCGGCCTCCGAATAAACGGCGACCGTCGGAACACCCAGCCGCTTGCAGGTCTTGATGACGCGGACGGCGATTTCGCCGCGGTTGGCGATCAAAATCTTCTTGAACATCGACGCAGCGAGCCCCCGGCGGAATTAAGGCCTGAAATCTGAAGCCAAGGGTTTAGCGCGCGCCGCCCGCGCGCGGCAAGCCGCGGCTATGCGGTGAACTTTCCAGAGGGTGTCGGCGTCAGCGCTTGCGAACCGGGCGCAGCACGCCGCGCACCTGCTCGGCCTGGTCGGCGAAGCCGGAGGCCGCCTCGATCAAGCGGACCAGATTGGCGTCCAGCGCCCGGCGCGAGGCGTCGTCGAATTCCAGGACCGCGCCTTCGCGAGCCGCACGAACCAGATCGGGGGCGAAATGGGCATGGATGCGCCGGCGCGCCTCACCGACCGGGTCGACGCTCAGAAACGCGCGCATCTGATCCAGCGAGGCCCGCAGGCGGGCCGGCGGATGCAGGTCGGGCGCGCAGAGCAGGATGTGGGGATGCGGCGGGGTGGAGAGGCGGGCCAGCTGGTCCAGCACAGGCTTCGCCGCGCGCCCCTCCTCGCTGGCTGCGAACGCGCGAATCTCGCCCAGTTCGAACGCGGTCTCGCGCCAGCGCGCCCCGGCGAGGCCGGCCGCGTCTGCGAGCTTCGCCAGCGCCACGCGGCGCCGGCGCGCGCTGATCACGAGGCTCACTGCGAACACCAGCGCGAAGGTGACCGCGAACACGGCCCCGGCGAGCGAGATCGCCGTGAACAGATCTGTGGGCGCGTCCATGACCTTCCCCCGGATGGCGCGCCGGCGGAGCCGGCGAGGCGTTAACCGTCGTTAACCCTAGCCCGGCGGCGCGCCGCCGTCATCCGTCTTGCGGCGCGAACGCGTGAACAAGTCGAGCTCGCCGCGCCCGTCCAGCCAGTCCATCTCCACGCTGCGCAGCCGCGACATCACGGAGATGAGAAACACCGTCGACCAGCCCAAAAGGAGGAATCCGTTGGCGCTCTGGATCGCCGAGACGATCCGCCAACGGCTCTCGATCACCACCTCGCCATAGCCCACGGTGGTGAAGCTCGAGGTGGAGAAATAAAGCGCCGCTTCGAAGGTCTCGAATTCGCCGAGCACCAGATACGCCGCGGCGTAGAGCCAGATCTGGACCGCATGCACGGCGAACAGACCCATGACCACCGCCAGGATCACGCCCATCTGCTGGAGCACATAGGTCAGACGCGCCATGCGCGTGGCGCGCCGGCGCATGATCCAGATCAGAACCGCGAGACCCGCGATCTGCACGACGACCGTGAGGGCCACGAGGACGACTGAAAGAAGGAGCGGGGCGGCGAGCATGGCGCGACGCTAGCGCAAACCGGGTTGACGCGTCAGCCGCGAACACCCGACGCTGCGCGAAAACTTCGGGAGGCGGCCATGGCCGACATACACGTCACTCCGTCCGGCGCCGCGCTCGGCGCGTTCGTCACCGGCGTCGATCTCGCCGCCCCGCTGAACGCCGAGACCGTCGCGGCGATCCGGGCGGCCTGGCTGGAACACCTGGTCCTGGCCTTCCCCGACCAGCCCATGAGCCATGACGATCTGGAGCGCTTCACACTGGCCTTCGGCGCGTTCGGCGAGGACCCCTTCATCGCGCCCCTGCCCGACCGCCCGCACATCATCGAGGTGAAACGCGAGGCGAACGAGAGGGCGAGCGTGTTCGCCGCCGCCTGGCACTCCGACTGGAGCTTTCAGGACACCCCGCCCGCGGCCACGATCCTGCATTCCAAGACCATCCCGCCGGTGGGCGGCGACACGCTGTTCTGCAACATGTACCGGGCCTATTAGCGCTTGAGCGATGAGACCAGGGCGCGGATCGAGGGACTGAGCGCGGTCCATTCGGCCGGGCTCGCCTACGCCCCGGACGGGGTCTACGGCGAAAACGACGGGCCGGACCGGTCCATGACCATCCGCCCGGACCCGCGCGCCCACGCGACGCGGAGCCACCCGGTGGTGAAGACCCACCCCGAGACCGGCCGCAAGGCGCTGTTCGTCAATCCAGGCTATGTGCGCACGATCGAGGGCGTTTCGGACGAAGAGGCCTTCCTGCTCCTCGTGGAGCTCTACGAGGCCTGCCACGCCGAGGACAATGTGTATCGCCACCGCTGGGCGCCGGACATGCTCCTCATGTGGGACAATCGCTGCACCCAGCACATGGCCACCGGCGGCTATGACGGCCACGCAAGGCTCCTGCACCGCACGACGGTGGCGGGGCCGTAGCCGCGCTCCGCCTTTCTTTAAGTCCAATTGCAACCTGGCTCCCGCTACAGCCCTGCCTTCCCCTCGGGGGAGGGTCCGGGGGGGGGGGGCGGGCGCAACCCTTCAAAGCCCTGGGGGGGGGGCTCCAACTCACCCAACCCTCCCCTAGAAGGGGGGGGGAAGCGGGGCCGTTTTGGCACTTCTCCGAACACCCGGGGCGCCCCCGGCCGCACCTGCCCCGCTTTCATAGGCGGCGTCCGCATTCGCAAACGCCCGAAGGTCAACGCTCTTCGCGGACTTGATCTTCCTTGCTTCGCCCTCCCCTATACGGGCCGGAATCGAACTTTCCCGAAGGGGCTCACTACGATGGCCGAACCCAGCCAAGCGACGCGGCGCCCGCCCTTGCTGCGGATACCCCACACCCTGGTCCTGATGGTCCTGATGATGGTCGCGGCGCTGATCCTGACCTGGATCCTGCCCGCGGGAAGCTTCGAGATGGCGGCCAACGAGGCCGGGCGCATGATGGTCGTGCCGGGCACCTACGCGCCGCTCGACGATGCGCCCACTCTGGGGCCCTGGCATCTCTTAAGCGTCGTGCCCCGCGCCATGGCCTCGGCGTCGGACGTGATCTTCTTCGTCTTCCTGATCGGCGGCGTTCTCGGCGTGGTGCGCTCGACCGGCGCGATCGACGCGGCGATCGGGGGCATGCTGGACAAGTTCCGCGACCGGCTGGCCCTGTTCACGCTGGCGTCGATGTTCATGTTCGGCGTGTTTTCCGCCGCCTTCGGCATGGCGGCGGAGTATCTCGCCTTTGTCGGCATGCTGGTGGCGCTCTGCGCCGCGCTCAGGCTCGATTCCATGACCGCCATCGGGATCATGGTGGTCGGCTACGGGGTGGGCTACGGGGTCTCGTTCATGAACCCCTTCACCGTGATGGTGGCCCAGGACATCGCCGAGCTTCAGCCGTTGTCGGGATGGTGGTACCGGCTCGCCATCGCGGTCCCGATCTTCGCGATCGGGTTTCACCACGTGTACAGCTACGCCAAAAAGGTGAAGGCGGACCCCTCAAAAAGCCTCGTCGCCGATATCGAGGGCGCGCAGGCGCCCGCGCCGGAAACCTACCCGCCCATGACCTGGCCGCGCCGCCTGGTGCTCCTGTCGCTGGGCGCGACCGTGGTCGTGCTGGTGCTCGGGGTGAGCCTTCAGGGCTGGTGGCTGACGGAGCTGGCCGCGGTGTTTCTCGGTCTCGCCGTGGCGGCCATCGTCTTCAGCCGTCTGCCGCTGGACGCAGCGGCCGAGAGCTTCATCGCCGGGGCCGCGCAACTCACCGCCACCGCGCTTCTGGTCGGATTCGCCCGCTCGATTTCGTTGATTCTCGAAGACGGGCAGGTGCTTCACACCATCGTCGACAGTCTCGCCGCGCCGCTCAGCCAGGTCCCCGCGGAGTTGTCGGCCGTCGGCATGTTTTTGCTGCAAAGCCTCTTGAACCTGTTCGTCCCGTCGGGCAGCGGCCAGGCCTTCGCCACAATGCCGATCATGGCGCCGATCGGCGATCTGGTCGGCGTCAGCCGGCAGGTCGCCGTGCTCGCCTACCAGTTCGGCGACGGCTTCTCGAACATGATCGTGCCGACCAATGCGGTGCTCATGGGCATTCTGGGCTTGGCCGGCATTCCGTACGACCGCTGGTTCCGCTTCATCTTCCCACTGATGATCAAGCTAACCCTCGCCGCGTCGCTGGCGCTGATGGTGGCCGTGTGGATCGGCTATTCGTAACGGTGCGCCGGCGAGGCCGGCGGCGGGCGATCAGCCCGCCAGGGCTTTCGCCTGACCGACCCAGTCGTCGCGCTTGATCCGGCCGCGGCCGTTAATCAGCGCGTCGTAACGCTCCACGTCGTCGTCGGACCAGTTGGCGATCTGGCTCACCTTGGTGACGCCCGCGCCGTTGAGCTTTTCGGCCGCCTTGGGCCCAAGCCCCTTGATCTGGGTGAGATCGTCGCTGGGCGCGGCGTCCGGCGCGCCGGGACCGGCGCTGGTTTCCCCCTGGGGCCCGTCGGTGACCGGCCCGGCGTCGGCGCCGGGCGCCTGCATCGGCGCGGTCATGGCCATGGCGCTCTTCGCGTCGGGCGCCGGTGAAGACGAGGCGTCCGGCGCAGGTGCGCCGGGGCCCGCGCTGGTCTCGCTGGCCGGCCCCTTGGACACCGGTTCGGCGCCCGCGCCCGGCGCCTGCTGAGGCGCGCCGGCTGCGAGACGGTCCGAGGCGGCGGCCTCGTCTTCGTCCGTGTCACCGGCGCTGTCGCGCGCGCCTTCGCTCTCGGGCGCGTGGCCGGGCGCATGGCCGGTTTCGCTCGCCGGGCCGGAGGCGTTCGCCCCGGTCGCCGGCGTGCTCGCCGCCGCGGCCGCGCTCGCGGTCCCGGCCGGCGCCGGAGTGGGGGCCGGCGAAGCGGAGGAAGACGAGGTCGCCGAGGACGAGGCGTACTCCGGTTCATCGGAGCGCGAGCGCAGCACCCAGCCGGTGATCACCCCGCCGATAAAGGCGAGGAGCAGCAAAATCCACATATGCCAAGTGAGCCAGAGCATGGAGTCATCCTTCCGGGTTCGCGTCCTGATCGGAAACCGCGCCTGTATCCGCTTCGGTTCCCTCTGCGTCGTCTTCTTCACCGGCGCGCGAGGCCGCCGGTTCACCGGTGACGGGCTCGAATTCGGCCATTTCGAACGCCACGGCGCGGCGCGCGTCGGCGGGCGCCACGGCGGTGACCAAGCGCTCCGGCGCCCGCCCTTCTCCGGCCATGGCCGCGACAATGGCTTCAGCGCGCATCTGGGCGAGGTCTTCACCGCCCGCCTCGGCGCGCACGCGCACCTGAAGCGGCTCGCGCTCGCAGGCGGCATAGGCTTCGCCCGCCCGGCGCAGCGCGGCGCGCGAGGCCTGGTTCAACGCATCACCGCCCGGCGCGAAGACGACCGAGCGCCCGGCGAGCGCGGCGCGCACCATGAGCGCGCACAGCGGCCCGTCCTCGATTTGTCCGGCGTAGGCCTCCCCGTCGAGACGCACGAGTGCGGCGGCGAGGAAGGCGCCCGGCGGCGCCTCGAACGCCGCGCGCACGCCCTGGGCGGTCTGGGCGTTGGCGGCCAGCCCCGCCAGCGCCACGCGCTCGTCTTCGATCAGTCCCGCGCCGGCGTCGAGCCGGGACAACTCCTGAAGCAAGAGCCGCACGGCGGCCTCCCAGCCCACCGGCGCGCCGCCGGGATAGAGGCGCAGCGATCCCTCCACCCGGCCGCCGTACAAAGTGGCGGCGAGCGCCTCGATGCGCGCCGCGGCGTCGGCGTCGGGCGCGAACCCCGACAAGGTCAGCCGACCGCCTGCGAGTTCGGCGCGCAGCGTGAAGTCCTCTTCGATATTCGCGAGCGTCGTTTCGTCGAACACGCGCGTGATACCCCCGGCGACGACGCCCCCCGCCCAGTCGGCGCGCTGAAGCGCGGCGAGCGCTTCGATCCTCGCCTCGGGGCCGGGCGCGCGTCCGGTGAGATAGGCCGCCTGCCCGTCGACGCGCACCTGCGCCCATTCGTCGGCGCGGATTCGGTAGAGCGCGTCCTCGGCCTTGGTCTGGAGACGCGCCTCCAGCGCGGTGTTCGAAACCGGGCTGGCGTGCACGGCCAATAGGGCGAGGACGAAAAAGATCGCCAGGCAGATGAGCGCGGCCTTGCGGCGGGGAGAGAGCATGTCGCGTCCTTGGCGGCGGTGATGACGGCGCCGAGCATAGCGAGGCGCGCGCCCGGCTTGAACAGCTGATTTGCTTAGAAGGTGAACGGAGCGGCGCCGCGCACGTGCGGCTCCACGCGCAAGGCGCGCTGCAGCGGCGGGAACGCCCGCTCCGCACACGCGGTGCGTTCGCACAGCCGGCAGGACACGCCGACCGGGGTGAACGCCTCGCCGGGATCATAGACCAGGCGATGGGCCTCCTTGGCTTCACAGCCCACCGCCACGGCGTTCATCGCGGCGCCGCCGTCGGGCAGCGCACGCGTCACCGCCCGGGCGATGGAGACGAAGCGCGACCCGTCGGTCAGCTCAAGCCCCTGGACCTGCACGCGTTCCGGCGCCCGGAAGGCGTCGAACAGGCGCCAGCGCGCGCAGCCGCCGCCGGACCGGGCGAACGCCAGCACCCCGCCTCCGAAGCGTTTGGTGATATTGCCCGCCTGGTCGATGCGGATCATGAAGAACGGCACGCCGCGCGCGCCCTGGCGGTTCAGCGTGGTCAGCCGGTGGCAGACCTGCTCCCAACTCACATTGAAGCGCCGGCGCAGCGTGTCGATGTCGTAACGCGCCTTCTCCGCGGCGGTGTGAAACGCGTCATAGGGCATGAGAATCGCCGCAGCGGCGTAGTTCGACAAGGTGGCGCGGTAGAGCGCGGCCGCCTCCTCGCTCAGGCCCGCCGCCCGCGCCGTCTCGGCGTCCAGCGCCTCGCCCATCTCCAGATTGACCAGCGCGCCGGCGATGTGAAACGCGCGCGCCGCCGGCTCGAGAAGATCGCTCAGCAAGAGCTTGCGCGCGTGGAAATCGAACCGGCGCAGCGCGCCGCCCATGACCTCGTCGTCATAGGTGCGCACCGCCGCGCCGTGAACGGATTTGAGATGCTGGGCGAGCGCGGATTCCAGGGTCGGCTGATCCTCCAGCATGGATCGCAGCGTTTCGGCCTCCGTCTCGAGCGCCGGGAAATGGTTCTGCTTGGCGTCGAGCGCGTCCCGCACCTCCTCCAGCGGAGACAGGCCGGCGGCCACCCCGCCTTCCGCCGCGCGCGCGGCGAGATCGGCCGCCGCCGCGCTGGCGCCGCGATAGGCCTGATAGAGCCGCGCCAGCGCCTCGGCCGCGCGCGGATGGGCGTCGGCCAGCTCGGACAGGTCGCGGCGGTCGAGATCTGCGCCTTTAAGCACCGGGTCGGAGGCCGCCTCGGTGAGATCGGCGATGAGCTGCCGATCGCTTTCGGCGGCGAACTCGCGCACGTCGATATCGAAGGACTGGGACAGGGCCAGAAGCACCCGCGCCGTCACAGGGCGCTGATTGCGCTCAAGGAGGTTGAGGTAGCTCGGCGACACGCCGAGGCTTTCAGCGAACTGGGCCTGGGTCTGGCTTAAATCCCGGCGCATCCGGCGCAGGCGCGCCCCGGCGAAAAGCTTCTCATGTCCTTCGGCCATCCCGATCCCGTGCCGTCAATAAATTTACATCATGACATGTTTACTGTTGTTTTTTGTATACGCCGTTTCTCCTTTCTGCACAAGCATGTCTGGACCTTATGCGTTGGGCCTGTCTAACTCGCGACAACGCTGACGACAGGGGTCCCAATGACCACATTCTACGACATCATTCCCGCCGCCGCCCAAGGACGCTTCGACGGGATCGAACGCAATTACACGCCGGAAGACGTGCTCAAGCTGCGCGGATCGGTTCAGATCCAGCACACGCTGGCCGAACGCGGCGCGCAGAAGCTCTGGGAGCTTCTGAAAAACGAGCCCTACATCAATGCGCTGGGCGCCCTTTCGGGCAATCAGGCCATGCAGATGGTGCGCGCGGGCCTGAAGGCCATTTATCTCTCCGGCTGGCAGGTCGCCGCCGACGCCAACACCGCCGGCGCCATGTATCCCGACCAGTCGCTCTACCCGGCGAACTCGGCTCCGGAGCTGGCCAAGAAGATCAACCGCACGCTCCAGCGCGCCGACCAGATCGAAGTCGCTGAAAAGGGCGAGGCGAGCCGCGACTGGTTCGCCCCGATCGTGGCCGACGCCGAGGCCGGTTTCGGCGGCACGCTGAACTGCTATGAGATCATGAAGGCCTTCATCGAAGCCGGCGCATCGGGCGTCCACTTCGAAGACCAGGTCGCGGCCGAAAAGAAATGCGGCCATCTGGGCGGCAAGGTGCTGATCCCCACAAGCGCCCATGAGCGCAATCTGCACGCGGCGCGCCTGGCCGCCGACGTGATGGGCGTTCCCACGATCACCGTGGCGCGCACCGACGCGGAAAGCGCCACGCTCATCAACTCCGACATCGACGAGCGCGATCACGAGTTCATCGACTATGACGCGGGCCGCACCTCGGAGGGCTTCTATCGCCTGAAGAAGGGCATGGGCGTCGATCACTGCATCAAGCGGGGCCTGGCCTACGCCAAGGTCGCCGACCTTCTGTGGTGGGAGACCTCCAAGCCGAATCTCGACGAGGCCAAGCGCTTCGCCGAGGCGGTGCAGAAGGAGTTCCCGGGCAAGATGATGGCCTATAACTGCTCGCCCTCGTTCAACTGGGAAGCCAATCTCGACAAGGCCACGATCGAGACCTATCAGCGCGAGCTGGGCGCCATGGGCTACAAGTTCCAGTTCGTCACGCTGGCCGGCTTCCACCAGCTCAATTACGGCATGTTCGAGCTCGCCCGCGGTTATCGCGATCGCGGCATGGGCGCGTATTCCGAGCTGCAGCAGGCCGAATTCGGCGCGGAGAAGGACGGCTACACCGCCACGCGCCACCAGCGCGAAGTGGGCACCGGCTATTTCGACCTGGTCAATGTCACACTGTCGGGCGGGACCAGCTCGACCACGGCCATGGGCGAATCCACCGAGACCGCCCAATTCAAGACGACCGCCGCCGAGTAAGGCGCGGAGCCGCACGACCCCGTCGCGCCTTCAGGCTCGACGGGGCGTCGGTCCGGGTCGATCCGTCATGATTCCAGTCTGTGATCTCTGCGACGCCCATCCCGACCGGGTCCAGGTTCTGGAGCCGGTTTTTTCAAGCTATGGCGGCCGCAACACCTTTCATGGCGCCGCCGAGACCATCCGCACCCATGAGGACAACAGCCGCGTGCGCGAGGCCGTGAACGAGGCCGGCGACGGCCGCGTGCTCATCGTGGACGGCGGCGGCTCGCTGAAGCGCTCACTGCTCGGCGGCGACCTCGCCGGCAAGGCGGCCAGGAACGGCTGGGCCGGCGTCGTCGTCAACGGCGCGGTGCGCGACGCAGCCGAACTTGAAGGCGAAGCCCTCGGCGTGCTCGCCCTCGCCCTCATACCCATGAAAACCGAGAAACGTGGGCTCGGCGAGCGCGGCGTGGCGGTGACGATCGCCGGCGCGGTGGTGAACCCCGGCGACTGGATCTACGTTGACCGGGACGGCGCGATCGTCGCGCGCGAGCCCTTGCACGAAACCTGAGAAACGAAGAGGAGCGCCCCATGCGCGACGCCCCCGACGGCATCAAAATCCTTGGCGAGATGAAGCCGGGCTATGAGGACATTCTCACCGCCGAGGCCCTCGCCCTGCTTGCCGACGTGCACCGGCGCTTCAATAGCGAACGTCTGCGCCTGCTCAAGGCGCGCCTGACGCGGCAGGACCGGCTGGATTCCGGCGATGAGCGCCTGGGCTTCCCCGAGGAGACCGCCGCGATCCGGGCCGGCGACTGGACCGTTCCGCCCGCTCCGGCCGATCTTCAGGACCGGCGCGTGGAGATCACCGGTCCGGTGGACCGCAAGATGGTGATCAACGCGCTCAATTCCGGCGCCAAATGCTTCATGGCCGATTTCGAGGACGCCTCCACGCCGTCCTGGACCAACATGATGGACGGCCAGATCAATCTGCGCGACGCCAATGCGCGCACCATCGACTTCACCGACGAGACGTCGGGCAAGTCCTACACGCTCTCCGACGATCCGGCGGTGCTGATCGCCCGCGCGCGCGGCCTGCATCTGGACGAAGCTCACGTCACCGTGGACGGCGAGCCGGTCTCCGGCGGCTTCTTCGATTTCGTGATGTACCTGTTCCACAATCACGCAAGCACGGCGAAGAACGGGTCGGGGCCGTATTATTACATCCCCAAGCTGGAGACCCGGTTCGAAGCCCGGCTCTGGTCGCTGGTGATCCGCCATTGCGAGGAGCGCTTGGGCCTGAAGCGCGGCACGGTGCGCTGCACCCTGCTGATCGAGACGATCCCGGCGACCTTCGAGCTCGACGAGATCATCTGGGAGCTGCGCGAGAACCTCACCGCGCTCAACGCCGGACGCTGGGACTATATTTTCTCCTTCATCAAGCGCCAGAAGACCGACGCCTCGAAAGTCCTGCCCGACCGCTCGGCGGTGACGATGACGGCGCCCTTCATGGCCGAATACGCCAAACGCGTGATCGCCGTCTGCCACCGGCGCGGCGCCCACGCCATGGGCGGCATGAGCGCCTTCATTCCGGTCAAGGGCGACGAGGCCGCCAACGAAGCGGCGGTCAAGAAGGTGAAGGCCGACAAGACGCGCGAAGCCGAAATCGGCCATGACGGCGCCTGGGTCGCTCACCCCGCCCTGGTGCCGGTCGCCATGGAGGCCTTCGACGCGGCGATGAAGGGCCCCAACCAGCTCGACAAGATCCCCGAGGTCTCCGACGACCCTTCCACTTATCTCACCCCGAACGAGGCCGCGATCACCGAAGCGGGTCTAAAGGGCAACGCCGACGTGGCGATCCGCTACATCGCAAGCTGGCTGCAGGGCCGCGGCGCGGCGCCGATCCACAATCTCATGGAGGACGCCGCCACCGCCGAGATCAGCCGGGCCCAGCTCTGGCAGTGGCGCACCCACGGGGCGAAGACCGAAGACGGCCAGCCCATCGACGGCGCGCGCGTCGAGGCGGTGATCGGCGAGGCCGCCGACGCGATCAAGGCCGAAATCGGCGAGGACACGTGGAAAGCAGGCCGGTTTGAAGAGGCGCGCGAGATGCTCGAAGAAATGGCGCTGTCCGACCGGTTCGAGGAATTCCTGACCTTGCCGGCCTACAAGAAGGTGGCGCAGGTCTAGCCTTCGCCCCGCTGGAACGGACGAGCCCGGGACGCGCGCCGTCCCGGGCTTTTTCATGCGCCGGGGGGTGACATCTGGAGCGCTAAAACAACAAAGGGCCGGAGCGTTCGCTCCGGCCCTCCGCCGTCCTCCCCGACTGGATGTCAGGTGTTATGAGTGTGCGCCCCTACCATTCGGTGCGCAGGGTGACGCCATAGGTCGCCGGAGCGCCCAGGAACGCGCCGTAGCTCGCCGAATTGCGCGGCTCCAGCGAGGTGCCCGCGCTCGGCGGCGTGCCCCGGCGGCCTTGGGCGAACATGTCGAACGCAACCTGAGCATAGGTCTCGTTCGTGATGTTGCGGCCCCAGGCTTCGATGGACCACCGCCCGTCCTCACGGCCGATGCCGATGCGCGCGTTCACCAGGGTGAAGGCGTCCTGGACCTTCTCCGGGTCGAGGTCGGAACCGGTGTTGTACTCCGACACATAGCGGGCGTCGGTCGAGGCGGTGAAGAGCAGATTATCGAAGATCGGCCGCTCATAAATCGCCTGCGCGGTCAGGAAATGCTCCGGCGACAGCGAGAAATCGCGCCCCTCGATGGCGTCCACCAGCGCGTCGCCGGTGTTCACCTCGGAATACTCGGTGTCCACATACGCGTAACCGCCGGTCAGATCGAGGCCGGGGATCGGCGTCGCCCAGGCGACGTCGATTTCGGCGCCCATCGATTTGGACTCGTCCACGCTCTCCACCACGAAGCTGAGCCCGTTGAAGGTGTTGAGCTGGTAGTCTTCGATCTGCTGGTAGAACAGCGCGCCGTTCAACTGCAGCACCCGGCCGAACAGCTGGGATTTGAAACCGGCCTCGTAGGCGTCAATGATTTCCGGCGCGAAGGAGCTGTCCGGATTCACATAACCGTTCGGGCCGATCGGGCCGTTGAACTGGCGGTCGAGATTGAAGCCGCCGGCTTTGAACCCACGCGAATAGCCGGCGTAGACCATCACGTCGTCGTTGACGTCATAGGTCGCGCGCAGCGTGCCCGACAGCTCCTCGTCGGAGCGCTCGCGGTCATAGCCGTTCGCATCCAGCCCGGTGCGGGCGTAAGGCAGACAGATATTGCCGATGGCGAACGCGCCGCTGAGCGTCGCCGGGGCCGGATCGGTTCCGGGCGGCGTGACCGCCTGGATGAAGCCGCTCCTCGGATCGAAGCCGAACGCGCCTTCAAGCGCGGCGCAGGCCAGCGGCGCGTCGGTGTCGAACGTGGCGTAGACGTCTTTGGTCTCGTGCGTGTAGCGCAGCCCGGCGGTGATCGCCAGATTGTCGGTGACGCGATAGGTGTTGTGCGTGAACACCGCCCAGCTCGTCGCCGTCTGATTGTAAATATCCTGCGAGACGCCGGTGCCTTCGGCGAAGCCGGCGTTCAGCGGGATATTGACCGCGCCGGCGGTCAAATTGCTGATCGTCAGCGACACGCCCGCCGGCGTGCCGAGCGGCGGAACCGAACCCGTGGTCAGCAGACGCCCAAGGAAGGGCTGCCAGTCTTCGCCATAGCGGATGGCGTCGCCCAGCTGCAGGTCCTCGTGGGAATAGAACGCACCCACAAGCCAGTCCAGGTCGCCGGTGACCCCGGTAAGCCGGAGCTCCTGAGAGAAGCGCTCAAGATCGGTGAAGTTGCTGTCGGCGTCACGATACGCGATGTCGGCGGCCGTGTAGTCGATGTCCTGGCTGCGGCTGTTTTCCCAGTTCCGGAACGCGGTGACGGAGGTCAGAGCGCCGATGGGCGTTTCGATGTCGAATTCGGCCGAAAGTCCCCAATCCTCGACGTTCTGGATGTACGGACGATTGGCGTACGCGATGCGCGCGTCGGGGTCGGCCGGGAAGTCAAGTCCGGCGCCGGCCTGCGGCGGAACGACCGTTCCGACCAGGGCTGCGGCTGCGGCGGTGTAATCATAGGGCACGGCGGAGCAGCACAGCTCGTCGCGCGCCGAGAAGTCCGCGATGATCCGGCCCTCGACCGTCGCGCTCGGCGTATAGAGCAGCTGGCCGCGAAGGGTGTAGTAATCCTCGGTCTCGGAGTCGGTGAAGGTGACGGTCCCCTGGTCTTCCAGCACCAGGTTGGTGAAGCCGTCGCGCTGCGCATCGGCGGCGAACAGGCGGAAGGCCAGCTTGTCTTCGATGATCGGACCGGTCAGCGAACCGCTATAGCGCGAATAGCCGTAATCGCCGAGTTCGACTTGCAAAGCCCCCCCGTGCTCGAACTCCGGCGCGGCGGTGATGATGTTCAGCACGCCCGCCGAGGTGTTCTTGCCGAACAGCGTGCCCTGGGGCCCGCGCAGCACCTCGATACGTTCAAGCTCGCCCAGATCGCCGAAGCCCACGCCGTTGCGCGAGCGGAACACGCCGTCGATATAGACGCCCACCGAGCTTTCGAGGCCGAAATTGTCGCCCACGGTGCCGACGCCGCGGATGCGCGCGGTGGTGATGGTCTCCGCCTGCGTGGAGGTGACCATCAGGCCCGGCGCAATGGAGATCAGATCCTTGATGTCCTGAACGCCGGCCTGGGCCAGCGCTTCGCTATCATAGGCGCCGATGGAGATCGGCACGTCCTGGGAGCTTTCCTCGCGCTGCTGGGCGGTGACGGTGATGACGTCGACGGTGCGGCGATCGCCGCCGCCGACTTGATCAAACACCTGAGCCTGCGCAGCCGCGCCGAGCGCGGCGGCGGACGCGGCGGCGAACAGGGCGGAACGGGCGAATCTCTTGACCATTATGGTGCATCCTCCTTGGGCGTGGATCATCCCGTTTTTACGGGTTTTTTTATTGTGCGGCGCAGCAGAGCGCGTCCATTTGAGAGTGTCTGATTTCGCGGTTCGAATGAAGGCGCAGACGCGGCTCGACCCTACGCATATCCTTTGATTTTCCGAACCGCCATCGGATTTTCACCAAACTGTTGCAAAGGAGGCACGCCCTTCAAACTGAAGGGTTTTGCTGCGCCTGCGAAAGACGCGGAAGCTGCGCGCTTACCGCTTGCAAAGGAAGATCGGATAGCCTGCTCGCAGTCGGGGCGCGCTGCACGAGGCGGACGAAGCATGGACGACGCCGTTATGGAGGCGCTCAAGCGCCATTTGGCGACCGCGGAGACGCTCGACGTCAGCCGCTTCCAGTTCGTCGACATGGACGCCGTGCGCAAGGCCGCCGGCCCCATCTGGCCGGACGTGAGGGCGCGGGTGTTCCTGGCGTCGCAGTCCATCATCGAACGCCGCATCGCCGAGGACGATCTGATCATTCAGTGCGCCACCGGTTTTCTGGTGATCTACAAGGCGGTCACCGGCGAGGCCGCCGAGCAGACAACGGCGCGCATCAAGGCTGATCTGCAACGCTTTTTCCTCGGTGAACGCTTCGCCGAATTGATGCGCGTGGAGGCGGTGAGCGAGCGTCTGACGCCGGCCGAGTTCCAGGCCGCCCTGACCGCAGCAGGCGGGGCGCAGGTCGGGCCCGAGCGATCCGCGCCTGAATCGGCGGCGGCCGCGACCGCGCCGGGCGTGATGCAGGGCCTGGTGTTTGAGAACGCCTGGGATGTGCGGCGCGAAGCCGTGGCGAGCTTCTTCGTCAGCCCCGACATGCGCGAATATGAAGACGGGCCGGAAATGTCCGCCGCCACGGTCGCCGCCGCGTTTGCGCGTCCCGAAGACCGCCTCGCCTTCGATCTCGACATTCTGTCGCGTACCCGAGAAGCGCTGGCGTCGCTTCTCAAGACCGGCACGCGCTGCGCACTGGTGGCGCCGGCCGGGTATCGCGCTTTGGCCAGTTCGCGTCTGCGCGCCGGCTATGTAAGCGCGCTGGCGCAATTGAGCCCGGAAATGCGCGCCCTGCTCTGGGTGCGGGTCACCGGCGCGCCGGCCGACGCCCCCGCTGCTGTGATCGCGGAGACCGGACGCACGCTGCGGCCCTATATCAATCAGCTCTTCTTCGACGCCCACCTGGACTCGGCGACGCTGGAGCGGGCCGCGGACAGCGAGGCGCAATGGCTCGGCGCCCGCCTGCCCGGCCGGCTCACCGGCGCAGTGCGCCAGGACGTGGACCGCTTCATCGCCCAGGCCGTCCGGGCGGGCCGTTCGGTCTATTTCCACGGCGTGGAGAACTGGGAGATGCTGCGCTACGCCTCGAAAACGCCGGCGCGCCTTCTGTGCGGGGCCGCGCTCGGCGTGCATGACGCGCCGCGCGCACCCTATCGCCTGACGCGAAACGGATTGCTCGCCCGCGCGGCGTAGCGGCTTTGCGCCGGCGTTCGGCTCGGCTAGGCTCCCCGAAAGACAAGTCACGGGGAGATCACCATGAAGCGCATCCTTCCGGCCGCGGCCGTCCTGGCCTGCGTCGCGCCGCTCATAGCCCTCGCTCAAGAGGCCGGAGCCGCCCCCGCCGCCGGCGGGCCGCTTCAGTTCGCCGACGTGTTCAGCCTGGAGATGGCGAGCGATCCCCAGATCAGCCCGGACGGGCGCCAGATCGCCTATGTGCGCCGCTCCAACGACATCATGACCGACCGGACGCGCTCGGCGATATGGGCGATCGGTTTCGACGGGGCTGACCATCGCCCGTTGGCGTCAGGTTCGGCGAGCTATTCCAATCCGACCTGGGCGCCCACGTCCGACCGGCTCGCCGTCACCGTGTCGGAGGACGGGGAGAACCGGCTGGAGCTGGTCTGGCCCGCCACCGGCCGCACCGCGCGCCTGGCCGAGCTGCCTTTCGGCGCCGGCGGGCTCAGCTGGTCGCCGGACGGGCGCTGGCTCGCCTTCACCATGTTCACGCCCGCGCCCGGGCCGCAGGTGGATATCGGCCTGCCGCCGAAGCCGCCGGGCGCCGAATGGGCGGACCCCGCCCTGATCGACGAGAACACCCGCTATGAATTCGACGGCGTCGGTGAGATTCCCGACGGAGCGAGCCAGATCTATCTGATCAGCGCCGACGGCGGCGCCCCGCGCAAGCTCACCCATATTGAGAGCGGATCGATCTCGGGCCTGGAATGGACGCCGGACTCCGACCGCATCCTGTTCAGCTGGGGCGGCCGGGAAGAGGACGGCTTCGATTTCCGGTCTTCGGATCTTTACGCGGTCGATGCGTCCGGCGGCGCGCCCCAACAGATCACCGACCTCCCCGGACCGGAGGGCTCGCCGAAACTCTCGCCCGACGGACGCCGCCTCGCCTTCCTGGGCGAGCAGGCGCGCGAAGAAAGCCATATCGACTCCGACCTCTATGTCATGGACATGAACGGCGGCGAGCCGCGCCGCCTGCTCGCTAATCTTGATCGCGGGATCGACCAGATCGAATGGGCCGACGATCGCGGCCTGTTCGTGCGCTTCGACGATGTCGGCCACACGGTGCTGGCCTATGCCGGGCTCAATGGCGGGCTTGATCGGCTGACCGACGCGATCGGCGGCACGACGTTCGGCCGGCCCTACACCTCCGGCTCCTTCTCCGCCTCCACGAACGGACGCTGGGCGGCGACGCTGGCGAGCGCCTATGACCTCGCCGACGTGGGCGTGGGGGCCCGGCGCGGCGGCGCGGAAGAGATCACCGATCTGAACGCCGACGTGCTCGGCGTGCGCGATCTGGCTGAAGTAGAGCGCTTCACCTGGGAGAGCTCGGCCGACGGACAGGAGATCGAAGGCTGGATCGCCTATCCGCCTGACTTCGATCCGAGCCGGACCTATCCCATGATCCTGGAGATCCATGGCGGGCCGCACACCGCCTATGGGCCGCAATTCTCCGGCGAGGTCCAGCTTTTCGCGGCGGCGGGATATGTCGTCCTCTACACCAATCCGCGCGGCTCGACCTCCTATGGCGAGACGTTCGCCAACGAGATCGACAAGAACTATCCCGGCGAGGATGTGGACGACCTGCTCTCCGGCGTCGACGCGCTGATCGAGCGCGGCTTCATCGATTCAGACCGGCTCTACGTCACCGGCGGCTCGGGCGGCGGCGTGCTCACCGCCCAACTGATCGGCGTCACCGATCGCTTCCGTGCGGCCGCGGTGGGCAAGCCGGTGATCAACTGGACGAGCTTTGCGCTCGCCGCCGATATCGGTCCGGGCATCACCCGCTACTGGTTCGGCACGACGCCGTGGGAGAACCCGGAGGAGTTCTGGCGCCGTTCGCCGCTGTCGCTGGTCGGAAACGTCGAAACGCCGACCATGGTCTTCGTGGGCGCCGAAGACCGCCGCACGCCGGTCTTCGAGGCCGAGCAGTATTACAACGCCCTGCAGATGCGCGGGATCGAAAGCCGGCTGGTGCGCATCCCCGGGACCTATCACGGCATCGCCGACAGCCGTCCCTCAAGGCTCCTGCAGAAAACCGGGCATCTCCTGGCGGGGTTCATCGCACATGGCGGGCCCGAGGAGTAGGCGCCCCATCTCCCCCAGGTCGACGGTTTCCTGGCTAAGATCGCGGGCCTCGGC
>JBNPED010000014.1:0-335228 GCA_051117435.1 Oceanicaulis sp. | reverse complement strand
GGTGAGCACCGCCGCGCCCCAGCCGGCGGCTTCGAACTGCTCGGCGGCCGCATTCACCTCCATCGCCTGGCGCAGGCAGATCGGGCACCAGTCCAGCGAGCGGTTGAAATAGATCACCACCCCGTTGGGCCCGGAGAGATCGGCAAGGCTCACCGGCGCACCGGAGGCGTTGGTGAACGTTGTCACCGGCGCGCGCGTCCCCACGGCCGGGCCGAGATCGGCGGCGGCCCGCGCGGCGGCGCTTGCGGTGTCGGAGCTGGATTGCGCCAGGCCCGGCGCGGCGGCGCCGAGCGTCAGGGCGAGGGCGGCGGCGAGGGTTCGGAGCATGGCGGTTTCCCCAGGTCATGAAGGTCGATCCCCATGATGCGACGGGAACGGCGCGAGCGAAACCCGGCGCCGCGCGCTTGTGACCGGAAATGACGCGCCCGTGAGGCCGCCGCCGAATCGCCCCTTTTGACCGGGCGCGCCCATGCTAGGATGAACGCGTTCGGGGGCGGACGGGGCAGGAGCGAGGCGTGGCGCACATCTTTCGCAGATCGCGGCCGAAGGCCGGCCGGCTCTTGCTGTATCTGGTGCTGTTCGTCGGCGCGGCGGCGGGGCTGAACGCTTGGATTTTCGCCGGCGGCGGCGCGGACTGGTCGGCCTCGCTCGCCGAGCCCGCCTGGTCGCCGCCCGGCCGCGTGGTGGGCGCGGTCTGGATGGGATTGTTCGCCCTGATGGCGGTGGCCGCCTTCCTCATCGACCGGAGCGACGAGCCGCAGAAGCGCTTCGACGCGCGCGCCGGGGTGATCGCCTGGTGGGCGCTGTGCATGAGCTGGACAGGGCTTTATTTCGGCCTGCAGAGCGTGGCGAACGGCTTCTACGTCACGGCCGTGGCCTTCGCGCTTGGTCTGCCGGTTCTCTGGTTGGCCTGGCGAGCCAGCGCCGGCGCGGCGCTGGCCCTGCTTCCGCTTCAAGCCTGGCTCGGCTTCGCCCTGGCGCTGTCCTACCGGGTCTGGCGGCTCAACGCCTGAAGGCGCGCCACAGCCCGGCCGCCAGCACCGCGAACACAGCGATCCCGCCCGCGATCTCGATCGCGGACCGGCCCAGCAGAACCGGATCGGCCAGCGGCCCCAGGCGCGCGGCCAGCCCCGCCAGAGCCGAGGTGACGCGCTCGCCCTGGAACCCCGCGCCGACCGCCACGAACAGGAGGAGCATGGCCCCCAATCCGGCCAGGCGCATCATCGCGGCCGGGTCCGGACCGTCCTCGGTGCGGCGCCGGCGCTCTTTCGCGGCGATATGGCGGGAACGTCTTCGGGTCACGGCCGTTCGGGGATCTTGCGCGATTGCTTGTGAGCGGGGCGAATTTCAGGCATAGTGTGGGTCGCACTTGCGGCCTGAACAAGGCCCGGTGGAGAAAATAGCGAGCCTACCGCGTGCCGACACGCCTGATCTCCCTTCCTTCCCCGACCGACAGTCCGCATGCCGCGCGCGGGACGCCGCGCGTAAAATTTCTATGTGCGGGACGCCGCGCAGGTACGGGAAAGGTACCCCTTCGATGACCACGGGCACCGTGAAATTCTTCAACGCCGACAAAGGTTTCGGTTTCATCACTCCGGACGAGGGCGGCAATGACGTCTTCGTTCACATCACCGCGGTGAAAGACTCCGGCCTGGCCGATCTGCGCGACGGCCAGCGCATTGCGTTCGACACCGAGCCGGACCGCCGCGGCAAGGGCCCGAAAGCGGTCAACCTGCGCTCGGCCGACTAAGCCTCGCGCCGCCGCATCACGAAGACGCCGCGCCGGGCGACCGGCGCGGCGTTTTTTATTGTCGGCTTATACACGGCGCCGTGCGGCGGAACGCGGCGGGGCTGCGCGCATTGGGAGAGGAGCACCAGACATGAGGGCTCCGCTCCGCCATGGCGAACACCGATCCTGAGGCCGACACCGCGGCCAGCCCCGGCAAGCCCGTGGTTCTGATCACCGGCGCGGCCGGGTCCATAGGCACGGCGATCTCCGAGGCGTTGAGCGCGGACTATCAGGTGGTCGGCCTGGACCTGGAGTGCGAGGGCTATCCCCATCCCTGCCGCGAATTCGACATTTCCGACGAAGCAAGCCTGAAGGCGACGCTGAACGAGATCGCCGGTCCGTTCGGCCGAAAGTTCGCCGCGGTCATCCATCTGGCCGCCTATTTCGACTTCACCGGCGAAGATCATCCCGCCTATCACAAGGTGAACGAGGAGGGCGCGCGCAATCTGATGCGGGCCCTGCAGGACTATGAGGTGGAGCGCCTGATCTATGCGGGCACCATGCTCGTGCACCGCGCCGGATCACCCGGCGAAACCATCGACGAGACCGCGCCCATCGAGCCGAAATGGGCCTATCCGCAATCGAAGGCGAAAACCGAGGCGATCCTCGCCGAGGAGCGCGGCGCGATTCCCGTCACCTTCCTGCATCTCGCGGGGCTCTATGACGAGACCAGCGCGGTCCCCACCCTGACCCATCAGATCGCGCGCATCTATGAGCGCGACATCAAGAGCCATGTCTACGCCGGCGATCAGGACGCCGGCCAGAGCTTCATCCATCAGGACGATCTGGTGGATGTGTTCGTGCGCGCGGTGGACCGGCGCGCCGAGATGGACCCGCAGGAGACGATCCTCGCCGGCGAACCGCACGCGGTCTCCTACGCCGAGCTGCAGGACACGCTGGGCGAACTGATCCACGGTAAGGAGTCCTGGCTGACGATCTCCGCGCCGAAGCCGCTCGCCAAAGCCGGCGCCGCGATCGAGGCGAAGTCCGAGCCGGTGGTGCCCGACGCCATCGACCGGGGCGAGAAGCCCTTCATCCGCCCCTTCATGATGGACATGGCCGAGGACCATTACGCCCTCGACATCAGCCGGGCGAAGGAGAAACTCGGCTGGCGGCCCCGCCACGACATCCGCAAGACCTTGCCGAAGCTCGTCGAGTCGCTGAAGGCCGATCCCGCCGGCTGGTACGACGCCAATTCCATCACCAAGCCGGACTGGCTCGCCGAGACCGACGCGCGCGGTGACGATCCCGAGAGCTTGCGCCGCGATCACGACGCCAAGCTGAAGCGCGAGCACGCCCGGTTCCGCTGGGCGCATTTGCTCGTCGCTGCGCTGGGCGTGTGGATGATCGGCTCGCCACCCATTCTCACCTATGAAAGCACGGCGCTCGTCTGGTCGGATGTGATCTGCGGCGCGATCCTCACCGTTTCGGGGCTGGCCAGCGCCTATTGGCGCTTCGAACGGGCGCGCTGGATCTCCATGGCGATCGGCTTCTGGATACTCTGGGCGCCGCTCATCTTCTGGGCGCCCACGGCGGAGGCCTACACCAACCAGACCCTCGTGGGCGCACTGGTGCTGGGCCTGGCCCTGTGTTCGCGGCCGGAGCCCGGCGTGTCGCCGGTCGCGGCCATGACCGGTCCGGACACGCCGCCGGGCTGGGACTTTTCGCCCTCCACCTGGGCGCAGCGCCTGCCGATCATCGGTCTGGCGCTCGTCGGCCTGATGATCTCGCGCCATCTCACCGCCTATCAACTGGGCAATATCGAGGGGCTTTGGGATCCGGTGTTCGCCGGGACGCCCGGCGATCCGAAGAACGGCTCGGAGGAGATCACCACCTCCTCGGTCTCCGAAGCCTTTCCCATCCCCGACGCGGGGCTGGGCGCGGTGACCTACATGCTGGAGATCGTCATCGGGATCGCGGGAACCCGCGCGCGCTGGCGCACCATGCCGTGGATGGTGATGGGCTTCGGGATCATGATCGTGCCGCTGGGCGTGGTGTCGATCACCTTCATCATCATCCAGCCGATCTTCCTTGACGCCTATTGCCTGCTCTGCCTGATCGCGGCGGCGGCGATGTTGGTGCAGATCCCCTACTCGCTCGAAGAGCTGATCGCCACCTGCCAGTTTTTATGGCGCCGCAAGAAGAAGGGCCGCCCGCTGCTGCGCATCTTCTTCACCGGCGACACCGATGACGGGCCGGACGCGCCCTATCATGTGAAGGACGAGTTCGACCGCCCCTTGAGCGCCACGCTGAAGGACATCTTCGTGGAGGGCGTACAGTTCCCGCCCACCCTTCTGGCGAGCGCCGCGCTGGGCGTGTGGTTCATGTTTACCCCGCTGACGTTGGGCGTCGAAGGCAAGCTCTATGACGCGAACCATTTCCTCGGCGCGCTCATCGTCACCGCCAGCGTCATCGCCTTTTCCGAGACCGGCCGGGCGACGCGCTGGCTGAACGCGGCCATGGCCGTCGTGCTGATCGGCCTCAGCCTGGTCTGGGCGCAAAGCTGGCTGGTGCTCGCGGCGAACGTGACCGCCTGCCTCGTCCTCATCGCCCTCACCCCGCCCAAAGGACCGGTGAAATCGACCTATGGGAGCTGGGACAAATACATTGTCTAGTCGATCTCCAAGCCCGGCCAAGCGGAGCGAAGGGAGAGAACTCCCTCCGTATTTCTACGTCCGGGCGAGTCCTTAAACCGCAAAGAAAAGCAGTCGGGCGAATTTTCCCTAGACCAAACGCCACAAGGCGTTATCCGGTTAAACAAACCCATTCAGCATTTTTTAAAATCAATTAGCAGCAGAACGGCGCGAAACCCGGTGAGCGCCAAACCGTTCATCCCCCAACCGAATATCACATCCCATTGGGGGGACACCGACTATGAACTCCGACACGCCGACCACCACGGCCGACCTCTCCGGCCGTGAACTGGAATGCCTCAACCATGTGGCGGACGGCCTGTCGGCGAAGGAGATCGCGCTGCGTTGCGGAATCACCCCGCGCACGGTGGAAGCGCATCTCGACCGCGCCCGGCTGAAACTCAACGCGCGCAACAGAGCCCATATGGTCGCCCTGGCGATCGCCCAGGGCGTGGTCGGCAAGACGACCGCGCGCTAAGATCTAGAATAATATTAAATAAAAATAACGTCGTCCGCGCTTTATGTGCGGACGGCTATTTATATTTACGCCATTTTTATTTTACTTCCCTCCGTATTTTCATCAGGTGTCGCCCACTGTGTTATTCGTCTCCTGTTTACCAACTTTTAATTTTCTTCAGGATCAGCCCCGCAGTCAGCAACCGGCTGCAGAGCTGAAGAACCACACAAAGGGTATTCATCATGCGCAAGACCGCACTTTTCGCCGCCGCCGCCTCCGTGTTCGCATTCGGCGCCGCCCCGACGTTCGCCGATGTCGGCAGCGTCGACGGTGATTCCGACACCGCCGTTCTGAACCTGTTCGGCACGGTCGACGCCGAATGCGAGATCGCCTGGGCCGAAGGCGGCCAGTCGAAGGACGTGCACTTCGAGGTGGACGACACCGCCGAAGTCAACGGCGGCACCGACGAGTACGACGCCGGCACGCTCGAAGCGTCCTGCAACAGCCCGTACACCGTGACCATGAGCTCGGCGAACGGCGAAATGCGTCACCATTCGCAGTCGAACCTGATGTTCGACTACCGCATCAACTTCGCCGGGGACTCCACCGAGGAGATCCAGGCCGAAGACGCCCAGGCCGCGCCGCAGGAAGTCGCCTCGATCTCCACGTTCGATTTCCTGTCCGACAACGGATCGGATCTGGAGCTTGAGGTGAAGATCAACTTCTTCTTCTCCTCGGCCTCGGATACCGGCTTCCTGGCGCCGGAAGACCGCCAGCTGATCGCCGGCGAGTACACCGACACCCTCACCTTCGAGGTGGTCGCGGACCCGCTCGTCTAAGCGGTTTCCCAAAAGGGGCCGGGCTCTTCGAGCCCGGTCCTTTTTTCCTTTCGACCCCATCGACATTCAGATTACGGAGCCGGGTGATGCCCCTGAAACCTCACGCCATTTTCGCCGCGTTCCTGGCGGCGGCGTCGATGATCCTGGTCATGGGCGCGCAAGCCTGGGCCTACAAGATATCGCCCGTGCGCATGGAGATCGCCGCCGAGGCCGGCGCGCGCGGCGTGTTTCAGATCACCAACACCCAGAGCCGGATGATCGCCGTCCAGGCCCGGGTCTACGAACAGTTTCAAGGCCGCGAGCCGGTGCGCGTGCACACGCCGGACGATTTCATCATCACGCCGCCGCAAATGGTGATTGAGCCCGGCCAGACCCAGACCGTGCGCATCCAGTGGATCGCCGACCGGCCCGCCGACCGGGAGATCGCCTACCGGGTGATCTTCGAGCAGGTGCCGGTCCCCCTCGTCTTCGAGGACGACGAGGACGTCTCCGCCTATATGGACGCGGCCTATACCTATGAGACCGCCGTGTACGTGAGCCCGCGCGGAACCGAAGCCGCGGTCCGGCTCGATTCGGTGGAGCATGTGGACGTGGACGGCGAGCCCCGCCTGCGCGTCACCCTGTCCAACACCGGGTCGAAGCGCACCAATCTGGTCGATCCCGTTCTGACCCTGCGCTCAGCTGACGGAGAGTCCCTCGACCTCGTCAACGATCAGCTGGGCCCGCTGGCCGGCGCCTTGCTGCTCGCCGACGGCACGGCCACGGTTGATCTTCCGTGGCCTGAAGGTCTTGCGCCGGGCGCGGTGGACGGGGAATTCAACGCCCGGCTGGTCATCGTATGAGGCTCGCCCGCTTCGAAAAGCCGGGGCCGTTCGCCGCCCTGCTCATGACCGGCGCCGCGGCTGCGGCGCTTGTCTGCGCCCCGTCGGCGACCGCCAATGAAGCCGAAGACGACGGCGGGCTCGACGCGGAGGTGGACGGCGGCCGCGACGCGGTCTTCCGCCAGGTCTTCGGGACCGAACCGCCCGAGCTCGCCCGCGGCGCCTATCCGGTCATGGTCGACGGCCGCGAAGTCGGCGCGGCGCTGGTGCGTCCCGGCCGCGGAGAGGACTGGCGCGTTGAGCGGGCGAGCCTGGTCACCGCGCTTGAAGGCGTGGTCAAGCCCGACCTGCTCGTGCGCCTGCAGGAATTTGAAGCCGACGCCCCGCTGAATCGCCAAACCCTGGAGGACCTGGGCGTTACGGCGCGCTTCGATCGCGCCGAGCTTGCGCTGATCCTCGACGTGCCCGCGGCGCTGCGGGAGACCCGCACCATCACCATGCGCAACCAGCGCACCGCGCCCTCCGGCGAGGCCTCCCACGAACCCGCCGCGCTCTCCGCGGCGCTGAACGGCGTCTTCGACTTCGGCGCCACTTACGGCGACGCCACGGACACGCGGTTCGGCGTGCTGGGCGACGGCTTCGTCAATTATCGCGGCCTGGTCGTGGAATACGGCTTTCGCTGGGGGGCGGGCGAAGAGACCGAGTTCAATCGCGACGACGTCACCTTGCTCTGGGACGATGAGAGCCATGCGATCCGTTATCGCGCGCTCGAGTTCACGCCCGACCGGACCGGATTTCAGACCGCCCCGACCCTTCTGGGGATCGGCGCCTCGCGCGTGTTCTCGATCCGCCCTTATGACGTGGTGCGCCCGGTGGCGAGCCGCACCCTGCAGATCGAACGCCCGAGCCAGGTCGAAGTGTTCGTCAACGACGTCTTCGTGCGCCGCGTCGCGCTCGGGCCGGGCGAGTACGATTTCCGCGACTTTCCCATCGCCGCCGAGCGTCCCAACGACATCGTCCTGCGCGTCGAAGACAGCTTCGGCCAGGTCGAGACGCTGGAATTCGACGCTTTCCTGGATTTCCAGCAGCTGCGCGTGGGCGTGTCGGAATTCTCCGTCAATCTCGGCGCGCCCATAGACCGCGCCTTCGCCGAGCGCGAATATGATTTTGGAGAGCTGATGGTGACCGGCTTCTACCGCCGGGGACTCACCGCCTCGCTCACCGCCGGCGTCAATCTCCAGGCCGACGCCGACTCCGCGCTGGTCGGCGCGGACGCCATCTGGGCGAACGCCATGGGCAATTTCCTGGTCAATGCGGGGGCCTCGACCTCGAACGGTCTCGGCGAAGGCTTCGCGGCCGATCTGGAATACCGGCGCACGGTGGAGTCCCTGCAGGGCCGCTTCGACGTTTCGGTCAGCTATGTGAGCGAGGATTTTTCGCCGGTGCGCCAGGAACTGGCCGCCGCGACCCCCATCGAACTCGACAATCCCGGCGTGCTGCCGCCGACCGACCCCGTGTTCGGGCCGCAACCGCCCGCCTTCGCACCGGGCCGGCTACGCAATCCCGTGGCGTGGGCGGTCTCCGCATCCTGGCGCCAGCGCGTCGGGGAGGACTGGGACGTCTCCACCACGGCCTCGTACAACGAGGCGCGCAAGGGCGCCCTGGACCGCTGGGCGGTGTCGGCGGGCGCCAGCCGGCGCTTCGGCTTCGGCTCGCTCGGGATCACCGGCCGGGTGGAATCCCATGACGGCGACACCAGCGCCAGCGCCCAGATTTCCTTCAGCGTCCCGCTGGGCCGGCGCTCCGGCCTATCGGCCAGTTACGACACCGAGCGCGAAGCTGCGCGCGCGGGTCTATCGCACCGGGTCCGGCGGGGTCGGGTCGACCAGCTACAGCGCCACCGCCTCCCACACCCCCGACACCAGCCTCGTCGAAGGCCGGGCGAACTACACCGCCAATCGCTATCGCGCCGAACTGGAGCAGACGGTCGGCTCGACTCAGCTCGGCGGAACCAGCGGGACCACGCGGGCGCGGATCTCCACCGGGCTGATGTTCGCCGACGGCCGGACCGCGATCGGACGCCCGGCGCGCAACGGCTTCGCGATCATCTCGCCGTCCGACACGTTCGAGGACGCCGAGCTGCTGGTGGAGCCGGCCGTGACCTTCGGCGACGAGGAGCAACGCTTCGAGGCGCGCACCGACGCGCTGGGTCCGGCGGTTCTGCCCAATCTCATCGACTATCAGCCGCGCGACGTTCAGGTCGTGCCCGAAAACGTGCCGCCGGGCACCACGCTCGACCGCACCGACGTCACCCTGCGCCCGGATCTGCGCTCGGGATACAATATCGAGCTTGGCGGCGAGGCGAACGTCGCCGTCGTGGCCACGCTGGTGGACGCGTCCGGCGCGCCGGTCCAGCGCGTCTCGGGACGGGCCCGCGCGGAAGGCGCCGCTGCGGAGGACGGGGCCATCTTCTTCACCAACGAGACCGGACGGCTCTATCTCGACCAGCTGGAACCGGGGACCACCTACGTGCTGGAGGTCGCCGGCGGCGGCGGCGCAGTCGCGCGGTTCACCACGCCTGAGGACGGGTTCGGCCTGATCCGCCCCGAAACCCCGATCCGGCTCAGCGGAGGCCCGGCATGATCAGATTGCTTCTCGGCGCAAGCCTCCTTCTTGGGCTGACGACGGCCGCGCCGGCCCTCGCCGAGGCGCCCTGCCGCGCCGAAATCGAGCCCCCGGCGCCGGCCGCCTACGCCGGGAACACCGGCGCGGGCTATCAGGTCTTCGCCGCCAACCCCCGGGCCGAGGTCGTTCCGATCAACATCAAGCACCGCGGCGAGGCGTGCGACTATGCGCTCACCATCACCGGTCCCGCCGAGGCCGGCTTCGGCCTGGCGCGCTCCGCCGGGGAGACATTGCGCTTCGCCTTGAGTGAGTTTCCAGACGGCCGTCCCCTCGTCCGGCCCATTTCCGCGCCGGGCGGCGTGGCGGTGCGCGGCCGCGCCCCGGCGTCGGCGCGGACGCGGTTCCGCCCGCTGGAGCTTTATCTGTCCGCGCCGGACGGCCAGGTCGCGGCGCCGGGGCTCTATCAGACCGATTTGCGCTTGCGCCTTTACCTCGACACCGGCTCGGGCTGGGCGTTCGCCCACGAAGTCAGCCTCAGCGCGGCCCTGCCGGTGGCGGCGTCCATCGATCTCGGCTTCGCGGCCGGCGGCGCGGGCGCGTCGAGCCAGGACCTCACGCTGGACATCGACGCGTCGGGCGGCCGGGCGAGCACCATGCTCCACGCGCGGTCCAACACCCGCTTCAGCGCCCGGGTGGAGACCGAAAACGACTTCACCTTGAAGCGCACCGACGGCCTGTCCGGCGCCGCGCTGGACTATGCGCTCTCCCTCGGCGGGCGCCAGGCCGACGGCGGCGGGCTGGACTTCAACCGGCCCGCCGGGGAGGAGAGCGAGATTCCCGTGATCGTCCAGGTCGACGCCCAGCCCTCCACGCCGCCCGCCGGCGTCTACCGGGACACGGTGCGGATCATCGTCACCGCCGAATAAGACGCCGGCGGCCGGCTTGAGCTGCGCGCGCGGAACGGCGCGGTTCACGCGGCGTTGCTTCCCTCGGAGCGGGGCTTGATCGGATTAAGGAATTTCGACCATGGCTCGCCGCGCAGCGCTCATCGCTTTCGCCCCCCTCGGCCTGATCGCGGCCAGCCCCGCCCTCGCCCAGGACAGCCTCACCACCACGATCGGACCAGTGACGCTGGGGACCGAAGGCTATCTCAGAGCCGGCGTGGGGACCGGGCTTGATGAAGACACCGAAGGCCAGCCCTGCTTTCAGGCGCCCGGCGCGCGGGCGAATTACCGGCTCGGGAACGAATGCGAGCATTACGCCGAGATCGGGCTCTACGCCGAGCTTGGCGGCGGCGAGGAAGACGCGCCCGCCCTGCGGCTCACCTGGAAGCCGGTGCTGTTCGGAGCGAACGACGATCTGTCGGTGGATTATGTGGACGACGCCGAGCTGTTCGTGGAGGCGCGCAATCTGCCGCTTCCAGGCCCGTTCGAGGGCGCCGACATCTGGGCCGGCGAGCGGTTCTACGACCGCTATGACGTGCACATGAACGATTTCTATTTCTACGATCTCTCCGGCAAGGGCGTCGGGATCGAGGACATTCGCGCGAACACCGGCACGATCGACCTGGCGCTGCTGCGCTCCGCCTCGCCGGTCTCCGACCCACAGGGCGATCTCATCGAAGACGACGTGGTGCAGTACACAGCCGACGCGCGCTGGCGCGGCCTGCCGCTGTTCGGCGGCGAGCTGCTGGCCGGCCTCGCCTGGGCCTGGGCTGAGGCCGACGATCCGGCGCTGGACGAGCGCACCGGGCTGCAGCTCGCGGCGGTGTTGAAGCACGCCGAACTCATGGGATCGGAGGGTAGCTTCAACCAGCTCTCCCTGCAGTACGGACGGGGTCTGGAAAGCGGCTTCGACACGGACGGGTTCGACGGGGCGGTCCCCTCCAGCTTCCGGCGCCGGCTCGCCCTGTCGCAGGACGACACGTCGGAAAGCTGGCTTCTGACCAACCAGACCGTTCTCAATTTCGACAGCCCCTGGGCCATGCAGGTCTCCGGCCTGGTGGAGAACCGGACCGGGACCGATTTCGACGGCCGGGGCGAGGTGGTCTGGGCGAGCCTGGGGGCGCGGCCGATCTATCATCTCACCGAGCACTGGGCGGTGATGGGCGAGGCCGGCGTCGACCATGTCACCAACTCGACCGGCCCGGACGGGGAGCTCGTCAAGACCACCGCCGCCCTCGCCTGGCGCCAGGGCCGGGCCTATTTCGACCGGCCGAGTTTCCGCGTCTTCGTCACCGGCGCCTGGTGGTCTGACAGCTTCGCCGGCGCGGTCGGCGGCCCGGCCTACGCCGGCGACACCAGCGCGGTGAGCGCGGGGGTCCAGCTGGAGACCTTCTGGTAGGCGTCTCCGAACAAGCGTTGAAACGAAAAACGCCCGCAGGCGAGCCTGCGGGCGTTGATCGTCTGTTCAGACGCCGGCGTCGTTACGACGTGGCGCCGGACTGGATCACCGTGGTGGCGTTCCGGTTCAGAGCCCAGCACCGCTCGGTGCTCTCGCGGCAGACCGGGTTCTCCTTGCCGTAGGAGACGGTCTCGATCCGCGACGGGTCGACGCCCTGGCTGACCAGGAAGTCGCGCGCAGCGTTGGCGCGGCGCGCGCCGAGCGCCAGGTTGTACTCACGGGTGCCGCGTTCATCGGCGTTGCCGGCGATCAGCACGCGCACGCCGGGATAGCTGGCGAGCCAGGCCGCCTGGCGGCGCAGGGTCTCGCGGGCTTCGCTGGTGAGCGTGGACTGGTCGAAGCCGTAGAACACGCGGTCGCCCGCGGTGACTTCGAAATCTTCAACCGAGCCCGGCGTCGGGCCCGGATCGACCGGGGTGGTGTCCTGAACCACGCGCTCGTCGCGCGTATCCGGCTCAGGCTGAACGATCGGGTCTTCCGGCTGGGTCGCGCAGGCGCTGGCCAGCAAGCCCAGACCCGCGACGGCGGCGAAAGCAAAACGCTTCATGACAGGTCGTCCCTCTTAAACGCCGCGGGATTCCCGTCCCGGCGGCGGTTCGCGTCGATTGACGCTTATGGTCTCTTAAGCAGCCCTTAATCGGCGACGGCGCCGCCCCTCTTCGACGCAATCGGGCGCAAGCGTATACTCCTTTTTATTAATCGATCAAGGGAGACCAGGCCGGATCGGAGGCCGCGCCCTGGGTCGGGACCCGGCGCAGATTGAAGCCGGCGAGATCCACGCTCCAGATCGAGTACTGCGTCCCGTTCGGGTTCGCGTCGCCGCGGGTGAACAACAGGACCCGGCCGTTCGGCGACCAGGCCGGAGTGTCCACATAATACCCTTCATACAGAATACGTTCCTCGCCCGAGCCGTCGGAATCGATCACGCCGAGCATGAATCGGCCCTGATGCTGCTTGACGAAGGCGACCAGATCGCCGCGCGGCGACCAGACCGGCGCGGTGTAGCGCCCCTCGCCGAAGCTGATGCGCACCGGGTCGGTGCCGTCGGCGTTCATCACGTAGAGCTGGGACTGGCCCGAGCGCGAGGAGGAGAACACCACCCGCTCGCCGTCGGGGGAATAGGACGGCTCCACATCGTCGGCCGGGTGGGTGGTGAGCTGGCGCAGGGTGCGCATGCGCAGATCGAAGCGGAACAGGTCGTGGCCGCCGCGGCGCTCGGCCGAGACCACCAGCTCGCGCCCGTTGGGGTGGAAGCGCGCCGACAGGGACTGCCCGCCTTCAGCCAGGCTCGGCCCGCTGTCGAACAGCGCCTCCTGGCGGCCGGTCTCGAGATCGTAGAGATAGCTCGTCGCCTGGCCGTCGCGGAAGCTGACATAGGTGATCTGCTGCGCGTTCGGGGCGTAGTTCGGCAGAAGCGCCATATAGTCCCGGCTGGTCAGGAAGGACGGGTTGGCGCCGTCCTGGTCCATCACCGCCAGCCGGCGGATCGGCTCGCCGTTCTGTCCGACGCCCTCGGAGACATAGATGATCCTTGTGTCGAAATAGCCTTCCTCGCCGGTGAGCCGCTCATAGACCGCGTCGGAGACCTTGTGCGCGATGCGCCGCCAATTGTCCGGGCTGGTGACGAACTGCAGGCCCAGCATCTGCTGCTCGGTGGCGGTGTCCCAGAGCCGGAACGCCACCGTCATGCGCTCCTCGTCCTGCATGGTGACCCGACCCACCAGAAGCGCCGAGGCGTCGATCACGCGCCAGTCGCCGAAGCGCGGGCGCAAATCGATGTCCTCGATCTCCTCGATGAAGGCGTCGGGATCGACCGGGGCGAACAGGCCGGAATTCTCCAGATTGGCCGCCACGACGCGGGCGATATCGGCGCCCGCCTCTTCCGCCCGGCCGTCGCCGCCGCCGGTGAAGTCGGTGATCGCGATGGGCATCGGATCGAGATGGCCGTCGGTCACATCCACGCGCAGCGGGCTCTGCGCCAGGGCGGGCGCGGCCAGCGCGGCGACGGCGAGGAGTGCGGCGAACACCGGCGCAAGGCGGGCGGAAAGGGCGGTCATGGGCGAGTCTCCAGCTCCAGGAAACGGCGGACGGGGCGGATGCAGGTCAGCGGCCAGTCTGGGTGTCAACATTGACCTCAAGAAGGCGCCATTCGGCGTAGTTGGCGGCGGGCAGCTCGTAGGGCGCGCAGTCGATCACCGCGCGCAGGGCGCGCTCGCCGGCCACCCGCAGGAAGGGGTTGGGGGAATTCATGATGCGGCCCTGATCCCTCAGCCGCGGCGGCTCGGCCAGTTCGCCGTTGCGCTCCAGGCGAACCTCCACCACCACGGCGAGGTCCATGTCCGCCGGCGCGTCGGCGTTGGAGCGGGTGCAGCGGGCGATCTGGCTTGCGGCCATGGCCTGAAGGGTGGCCGTCATGGCGGTCCCGGCGCCGGAGGCCTCGCGGGCCTGGTCGGCCTGTTCGCCCGTCTCGCGGCGTTCGCGCGACCGGTCCACCAGGCCTGACAGGCCATCGAGATCGAGGCCTTGAGGCGCACGCTCCGGTTCGGGCTCGGGCTGGCGGCGTTCCGGCTCGGGTTCGGGCTGAACCGGCTCGGGTTCAGGTTCGGGCTGAACCGGTTCGGGTTCGACCGGTTCAGACTCCGGCTCAGGCGGAATGATTTCCGGCTCCGGCCGCTCGGGTTCCTGCGCCGGCTCCGGCTCCGGCGCGGTTTCGACCGGCGGCTCGTCTTCGACGGGCTCCGGCTCGAGCTCGGGCGCGCGCCGGGCGGCGCGCACATTGGTGCTGTCGGCCAGCATGACAAGCTCGACGGGCACCACGTTGACCTGTTCGACGAACCGCGAGGCGGCGGGGAAATAGATCAACGCCGAGGCGATCAGCCCCGCGTGCAGTCCCACCGAGATGAGAAATCCGAGGGCCTGGCGCATCTCGCCGGCCTCCTCCCTATTCGCGGACCGGGTCGGTGACGAGGCCGATATTGGCGTAGCCGTCGGCCGAAACCCGCGCCATCACCCGCATCACCTCGCCATAGGGCACGCCGTCGTCGGCCCGGATATAGATGCGCGCCTCCGATCCCGCGCCGGAGATGGCGCGCAGGCGCGGCGAGAGCTCGTCGAAGCCGATCTCGGTCTCCATCAGATAGAGCGTGCCGTCGGCCTGCACCGTGATGGTCAGCGGTTCCTCGCTGGTGGTCATGGCGCGCGCCTCGGTGTCGGGCAGGTCCACCTCCACGCCCACCGTCAGGAGCGGGGCGGAGACCATGAACACGATCAGCAGGACCAGCATCACGTCCACGAAGGGCGTGACGTTGATCTCCGCGCTCGGCTTGAAGCGCCGCCGACCGTTGGCCGAGACGCCCGAGCTTGTATCGACGCCGCCGGCCATCTAGCCCTCCCGTCCGGCCATGGCCGACAGATCGTCGACGAAGGCTTCCAGCTTCGCCGCATACTTGGCCAGCGAGGAGGAAAGCGCGTTGAAGAAGATCACCGCCGGGATCGCCGCCAGAAGACCAAGAGCCGTGGCGAACAACGCCTCGGCGATGCCCGGCGCCACGACGGCGAGCGAGGTGTTGTCGGTGGCGGCGATGGCGCGGAACGCGTTCATGATCCCCCACACAGTGCCGAACAGGCCGATGAAGGGCGCGGCCGAGCCGATGATCGCCAGAACGCCGAGCCCGTTCTCCATCTTGGACAATTCGCGATTGGCCTCCGCGCCGCCGGACTTTGCCACCGCGAAGCCGTCCCAGTCGCGCATGGCGGCGGCGAGCACCCGGCCGAACGGGTTCTTCGCGTCGCGGCCGTACTTGTCGGCCAGCGCGTCCAGCGAGGTTCCCGACCAGAAGTCGCGCTCGAACGCCTTGGCGCGCCCATGATGGCCGTTGAGCTGCAACGCCTTTTCGATGGCGATGGCCCAGGACCAGACCGACATGAAGGCCAGGATCGCCATGACCAGCTTCACGACGATGTCGGCGCGCATGAACAGATAGACGATGGTCAGTTCCTGGCTCGGGCTCGCCAGATCCACAGCGACGCTTTCCATGATGTCCGGTCGAACCCCTTTTCGACGCGCCGTCGGGCCGGGCCCTTGTGGCGCAAACTTCGTTTCCCCAGGCGGCAGGTTTAGCGAGACGCAAGCGCCGCGCCAAGCGCGCGCCCGGGCCCGTCACTGGGATTTCATCTAAAAGCAGCCGATTGCGGCGGTTTTTTGAGGGGCGCGCGGGATTTCGCCGCAGCGCGCCTCACCCATCAACGCCGTCCCCGGCCAACCGCGCGATCGCCTCGGCCGCCGCGCGCGGCAGCCGTTTGGGCCGGCCCTGAAGATCGATGCAGGCCGCATCGACGCCGGCGGTGAGCAACACCTCCCCGACCCGCAGAATCCGCTGCTCCACGCTCAGCCGCGCGCCCTTCGCCGCGGTGAACCGCGTCTCCACGATCAGCGCGTCGTCGATCCGGGCGGGCTTGAGATACTCTGCTTCGATCCGGCGCACCGCAAACCCCAGCGGGGTTTCGAGCTGCAGCAGATCCTCATGGCGCACCCCGGCGCTGCGCAGCGCATCGGTCCGGCCCCGCTCCAGGAATTTCAGATAGTTGGCGTAATACACCACGCCGGTGAAATCGGTGTCCTCGTAATAGACGCGCAGCGGGAGCAGGTGCACGCCGGAGGCCCAGGCGCCGGAACTGGGGAGGATGTCGGTCATGTGGGAGGCATAGCCCCGCTATGGTGGAAGGGGAAGTGTTCGACCGGCCTTCTGCCTAGAGCCCCCATCTCCGGCACCCCTTCACCTCGTCCTGCGGCGGGGTCCTTGAGAGAAGCTCACGGGCGACGGCGTCATAGCGCTTGCACCCGCCGCGGAATTCGAAGGGCTCAAGGGAGGGGTGCATGGCGTGGAGGTTGGACAGCCGCGCCCCAAGCTCCAATCGGTCGCGTTCGCGAACCAAGTCGTCCAACCCTTCCGGCTCGACGCCTTCGATCCGATAGATCAGATAGCGCAGATTGAACGAGTCCGGCTCCACGTCGCGGAGGCTTAAAAAGCACCGCATGGCGGAGGTGTCGCCGGCCTGGATCAAGTCGTCGATCTCGCCGCGCGCCAGCTCGTCATTGCAGCGCTCGCCGTCCGGCGCATAGGGCGACGTACGCTCGTCCGGCGGCGTCGGGGCGACCGTCTCCCCCGGCGCGCCGCAGGCCGCAAGGGCGAGCGCCGCCATGAGAGCGGCGTGACAGGCTGACATGCGCGAGGCCATAAGCGCTCCCTTCGAAGGAGAGCTTTCCTCGCCGGACGCGCGAACGCAAGTCCTACTCGAACAAATCCGCCTCGCCCGCGCTTCGCGGCGGCTGCAGGCCCATGTGGGTCCAGGCGCGCGGCGCGGCGACGCGGCCTCTGGGGGTGCGCTGGATGAAGCCTTGCTGGATGAGGAAGGGTTCGACCACGTCCTCCAGCGCGTCGCGCGCCTCCGCGCAGGCCGCCGCCAGGGTGTCGAGACCGGCCGGGCCGCCGTTGAAGGCTTCGATGAGGATTTTCAGATAGCGCCGGTCCAGGCTGTCGAGGCCGATCTCGTCCACCTCCAGCCGCTTCAGCGCCCGGTCGGCGCACGCGCGGTCGATGATTTCCGCGCCCTCGGCCTCGGTGAAATCGCGCACCCGGCGCAGCAGGCGGCCGGCGACGCGGGGCGTGCCCCGCGCGCGTTTGGCGATCTCGATCGCGCCGTCCTCGCTCATGGCCGCGCCGAGCTTTCTCGCCCCGCGCGCCACGATGCTGGCCAGTTCCTCTGTGGAGTAGAATTCCAGCCGCACCGGCACGCCGAACCGGTCGCGTAAGGGCGTCGCCAGCAGCCCCGCCCGCGTCGTCGCGCCCACAAGGGTGAAAGGCGGCAGGTCGATGCGCACGGTGCGCGCGCTCGGCCCCTCCCCAATCACCAGATCGAGGCAGAAATCCTCCATGGCCGGATAGAGGATCTCCTCCACGGCCGGCAGCAGACGGTGGATCTCGTCGATGAAGAGGACGTCGCGCTCTTCCAGATTGGTGAGGATCGCAGCGAGATCGCCGGCCTTGGCGATCACGGGCCCGGAGGTGGCGCGGAAATTCACTCCGAGCTCCTTGGCGACGATCTGGGCGAGCGTGGTCTTGCCGAGCCCTGGCGGGCCGGACAGCAGCACGTGATCGAGCGCTTCGCCGCGCCGGCCTGCGGCTTTGACGAACACTTCGAGATTGGCGATCGCGGTCTTCTGTCCGACGAAATCATCGAACGACAACGGCCGCAGCGCCTTGTCGCGCGTATCCCCGGCGGTCTCTTCAGACGTGATGAGGCGGTCGTCAGTCATGGGCGGGTTCTGACATGACGCAGGAACGATGTCCCCCCCCCGCCTGCGGGGGAGGTGTCCGCGAAGCGGACGGAGGGGGGATCCAGCGGTGCGTGTCCACGACGCCCCCAGAGGCCCGTCAGGCTGCTCCACTCGCAAGCGGGAGGACCATTGCATATCGGCGTTTGATCGATCCCTCCCTCCCCTCGGGGGAGGGCCGGGGTGGGGGGCGTGTACGCTTTCAAAGCCTGAGTTCGGCGGCTCCACCCCACCCCGACCCTCCCCTCAAGGGGAGGGAGATCGCTTCGTGGCCGCAAGGCGCAATCGCCCTGCCGCAAGCGGGGGGAGACAAAACGGCCCGCCGACGCCCTCACCGCGCCAGCTCCTTCAGCGCGCCCTTGATCAGCGCGCCTTCGCCGGCCTCGCCGCCGAGATCGCGGCTGACCTGCGCCACCGCGCGGCGGGCGTCGCTTTCGCCATAGCCGAGATTGATCAGGGCCGAGACCGCCGCCTCGCGCGCGCCGCTCATGGGTTCAGGCCCGGCGGCCGGTTTGGTCCCCAGCGCGGCGTTCAGCCCGGCCGCGCCGCCGGCGAGTGAGCGGCCGAGCGGCGGCGCCTTGTCCTTCAGCTCGGTCGCGATCCGCTGGGCGAGTTTCGGGCCGACGCCCTTGGCGCGCGAGAAGGTCGAGGAATCGCCCAGCGCCGCCGCACTTTCGATCTCGCTGGCGCTCACCGTGTCCAGCATAGCGAGCGCGTGTTTCGCGCCGACGCCCTGGACCGATTGCAGCCGCACGAACCAGGCGCGGTCGGTCTCGGACAGGAAGGCGAAGAGCTTGAACTGGTCCTCGCGCACATAGGTCTCGATGTGCAGCGTCACCGGCTTGTCCGGCTCCAGCCGCGAAAGGGTTTTCGAACCGGCGTGGACGAGATAGCCCACCCCGTTCACGTCGATCACCGCCTCCTCCTCGCCGACGCTGTCGACGACGCCTTTAAGCTTGCCGATCATCTAGGCGGCCTTTCTCGATGTGCGGTGATTGGCGTGGCAGATCGCGACGGCGAGCGCGTCGGCGGCGTCGGCCTCGGCCTTCGCGCCGGGCAGGAGTATGGCGATCATCGCGGCGACTTGCGCCTTCTCCGCCCCGCCGGCGCCCACCACCGCCTTCTTCACCAGGCGCGGTGCGTATTCTCCGACGATCAGACCCGCGCGCGCCGGCGCCAGCATGGCCGCGGCGCGCGCCTGGCCCAGCTTCAGTGCGCTGCCCGGATTGGCGTGGACGAACTGGTCCTCCACCGCGGCTTCATGCGGGCTGTGATCGGCGAGGAGCTGCTCCACCGCGTCGAAGATGAAACACAGCCGGCGGGCCATGGGCGCCTTGGCCGGCGCCTTGATGACGCCGTGGGCCACATGGCTGAGGCGCGCGCCGTCCTGGGCGATCACGCCCCAGCCGGTGGCGTTCAGCCCCGGATCGATCCCAAGAATGCGAATCGCGCCCGCCATGGGCCAAGCATACCCGTTTCGTTCTCCCCGTCTCGCCCCGTGTGCGGCGCCCTGCGCGGCGTTGACGCGGCAACGGATCGTCGCCCCTGGCGTTACGTCAAGCGAACCAGATAAGGAGACCCGCCATGGCGCTCCGCTCCGCGCTTTTCGCCTCAGCCCTCATGCCCGCCTTCCTCCTCGCCGCATGCCAGGAGTCCGAGCCGCCCACCGGCGCGATCGACGATGACGGCGCGCCGGCGGCCGCAGGGGAGTCCGGCGAGCAGGCCGGCTCCGACCTCACCACCGAAACCGCCCGCGGCGGCGACGCGGTGTCGGTGGCCGGCGACACCGAGCGCGGCCCGGCCGTGGAGGCGGTGGCGCGCCGCTTCGATCTCTCCGAGGCCGACACGGTGATCCTGCCCACGCTCTACCGCTCGGTGGCCGACATCACCTCCAACGCTCTGGACATCGAAGCGAGCCGGGGCGATCAGGGCTATGTCACGGTCTCGGGTTCGGCCGACCCCGAGGCCGTGCTGCGCCAGCCGCGCGAAGGGCTCGCCTTCGAACTCACCGAAGACCGGGTCACCGAGTTTCTCGGCCAGCCGGTGATCGTCACCCTGGTGGCGCGCATGAACGAGGATTGGGAGGCGGACGGACAGCGCCCCGCCCTGCGCGCGGCCTGGGTGGAGCCCAACGGCGACAGCTCGGGCTGGCGCACCATGGGCCTCACCGAAGACTGGCAGAAGGCCGTGTTCGCCTATGATCAGCCCACCGACACCGGCGGGATCCACGTGCTGACTCTTCTGCCGCCCGATGATCAGCCGGTGGACATCGCCGCCCTCGCCATCCGCGCCCAGGGGCCGGACGAGCCCGCCTATGACGGCGGCGACGACGGCGCCATGCGCGCCGAGGACCTGCCCCAGCTCGGCGCCTCGCCGCGCGGATCGGACATGCAGGAGCCCCGCGAGCGCCAGCCCGAAATTGGGGATGACGAGACAGGCGAGGATGAGACAGGCGGGGACGGCGGTTAAGCCGTCCCGCCTGGGGTGAGTCAGGCCCGCTTCTCGCCGCCCGCCTCGATGCGCGCCGCCTCGAACGGTACGACGTGGCGGATATGGCCCTTGCGCCGCTCCCAGTCATTGAGGATCGCGGCGGCGTGCAGGCTGCCGGTGTTGGCGTAGTGCGCCTCGATCAGCGCCCGGCACCGCTCCTCCGCCTCGCCCTTCAGCTCGGCGATGAAGACGCTGTCGGGATTGAGCCGCGGCTCCAGGCGCTCCTCCTCGTCCAGCACGAAAGCCTCGCCCCCGGTCATGCCGGCGGCGAAATTGTCGCCCACCTTGCCGAGGATCACGGCCGCGCCGCCGGTCATGTACTCGCACCCGTTCGCGCCGCAGCCTTCGACCACGACCTGCGCGCCCGAATTCCGGACCGCGAAGCGCTGGCCGGCCCCGCCCGCGGCGAAGAGCCGGCCTGACGTGGCGCCGTAGAGCACCGTATTGCCGATGATGGCGTAGCCGGGCTGATGGCTTTTCGCACCGCCGAACGGGCGGATGGCGATGGTGGCCCCCGACAGCCCCTTGCCCACATAATCGTTGGCGTCGCCCTCAAGCTCGATCTTCAGGCCCTTCGCGGCGAACGCGCCCAGGGACTGACCCGCCGAGCCTCTGAGCCGGAGCGTCAGCTGGCCGTCCTCCAGCCCCGCCGCCCCGAAGGTGCGCACGATGTGCGAACTCACCCGCGTGCCCACGGCCCGGTCGACGTTTCGGACGTCATAGACCAGCTGCATCTTCTCGCGCCGGGTGAAGACCGGGGCGGCGTCCTTCAGGATCTGCTCGTCCAGGCTCGGCGCCACCGGATTGATCTGCTTGCGCGTCGAGCGCGGCGGGCGCGCCTGCGGGTCCACGCGCACCAGGAGCGGATTGAGGTCCAGGTCGTCGAGATGATCCGACCCGCGGCTCACCTGATCCAGAAGGTCGGCCCGGCCGATAATGTCCTCCAGGCTGGGCGCGCCGAGTTTCGCCAGGATCTCGCGCGTGTCGCGGGCGATGAAGGTCATCAGATTGACCACGTGGTCGGCGAGCCCGGTGAACCGCTTTCGAAGGTCATCGTCCTGCGTGCACACGCCCACAGGACAGGTGTTGGAATGGCACTGCCGCACCATGAGGCAGCCCAGCGCGATGAGGCTGGTGGTGCCGATGCCGAACTCCTCCGCGCCCAGCATGGCCGCGATCACCACGTCGCGCCCGGTGCGGATGCCGCCGTCGGCCCTGAGCGTCACCCGTTCACGCAGACCGTTGAGCGAGAGCACCTGATGGGCTTCGGACAGGCCCAGCTCCAAGGGCGCGCCGGCGAACTTGATGGAGGTTTGCGGGCTCGCGCCGGTCCCGCCCACATTGCCGGAGATGAGGATCACGTCGGCGTGCGCCTTGGCGACGCCGGCGGCCACCGCGCCGACGCCGTCGGCGCTCACCAGCTTCACGCACACCCTCGCGTCGGGATTGATCTGCTTCAGGTCATAGATGAGCTGGGCCAGATCCTCGATCGAGTAGATGTCGTGATGGGGCGGCGGCGAAATCAGGGTCGTGCCGGGCGTGGCGTGGCGCAGCTTGGCGATGAACTCGGTGACCTTGAAGCCGGGCAGCTGGCCGCCCTCGCCGGGTTTCGCGCCCTGGGCCACCTTGATCTCGATCTCGCGGCACTGATTGAGGTATTCCGCCGTGACGCCGAAGCGCCCGGAGGCCACCTGCTTGACCGCGGAGTTCATGTTGTCGCCGGACGGCAGCGGCTTGTAGCGCGCCCGGTCCTCGCCGCCCTCGCCGGAGACCGATTTGGCGCCGATCCGGTTCATGGCGACGTTGAGCGCGCCATGGGCTTCCGGCGACAGCGCGCCCAGGCTCATGCCCGGCGTCACGAAGCGCTGGCGGATCTCGTTGACGCTCTCGCATTTGGAGACGTCGATCGCCGGGCCGACGCCGCGCGGCTCCAGAAGATCGCGCAGCTGAATCGGCTGTTCGTCGCGCTCCTGCAGGCGCACATATTCGCGGAAGGACTCATAGTCCTCCTCCCGCACCGCCTTCTGCAGGGCGGCCACGGATTTCGCCTCCACCGCATGGATCTCGCCCGACGAGCGCTGGCGGTAGAACCCGCCGATGGGCAGGCGCACCGCGTCTTCGGCCGACCAGGCCCAGCGGTGCAGCTCAGCGAGCTTCTGCTCCAGCCCGGCGAGCCCGATGCCGGAGATGCGGCTGGTCACCCCGCCAAGATACTCGCTCGCCACCGCGCGGCTGAGCCCCAGCACCTCGAAATTGCACCCGCCGCGATAGGAGCTCACCACCGAGATGCCCATCTTCGACATGATCTTCAAAAGGCCTGCATCGAAGGCCTTCTGCATGTTGTCGGCCTTCTGTTCGGGGCTCATGGCCTTCAGCCCGCGCTGGGTGCGCGTGGTGACGGTCTCGAACGCGATATAGGGGTTCACCGTCGTCGCCCCGAGCCCGATCAGCACGGCGAGGCCGTGCGCGTCGGTGACGTCGCTGGCGCGCGCATTGAGCGAGGTGTAGGTGCGAAGCCCCTTGCGGGTCAGGTGCGTGTGCACCGCCCCCACCGCCAGCGCCATGGGCACCGGGCAGCGCTCCGGGCTCTGGGCTTCGTCGGTGAGAATGAGGTGCTCCGCGGCGAGCCCGTCGCGGTCGACGGCCTTCGCCGCCTCCTCGCGCAGCCGGTCCAGCGCGGCCATCAGCCCACCGCCGGTTCCCGTGGCCTCCTCGGCCGGGAACGTGGCGTCAAGCATCACCACCCGCTCGCCCAGCATGCCCAGCAGCCGGTCATACATGCCGTTGGTCAGGCACGGGCTGTCGAGCACGTAGACATTGGTCTGCGTCTCGTCTTCAGCCAGGATGTTGCCGAGATTCTTGAACCGGGTCTTCAGGCTCATCACCCGGCCTTCGCGCAAGGGATCGATGGGCGGGTTGGTGACCTGGGAGAAATTCTGCCGGAAATAATGGCTCACCGGCCGATAGCGGTTGGACAACACCGCCAGCGGGCTGTCGTCGCCCATGGAGCCCACGGCCTCCTTGCCGGTCTCGGCCATGGGCGAGAGGATCAGCTCGATCTCCTCCAGCGTCAGCCCGGCGGCCGCCTGGCGGCGCAGGCGTTCGGTGTCGGAGAACAGCGGCTCCTCGGGGCCAGGGCCGATATCCGGCTCGATCTCGCGGACATTCTTCAGCCAGTCTTCATAGGGGTGCTTCTCGGCGAGCAGATCGAGCATCTCGATCTCGCGCTTGAAGCCGCCATCCTGCAGATCCACCGCGATCATCCGCCCCGGCGTCACCGCCCCGCGCTCGATCACGCGCTCCACGGGAATCTCGGCCATGCCGGTTTCAGACCCCACCGCCAGCAGACCGTCATCGGACAGGCTCCAGCGCAGGGGGCGCAGCCCGTTGCGGTCCAGCCCGGCGAGCGCCCAGCGCCCGTCGCAGGCCACCACGGCGGCCGGCCCGTCCCAGGGCTCCATCACCGAGTTGCAGTATTCATAAAGCCCGCGCCAGGAGCCGGGCATCAGATCGCCGCGCTTCGACCAGGCTTCGGGGATCAGAAGCGTCTTCGCCATGGGCGCCGACCGGCCCGCGCGCACCAGGATCTCGAACACCTCGTCCAGCGCCGCGGAGTCCGAGGCGCCGGGGCTGATCACCGGCTTGACCACGTCTTCGGCGTCCTTGAAGGCCTTCGACGCCATGAGAATCTCATGGCTCTTCATCCAGTTGCGGTTGCCCTTCAGCGTATTGATCTCACCGTTATGGGCGAGCATGCGGAAAGGCTGGGCCAGGCGCCATTCGGGGAAGGTGTTGGTGGAATAGCGCTGGTGGAACATGGCGAAGGGCGAGATGAAGCGCTCGTCCTTCAGATCGGGATAGAACTGGTCGATCGCCTCGGCCAGGAACATGCCCTTATAGACCACGTCGCGCGCCGACAGCGAGCACACGTAGAAGCCCGGCAGCGCGTCTGCGCGCGCCCGGGACTCGATCCGGCGGCGCGTCAGGTAAAGCGCGCGTTCCAGCACAGCGGGCGAGCGCTTCTTGGTGTCGGTGAACAGGATCTGCTCGATGGCGGGGCGCGTCGCCGCCGCCTTGTCGCCGAGGCAGGACGGATCGATGGGGACCTGCCGCCAGCCGTAGAGCCGCAGGCCCGCGCGCAGCACCTCGGTCTCCACGATGGTGCGCCCGCGCTCCTGGGCGGCGAAATCGGTGCGCGGCAGGAAGATCATGCCGACGCCGATCGGGCGCTCGCCCGGCTTGTGACCGGTGCGTTCCACCGCCGCCTTGAAAAAGTCCTGCGGGATGCCGACGCGCAGGCCGGCGCCGTCGCCGGTGCGCCCGTCCGCGTCCACCGCGCCGCGGTGCCAGACGGCTTTCAGCGCATTGATGGCGAGCTGCACGGTCTCGCGCCGCGCCTTGCCGGACGTGTCGGCCACCAGGCCGACCCCGCACGCATCGCGCTCGCTTTCAGGATCATAGGCGCCGCCGTCGATCAGGCGCTGGCGCTCGGTCTGGTACTTCGTGACGTAATCGCTCATGCGGCAGGCTCCGCGAGCGCGGCTTCGCGCTCGGTTGCGGCTTTCGCCATCAGGTCTTCATGGATGGCTTTCGCCGCGTCCTGGCCGTCCTTGATCGCCCAGACCACCAGCGAGGCGCCGCGCACCGCGTCGCCGCCGGCGTAGACGCCGGGCAGGTTGGTGCGGCAGCCCCCGGTGACGCGCACCGCGCCGCGCCGGTTCAGCTCCAGCTCGGCCGCCGCCCAGGCGGTGGGGAAGTCTTCCGGTTCGAAGCCCAGCGCCGCAATCACCATGTCGGCGGGAAAATCGCTCTCCTCGCCCGGCTGCGGCACAGGGCTGCGCCGCCCGGTGGCGTCGGGCGCGCCCAAGGTCATTTTCTGCACCTTCACGCCGGTGGCTTCTTCCGCATCGCCGAGGATCGCGGCGGGAGCGCTGAGCCAGTTGAAAACGACGCCTTCCTCTTCGGCGTGGACGACCTCGCGCGCGCTGCCCGGCATATTCGCCCGGTCGCGGCGATAGAGGCAGGCGACGTCCTTGGCGCCCTGGCGGATGGCGGTGCGCACGCAGTCCATGGCCGTGTCCCCGCCGCCGATGACGACGACGCGCTTGTCCTTCGCGTCCAGGCGATTGTTGTCGGCGATCTCCTCGCCGAAGCCGCGCCGGTTGGAGGCGGTGAGGTATTCCAGCGCCGGAATGAGGCCGCGCCCGCCGCCGCCGGGACACGTCAAAGCCCGTGCCGCATAGGCGCCGGCGGCGATATAGACCGCGTCGTGCTTGAACTGCAGCTCTTCGAGCGTCGCGTTTTTGCCCACCTCGAAATTCAAGACGAAGTCGACCCCGCCCTCGGCCAGACGTTCGACGCGGCGGGTGACCACGGACTTGTCGAGCTTGAAGTTCGGAATGCCGTAGACCAGGAGCCCGCCCGCCCGGTCGTGGCGGTCATAAACGGTGACGGCGTGGCCCTTCTCGCGCAGGCGCTCGGCGGCCGAAAGCCCGGCGGGCCCCGCGCCGATGATTCCCACCGAAAACCCTGTCTCGGCCTTCGCGCGGATCGGCTTCACCCAGCCGTTCTTCCAGGCCGTCTCGGTGATGAAGCTCTCCACGGTGCCGATGGTCACCGCGCCGTGTCCCGATTGCTCGATGACGCACGCGCCTTCGCACAAACGGTCCTGCGGGCAGATGCGACCGCACACTTCGGGCATGGTGGAGGTGGCGGACGAGCGCTCATAGGCCTCCTCCATGCGCCCTTCGGCCGCCAGCATCAGCCAGTCGGGGATGTCGTTCTGCAACGGGCAGCCGGTCTGGCAGAACGGCACGCCGCACTGCGAGCAGCGCTCGGCCTGCTCTTCGCCGCGATCGCGGTCGAACGGCGCGTAGATCTCGCCGAAATCGCGCTTGCGCTCTTCGGGAGCGCGCTTGTCAGGGTAGCGCTGATCGACCTTGATGAATTTGAGCACAGGCGGTCTCCTCACCGTCGGCTCGCCGGCCCGGTCGGCTGGTTTATGCTTTTTCCGGACGTTTTTTTGCATTGCACCATATAGGCGCGCCCCTGCGCAAGGCACGTGAGGTGGCGGGCCGTGACGCGCGCCTATGGACGTATCGCCCGCCGGCGTGGCGAGGGTTTGAGGCTGCGGCGCCGGGAATGGGGCGGGGGTAGTCCGGCCTGCGCCCACCCGCCGCACCTCCCGCCGCACAGCGCAGTTGACAATCATTCGCACTGAACCCCATATGGTTCCTGAGAATGAATTGCGGGTGCGCCCGCGCCCGGATTTCAGGACCCGCCCGACCATGATCGTATGCGTCTGCAACGTGATCCGCTGCCGCGACGTGAAAGCCGCCGCCGAGAAAGGCGCGAGCGACGTGCCCGGCGTGTTCAAGGCCTGCGGCGCGAAGCCGAAATGCGGCCGCTGCTTTGAAGAAGCCGCGCGCATGATCGGCGCGCCGATCCCCGGCGCGGCGGCGGCGGCCGGCTGAGCGGCGCCTAACCGTTAATCGGCGAATAAAAAAAGCCCCGGCGTTTCGCGCCGGGGTTTTTCGTTATCCGGGGGTGTGTGCCGACGCTTAGGCCGCGTTCACCTTGGCCGGGTTCACCACTTCGTTGGCTTCGTCCAGAAGCACCACGGCCGGGTCCCAGGTCCTGGCCGCTTCGGCGTCCATCATGGCGTAGCTCACCACGATGATCCGGTCGCCGGGCTGGGCCAGGCGGGCCGCGGCGCCGTTGATGCCGAACGTCTTCGACCCGCGCGGCGCGGTGATGGCGTAGGTGGTGAAGCGCAGCCCGTTATTGATGTTGAGCACGTCCACTTGCTCGTTCGGCAGAATGCCGGCCGCGTCCAGAAGATCGGCGTCGATCGAGATCGAGCCCTCATAGTGCAGGTCGGCCTGGGTCACCACGGCGCGGTGGAGCTTGGCCTTCATCATGGTCAGCTGCATGGCGTCGATCCCTTGCTGCGCGCGCTTCGGCGCGGCGGCTCTGGTCATGTTGCGGCGCGGTATAGCCCATCTCTTCGAGGAATTTAAGAGGCTTGCGCGACAATCCGTCATATGGGCGTCATGGACGCGATTGAAAGGGGGTGAAGATGAACAGGTTGAGCATCGCGCAGACCGTTTCGACGCCAAGAATCGAGGATAACCTCGCCCTGGCCGAAGCGATGATCGCCGAGGCCGGACGGGCCGGCGCCGGGCTGGTGGTGTTCCCGGAAATCCACCTCTCCCCCTTCTTCCCCAAACACAAGGGGGGCGACGCCTCGCCCTGGGCGATGCGTGAAACAGGCCCGGAACTCGCCCGCCTGGCGGCGGCGGCGAAGGCCTCGAATATCGTCGTCATTTCAAACCTTTATCTGGAGGGCGAGGCCGGCCTCCGCCATGACGCCAGCCCCGTGATCGACGCAGACGGACAGGTTCTGGGCGTCACCCGCATGAACGAAATCGCCCAGTTCGACGGCTTCTGGGAGCAGGACTATTACGCCCCCGGCTCCGGCTGGCCGGTCTATGACACGGCGGCCGGGCGCATCGGCGTCGTCATCTGCTTCGACCGCCATTTCCCCGAAAGCTACCGCGCCTGCGCCAAAGCCGGGGCGGAGATCATCGTCACGCCCACTTGCATCGAAGCGGCTGAACCGATTGATCTTTTCGAGGCCGAGATGCGCACGCTCGCCTATCAGAACCAGGTCTTCGCCGCGCTCGCCAACCGATGCGGGACCGAGGAGGACCGCACTTACGCGGGCGCCTCCCTGATCGCCGGCCCGGACGGCGCGGTGCTGGCGAAAGCCTCATCGGATCAAGAGCTTCTCATCGCCGACATCGACCTCGCCGACCGCCGCGAACGGGCCGACCGTCTGGGCTGGCTCGCGAGCAGGACGGCGCGGAGCTAGGCCGGCTCGATCGGCTGCCACAGCTCCACCTTCACCCCGTCCGGGTCCATCACCCAGGCGAAGCGGCCATAATCATAGCTTTCCGGCTCGCCGACCATGGCTTCGCCGGCGGCTGCGATGCGCGCGATCGCAGCGTCCAGGTCGTCGACGATCAGATTGATCATGAACGACTTTTCCGACGGCGCGAAATAATCGCTCTCGACCTTGAACCGGTCGAACACGGTGCGCGCGGCTTTGGGGAAGGCGTCGGCGGCGCGCTTGTGCAGGAAATCCATCCCGCCATAGGCGTTGATCTCCACGCCCAGCACGTCGCGATACCAATTCTTTGTTTTTTCCGGATGTTCGCTCTTGATGAACACGCCGCCAAGGCCCAAAACCGCCATGTCATGCTCCCGGTTCCTAAGGCCCCAAGGTGCACCATGAACGCCGCCCCGTCCAATCACTTCACGCATCTGGAATGCTCCATGACCGGCGCGCGGATCGAGAAGGACCGGCCGCACAATCTCTCGCCGGAAGGCTGGCCGCTGCTGGCGCGCTATGACCTTGATACGCTGGGGAAAACCGCCGACCGCGACGCCATCGCGGCAAGGGACGGCGTGCGCTTTCCCGGCTTCTGGAAATGGCGCGAACTTCTGCCCGTGGCCGACGACGCCCATGTGACGAGCCTCGGCGAGGTGGACACGCGGCTTGTCGAAACTCCTGTCAGCGCTCAGGAAATCGGCCTTGCCGGGCCGCTCCTCGTGAAGGATGAAGGCCGGCTTCCCACCGGCAGTTTCAAGGCGCGCGGACTGGCGCTCGCGGTCTCCATGGCGCGCTCCTACGGGATCACCCGCATGGCCATGCCCACCAACGGGAACGCCGGCGCGGCGCTCTCGGCCTATGGCGCGCGGGCGGGGATCGAGACCTATTCCTTCTGCCCTGAAGACACCCCGGAGGTGAATGTGCGCGAGATCGCCGCCCAGGGCGGAAAGGTCTACCGCGTCAACGGCTTGATCCATCAGTGCGGGGCGCTCGCGGCGTCTCTGAAGGACGAGATGGGCTGGTTCGACGTCTCCACCCTGAAGGAGCCCTACCGGATCGAGGGCAAGAAGACGATGGGGATCGAGCTCGCCTTCCAGCTCGGCTGGACCCTGCCCGACGCCATCTTCTACCCCACCGGCGGCGGCACCGGGCTGATCGGCATGTGGAAGGCCTTCGACGAGATGGAGAAGCTCGGCTGGATCGGCCCGGAACGCCCGAAAATGTTCGCGGTTCAGGCCGAAGGCTGCGCGCCCGTCGTCAAGGCTTATGAGGCCGGCGAGGAGCACGCCGCGGTATGGCTGGACGCCTACACCGTCGCGGCCGGGATCCGGGTGCCCAAGGCCATCGGCGATTTCCTGATCCTGCGCGCGGTGCGGGAAAGCGGCGGGGCGGCGATCGCGGTGTCCGACGCCGAAATCAATCGCGCCCGCGATCTGTGCGGCCGCGGCGACGGGCTTCTGCTCTGCCCGGAGGGCGCGGCGACGCTGGCGGCGGCGAGACGGGCGCTGGCCGACCGGCTGATCGAGCGCGACGCCCGGGTCATGCTCTTCAATTGCGGGACGGGCCTGAAATATCCCCTCTCCGACACGGCCGGACGCATCGACCGCACGCAGCCGGTCAGCGCCGCCGATCTCTGAAGCGGGAAACCCCGGTCCGGCGCCTCGGCGCGCTTGACAGGCCGGGGGGTGGAGCGCTTCTTGCGGCTCTCCCGCCGCTTTCGCGCCTAGACGAGGCCGTCCATGACCGCGCCCGCATCGCCCTTCATCGCCGCCGCCTGCGCCGCCTTGCTGCTCGGCGGGTGCGGCGCCGAGGACGCGCGCGCGCCGGAAGGCGAGCCGGCGCCGCAGGCCCCGGCGCTCACATTGGCCACGGACGAGCTCGGCGGCCATGCGCCGGCGCGCGCTTTCGCGGGCGAAACGATCGCCTTCAGCCAGGTGCTCGCCCCGGCGGGCGAGGACGGCGAAATCTCCGGCGATGTGGAAAGCCAGACCGGCGCGGCCCTGCGCCTGCTCGCCGACGCGCTTGAAGCCGAAGGCCTCACCCTCGCGCATGTGGCCCAGCTCACCGTCCATGTGGTCGCCGCGCCCGACGGCGCCATGGACGCCGAAGGCGTGGCGCGCGCCTGGCGGCGCAGCTTCGGCAACCGCATGCAGCCCGCCGCCCCGGCGCGCACGATCGTCGGCGTCGCCGCCCTGCCCACGCCGGGCGCGCGCGTCTCCCTTACAGCCCTGGCCGTCCGGCCGGTTCCCACTTCCTCCACGACGGACCCGCAATGATCCCTCGCTACACCCGGCCGCAAATGGCCGAGATCTGGTCGGCAGAGACCAAGTACCGCATCTGGTTCGAGATCGAAGCCCACGCCACCGACCGGCTCGCCGAGCTGGGCGTGGTGCCCAAGGCCGCCGCGCAATCGGTGTGGAAGGCCAAGGATATGAGCTTCGACGTGGCGCGCATCGACGCCATCGAAGCGGAGGTGAAGCACGACGTCATCGCCTTCCTCACCCATCTGGCCGAACTGGTCGGCGAGGACGCCCGCTTCGTGCATCAGGGCCTGACGAGCTCCGACGTGCTCGACACCTGCCTCGCGGTGCAGCTGACGCGCAGCGCGGATCTCTTGATGGAAGGCCTCGACCGCCTGCTCGCCGCGCTGAAGACCCGCGCCTTCGAGCACAAGACCACGGTCTGCATCGGCCGCTCCCACGGGATCCACGCCGAGCCCACCACGATGGGCCTGAAATTCGCGCGCTTCTACGCCGAGTTCGCCCGCGGCAGGGGGCGCCTCGAGCGCGCCCGCGAGGCGGTGGCGACCTGCGCCATTTCCGGCGCGGTGGGCACGTTCGCCAATGTCGATCCCAGCGTGGAGGAGCATGTGGCCGAACAGCTGGGCCTGACGCCGGAGCCTGTCTCCACCCAGGTCATCCCGCGTGACCGCCATGCGGAATATTTCTCCGCGCTCGCCCTCATCGCGTCCTCCATCGAGAACCTGGCCGTCGAAGTGCGCCATCTCCAGCGCTCCGAAGTGCGCGAGGCCCAGGAGTATTTCTCCAAGGGGCAGAAGGGCAGCTCGGCCATGCCCCACAAGCGCAATCCGATCCTCACCGAGAACCTCACCGGCCTGGCGCGCCTGGTGCGCTCGGCGGTGGGTCCGGCGCTGGAGAACGTGGCGCTGTGGCATGAGCGCGACATCTCCCATTCCAGCGTCGAGCGCGGCATCGGGCCGGACGCCAACATCCATCTGGATTTCGCGCTGCATCGCGCGGCCGGCATGGTGGAAAACCTCATCGTCCACGCCGACCGCTGCCGGGAGAATCTTGAAGCCTATGGCGGCATCCACAACTCTCAGCGCGTGCTCCTGGCCCTCACCCAGGCCGGCGCCAGCCGCGAGGAAAGCTATCGCCTGGTCCAGCGCAACGGTATGAAGACCTGGGACGAAGGCGGCATGCTGGTGGATCACCTCAAGGCGGATGAAGGCGTCACGGCGCTGCTGTCAAACGCGCAGATCGAAGCCTGCTTCGACGAGGCCTATCACCTGAAACACGTGGACACGATCTTCCGCCGGGTGTTCGGGGAAGCCTGACGCCCGCCTTGACGGCGCCGCATTCGACAGGCGCCCTAGCCGCTTAACCCCCGAAGCCGTCCGGAGCCGCTCCATGCGCCTCGTCGTCCCCGCCGTCCTCGCCGCGCTCGTTGCCGGCCCCGCCTTCGCCCAGGGGCCCGAGACGGCGCCCGGCGCTTATGAGGAGGCGCGCGGCGGGTTCGGCGCTTACGAAGCGGCGGCCTTCGATATTCTGAAGACGCCGCTCGGCGCGATCGGCGGCGGTGAGACGGCGCGGATCGAGGCGCGGCTGGGCGCCGACTGGGCGGCCTGGGCCGGCGAGGACGGCGGCTACACCCTTGTCGATCTCGCCACGCAGCGCCGCCTGACGATCCCGGCCGGGGACGACGTCCTCGTCAACACCAGCCTCTACGCCGAAGCGCGGCGGCGCCTGGATATCTACGCCGGGCTGTCGCGCGGCGGGACCGAGGAGATGATCAGCTTCGGCGAGGCCGGCGAGTTCGACCGCACCTGGCTCGAAGCCGCCATGGGCATCGCCGCCACCGAGGGCGTGCTGACCGTCACAGAGACCGAAGCCGGGTTCGAGGCGAGCTTGAAGGGCGAGCCGGTCTTCGCCGCCGATTACGGCGCGGGCGAGGCGACGCGCTGCGAGCGCGAAGCGCTCACCGGCGACGCGGCGGCGTCGGCGCTCATCCTGGCGCGCCACGCCGCGCCGCTGCATCCCGACGTGATGACGCGCCTGGCCGAAGAGACGCGCTTCCCCTGCGCCTTCGACTTCGTGGTCTACAGCCCGGAGAGCCCCGAAGGCCGGCGCGAGACCTGGGTTCTCGCCGACGCCGAGGCGGAAGGGCCGGTCCTGCCGTCCGGGCTTTCGGCGCGCCTGCCGCAGTCCGAGCTCATCGGCGCGGCGGGCGGGACGGCGCTCGCCGCCGCCCGGGGTGAAGCCGGGGACGCGCCGGACGCGGCGAGCTTCTTTGAGCGCGCCGCCGCGTTGCGGGCCGAGGGTGACCTCGCAGGCGCCTTCCTCACCGCCACGCAGGAGGCCCATCATTTCGGCCCTTGCCCCGACGAGGCGGTGGGGACCGGCCGGCTCGCCTGCGCCGAACTGCGCGGGCTCACCGCGGCGGGCATCGGCGATGCGGACGTGGAACGCGTGCTGGAGGGCGTCGCCGCCCTGCGTGACGGCGATCCGGCGCAGGCGGTCAATCGCCTGTCCGCCTTCATCGACCGCGAGGACGCCGCCAGCGCCGCGGCGCGCATCCTGGTGGCCGAGGCCTTGCTGGCCTGGGGGCGCGAGGGTCTGGAGAGCCGGCCCGATCTCGACCCGGCCGGATTGCTCGCCGAAGCGATCGCAATCGATCCGTTCGCGGCCGACGCCTATGGCCGGCTCGGACGGCTCTATCTGCAGGCCGGCGCGCCCCATGCGGCCTGGGTGTTCTTCGATCTCGGCCGCGCCCTGCCGGGCCGCGAGGCGACCCCGGCGCTCGCCCAGGCCGGGGAGCTGGAGACCCGGCTCGAAGCCGTCGCGCCAGCCTGGACCGGGCGGGCGGCCGCGCGCGAATCGTCCCCGCAATAAGGCCTTCTGTTTAGACAGTTTTACGAGGCGTTAACCGCATCACCGGTTCTTGATCAGGGAGCGAAGGTGCGCCGGTGCGTCTCGGGGTCGGATTCGTTGTGGATATACCAGATATGGCGCCTGCTCATCTGGTTTACACAAGATTAACGATTCCGCTACCGTCGGCGAAACGATTGGAGAGTGAGTCGGCATGCCGTCCGGGGCGCCTTGGAGTGTGAAGGGGATCGATCCCCGCGCCCGTGCGATGGCCAAGACCGCCGCGCGCAAGGAAGGCCTGACGCTGGGCGAATGGCTGAACCGCGTCATTCTGGACGACGGCGAGATGGCGCCTTCGGGCGAATGGGAGACCCGGCTCGACAGCTATCCCGGTTTCGGATCGGGCGGCGGCGACGACGACGAGGACGCCCTGCGCGACATGGTGGCCCGCCTCACCGACCGGCTGGAGGCCGCCGAGCATCGCTCCACCTTGGCCCTGACCGGGGTCGATCAATCCGTTCTGGCTCTGGCGCGCCGGCTCGACGCCCTGGAGGAGGCGGCCGAGGACGGCGACGAGGCCTCCGACGCGGCGCTGTCGCGCCTTCGCGGCCAGCACGAAGAGCTGCTCGACCGCATCCGCAAGCTGGAGCGCCAGGGTCCGGCGCTGGGCGGCGCCGACCCGCAGGCGGTGAAGGCGCTGGAAGGCACATTGGGCAAGCTCGCGGGCCGGCTCTACGAAACCGAGCGCGACGTGCGCGCCGAGCTCGACAACCTCGCCCACAAGGACGCTCGCCGCGACAGCCAGGCCGAGCGGTCGCTCAAGACCCTCGCCGAGCGGGTCGAGGAAGCCGAACGCCGCGCCCGCCAGGAGGCGGAGGATCTGCGCGCGCGCGCCGACGCGCAGGACCGCAAGGTGGGCGAGGTGCTCTCCAGCCTGCAGGAGGCCGCGCGCGGCCTGCAGAGCCGCATCATCACCGCCGAGCGCGAAACCCATCGCGCCGCCGAGGCGCTCGCCTCCAGCCAGGAGCGACTGGATCAGCGCCTGCGAGAGCTTGAGGCGCGCACCGGCGACGCCGTGGGCGCCGACGAGTTCCAGCGCCGCTTCGATACGCTGGGCCGCGAACTGGCCGATCTGATCCGGGAAACCCGCGCCGACTGCGCCCGCCAGGTCGCCCAGCTGTCGGGCAAGGGCGATAACGCGGACCGGCTGCAGCACGCGCTCACCGCGGCCGAACAGCGCCTCTCCCAGGCCGAAGCGCGCCAGTCCACCGCCCTGACCCGGATCGCGGAGGAGGTGGGCCGGCTCTCGCGTGCGGTGGACGGGCGCATCGCCGAGGCCGAACGCCGGCTGGAATCGAAATTCCTCGAGAGCGAAACGCGCCGCGATCATCGCGACTCCCGCTCCGACATGGAGGCGCGCCTGGATCGTGTGCGCGCCGAGAACGCCACCGCCGTGCGCAAGATCGGCGAACAGGTGGCCAAGCTTGGCGAGAATCTCGCCGACCGGGTGAACCAGGCCGAGCTGCGCAGTGCGCGCGCGGTGGAGGTCGCCGGCGAGCGCATGGCCGAAGTGGTCGAGAAGCTGGAGACCCGGCGCGGCGCCTCCGAAGCCGATCTGGAGACCCGGATCCGGGCCAGCGAGGAACGCACCGCCCAACGCATCGAAGACGCCATGAAGGGCGTGCACGCCCGCCTCGACCAGGCTCGCAGCGAAACCGCCGACGCGCTCTCCCCGGTGCAGCGCGCCATGTCGGCGCTCGCCGACCGTCTGGAAGCCATCGAACGCGGCGCCGGCCGGAGCGAGTCGCATGGCCCGGCCCAACCGAAGCGCAAAGGCGGCGGGGGCGGCGACGGCGGACCGGGCGATGACGGTCCCGACATCACCCGGCCGCTGCCTCAACCGCCCGGCCTCGAGGCGCAGGACGCCTGGGAGGAGGCCGCCGCCGACGATCCCGGCGCGGTGCATGACAGCTTCGTCGTGGACGCCGAAGCGCCGCGCCCGGCCGCGCCGAAACGCAAGGCCGCCGCCGCCGCCGAGGACTGGGCGTTCGAGACCCAGGCCGAGCCGCGCGCGAAACGCGCGCCGCGCCTGGGCGCGTCGGCCGACGCCGATTTCCTGAACGCGGCGCGCAAGACGATCCGCCCCAATCGCGGCTCGGCGGGCTGGGATGAGCCGAAACCGGACTCCGGCCCGGCGCGCGGGCGGCTTTTGCTGATCGGCGCCGGGGTTCTGGGCTTCGCCGCAGTGGCGGCCGCAGCCGGCATGCTGGCGCTGGAAGCCCTGGGCGGGTCGCAGCCCGCGCGCCCCAGCGCCGACCCGGAAGCCGCGCTCTCCACCTTGTTTTCCGAAGGCGCGTCTGGGGCTGAAACGCCGCCCGCCGCTTCTCCGGAGCCGGAGCTGGAGCCCGCCGGCGCGGAAAGCGCGCCGGAGACCGCGCCGCCCTCCGTCCCCGCCGAGCCCGAGCCGGCCGCGCCGGCGGAGGCCGGCCCCGACCCTTTTCCTGAAGCCGGCTCGATCATTGTCGAGCCGGTGACCCTGGAAGCCGCCGCGCGCGCCGGCGACGCCGCGGCGCGCTACCTGCTCGCCGAGCGGCTGAGCGCGTCCGGAGAGGCGGAGGACGCGGCGCGCCTCATGGCTCGCGCCGCCGAACAGGGCGAACCCGCCGCCATGCGCCGCTACGCGCTCATGCTGCAGGCCGGCGAAGGCGTCGCGCAGGACCGAGCCCTCGCGCGCGACTGGATGTTGCGTGCGGCTGAAGCCGGCAACATCCTCGCCATGCACGAGGCGGGCGGTCTGTTCATCAACGCCGGAGATACGCCGGAGAACCAGGCGGCGGCGGCGCGCTGGTTCGAGCAAGGCGCCCTGCACGGCGTGCGCGACAGCCAGTTCAACATGGCCCTGCTCTATCAGGAAGGCTATGGCGTGCCGCAAAGCCCGGCCGACGCGCTCGCCTGGTTCACCATCGCCGGAAACGCGGGGGACGAGGACGCCGCGCGGCGCGCCCAGGAGCTGCGCCCCACGCTGAGCCCGGACGCCCGCCGCGCCGCGCAGGAGGCCGCCGCCGGGTTCACGCCCCGCACCGCCGATCCGCGCGCGCAAGGCCAATTCGGAACACAGCCCTGGGATCTCGATGCGGCGCAGCTGACCCGGCGCGCGCAGATCGGGCTCACCGAGCTCGGCTATGACGCCGGCGCCGCGGACGGCGTGCTCGGCGCCCAGACCCGCCGCGCGCTCGTCGCGTTCCAGCGCGACAGCGGGCTTCAGCCCGGCGCCCCGTTGACGCCCGACCTGCTGGCCCGGGTGGAGCGCGCCGCGGCGAGCTGAGCTGCGCGCGTTCCGCCCGAGCGGGTTTATCGCGGGCGGCGCGCTCTATACTTCTGCCGAAGCGGCCGGCGCGAGCCGGCGCGCGGCACTTGAACCGGGCCAAGGGCGATCGACGTGCAGATCTATCTTCCGATCGCGGAGATCAGCCTCAATCTCTACCTCCTGCTGTCGCTGGGGCTGGGCGTGGGCTTCCTGTCCGGCATGTTCGGCGTCGGCGGCGGGTTTTTGATGACCCCGATTCTGATCTTTCTGGGCGTGCCGCCGCCCGTTGCGGTGTCCACCCAGGCCAATCAGATCGTCGCGAGCTCGGTGTCCGGCGCGCTCGCCCATTGGCGGCGAAGAACCCTGGACGTGAAGATGGGCCTGGTGCTCATCGCCGGCGGGGTGTTCGGCTCGGTGGCCGGGGTGCAGATTTTCTCCATCCTGCAGGCCATGGGCCAGATCGATCTGGTCATCTCCTTGTGTTACGTCGGCTTTCTCGGGGTGATCGGCGGATTGATGTTCGTGGAGAGCGTGTCGGCGATCCGGCGGCGCTACTCGAAATCCGCGCCGAAACGCAAGGCGCGCCGCAAGCGCGGCCTGATCGACCGTCTGCCGTTCAAGACCCGCTTTCCTGTGTCCGGCCTCTACATGAGCGTGCTGCCGCCGCTGGCCATCGGCCTTCTGGTGGGCTCGCTCGCCGCGCTCATGGGCGTGGGGGGCGGCTTCGTCATGGTGCCGGCCATGATCTATCTGTTGCGCATGCCCACCAATGTGGTGATCGGTACGAGCCTGTTTCAGATCCTTTTCGTCACCGCGCTGACCACCGTGCTGCAGGCGGCGCAGAACCAGACCGTGGACGTGGTCCTGGCCGGGGTGCTCATCCTCGGCGGCGTGGTGGGCGCCCAGATCGGCGCGCGGGTCGGCGCGAAGGTGCGCGCGGAAGAACTGCGCGCCGCGCTCGCCCTCATGGTGCTGGCGGTGTGCGGCAAGCTCGCCTGGGATCTGGGCGCGACCCCGCAGGATTTGTTCGTATTGCTGGACGTCAGGGAGGGATCATGACCGCGCGCCTCCTCCTGATCCTCGTCGCGCTGCTCTGTGCAGGGCCCGCGCTCGCCCAGCCCGATAGCGGCGCCGACGCGCCCGAAGCGCGCATCTCCGCGGCCCTGACGCAAGACGTGGTGGAGATCCGCTCCAATTTCGCCGGCGCGGAGCTGACCCTGTTCGGCGCGGCGGCGGGCCTGGAGCCCGGTGACGACATCGTGGTGGTGGCGCGCGGACCGCGGCGCGACCTCAGAGTGATGCGCAAGGAGCGGGTGGCGGGGATCTGGATCAACGCCGCACCGGTGCGCTTCGAAGCCGCGCCGAGCTATTACGCCGTGGCCTCGACCCGGCCGCTGGACGAATTCGCCACCTTCTCCGCCCTGCGCCGCAACTCGATCGGCATGGACCATCTGCGCCTGTCCGCGCCGGAGACCGAGCGGACCGAGACCCGGTTCGGGATCACCGACGTGCGCGTCTCCGATCTGGGTGGAGACATCGTCGACTATCGCGCCGCCGTGGTGCGCAACAAGGCGCGCCAGGGGCTCTACGCCGAAGCGCCGGGCGGCGTGGAGATCATCGACAACGGACTGTTCGCCGCCCGCGTCCAGCTGCCGCCGGTCACACCCACCGGCGTGTACGATGTGGAGGTCTATCTGTTCAGGAACGGCGAGCCTATCGCGCAGCGCGGCGAGACTCTGGAGGTGGTCAAGGCCGGCGCGGAGCGCGCCATTTACGGCCTTGCACACGACCACCCCCTTGTTTACGGCGTTCTAGCCGTGATCATGGCCGCGCTGGCGGGGTGGATCGCCGCCGTCTTCGGCCGCAGGCAGTAACAAGGCTCAACGCCCATGCAACGCTTAAGCGACGCCCCTCTCGCCCCGGTTCTGCTCGGCTTCGCCGGGATCATTCCGTTCGCCGCGGGCGCTCTGGGCCTCGCCATCGGCGGCCAGGCCGCCCTACAGGCCGCCAACGCCCTGCCGGTCTACGCCGCGGTGATCCTGTCCTTTCTCGCCGGCGGGCGCTGGGCGGGCGAACTGGTCATCCATGGCGACAAGCCGCGCACCGGGGTGATGGTGCTGGCGATCCTGATCGCGCTGGCCGGCTGGATCGCGGTGCCGCTTCAGGTCTGGAGCCGGCCCGGCCTGCCGGTGAATTTCGAGCTTGTGGGCTGGGGCCTTCTGATCATCGGCTTCGTGATCCAGTATCTGTGGGACCGCGCCGCCATTCGCGACGCCACGTTTCCCGGCTGGTATCTGCCGATCCGGCTCTATTGCACGCTGGGCGCGGTGATCAGCCTGTCGCTCGCCGCCTTCATCCGCTGGTCGCCCACTTTCAGCCTTTAGGGGTCGGCTCGTCTTTCTTGCGCAGCGTGGCGCCGAAGCGCGTCAGCTCCCAGGTGATCGTTTCCCCCGGTTTGGCGCCCAAGGCTTCGAGCACTCGATCCGGCAGCGTGATGCGCCACTGCTCATCCACAACGGCGCACCTGTCATCGCCTTTCATATGATCCTCACGCTCACTCATACTTGAACGTGAGCCCCGCATGGGCGCTCAGCCGATCGATGAGCGCCTTGCCCAGCGCCGGCGCCGGCGTCCACACGCCGCCCGGCGTGTGTTCGCGCCCGATATCCTTGGCGAGCGCGATGGCGCATTCGGCGATCATCTTCGAGGTGGAGCCGTAACCGGGGTCCTTGTCGCCATGGACGCTTCCGGTGACGCGCTCGCCGTCCACCGTCTCGCCGGTGAACATCACCTCGTAATACCCGCTCTCGCGCTCCTCCCTGGAGGGGCCTTCGCCGGGCTTCAGCTTGTTCTCCGACAGGGATTTGTCGTTCGCCACGTGACTGGCGATCTGCTCGCCCTTCTCCCCGTCGCCGGTGAGGATCATCTCGTCATAGACGAAGTCCTCGCCATAGCGGTGCTTCATCAGGAAGTTGGAGCGGTGCACGTTCTTGGTGTTGATCGCGGCCATGATGAAGGGCGCGGACCAGGACTGCAGATCCTCCTCGTAAAGCGGCCTGGCGCCATGGGGCTGTTTCGGACCGGTGAAGCCGGGGCAGAGGCAGAACGGGTCCTTCAGCCACTCGATGATCTCCGGTTCGCGGTGGGCGCGCTTCATGGTCTCGCCCAGGCTCGCGGCCGTTCCGCCGGAGAACGTGCCCTTCATCGATCGCACCCGGCCCTTGACGCGCTGCATCGGCGCGCCGGAGCGGCGGATCGCCTCTTCCTGCACGAACAGGACGCCGAGATCGAAGGGCACGGAATCAAACCCGCAGGACAGGACGATGCGTGCGCCGGTCTCCTTGGCCTGGGCGTCGTATTTCTCGATCATGTCCTTCATCCAGGCCGGCTCGCCGCACAGATCGACATAATCGGTCCCGTTGAGCGCGCAGGCGCGCAGCAAAGGCTCGCCGTAGAGCTGGTAGGGCCCCACCGTGGTGATCACGGCTTCGGCGCGCCCGGACATGGAGAGCAGGGACTGGTCGTCATCGCTGTCGGCCACGATCAGCGGCGTGTCGGCCGGCGCGCCGATCTCGTCGCGCACCGCCTTCAGCTTGTCTTCGGACCGCCCGGCCATGGCGAAACTCAGCTCGGGATGGCGCGAGGCGAGAAACTCGGCGACGAGCCGCCCCGTAAATCCGGTGGCTCCGTATACGACGATGTCGAACTCGCGTCGGCTCATGGCGGTTTTCCTTTCAGCCCGGTGTCAATGCGGGGCGAAAGGTCGTCGCTTCGCCGCCCCATGGCAAGGGGGGCGGCCGCTCCGCTTGCCGACGGGCCTTCACCGAACCCGCCCGGCTTGACTCTTCGCCGACCCGCGCGTATTGCCTGCCGCTCTTGTGCAAGCGTCCATCCGCTTGCCTTTCCGGCACACGGCGCCCTTCGTAGAAGGGATCAACGCCCGGAGGCCGGCGAGGTCCTCCGCTCGACGAGTGTTCGTTCAGCGGGGCTGGATCGGCGTGCCTGCACTTTCGCGCTTTTCGTGTCTCTTGGCACGCAAGGCGGGACGAGAAGCGGAATGGATCGACGCACGCATGTTCGACGCCCTTAGCGAACGGCTGACAGGAGTTTTCGACACCCTTACCGGGCGCGGCGCGCTCAGCGAGAAGGATGTCGATGCGGCCCTGCGCGAAATCCGCGTGGCGCTTCTGGAGGCCGACGTCGCGCTTCCCGCGGTGAAGGACTTCGTTTCGAAGGTCCGCGAGAAGGCCGTGGGCGAGGACGTGATCCGCTCGGTCAGCCCTGGCCAGCAGGTGATCAAGATCGTCCATGACGAGCTCGTGAATCTGCTCGGCGGCGAGGGCGAGCCGGAAGGCCTTCAGCTCGCCGGCGAGCCGCCGGTGGCGATCCTCATGGCCGGCCTTCAGGGCTCGGGCAAGACCACCACCACCGCCAAGCTCGCCAAGCGCATTACAGAGCGCGAGAAGAAGAAGGTGCTCGTCGCTTCGCTCGACACGCGCCGCCCGGCCGCCATGGAGCAGCTGGCGCAGATGGCCGAGAAGGCCGGCGTCAACTGCCTGCCCATCGTGAAAGGCCAGTCGGCCGTCGAGATCGCCAAGCGCGCCATGAGCGCCGGCCGGCTCCAGGGTTATGACGTGGTGATCCTGGACACCGCCGGGCGCACCTCCATCGATGAAGAGATGATGGGCGAGGCCGCCAGGATCGCCGACGTCGCCCGCCCGCGCGAGACCATACTGGTGGCCGACGCGCTGACCGGTCAGGACGCGGTGGAGACCGCGCGCCGGTTCAACGAGCGCCTATCGCTCACCGGCCTCATCCTCACCCGCATGGACGGCGACAGCCGGGGCGGCGCGGCGCTGTCCATGCGCTGGGTCACCGGGCTGCCGATCAAGTTTCTCGGCGTGTCGGAAAAAGTCGACGGGCTCGACGCTTTCGACGCCAGGCGCCTGGCCGGCCGGATCCTCGGGCGCGGCGACATCGTCTCCCTGGTGGAAAAGGCCGCCGCCGACGTCGATCAGGAAAAGGCCGAACGCCTCGCCAAGAAGATGGCGAAGGGCAAGTTCGACCTGGACGACATGCGCGATCAGCTCGCCCAGCTCCAGAAAATGGGCGGGCTCGGCTCCATCATGGGCTTCCTGCCGGGCATGAACAAAGCCGCCAAGCAGCAAATGGCCGCCGCCGGCATGGACGACAAGATGCTCAAGCGTCAGGAGGCGATCATCCTCTCCATGACGCGCGAGGAGCGCGCCAAGCCGGACATCCTGAAAGCCTCCCGCAAGCGCCGCATCGCCCAGGGCGCCGGCGTCGAGGTGCCCGACGTCAACAAGCTGCTGAAGATGCACCGCCAGATGGCGGACATGATGAAAAAGATGGGCAAGGGCGGCAAGAAGGGCAAAGGCGGCTTCCCTGGCATGCCCGGAATGCCGGGCGGCGGGATGCCGCCGGGCATGGGCGGCGCCATGCCCCCCGGATTCGATCAGGCCGCCGGAGACCTGCTCAAGGGCAAGGCGCCGGGCGGCGCTTCGCTGCCGGGTCTCGGCGGGCCGTCGAGCGGCGGTCTGCCGGGCTTGCCGGGGACGAAGAAGAAATGATGATGCTTGCGCTCCTCCTCGCCCTGTCGCCCGCCTCGGAGCCGGCGGTCGAATGGCGCTCGCGCGTCGCGCCGCAGACTCCCGCCGCGCCTGTGAGGGCGGGGCATGCCGCGATATGCAGCGCGGCGCTCGCCATCGATCCCGACGGCGCGGCGCGCGTCACCTGCGTGGACTGCACCCTCGTCGACGATGCGGGCCCTGTCACCCATCGCAGGCACCGGCGCGCATATGAACGCGCCGTTCGCGTCGCTCTGGATCAATGGCGCGCTGAACCGGCAGAGGACGCGCGTACGAGCACCGCGACAATGAACTTCACCGTCAGCCCTGTACCCGGCGGCCCGGTCGTTCCGGCCGAGGGATCGCCCGGCGCTGCAATTGAGAACCTGACCTGCCATTTCGAAACACACCCTGACCAACCCTGAAGGACCAAGACCATGGCTGTTAAAATCCGTCTCGCCCGCGGCGGCGCGAAGAAGCGCCCCTATTACCGCATCGTCGTCGCCGACGAGCGCATGCCGCGCGACGGGCGCTTCATCGAGAAGATCGGCGCCTATAACCCGATGCTTCCCAAGGACCACGAAGACCGCGTGAAGATCGACGCCGAACGCGCCGCCGAGTGGATCAAGCACGGCGCCCAGCCCACCGAGCGCGTCGCCCGCTTCCTGAAGGCCGCCGGCGTCTACGAATGGACCCACGGCAACAACCCCAAGAAGGGCGAGCCGGGCGAGAAGGCCAAGGAACGCGCCGCCGAACGCGCCGAGAAGGAAGAAGCCCGCAAGGCCGCCGAGGAAGAAGCCAAGACCGCCGCGGCTGAAGCTGAAGCGGCTCCGGCCGAAGAGCCCGCCGCCGAAGCTCCGGCTGACGAGGCCGCCGCGGACGAAGAAACCAAGTCCGAATAGCGCCTGGTTTCCAGAGCTCATGAAAACGCCGCCGGGTGAGGACCTGGCGGCGTTTTTCTTGGCGGCGACGCCGGAGGGGATGCCCGAACCCCGCCGCTCGCGCGGCGACTTGCGCGTCCTACTTCTTCAGCGCCGCGCGCTGTTGTTCGCACAACTCGGCGACGCCCTTGCGCGCCAGGCTGAAGAGGGCGTCGAACTGCTCCGGCGCCATGGGGCGGTCTTCGGCCGTGGCCTGCACCTCGATGACGCCGCCCTCCTGCGTGAGCACGAAATTGGCGTCGGTTTCGGCCACCCGGTCCTCCTCGTATTCAAGATCGAGGCGCGCCTCGCCGGAGATGATCCCGCAGCTCACCGCGGCGAGTTGGGCGTGGACGGGATCGGCCTTGATGACGCCCTCCTCCACCAGATACGCCGTCGCCTGTTTAAGGGCGAGCCAGGCGCCCGTGATCGAAGCGGTGCGCGTGCCGCCGTCAGCTTGCAGGACGTCGCAATCGATGAGGATCTGGCGTTCGCCGAGCGCCTTCAGGTCCACCACCGCCCGCAAGCTGCGCCCGATCAGGCGCTGGATCTCCTGCGTGCGTCCGGACACCTTGCCGCCGGTCACCTCGCGCCGGGTGCGGGTGTGGGTGGCGCGCGGCAGCATGGCGTATTCCGCCGTCACCCAGCCCTTGCCCTGGCCGCGCAGCCAGGGCGGCGTGGTTTCATCCACGCTGGCGGTGCACAGCACATGCGTGTTCCCGCATTTCACCAGGCAAGAGCCCTCGGCGTAGGGATTGAAACCTATTTCGAACCGGATCGGGCGAAGGGCGTCGGGCTGGCGGCCGTCAGGGCGCATGGCGGGTCTCCTGTCGATGTGATCGTCACGCCTTGCTAAGCGCGCCAGCGCCGCCGTCAAGGCGGGGCGGACGCATTGCGCACCGCCGCGCGCGCGACTAACTCTTTGGGCGATGGATGATCGCACTCGCTCCCTGACCGGTCTCGCGGCGCTCGACGCGCGCTCGCGGCGCATTTTCCGCGAGTTGGTGGAGACGTATCTGGCCACCGGCGAGCCGGTGGGCTCGCGCACGCTGTCGAAGTCCGGGGTGCTCGAGCTGTCGCCGGCTTCGATCCGCAACACCATGGCCGACCTGGCCCAGGCCGGGCTGTTGACCGCGCCGCACGCCTCGGCCGGGCGCATGCCCACGCACGCCGGTCTGAGGCTCTTCGTCGACGGCTTGATGCAGATCGGCGATCTGGAGAGCGAGGAGCGCAAGGATATCGAGGATCGCGTCAGCGCCGCCGGGCGCCGGCCGGAGGAGGTGCTCTCCGAGGCCTCCAACCTGCTCTCCGGCCTCGCCGGCGGGGCGGGGCTCGTGGCCAGCCCGGAGAGCGAAGCGCCGCTGCGCCATGTGGAGTTCGTCAATCTTTCGCCCACTGAAATTCTCGCGGTCCTGGTGAGCGAAGACGGGGCGGTGGAGAACCGGCTGATGAAGGCGCCCGCCGGCCTGCCGCCGGCCGCGCTGATCGAGGCAGGCAATTATCTTTCCGCACGGCTTCGCGGGCGCACCCTCGCCGAGGCGCTCAAGGACATCGCAGAAGAGATCGCGGCGAAACGCGCCCAGCTCGACGCCACGGCCGCGAGCCTGGTGGAGCAGGGCCTCGCCGATTGGGGCGGGCCGGAGAGCCGCACCCTGATCGTGCGCGGCCAGGCGCGCCTTCTTGAAGCGGTGCAGGCGGCCGAGGATCTCGAACGGGTCCGCCTCCTGTTCGACGACATCGAGCGCAAGGAAGGCCTGCTCGCCCTTCTGGACGAGGCGCGCGCCGGCCAGGGCGTGCGCCTGTTCATCGGTTCGGAGAATCCGCTGTTTTCACTGTCGGGCTCCAGCGTGATCGTGGCGCCTTACCGCAATCGCGACAACAAGATCATCGGCGCGCTCGGCGTCATCGGCCCGACCCGGCTGAACTACGCCCGCGTCATTCCGCTGGTGGACTACACCGCTCAGGTCGTCGGCAAGCTGCTCGCCGGCGGCCGGTGATCCGCCCCCAACCCTTGACGTTTCAAGCTGTGGACTCGATCTAGCCGCCATGACCGAACACAACGCCAAGCCCGACACCCATCCCGAAGACCTCGACCCGCAGGCCGCAGGCGGTCCTGAAAAGCAGGCCGGCGACGCGCCCTTGCCCGAGGACGAAGCGCCCGAGCTTAAGGCGGCGGAGACGCCGGAGGAGCCCGGCCTCGACGCCCAGCTCGCCGAGGCGAAGGACAAGCTCCTGCGCGCCTACGCCGAAATGGAGAACACCAAGAAGCGCGCCCAGCGCGACGTGAAGGACGCGCGCGAATACGCCGTGACCGGCTTTGCGCGCGACATGCTGGACGTGGCCGATAATCTCGCGCGCGCCCTGTCGAGCATCGACGACGACGCCAAGACGAGCGCCGGTCCGGCGCTGCAGACGCTTCTGGAAGGCGTGGAGATGACCGAGCGCCGGCTCGTCTCCACCTTGGAGCGCCACGGCGTGAAGAAGGTCGAACCAAAGCCCGGCGACCCGCTCGATCCCAACCGCCACCAGGCGGCCGCCCAGGTTCCCGCCGACCAGCCCAAGGGCGCCATCGCCCATGTCATGCAGCCCGGCTATGTGATCGGCGAGCGCACCCTGCGCGCCGCCATGGTCGTCGTGAGCGCCGGCCCTGCCAACGGCGGCGAGACGGCGCCTCAGGACAAGCCCGAACCGCCCAAGAGCGGCGGTGTGGACGTGAGCGCGTAAAGCGGGCTTCAATTGCGGCGACGGTCGAACAGATGCGCACCCGGCGCGTCCCGGCCTCGCCGGAGGCCGGATCGATGGCCGTATCGCTTGGCCGGATCATTCTCTACACCAAGCGGATCGACGAGCTCGCCGCGTTCTACAGTCGGCATTTCGGCTTCGAGATCATCCGCCGCGAGGGCGACCGGATCGTTGAGCTTCGCCCCGAAGGCGAGGGCGCAGCGATCCTGCTGCATCCGCTCGCGAAGGGGCGCAAGGAAGGTCAGTCGCTGGTCAAGCTGGTCTTTGACGTGGAGGACGTCGCCGGGTTCCGCGAAACGGCGGCGCAGGCCGGCCTCGCATTCGGACCGATGCACGACGGCGGCGGCTATGTGTTCGCCAACGCCAAGGACCCGGCGGGCAACCCGGTGTCGATCTCCAGCCGGGCGTTCGCGCGCGAAGCCTGAAATAAAAAGGGCGGCTCCATTGGCGAGCCGCCCTTCTCATGTCTGCGCTCGTCTGCGCAGGTGCGCGCCTTAGTAGCGCGTGCGCGGCGCGGTGCGCGGCTCGCCGTTCTGCCACCAGGTGGAGCCGTTGCGGTAATCTTCATACCAATAGCGGCCCGAATACTGGTCGTAATAGAGCTGGGAATGGTTCGGGTTGTTCGGATTATGACCGCAACCGCCCGGCTGGCGGCAGCCGATGAGCGCGCCGGCCGCAGCGCCGATGCCCGCGCCGATCAGCGCGCCGCGCCCGGCGTCGCCGTCGCCCACATTGTTGCCGATGATCGCGCCCGCGACCGCTCCGGCGCCCGCTCCGGCGGCCGCGCCGCGAACGCCCTGATTGTTGGTGGCGCACGCCGAAAGCACCAGCGGAACGGCGGCGAGAAGAGCAAGCTTGCGGATCATGGCGGTCTCCCTTTGAAGCGCAATGGAGCGCGGACCGCTGCGGCCCGCTGCATGGACCGTATTACACCCGATCTCGGCTGAATTGAGGCTGAACGCGCCCGAACCCTAGCGATTGACCCGCCGAAGCGTCAGATTGATCCGGCCAGGCCGCCAGTCGGTCGGCAGCAGCGTGGACGTCCCCGGATAGATCCGGTCCACCCCGTGATGACACGCGCGCGCCAACCCGCCGAGCACGACCACGTCGCCGGAGCTCAGCATGAAGGAGCGCGTCGCGTCCTTGCGCGACGGTCCGCCCAGCCGGAACCGCGCCCGGTCGCCCAGCGAGACCGAGACCACCGGCGCGTTCACCGCCTTTTCGTCATTGTCCACGTGGAGCCCCATGCGCGCCTGCGCGTCATACCAGTTTACAAGGCAGGCTTCGGGCGGATCGGGCCAGCCTGAAACCGCGTCCCAGAGATCCAGCAAGGCCTGCGGCATGGCCGGCCAGGGCTCGCCGGTCACCGGATGGGCCGGCTCATAGCGATAGCCCTTCTCCTTGTCGGTCACCCAGCCCAGCGGTCCGAAATTCGTCATGCGCACGCTCAAGGGCGCGCCGGTGCGCGGCATGGACGGCTGATAGAGCGGGCTTTGCGCGACGCCCGCCAGCACCGCCTCCACCAACGCCGCCTGTTCGGCGCGCGAAAAGCGCTCAGGCAGGAGCTGGAAGCCGTCGGGGAGTGTGAAGTCGGCCATAGGACGCACCATGCGCCTGGCGGGTCGCGCGGTCGACGGCGCTTTTCACACACGCGCGGCGCAGGGCATGATGACGCCATGCTTCTGTTCGCGCTTCAGCTCCTGCACACGCTGGTCTACGCCGCCGCCATCGGCTGCCTCGCCGTGTTGTGGATCTATGCGCTCACTAGCCGGCTCGCGCGCATTGCGCCCTACGCGCTCGGCTTTCCCGTGGCGATCTTCGCCGGCGTGCTGATCAATGGCGAGTGCGTGCTTCAGACCTGGGCGAAGCGGCTTTCGGGGGTGGAGGACGGCTGGGCGCGCGACATCCTTCTCCTGCCCGAAGCGCTGGCCCTGTCCACGATCGATATCTGCGTTCCCGTTTTCGCGCTGACGCTGCTCGCCGCTGCGGCGCGCTTCCTGCACACACGGCTGGCGGCGCGCGATCGGGCCGGGGCCTGATCAGGCGCGGTTCAGGAAGGCTTTTACAGTGCGGGCGAAAGCGCCTGGCGCATGGACCGAGGCGCGGGCCAGAAATGCGCCGGGAAGAAAAATTACAGGGGCGGCTTCGGTCATGGTGCGGCCTTCCTCCATACCGGCGCCTTAATCGCTCGGCGCCCTTGCGCGGTTCCGCGCGCCTTCCTAAATCGCCCCGTAACGCGCAAGGACATCACGCTTGCGTGAAATTTTCGATTTCGCTCCGGCTCGTCCGGGGCTGGTTCGAGCAGAAACAGGTCAAGTCGGGGGGCGGTCCCCGCTTCTGAGCCGGGCGCTTCGGGCCCGGTCCTCCGCCCGCCCCGCCGCAACAAGGAGAGTGAACTGACCATGAGCAAGGTTATCGGCATCGACCTCGGGACCACGAACTCCTGCGTCGCGGTCATGGACGGCGACCAGGCCAAGGTGATCGAAAACGCCGAAGGCATGCGCACCACCCCGTCCGTGGTCGCCTTCACGGAGGACGGCGAGCGCCTGATCGGCCAGCCGGCCAAGCGCCAGGCGGTGACCAACCCGGACCACACCTTCTTCGCCATCAAGCGCCTGATCGGCCGGACCATGTCCGATCCCACGGTGAAGAAGGACAAGGACATGGTGCCCTACGCCATCGTGGAGGGCTCCAACGGCGACGCCTGGGTGCAGGGCCGCGACAAGAAATACGCGCCGAGCGAAATCTCCGCCTTCATCCTGCAGAAGATGAAGGAGACCGCCGAATCCTATCTGGGTGAGAAGGTCGAAAAGGCCGTCATCACCGTTCCGGCCTATTTCAACGACGCCCAGCGCCAGGCCACCAAGGACGCGGGCAAGATCGCCGGGCTGGAAGTGCTGCGCATCATCAACGAGCCGACCGCGGCCGCGCTGGCCTACGGTCTTGATAAGGGCGACAGCCGCACCATCGCGGTCTACGACCTGGGCGGCGGCACGTTCGACGTGTCGGTGCTGGAGATCGGCGACGGCGTGTTCGAGGTGAAGGCCACCAACGGCGACACCTTCCTGGGCGGCGAAGACTTCGACATGCGCATCGTCGAATATCTCGCGACCGAGTTCAAAAAGGAGCAGGGCATCGACCTGCGCCAGGACAAGCTTGCGCTCCAGCGCCTCAAGGAAGAGGCGGAGAAGGCCAAGAAGGAGCTCTCCAGCGCCTCGTCCTACGAGGTGAACTTGCCCTTCATCACCGCCGACGCCTCGGGGCCGAAGCACCTGAACATGAAGCTGTCCCGCGCCAAGCTGGAAAGCCTCGTCGAAGACCTGATCAAGCGCACGATCGAGCCGTGCAAGGCGGCCCTGAAGGACGCCGGGATCTCCGCCTCCGACATCCATGACGTGGTGCTGGTGGGCGGCATGACCCGCATGCCCAAGGTCCAGGAGGCTGTGAAGGCCTTCTTCGGCAAGGATCCCCATCGCGGCGTGAATCCCGACGAAGTCGTCGCCATGGGCGCGGCGATCCAGGCCGGCGTGCTGCAGGGCGATGTGAAGGACGTGCTGCTGCTGGACGTGACCCCGCTTTCGCTGGGCATCGAGACCCTGGGCGGCGTGTTCACCCGTCTCATCGACCGCAACACCACGATCCCCACGAAGAAGGGCCAGACCTTCTCCACCGCCGACGACAACCAGACCGCGGTGACGATCCGCGTGTTCCAGGGCGAGCGCGAAATGGCGGCCGACAACAAGCTGCTGGGCCAGTTCGACCTGGTGGGCATTCCGCCGGCGCCGCGCGGCATGCCGCAGATCGAGGTCACTTTCGACATCGACGCCAACGGCATCGTCAACGTCTCGGCCAAGGACCAGGCCACCGGCAAGGAGCAGGCGATCCGCATCCAGGCTTCGGGCGGCCTGTCCGACGCCGATATCGAGAAGATGGTCAAGGACGCCGAGGCCAACGCCGAGGCCGACAAGAAGCGCCGTCAGCTGGTGGACGCCAAGAACACCGCCGAGGCGATGATCCATCAGACCAACGCCCAGGTCGCCGAGTTCGGCGACAAGCTGAACCCGGCCGACAAGGAGGCGATCGAGACGGCCGTGAAGGAGTTGGAAGGCGTCAAGGACGGCGAAGACCTCGAAGCCATCCAGCAGAAGACCCAGGCGCTTCAGCAGGCCGTGATGAAGCTGGGCGAAGCCATGTACGCTGCGCAACAGCAGGGCGGCGCCGCGCCGGAAGGCGAGGCCTCCAAGGATGAGGAAGGTGTCGTCGACGCGGAGTTCACCGAGGTGAAGGACGACGAGGACGACGACAAGAAGAAGAGCGCGTAAGGCGGTCTTCTGAGCGAACCCGCGGCCCCGTCCCGACCCTCGGGGCGGGGCCGCATCGCTTCGGTCGGCGGCTGTTGTCCGCCCGACCGGGGCCCGGAACGACCGGGGTCGGCGCCAACCTCGCTCCCTCCCCCTCGGGGGAGGGTCGGGGTGGGGGGTGCAGGCTCTTTCAGACCAGGGCGCCCGTCTTGCGCCGCCTCACCCCACCCCGGCCCTCCCCTTGAACGGGAGGGAGAGCTGCTGGACCGGAGCGTGCAGAGCCGCTTTCCTGCGCGCCACGCCGAACGGGATTTGGACGTAAACGCATGAGCAAGCGCGACTATTACGAGGTTCTCGGCATCGAGAAGGGCGCGGATGCGGGCGCGATCAAGAGCGCCTATCGCAAGCTCGCGATGAAATACCACCCGGACCGCAATCCGGGCGACGCCGAGGCCGAAGCCAAATTCAAGGAGGTGGGCGAGGCCTATTCGGTGCTCTCCGACGCCGACAAGCGCGCCGCCTATGACCGCATGGGCCACGCCGCGTTCAGCCAGGGCGGCGGCGGGCAAGGTCCGTTCGGCGCCGGCGGGTTCGGCGGCGGTTCGGCGGCCGATTTCGCCGACATCTTCGAGCAGGTTTTCGGCGACGCCTTCGGCATGGGCCGCGGGCGCGGCGGCGGGCGGCGCTCCGGCCCGGCGCGCGGCTCGGACCTGCGCTACGACATGGAGATCACGCTGGAGGAGGCGTTCCACGGCAAGGACGCCAGTATCCGCGTGCCCACCACCGTCACCTGCGGGCGCTGCTCCGGCGACGGGGCGGAGCCGGGCACGGGCGTGACGACCTGCGACACCTGCGGCGGCGCCGGACGCATCCGGCGCACCCAGGGCTTCTTCACCATGGAGCAGACCTGCCCCACCTGCGGCGGGCGCGGCCAGTACGTGGAGACGCCCTGTCAGGAATGCGACGGCGTGGGCCGGGTGCGTCAGATGCGCGATCTGCGCGTCCAGATCCCCGCCGGCGTCGAGGACGGCATGCGCATCAGACTGGCTGGCGAAGGCGAAGCCGGCGCGCGCGGCGGGCCGCGCGGCGATCTCTACATCTTCATTTCCGTTCTGCCGCACGAGCTGTTCGAGCGCGACGGACCCAATCTCTATTGCCGCGCGCCGGTGCCCATGGTCACTGCGGCTCTGGGCGGCGAGATCGACGCGCCAACCATCGAGGGCGGCAAGGTGAAGATCACCGTGCCCGAAGGCGCCCAGACCGGCGAGCGCATGCGCCTGCGCCATAAAGGCATGAGCCGGGTAAACACCGGCGGCGCGCGCGGCGACATGTATGTGGAGCTGTTCGTGGAGACGCCCCGCAAGCTCACCGAGCGCCAGCGCGAAATCCTGCGCGAGTTCTGCGACATCTCCGGCGACGGCTGCAATCCGGAAAGCGACGGCTTCTTCAAGAAGGTCAAGCGCTTCTGGAACGACGTGCGCGGCGACGACGAGGCCCGGCCGGGGGCGTAGGCGCTTGCGTTACCGCTTTCTTCACCCTGTCCGCCTCAGAAAGGCGGGTCTGAAGGAGTGCGCCCCATGTCCGACGTGAAACTCAAGGCCGCCGTGTGCGGCGTGTCCGGCCGGTTGGGGCGGACCATCGCCGCCCAGCTGATCGCGCGTGCGGACACCGCGCTCACCGGCGGCATGGTCAGCTCCGACAGCGTGCATCTGGGCGCCGATCTGGGAGAGATCGCCGGCAAGGGCTATCTCGGGCGAACCGTGTCGGTGTCGCTGGAGGAAGCGGGTGAGGGCGCGGACTTGTTTATCGACGTCACCGCGCCGCAGGTCACCGCCGCCATCGCGTCGCGGCTGGCCGAGGCGGGCGGGCCGGGACTTGTGACCGGGGTCACCGGCCTGGACGACGCCCAGCAAAAGGCGCTGGAGACGGCGGCCCAGACGATCCCGGTGCTGCAGGCGAGCAATTTCTCGCTCGGCGTGGCGGTCCTGGAGCGTCTGGTGGCCGAAGCGGCGCGCGCACTGAATCCCGATCAGTTCGATCTGGAGATCGTCGAAACCCATCACAAGCACAAAGCCGACGCCCCGTCGGGCACCGCGCTGACGCTGGGCAAGGCCGCCGCCCGTGCGCGCGGCGCCGATTTCGACAAGGCCGCGCAGTTCGACAGGCCGCGTTCGGGCGGGTCGCGGCCGCTGGGAACCATCGGCTTTGCCGCTCTGCGCGGCGGCGGGGTCGTCGGCGAGCACGAGGCCCGCTTCCTGTCCTCGCTGGAGGAAGTCTCGATCGGCCACCGCGCCTTCGACCGGACGATCTTCGCACGCGGCGCGATCGAAGCCGCGCTGTGGCTGAAGGGCCGCGAACCCGGCTTCTACACCATGCAGGATGTGCTCGGCTGAGCCGAGCCCGTCAGGCCGTTCCGAACAGCTCCAGCTGACGCGCGTCAAGGCGCGGCTCCTCGATCGGGCCGCGCATGCGGTTGCGCGACAGGGTCCGGGCCGGCGGCGGCGCCACGACGGGCTCGCCCTGGCTCACCGACAAGCCCAGATCGCCGGCTTTCGAGCGGATCGCCGAATCCGGCCGGCCGAGCCGCAGACTGATCAGGCGCAGCGGCGCGCCCCGGCGCACCAGATCGCGCAGCGCCAGCTCATCCTCGCGCCGCCAGCGCTTGCCGGCGTTGCGTCCGTAACCCTCTGATTTGGAACCGTAAGCCATATCACGCTCCTGTTCTCGATAATGAGAACATAAACGGAACAGACTGTTCGGTCAAGCGATGTTCCGCTTGCGTTCCCTTTCAGGATTAACGCGAAACGGATTCAGCGGGTTCCGGGCCGGCGCCGAGCCCCCTACCAGCTCCCCTAGTTCTCCATGCTCTTCCAAGGCTCTGCAGGCTCCAGCGGGTCGCCGGCCTGGAGCAGTTCCACGGAGATCCCGTCCGGGCTCTTCACGAACGCCATGCGTCCGTCGCGCGGCGGGCGGGCGATGGTGTAGCCCATGCCCTGCATGCGCGCGCAAAGGGCGTAGATGTCGGCGACCCGATAGGCGAGATGACCGAAATTGCGGCCCGTGCCGTAGGCTTCGGCGTCCCAGTTATAGGTGAGTTCGATCATCGGCAGGCCGGTGGGAAGCGAACCCTCCAGAGGCGCGGTCACCGGCGTCGGCACGCCGGCGCGGTGCAGATCGTCGGGCGTGGCGAGGAAGATCAGGGTGAAACGGCCCGCCTCGTTCTCGGTGCGGCGCACTTCCTCGAATCCGAGCCCTTCGCAATAGAAGCGGAGAGACTCCTCGATCTCGGTGACGCGCACCATGGCGTGCAGAAATTCCATAGCGATAGACGCTCCTTGGGGGCTGAATAGTTATAGCGGGAAACGGCTCAGGCGTCGTCTTCGGGCGCCGGGTCCGGCCGCACGCGGCGCGCCCATTTCGGGCGCCGGCGCCAGGTTGTCTCTTCGGGCAGCGGCTCGCCGCGCGCGCGGGCGAGCGCGTGGTGAAAGGGTTCGGGCGTGTTGGCGTGGGCGAGGCGGGCGAACGTCGCCGCCACCGCCGCCCAGATGAAGCACAGGGCGAAGAACAGCGAAAACATATAAACATAGCCGGTGTGCCCGGCCCATTCCGGCGCGCCGTTCATCTCCCAGATCAGGTCGTAGATCGTGGGCACGAGCACGAGCGCGGGCGGGCTGACGGCCAGAGCGGCCGCCGCGCCGCCGGCCGTGTAAAGCGCCCAGCGCGGCTGAAACGCATCCACATAGAGCTTCACGAACGCCGCCTCGTCGACCGATCTGACCGTCGCCGGCTTGTCCTTCAGGCGCTCGGCGTACTCGGCCCGGGCGTCGTCGCGCAAGGTGCGCACGGCGAACACCCACCGCGCCAGCGCGAGCAGCGCGAATCCGGCGACCAGCGCGCCGACGAAGAGGAAACCTGAAGCGATCATGCCGGGGTATTTAACCCCTCGCGGCCTCATATGCGAGCATGCAGCGCTTGCGATTCAGTCCCCAGTGATAGCCGGTGAGACGGCCGTCGCTCGCCAGTACGCGATGACAGGGGATGAGAAAGCTCACCGGGTTGGCGCCCACCGCGGCGCCCACCGCCCGGTTCGCCCGCGCGGCGCCGATCCGCGCCGCCACGTCCGCGTAACTTACCGTCTTCGCCGGCGGAATGCGCAGCAGGGCGCGCCAGACCTGACGGCGCCAGGGCGTGCCGTACAGCGCCAGATCGAGCCGGGTTTCGCCGGGCGCGGCCTCGAAGATGCGGCCCGCCCAGGCGCGCGCCTGCGCATCGTCCGTCACGAACCGGGCGAAGGGGAAGCGGGCGGTCAGATCGGCGCGCACCGCGTCCTCGTCTCCGGGATCGGCGAAGCCCAGCGCGGACAGGCCGCGCGGCGCGATCAGGAATATCCCGGTCCCGAACGGCGTCGCCGCCGCACCCAGGCGGAACGTCACCTGCGCCCCGCCCGCCTTGGTTTCGCCGGGCGTGACGGCCTCCTCGGCGATGAACACGTCGTGCAGGCGCGAGGGCGCCGAGAGGCCGGTTTCGTAGGCGGCGTCCATGACGCTGGCGCCGTCCATGAGCAGCCTGCGCGCGCTGGCGTGGGTGAGCGCCTGAACCAGGCGTTTCGGGCTGGTCCCGGTCCAGCGCGTAAACAGGCGCTGAAAATGGTGCGGCGACAGCCCGGCCGCGCGGGCGGCGGCGTCGAGATCGGGCTGCTCGGCCCAATGCTCGGACAGCCAGGCGATGGCCGCGTCCATCCGCGCATAGTCGGCGGGCGGAGAAGTCGTGTCGGGAAGGATCGCGTCGGTCATGGCGCGAGTCTGGCGCGGCTCAGGCCGGCGCGCCACCCGGATCTTGCGCCCCGCCGCGCCGGGCCTTGTCGATGGCGACGCGCACCGCCTCGGCCAGCGCCTCGCGCTCTTTCGGGCTCAGCATGGCGCCGATGATGAGATTGCGGCCCTTGTGGTGGAGGCGCGCCTGCACGTCCGGTTCGCCTTCGCCGTTCAGCTCCACCCGCGTCCAGGCCAGCGGGACGCGGAACGCGGTGTGATGGCCGAACGGCGTGCGGCGCGCCACGCGGATCTCCTCGCCGGTGATCTGAATCGTCTCCAGCCGGCGCCCGTCGCGATAGGAGAGCTTGAACGCGGCGAACACGATCAGCAGGTCCAACCCGAAGAACCCGATGACGGGCCAGGCGCCGAGCAGGAAAAAGGCGAGGCCGGCGATGAAGCTCACCACGCCGAAGGCGATCATCAGCGCGTAGAAGGCCGGATTGGGCAGCGACCGGTTCGGCCGGATCTCGGCGTCGAGGTATAGCGTCGTCTCGCCGGAAAGCGGCGGGGCGGCGGGGTCGGCGGGCCAGGTCTCGTAAGGGCGGCGTTCCATTGGCCATAGAATAGCGCCGCCGGCGACCGGTTCCAGACCGGCGCTACCGGCCGGTGGAGCCGAACCCGCCGCCGCCGCGCTCGGTGTCGTCGAGATCGGCGACCTCTTCCCAGTCGATGCGCGTGACGGGCGCGATCACCATCTGCGCGATGCGCTCGCCGCGTTGAATGGTGAAGGGCTCGCGGCCGTGATTGATCAGATTGACCTTGATCTCGCCGCGATAATCGCTGTCCACGGTACCCGGCGCATTCACGCAGCCTATGGCGTGGCGCGCGGCGAGCCCCGAGCGCGGCCGGATCTGCGCCTCGAACCCGTCCGGCAGGGCGATGGAGAGCCCGGTGGGAATGAGGCGCCATTCTCCGGGCTCGAGCACGACCGGCTCCGCCTCGGGCAGAGCCGCGCGCAAATCCATGCCGGCCGCCCCTGCAGTTTCGTAGCGGGGCAGCTCAAGGCCTTCGAAATGGGCCAGGGGTTTGACTTTCAGTCTGAACACGGCGCGCTCCTTGCCGGGACCTTTGAGCCCGCGAGCTTAGGCGGATTCGCGCGCGCGTCACCGGCGCGGTCAGTCTTCCGACTGCGCCTCCATATAGGCCTCCAGCGCGCTCTCTGAGTCCGCGAACCCTTCCAGAGCGGCGCGGATGGCCTCGACGTCCTCGGCGGTCAGCTCACCTTGCACCCGACGCACCAGATATTGCGGCGGGGTCTGCTCGCCGGTCTCGCTGGTCCCGCCGGTAGAGAAGCCGATCGCCAGCACGCGCGCATCTTCGCCTTCGCCGTCGCGCAGGAACAACGGCACGCCGCGATAGCGCACCAGTTCGAAATCATTGGCGTCCGGCACGATGGAGTCGCGCACGCACATCACGCCGGCGGCGTTCTGGGACAGGGGCGGCGGGTCCATCAGGCCGGGGCGCGCGGTCTCGTCGCGCAGCTCGTAATCGGTCATTTCGGTATATTCGGAGCCGTCCGCGCCGACTTCATAGCATTGCGCCGCAGCCACGCCGGAAAAGGCGGCCGCGCCAAGGGTCGCGAGAAGCAGGGTTTTCATGGAGATCCCGTTTTTATCCGCTGTCAGGGAGCTGCAGCCTAACAGGAGGGAGCGGAGTGAACCAACTCGCACGCTGCGCCAGGGCGTTGCGCGCTCAGCCGGTCAACGCCGCGCGGATCTCCGCGGCAAGCCGGCGGGCGATTTCGGCCTTGGCGGCGCGCTCGATGAGGATCTCGCCGTCCTCGCGGATCACCAGGGCCGCGTTCTCCTCCCCGCCCATCGCGTCACCGGAGACGTCATTGGCGACGATCCAGTCGCAGCCCTTGCGCAGCCGCTTCTCCCGCGCCAGCCGCGCGACGTCATGGGTCTCCGCGGCGAAGCCCACCACCAGGCGAGGCCGGCGCGGCGGCTGATGGCGCGCCAGCGTCTTCAGGATGTCGGGATTCTCCACCAGCTGCAGCGTGGTCATCGCGCCCTTGTCGAGCTTCAGCTTGCGCTCGTGTGTCTCTGCCGGGCGCCAGTCGGCGACGGCGGCCACCGCCACGAACACCTCGGCCGGCAGCGCGCCTTCCACGGCGGCCAGCATGTCGCGGGCGCTCTCCACGTGGACGGTGGTGAGCCCGGCCGGATCGTCCAGCGCGGTCGGGCCGGCCACCAGGGTGACGTCGAAGCCTTCGTCGCGAAGCGCCGCCGCCACGGCGTAACCCTGCCTGCCCGAAGAGCGATTGGACAGAAACCGCACCGGATCAAGCGCCTCCAGCGTGGGGCCGGCGGTGACGATCGCGCGCATCAGCGGGCGCTCAGCGCGGCTTCGACGGCGTCGGCGATGCGCTCCACCTCCGGCAGACGGCCGGGACCGAGCTCGCCGCACGCCATCTCGCCCTCGTCGGGCTCCATGACCGTGACGCCGTAGCCGCGTAACGTCTCCACGTTGCGCACTGTGGCCGGGTGGGTCCACATGCGCACGTTCATCGCCGGCGCCATCAGAACCGGCTTGTCGGTGGCCAGAAGCGCGGTGGTGGCGAGATCGTCGCAAATTCCCGCCGCGTGCTTGGCCATCAGATTGGCCGTCGCGGGGCTCACCACCACCAGATCGGCCGAGCGCGACAGCTCGATATGGCCCATTTCAGCTTCGTCGGTGAGGGAGAACAAATCGTCGAAGACCTTCTCGCCGGACAGCGCGGACACGCTCATGGGCGTGACGAAATGCTTCGCCGCTCCGGTGAGGATGCAGCTCGAGGCGATATGGCGCTTCTTCAACAGCCGGATCAGCTCCAGCGATTTATACGCGGCGACCCCGCCGCCGATGATCAGGAGTATGCGCTTGGCCGTCACGGGCGTGGCTCCATGAAACTTGCGGCCGCCAGTGTTAGCCGGGTGACCGGCGCGCGTCACCTGCACGGGTGATCGCGCGCCGGTCACGAGGGCGTCAGGGCCGCGGCGAGCAGGTCTCGTCCTGCAGGAGGCGAGCGCGCGCCCACTCAGCGAGGCCCTCTTCGTCCAGCTCTCCGGCGGCGAGGGCCAGAAAGGTGTCAATGACCTCACTCTGCGAGGCGTCGAGCCTCAAACCGTTCAGAAACAGCGTGATGAGAAAGCCCGCCGCGGCGGCCCGCTTATTGCCGTCCACCAGCGGATGATTGCTCGACAGGCCATAGGCGAGCGACGCCGCCAGCGCGCAGACATCGGCGTCTTCGCCGTAGGCGAGACGGTTCTCCGGCCTGGCGAACGCGGACTCGAGCAGACCCTCGTCGCGGAACTGCAGCGGCGTGCCCGTCGTCTCGTGAAGGATCTCTCCCAGCACGTCGACAAAGCCCGCCCGGTCGGGCAGGCGCGGGCTCATTGTCCGAGCTTCGTCAGCGCGTAGCGATACTGCGCCAGCGCCTCACGGCCCGCCGCGATCGTGGCGTCGTAGTCGCCGCCTTCCGCCGAAATGACGACCCGGCCTTTTTCGGCATGCACCACGACCGGCGCATCCGGCGACAGGCCGGCCACGTCCAGCGTCTTGCGCGACAGCGTCACGCCATAGCTGTTGCCGGTCTTGCGCAGCTTGCGAGTCTCGCGCACCGGCTCCGCCGCCTGCTCATGCTCGAAATCATGGCCGCCGCGCTCACGCATGATCGCCTCCTTCATCAGACGACCCAGATATAAGCACAAACGTGCTTACTATCAACCCCCGCCCTCGAAGGCGCCGAAGAAATACGCCGTAATGAGCGCGCCGAACCCGGCGATGACGATGGCCGAAAGGATCCGGCCGGCCCATTTCTGCGCGAGAACGCGCGGGCGGATCGGCGGTTCGACCTCGATGGCTTCAGCCGCCTTGGACAGGCGCTCCAGCGTTTCGGGCAGGGAGAGGATGGCGTCGCGCAGCTCGTTCAGATCCTGGATCGTGTCGCGGATCTTGCCCTCGGGGCCGAGCTCGCGGCGCATGAACCGCTCCACCGCGGGCGCGGAGGATTTCCACATATTGTGACGGTCCGAAAGCGAGCGGCACACGCCTTCGGCCTGGACCATGGTCTTCTGCAGCATGACGAGCTGGGGCTGCAGATGCATGTCGAAAAGGTCGGTGATCTCGAACAGCTGCAACAGAACCCGGCTCATGGGCACTTCATTGGCGGTCTTGCCGAAGATCGGTTCGGCGACAGCCCTGAGCGCGCTGGCGAAATCGGCCTTGGAGAACTTGCCCGGCACGTAACCGGCGGCGAAATGGGCTTCGGCCGCAGCGTCGTAATCGCGCACCAGGAAACCGTGCAGAATGAGCGCCAGATAGCGCCGCTCCTCGGCGCCCAGCCGGCCCATGATGCCGAAATCCACCGCCCACAGCCGGCCGTCCTCTGCGACGAACAGATTGCCCGCATGCATGTCGGCGTGAAACACGCCGCGCTCGAGCGCCGTGGTCAGGAAGGCGTCGGTGAGGTCGGCGGCGAGCTTGACCTTGTCGATCCCGGCCGCATCGATCGCGGCCATGTCGGTCATAGGGATGGCGTCGATCCACTCGATGGTGAGGACGCGCTTGGCGGTGCGCGACCAATCCACCTCCGGAATCCAGAAGTTTTCCGCCGCCACTGCGGCTTCCGACAGCTCCGAGGCGCTCGCCGCCTCCAGGCGCAAATCGGTCTCCAGCGTCAGCGAGCGGGCGACCGTCTCCACGAAGGCGCGCGGCTCCATGCGTTTGGACTGGGGGAACAGGCCTTCAGCGAGCCTGGCGCCGAGTTTCATGGCGGAGATGTCGCGCTTGATGCGCGCCTCCACATCGGGGCGCAGGATCTTCACCGCCACCGTGCGGCCGTCGATGGTGACGGCCTTATGCACCTGGGCGATGGAGGCGGCGGCGACCGGCTCGCCGAGCTCTTTAAACCAGTCCTCGACCGACCCGCCGAGCTCCGCCTCGATGGTCGCGCGCGCCTTCTCGAGCCCGAAGGCCTCCATCTTGTCCTGCAGCCGGGCGAGGCCGCGGGCGAAGTGCGGACCGACCACGTCGGCGCGGGTGGCGAGCACCTGGCCGAACTTCACATAGGAGGGGCCCAGCTTCTCCAGCGCCCGGGCCAGGCGCTCGCCGGGATTGTCGGCGCGGCCGCGAATGGCGATGAGGCGCGCCAGCTTGCCCAGGAACCGCGCCGGCGCGGGAAACGCCTGCTGGTATTCCTTGGGAAAAATCGCGTCATGGCGCGCGAGTGTCCAGGCGGCGCGGGCCAGGCGGGCGAGATTGAGGACCGTACGAAACACGAGGGGGAGGTTTAGGGCGCAAGGCGGGACTTGGCGAGGGGGATGCGGCGTTAAAGCTGCGCGCGGCGGCGTTCTAGAAACCCGCGCACGGCCGGGTCGGCGCTCAGCGCCGCAGCGCGGCCATAGGCCTCGCCGGCCTCAGCCGTTGCTCCCGCCTGCGACAGCCAGTGCGCCTGCGCGGCGTAAAAGGGCTGGTGCTCGCATGCGGCAGCGGCGAGGGGCGCGAGCAGATCGAGCGCGGTTTGCGCCCCGAAGGCTTCGCCATGGGCGCAGGCGCGCGCCACGCGGGCGCCGAGCCCGGCGCCGGTGTCCACCAGACGATCATAGAGCGCCGCCGCCGCGCGCCAGTTGGTGACGCCGGTGCGCCGGCGTTCGGCGTGCACCGACTGGATCGCCGCCTCCAGCGCGAAGCGGCCCGGCGGGGCGAGCGCCAGCGCCTGGCGCAGCGCGGCTTCGGCCTGCTCGATCAGGGCGGGGTCCCAAAGCGCCGGGTCCTGCTCGGCGAGCGGTATGAAGGCGCCCCCCTCTCCCCGCCGCGCCGAAGCGCGCGCCTCGCAATGGGCGATCAGCGCGAACAGGGCCAGGGCTTCGGCGGCTTCGGGCGCGAGGCGGGCGACCAGGCCGGCCAGAAACAGCGCTTCCCCGGCCAGGTCCTTCGCCCGGCCCGGCTCTTCGCCCACCAGGTCGAAGCCGGCGGTGTAGGCGGCGTAGACGGCGCGCAGCACCGGCTCCACTCGCCCCGGCAGCGCCTCAGGTCCAGGCGTCTCGAAGGCGAGGCCGGCCTCGCGGATCCTCGCCTTGCCGCGCGACAGGCGCTGCCCCATGGCCGCGGGCGAGACCAGAAACGCCGAGCCGATGCGCGCCGCGTCGAGGCCAAGCACGGTCTGCAACATGAGCGGGGTGTGAAGGCCGGGATCGATATCGGGATGGGCGCAGGCGAGCATCAGGGCGAGGCGCTCGTCAGGCAGGGTCCCCGCCTCAGCGGCTTCACCGAGCCGGTCGAACAGCGTGACGAGTTCAGGCTCGGCCCGCGCGCGCACCGCCGTGCGGCGCGCCAGATCGGCGAGGCGGCGGCGCGCCGTGGTGATGAGCCAGGCGTCGGGGCGGGCGGGAACGCCTTTCGACGGCCAGACCTCCAGCGCTCTGGCGAAGGCGTCGGCGAGGGCGTCTTCAGCCGCGGCGAGGTCGCGCGTGCGCCGCGACAGGATCGCGAGGAGCCGGCCGTAGGCGTTGCGGGCGGCGCTGTCCGCCGCCGCCCGCGCCTCGGCGTCAGTCGCCATAATCGGGAACCGGACGCACCTCCACCGCGCCGTTCGGCCCGATCGGGCATTGTTTCGCCCACGCCACCGCCGCATCCATGTCGGCGGCTTCGATCACATAGAAGCCGCCGAGCTGCTCCTTGGTGTCGGCGTAGGGGCCGTCCTGCACCGCGCCGCCGCGCACGATTTTCGCGGTTCCCGACGGGTCCAGCGGTTCGCCGGAAACCATGGCGCCGGCTTTCACCAGGGCGTCCACATAGGCCATGTGCTGGCCGATCACCGCGCCCTGCTCGGCCTCGCTCATGGACAGCCAGGTCTGCTCGTCGTCATGGAGAAGAAGGGTGAATTTCATGACCGCATCTCCGGAACGTCGCTCATGGGAAGGACCGGGCGCACTTCCACCGCGCCGGCCGACGCCGCCGGAGAGCGCTCGGCCCATTCAAGCGCGGCTTCCAGGCTGTCGGCTTCGATGATCGCGAAGCCGCCCAGCTGCTCCTTGCTGTCGGCGTAGGGACCGTCCTGAACTTCGCGGCCTTTCCCGTTGACGCGGACCACCGCGCCGGTCTCAGGCGCTTGAAGGCAGGCGCCCGATTTGCTGCGCTCGCCCAGCGCGCCGAAATAGGCGCCCCAGGTCGACCAGTATGCCGCCGCGTCCGGCCCTGTGCGCCGGGCGAATTGGTCCGGCGCTTCGTGAAAGATGATGGCGAACTGCATGTCGAGTCTCCGTCATGGGAGGTTGCGGGCCGATCCCGCCGCCTGATCCTATGACGGCCGGCGCGGCTGCGCTTCGACAAAGTGCGCGCAAAAACGTCAGCCGGGCCCGTCGAGCACCTTTCCGGCCTCCACCCGCACGACCCGGTCGGCGCGCTCCACCAGGGCGGGGCGATGGGCGACGATGATGCGGGTGATGGTCATCGCCTCGATGGCGTCGGCGATCTCGGCCTCGGTCTGCTGGTCCAGATTGGCGGTGCCTTCGTCGAGCACCAGGATCGAGGGTCGGCGATAGAGCGCGCGCGCCAGCAGGACGCGCTGGCGCTGACCGCCGGACAGGGCCGAGCCCATGTCCCCGATGAGGGAGAGATACTGCATGGGCATGCGCGCGATGTCCTCATGGACGCGCGCGGCCCTGGCGGCCTCCTGCACCCGCGCCATGTCGAGATCGGGATCGAAGAAGGCGATATTGTCCGCGATCGTGCCGGACAGAAGCTGATCGTCCTGGGCCACCACGCCCACATGGCGGCGCCAGGCGCGCCAGCCGGTGAGCGCGGGCGGCCGGCCGTCCAGGCTGATCTCCCCACGCGTCGGGTCGTAGAGACCGAGCATCAGCTTCAGCAGCGTCGACTTGCCTCCGCCCGAGGCGCCGGTGATCGCCAGGAACTCGCCGGCGCGCACCTCCAGCGCGGCGTCCTCCAGCACGAAGCGGTCGCCCTCCCCGTAGCGGAACCAGATCCCGCTCATGGAGATCGCGCCGGCCGGCGGCGTGGCGTCCTCAGGCGGTTCGCTCGGCGGGGTTGGCTCGCGCTCGGAATGGGCGATGTCGGAGATGCGTTCCAGATGCAGGGTGAGCAGGCGGAAATTGAACGCCTCGTTGATCAGCGCCAGCACCCGGTCGGTGAAGGTCTGTCGGAAGCTCAGGAAGGCGAACAGCATGCCCACCGAGAAGCCGGCGCCGTTGATGATCATCCGCGCGGCCAGATAGACGACCAGAATCGTCTGGATCGCGGTGATCAGGCCCTGCAGCCCGTTGCGGATGATCTCAAAGCGCGCCACGGAAAAGTTCGCGTTCACCGTCTCGGCGAAGAGATTGCGCCAGGCCGCCTCGCGCTCGGGCTCGCGGCCCATAAGCTTGAGGGTGCGCGAGGCGCGCACGCTTTCGATCAGATGGGTCTGCTCCTTGGCCTGCGCCATGATCGCCTCTTCCGAGCGCCGCCGGGTGATCGGGTAGAAAGCGAAGGTGACGATGAGGCTCAGGGCCAGCGCCGCCACCACGATCATCGTGAGAAGGCCGGAATAGAAGAACAGGATCACCAGCGCGATCACCGCCATCAGCCCGTCGATGACCACGGTGGCCGCGCCGCGCGTCAGCGCGTCCTGGATCGGCCGGGTCGACTGGATGCGCGAAAGAATGTCGCCCACATGGCGCTTTTCGTAAAACCCGGTGGTCAGACGCAGCAGGTGCCGGACCAGATTGCCGATCATCTGAAAGCCCATGAGCTGGCCGATCACCTGCAGGGCGTAGGCGCGCAGCGCCGTAAGCCCCACCTGGATCACCGCCAGCAGGCCGAAGCCGATCGCCAGCACGGCCAGAAGATCCAGATCGCCGCGCGCAATCGCCTCGTCGATCACAAGCTGGTTGAAGAAGGGCATGGCGAAGACCGCCACCTGAAGCGCCAGCGACAGGGCCAGCACCTGGGCGAGGCTGGACCAGAAGCCCTCCAGCCTCGACCAGAGCGAGGTGAGCTTCACCGGCCGGCGCGCCTCGACCTTCTCGAACTCGTCGACCGGGGTGAGCTCCAGCACCACGCCGGTGAAGTGCCGGGAGGCCTCCTCGACGCTCAAGGTGCGTTTGCCGACGGCCGGATCGTGGATGGTGATGGTCTTTGCACCGGCGCGGGCGAGCACGACGAAATGGTTCAGATCCCAGTGAAGAACGGCCGGGGTCTTGACCTTCTGCAGGGCCCCCAGTTCCACTTTCAGCGCCCGGCTCGCCAGGCCCAGCCGATCGGCCATCTGCATGAGGGTGCGCAGGCTCGCGCCCGAAATCGACAGGCCGGAGCGCTGCCGCAGCCCGTTCAGATCCACATCATGGCCGTGCCAGCGCGCGATCATGGTCATGCACGCCAGCCCGCACTCGGCGGCCTCGGCCCCGATCACCACCGGCAGGCGGCGTCCCTTGAACAAGTCCAGCGCGTCGTGTCGGCTCACGGCAATGCATCTACAGGGTGGTTTGCGCAGGATTGCGCGCACCGCGAGCATGGCTTTGCAGGCGAGCAAGTTCAAGGCATGATTGTGCGCTTCGGCGCGTGATGCGGCGCGCTTTGGGGGGCGGCTCGCCAAGGCCGGAGCCACAAAGTTGGGCAACAACTTCACACCGCACTACGATAGAAAAAACTTATAGGTTGGAGCGGTTGACCACAAAAGCGCGGCCGCGCGAAGGTTGTATTTGCATGGCCATGCACTTATGCCAATCGACCAGCAGGACATCCTCCGCGGCGGCGGCTCTGGGCGGCGGCCTGCCCCCCTGCACGCGACGAAGGAGAGCCTCCATGCCCAACAAGCTACTCATCACCAGCGTCATTGCAGGCGCGGCCGGCGGTCTGGCCGGCTTCGGGGCCGCCGCTGTGGGCCTTCCGGCGGCGGTTTCCGTCGGATTGGCGATCGGCGTCGTCGTCGGCTCGGTGGCGGTGGTCGCCGGCGGCGCGCGGCCGGATCGTACGACGCGCTGAACCGGGGCGCCGCCGCTCAAGCGGCGGCGCGCACAGGCGAAGCGCTGGTCGTCGACGATGGGCGCGCCCTATCCCCGTCGCCCCGCGGCGAAGAGCGGATCGAACAGCCATTCGATCAGCGTGCGCTCGTCGATGATGATGTCGGCGCTGAGCATCAGGCCGGGCTGGAGCGGGATCGCCTCGCCATAGGCTTCGATCTCGGCGGAGGACAGGCGCGCCTCCACGCGGAACACCGGCTCGGCGAGCTGGAGGCCGGGAATGGCCGCCTCGTTCGGGGCGATCACGGTGCGCGAGACATGGGTGACCACCGCCTCGCCCGACCCGAAGCGCTGATGGGGATAAGCTTGGTACATCAGGCGCACGCTCTGTCCCGGTTCGATGAAGCCGGCTGCGCGTGAGGGAATGTAAAGCTCGGCCACCAGCGAGCCGCCTTCAGGCACAAGCACCGCCACGGTCTCTCCGGGCGCCAGGGTCTGGCCGCGCCGCACCGGTAGGGCGGCGATGGTGGCCGCGGCCGGCGCGGTGATCACCGCCTCGGTGCGCGCGCCCTGGGCGGAGAGGCGTTCCTCCAGCGCCGCGGCCGCCGAGCGGGCTCGGGCGCGGGCGGCTTCGACCTGCAACGGCGCGCCGTCTATCCCGGCCTCGGCGTCGGCGATCTGTCGGTCAACGGCCGCGAGATTGCGCTCCAGCGCAGCGAGCTGCTGGCGCGCGGCCAGGGCGCGCTGGCGCCGGTCGTCCAGCTCGCGCCCCGACAGGAAGCCGCGCTCCGACAGGGTTTCGGCGCGCTCGATCTGGTCTTCGGCGAGGACGACCTGCTCGCGCTGCAGAGCGATCTGGCGAACGAGTTCGGCGCGCTCGCGCGAAAGCCCGGTGAGCGACGCGGTCAGGCGTGCGGCCTCATGTTCGATCCCGGCGATCTCGGCGTCGGCCGAGGCGGCGGCGGCCTCGGCCTGGTCGCGCAGGGCGGAGAGGATGCGCGCGCCCGCCGCGCCGTCGGCGGTGTCGGTGTCCAGGCGAACCCGGGCCAGCGGATCGCCCGGCCGCACCGCGTCGCCCTCGGCCACCAGGATCTCCTCGACCCGTCCCCCGGCGAGCGCGGCGGCGCGCACCACGCCCTGATCCGGGGTCAACCAGCCGGGCACCGTCTCCTTGCGCGAATAGCTCGCCAGAGAGGCGAACAGCACCACGCCGGCGACGATCAGCGCCGCCAGGGCGCCCAACAGCTTCACCGCCAGCGGCACGGCCAGAACGACCGTACCGTCCAGCCGGCCGCGGGCATGGTGATCGATGGCCTCACGGCGGAAAAGATCGCTCATTCAGCCGCCTCCTTGCGCCGGAGCTTAACAGCGGCGATTGCAACCGTGAAGTGCTAAACGACAGAGTACACTAAATGCGTATATTTATCGCCAGAAAGGGCTTGACGCAATTTAAAATCAAATTCTAAAGTTGCACATGCGTGGCCACGCACCGTTAAAAACTGAACAGAAGGAGGATCGCCATGACGGCGATGGTTCAAGCGTTCGACGGCGTTCGTGAGCTGTCGATGGAGGAGATCGAAGAGGTTGCGGGAGGACCTTCTTGGGTAATTCGAGGGGTAAGTGCCTGGCTCCTCGCAACTTACGGAGAATCCGCCCTTGACGGATTTGTAGATGGGATTTCTGGTAGGGAGCCTCGTTAACACCATGCGTGAAATTCAGCTACAAGAGCCAATGCGCGAACTCAACGCACATGAAATAGATGGAGTGTTCGGGGGCAACGCACAGGAATTGGTATATGATGTATTCTATGCAATTGGGACTGGGGCCCGTTTCGGCGGATCAAACATGGCGATCTTCGCGCTTGGCGCTTATGCAGGTTGGAATATAGCGCGAGCGAACTAGAATAGTGTCAGCGGTGCAAACCTGTTTTGTACCGCTGACAATTCTTGGTACGTGATTGATGCCGGTAAAGGTAACCTGTCGCTGGAGGCTGTTATGAAGAGCGGATATTTTAGAGTAAGTTCGTGGATCGTTAGGACGGCGATATTTATGCTCGTCATGATATTTCTGATCCTGTTCGGCGAATTAGCGATGAATGGCTTAGTCGACGGTATGAGCGGCAAGGCGCCGGCCTAAACTCTCCAAGCTGTGGTTCCTTGCATTGCCAAGTTTAAGTGGGCGAATTTCAGGCGTAGTCTATCCGACTTACACCCGCCGCCGGCATGGATCACGACAGCGCTCTGCCGGATCGGGATTCGCGCACCGGCGAGACGCCGATCAGCAGTGCTCGAGCTGCAGGCGCTCGAAGCATCTTTCTTTGATTAGATGAACATCGATCCAGAGCCGTTGGCGCGCGCCGTCCGCACATCGCTTCGGCGAGGACGCGCGACGCGGGACGATGGGGTTCAAGTCGTGGCCGCGCCCCAGTCGCGGCGTGGACGCCCTGTTTCGGGCCGATCGAGGCCGGCGATTACGGCGGTTTGAGGCGCGGTCGCGGGCGGGTCCCGAGCGGCGCGCTGCATGTGATCGAGACGGAGGACCGTTTGTGCTGAAACGGCGGTCTAAAGCGCCGGCGCTGCGGCAGGTCGCCTAATCCGACTCTTCGACCGCGGCTTCGGCGCCCGTCTCCGGCTTTCTGAACAGCAGGGTCATGCGGTCGCTCTCCCCGATTTCGTCATAGGGGGCGGCGTCAAAGTTGGGATCGGCGGGTTCGCCGAAGGCCGAGGTGCGGCTCACCGGCGGCAGGGTCCACACGCCGAAGGGATGGTCGGCGGTGTCGGCGGGATTGGCGTTGACCTCGCTGGAGCCCACCAGCTCGAACCCGGCCTCCTCGGCCAGGCTGATCACATAATCCTGCTGAACATAGCCGGTGGCGGCGCGCGGATCCTGAACCCGGCTGGCCGGCAGGCGGTGCTCCACCACGCCGAGCACGCCGCCGGGTTTCAGCGCGGCGTGAAAATCGGCGAAGGCCTTCTCCGCAAAACCCGCGCCCATCCAGTTATGGACATTGCGGAAGGTGAGGATCGCGTCAGCCTCGTCGGCGTCCAGCAGAGGCCCGGTCCGGGCGCCGAACTCCACCAGGGTCGCCTCGCCGTATAGCGCGCTCTCGAAGCGCTCCAGAAAACGCTCCTGGAACGCCAGCGCGCGCTCATTGTCCGGGTCCACAGGTGGCCAGGCGGCCACATAGGTCCCGCCATTGGCCTCGATCCAGGGCGCGAGGATATCGGCGTACCACCCCCCGCCCGGCCAGATCTCGACGATCGTCCCGGAGGGATCGACGCCGAAGAACTCCAGCGTCTCCACCGGATTGCGGAACGTGTCGCGCGCGCGGGCCTGTTCGCCGCGCCAGGCGCCGGCGACGGCCTCCTCCAGCGTTTGAGGCGGGGTCGCGGGCACGCCGGCCTCCGGCGCCTCGCCAGGGCTCGCCTCCGCCTCCATCTCCGCGTCTCGCGCCGCGTCGGGGTCGCCCGGCTCTCGCCCGCAGGCGGCGAGCGTCAGGAGGGTCAGGGCCGCGGAGGCGGCGAAGACGGCGATGCGCGGCATGGGCGGTCCTCCAGAGGCACGGATCAAGACGCTGAAACAAAAGACCAGGCCGGGCCCTTCGCGCAAGTGCGACGCGCAATACCGCGGGCCGCAGGTCCGGCGGCGCGAGACGCACCGCATCAATCGCGCGCACGGTTTTTGGGTCCGCCCCTCTTGCACGGCTTGGCGCGGGCGCCCAACTCAACCGTTACGGAGCCGCCGCATAGGGGCTTCGAACCTTCCGGCGCCGCGCCGGGGCCGTTCGGGCCGGAGCGGGCCGGGTCATAGCAAACCCGGACGTCCTCAACGCAGGGCCGTCCATGATCGCTTCAATGGAGGATCATCCATGCGTACCGTCGACTTCACCCCGCTCTACCGCACGATCGTCGGCTTCGACCGCCTCGCCGACATGATCGACACCGCCGCCAAGCAGGAGCCGGGCGCGGGCTATCCGCCCTATAATATCGAGCAGCTCGCCGAGCACGAATACCGCATCGAGCTTGCTGTGGCCGGGTTCGCCGAAGACGATCTCGACATCCAGGTTCAGGAAAATGTCCTAACCGTGGCCGGCAAGCGCCAGCCGGGTGAAGACAGCGAGGGCCGCAATTTCCTGCACCGCGGCATCGCCGAACGCTCCTTCGAGCGCCGCTTCCATCTCGCCGACAACGTCCATGTGCGTGACGCCGAGCTGAAGAACGGCCTTCTGGCGATCCGCCTGGAGCGCGAGATTCCCGAAGCCAAGAAGCCGCGCCAGATCGCCATCAACGGCAAATCCGGCGCGAAACTGATCAGCGCGAAGAAAGCCGACGCGGCCTAACACGCGCCGAGCGACGCCGGGCCCGGCCCGCCAGACCCTCCCCCCGGCTGAAGCGCCAGGCCGGCGTCGCCTTCTCCATCCTTCCCCAGACCCTTCACGGCGCGCCCGCCCGGGCGCGCCGCTTTTCTTGTCGGATCAGCCTTCAGCGTCCCGTGCGGCGGCTTGATCCTCGATCCATCTGGTCATGCGCGCCTCGAGATAGGCGAGCGGGACCGCGCCCTCTTCCAGAAGCGTGTCATGGAAGGCGGCGAGATCGAAAGCCGCGCCCAGAGTTTCTTCGCCGAGCGTGCGCAGGCGCCGGATCAGAAGTTCGCCGGGCTTGTAGGCCAGCGCCTGGCCCGGCCAGGAGATGTAGCGGCTCACCTCGTTGGTGATGTTCAATGGCGACAGGGCGGAGTTCTCCAGGAAGCACGCCTCGGCCTCCTCCCGGCTCCAGCCGTACCAGTGGATGCCGGTGTCGGCCACCAGCCGGCAGGCGCGCCACATTTCGTAGGTGAGCTGGCCGAACCGGTCATAGGGCGTCTCGTACATGCCCATATCCGTACCGAGATATTCCGTGTACAGAGCCCAGCCTTCGCCGAAGGCCGTGATATAGCTGTTCCGGCGAAACTCCGGCACGCCTTCGATCTCCTGGGCGATGGCGATCTGGTGGTGATGGCCGGGCACCGCCTCGTGCACCGTCAGGGCGGGAAGCTCGTAGAGCGGGCGCTGGTCGAGCCGGTAGGTGTTGACCATATAGCCGCCCGCCTCGCCGGTCTCCGGATCGCCGGGCCAATAGCGCGCCGTGGTGTAGTTCGGCGCGATGGAGGCCGGCACGGGGCGCACGCCGTAGGGCAGCCGCGGCAGCCGGTTGAAGAAGCGCGGCATCTGGTCGTCCGCCTTCTTTGCGAGATAGGAGGCGTGCATCATCAGCTCCATCTCGCTGTCGGCGTAGAATTGCGGATCGGTGCGCAGGAAGTCGAGGAATTCGGCGAACGTGCCCTCGAACTCCGCCTCCTCGATCACGTCCTCCATGAGGGCGCGGATGCGCGCGACTTCGGACAGGCCGATCTGATGGATCTCCTCCGGCGTCACGTCGAGCGTAGTGTGGCGGCGCACCAGCGCACGGTAGAAATCCTCGCCGCCCGGCAAAGACCGAGCGCCCAGCGTCTCGCGCGCGCCGGGCATGTATTCGGTGGTGAAGAAGCGATGCAGCTCGATGAGCGCCGGCAGCGCCTCGCTTTCGATGGCCGCGAGCGCGGCGGCCTCCAGACGCTCGCGTTCCTGCGCGCTGATCGTGTCCGGCAGGCCGCGCAGCGGCGCGAACAGGGTGGAGTCCTCCGGCGCGACGATCTGGGCCTCGATCTGGGCGGCGACGCCCGGCAGGATTTCGCGCGGCTGGGTCACGCCGGCGTCAAGGCCGCGTTCAAGCCAGGCCTGCTGCTGAGCCAGCACCTCCGGCAGCGCCTCGATGCGGGCGATCCAGGCTTCCGCTTCCGGCACGGTGCGTAGGCGCGTGCCCAGCGCAACGAAGTTCGCGCTGGTGTGGAAGCCGCTGTCATTGGTGAACGGGATCATGGCGCCCATGGCGCCGTTAATTGCGGTGGCGCTGTCCAGCAGATAATCGAGAACCGCGTAGCTGGCCTGCTGACCGTCGGGCAGAGCCCCGGCGTCGATGGCGTCCAGGCGCGCGGCGAACTCGGCCATGGCCGCGTCGCGCTCGGCGACCGCCTCCGCGCCGTTGTCCGGCCAGCGCGCCGCGGCGTCGAGATCGCCGCGTCGGCCCTTGCCGATCACGTCGCGAGCCTCGTTGAAGGCTTCGTAATCGGCGATCAGGGCCTCGAACTCCGCCGCCGGATCGGCGAAAGCGGGCGTGGCGGCGAGCGCGACGGCGGCGCCGGCGGCGAGGGCGCGAATGAACATCAGGGTCTCCTCCCGGATCGTCGTTTTCCATAGCGTGGCCGCGCGCCGCGCGCCGGTCAATCGCCCCGGCGCGCCTCGGGCGTCAGGCCCAGCCGTTTGGCGATCAGCCGGTCGGCCACGCGCCCGGGCAGGTTGGACAGCAACCAATGCTGCAGCGGCTCCGGGGTCAGGACCTGATTGAGCGGCGGGTTCTTCACGGTCAGCGCCTTGTGGATCGCCTCGGCGATCCTGACCGGCGGCAGGCCGTCGCCGCCGCGGCTGAGCATGTAGGCCAGGATGCGTTGGATGGCGCCGTAATAAGCGGTGGCGCGGTACTGCTCTGGATCCATCTCCTCGGCCTTGTCCCAGATCGGCGTGGCGACAGGCCCCGGATTGATGGCGACGCAGTCGATCCCGTAGATCATCAGCTCGCGGCGCAGACCCTGGGTGAAAGCCTCCATGGCGTGTTTCGAGCAGGCGTAGGGGGTGACCAGCGGCGTTGCGTTGAAGCCGGCGACCGAGGAGATGTTGACGATCCGCCCCGGCGGACCGCTGCGCCCCTCTTCCGCGCCCAGCAGCGGGGCGAAGACCTGGGTGACGCGCAGCTGTCCCGTGACGTTGATGTCGAGCTGGCGGGTCATCTCCTCGATGGGCAGATGCAGCAGCGGCCCGGCCACGGCCACGCCGGCGTTGTTGACGAGACCGGAGAGATTGCGCCCGTCCAGCATGGCGCGCGCCTCGACCGCGGCGGTGCGGCAGGTTTCGCCGTCCGTGACGTCGATGGTCAGCGGGGTCACCTGCGGGCCGAGTTCGGCGAGCAGGCGTTCGGCGTCGGCCTCCTTGCGCACCCCGGCGAACACCCGCCAGCCGCGCTTGATCAGCAGTTCGGCGGCGGCGTAGCCGATGCCGGTGGACGCGCCGGTGACGACGGCGCTCTTCGCCTCGTTCATGATGGCCTCCCCTGGACGCCGGTGCTCCGGCTTGAGCGCAAATTCGCAAGCGCCGCAGAAGCGGTCAATCGGCCTTCGACAACGCCGCGCGCCCGCGCTCGGACACCATGATCTTCACGAGCGCCGCGCCGGCCAGCGCCAGGACGATCGACATGGGAAGCCCGAGGCTGATGGCCGCGTTGCGGATTGCGGTGAGGCCTCCGGCGAGCAGCAGCGCAATCGCCACCGCGCCTTCGCTCACCGCCCAGAACACGCGCTGGGCGCGCGGCGGGTGAGGATCGCCGCCGGAAGTGACCATGTCGTCCACCAGCGAGCCGGAATCTGAACTGGAGACGAAGAAGAGAAGGATCACCAGCGTGGCGAGCCCCATGGTGACGGGGGCGAACGGCAAGGTGTCGAGCAACGCGTGCAAGGCCAGCGCCGGCTCCTCGGCGATGATGTCGGGCAGGCCGTCGCCGAACCGCTCGATGTTCAGCCCCGCCCCGCCGAACACGGCGAGCCAGGCGAAGGTGGCGAGCGTGGGGACCAAGAGCGCCACGACGATCGTCTCCCCGATCGTGCGGCCTTTCGAAACCCGCGCCAGGAAGATCGCCACGAAGGGCGCCCAGCTGATCCACCAGCCCCAGTAGAACAGCGTCCAGTTGGATCGCCATTCGTTCTCGCCGGTGAAGTCCACCATCAGCGTCGCGCGGGGCAGGTCCTGCAGATACCGCCCCAGAGAGGCGGTGAAGGTTTCAAGGATCGTCACCGTCGGTCCGGCCAGAAAGACGAAGGCGAACAACAGTCCGGCGAGGATCAGATTGGTCTGGCTTAGCCGGCGGATGCCGCCTTTGACGCCCAGGACGACGGACACCGTCGCCAGCGCGGTGATCGAGGCGATGAGGATGATCTGCACCAGGGTCGAGCGCTCGATCCCGGCGAGTTCGTTCAGCCCGGTGTTGATCTGCATGGCGCCGAGCCCCAGCGAGGTGGAGACGCCCAAAAGCGTGCCGACGACGCAGAGAGTATCCACCGCATGGCCGGCCCAGCCCTCCATCACCGTCCGTCCGAACAGCGGCTCCAGCACGCTGCGCGGGGCGAGCGGCAGGTCGCGGTTGAAATGCAGATAGGCCACGGCGAGCGCCAGGACGAGATAGATCCCCCAGGCGTTCAGACCCCAGTGAAAAAAGGAGATCCGCATGGCTTCACGCGCGGCCGTTTCGGTGCGCGCCTCGATGCCTGGGGGCGGGTCGATATAGTGGGTGAAGGGTTCGGCGACGGAGAAGAAGACCAGCCCCGTGCCCATGCCGGCCGCGAACAGCATCGCGCACCAGGACAGGAAGGAAAACTCCGGCTTGGCGTCCGCGCCGCCGAGCCTCACCCGGCGCAGCGGACTGACAAGGATCGCCCCGGCGAGCACCAGAAACCCGGTCGCGGCGAGCATGTACCACCAGCCGAACGCCGCCGTGATCTCCCCCTGGATGGCGGAGAACACCTCGCCGGCCTCGGTGGTGAACACCGCGCCGGCGACGACGAACGCCACGACCAGTAGGGCCGAGCCGAAGAACACCGGCGGCTCCATATGGGCGGTGAGCCGGTTCCAGAGCGATTTCGGTCCAAGCTTGGCGCCCGGACTGTCGAACAGGGCGATGGCGAACTCCTCGATCGGCGGGGCGCTCCCAGGGTAACGCGGCCCGGCGCGCCGGGCTCCGGATCGGCAAGCTGGAACAATGATTATCGTTTGCAAGTCCGGCGCAGTCCTACGCCCTTTGGCGCGTTGACGCTGGGGCGGGCCGGATTATTGTCTGGCCGAATTTCGCCCGACCGGGCGCGCAATCCGTTACACCGGGGTTTGTCCATGTCCGCCAAGACCACCGCGAAGGCCGCCGACTCCAAGCGGCCGAGCGTCAGCCAGCGGCCCTTGTCGCCGCATCTCCAGATCTGGCGCTGGCACGCCACCATGGCCAGCTCGATCGCCCACCGCGCCAGCGGCGTGGCGAACTATACCGGGGCGGTGCTGTTCACGATCTGGCTGGTGCTGGTGGCTTCGGGTCCGGAGGCCTACGCCGCCTGGGAGGCGTTCCGCGAAGGTCCCGGCGGGATCCTCGTCACCCTGGCGCTGATCGTCTTCACCTTGTCGCTGAGCTATCACTTGCTCAACGGACTGCGCCATCTCGCCTGGGATGCGGGCGCAGGCTACGACCCGAAGGGCTCCAATCAGCGCTCCATTCTCATCTTCGCAGGCGCGATACTGATCACCGCGCTGATCTGGATCTTCGCCGGAGGCCTCGTCTGATGACCGATTATCGCACGCCGCTCTCGAAAGCCCGCGGCCTCGGCGCGGCCAAATCCGGCGTCGGCCATTTCGTCGGCCAGCGCATCTCCGCGGTGGCGCTGGCGGTGCTGGTCCCGGTCTTCATCTGGTCGGTGGCCGCCCTGCCTTCGGGCGACTACGAAAGCGCGCGCGCCTGGCTCTCCACGCCCTGGGGCGGGATCGTCACCCTGCTCACGCTCACCGCGGCGTTTTATCACATGCGCATGGGTCTCCAGGTCGTCGTGGAGGACTACATCCACAAGCCGACCCTGAAGACGACCTTGCTGGTCGCGAACACGCTCATCGCGATGGGCCTGTGGCTCGCCGCCCTATATTCCGTGCTCGCGATCGCGACCTAGGAGACTTGACGCACATGGCTGCTTATCAGTGGATCGATCACACCTTCGACGTGGTGGTTGTCGGCGCCGGCGGATCGGGCCTGCGCGCGGCGCTGGGCGCGGCGCAGGCCGGGCTTCGCACCGCCTGCATCTCCAAGGTCTTCCCCACGCGGTCCCACACCGTCGCCGCCCAGGGCGGCATCTCCGCCTCGCTTGGGAACATGGGCGAGGACGACTGGCGCTGGCACATGTACGACACCGTGAAGGGCTCGGACTGGCTCGGCGATCAGGACGCCATCGAATATCTCTGCCGCAACGCGCCTGAAGCCGTGTACGAGCTGGAGCACTGGGGCGTGCCGTTCAGCCGCACTGAAGACGGCAAGATCTATCAGCGCGCCTTCGGCGGCATGACGCGCAATTTCGGCGAAGGCCCGGTCCAGCGCACCTGCGCGGCCGCCGACCGCACCGGCCACGCCATCCTGCACACGCTTTACGGCCAGTCCCTGCGCTACTCGACGGAATTCTTCATCGAGTATTTCGTCATGGATCTCATCATGGACGATGAGGGCGTGTGCCGCGGGGTGACCGCCTGGAAGCTGGACGACGGCACGCTGCACCGTTTCCGCGCGCAGAAGACGATTCTGGCCACCGGCGGCTATGGCCGCGCCTATTTCTCGGCCACCTCGGCGCATACCTGCACCGGCGACGGGAACGCCATGGTGCTGCGCGCCGGCCTGCCGCTGCAGGACATGGAGTTCGTCCAGTTCCACCCCACCGGCATTTATGGCGCGGGCTGCCTGATCACCGAGGGCGCGCGCGGCGAAGGCGGCTATCTGACCAATTCCGAGGGCGAGCGCTTCATGGAGCGCTACGCCCCGAACGCCAAGGATCTGGCGAGCCGCGACGTGGTTTCTCGCGCCATGACCATGGAGATCCGCGAGGGCCGCGGCGTGGGCGAGGGCAAGGATCACATCCATCTGCACCTCGACCATCTGGACCCGGCCGTGCTGCATGAGCGCCTGCCCGGCATCTCCGAGAGCGCGAAGATCTTCGCCGGCGTCGACGTGACCCGCGAGCCGATCCCGGTCCTTCCGACCGTGCACTACAATATGGGCGGCATCCCTACGAATTATCACGGCGAGGTGCTGACCAAGGTGGGCGGCGATCCCGACACCGTGGTGCCCGGCCTGATGGCCGTGGGCGAGGCGGCCTGCGTGTCGGTGCACGGCGCCAATCGCCTCGGCTCCAACTCGCTGATCGACCTGGTGGTGTTCGGCCGAGCCGCGGGTCTGCGCTGCGCGGAGACCACCGAAAGCGGCGCCAGCCAGTCCGACCTGCCGAAGACCGCCGGCGAGATGAGCCTCAACCGCTTCGACAAGTTCCGCCACGCCGACGGCGCCACGCCCACCGCCAAGCTGCGCCTCGACATGCAGAAGGCCATGCAGGAGAACTGCGCGGTGTTCCGCACCCAGGACGTGCTGGACGAGGGCGTGGAGCGCATCGCCAAGGTGTTCGACGGCGCGCGCGACATCCGCGTCAACGACCGCTCCATGATCTGGAACACCGACCTCGTCGAGACGCTGGAATTCGACAATCTCATCCAGCAGGCCGCCGTGACGGTGAACTCCGCCGCCGCGCGCACCGAAAGCCGCGGAGCCCACGCCCGGGAGGACTATCCCGACCGCGACGACCAGACCTGGATGAAGCACACCCTGGCCTTCCTCGACCTGGACACCGGCAAGGTGCGCCTGGACGACCGGCCGATCCACGACTTCACCCTGTCCAACGACATCGGCTACATCGAGCCGAAGGCGCGGGTTTACTAAGACGACGCAGAGTTTCGTGCTAGGCTGACGCAGGTCAGTCTTGGCGTAAGGATGCAGACGATGGCCGAAGAACCGGCGAACATGGTGCTGGAATACCTCCGGCGCATTGATCAGCGGCTCGACAAGCAGGATCAGAAGCTGTCGAACGTGATCGAACGCCTTTCCAGCATTGAAATCGAGATCGCTGCGCTACGCCGCGATTTCGCCGATATGCGGGCCGCCTTTGTGCGGCTGGAGCATCGGGTGGATCAGATGGATGGCCGCATTGAACGCATCGAACGCCGCCTCGACCTCGCCGAGGCCTGACTGACACCTTAGCTGGCAGGTATGATCCGATCGCCATGGTCCGCGCCACCGCGCCCCTATTCGTCGCCCTTGACGGCTACGCACGCTTTTTGGCCGCCGGCATGTCCGGGCTTGCTTGCACGATCGGAACCGCCGTGGCTCCCGTGACCAATACTGTGGCCGTCGGGCCCAAGGCGCGAGCGTCCTAGATGCTCGCTGACGCGGCCCGCGCGCCCTCCGGTGCCGCCGGCGCTCCGTGGGGAACCCACGCGCCGCGCGGGCGGGCGCGCCTGCTGCTCTGGCTCGCGCGCCATACCCCGCTCGGCCGGGGAAAGCTGCGCGGCGCGCTGCTGAACGCCTTCCTCAACGCCCATCCCGGGCCGGTGGACACGACGCTTTGGTCCGCGCCGGTGCGCCTTGATCCCAGCTCGAACATGTCCGAGCAGAAGCCGCTTCTGCGCCTGGATCGATATGACCGGCCCGAGCGCGCGGCCATGCTGGAGACGCTCGACCGGCCCGGCGCGGTGCTGGTGGATATCGGCGCGAATATGGGCCTTTACTGCCTGGACGCCGTGCTGCACGGACCCGAGGGCGTGCGCGCCCTCGCCGTGGAGCCCCAGCCGGCCATGGTGGAGCGCCTGGCGTTCAATTTCGCCCATCTCAAACAGGCGCGCGTGCGCGGCGCGGACGGGCTGGAGCTGCACCCCGTGGCGCTGTCCTCGGCTTCGGGCGTGGTGCGCCTGGATGTGGGCGGCAAGGAGCATCTCGCCCAGGTGGTCGAGCAGGGCGGGGTGGAGGTGCGCGCGCTGACCCTGCTGGCGCTCTTGGACGAGGCGGGGGTGAGCGCGCCCGACGTGATCAAGATCGATATCGAAGGCCATGAGGGCGAAGTGCTCGGCCCGTTCCTGGAGGACGCGCCGGACGACCGCCTGCCGCGGCGCATTCTGATCGAACATCTGCACGCCGAGGAGTGGACCCGCGACGTGACCGGCCTGCTTGCCAAGCGCGGCTATCACGAAGCCCGCCGCTGGCGCGCCAACGCCGCCTGGGATCGGGGCTGAGCATGCGCAGCATACGCCTCGACAATGCAGGGCGAAGCCATATTGTACCGCGTGAACGTTTGAAATGAGGGCGCCGAGATGGTCGCACTGACGCTGCCGAAGAACTCCAAGATCGCCAAGGGCAAGATCTGGCCGAAGCCTGAGGGCTCGGACGCGAAAAACCTGCGCGAGTTCAAGATCTATCGCTATGATCCCGAAAGCGGCGAGAATCCGCGCTGGGACACCTATTACGTGGACACCGCCAAGTGCGGGCCGATGGTGCTGGACGCGCTGTTCTTCATCAAGAACGAGATCGACACCACCCTCGCCTTCCGCCGCTCGTGCCGCGAAGGCATTTGCGGCTCATGCTCGATGAATATCGGCGGGCGCAACACGATCGCCTGCACTTACGGCATCGACGAAGTGAAGGGCACGGTGGTGATCGCGCCGCTGCCCCACCAGCCGGTGGTGCGCGACCTGATCCCGGACCTGACGAACTTCTACGCCCAGCTGCAGTCGATCCAGCCCTATCTGAAGACCGACAGCCCCACCCCGCAGCGCGAATGGAAGCAGAGCCCGGAGCAGCGCGAAGAGCTCGACGGGCTCTATGAGTGCATTCTGTGCGCCTCGTGCTCGACCGCCTGCCCGTCCTATTGGTGGAATTCGGACAAGTATCTCGGCCCGGCCGCGCTCCTGCAGGCCTATCGCTGGATCGCCGACAGCCGCGACGAAGCCACCGGCGAGCGCCTGGACGATCTGGAAGACCCGTTCAAGCTCTATCGCTGCCACACCATCATGAACTGCGCCCAGGTCTGCCCGAAAGGCCTCAACCCGGCCAAAGCCATCGGCAAGATCAAGGAGCTGATGGTCGAGCGCCAGATCTAGACGAGGCCATCCTCGCGACGAATGAAGCCCCGGCCGGAATCGGCCGGGGCTTTTTTATCGCCCCCGCTTCGCCCCGCTTTCACCCCAATTCCCATCTCTCCCGCCACGCGAACGGGAGAGGGAGCTCGCCTTGGCGGTCAAGGCGGCGCGGGGGCGCCTAATGTGGACTGGTACGGGCTCAGCGCGCCGCTCGATAATGCCTAGGCCCGCCGCGTCCACGCCAGCGCCTCGCAGGTGCGGCGCAGGCTGTCGGCCGCCTCGCGGTCGTCGCCGGGCAGGCTGCGTGCGTCCACCGGGGCGCCGAAGCGCAGGCGGTAGCGCGCGCCGCGCTGGCGAAGCAGGCCGTGAAACAGGGTGATGTCGCGCAGCTCTTCATGGACTTGCGCGAGCGCGTAATAGGCCAGCGGCATGCGCTGGACCACGCCCGTCGGCACGATCGCCGCATTGAAGCGCCGCGCCAGGGAGACGCCGGTGCTCGCCCAGCCCGGCTCGACGAGACGGCGTTCACGCCAGCTCCAGTCGGCCATGCGGCCGGCCGGGAAGATCACTACGCAGCGCGCGGCGTTGAACGCCTCCATGGCTGCGCGCAGCGTCTCCCGCGCCCGCGCCCGCGCCAGATCGCCCTTGCGCCATTCCACCGGAATGATGCGCGGCGCTAGGCCGGGGCAAATGCGCAGAGCGTCGCGATTGGCGAAGAACACCAGATCGTCGCGCCGGCCCTTCAGCGCGGTCCACAGCGCATTGCCGTCGGCGATCCCGCCGGGGTGATTGGCGATCAGCAGCACCGGTCCCTCAGCGGGCACGTGCTCCACGTCCTCCGCGGTCACCGAAAGCCCGAGAAACCGGTCGCCCCAGGCGAAACAGGCCTCCGCGTCGAGATCGCGCACCGCCTCCACCAGCTCGACCGCCTTGGCGAAACCGAGCAGCGGATCGGTGATCCCGCGCAAGGCCCGCCAGGCGCGCCTGCGTTCGCGCAGGCGCGGGGCGCGCTCCTCGATCATGGCGTTCACCAAAGCTCGGGCGTCGGCGGCGGGGACCGGTTCGTCGCGCGGCGACAGGCTCATCGCGCCTCTCTCGACAGGGTTTCGCTCATGGTTCTCAGCGCCTGCGTCGCCGGGCCTTCCCCCTCGGGCAGGTCGTGAGGCTCCACGCATGCGGCGAACTTCAGCCCGTAGCGCGCGCCGCGCTTGGCCAGCAGCTCGTGAAACACCGTCATGTGCTTGAGTTCTTCGTGGATCTGTCCCAGCCCGTAGAACATCAGGCTCATGCGCTGTTTGAGACCCAGCGGCACTATGGGGGCGGAGAATTTGCGCGCCAGGCTGACGGCGGTGACCTGCCAGTCCTCCTCCACCAGGCGCAGCTTGCGCCAGTTCCATTTCGCCATGCGCCCGGCGGGAAACACCACGATGCACCGCCCCGCCTTGAACGCCTCGATGGCCTGGCGCAGCGTGTCGCGCGTCTTGTCGCGCGAGCGCGCGCCTTCGCGCCATTCCACCGGGATGACGATGTCGGCGAGGCCTTCGCACACGCGGATGGCGTCGCGATTGGCGAAGAACACCATGTCCGGGCGCCGCGCCTTGAGCGCCTGCCAGACGGCGATACCGTCGGCGATGCCGCCGGGATGATTGGCCGTGATCACGCACGGGCCGGTGTCGGGGACATGGGTCACGCCGTCGGCGGCCACGCCCAGATCCAGGAAGCGCTCCGACCAGTCCATGGCCTCCGCGCCGCCCATGGGCGCCAGCGCATCGGCGATCTCCACCGCCCGGCCATAGCCCAGAAGCGGATAGAACACCGCCTTCACCATCGGCCAGACGGGGCTGGCGCGCAGGCGCAAGGCGCGCTCTTCGATCAGCTGGTCGACGATATGAGGCGGGCTCGGCGCGCGGTCGGTCATGGACCGCATGAAGAAACAAGCCGAGCCCGCCTGCAAGGGGATGCGGACTTACGGCTGCAGGTCGAAGGTCTCCGAAGCCGGGCCGACGAAGGTCCGCTGGCAATCGCCGATTTCGGACGCGGGGTCGAACGGACAGGCGAACCCGTCCGCTTCCGCGATGCGCACCAGCACCTGCGCGCGCTCGGGCGCTTCGACCGAGCAGGCCGCGCTCACCGCGTCGCTGACGCGCAGGGTTTCGAAATGGCTCAAGCCGCGGCCGCGTTCGCTCACGACGCGCTCGCCCTGGGGTCTTTGGACGGTGCAGCTCACCTCCCAGGATCCCGACCCGCTCAGTTCGATTCGAAGGTCGGCCGGTTCGGCCTGGGCCAGACTCGCGGCGGCGAAGAGAAGAGTCAGCATGTCATGCTCCCTGAGATCAGCCGCCGGGGCGGCGGCGACCGTCAGCATGACTCTTTCGGGCTTTTGATTCAATATCTCATGAAATGTTTAATTATATCATGTAGTCCTCAGCAGCGCCGCCCCATCGCCTGCATCACCGGGCTGCAGACCTCCGGATGCCCCTTGCAGCAATCGGCCACCAGGTAATTCACCAGATCGCCGACCTGATCGAGATCGACCGCATAGATGCGCGCGCGGCCTTCGGCGCGCATGGTCAGAAGCCCGGCCTGACTGAGGATGGCGAGATGGGCGGAGAGATTGCTCGGCGACACCTCCAGAAGCGTTGCAAGCCGGCCGGCCGGCATGCCCTCCGGCCCTTCCGCGATCAACGCCTTGAACACGCTGAGCCGGGTCGAATGCGCCAGGGCGGCGAAGCGGTTGACTGCGTCTTCGTCTTTCATCGGACCCTTCATTTTAGTATTTCATGATATCTTGAAGCAACTCGCCGAAACGGTTACGCATAAACACCATTACCTACCATCGGCTGGAGCTGTCGTGAATATTCTCATACTCTGCACGGGAAACTCGGCCCGTTCGATCCTCGGCGAGGCCCTGTTCAACGCGCGCGGCGCCGGCGCGGTGACGGCCTATTCCGCCGGATCGCAGCCCAAGGGCGCACCCCATCCCGGCGCGCTGGACGTCTTGAGCCGCAATGGTTTGCCGGTCGAGGGCCTGCGCTCGAAGAGCTGGCTGGAGTTCGAAACCGAACACGCGCCGGTGATGGATGCGGTGATCACCGTCTGCGACAATGCGGCGAGCGAACCCTGTCCGGTCTGGCCCGGCGCGCCGGCGCGCGCCCATTGGGGCCTGCCTGATCCCGCCGACGCCCAGGGCGAGGCGGAGATCGCCGCAGCCTTCGACAAGACCTTCAGAGCCCTCGACGCGCGCATCCGCGCCGCGCTGAAGTCCGGCCTCGTGGACGCCGCGCCGGCCGCACGCAGCGCCATCCTGCAACGCGTGCACGAGAGACAGCCGGCATGAAAGACGCATCCAGCGCCGCCGCCCCCGCCGGCATCGGGTTTTTCGAAAAATGGCTGTCGGTCTGGGTCGGGCTCGCCATCGTCGCCGGCGTGACGCTCGGCGCGCTCGCGCCCGGCCTGTTCGAGTTGTTCGCTCGGTTCGAGATCGCGTCGGTCAACCTGGTCGTGGCCGTGCTGATCTGGGCGATGGTCTATCCGATGATGGTCAGCGTCGATTTCACCAGTCTCGGCCGGATCGGCTCACAGCCCAAGGGCCTGGTCATCACCATCGTGGTGAACTGGCTGATCAAGCCGTTCACCATGGCCGGGCTCGCCGTCCTGTTCTTCGAAGTCGTGTTCGCGCCGTTCATCCAGCCGGCCGACGCGGCGCAGTACATCGCCGGGCTGATCATCCTGGGCGCCGCACCGTGCACCGCCATGGTGTTCGTCTGGTCCCAGCTCACCCGGGGCGATGCGAACTACACGCTCGTGCAGGTGGCCGCCAACGACGTGATCATGGTGTTCGCCTTCGCGCCGATCGTGGCGATCCTTCTGGGCGTCACCGACATCGCCGTGCCCTGGGAGACGCTGCTCCTGGCGGTGGGGCTCTATGTGCTGATCCCGCTGGCGGCGGGCGCGGCGACCCGAACCTATCTCGCCAGAGGACTCGCAGGCGAGACCGCGGCCGCGAAGGTCGACGCCTTCACCGCCCGCATCAAGCCGGTTTCGGTCATCGGCCTCATCGCCACGGTGGTGATCCTGTTCGGATTTCAAGGCGAGGTGATTCTCGAGCGCCCCGCGGTGATCGCCATGATCGCCGTCCCGCTTCTGGTGCAGTCCTACGGCATCTTCCTCGTCGCCTACGCCGCCGCCTGGGTCTGGCGTACGCCGTTCTCGATCGCCGCGCCGTGCGCGCTGATCGGGACGTCGAACTTCTTCGAGCTCGCCGTGGCGGTGGCGATCAGCCTGTTCGGGCTCAATTCCGGCGCCGCGCTCGCCACCGTGGTGGGCGTTCTGGTGGAGGTGCCGGTGATGCTGTCCCTCGTGGCGCTGGCGAATCGCACCAAGCGCTATTTTCCGGAGGGCTGACGCATGCTGGCCCTCGCCGCGCTCCTGGTCGCGCAACCAACCGACACCGCGCCCCGCTTCACCTTGAGCGGCGAAGTGCGCGCCCGCTACGAGAGCCTGGACGGCCAGTTCCGGGCCGGCGTGACGGGCGGCGATCAATTGCTTGCCTTTCGGTCGCTTCTGCATGGTCAGGTCGATTTCGGCGCGGTCGCGTTCGGCGTCGAACTGCAGGACAGCCGCGCCTATCTCGACGATTCCGGCACTCCTTTGTCCAGCAGTTACGTGAACGCCCTTGATATCCTGCAGGCGTACGCAAGTATCGACGCGCCGTCGCCGTTCGGCTCCGCTTCGTTCACGCTCGGGCGTCAGACCGTGTCGATCGGTTCGAAGCGCCAGATCGAGCGGGTGAGCTACGCCAATGTGATCAAGGCCTATACCGGCGCCCATTACGTGGCGCGTTCAGAGGGACGCGAATTCCACGCCGTCGCCCTCGCCCCCATCGATCGCCGACCCGGCGACCGGGAGTCGGTCGGGGAGAACGAGGTCGAGGCCGATCGCGAGCAGTGGAACCGCTTCATATGGGGCCTGCATTACCGGCGCCGGCTCGACGATCGGACCACCTGGCTTGAAGGCTTCGTATACGGATTGAGCGAGCGCGACTCCTCGGAGTTTCCCACGCCGAACCGCCAATACGTGACGCCGGGCCTTCGCGCCTATCGCGCGCCGTCGGTCGGAGCGCTGGATTTCGATCTGGAGGCGGCGCTCCGGTTCGGCACGCGCCGCGCCGGCCGCGCCCCGGGGGACACGCGCGATCTTGACGTATTCGCCGGCATGGCGGTGGCTCAGATCGGATACACGTTCGATACGCCCTGGCGGCTCCGGCTCGCGGGCGAATACTATTACGCCAGCGGCGACGAAGATCCGAACGACGACCGGTTCGATCAGTATGAACGGCTGTTCGGAGGACGCCGCACCGACCTCAACAACACCAGCCTCCACGGTCCGTTCACACCGGCGAACCTGTCCGCGCCCGGACTGCGCCTTTCCGGCCGGCCGTCCGAGCGATCGGACTTCTGGCTGCGCGTGTCTGCGCCGTCCCTCGCCAGCGCCACGGATTCCTGGGTGATCGCCCGGCTCCGCGATCCGTCAGGCCGATCCGGCCGATTCCTCGGACATGCGGTGGACGGACGCCTGCGCCATCGCCCCGTCGCCGGTCTCGAGCTGGAGGCCGGCGCGTCGGCTCTGGTGTTCGACGGATTCGCAGAAAGGGTCGCAGGCGCGCCCGAGGCGGAACGCACCTTGTTCGGCTATGTGCAGGCCGCCTATTCTTTTTGAGGCCGGCCGCCCCCACCCTACGAGACTCGTCATGACCGTCGTAATTCATCACAATCCCGACTGCGGGACCGCGCACAACGTGCTTGTCATCGACGCGGAGGGCCGGCGTGTCTGACCCGGCCGACACTTTCCCTGCGCTTGATGACGCGAGCTTTCAGGCGATCGATTCCGAGCGCCTGCTCGACCCGGCGCGCGCGAACCATCCGCCGCGCATTCTGCTCCTGTACGGCTCGCTGCGGGAGCGTTCGTTTTCCCGCCTGGCCTGCGAAGAGGCCGCCCGGATATTGCGCCGGCTCGGCGCGGAGACCCGCTTGTTCGACCCGACAGGCCTGCCTCTGCCCGACGATCCCTCCAACATGCACGGCGCCGACCATCCGAAGGTCGCCGAGCTGCGCGAGCTGACCACCTGGTGCGAGGGAATGGTCTGGTGCAGCCCCGAGCGCCACGGCGCCATGACCGGGATCATGAAGGCGCAGATCGACTGGATCCCGCTCTCGCTCGGCGCGGTGCGCCCGACCCAGGGCAAGACGCTGGCGGTGATGCAGGTCTCCGGCGGCTCGCAGAGCTTCAATGCGGTCAATCAGCTGCGCGTGCTGGGCCGGTGGATGCGCATGATCACCATCCCCAACCAGTCCTCGATCCCGAAGGCGTTTCTGGAGTTCGGTGAGGACGACCGCATGAAGCCCTCCGCGCTCTATGACCGGGTCGTGGACGTGATGGAGGAGCTGGTGAAGTTCACCTTGCTGACGCGGGACCGGGCCGAGTATCTGGTCGACCGGTATTCCGAGCGCAAGGAAAGCGCCGAGCAGCTCAGCGCGCGGGTCAATCAGCGCTCGATCTGACGCGGCGCGCCCGTGGTCTCCGCCAGGACCGTTCTTCTTGCCGGCGGGGCGAAACCGGGGAAGCTTTAGCGATGTTTCGACATTTCGCCCTATTCGCCGCCCTGATCTTCGTGACGGCCTGCAGCTCGAACACCCACACCCACGGCGTGTTCGACGCCGATCCGGACGGCCTGCGTCAGGCCGGGGCGATGATGCTGGCGCACGCCGACGCGCGCGAGGGCCGGCTCACCGCCTTGAATGCGGCGGCGAACTCTCCGCGGCCGTATGGAAGCTTCTGGCCCGCCGAGGACCTCGCCGAACTCCTGCCCTACAGGCGGGACATGATGTGCCGCTCGGCGGGGCTGGAGCCCGACTGCGACATCACGCGCGCGGTGGAGGCGGTGCTGGTGCCGCCCCAGGCGCCCGGCGAGCCGGTCCGGCGCTTTCCCGCCACGCCGGAGGGCGCACGTGCGGCCCTGGCGGCGGCCGGGCCGCGCGCGCCCGGAGACCCCTATCAGATCACGCCCGCCGTGGTTCTGATTCGTCCGGCGGGCCCCCAACGCATCGATCCGGCGCGCGCCGTCGACGTCGATTTGAGCTGGGTGAGCTTCGATCCGCATCTGATCAATCGAGATTTCGCCTGCAACGCGCCGCGGCCGTTCGAATGCTGGCGCCGCGAGGACATCTTGCGGTTTGCGATCTTCCCGGACGCTGGCGGGGGCGCAGGCGTCGAGCGCCTCGTTGGTGACGACCTGGCCGCCGATTACGCCGCGGTGCAGGCGCAGCTCGCGGGCCGGCCCGCCGAGCGCATCCACGCCGAAGTCGCCAATCGCGGCGATCATCGCGGATGGGAGGCGCGGATCGGGACGGTCGAGCGCATCGAGGACGACCGCTTTTGCGGCCACATGGCGTTCGAGGGCATCCATCGCCCTGGGGGCGAGGCGTGCCTCGCCTTCGCCGAAATCGACCGGTTCGTCGTCAGGATCACCGAAGCCGGCCCGCCGCCCCGCGCGGCGGACATCGCGCTCTTCCCCTTCCGCTTCCTCGGCGCGCTGGGCGTGGCCACGGCCATGGGGGGCGCAGGCGGGTGAACCGAAAGCGCAGGGCGGGGCTCAGCTCCGGTCACCCCCCCGCCGGAGCGCTCCGGCGGGGCTTTTCTCCGCTGCACGGGGTTGGCTTAGAACGCCGCCTGAACGCCCACGGCGATGACGTCGGTCTCCGCGTCGCTTTCCGACCAGCTGGCGCCCAGGGGCTGATTGCCGCCGGAGATGAAGTTCAGCGGCACCCAGCCCAGCGTGTGGATGTACTCGGCGAAGACCTCGACGCTGGCGGCCGGGTAGAAGGCCGCGCCCAGCACCCACTGGTCCTGGCGCTCCCAGGGCGCGCCGTCGTCGCCGGAGATGAAGCGGGAGAACTCCGCCGACAGGGCGAAATCCTCGTCGCTGCGCACATTCATCCAGTAGCGCCCGCCCAGGGTGAAGCTTTCCGCCTTCACCGCCTCGAACTGCGTGAATTGCGGCGCCGGGCTCGCCGTGCCCGGCCAGACATCGCTCGTGGAGGCGTATTCGGCCAATAGATCGAACGGCCCGAGATCGGCCCAGCCATAGACCGCCCAGCCGGGATTGTTGTTGTCGCACGGATTGAAGTGGAACACCGGATAGGCCTGGCAATAGGCGGTGGCGTGGGTGTAGCTGGCGCCGGCCATGACGCTGTTTCCGCCGCCGAGATCGGCGGTGTAGTTGGCGTCGACGGCGAAATTGTTCAGGCGCGAGGGCACGCTGGTGTCTTCCACCGGCGCGTTGTGCGCGCGGAACTGGGCGCCGCCCTGGATCGCCATGGCCCGCACATGCAGGCCGTTATTGGCGTATCCGCCGAGCGCGCCGTAGGCGAGGCCGGCGAAGGCGTGCCAGTTGGTGGAGTTGGTGAACGGGCTGACCGTGTCGTTCAGGCCGAAGGGCGTGTCCATCTTGCCGATGGCGGCGTAGAACGGGCTTTGGTCGAGATCGCCCCACATCACCCAGGCCTTGCGGAGCTGCAGCTGGTTGCGGTTGATGTCGGTGATCGTGCCCGAGCCGAAGCTCTGCTGCGGGTCGTAGAGGATCTCGGCGTAGGCCGTGATCGCGTCGCTCATTTGCGCGGTGAAGGCGAGCTGGGCGTTGTGAATGACCGCCTCGCTCACCGTCTCTCCGATCTGGTTGGCCGAGGTGGGGTGGCGCATCAGCCAGCCGAATTTGGTGTTGGAATTGCTCTCCTGATAGTCCGCAAGCGCGATTACGGAGCCGGACAGCGTGACGCGATTGGGCAGGGCTCCGGCCTGCTGGGCCTCCAGCACGGTGAGCTGGCGCCGGTTCACGCCCTCGGCGTGATCGAGCATGGCGAATCCGTAGTCCGGGCTGACGCCGACGAAATCGGCCTGCATCTGCGCGCGATGCTCGGCGTGGTGCGCGCCGTGACCGGCCGGCTCGCCGGTGCGCGCGACCAAGTCCCCATGGGGCTCGGCCTGGGCCATGACATGCGGCTCGCCGTGCGCCTCGCGGGCCTGATGCGGATGGTGCATCGGCCCATGGGCCGGCGCGGCGGCCGTCTCGCCGACGGGCGTCAGGCCCTGCGCCTCAAGGAATTCGAGTAGCCGGCGATTGGTCTCTTCAAGCTGCTCGACGCGCGCTTCCAGCGCTTCGATGCGCGCCTCGTCCGGATCGGCGAGCGCAGGTGCGGCGGCTGCGAGCGCCAGAAGGCTCGCGCCGGAAAGTACGGCGAGTTTCATGAATGTCCCCAGTATAGCCCCGCGAAGCAGCCGCGCCTCGCTCCGATGCGCGCATCTCTAGCGCGGTCTTTGTGATAAAAAAATAAAGTTTTGCTCGTTGAATCCGTTCAGGTTTCAACCTGAAAGCCGGTCCCGGTAGCGTCGGCTCACCGGCAGGCGGGCCCCGCCCAACAGCACCGCTTCGGCGTCGCCGCCGCCGGCTGGAACCACCTCACGCACCGCGCCCCGCGCCACCAGGTGGGAGCGGTGAACGCGCACGGGATCGGCGCCGGCCTCCGTCAACAGGCGCTCAAGCTCGGCCAGCGTCGTGCGCGCCAGATGCGCGCCGTTCCGTGTGGCCACCTCCGCGTAATTGCCCGCCGCGCTCGCCGAGACGATCTCATCGGCGGGCAGGCGGATCTCCCGCCCGCCGCAGCGCAAGGTCACCACATGATCGCGCCGCGCATCGGCGCTGACGGCGGCGGCGCGCTGCTCAGCCTCCTCGCGGGCCCGGAACAGCGCCAGTACTGCGAGCATCAGCGCATAGCTCAGAAGATCCTTGCGGTACTCGTAGATGAAGCCCGTCCAGACGCCCGCCGTGTAGGCCCGGTCGAACAGGAGCGGCCAGAGCGCGCCGCGCACCAGATTCATCGCGCCCACATGGACGACCGCAAAGACGGCGCTCGCTACGAAATGGGCGGGCAGGGCGGTGCGCCAGTTTCCCAGCGTGGGCGGTATGCGGCGCTCCAGCCAGGCGACGGGGAAAAACAGCGCCAGGATGATCACATGGCTCGTGCCTTCCAGGGTGAGCGCGCGCACCCAGCCGCCGGCGTCGCCGGCCCGGCGCCATTCCTCGGCCAAGGACAAGCCGTTCACCAGCCAGAAGCCGGTGGAGACCAGCGCGTAGAAGAGAAAGGCGTTGCGCAGCACGCGCTGTTCAAGCGCGGGCGTGGCGACGGATCGGGTGGGCGGCGGGCTCATGGCGTGATCATGCCGCGCGCCGGGGCCGACGCCTAGCGGCTCGCGCCGCCGCTCGTCCCCGTCCGGCCGCCGCTCGTCCCTTGGGATCAGCCGATCGTCCCGCGCGCCCGGCGCCGGTCACAGACTGCGCACGGCGCCGGCGAACTTCAGCCTATGAGTGCGGGCCTTCACCACGGAGCCCGCCATGTCCCAAGCCGCCCCTGCCCGCCGCCACGATCTCGACTGGCTGCGCATCCTCGCCTTCGCGCTCTTGGTCTTCTATCACGTCGGCATGTTCTACGTGCCCTGGGGCTGGCACGTGAAAAGCGTGCACGCCGGGCCGGGCGCGGAACCGTTGATGAGCCTCCTCAATCCCTGGCGGCTCTCGCTCCTGTTCTTCATCTCCGGCGTCGCGTTCGCCTATCTCCATGACAAGCTCGGCGCGCGCGGCTTTGCAGGCGACCGGGCCCTTCGCCTCCTGCCCGTCATCGTGTTCGGCATGATCGTGGTGGTCATGCCTCAGACCTATTTCCAGCTCAGGGAGATGCGCGAGATCGAGCCGGGGATTCTCGCCTTCTGGCCGCGCTATCTCACCGAATGGCGGATCGCGGGCATCGAAGTCCCCACCTGGAACCATCTCTGGTACGTGGTCTATCTCTTCGTCTATGCGCTGATCCTGGCGCCGGTCATGGGCCTTCTGAAAGGCTTCGGGCGAGGACCCGGCGCGCGGCTGGGCGCGCTCTTCAGCGCCCGGATCGGGCCGCTCGCGCTGATCGTCCTGCCGGTCCTGCCGTTCCTCGCCTATCGCGTCTTTTTAGTCCCCCATTTCGAAACGACGCATAACCTGGTGGAGGACTGGGCCAACCATGCAATTTCCCTCACCTTCCTGGTCTACGGCGTGTTCGCGGCGCGCTCGGAAGCGTTCTGGTCCGGCGTGGACCGGACCCTGCCTTACGCCTTCGCCCTGACCCTGGCGCTGGGCGCGGCGCTGACGCCGATCTGGCTGAACTGGGAGGCGATCACGCAGCCGGCGGCGCTCTGGGCCGCCCGCTTCGCCCGCGTCGTCTACGCCTGGACAATGATTCTGACCCTTCTGGGCCTGGCGCGGCGTTTCCTCACCGGCGACGGCCCGGTGCGGCGCTATCTCACCGAGGCGATCTTCCCGGTCTACATCCTGCACCAGACGATCATCGTGGCCGCCGGCTACACGCTGACGCGCCTAGGGCTCGACGTCTGGACCGAGTTCGCCCTGCTCATCGTCATCACCGTGGCCGGGTCCTTCGCCGGCTTCGAGATCGCCCGCCGCATCCCCGTCCTGCGCCCGCTCATGGGGTTGAAGGCGGGAAGGAAGACGCGGCTTCAGTCCGGCCAGCCGCCGTCCAGCTGTTCGGCCGTGTAAAGCGGGGCGTGATTGGCCACGCGTTGGTGGAGGCCGCCGGCGAGCGCCGGCGCGAACTCGCCCTCCTCGGCCAGTCTGACGAAGAGTGCAGCCGCCTCCGCCTGTTCGTCCTGCCACAAATCGGCGTGATTATAGATGAACCACACCCCCCACAGGGCCGGGGGCGAGAGCTCGCCGTCTCGCGCAAGCGCCAGCGCATCCACGCTTTCGGCGTAGGCCAGGTTCTGCGCCCGCAGCTGCACCACGTCGGCGAACGGCGACAGGGCGCAGGCGCTCCCGGCGCCGGCGCCCATGTCCGCGCCGGCGCGTCCGCTCAAACGCTCGTCAAGCTGGGCGCGCCAGAACAATTCCTGCTCAACAGGGCTGTCCAGCTCGCCCGCGCCAGGCGTAGGTGCATAAGGTTCGCTCAATTCCAGCGGCCCGTCGCGCTCAATCGACTGCGCGGCGGCGTAAGTCCGGCCCATGAACTCTGCGGCGCAGGCGGCCCGACCTCGCCCGGCGGCGGCGAGGGTGCGGGTCTCGGCGCGGACCACCGCGGCGGCGCGCCGGTCCAGCGCGTCGTAGCGGCACGCGCGCTCAAGACTTGGCGCGCATCGGCCTTCCGCGCACGACGCTTGATGCTCCAGGCAGGTCTGAATTGAAGTCCAGGCCGGCGTCCCTGCGGACGGCTGCCCCATTGCAAGCACTGAGAATCCAGCGGCGGCGATCGCTATCATGATGTTGGTCTCCCGATTTTATGCGGTTTGGAACCAGGTCTCTGCGATCGCGTCGGCCAGCCCGTTCGATAGGGCGTGGTCGACCATCCGGTCGAGCCAGGCCCACTGGCCGTCGCGATTGCACTCCAAGAACACCCACTCCTCCTGGGGTGTCACAATGAAATCGAAACTCCCGTAGAACAGCTCGAACCGCTCCAGGAACGCCTGAACCGCGTCCAGAACGCCGGGCGGCGCCGCGCACGGGCTCCAATCCAGTACGGATGCGCCATGACGCCAGTCGGTGCTGGTGAACCGAGCCGCCTGGGAATCGACTTTGAACGGGTAAGCGGCGCCGCGATGGGCGAAGAGACGCACCTCGTAAGCCTTGGGAATGTTCTGCTGAAAGAAATGCGGCGCTCGGATAAAGGCGTCCGGCTCGGCGGCGTCGACCTGTTCAGCCTCCACCGCCATGGTCATCAGCATGTCGGTGCGCGTCGCCGGCTCGCCAGGGCGCGCGAAGCGGCCCCCGGACAGGGATTTGAGCACCGCACGCGGATAGGCTTTCAGGAAGGCCTCGACCGCGCCCTTTTCGTTGGTGACGACGCTGGGCGGCGTCGCCAACCCCAGCTCCTGCGCGACCATCTGCTGGACCGGTTTGAGCATGGCGTTGCGTTGAACGGGATGGTTCAGAAACGCCACATGCGGCAGCGTGACGAGAAGCTGGTACGCGCCGCGCCACTCAACCTCCTGCAATTGATGGCGCCGCCGTGTCTCATATTCAGTCTCGCCAGGGGCGACATCATCGAAATAATAGGCCGTGTTCGCGAAGAATTTCGAGCGGTCCCAGACCAGGAGTTCGGAATTCAGCTCCGTGTCGCCGATGCGGATCCGCGGCCGGCCCGGTCGGGTGAAGTCAAGGACGAAGGGGTCGGGCGCGTAATAGTCCAGAATGTGAGCCTGCACGCCGCGTTGGCACAACCGGTCGAGGACGGCGCCGATCTGCGGGTCACGGGCCTGCCCCAGTACGACCAGATCTCGGCCCGCCGAGCGCGGACGCTCCTGCTTCGCGCCGGTCTCCGCCGCAAGGGAGGCGAGATCGTCAGCCACCGTCGCAATCCATCATCGGCTCGCCGTCCCCGCCGGGCGTGATGATCGTGCAGTCGCACATGGTGCTGTCGCAGTCGCCCGGATTGAACGTTGGAGGGGCGTCACCGGTCCCTCCGTAAGCGGCCTCGATTTCTTCATCGAGCAGGCTGCGCGTCCTGGCTCGATCAAGATTGTGACGGGTGAGCATAAACAGGGCCATGTTCTCCTCCAAGGCGAACCTAACTCGTCGGCTCGCCCTATGCAAGAATGTGGGGACTTTCTGTGGTCATCTGCGGCGCAAGGCCGGGCCCGGCGGCCGAAGCCGCCGGGCTGGACCTTTACGCTTGCGGTGAGAGCCGCACTGTCAGCCGGCGTCGCAGTCGGTGGAGATGTCCCCGCCATCCCCGTTGGGGGTGACCGTCATCGTCTCGCACGTCGTCTGGTCGCAACCGCCCGGGGTGAAGCCGGGGTGGCCGCCGGCGATGGCGTCCAACTCAGCCGGAGCGAGATCACGGATCGCAGCCCGGCTGCTGTCATGGTGATTCAGCATGAAAAGAGTCATCAGTTTCCTCCCTATTCGTGGCCGCCACGGCGGCAACTAGAGGTTATACAAATGACCCGACGCCACAACCTAAATTTAGAAATGCGCGGAAGAAATCTTCTATCCAGTTCATTTTTCTTTTAAATTGCAGTCGCTCATCAGACATGAAAACCCCCCGAAGCGGCGCTTCGGGGGGAATTGCGACACCAATTCCAGGCCTTCGGACTATTCCTCGATGTCCGGCACCGCGACGGCGTGAAAGCCGGCGTCCACGTGGAGCACCTCGCCGGTGCAGGACTTGCCGAGATCGGAGATGAGGTAGAGCGCGGCGCCGGCGACGCCCTCCATGGTGGTGTCCTCTTTCAGCATCGACCAGTCCTTGCCGGTCTTCATCAGCGTGCGCCCGCCGGAGATGCCGGCCATGGCGAGCGTGCGCATGGGCCCGGCGGAGATGGCGTTCACCCGGATGCCCAGCGGGCCCAGATCGCGCGCGATATAGCGGGTGGAGGCCTCCAGCGCGGCCTTGGCGACACCCATGACATTATAGTTCGGCACCACCCGCTCGGAGCCGAGATAGGTCATGGAGACCATGGTCCCGCCGCCCTCTTCCTTGCTCGGCATCAGTGCGCTTGCCCGGCGCGCGGCGTCCACGAAGGAGAAAGCGGAGACGTCCATGGCGCGCTTGAAGCCTTCGCGCGTGGTGTTGTGGGTGAAGCTGCCCTGCAGCTCCTCCTTGCCTGCAAACGCGATGGCGTGGACCAGGAAATCGAGCCGGCCCCATTTGTCCTTCAGGGTCTCAAAGCAGGCGTCCATGCTGGCGTCGTCGGTGACGTCGGCGGTGACCATGAAGGGCTCGCAGGGCAGGCTCTCCACCAGGGGGCGGACGCGTTTCTCGAGCGCTTCGTCCTGATAGGAGAAGGCCAGCTCCGCGCCCTGGGCGGCGAGCTGCTGGGCGATGCCCCAGGCGATGGAGTTCTTGTTCGCGACACCCATGACGAGCCCGCGCTTGCCCTTCATCAGCTCGCCGGCGGGAAATTGAGAATCGGCCACGCAGCGCCTCCCTTTGATCGCAATTGCGCCGCACCGTGCGGCTATCTCCTTGGCTCCGCAATAGCCCACAGGCGCGCCTGCGTCGAGCCGGGGGCCATGTGCGAATGCGTCGCTTGGTCACGATCCCGATTGCAGCCCGGCTGTGCGATGCTTGCGTTTACCTTTGGGGAAGGCGCGCCGGGCGAGGCTCGGCGCGAAGTTTGAGACGGTATGAGGCCTTTATGAAAGCTGCTCCGCTTCCGCGGTCCCTCGCGATTCCGAAAAGCTGGAAGAACCTGGACTGGTCCAGCGTCTTCGCCGCCATCATCTATCCCGCGCTCGGCGTGTTCGGGCTGATCATCGCCTTCACTTTGGGCCTCGCGCTCGACAGCCTGACCCTGGCCTGGTGGTACGCCCCGCTGGCGCTCGCCGTGGGCGCGGTCACCCTGGTGATCTGCAATATGGGCATCGGCGTGCTGCACCGCGTCTGGCACCACAAGGCCGGCGAGCTGCACTGGCCGGCCCAGCTGATCACCGCGGTCAACTGCGTCATCGCCATGCAGGGCAAGCTGAAGGACTGGGTGAACTATCACTCCCAGCACCATCGCCTCTCCGACCGGCCCGGCGACCCGCACAATCCCGGCGAGGGCAAGCTCTGGGCCTGGATGGGGTGGCTGCTCTGGCGCGACGATAACGACATGCAGCGCCCGCTCGCCATGTGGCTGCGCGAGAATCCGGCCGTGCGCGCCATCGACAAGCATCACGGCAAGCTGGCGGTCCTGGTTCACCTGGTGATCCCGGCGGCGATCTATATCGCCGTCGCGGCGCTCGGCGGTTCGATCCTTCTGACCTTCATCCTGCATGCGGCCGCGGTTACGGCGCGCGGGGTGCAATTTCACGCCACGATCCTGGGCGTGAACGTGTTCGGCCATTTGAAGACCCCGGCCTGGGCGGACTATCTCCTCGCCCTGCTCACCGGCGGAGAAGCCTTTCACGACCATCACCATGACGAGCCGTCCAGCGCCCTGCACCTGCCGCGGCGCGGGCTGATCAACCGTCTGGTGGATTATAACGGCACCACCTTGCTGGTGTTCGAAAAGCTGCGCTGGGCGCGCGATCTGAAGATCGCCCCGCAATTCGCCGCGGCTCCGGCGCGCATCGCCGGGCCGAAGGCGTAAACCGCGCATTAACCAGCACGCTTAAAGCGGCGTTCATCCGAAGCGCGTCAGGGTCTTGTCCTGACGCACTTCGGGGGCTGTTTCATGACTCGCCGCACCCTCTCCATCCTGTTCGTATGCACGGGAAACATCTGCCGCTCGCCGCTGGCCGAAGCCGTGGCGCGCAAGATGGCGGAGGGGCGCGGCAAGGCGCTCGAGTTCGACAGCGCCGGCACCGGCGACTGGCACGCCGGCGAAACCCCCGACCCCCGCGCCGTCGCAGCGGGCGAGGCGCGCGGCTATGATCTCTCCGGCGTCGTCGCGCGGGCGGTGGAGGACGCGGACTTCACCCGTTTCAACTACATCGTGGCGCTGGATTCCGGGCATCTGAAATGGCTGCAGGCCCGCCGCTCCGCCCTGCACCTGCCGGAAAAGCCCATGTCGCGCCTCATGGACTGGTCGATCGGCCTCGCCGGCAAGGACGTGCCCGACCCGTATTACGGAGAGGCCGAGGCCTTCGAACACGCGCTGAATCTGATCGAGAAGGGGTGTGAAGGGCTGGTGGCGCGGGTTTAAAAGCGCGCGCCAACGCCTTCCAACGCTCTTTCAGCGTTGGTCACTCCTCCCCATCGCTCCATGCTGGAGGAAACCGCAAGGCGATCGGAGCCTGTCAAGGACGGGCCTTCGGCCCGCCGCCCCGCGGCGACCGGGCGAAGCCCGGGCGTCCTTGACAGCCTGCGACGCTTGCGAAAATCGCTCAGCAAGGATCGACGGGGCGATGGGGTCGCCGTGACGGAGAAGCGGGGCGCGCGAATTGAGTGAGCGCTCACTCAGTTAGGGCTTGGCCATGGTCTGAACGCAGCATGCGGTGTCGATGGAACGCATAAACATGGTGCGCCGCGAGGTGGATTCATTCATCCTGGGCGTCCCCGCGCCCTAAATCCCCAGCCTCGTCTTCAGCGCCTTGGCGAACACCGCGCCCATGTCCGGGCCCTGCTCGGGATAAAGATACGGCTCGATCACCTCCAGCTCCATGACGGCCAGCTTGCCGTCGAGGCCGCGGACCATGTCGACGCGGGCGTAAAGGAGGTCGTCCTCGCCGGTGATCGCGGCGGCCGCCTTGAGCACCTGGCGGCACAGATCCAGCTCGCCCGCGCGCGGCGTGTGGACGATCTCGCGCGCCCCGAACAAGGACTGGACGCGGTAGTCGCCGGCCTTCGGCAGCTTCTGCAGCGCATGCGAGAATTCGCCGCCGAAAAAGACGAAGCTGTACTCACCCTCCTCCGGCACGCTCGGCAGGAAGGGCTGGATGAGGCAGGCCGCCGGCGGCAGCTCATGGGCGGGCGGAACCGGCGCGCCCTTTTCGATCAGCGCCTGGCGCCAGGCGCCGCCGCCCACCAGCGGCTTGACCACGATCCTGTCCGCGCCGAGCGCCGCGAACGCGCCCTCGATGGTCGCCGCATCGGCCCGGTCGGCCCAGAGCGTGGCGATGGAGGGCGCGCCGGCGTTGGCGAGATCGCGCAGATAGGTCTTCTCGATATTCCAGCGCACGAGATGGGGCGGATTGAACACCGGCGCGTGCGTGTGAAGCCGGTCCAGCATGGAGAGGAAGGTTTGCAGCTTCGGGGGGTAATCCCACACCGTGCCGATCATGAAGCCGGAAAAGCCCTGCGGATCGAAATCCTGATCCCAGATCTGCGAGACCAGCTCGATCCCGGCGTCGGCGCACGCCTTCGACAGGGCGCCGAACTCCAGCTCGTACTCGATCCAGTCCTCCCGCGCGCCGGGGCGGTCCTTCATCATGTCGGCCGAGGTGAGAAAGCAGAATCGGGTCATAGGCGCTCCGGTCGGATCCTTCGCCGGGCCGCTTAGCGCGCCTTGTGCGCGGGCGCCAGCCTTGAGGTTCGCGCAGGGAGGCTTTAAGCGAAGCGCGAACCTCTTGCCCCGCAGCCATCGAGAACCGGATCTTCCATGACCGATATCCGCTATGACGTCCTGGGCGTCGGCAACGCCATCGTCGACGTGCTCGCCAGCGTGGACGACGCCTTCATCGAAAAACATGAGCTCGCCAAGGACGCCATGCTGCTGATCGACGAAGAGCGCGCGAAGGCGCTCTACAAGGCTTTCCCGCCCGGCCAGGAGATTTCAGGCGGCTCGGCGGCGAACACGTTGGCGGGCGTCGCCAGCCTTGGCGGACGCGGCGCCTATATCGGCAAGGTGGCCGACGATCAGCTCGGCGAGGTGTTCGCCCACGATCTGCGCGCCGCGGGCGTGGAGTACGACACCGCGCCGCTGAAGGACGGCCCGGCCACCGCCCGCTGCCTGATCGCGGTGCCGCCCGACGCGCGCCGGGCGATGAACACCTTCCTGGGCGCGTCCACCATGATGAATTCCGAGGATATCGACGAGGCGCTGGTGAAGGCCGCCAAGGTCGTGTTCCTGGAAGGTTATCTGTTCGACCGCGAGGAGGCGAAGACCGCCTTCCGTCGCGCTTCGGAGCTGGCGAAGACCCACGGCCGCGAGGTCGCCCTGACCCTGTCGGACGTGTTCTGCGTGGAGCGCCACCGGGAAAGCTTCCGCGATCTGGTGAAGCACCATATCGACGTGCTGTTCGCCAATGAGGCGGAGATCAAGTCGCTCTACGAGACCGACGATTTCGACGCGGCGGTGAAGCAGGCGCGCGCAGAAGTGAAGGTCGCCGCGGTCACCCGATCGGAGAAGGGCGCCATCATCGTGTCCGGCGAGGACGAAGCACGCGTTCCGGCCGAGGCGGTGGAGAAGGTCGTCGACACCACCGGCGCGGGCGATCTGTTCGCGGCCGGCTTCCTGACCGGCTATGCGCGCGGCGCCGATCTGGAGACCTGCGGACGCATGGGCGTCATCGCGGCCGGGGAGATCATCTCCCATATGGGCGCCCGGCCCAATGTCCGCCTGCACGGGCTGATCGAGCAGGCCGGCCTGCGCGTCCCGCCGGCCGAGTAGCGAGCCGTCCTCCACAGGCGGCCGCCGCGGCGCGCCGCCTGTGGAAGAACGCCGTTCCCCGCGTCGATACAAGCGCTTCGAAAGGCCGCGCCTCTGCCTTAACCGTATTTTCAGGCTATCGCGAAATACTTCCGGTCCTTGCGCCCCTCACCTGAGGCGCGCACATGAGGAACGCCGGGGGCACGATGGCGCCGATCCGTCACGCATTCGCTCGAGTGATGCGCTCGCTCGTGATGAAGTTCACCCTGTTATGCGCGGTGATGCTGATCGCGGCCGTGGCCGTACTCATGACGATCGAGTTCCAACTGAAACGGGCCGAGAATTTCGAGGCCGGCCTCACCCACGCCGAATTGATCACCGAGCTGTTCGCAGGCAACTCCGCCAGCGCCGTGGCGGAGCAGGACGCCCGCGCCCTGGTGCGGCTGCTGGCCGCCTTCTCCGAGCGCTCCGACGTAGGCTCGGTCTATGTGGCCGACGTCAATCGCCGCGTGCTCGCGGTGAACGGCGAGACCGGCTACACGGCCGGCGAGCGCGCCGCCGACCATCTCATCCAATCCGCGCTGGGCGCGGTGGACACCCGCATCGAAACCGAGGGCGGGATCATCCGGGTCGCCGAGCCGGCGTTCCAGGACGGCCGCCTGGTCGGCGCGGTGGTGGTGACCGTCCCGGTGACCGCCGTGGCGCGTCCGGCCGGCGAGATCATCGGCCGTCAGGTGCTTGTGGCTCTGGCTGCGCTCGTGTTGTTCCTGCCCCTGGTCGCGCTGATGGTCCGCCAGTCGCTCGGCCCCATCCGCAAGCTCACCGAGGCCGCGCGCCTGGCCAGTTCGCGCAAGCTGGATCTTCGCATCGAGGTGAACACCGGCGACGAGCTGGAAGTGCTCGCCAACGCCTTCAACCGCATGTTCGCGCGGCTCGAAGCCAGCATGAAGCGGGTGCATCGCCTCGCCTATGTGGACATGGTCACCGAGCTGCCCAATCGCGAGCGCTTCCGCAAGGAGGTCGAGCGCGTCAGCCGCGAGGCCGCCGATCAGGGCTTTGAAGGCGCGGTGCTGTTCCTTGATCTCGACCGGTTCAAGCGCGTCAACGACTCCCTCGGCATTGGAGAGGGCGACCGGCTCCTGGAAGCCGTCGGACGTCGTCTCAGGGAAGCCGCGCGCGGCTGGGATCTCGCCAACGGCGATCTCGGCGCCGGTCCCTCCATGGTGGCGCGCCTGGGCGGAGACGAATTCACGGTGATGATGCCGCGCCTGCGCGATCCGGCCGACGCCGCGCGCCTGGCCCGCCGCATCATCGACGCGGTCCGCCGCCCGTTCGAGGTGTCCGGCCATCAGGTGTTTCTCGGCGTGTCGGTGGGCGTCGCCTGCTTCCCGCGCGACGGCGGAGATCCCGAAACCCTGCTGCGCCACGCCGACCTCGCCATGGCCGCGGCCAAGCGGACCGGCGGCAACACCTGCGAGTTCTTCGAATCCTCCATGAACCAGAGCGCCTTCGAGCGCCTGGTGCTGGAGAACGAATTGCGCGAGGCGGTGCGCGAGGACCAGCTGGTGGTCTATTATCAGCCCAAGGTGCGCATGGGCGACGGCGCCATCGCCGGCGCCGAGGCGCTGGTGCGCTGGCAGCACCCCACCGCCGGGCTGTTGTCGCCGGGCGCCTTCATTCAGGCGGCCGAGGAATGCGGGCTGATCGGCGAGATCGGCGACTGGGTCATGCGCCGCGCCTGCCGCGAAGCCAAGGCTCTGCTCGATCGCGGGATCGCCGTGCCCATGGCGGTCAACGTCTCGGCCATGCAGTTCGAAGACGAGACCTTCGCCCAGACCGTTCTGGAGGCGCTGCAGGATTCCGGTCTGCCGCCGGAAATGCTGGAGCTGGAGCTCACCGAAAGCACGGCGATGCGCGATCCCGAGCGCGTCATCAAGCAGATCGAGCCGCTGCGCGAGATCGGCGTGACCTTCGCCATCGACGATTTCGGCACCGGTCATTCCTCGCTCAGCTATCTCACGCGCATGCCCTTCGACGTGTTCAAGATCGACCAGAGCTTCGTGCGCGACATGGGCAAGGACGAGCATGCGCGCATCGTGGTGGAGACCATTCTCGCCATGGCCAGCGCGTTGAATCTGAAGACGGTCGCGGAAGGCGTGGAGACCACCGAGCAGTACAAGGCGCTCGCCGATCTCGGCGCGACGCTGGCCCAGGGCTATCTGTTCGGCCGTCCCATGCCGCTGGCCGATCTGGAACGCTTCGCCGACCCGGGCGCGGACGCCGCCGCAGCGATGTAGATCGGTCTCGCGCCTACCCCGGCGTGGTCTGGACCGCTTCTCCCGTCCCCATGGCGAGCACCTCCCCCGCCAGATAGAGCGAGCCGCAGATGACCAGGCGCGGCTGGTCGTAATCCTCCAGCGCGTCATGGACCGCTTCGCGCAGGCCTGCCGCGGTCTGGGCGGGGATCTGGGCGGCGCGCGCCGCGTCGGCGACCGATTGCGCGCTCTGCGCCCCCTCGCGTCCGCCGGCGAAACTGATTGCGACCACGCGCGCCGCGAGCCCGGAGAAATATTCGAAATACGCCGCCGCGTCCTTGTTCACCGAGAACGCGCTGATCAGCACCAGCGGCCGTTCGCTCGCCCCGTCCATCTGACCGAGCCCGGCCGCCAGCACCTCGGCGGCGGAGGCGTTGTGGCCGCCGTCGAGCCAGAGCTCCGCGCCGCGCGCCAGGGCGATTTCGGCCAGCGGGCCGGCGGTCAGGCGCTGCAGACGCGCGGGCCAGCGCGCCGAGGCGACGCCCTTGCGGGCCGCGGCCTGGTCATAGCCGCACACCCGCGCCGCAGCGCAGGCCACGCCCGCATTGACGATCTGATGGGCGCCGGCCAGCGACGGGGCGGGCAGGTCCCACAACAGGCTCTCCTCCTCATAGACCATGCGGCCATGTTCGGGATGGGCGCTGAAATGCTCGCCCCAGACCTTCACCGGCGCGCCCACGCGCCGGGCGATGTCGGCGATCACCTCATGGGCCCCGTCGGTTTGCGGGCCGACGATCAGGGGTACGCCGGACTTGGCGATTCCCGCCTTCTCCGCAGCGATGAGTTCGACGCTGTCGCCGAGGAACGCCTGATGATCGAGGCTGACCGGCGTGATGACGCTCACCTGAGGCGTGATCACGTTGGTGGCGTCCACGCGCCCGCCGAGCCCCACCTCCAGGATCAGCCGATCGGCCGGCGTTTCGGCGAACAGGAGGAAGGCCGCCGCCGTGGTCGCCTCGAAGAAGGTGATGGGCTGATCGCCATTGGCCGACTCCACCCGGTCGAAGGCGGCTTGCAGGCGGGCGTCGTCGACGATCTCGCCGGCGAGCACGATGCGCTCGTTGAACCGCACCAGATGCGGCGAGGTGTAGACATGGACCCGCTCGCCGGCCGCTTCCGCGATGGCTTTCAGGAAGGCCGCCGTAGAGCCCTTGCCGTTTGTGCCGGCCACGTGGATCACCGGCGGCAGCCGGTCCTGCGGGCGGCCGAGCGCGTCCAGCAGCCGCTCGATGCGATCCAGCGACAGATCGATCTTCTTCGGGTGGTGACGCGCCAGCCGCGCCAGCGCGGCGTCTATGGTTTCAGGGGCGGCGGGCATGGCGTGTCTCTCAAGCCTGGAAAGGACGCAGGACCAAGCCGCACGTCTCAGGCCTTGGCCTCTCCCGCCTCGACCGTCGCCGGCGCGCCGCTCTTGTAACTCTGGCGCTTCATCAGCACGCGCAGAATGGCGCCCAGGGTCTTCGGCAGATCCTTGCGATGGACGACCTTGTCGACCATTCCCTTCTCCTGAAGGTATTCGGAGCGCTGGAAGCCTTCGGGCAGTTTTTCGCGGATCGTCTGCTCGATCACGCGCGGGCCGGCGAACCCGATCAGCGCGCCCGGCTCGGCCAGATGCACGTCGCCCAGCATGGCGTAGCTCGCCGTCACCCCGCCCGTGGTGGGGTCGCACAAGACGACGATGTAGGGCAGGCCCGCATCGCGCAGCATCTCCACGCCCAGCGTGGTGCGCGGCATCTGCATCAGCGACAAGGCGCCTTCCTGCATGCGCGCGCCGCCGGCCGCGGTGAAGCACACCATTGGCGTGTGGTTCTCGACCGCGGTTTCGCACGCCTTGATGAAGCCCTCGCCCGCGCCCATGCCCAGAGAGCCGCCCATGAAGGCGAAGTCCTGAACCAGCACGGTGGTCTTCAGCCCTTTGATCTCGCCGAGCCCGATGGCCATGGCGTCCTCGCGCCCGGTCTTCTTGCGCGCGGCGGTGAGCCGGTTGGTGTAGGGCTTGTCGTCGCGGAATTTCAGCGGATCGCGCGCCACTTCGGGGATCGCGATCTCCTTCCAGGCGCCGTCGAACGTGTATTTGAAGCGCAGGTCCGGGCCGATGCGCATGTGATGGCCGGCCGGCGTCACGTACATCCCCGCTTCCAGGTCCTTGTTGAAGACCATCTCGCCGGAGACCGGGCATTTCACCCAGAGATTCTCCGGGGTGTCGCGCTTGTCGAACATGCGCTGCACGCCGGGCGGGGTGATGCGTTGAAGCCAGCTCATCTAGATCTCTTTCGTTCAGCGGCGCGCGTCATGGGCAGCTTGCGCCAAAGCGCCCGCCAGGCTCAAGGCCTCTTCGGCGCCGCGCGTGTTCAGCGCCTCCACGATCGCAGAGCCCACCACGACCGCGTCGGCGACCCGGGCGATCTCAGCGGCGCGCTCGGGCGTCTTCACCCCGAACCCCACCGCCACCGGCAGGCCCGACGCCTTGCGCACCCGCGCCACCGCCGCCTCTATATCCCCGGTCGCGCCCGAGCCCGCGCCCGTCACCCCGGTGGTCGAGACATAGTACACGAAACCCGAAGCATGGGTGACCACTTGCGGCAGGCGCGCGTCCGACGTCGTGGGCGCAGCCAGGCGCACGAAGGCGAGGCCGTTCTCGTGAAGCGCGGTGCGGAACTCGGCGTCCTCCTCGGGCGGGATGTCGACGCAGATCACCCCGTCCGCCCCGGCCTCGGCCATGGCTTCGGCGGTCTGGACATAGCCGCGCGAAAAGAACGGGTTGGCGTAGCCCATCAGCACGACGGGCGTTTCGTCATTGGTCTCGCGGAAGTGCTTCACGATGTCGAGCGTCCCGGCGAGCGTCATCCCGCCCTCCAGCGCCCGGATCGCGGCGCGCTGAATGGTGGGCCCGTCGGCCATGGGATCGGTGAACGGCACGCCCAGCTCGATCACGTCCGCGCCTTTTTCGGCGAGGCCGCGCATCATCTTCAGCGTCGTATCCGCATCGGGATCACCGGCCATGACATAAGCCACGAAACCGGCGGTGTCGTCCTGCGCCAGGCGCGCGAAGGTGGGAGAGAGGCGTGTCATGGGCGTGTCTTAGCGAAGCCTCGCGGCGCGCGCCAGCGGCTCGGTGCGGCGAGGCTCAATCGCGTGATAATCGAAGCACCATGATCTCCGAAGGATTGATCAAGGTCGGGTCCGGCTCGCCCGTCAGACGCTCGATCGTCAAATCCTCCCGAGCGCCGTCAGGACCGGTCCGGAACAGCCGCGCCCGGCCCTCCAGCGCGGCGGCGCGCGTCCAGCCGCCCTCGATCAGATTGTCGACATACTCCGCCCAGACGCGCTCGCGCTCGGCCGCCCAATAGACCAGACAGGCGTCCGGCGCCGGAGGGTCGGGCTCGACCGGGCCGATCCTGCAAACGTCGACGATGGACAGGCCTTGCGGCAAGACGCCGCCGAACCGCGCCGCGAACGCCGCCCGCTCCGCCTCGTACGCGGCGCGCCGGCGCCGCCGGTCCGCCTCCTCGTTGGCGCGAATGATCGTGTACGCCGCCAAAGCCGGCGAAAGCAGCACCGCCGTCGCGGCGTCCCCGATTGCTTCGCGGTTGCTGTAGCCCCAGGTCTGCACATACAGCCGCCGGATTTCAGACAGTGCGTAGCACCGTTCCGGTGCGTTGCTGGGCGTCCAGCACAGCGCGCCGTCCTCGTTGAGGAACGGATCGTGAAGCGACCGCTCATCCGTGAGACCGCGCCGGATGACGATCGTCGGCCAGGCTTGCTCCCGGGCCAGGGCGAGCGCCTCCTCCACGCCCTGCGGCGTTACAGGGAAGGGCTCGAGGACCTTGCCGTACCCGAAATTCCCCGCGCATCCGCCGAGGACAACGGCCACGACGGCCGCTGATCCGGCGCCGGTGACGAGCCGCATGCGGCGATCTCCTCTACATTCCCTTGGCAATAACGCGAGGCTGCGCGAGCCGGCCTGGCATTATTGCTGCGTCAATGCGCCGAGCAGCAAGACCTGAGCCGCCGCCCCGACGACGCGAAGGGGCGCCGACGCCGCATCGGCGAGCGCGGCCGGTCCACGCCGGCGGGCGTCGACCACGTGAAACTCGGCGATCTCGTCATAGCCGAAGCAGTATTCGTCGGCGGGCCCGAACCGGGGGCTCACCTGCCCGCAGACCTGATCTTCGGTGATGGCGGAGATCGTCGTCATGCGCTCGGCGTCCCGGCCGCGCCACTTCAGTACGCGGACGCTCCACGCCGCGCCCTGACCGGGCACGGCCCGCTGGGCTTCGTAATAGGCGAGCGCCTCTTCATAGTCGGCCGGACCCGGCGAGAACCACCAGCGGTCTGCGTCCGGTCCGCGGCTCAGCATCGGATATCCGGGGCGTATGACGTTCACATGGATGGTCAGGATGCGCTCCCAGGGGGTGCAGCCCTCAACGTCGGTCAAACACATTCCGGAGCCGTCGTCGCTGAGCCGCGTGCCGGTCACCCAATCGGGCCCATATTCGACGCCGTCGATCATTTGCGTGGCGAAAACCAGGGTCACCGACGAGCGTCCGCTGTCCACAGCCGTCTGCGCCGCGGCGATCACGCCCTCCGGCGTGGCGGGGAACCGCGCGGTATAGCTGGAGGACAACGTCCCACAGGCCGAGGCGAGCAGTCCCGCAAGCGCCATGAAGGCCAGGCGCGCACAATCGCCCGCCGTCCCGATCCGGCGCGCCACGCGGCCCCACTCCGCGCGTGGACATAAAGCTTTAAGAGTCCGGCCTCGTTGCTGGCTCATGAGGAGATCAGCCCTCGTTTCCCGTGGTGGCCGCAAACCCTCATTCGCTTCCGCCTCCCGCCTCAATAGCGCCCGCCCGTCAGGGCCTGCTCAGCCCGCGTCGCGCTTCACCGCGTTCATATAGGCGCGCAGCACCGCGTTCATGCGTGTCTGATAGCCGCGCCCGCCCTGCTTGAAAAATTCGATGACGTCGGCGTTGAAGCGCACGGTGAGTTGTTTCTTCGGTTCGTTGAAATTACGCCATTCGGCTTTAGCGAACCAATCTTCATCAAGTTCGGGGATGTCGGAGAAGTCTATGTCTTCGTCGCGGATCGCCTCGATCTCGCGCAGCCGCTCTTCGGACATCGGCGGCAGGTCTTCAAGTCTGACGCGGACCGTACGTCCCATGAAAGCGCCTCCTCTCTGCGCGGCTGGCCGGGCGGACCGCCCTGTTTCGTCCACAGTTGGCGCAGCGGGACGGGTCGAGCAATCTAGTCTCAGAGCAGAGTAGCCACTAACTTCGCTCGTCAGGCCCCCCGTGTGTCCGGCGCGAAGTGGCATCCAAAACCGGAAAAAGTACTGTTAGCCAGTGGGCGATCAATGGCACGCCGAAAACGAAAACAAAACCCAAGCCACCTAGATTCAGCTCCGAGCGACGCCAGCTGGTTTCGATAAGGACGATTTCGTCATGAAAGTTCTCATCAAAACCAAATATTATAAACCGCCCAATCACATAGCTTGTCACCAAGGCAGATACTAATACGACGAGACTGCGAGCTAGGAATTCCTCCGGCTTTGCCCCTTCATATCGAGAGCGCACAACGAATCTGCCGAACTCTCCAGCGTACCCACCAGCAGCAAGGAAAATTGCACCCCCAACGAATATGGCCAGGATCGCACAGCCAAACACGTTCATTCCGTCGTAGTAAAATAGCTCCGTTACTACCTTAAGGTACACAAAGACGATAAAAATCCAAATTGCGAGCACCATCACCCCAGCCCCCAGCATCATCCACCCGATAGGGTGGGAGACGCGCCAAGCGTACTCGCTACAATTCTAAAGCTCCACCCCCAGCGCGTCCGCCACGCTGAACACGTCCTTGTCCCCGCGCCCGCACATATTCATCAGGATCACCCCGTCCGGGCCCAGCTCCTTCGCGAGGTCGCGCACGCGCGCGAGCGCATGGGCGGGTTCCAGGGCCGGGATGATGCCTTCTTGTCTGGCGCAGAGCTGGAACATCTCCAGCGCCTCTTCATCGGTGGCGGCGCGGTATTCGGCGCGGCCCACATCGTGGAGGAAGGCGTGTTCCGGGCCGATGCCGGGATAGTCGAGGCCGGCGGAGATGGAATGGCCCTCGGTGATCTGACCGTCTTCGTCCTGCAGAAGATAGGTCTTGTTGCCGTGCAGGATGCCGGGACGCCCGCCATTGAGGCTGGCGGCGTGGTCGGGACCGTCGAGCCCCTTGCCGGCGGCTTCCACCCCAATCAGGCGCACGCTTTCGTCTTCCAGGAAGGGGTGGAACAGGCCCATGGCGTTGGACCCGCCGCCGATGCAGGCGACCGCGGCGTCGGGAAGCCGGCCGAGCCGCTCCAGCATCTGGGCGCGCGCCTCGCGTCCGATCACGGACTGAAAATCGCGCACCATCATGGGATAGGGATGGGGACCGGCCACCGTGCCGATGACGTAGAAGGTCTCGTCGGGATAGGTGACCCAGTCGCGCAGCGCCTCGTTCATGGCGTCCTTCAGCGTGCCGCGCCCGGAGGTGACGGCGTGGACCTTCGCGCCCAGAAGCTTCATGCGGAAGACGTTGGGCTTCTGGCGCTCCACGTCCGTGGCGCCCATGAAGACCTCGCAGGGAAGGCCGAAGCGCGCCGCCACCGTCGCCGTCGCCACGCCGTGCTGGCCGGCGCCGGTTTCGGCGATGATGCGCGTCTTGCCCATGCGCTTGGCGAGCAGGACCTGGCCGAGGCAATTATTGATCTTGTGCGCGCCGGTATGGTTGAGCTCGTCGCGCTTGAACCAGATCTGCGCCCCGCCGAAGGCCTCGGTCAGGCGCTCGGCGAAGTAGAGCGGGCTCGGCCGGCCGACGAAATCGCGTGAGAATTCATCGAACTCGGCGATGAAGTCTGGATCGTCCTTATACTGAGCGTAAGCCTTCTCCAGCGCCAGGATGTTCGGCATCAGGGTTTCGGCCACATAGCGCCCGCCGAACTGGCCGAACCGGCCTTCGGCGTCGGGCTGCTGGGAATAGGCGTTGGGGTTGGTCATGCTCGCCTTCGGATCTTGAATTCCCGGCCGAGCCCCGCAACGCGGGGCGAAGAGCCGGGACCTGTTTCAGAACTTGCGCCGCACCGGCCCGAATTCCCGGGTCACGCCTTCGGCGGCCCAGGAATCCAGATATGGTTCAAAGCAAGTAAGCCCCAAACCTTTCACGGCGCAAGCGCGCCTTCCCCGCGCGCCGCAGCAATGAAGGCTCTGATTTTTTCGGGGTCCTTGACCCCCGGCGCGCTTTCCGTCCCCGACACCACGTCGACGCCGGCCGCGCCTGATTGCGCGATCGCCTTGGCGACGCTCTCCACGGTCAATCCGCCGGCCAGCAGCCAGGGCGCGCGCGCCTCGAACCCCTTGAGAAGGGAATAGTCCCACGCCTCACCCAGGCCGCCCGGCCGGTCGGCGCCTTTCGGCGGCTTGGCGTCGAACACGAAGCCGTCGACCCGGCCCTGATAGGGCGCGGCTTTGTCCAGATCGGCAGGCGTGCTCACCCCCAGCGCCTTCCACACGCCGTGTTCGGCGTACTGGCGGGCGTCATGGCAACGCGGCGCGCTCTCCTGGCCGTGCAGCTGGATGATGTCGGGGCGCATCTTCACCAGCACGTCGGCGAGCAGCGCGTCGTCCGGATCCACCAGGACCGCCACCGATTTCGCCGCGCCCTTGCGGCGGCTCAGCGCGCCGGCCTCGGCGGGCGTGACATGGCGCGGGCTCTTGGGAAACAGGATGAAGCCCAGATACGCCGCGCCCGCCGCCACCGCCGCGTCCACGGCGGCGGCGTCGTTCAGGCCGCAGATCTTCACGCGAGTTCGGGTCATGGGGCAGGTCTATAGCGCGGCGCGAGGCTCTAGGTCGACGGCGCGCGCGCCGCTGTCACCTTGAAGAACAGGGCGTAGATCACCGGCGTCGCGATCAGGGTGAGGACCGTGGCGAAGGCGAGGCCGGAAATGATCGTCACCGCCATGCCCTGGAAGAAGGCGTCGAAGATCAGCGGCGTCATGCCGAGGATGGTCGTGCCAGCGGCCAGCATGACGGGCCTGAGGCGCGAGACCGAGCCTTCGCGCACCGCTTCGAACCGGTCGTCGCCGCGCCTGATGCGCTGATCGAGTTCATCGACGAGCACGATGGCGTTCTTGATCAGCATGCCCGACAGCGACAACAGGCCCAGAAGCGCGGTGAAGCTGAAGGCGACATTGGTGATCAGCAGGCCCGCCGTCACCCCGATCAGGCTCATGGGCACCACCAGCCAGATGATCAGCGGCTGGCGCACCGTCTGGAACAGGAGGATCGAGGTCACCACCATGACGATGAAGGAGAAGGGCAGCACCCCGCCCAGGCTCTCATTGGCCTGGATGTTGGCTTCATGCTCGCCGCCCCATTCCAGCGTATAGCCGCGCGGCCGCTCGATCTCGGAGACGATGGCGGAGAAGCGCTCGAAGGCTTCGGCCGCGGTCTCACCGGGCTGCGGATTGGCCTGGACGGTGAGGGTGCGGATCCGGTTCCTGCGCTGGATCAGCGTGTCCTGGGCGGTCAGTTCGAACCCGTCCACCACCTGGCTCATGGGGATGTAGGCGTTCTGCGCCGGGCTCCAGATGAGACGGTCGGACAGGTTTTCCGGCTGCACGCGTTCGTCCTCGGGCGCGCGCGCGATGATCGGGATCAGATCCTCGCCCTCGCGGTAGACGCCCACCTGCTGACCTTCGGTGGCGAAGCGCAAGGCCTCGCCGATATCGGCGCGGGTGAGCCCGATGGAGCGGGCGCGCGCCTCGATCAGGCGCGGCTCCAGCGCCAGTTCGCGATTGCGCCAGTCGATGCGCAGATCCTCGACATCGCCGTTGGCGCGAAGCTCGGCCATGGCCGCTTCGCCCAGCGCGCGCAGCACGTCGGCGTCGGGCCCCTGGAAGCGGGCCTCCAGCTGCGCGCCGGCGGGCGGGCCGAAGACGATGCGTTCGGAACGCACATCGATGTCGGGATGGGTCTCGCGGGCGTAGTTCACGATGCGCGCGGCGAGGGCGGGGATCTCCTCGATCGTGTCGGTGCGCACCACCAGCTGGCCGTAGGCGGCGTTGGGTTGCTCTGAAGTGTAGGTGAGCATGAAGCGCGTCGCCCCGCGGCCCACGAAGGCGTCCACATTCACCGCTTCGGGCTGGGCCGCGGCGAAGCGGGCGATGTCGCGCACCGTGCGGTCGGTCTCCAGAATGTCCGCGCCCTGGGGCTCGGAGATGTTCACATAGAACATCGGCGTGTTGGAGTTCGGGAAGAAGCTGTTCTTCACGAAGCCGAAGCCCCAATAGCTCGTCACCGTGATCGCGATCAGCACCGCCACGGTCAGCCAGCGCGCCTTCAGGCTGGCGGTGAGCATGCCGCGATAGGCCGAATAGATCGGCCCGCCATAGGGATTGGTCGCCGTCCCCTTCTCCGATTTGAACAGATGATAGGCGATCATCGGCGCGACGGTGATCGCCAGCACCCAGCTCAGCATGAGCGAGATGCCGATCACGGCGAACAAGGAGAACAGGAATTCCCCGGTGGAGTCCGGCGACAGGCCGATGCCGGAGAAGGCCATGATGCCGATGATCGTGGCGCCCAGAAGCGGCCATTGCGTGGACGACACCGCGTCCTCGGCGGCCTTCTGACGACGCTCGCCGCGTTGCACGGCGATCTGCATGCCTTCGGTCACCACTATGGCGTTGTCCACAAGCATGCCCATGGCGATGATCAGCGCGCCCAGCGAGATGCGCTGCATGGTGATGTCGAAGGCGGCCATGAAGAACAGCGTGCCCGCGATGGTCAGAAGCAGGACCGCGCCCACGGTGACGCCCGCGCGCCAGCCCATGAACACGCACAGCACGCCGATGACGATGGCCAGCGACATGGCGAGATTCACCAGGAAGCCGTCGATGGACTCGTCCACGACCACGTGCTGCTCGTAGATGGGTTTCAGCTCCACGCCGACGGGAAGCTCGGCCTCCAGAAGCGCCAGGCGCGCCTCCACCGCCGCGCCGACATCGACGATGTTGGCGTCGGCCAGACCCGACACGCCCACCGTGAAGGCCGGCTCGTTATTGTGGTAGATATACTGATCGGCCCGCTCCACCGGCGCGCGGCGCACAGTGGCGATGTCGGACAGGCGCAGCGTGCCGCCCGCGTCGTTGGGGTTGATCAGAAGGTTCTCAATGGCGTCCACCCCGCCCAGGCGCTGAGGCAGGTCGATGCGCAGCAGGCGATTGCCCGCCGGCGTCTCCCCGGCCTCGACCACGGCGTTCTCGGTCGACAGCGCCTCCAGCACCGACCCGACGGGCAGGCCGAGCCGGGCGAGATTCTCCTGCGGGATCTCGATATAGATGCGCTCGTCGGGGACCCCGGCGGTCTCGACCTTGGAGACGCCCTCCACCACCAGAAGCTCGCGGCGCAGGTACTCGGCGATGTCGCGCACTTCGGCGTCGGAATAACCCGGCGCGACCACCGCGTAGAGGATGCCGTACACATCGCCGAAATCGTCGAACACGGTGGACGGTCCGGCGCCGGGCGGCAGATAGGCCTGCGCATCACCGACCCGTTTGCGTAGAGCGTCCCAGATCTGGGGCAGCTGCGACCCGTCGTACTCGTCGCGCACGCGCACCCGGATTTCGCTGATGCCGGGCGCGGATTCGGAGAACAGCTCGTCGAGCTGGCTCATCTGCTGGATGGCGGTCTCCAGACGTTCGGTGACCTCGTCCTCCACCTCCTCGGCCGATGCGCCGGGATAAGGGGTGAAGACGATCGCCTCCTTGATCGTAAAGGCGGGATCCTCCAGCCGACCCACCGTGTCGAAGCCCCACAGCCCGCCCATCAGACAGGCGAGGATGATCAACCAGCTGATCACCGGCTTCTCGATGGATACGCGTGCAAGGTTGACGCCTGCGCCGCGGCGCGCGCCGGTTTCGGTCTCGCTCATGGGCTGGGTTCCTAACGCAGGCTCGAAGCGGTGCGCGAGCGCTCAAGCGGGCGCACGCGCATGCCGTCATGGAGCGCCGTGACGCCGGCGGTGACGATCTGCTCGCCGGCCGCAAGGCCGGTCTCGATGAGCACGGTGTCTCCCGTCACCGGTCCCACGCCCACACGGCGCGAGGCGACCTCGCCGCTCGCCGGGTCGTAGACGAAGACCAGGAACCCGCCGTCCGGCGCGGCCGACAGCGCGCTCACCGGCGCGTGGACCGCGTCGAGATCGGCGTCGGCCTCCGGCTCGATGACGATGCGCACATTGGCCGTCATGCCCGGCAGGATATTGGCCGGAATGTCGTTCGGCAGGGCGAACAGGGCGGTGTAGGTCTGGCTCGCCTGGTCCGGCTCGGCCACCAGCTCGCGGAACTCCAGCGGTAAGGTCTCGTCGGGCAAAAAGGGGAAGCGGGCGCTCATCTCGCGCGGATCGGTCTCGTCCACCAGCGCCAGCACGGTTTCGGGCACCTGGATCGCAACGCGCAGCTCGGACACGTCCTGCAGTCGGGCGATGGGCTGACCGGCCGCCACGGTGGAGAAATTATCCACCAGACGCCGGGCGACCAGCCCTTCAAAAGGCGCCGTGACGGTGGCGTAATCGAGATTCTGCCGCACATTGTCGAGCGCCACCGCGCGCAGATCATAGGCGGTCTGCGCATCCTCGAGGGCGGCGTCCGAGGCGATGCCGCGCTCATGCAGGGTCTGCTGACGCTCAAGATTCTGCCGGGCCTGCTGCAGCTGCACGCGCGCTTCGCGCAGGGCGCGCTCGAAATCCTGGGTCTCAAGCCGCGCGACCAGGGCGCCCTCCTGGAGGGTTTCGCCCTCGCTCACCGGGAAGTCGGCGAGCCGGCCGCCCACTTGCGGGGCGAGATCGGTGGTCAGGCGCGCTTCGACGCGGCCGACGAACTCGCGCACGGCGGCGCTTTCGGCCGGACGGACGATTTCGATGCGGGCGGCGCGCACCGGGGCTTCGGCTTCCGGCGGCGGCGCGGAGCAGGCGACGAGGAGCGCCGCGGCGGGGAGGAGGAGCGTGAGCGATTTCATGAGCGGGGTTCCGTGACCAACGCGAGGAGGCGGGCTTCTACGGCCGCACGCTCCGTTTCAGACAGGATGTCGAGGCCGAGAATGTCGGAAAAATGCAGCCCGTCGGCGGCGAGCAGCACGATGTTGGCGAGTTCGGGATCGGGCGCGTGGGCCAGAATATCGGCGCGCATGGCCGCGATGGCGTCGCGGATCGGGTCGATCAGCTCGGGATTTTCCGCGATCGCGGCGAGCAGGCCCATGGAGACCTGGCGGTCCATGGCCTCGTCCTTACACACGAGCGCGTTGACCATGGCCTTCAGCGGCCCGGTTCCCTCTGCTTCGCCCTCGCGCATGGCCGCCTCATGGCGGACGGTGAAGCTCGCCACCATGCGCGCGACCATGCCCTTGATCAGGTCCAGCTTGGACGGGAAATTGTAAAGCACCCCGCCCTTGGAGAAGCCGCTCTCCTTGACCACCGCGTCGATGGTCAGCCTGCGCGCGCCCTCGCGCGCCACCACCCGTTCGGCCGCATCGAGGATGAGGTCGGCGGTGTTGGGCTTGGCGTCGTCGGATTGAAGGGCCATGGGGGCTCGCTGGGCTCGGCTATGCTGCACTGCATCTATACCGTCTGGACGGTTTTGCAAGAGTAAACCGTCCAGACGGTACAGTTCAAGCCCCGGCCCCTCCGCGATCGAGGCCCGCGTCGAACCGACCCTATCCGCCTTTCTTGGTTCGATGCTCGCTCTGAATCCGCTTGTAGAGCTTGCCTTGCGCCTTGTAGGCGTCGCGGCGCTCCTTCAGTGTGGCGTCATTGCGGGCGGCTTCGCGCTTGAGCTTTTCGAAGCGCCGCCAGCGCTCTGGATCGATCTCGCCCGCCTCCAGCGCCGCCGCTACCGCGCAGCCGGGCTCGCCCAGATGGGCGCAATCTGAAAACCGGCACCGGGTCTCAAGCTCGGCCAGGTCCTCGAAGGTCGCTTTGAGCCCCGCCTCCACATCGGCCAGCGCCAGCTCGCGCAGGCCCGGCGTGTCGATGAGCCAACCGCCGCCCTCCATGCGGTGAAGCGTACGCCCGCGCGTAGTGTGCCGGCCCTTGGCGTCGTCTTCCCGGATACCCGCCGTGACCGCGCCCGCGCCGGTGAGCGTGTTGACGAGCGTCGTCTTGCCGACGCCCGACGAACCGATCAGCGCCGCGGTCTGCCCCGCCCCGGTCCAGGGCGAGAGCCTGGCGAGGTCGTGCGCGTCGAGCGCGTTCACCGCCTCCACCAGCGCGTCTCCTGCGATCGCGCGCACCGCGCCCAGATAAGGCGCGGGATCGGCGAGATCGGCCTTGGTCAGAAGGATCACGGCCTCCGCGCCGGCCTCGCGCACCATGGCGAGATAGCGCTCGAGCCGCGCCGGTTTGAAATCGGCGTCGCACGAGCTGACAATGAAACCGGTGTCGATATTGGCGGCGATGAGCTGAACCTTCGCCTCCATCCCGGCCGCCTTGCGCTTGAACAGGCTGGAGCGCGGCAGGACCCGCGCCGGACGCTCCAGCGCGCGGTCGAGAAGGATGAGATCGCCGACCGTGGGACGGTCCAGCGGATCGTCGAACGGCGCATGGCGCAGGCGGGCGGGCCCGGCCTGGGTGAGCACCTCCAGCGCGTCGCGGTGGACCGCGGCGACCCGGGCGAGATCGTCGGGGCTTTCGGCGTCGAGATTAAGATGGGCGAGCATGGCCGGGCGCACGCCCAGCTCGAAAAGGGTATAGGAGGTCAAGGGTCTTGTCCGTCAGGCCCGCGCAGGGGGCGGGCGAAAGCACGGCCGCGCCGGCGCGAACCGGAGCGGCGAAGCGATCAGGGCTGACGGAAGGTCCGCTCGGCGGCTAGGCGCGCGTGAGCCGACCGGTCACGCCGGCCCGAGGGGCGAACACAATGGCCACGAAAACCGCCCTCCTTAAGCTGGCGTTGATGATGGCGGGAGTATGGGCGCGCCGGCGGAGCCGCGCAAGGGCTCGCCCTTAATGGAGGCGCGCCGGAGTGAGGTCCTCCCCCGGGAAACCGGGGAAAGGGTGGTCGGTCATTCCTCCCCGTCGATCCATGCTGGAGGAAACCGCAAGGCGATCGCAGGCAGTCAAGGACGACCGAGCAAGCTCGGTCGCCGCGCAGCGGCGGCCCGAAGGGCCGTCCTTGACAGCCTGCGCCGCTTGCGAAAATGGCTCAGCAAGGATCGACGGGGCGGTGGGGTCGGGTTCAAGCAGACGCACGCTCGCCATCTCATGAGTGAGCGCTCACTTACATCTGAGCGCACCAGGGCAACCCCATCCATCAAACGGAATAGGCACAGCCGCCGCCTGGCGGGGGGCCCTCGCCCTAGCCCACCTCGGTCAGCGCGTCCGTCGGCGCGTCCCAGGGCAGATGGTGGTCCTGCAGGATCGCCATGTTTTCGGCCGAGATGATTCGCGGCGTGGCTTCGAAGCCCAGCAATTCCTTGACCTTCCGGTCGGTGTTGCGGGCGAGCAGGAGGGTTTCCGCGCTGGTGAAGTTGGACATGCCGCGCGCCAGCTCATCGCCGTTTTCAGCGTAAACGTGGAGCACGTCACCCTTGGAGAACTCGCCTTGAACCGAGACGATGTCGGAGCGGCAGATCTCCGAACGCCCCTCGCCGAGACGCTGGGCGGCTTCGGCGGTGACCACCAGACCGCCGGCGTGCTGCAGCCGGTCGGTGAGCCAGATGCGCCAGCTGGAATCCGGGTCGCCCACGGCGACGCATTTGGTGTGCTTGCGCTCACCCGACAGGATGGACGACAGAGGGCGATCCACCTCGCCCTTGCCGATCAGCGTGTGGCAGCCGGCGTTCTGAGCCATGTTGGCGGCGCGCATCTTGGTCAGCATGCCGCCGGTGCCGAGTTCGGACACCGAGGTTGTGACTTCGAGATAGCCCGACACGTCCTCGACCACCGGCACGTGCTGCGCCTCGGGATCGTCAGGATTGCGGTCGTAGAGCCCGTCGACGCTGGTGAGGATCACCAGCTCCTTGGCCTGGATCATCTGGGCGACCTTGGCGGCGAGGCGGTCATTGTCGCCCACCTTGATCTCCTGGGTCGTCACCGAGTCGTTCTCGTTGACGATGGGCAGGACGCCGCGCTCGATCAGGCGGGAGATCGTGTTCTTGGTGTTGAGGAAGCGCCGCCGATCCTCAAGATCCTCAAGCGTGACGAGCACCTGGGCGATGTCGAAGCCGTACTCCAGCGCGATCTGCTTGTAGGCGTTCATCAACAGCGGCTGACCGCACGCGGCGGCGGCCTGCTTGTCCAGAAGGCCCGCCTCCTCCGGCGAGACGCCCATGGTCGAGAGCCCGATCGCCACCGCGCCGGAACTGGTGAGGACAACGTCGATCCCCTCCTCGCGCAGGCGGGCGATGTCCTCCATCACGCCATGCATGAACGCATAGCGCAGGGTGAGATGCTCGGAATTGGCGAGAAGTGAAGAGCCGATCTTGAGAACGACGCGCTTACGCTCGGACAAACTGTTCCTCCAAATGGGCGACCGGGCCGCACCCGGTCTGTTTTGCGGCGCACAAAGTACTTTCAGTTCGAACTATTACAAGGGGTGAAGCTGCGAACGCGTAGGGATAAGTGTAATCAACTTTTTTAGCGCACGCCAGCGCCCCGCCGCGATCTTCGCTCAGCCTGGCTGTTGAATCAAAAAGCTTCGTGCTCTAAATGTTGCACCGCATCGCGCCGGCGGACCTTTCGTCGGCGCTGTTTTTTATGGCCGGTCGGGCGCATGCTGGCGCCGGGCGGTGCGGAGGAAAGGAGCGCGCGTGTCGATTGAAGTCGTGATGGTGGGGTGTGGAAACATGGGCGGCGCGCTTCTGGCCCAATGGGCGAAGCTGGAGGGCGTGTCGATCACCGTGATCGATCCGGCCGGACCGCAGACCCCGGAAGGCGTCGACGTCGTCGCCTCGCCCGACGCCCTGTCCGGCAAGGCGTTCGACGCGCTCGTGGTGGCGGTGAAACCCCAGCTCATCGACGCGGCGATCCCGCAGGCCGCGGGCCTTCTCAAGGAGCACGGCTTCGCGCTCTCCATCGCCGCCGGAACCAGCGCCGCGACGATCTCGCGCGCCGTGGGCGGCCGGCGGGCGGTGCGCCTGATGCCCAACATGCCCGCCCGCATCGCTCAGGGCGTGTCCGGGCTCTACGCCCAGGACGGGATCAGCCCGGAGCAGAAGGATCTCGCCGACCGCATGGGCGAGGCGGTGGGTACCGCGATCTGGCTCGCCGACGAGGACCAGATCGACCGCATCACCGCCGCGGCCGGCTCCGGTCCCGGCTATGTGTACGAGTTCGCGCGCACCTATCAGCTGGCGGCGCGAGAGCTGGGCTTTGACGAAGACCAGAGCCGCGCGCTGGTGCTGCAGACCATCGCCGGGTGCATGGCGCTGGCCGAGGAGACCGGCGAAAGCTTCGAAGCGCTTCGCGACTCCATTATGAGCAAGGGCGGAACGACCGCTGCGGGCGTCGCCAAGCTCAATGAGAACGACGTGCTGACCGAGCATGTGAAGGGCGCGCTTCAAGCCGCCTATGACCGCGCCTGCGAGCTGCGCGCCGGATAGGCGCCGCGCCGCTTCGCGCACCGAGCAGAGACGAGAGGATCGACCATGACCGCCGAGACCACCACGCAGTTCGACCCGAAAGCCTATGTAGACGGGCTCGCCGCCGAGGCGAAGAAAGCCGCGCGCACCCTCGCCGCGGCGACCACCGAGCAGAAGAACACCGCGCTCACCAAGGCCGCCGAGGCCCTGCGCGCCAATATGGGCCGGCTGATCGAAGCCAACGCCATCGATGTGGAAAGCGTGAAGGACAAGGGCAAGCCGGCCTCCTTCGTGGACCGGCTGCAGCTCAATGAAGACCGCGTCACAGCCATGGCCGACGCGCTCGATCAGATCGTCGCCCTGCCCGATCCCGTCGGCCGCGTCCTGCACCGCACCGAGCGCCCGAACGGTCTGGTCATCGAGCGCACGGCGACGCCCATCGGCGTGATCGGCATGATCTATGAGAGCCGCCCCAATGTGGGCGCCGACGCCGGCGCGCTGTGCCTGAAATCGGGCAACGCCGTCATCCTGCGCGGCGGTTCGGAGAGCCTGAACTCCACCCGAGTCATCGTGGAATGCCTGGCCGAGGGCCTTGAGGCCGCTGGCCTGCCCGCCGCCTGCGTCACCATGATCGACACGCCCGACCGCGAGGCCGTGGGCGCGCTTCTGAGCTGCACCGACTATGTCGATCTCGTCATCCCGCGCGGCGGCAAGTCGCTGGTGGAGCGCGTGCGCGACCAGGCCAAGGTGCCGACGCTCCTGCACCTGGACGGCAATTGCCACACCTATGTCCATGAGCGCGCCGACCTTCAAAAGGCCGCCGCCGTGCTCGCCAACGCCAAGATGCGCCGCACCGGCGTGTGCGGGGCGACCGAAAGCCTGGTGGTCGACCGCGCCGTCGCCGCCGACTTCATCCCCAAGGCGCTGGACGCGCTGGAGGCCAGGAGCGCCTGCGAAGTGCGCGGCGAGGCCGACGCCATGAAGATCGACTCCCGCATCAAGCAAGCCGCGGCGAACGATTTCGGGACCGAGTTCCTGGACTCCATCCTGTCGGTGAAGATCGTCGAGGGGCTCGACGAAGCCCTCGCCTTCATCGCCGAGCACAGCTCCAACCACACCGACGCGATCCTCACCGAGGACGCCGAAGCCGCCGAGCGCTTCCTCAACGAGATTGATTCCGCGGTGGTGATGCACAACGCCTCCACCCAGTTCTCCGACGGGGGCGAGTTCGGCATGGGCGCGGAGATCGGCATCGCCACCGGCAAGATGCACGCGCGCGGCCCGGTGGGCCTGGAACAGCTGACCAGCTTCAAATATCGCGTGCGCGGCGCCGGTCAGACCCGGCCGTAACTCGACGACCACATCGACGGCGCGCCGGCGGGCGACCCCCGCCGACGCGCTTTTTTACGTCCGGAGCCGGGAAGCGAACCGCAACGGCGCCGGCGCGTTAACCTGAAGCAAGCGGAGCGAGGCGAAGCGCGCCGTCTCGCCGGACCGTTTGAAGAGGAGGGGCCCTGAACCATGCAGATTGAAGCGATCGTCTCGCTCGCCGGCTATTTCGTCCTGATGCTGGGCATCGGGCTTTACGCCTACAAGAAGTCCACCGACGACGTCTCCGGTTACATGCTGGGCGGACGCCGGTTGCACCCGGCCGTGGGCGCGCTGTCGGCCGGCGCCTCGGACATGTCCGGCTGGATGCTCATGGGCCTGCCCGGCGCGATCTATGTCTCCGGCCTCGGCGCGGCGTGGATCGCCGTCGGTCTCGTGATCGGGGCCTATTTCAACTATCTGCTGGTGGCCCCGCGCCTTCGCGTCTTCACCGAAGTGGCCGACGACGCCATCACCATCCCCGACTATTTCGAGAAGCGCTTCAACGACAATACCCGCATCCTGCGCATCCTGTCGGCGGTGGTGATCGTGATCTTCTTCACGCTCTACACCTCCTCCGGCGTGGTGGCCGGCGGCAAGCTCTTCGAAGCGAGCTTCGGGCTCGATTACCGCCTCGGCCTGTTCGTCACGGCCGGCGTGGTGATCGCCTACACCCTGTTCGGCGGCTTCCTGGCGGTGTCGCTGACCGACTTCGTGCAGGGCGTGATCATGTTCATCGCCCTGATCATGGTCCCGATCGTGGCCTACATGCAGCTGGGCGGGCTCGGCGAGATCGCCGAGACCACGCGCGCCGCGGCCGACTCTCCGGATTACCTCTCCATGCTGCCCGAGGCCTTCACGGCCGTCAGCATTCTGGGGATCATCTCGGCCATGAGCTGGGGTCTGGGGTATTTCGGCCAGCCGCACATCATCGTGCGCTTCATGGCGATCCGCAGCCTGAAGGACATCGCCGCCGCGCGCTGGATCGGCATGAGCTGGATGATCGTCACGGTCATCGGGGCCGTCCTCACCGGCATTTTCGGCCTCGCCTTCGTGACCACCAATGGCGCGACCATCGAGGCCGCCGCGATCGAATTCACCGACCCGGAGACGATCTTCATCCTGATGAGCCAGATCCTGTTCCACCCGCTGGTGGGCGGCTTCCTCCTGGCCGCGATCCTGGCGGCCATCATGTCGACGATCTCGTCTCAGCTGCTCGTCTCTTCGAGCTCGCTGACGGAGGACTTCTACAAGACCTTCCTGCGCCGGTCGGCGAGCCAGAAGGAGCTGGTGCTCATCGGCCGACTGTCGGTGCTGGCGGTCTCGCTGGTGGCGATCGCTCTGGCGTTTGATCGCTCCAGCAACATCCTCACGCTCGTCTCCAACGCCTGGGCGGGCTTCGGCGCGGCCTTCGGTCCGCTGATCCTCTTCAGCCTCTACAGGAAGTCCATGAGCCGGGCCGCCGCGATCGCCGGCATGGTCACCGGCGCGGTGGAGGTGCTGTTCTGGCTCTACGCGCCGATCACGGTGATGTGGGACGGGGCCGAGACCAATCTCTCCGGCGTGATCTACGAGATCATCCCCGGCTTCGTGGCCTCCTGCATCGCGATCCTGGTGACCGACGCCGTCACCCGGGCCCCCAAGGGCCAGGTGAAGGAGCAGTACGAGACCATGGAAGGCAGGATGGAGGCCGGCTGACGCCCGCCCCGGCGGGAGCGGCGCGCATGTGCGCCGCTCCCGGCCGCCCGTTTTTCAGGAATGCAGCGGATTGGGCGTCCACCGCCCGGCGAAGGCCGCATCGGCGTAATAGTTCAGCCGTTCGGCGATCACCGGACGTGCGCCGTTCACCATCACCACCTGCTGGTTCGGTCCGATGGCGGCGAGCTCTTCCGCGCCCACCTTGCCGATGACTTGAGCGACGGTCTGCAGCTGGCTGTCGTATTGGAACCCGAAGGCCTGAAACATCCCGCAATTGTGGATCAGCGTGGCGTAGTCGTCGCGATAAAGCTGGTTCATCTGTGACAGGTCCTGAAAAAACATCCAGACCCGCAGCCCATACCCGCGCAAGAGCGTCACCGCCCGGCGCAGCTCGTCCATCTCGCCGAGTTGGGCGCATTCGTCGAGAATGAACAGGACCGGCTCCGGCTGCCGGCTCTGCCGCGCCAGGATGACGCGAAGCAGGGTGCCGATGATCGTGCGGGTGACCACCGAGTGGCTGTCGAGCTTTTCGGGCGGGATGACGACATAGGTCGTCGATGCACGCCGGCCGGCGTCGAACTGGCGCACGGAGATGTCGTCGCCCGACAGATAATCCGCCACCGACCGGCTGGAGAAAATCCCCAGATAGGACCGAGTGATCGCGAGGATCGAAGGCCGCGTCCCATAATCGGGGGCCGTCAGATAAGCGGTGAAGGCGCGCTTGGCGAACGCCATTTCAGGCGTTCGAAGGCACGGATCGGAGTCCAGAATGACCGCAAGCTTGTAGTCGAAATCATCGTCGCGCAGGAGCGCGATCAGCCGGTTGATGCTCGGATCGGCGATATGCGGCGCCTTGCAGACATAGAAGATCAGCCCCGCGAGCAGGTCATGGCCGACAATGTCCCAGAACGGATCCTTGCGGCCGGCGACCGCGGAGGCGGATTGACCTGAAAACAGCCGGCTGAGCGCCTGGGCGTCGGATTCGTCGAACGACCCGGCCTCAAGCGTCATTCTCAGCGGGTTGATGCGGTGCCGGGCGAATTCCCCGTGCCGGACAAGCTGCGGGCGGACGGCTTCGAACGGATCGACGACCAGAATGTCCTGGCCGAGCGTTTCGCGCCGATAGCGCGCCGTGACATAGAGATTCTCCGCCTTCGGGTCGATCACGATGACCGACCCGCGATAGTTCAACAGGTTCGGAATGATGGCGCCGACCCCCTTGCCCGCGCCGGTGGGCGCGACGGTCAGACAGTGATTGTCGCGAAAATGGGTGATCGATTTGCCGGTGTCGTTCTTGCGCTGGCTCAGCTTGCGCCGGCGCTCGCCGAGGAAGCGCGGGCCCTCGTGAGCGCCGGCCGCCCCGATCGGCCAGCCGGCGAGGATCTCACGGCCGCTCATCGTCCGGCTCCTCCGGGGCGGGCGGGGCGTCGCCCTCGGTTTCGGGCTTATCCGCTTCGCCGTCCTCGGATCCGGTCGCGTGGGCCGTCGTGTCGGCCGTCGCGTCCGCCGTCTCCGGGGCCTCGGAGGCGGGGTCCGCCGCGTCTGAGGCGGGGTCTGCGGCCTCGGAGGCCGGGCGCGCCTCGTCCGAGGCCGGGTCTGCGGCGTCCACGGGCGCGGCGGGCGCCGGATCGGCCGGCGGAGTTTCGGGCTCCGGTTCACACGGCAGCAAGCCGGCGTCGGCCAGCAGATCGTCGGCGTGACGCTCGAACCAGATCCGGTTGATCCGGGCGTCGAACGTGCCGAGCCGGCGCTGCAGGACGGTGTCGCGTATGAAACAGGCGAGTTCGCCTTTCGCGTTCATCACCGCGTTCACGAAATAGCGCCGAACATCCGCGCCGCGCATGCGGTGAAGCCGCCGCCGCACGTCCGCCTCGTCGTCGACCTCGTCGCGCTTTGCTGCGCCGCGCGCGCCGCCCAGCGCCATGGCGCGGATCAGAAACTTCAGCGCGGCGGCGTCGTCGGGCAGCAGATAACGTTCGGAGACCTTCACCAGCCGCTTGACCGAATCCTCGGCCTGGGTGGCTTCATAATAGACGGCGAGCGCGCGATAGGCGTCGACGGAGTAGCGAAGGTCTTCATAACGCTGCAGTCTGCGCCGCCGCAGAAAGCGCACCAGCGCGCTGGCGAAGAGCTCGCGCTCCAGCACGCCGGCGAGTTCATGCGCGGAGATCAGATGGTCGCGCCGGAGCATGTAGGTCATCTGGACTTCGAGCCGCGAGCCCGATCGGCGGGACACGTCGGCGCGTCCGGACTGCGGCGCCAGCTTTGTGGATTGCACCAGCAGGAGCGCCAGGCCCACATCGTGGAGAACGTCCGCCGTGAACTCCGCCAGCAGGGCGAACTCGTCCGGCGTGCCCATCAACGGGGTGTCGCGGCCGGGACCGGGGCCGCCGGACGGCGTGCGCAGGCGCTCCACCGCGGTGTAGACCCATTCGTGCGCGCTGGCTTCGTCCCCCTTTTCGATCAGGAAGATCGCGCTCTTGAGGATGCCGGCGGCGGTCGAGAAGTCGAAGACGCCGTCATACTCCCCCAGCTCCCGGAAGAACGGCTGGGCGTAGAGCGCGTCGATCTTGTTCTCGATCCGACTGGCCGAGGTGTTGAACTGCGAGAACTTGTCGTCGACCATCGACCCAACGGTCTGGTTGACCTCGTCCAGACGCTTCTCGAGCTTGTTGATTTCCCCGCGCGTGCTTTCGACGACGAACTGCACCGCAAAGGTGATGAACAGGATGATCAGGCCGGCGAACAACGTCGCCAGCAGCGGATTCTCCAGCATCGACTGGAAGACGTTCCCGCTCGGAGCCCCGTCCTGCGCCCCTGAGAACAGGTTCGCCCCCAGCGTCAGCAGCAAGGTCAGGGCGAACAGGCCCACGAGCCCGCCCAAAATCCAACGCAGCCGCATGCTCCCCTCCAGCATCAGCCCGGCGAACCGATATGCGCGCTACTGTATCGCCGGAGGGAGACGCGGCAAGGCTTTCTTAACGTTTTCGCGTCGCCCTCAGCGCACGGCGCTCATCAGGGTGACGGACGAGCCCGCCGCAGCGCGTTTCATACCCGGGGAATTCCAGGCGAAGACCACCTCGCCGGTCTTGGTGACCGCGATGACGCCGCCGTCGCCGCCATGGCGCGCCACCTCGGCCAGCATGGCGTCCGCGGCGCTCTGCGCGTCGGCGCCGCCATAACGCATGCGCGCGGCCATATCTCCCGCGCCGCCTGAAAGGATGAAGGCCTCGCCCACCCCTGTGGCGGAGACCGCCACCGCGCCGTCGGCCCAGCTTCCCGGTCCGATCAGGGGCGTGTCGCCGACCCGGCCGGCGCGCTTGCCGAACGTGCCGCCGGTGGAGGTGGCCGCGGCCAGACGGCCCTCACGGTCCAGCGCCACGGCGCCCACCGTGCCGTGCGCTGCCGATCTCGGATCCTCGAAATCGGCCCGCTCGATCCCGTCGGGCACGCGATAATACGTGGACGGATCATCCACGAGGTCGAGCCCCTGCTCGCGGATGAAGGCCATGGCGCCGTCGCCCGCCAGCAGGACATGGTCGGTGGCCTCAATCACCCGGCGCGCCGCGCTCACCGGATGGACCACGTCGCGCACCGCCGCGACGCCGCCCGCGCGCATGCGCGCGCCGTCCATGATGGAGGCGTCCAGCTCCACATAGCCGGCCGTGTTCGGGGCCGAGCCGCGCCCGGCGACACACAGGCCTTCGGCCTCCAGCGCCTTCACCGCCGTCTCCACCGCGTCGAGCGCCGAGGCGCCGGCCTTGAGCGCCGCGGCGCCGTCTTCGGCCAGGCGACGCAGCTGGGCTTCGGCGCGCCCATAATCGCGGCCGGGTTTCACGCCGGCGCCGCCGTGCAGGGCGATGGCGTAGGGGCGCGCGCTCATCGGCCGGCCTCCTCGATCAGGGGGGTGACGGTGAGACGCACCGGCTCGATGTCGAACCGCACGCCGGAGGCGGTGAAGCGCCCCTCGCCGCGCGCGTCGCGGCCCCAATAGCCCGCGGAGTCCGGGGTTTGCGTGAACCGGTAAACCACGCCGCGCTCGCCGGTGAAGCTCACCCGTTCGGTCTCGCTGGACGAGGCGGTGTCGAGCAGGGCGTCGCCCAGCACGTCCGCCAGCGTGTCGCCGGCCACCGCCATGCCGCCGCCGGAGACCACGGCCTGGTCGTAATACTCGTCGCCCACCGTCGCCGCCTTGAAGTCCGGCAGGGCGAGCTCTCCGGTCTCAAGGTTCAAGACGTCGCCGTCGCTGAGCAGATGCAGGACCAGACCCTCGATGCGCGCCGCGCCGTCCGCTTCGGCGGCGCGGGCGGCGCGCGCGTCCACCATCGTCACATGGCCCGGGCCAAGAACCTCGAGCCGATGGGTCTCGAGATCGACGACCATGGCGGTGTTCTCATCGACGCCGAAGCCGACCCGCAGCTCCTCGGCGACGGTCACGACCGCGCGCGCCAGCCGGCCGAGCCGGGCGCGTTCGCCAAAATGCTGGTCGGTGACGCCATAGGGAAAGAAGCCGAGCCCGCGCGCCAGAACCAGCGCGTCTGTATCCGGAGCCTCGGCGCCATCGGCGAGGCCGATCGGCGCCTCGAGAAGGGCGGTCATCGGCTCGCCTCGCGCAATCATCACCGGGCTCATCATCGCCGCGCCGGCGCTGGTCCCGCCGATCACCGCGCCGCCCGCGAGCCGGGCGCGCAGGGCTTCGAGCATGGGCGTGTCCGCGCCGTCGGCCTCGATCAGCGCCTGGCCGATGCGGGCCTGGTCGCCGCCGGTGAACCAGATCCCGCCCGCCGCCTCGATCTTGGCGATCTCGCGCGCGTCATCGGCGGCGCCGGCCCAGCCGCTTTCATCGATATCATCCGTGTCCGGATCGTCCATCACCGCGAGCTCGACCCGCGCGATGTTCGAAGGATCGACGCCGTAGGAGGCGAGCGCGTCGGCGAAGCTCTGCGCCGAGCCGGACGGATAGCCCGACGCGGTGGGCAGGATTGCGAAACGCGCGTCCGGGCCGCCGGCGGCCTCGATGAAGGCCTCGAACACCGCGGCGTTGTCGTCGGAAAGCGCGCCGCCGGCGATGACCAGCGTTCCCGGTTCGGCGGCCGCGGCCGCGGTGAGGGCGAGCGCGCCGGCGCTTGCAAGGAGAAGGGATGTCATGGGGGACCTTTCACGAGTATCCGATCGCCTGGGCGATCAGGACGAAGGCGCTGGCGAGCGCGATGAGGCCGAGCATGGGCTTCCAGATGAAGCGCACCCACACCGCCCAGTCGAGGCGTGCGGCGGCGAGGCAGCCCATGAGCGCGGCGCTGGCAGGCACGATGATGTTGGTGAGCCCGTCGCCCAGCTGGAAGGCGAGCACGGCGGTCTGGCGGGTGACGCCGGAGAGGTCGGCGAGCGGCGCCATCAAAGGCATGGTCAGCGCCGCCTGACCCGATCCGGAGACCACGAGCAGATTGATCGCGCTCTGGCTCAGATACATGCCAAGCGCCGCCATCCAGTCGGGCAGGGCGCCGGTGAGCTGGCCCGCGCCGTGGAGGGCGGCGTTGAGGAGGCTTGGTTCGGTCGGATCGTCGCCGCCCAGGAGCACCACCACGCCCTTCGCCGCGGCCACGATCAGCGCGGCGGGCAAAAGCTGCATGGCCCCGTCGCGGAACGCGTCCACCAGCGCGTTGCCGTCCACGCCGTTCAGCCCGAACACCCGCCCGATGATCGCGGCGGCGAGCCCGATGGCGAAGAATTGCGCCGCGATTTCGGCGAGGTAATAGCCCTGCGCCGCCACGCCCCAGGCGATCCAGATCACGCCGAGGCCGAGCACGGCGAGCACCAGATAATCGCCCAGGCTGACCGGCGTCGTGTCCTCATCCAGCGCTTTTTCCCGGCTGCGCCACCAGGCGTCGGACGCGTGCGCGAGAGAGCTTTCCGGCTTCAGCCGCACCTTGCGCGCATAGGTGTAGGCGAAAGCCGCGCCGGCCGCGGTGAACACCGCCCACATGACCACGCGATAGCCCAGCCCCGACAGGGCGGGAAGATCGGCGATGGCCTGGGCGACGATCACCGAGAACGGGTTCATCCAGCTCGTGGCGAAGCCGATCTGGGTGGCGACGTAGCAGGCGAGCACGCCGGTGATGGAGTCATAACCCGCCCGGATCAGCGCCGGCACCACGATGAGGCAGAGCACGATCGCCTCTTCGCCCATGCCGAACACGGCCCCGCCCAGCGAAAACACCACGAACAGGATCGCCACCAGCGCGTCGGAGGGCTTGTCCCGGTTCGCCAGCGCGCCCTTCAGGATGCGCTCCAGCGCGCCGGTGCGCATGATGATCCCGAACGCGCCGCCCACCACCAGCAGGAAGGCCATCAGGCCCACGGCCGCCGAATACCGGTCGCCGCTGATCAGGCCTTCGAACAGGAAATTGAGAAAACCTGGATCCTCGCCCGTACCGAACACCGGCGCCGGGTCGGGCCCGTCGGCGGCGGTGTAGCTTCCCGGATCGATGCGCGCGCGCTCGCCTTCGGCCGTGGGCGCAAGCTCGAAGGATCCCGGCGTGAAGACGAAGGTGGCGGCGAACGCCAGCACCGCCACGGTGAACAGGATGAGATAGCTGTCGGGCAGGCGCGAGGCCTGGCCCGCAGGCTCCGGGGTCGCCATCGATCGGGTCTCCAAAATCCGGCGCCGAAGTTGACGGGCCGCGGCGGAGCATGCCCCGCCGCGGCCCGCGCGTGCAAACGGACGCGGGTCCTAGAAGCCGTAGCGAAGACGCAAGGTCACATAGCGGCCCAGGGCGTCATGATTGATCAGGTCCACGTTCGAGCCCGAGCCGAGCACCAGGGGCGGCTCCTCGTCCAACAGATTGCGGACATTGAGCTGGATGAAGGTGTTCTCGGCGAAGTCGTAGCTCAGATTGGCGTCCAGCACGAACCAGGAGTCCACGTCCACTTCCGCGTCGTCCGGCAGGCCCAGGGCCTCCAGCGCGTCCGAGCGCGGATCGTCCTTATAGCTGGAAGTGTAGCGCCCGGTCAGCGAGGCGCGCCAGTCATCGAGCCTCCAGCGCACGGTGGCGTTGGCCAGAAGCTCGGGATAGCGGAAATCGCCCGCCAGATCCTCCACCGGCGAATTCACCGACGCCTGGCGCTCGTACTCCAGGAGGTAGGTGAAGTCGAACAGGAAGGAGAGATCGCCCACCGGCGTGTCGTCCACATACTGGGTGTAGCTGAAGTCGATCCCGCTGGTTTCCTGATAGCCCAGATTGGTGATCTGGAAGTGGGCGTCGGTGACGAAGCCGTCGCGCACCTCAAGGCCCGCCTCGCCGGTCGGCAGCGCGCCCGGCGTCGTGACCGTGAATTCGCCCGCCAGCGCCCGGCGGATGAAGTCGTCCTCGTCGATGCCCACCAGGTCCTCATGGCGGATATGCCAATAGTCCAGATTGACGTCGATATTGTCAGTAGGGCGGAACAACACGCCCGCGCCGTAGCTCTCGGCGTTTTCCGCGCCGAGATCGGGATTGCCGACATCTTCGGAGAACAGCGAATTGCCGTCCTCGGTGGGGTCGCCGTCGCAGGCTTGCGGCGTTTCTTCACAGTCCACGGTGTAGGAAGACAAAAGCACTCCGGCGCCGGACTGAGCCAGCGAGGGCGCACGGAAGCTCGTAGACCAGTTGGCGCGGAAGATCAGGCTTTCCGACGCCTCGTAACGCAGCGCGACCTTGGGATTGAAATCCCCGCCGAAGCCTTCGTAATCGTCATAGCGGCCTGCGATCTGCAGATCGAGATTGTCGGCCAGCGGCACGTACGCCTCGCCGTACACCGCCCAGACGTCGCGATCGGCGTCCACGCTGGTGGAAGAGAAGCCGAGGATCGGTTCGGGATTGTTCAGCGTGGCGACCGCGACGCCGGAGGGCGTGTCGGTGACTTCCTCGCGGCGGAATTCCGCGCCGATCGCGGCCTTCACCGTGCGGCCGTTGAAGTTGAACAGATTACCCGTGGCGTTCACGTCCACGCCGTACATGCGGCTTTCGCCGTTGCGCTCGGCCTGGGTCTCGATGAGGTCGAGCAGCCCGTCGGGCTGGTTCGTCTGACCGCCGAACGGATTATACCAGAGGGTGGTCTTGCCCACGTCCTCGCAGGTGTCGCCGACGAAATCCGCGTCGAAGGCTTCAAGGTCCACGTCCCAGCGCCGCACTGTGGAGCCGTCTGAACACAGATTGCCGAGATTGGCGTCCAGGAACGTGTCGGTGACGAACAGGCCGGACAGGCCCCGCTGGGTGCGGTCATTGCCGCCGTAGAGCAGCCCCGTCTCCACCGTCCAGCTGTTGTCGAAATCATATTCGAACCCGGTGGTGAAACGGAAGCTCTCGCTCTCCACCTCCACTGCGCGCGGATCGCGCAGCTTACCCCAGGCGTAGATCGGGAATCCGAAGAAATCACTGAAGTCGGACGCGCCTTCGGCGGCGCCGTCCTGAACGATGTCCTCCTGCAGGGCGGCCGGCCAGTTCGGGTTCTCCGGGTCGATCGGGGTGCGGGAGAAGTTCGCAGGCGAGCCGGTGCCGCGGCTGTCGGAGGATTGCAGGAGCAGTTCGTTGAAGATCTTCAGCCTGTCGTTGACCTGCCAGTTATGGACGATCAGGCCGCCCACGCTCTCCAGCTCGTCGGAGATGGACACGAAGTCGTTCACATCCACTTCGCAGAACTCGCCGAACGGGCCGAAACCGAACTGGTCTTCCGGGCAGCCGCCGTCCTGGGGTTCCTCGGTCTGGTCGAACTCCTGGAAGAATTCGTCGAAGAAGCTCGGATAAAAGCCCTGCTGGCTCGGGCGCAGGCTGTCCTCGGTGAAGGAGCGGTCGCGCTCGTAAAAGGCGTTGCGCTTGAAATAGTCGACCACGGCGGTGACGTTGTGGTCGCCGAACTGGCGCCCGATCACGGCGTTGACGTTAAGCCGCCCCTCATCGGTATCGGCGGTGGAGTTGCCGTAGCTGAAGGTGATTTCCTGACCTTCGTAATCATCACGCAGCACGTAGTTGATGACGCCGGCCACCGCATCCGCGCCGTAAAGCGCCGAAGCGCCGTTGGGCAGGACCTCGACGCGCTCGACCGCGGAGAGCGGAATCGAGTTCACGTCGATGAAGCTTTCCTGGCCGTTGGCGAAGGCGGCCACGTTCGCGCGCCGGCCGTTGATCAGGGTCAGCGTCGCGCTGGTCCCAAGCCCGCGCAGCGAGACCCCCGCCGCGCCCACCGGCGTGTCGCTCGAGAGCGGCCCGGCCGTGGAGGTGGAGAAGGTGCCCGATCCGCCCGCCGTGATGGTCAGATCGCCCAACAGGTCGATGATGGAGGTGGCGCCGCTTTCCTCGATATCGGTGCGGTCCAGCTCATAGGCCTGCACCGCGCCGTCCAGATCGAGCCCGCGAATGCGCGAGCCGACCACGGTGACGGTGTCGCGTTCGGCCACGCCCTCGGCCTGTTCGCGCGCGGTCTCGTCGGCTTCGGCGGCCGCCGGCTCGGCGTCCTGCGCGAAGCCGGGCGCGGCCAGCGCCCCGGCGGCGAGCAGCGCCGCCAGAACGCCGGTGAGGTGATTCTTGTCGTGCTTGGTCATGGTCCGTCTCCTTGTCCGTCCGGCGCGCCGCTCAGGCGTCGTCACGGACGGCTCCCCTTGGTGATGTTTGTGAAAGGCGGGCGGAGACGGCGCGGGCGAGACTTCAGCCCGGATGCGGTCAGTCAGCGATACGACCGATGATACGGCCGGAGATACGGATGACATCGACGCGTCCGGCGCGCGCACGGGGCGCGAGCCGCAGAAAAGCCGCCCCCGCGAGGGAGGCGGACGCTCTTATTCGTTGAACCAGTCGGTCAGATGAAACTGCACCGACCGGCGCACGAGAACTTGATGCATGACGCTCATGCTAGGTCCTTCAAGCGCGACGATTTGATGACGCTATCCAATGGCGCGGCGCTCTGGCAAGGCCCGCGCGCTTGTCCGGACGACTCCGCGCCGGCCTGTGGCCCCGGCGCGACAGCCCCGCGCCGCGGAGCGGGAAGGCTATGAGGCCGGCCGCGGCCCAGGGACAGGAAACAGGGAGCGGGAACAGGGGGCGGGCCCTCGCGTTCGCAGCGGCGTAGCGCAACGCCGGACCCGCCATGGAAGCCGAACCGACACCGATGAGCGTCACCGCGCTCGCCGGCCTCGCCGCCCTGGCGTTCGCCTCGGTGCATCTCTTCAGTCCGCGCCTGATGTTCCTCGATGTGACGCCGCGCAGCGTCTGGCTGTCTTTGTCCGGCGGGATATCGACGGCGTACGTCTTCCTGCACCTTCTGCCGGAGATCGCCCATCGCCAGGCGGAAATGCCGGACCGCACCCTGTTCGCGGCCGTTGATCGCGAAATCTGGGTGGCTGCGCTGCTCGGTCTGACGACCTCCTACGTGCTGGAGCGCACCGCGCGCCTTCATCCCACCGGCGAGGGTGGGCCGTCCTGGGTGTTCTGGATCCATATCGGCGCGTTCGCCGCTTACAACCTGCTCATCGGCTACATCATCGAGGAGCAGGCCCGGCTGGGGCCGCAGCCGCTGGCGCTCTATGTGGTGGCGCTAGGCCTGCACTATCTGGTCAATGACCGCGCCCTGGTGCGCAAGCATGACGAGCGCTACCGGCGCACGGGCCGCTTCATCCTGGCCGGCGCGACCTTGCTGGGCTGGCTCCTGGGCGCGCTGGTGCTCATCGGGCCTGCGGCGGTGAGCTTCGCCATGGCCTTCCTCTCCGGCGGGGTGGTTCTCAACACCGTCAAGGAGGAATTGCCCAAGGAGCGCGAAAGCAATGTCTTCGCCTTCATGGCGGGCGCCGGGGGCTATGGCGCGCTCCTGCTGATGCTGGACATGTGAGCGCCCCGGCGGAGCCCGCCGGGGCGCTCACCCCCCTCTGACGCCGACGCTTAAAGCTAGAAGTGATAGCCCAGCGTCAGCGCGAACTGGTCGGTGTCGGTCTCTTCGAACGAATAATAGGTGTAGTCCGCCCGAACGGTCCAGTTTCGGGTCAGGAACGCCTCCAGCCCGGCGCCGAAGGCGGGGCCGTCCGCGTCCTGCTGAACCTCGGTGAAGGCCACGCCGGACGCGCTCGACACGCTGGCGTCGATATCGGTGTAGGCGTAGCCGGCCCGGCCGAACACGTTGAGCGAGTCGGTGGCGGGAAAGCTCACCTTGCCGTAGGCGCCGACGAGATAATTGAGCTCGATATCGCCGGCAACGGCGATGACGTCGTTCAGGTCACCGTCCTCATTGCCGTCGAAATTGAACTCGTCCTCGTCGACGTTGAAATCGAAATCGCCGTCGTCGAGTCCGGTGGAGAGGTCGGTTTCGATCGCGAACATGCGCGAAAAACTGTAGCCCAGCCGGGCGGTGATCCCGTGGGTGTCGAGACCGTCTTCGGCGTTTTCCGGCTCCAGATTGGTGTAGGCGTAGCCGCCTTCGAGATAGAAGCCGGCTTCGTCGGAGTCCATCCATTGCGCCTGCGCGCCGGATCCGGCGGCGGCCGCGAGCACGGCGCCCGCGGCGCCGATCGTGAGCATGCGGTTCATGAGGGGTCCGCTCCTTTCCTGGCCGCGGCCGGTCCGGCCTTGCGGCGTTCGCCCCACCCGGGCGCCAAGCGCGTGGACGGGGCGCGGCGTTCCGCACACCGCTCAGCCTGCGCCGAGTCCCGGCGCTGGCTGTTGCAGATTTGTGACGGCGGCGCGGCTCAGCCGATCCGGCCGCGCATGAAGCTGAGATAGCGCACCGGGAAGAACCGCTCGAACTGGGCGGCCATATGGGCGTCGCCGCCCACGAAGATGCGCCGCCGGCGCTGCTCGACGCCGCGCAGGATGATCTCGGCGGCGCGCGGCGGCGGCATCACGAGGGCCGCCTTGGCGGCGGCGCGGCCCTGTTCGATCTCCTCCGGCGTCGCGTCGGCCGGCGGCTTGGCGCTTTCGGCGATGCGCGTATTGACCCCGCCGGGATGGACCACGCTCACCTGGACGTTGGAGCCTTCCAGCTCGTGGGCCAGCGCCATGGAGAAACCGCGCACGGCGAATTTCGAGGCGGAATACGCCGTCTGACCCGGCGGCGCGATGATGCCGAAGATCGAGGAGATGTTGACCAGCTGGGCGGCGGGCTCGGCCTTCAGGAGCGGCAGGAAGGCGCGGCTCATGCGCACGACGCCGTTGAAGTTCACCTCGATGACGCGGTCGAAATCGGCTTCGGCCACACGGTCGAACGGCCCGCCGATGGCGATGCCGGCATTGTTGAAGACCAGCGCCGCCCCCCCATGGTCGGCGCGGACCTGATCGGCGAACGCCGCGGGCGCGCCCCGGTCCGCGACGTCGAGGCCGCTGGCCGTGACCTTGATCCGGTTCGACCGCAGCCGGTCGGCGACCGCCCGAACCCCGGCCTCGTCGATATCGGCGAGCGCCAGGTTCGCGCCGCGCGCCGCCAGCGCCCCGGCGAGCGCCTCGCCGATGCCGCTGGCAGCGCCGGTGATCACCGCAGTGACTCCGTTGAACTCAAGCCGTTTCGCCACATCCGCCTCCGGTCCGCCTTCCTGAAGGGTGGCGCGAAACGGCGGGCTCGGCAATGAACGGCGTTCACGTTCTAGACAAGCCCGGCGACCCAGACCCCGGCGGCGAGCGACGCGCCGGTGAGCACCGGGCCCCAGGCCATGTCGGCGAGCGCCAGCGGCCAGGGCCAGCGCGCCAGCGTCGCCCGGTTGGTGAGATTGTACCCGCCATAGACGCACAGGCCGAACAGCCAGCCCTGGACGAAGGTCCAGGCGAGACCCGCGGGCAGGAGATCGGCCATAGCGCCGAACACCACCGCGCCAGTGACATAGCCGAGATAGAAGATAAGCGCGGCGGTCTTGTCGAACCGGTCGGCGATCAAGGGCCCCATGCGCGAGCGATAGAATGTCTTCGCGATCACGCCGAGCCAGAGCAGATCCAGCACGGCGAACACCGCCGCCGTGACCGTCCAGATTATGAACAGGTTCAGCACCAAAACACCTCCTTCGACGCCGCGGGCCGCGACTTATCCCGCACTTATCCCGCACTTATCCCCCGGATAGGGACAACGCGTCGCAGGCTCCGGCTTTCCATGCCCGTCCCGCTTGCGATCCGCCGCGAAATTCCGCACTCTTGTTCGGGAATAGAAGGCGAACACGCCTCAAGGAGGAGACGGACCATGGTCACGCTTGAAAAAGTGCGCCGCGACGCGCCGTGGAGCTGGATCAAGGGGGCCATGGCCGACATGGCCGCCGCGCCCGTCGTATCGCTGGGCTACGGGGCGGTCTTCACCGCCATCGGCGTGGCCATCACGCTGGGTCTGTGGTCGCTGGGACTGGTGACCTACACGCCTGTTCTGGTTGGCGGATTCGCCCTGGTGGCGCCAGTCTTCGCGGTGGGCATCTACCGGGTCAGCCAGATGCGAGACGCCGGCGAGACGCCGCAGCTCTTCGATTTCTGGCGCATCTCGGGCAGCCGCCTCACCCAGATCGGCCTTCTGTCGGTGCTGCTCTTCGTGTTCTTCCTCGCCTGGGCGCGGCTGGCGCAGTTCCTGTTCGCCATGATCGCGGCGGGCGACACCGACTTCCGCCTTGATTCCATGATGAATTTTCTGTTCACCGACCCGTCCGGCGTGACCTTGCTGGCGGTGGGCACGGCCATCGGCGCCGTGCTCGCCTTCGCCGCCTTCATGGTGTCGGCCCTGTCGTTTCCGATGATCATCGACCAGGACGTGGATGCGATCACCGCCATGGTGGCCAGCATCAAGGCGGTGGTGAAAAACCCGCTCGCCATGGCGACCTGGGCCTGGCTGATCGCCTTTTTCATCGCGGCGGGCGCGGTGCTGTTTCTGGTCGGCCTTGCGGTGACCTTCCCGCTGATCGCCCACGCCAGCTGGCGCGCATACAAGGACTTCAACCCGCGCCCGAAACCTTCGGCCGCCGCGCTGGAGGCGAGCCGCGCCAAGGGCGCCTAGCCGAAAACCCAAAACGCCGCCCCGGTCGCTGCGGCGGCCAGGGCGAGGCCCGCGCTGAGCAGGGCCGGCAGCCAGATGGGCGGCAGGTCAATATTGCGGCTCTCCAGCTTGCGGCGCGCGCGCAGAAAATCGGCGAGCCCGCCCAGAAACAGCATCACCGCGCCGGCGCAGAACACCGTCGCGATCGCCTTGCCCGGCCAGTCCGGCGAGATTTCGCGCAGCAGCGCCTGCACCCCCAGCGCCACCGCCACCGCGCCGAGCCCCGTGCGCATATAGGCGCCGTAGGTGCGCTGGGTGGCCAGCAGCGTGCGGTCCTCGGCGTAATCGGTGCGATCTTCGGCGAGTTCGACGCGATTGTCTTCGGGCATGGGCCGGTCTAATGCGGCTGCGCCCAGTGAACGCGCCGCGCCGCGTCCAGGCTCCGCACCTTCAGCGCGGCGCGGCGCCGATCGCCTTCAGCAGGGCCGGAAGATTGGCCGCCGCCGCCTTGCTCGCCTCGGCCAGCTCACGGATCACCGCCTGGCGCGCGGCGTCCTCCGGGTCGGCGTCGCGCACGATCCTGGTGTAGCCGTCCAGGCGCGAGCTCGCGACCCAGGCGCGCACCGCCGGGTGCTTGGAGCAGGCGTACCGGTTGGCCATGTCGGCGGGCAGGCCGCGGATGAAGTCGTCGACCGTGTCGGTCAGCGGCAAAGGCCGGCAGAAGGCGTTCTTCTCGTCGTCAGTCTCGAAGCTCACCTCCAGGAACGCCGCCAGCGCGGCGGAGAACGGCAACATGGGAAAGCGCGTCATCTGCAGGGTGACGCGATCGCCGGCGAACACGGGCTTGAGTTCGCGCACCGGCAGCGCCGTGGCCGTGCAGTCGATATGGAGCGTGTCCGGCGCGGCGGGCAGGCTCGCCGCGTCGAAGACCAGCGCATCGACGCCGACCTTGCGCACCCGGCCGAGCCGCACCGTGTCTTTGAGGGACCGCAGCAGCGCCAGCTCGCCCTCGCTCAGCGTAGCGGCGTGAAACAGGGTGGGGCGGACGGCCCGCTCCAGCCGCAGCCAGGCGCCGCACGCCTCCATGCGGCGTTCCAGATCCTCGGGGTCGCGCGCCTCGGCGATGGCGCGGCGCTGGGCCGCGGAATTGCCGAACGTGGTCTCGAAGAAGGCGTCCCCCGGCTGGGTGAAGCGGCGATTCAAGAACCAGGGATCGCGCGGGACCACCCAGCGCACCCGGTCCGGCGCGACGCCGTTCTCCAGAAGCCAGACGCAGGCGTCGACGCCGGTCTTGCCCGCGCCCAGCACGGTGAAGCGCTCATGGCGGGCGGCAAGCCGCGGCAAGGCGTTGGGCGGAACGACCTGCGCGCCCGGCTCGATCTCGAATTTCGGGGTGTGGGTGGCGGGCACAGGGTTGGTGTACCAGCTCGCATCGATCACCTTGCGGCGCACGTGCACATGGCCGGTCTCGCCGGACAGGACATGGCGTAGCGACCCGTCGGGGCGCGCCTCGGTGAGCGGCATAAAGGTCACCTGGCCGGAAGCCAGCAGACGGTCGCGCATCAGGGCGTGGAAATACGCCAGGATTTCAGGGCCTTCGGCCAGCTCCAGAAAGCCTTCATTGGGCCCGGAGGTCTCGACCCGGTCGCGGCCCAGCGGCGTGGATTCCACGCCGTAGAAGATCGAGGGTTGGTGCAGCTTCACGAAGCTGTAGGCGTCGTTCCAGTGCCCGCCCGGCGCCGCGCGGGTGTCGGCGAGGACCAGGGTGCGGTTCGACCGCGTCACCATCTCGTCGGCGAAAGCGAGCCCCATGGCGCCCGCCCCGATGATGAGATAATCTGCATCGTAGGTCATAAGTCGCCCCTGCAGCACCGGGGATGACTGTGCCATGAAGCTTAGCGACGCCATAGCATGTGAGAAGGGCCAATCGCTGCAAGCGCGTTCGGCCAGAAGGGCCCGGTTTTGCTTTTGCTCCCGACGGCAGGCTGTTAACCTTTGGTTAACGTGTCCTTGGGGGGAGCACATGATCAGATTATACCGGCCCGTTCTGGTCGTTCTGGGCAGCTATTTGCTTCTGATCATGGTGACGGGTTTCCTGCCGGGCGCGCCGACACCGACCTCGTGGGATGCCGCAGCGGCTGGGCTCTACTTCGTCGCTGCTCATGTCCTCGTGACGCTTGGCCTCGAGCATTACGCCACGCGCACCGAAGGGCCGGCGGAAGCATTGCGCGAGCAGGCCGTGGCGCTGTTCAGCGGAGTCGCGGCCTTCATCCTGATAAGCGCCGCGGGCACGATCCTGTTCGCCGCCGGAAAAATGCCGGACGCTGAACCGGCCCTTATGACCTTTATTGGGGCGGCCGTGTTGTCTTGGTCGCCTGGGGCGAGCCTGCTTGCCGATCTTGCCGCCGCCGTCACCTATGGGGCGATTGCGTTTATTCTGGCGCGGATTTCGCTTAAGGCGTTCAAGCGGGCGACCGCGCAGAGCCCGAAGAAAAAAGATCATGCTGGAAAAGTAGCTCATGCAGAGCGTGTGGCGACGGACGTCGCTGCTTTAAAGGCGACGCAGGACGAATTGCGACGCGCTCAAGACGCTGCCCTCCAGGCGAGAAAGGATCTGATCCAGGCTGAGGCGAAGCGGCGGGAGTGGGCCCATGTGCTTTTCGTCGTTCAACTCTTCTTTATGTTTCCCGCTGCTGTGCAGATCGCCGATCTGGCGGGCCTGCTCGCCCCTCTGCCACAGGGTGTGAAGGCCTTAATTGGTGTCGCCGGCACCGTGCTCGCCCTTTCCGCCTCGGTTACGGTGTCCGAGGGCCTCTCCGCCGTGTGGGAGCGGGTACGCAGCCGATGGGTTCCGCGCCCGCCGGATAAAGAAACAGATTTGGGACCGGGGAGGACCACTAACGGTCCACCCGGGACTGGTGGGGAAGAACCACCGGAAAACTCGGAAGGCGGTTGGCTTTGGCGTTGGTTGTGGATAATCGCCGCTCTGGCGATCACCGCTGCACTGACGATCATCGTGGTCTCTGATTTGCTGACCCGCGACGTCGTCATGGATGGCGGACCGGCGAAGCCGCCTGAGGTCGCTAGCGAAGCCTCACAAGCACCGCTCAACACTGACCGTTCTGACGCCCCGGACTCGGGCTCCGTCACCAGCGAGGCCGACACCCCGGCGGCGCCGGGCGCCGTTCCTGGCGCGACGCTGCTTGCTCCCGATCCGCCGCAGCCTGGTCTGCGTGCCCTCTTGTTTGATCGGAACTTACCGGTCTGGGCCTATGACAGCGCACGCGACGTGGTCGATGAGGCGGGAAGACCCGCCGCGCTGAGGGCCTGGGCGGGCGTGTTGGACCCGTCCGAGTGTGAACGCACCGGCGGGCTTGTGGCGATCGGGCTGGCGTCGTTCGAGGGCGGGCGCGCTTATAATCTGGAGCTTTCACGGCGCCGTGCGCTGGAGACGCGCCGTTTTGCGCTGGACCAGTGGGCGGCGGCGTGCACGCAGCCGGCGCCGCCGGTCCAGCTTGTGGTCGCGCGCGGCGGCCATCGCGATCCGGCCGAACCGTCCGGCGTGCAGCGCCCGGTGGTGCTTCTAGCGATTGATCCCGCGCTGATCGAAACGGCGCAAACGCCGCAGGACCTCATCACCGGCTCCCAAGGCGCGGCAACGGGACCGCGCTATCTTGATTGCGAGGCGCTGGAGGGCGAGGGGGAGACGCTGATCGTTTCCGGGCAGAGCCTGTGCGAGGCGATCCGCTCGGCAGGGACGGGCTCGTGACCGGCTCGTCACTGGCGCTCCCACGCGCAGCGCCGCGCCTGCAGCGCCGCTTTATGTCGTGTTTGATGTCTTTCAAATAAAATGGAGCGGGCGATGAGATTCGAACTCACGACCCTCACCTTGGCAAGGTGATGCTCTACCCCTGAGCTACGCCCGCTCATATCCTGCGTGACAGGGCCCGGCGCTTGCGCCGAGGGGCGGGTATATCGCGCACCTGACCGCGTTTGGCAAGCCCGGCGTCAGCAGGGTGCTGCACAAGACCGCAGCGTCTTGCCGCACCGCCTCCGCGCGGCTAACGCTGGGCCCATGAGCGCTCCAAACCCGCCCGCCCCGCCGGTGACCCGCGACGGCCTTATCGGCTATCTCGACGCGCTCGGGATCGCCCATGAAACACTGGACCATCCGCCGGTCTTCACCGTGGCGGAAAGCGATCAGATCAAGGCCGACATGCCCGGCGGGCACACCAAAAACCTGTTTCTGAAGGACAAGAAGGGCGCGCTCATCCTGATCAGCGCGCTCCAGTCCACCGAGATCGATCTGAAGAGCCTGCACAGGCGCCTCGACTGCGGCCGGCTGAGCTTCGGCAAGGCGGAGCTTCTCGAAGAGGCGCTGGGCGTGACGCCCGGCTCGGTTACGGCGTTCGCCATCATCAACGATCCCGGCGCGCGCGTGCGCTTTATCCTGGACGCGGCGCTCATGGCGCATGAGACGGTGAACTTCCACCCTCTGAGGAACGACGCCACTACGGCGGTGTCGAGCGGCGATCTATTGCGCTTCGTGCGCGCCCTTGGCCGCGAGCCGGAAATCCTGGACTTCAGCGCTTGAGACCGCGCGCCTTGCAAGCGAGAGTGTGAGCGTCCACCTATCGCGGCGAAACGAGACGGAGACACCCATGGAAATTCTCGGCGCGAACGGCCAGCCGCAATCGCCCAGCCCGCAGGCGCAATCGGGCGCAACCGACCTCATCAAGGACGGGACCGACCAGTCCTTCATGGCCGACGTGGTCGAGCCGTCCAAGGAGGTTCCGGTGCTGGTGGATTTCTGGGCGCCCTGGTGCGGTCCGTGCCGCCAGCTGGGCCCGGCCATCGAGCGCGCGGTCAACGCCGCCAAGGGCGCGGTGAAGCTCGTCAAGGTCAATATCGACGAGAATCCCGGCGTCGCGGGCCAGCTGCGTATCCAGTCCATCCCGGCGGTCATCGCCTTCAAGGACGGCCAGCCGGTGGACGGCTTCATGGGCGCGCTGCCGGAAAGCCAGATCAAGGAGTTCATCGCCCGCATCGCCGGACAGGTGTCCGGCGAGGACGTGGAGGCGCTGATCGCGCGCGCCGAAGAGGCGCTGGCCCAGGGCGATCCCGGCGGCGCGGCGCAGGATTTCGCCCAGGCCCTGCAGATGGACCGCGAGCATCCCGCCGCGCTCGCCGGCATGGCGCGCATCTATCTGATGCAGGGCGACGCCGAGCAGGCGCGCGAGTTCCTGAACGCGGTGCCCGAGCCGAAGAAGACCCACCCCGCCGTGATGGCGGTGAAGGCGAGCATGGAGCTCGCCGGAGAGGTTGAGGACGCGCCCGATCTCGACGAGGCCGAGGCGCATGCGGAGAAGAATCCGCGCGACGCCGAGGCCCTGTATCGCCTGGGCAAGGCGCGGCTCGCCACCGGCGACGCGGCCGGCGCGGCGGACGCGCTCTTGAACTCCATCGGAGCGGACAAGGACTGGAACGACGCGGCCGCCCGCCAGTTGCTCCTGCGCGTGTTCGACGCCGCGGGTCCGACCGATCCGATGGTGAAGAACGGACGCCGGCGGCTGTCCTCGCTCCTGTTTTCATAAGGCGGGGGCGCGGCGGGCCGGCGCGCCGCTTGCAGGGCGCCGCAGCCGGTCTAGGTTTTTGACGAGGCGAAGGCCGGCTGGAGCAGAGTGAAGAGGCCAAGGCGATGACCGAATCCGTGGAGCCGCCCGGCGAATTGCCGCTATTTCCCATTCGCGGCTGCATTCTGCCGCCCGGCGAACATCTGCCGCTGAACGTGTTCGAACCGCGCTATCTCAACATGGTGGACGACGCCATGGCCGGCGACCGGTATCTGGGCATGATCCAGCCCTCCGGCGGCGGCACGCCGGAGCTTCCGGCGCTGGAGCGCGTGGGCACGGCCGGGCGCATCGTCTCACATTCGGAAACCGAGGACGGGCGCTATCTGATCGTGCTCGCCGGCGTCATGCGCTTCACCATGGCCGAGGAGGTGCGCCGGCTCACCCCTTACCGGGTCGCTCGGGCGGATTATCGCGGCTTCGAACGCGATCTCGAACCGCAGCCTCTGGCCACCGGCGAGGCGAAGCGGGCCTTCCTGGCCCGGCTGCGCCGGTTCTTCGCGCTGACGGGCCTGGAGGCGGACTGGGAGTCGCTGGAGCGTGCGCCGCTGAACGCCGTCGTCGACAAGGTGGCCATGGCCGCGCCGTTCGATTCCGACGCCAAGCAGGCGCTGCTGACCGCGCCAACCCCGGCCGACCGCGCCGAACGCCTCTCCGCCTTCATGGACGCGGCGCTGGACAGCGCCGATCCGTCGGCCGGGCTTTGAGCGGACGGCCCACTGGACGCCCCGGCCCGTCCCGACGTATGACGAGATCATGAGCGAAGACACCCAAGACACTCCCTCCGGCGCGGTCGATCCCAAGCTTCTGGAAATCCTCGTGTGCCCGGTCACGCGAGGGGCCCTGGAGTATGACCGGACGGCCGCCGAGCTGATCTCCAGGCAGGCCGGCCTCGCCTATCCGATCCGCGAAGGCGTGCCGATCATGCTGCCGGAAGAAGCCCGCAAGCTGGACGCCTAGATGGCCGAGCGTCCCTGGCCGGAAAAGCTCGCCTTCAAGCGGTCCGAAAAGGCGCTGCACATCGCGTTCGAGGGCGGCGAGGCCTTCACCATCCCCTATGAGTTGCTGCGCGTGGAGAGCCCGTCGGCCGAGGTGCAGGGCCACGCGCCGCACCAGAAACAGCTGGTGAGAGGCAAGGCGGACGTCATGGTCGAGGAGGCCGAGCCGGTGGGCCGGTACGCCGTGCGGCTGAAATTCTCCGACGGCCATGCCTCGGGCATTTATTCCTGGGATTATCTGCATGAGCTGGGCGAGAACGCCGATCAGCTCATGGCCGAGTACCGCGCCAGAACCGGTTAGTCCGCCGCCGCGCGCAGAATGTCGGCGAACCGGGCGCGGGTGCGCGCGGCGCCCGCTTCGCTGGGCTCCATGCGCGGGTCCCAAGGCTGCTCCAGATCGTCGAAGGCGTGGGTGAGGTCCGGCTCGAACAGGATGTCGATACGGCTGCCCTCCGCCGTGCGCCGCTCGGCCAGCCGGCGGCAATCGTCCGGATCGGCGATGCGGTCCTTGCCCACAAGAAGCAGGGTCACGGGAAACGGATCGCCGATGGGGGCGGTGTCGGCCTCGATGATTGCGCCGCAATAAGGATAGACGAGGAAGGCGGTCGCCACGCCCGCCAGCGGCGCGGCGCCGGGCGCCTCGCCCGCTTCGGCGACGGCCATGGCGTCGAGGATCGTCCACCCGCCATGGCTCCAGCCGATCAGCGCCATGCGATCGGCGTCGATGCGGGAATCCGCGCGCAGCCTTTCGAGCGCATCGAAAACGTCGGCGGCGCGGTCCTGGCCGCGCATTCTCAGCCCGGTGCACACGCCCAGCCGGGCGCCGAGACGGCCGATGCCGCGTGCGGCGTGGCTGTCGACGATCACCGCAGCCCAACCCGCCTCATGGGCCGTCTCGGTGTAATCGTCGAGGAAGGGCCGCACGCCGCCGCAGCCGGAAAGCATCACCACCGCCGGGACAGGGCCTTGGGCGCCGGCCGGGAGCCGCACGTCCATATGGCCCTCCAGCCGGTCCAGCGCGGCGGCGGGACCGGCGAGCGCCAGGACGGTGAGCAGGGCGGGGAGCGTGCGCATCAGTGGCGGAAATGGCGCATGCCGGTGAAGACCATGGCGACGCCCGCCTCGTTCGCGGCGTCGATCACTTCGGTATCGCGCACCGAACCGCCCGGCTGGATGACGCAGCGCGCCCCCGCCTCGATCGCCTCCTTCAGCCCGTCGGCGAAGGGGAAGAAGGCGTCCGAGGCCAGCGCCGAGCCGCGCGTGCGCGGCTGGTCCCAGCCGTTTTCCTTGGCGGTGTCCTCGGCCTTGCGCGCGGCGAGGCGCACGGCCTCGACGCGGCTGGTCTGGCCCATGCCCACCCCGGCTGTGGTCCCGCCCTTGGCGAACACGATGGCGTTGGATTTCACATGCTTGACGATGCGCCAGGCGAAGAGGAGGTCGGCCATCTCGTCTTCATCGGGCTGGCGCTCGGTGACGATCTTCAGATCGCTCTCGCGCACATGGCCGCTGTCGCGCTCCTGCACCAGCAGCCCTCCGGCCACCGACTTCACCGTCCAGCCGGGCTTGGCCGGATCGGCCATGGCGCCGGTCAGGAGGACGCGGACATTCTTCTTCGCCGAGAGGATGTCGAGGGCGGCCTGGTCGGCTTCGGGCGCGATCACCACTTCGGTGAAGATTTTCGTGATGGCGTCGGCGGTCTCGGCGTCGAGCTTGCGGTTGAAGGCCGCGATGCCGCCGAAGGCGCTCACCGGATCGGCGTTGAAGGCGCGCTCATAGGCGGTGGCGAGATCGTCCGCGCGCGCCGCCCCGCAAGGGTTCGCGTGCTTGATGATGGCGCAGGCGGCGGCCTCCTCGGGGTCGAACTCGCTCACCAGCTCGAACGCCGCGTCGGCGTCGGCGAGATTGTTGAAGCTCAGCGCCTTGCCCTGGATCTGGCGGGCCGAGGCGACGCCGGGGCGCGCTTCGGTGGTCTGATAGAGCGCGGCCTCCTGGTGCGGGTTCTCGCCATAGCGCAGATCCTGCAGGCGCGGACCGCCGACCGAGAACCAAGAGCGCGCCGGGCGCTCGACTTCCGGATCGAGGCGCGCGGCGATGGCCGCGTCATAGGCGGCGGTGCGCGAGAACGCCTTGGCGGCGAGATGGCGGCGGATTTCCAGCGTCGTGGCGCCGTCGTTGGCGGCCATGCTTTCCAGCACCTTGTCGAGATCGCGCATGTCGCAGCACACGGCGACGAATTTATGGTTCTTCGCCGCGGCGCGGATCATCGCGGGCCCGCCCACGTCGATCTTCTCGATGCAGGCCTCGATCCCGGCGCCGGAGCGGGAGGTCTCTTCAAACGGATAGAGATTGACCATGAGCACGTCGATCTCGGGGATGCCATGCTCGGCCATGCTGGCGAGGTCATCGTCGCGGTCGCGCCGCGCCAGAAGCCCGCCATGGACGCGCGGGTGCAGGGTCTTCACCCGGCCGTCCATCATTTCGGGAAAGCCGGTGACGTCCGCCACGTCCTTCGCCTCCAGCCCGGCGTCGCGCAGCGCCTGCAGCGTGCCGCCGGTGGAGATCAGCTCGACCCCCGCCTCGGCGAGTTTGCGGGCGCGCTCGGCGAGGCCCTGCTTGTCGGAGACGGAAATGAGCGCGCGCTTCACCGGCGCGAGGGAGGTGTCGGTCATCGGATATGGGCCTGCTGATAAGGAAACGGGGAGATCACGCGCGCGCTTATCATGCGCCCGGCGCGTCTGGAAGTCTTCAAGCCTGTGGACGCACGGTACTAGGCGCCGCCGACCTGGCCAAGCCGCTGGAACGCCCAGCGCACCCGGTTGGGCGGCCGGTCGCCTCCGCCGAACGTCTCCGCCTCGCCCACGATGACGAGCTGGGTGGAGCGTTTCGGCGGCGCGCCGGCGGCGAGATACACGCTGCGTTCAAGGCGCACGGGCCCGCCGTCGGTGCGGAAGCGCCAGCCGTCGCCATTGGGCAGGACCAGCAGGGCCGAGAGCGAATCCCGCGACAGGCTCGCGCGCACATCGGGATGCAGGTGAAAGCGGATGGCGTAGCGCAGCCGGGCTTCCGGATCGGCCGGCGCCCCGTCCTCGACGGGGCGGAACAGCCCGTCCTCGCCCCTCAGATCGCCGCCGTCGACCGCGAGGAACACCCGGCGGCGCAAGCTCAGCCCGAACGGCTTGCGATAGCCGTCATGAGTGGCCTCCAGCCAGACGCCGAGATCCTCTTCATTGCGGCGCATCTTCACCGGGTCGGGGCCGTGCGCGATCGAAGGGCCCAGAAGCTCGCGCCGCCAGCCCTGGGGCAGGAGCCGCGCCGAGCTGGTCTCCTCCAGGGTCAGGGCCGAATGGGCGGCGGTGGCGCGCACGGCTTCGCGCCAGGGGGTGGGTTGATCGTGCGACCAGCCGCAATTGACCACGACCCGGCCGCCCGGCGCAGCGAATTCGAAGGCCAGGGCGCTGGCGTGGCACTCGGCGGCGTGCGGGCCGGGAGGCGGTCCGGCGGCGTCGATCAGGATCACCGCGCCGCCGGCCTCGGCGCGGTGATAGCCGGTGTGCGGCGCGACGTTGAAGCCGGGCTTATCCTTGCGGTTCAGGCCCAGATGGGCAAGCGCCGCGTCGATGGCGCGCCCGTCGCCCTCGCCGCCGCCGTGAAACCCGGCGAGCGCGCCGCCCGGCAGACGGCAGAAGCGCACGAAGGCGGCGAGCCGGTCCATGGCCCGCCGCACCGCGCCCGGCAGCTCCAGCCCCGCCGCGCCGGCGGCCATGTCCAGCTCGCTCAAGGCGATGAGGATGTCGGCCGCGGTCTCCGGCGCGCGGCTCACATGGCCGCCGTCGGCGAGGATCTGCGCCTCCAGCGCGGCGCTCAGGGCCTGACCGGCCTTGATCGCCACCGGCTTCGGCAGCTCCAGGCACAGCGCGGCGAGCGCCAGGCTGATCGCGGCGTCAAGCCGGGTGCGGTCGGCCTCCACCACACCCATGGCCCGGCACAGCCGGCGCGCCTGGCGATAGGCCGAGCGCAGGCGCGGCGCGGCGTCCTCGTCCTCGGTGAACAAGGCCTCGTGGGCCAACAGCCAGGCCGAGAGCCGGCCCTCCAGCACGCGCGGCTCCCAGCTGAACCAGTTCCAGCCGCCGAAGCGCGCGATCCATTCGTCCACCAGCGCCTGGGCGGCCGTGACGGCTTCGGGATCGCCGACGCTGAGAAGATCGTTCAGCCAGCCGAACCGGTGCAGCGCTTCGGCGAAACGGCGCGAGGGGGCGGGCTTGTCCCAGACGCTCTCGCCGGGCTCGGCCTCCAGGGTTTCGCCCACCAGATTGAAGCGGCCCGACAGGATCGCGGCGCCGCGCGCCTTGTCGCCCCGGCGCAGCGGGACGGGACGGGCGGCCAAACCCGAAGGCGGTTTTCCAGACAGCGCGGCGGCGCGATAGACCGCGAGCGCGTTGGCGACGTCGGAGCTTTCACGGCGCAGGCGCCGGCCGGCGGCGGCCGCGAGGTCGGACATGGTCACATGGCGCCCCGCCGCCATATCGCTAATCCCCGCGCAAGGCTTTGATGTTCGCCGCATAGGCCGACGGCCCGCCCCTGAACACGGCCGAGCCGGCGACGAGCGCATGGGCGCCGGCGGACCGGCAGTCCGCCGCGGTCTGAGGGTTCACCCCGCCGTCAACCTCGATCATGGTCGATAGCCCCCGCGCGTCGATCATCTGGCGCAACGCCTCGATCTTGCGCAGCTGGCCGTTAAGAAAACTCTGACCGCCGAAGCCGGGATTGACGCTCATGATCAGGACCAGGTCGAGTTCGTCGAGCACGTGGTCGATCACCGAGAGCGGCGTGGCCGGATTGAGCGCCGCGCCGGCCTTGGCGCCGGCCGCCTTGATCGTCTGTACGGTGCGGTGGAAGTGCGGGCCGGCTTCGGGATGGGCGGTGATCATGTCCGCACCCGCCTCGGCGAAGTCGCGCACATAGGCGTCCACCGGCGAGATCATCAGATGCACGTCGAAGGGCTTGTCCGACCAGCCCTTGATCGCCTTGAGGACCGCCGGACCGATCGTGAGGTTCGGCACGAAATGGCCGTCCATCACATCGATATGGATCCAGTCCGCCCCTGCGGCGTCGACGGCCTTCACCTCTTCACCGAGCCGGGCGAAATCCGCGGATAGGATCGAAGGCGAGATGATCGTGGACATGGGTTTTGGTTACCAGCGCCCATGAAGCCGGGCAAGCGGCGCATGCCGCGACGCGTGGCGCCTCCCGGACATCGGCCGAAGGCCGGTCGCCGGGCTCGATAGGCTTGACGTCCCGCAGCGCGCTCGTATATGAACCCGAATACTTATTCATATTCGGAGATGATCATGCCTGATGTCGATGTCCTTTTTCGCGAGCCCGCGCTCGCAGCCGGCCTCGCCGCGGTGATCGCCGCGTTTTTCATCGCGTGCCTCGAGGCGTGGCGCGACCACAGGCGGCGGCGCGCGGGCGAGGAGGTCCGCTCCACCGTCTCGGCCATGGTCGCCACGATCACCCTGTTATGGGTCTTGTGCGCCGCCTGCCTCGCCGCGTGGACCGGCTCGGGCCGCAGCCTGGAGGCGCTGGGCCTCGGCGTGGGCGAGGGCTGGCGGGCTCTGGCCGCCTGGTCGCTCGCCGGTGCGGGCGTGGCCTGGCTGTTCGGCGACACCTTGCGCCAGCTTTCCAGCCCCGAGCGCCGCGAAGGCCTGGCCTCGAGCATTCAGGATGCCGGTGGTCTTGACTATTTCGATTTTCGAAGCCCGCGCGAGGCCGGCCTGTTCCAGGGTCTCGCCGTCACCGCCGGGATCACCGAGGAGATCGTCTTTCGCGGCTTCGTGATGCTGACCCTGGCCGTGGCGCTGCCGCTCTGGCTGGCGGCGATCCTCAGCGCCATCCTCTTCATCGTGTTCCACGCCTATCAGGGCGTCGCCGGCATGGTGCGGATCGCGCCGATCACCCTGGTTCTCACCGCGCTCGTCCTGCTCGGCGGCACGCTGTGGCCGGCGATCCTCGTGCATATCGCGGTGGACATGGTCGGCGGGCTGATGATCTGGGGCGCGCGCGCCGAGCTTGCGGTTCAGCGTGGCGCGGTGAGGTAACCCCAGGCGAAATCGGCGAGCTCCTCTGCGAGCCGTCCGTTCGAAAGCGCATCGGGTATCGGCGGGCCGATATCGGGATAAAGCCCGGCCTCGATGAGCGCGGTGTTCAGGAAATAGGTCAAGGCCTCCGCCGCGAGGTCCGGATAGGGGTGCTGAATCTCGCTGCGGTGAGCCTCCACCAGCGCCCGGATCGAGCGGCGCGAGGCCTCAATCATCGGCTCCCATTCGGGGCCGACCAGGTCGGGGCGCAGCCGGGCGTGCAGATGCGCCGCGCGCATGAGGTGACCGTGGCGCTCCATCATCGCCCAGGCCTGGCCCATCGCGGCCTTAAGCGTATCGCGCAGGCCCTCCGGCGCCGGCTCGGCGGCCCGGCGGGCGCCCTCTTCCTCGAGCCGCTTCTGATACAGCTCGAACAGGACCGGGATCAGCGCGTCCTTGTTTTCAAACCGGGTGTAGACCGCACCTACGCTCACCCCGGCCTCGCGCGCGATCTCGGCCACCGAGACCTGCTCGAACGGGCGGTCCTTCAACAATCGGTCGAGCGCGGCGACGATGGAGTCGCGCGTTTTCTTCGACCGGGCCTGGAGAGCGGGTTTGGCGCCTTTCATGGCCGTGAGTTAGGCCGGGCCGCGCGGTGCGCGCAAGGCCGGCGCAGATCAACTGCGCGCAGCGGCTTCGAGATCGGCTACGATAATCTTCTTCATCTTCATCAGGGCGGCGGAGACCTTCTGCGCAGTCTCCGGACCCTCGCCCATCAGCCGGGGCAGCGCTTCGGGCACGATCTGCCAATGCACGCCGTAGCGGTCCTTCAGCCAGCCGCACAGGCTTTCCTCGCCGCCTTCGGTGAGCGCGTCCCACAGACGGTCCGTCTCGGCCTGGTCTTTGGCGAGCACCGAGATGGAGGTCATGTAACTCGGCGCCGGCTCGGGATTGCCGTTCATGGTCATGTAGGGCGCGCCGGAGAGCGTGAACTCCACCACCAAGGCCGGCCCGTCCGGGTCGGGACGATAGACGGCGTCGATACGGCTGTCGGGCAGCAGCGTGATGTAGAATTCCGCCGCCGCCTCGGCCTGATCAGCCAGGAAAAGACAGGTTCGCGCCTTCGCCTTGAATTCCATCTTAGCGCTCCCGCTCATACTTCGAACAGAACTTCGAAACCGCCATAGATCATGCGCTTTCCGTCGAACGGCATCTCCATACCGTCCATCTCGGGATCCTCCATGATCTCCGGCCAAGCCGCATCCCGCGCCTCTTTGGACGGCCACATGATCCAGTTGAAGACCACGGTTTCCTCGCCCTCGCGCATCACGGCGGTGTGCATGGAGTTGAGTTTTCCTTCCGGCAGGTCGTCGCCCCAGCATTCGACGATCTTCAACGCGCCGTGGCGCTTGAACACCTCCGCAGCCTTCAAGGCGTGGGCGCGATAGTCTTCCTTCCGTGTCGCCGGAACAGGCAGCAGAACACCGTCGATATAAGCCATTCGGATCCTCCACGATCAGCCGCGGGGAAACCGTGAGACATCTGGTTCAAAAAAGCAACTAGAAAATTCGAAGAATCAACTTACCTCTTCGCCATGGCCCGGAAAAAGCCCTATGACGACGGATGCGCGACCGCCCATGCGCTCGACCTGATCGGGGAGCGCTGGGCGCTTCTGATCGTGCGCGAGCTGGTGCCCGGCCCGAAGCGGTTCAGCGACATCAAGGCCGCGCTTCCCGGCGTCAGCACGAACATTCTCACCACGCGCCTCAGCGAGCTGGAGGCCGGTCACGTGCTGGTGCGGCGAAAACTGCCGCCGCCCGCCGGCTCGCAGGTCTACGAGCTGACGCCCTGGGGCGCGGAGCTTGAGCCGTTGATCAAGGAGCTGGGGCGCTGGGCGGCGAGATCGCCCGAGCTCGCACCCGGCAAACCCATGAGCGCGGCCTCGGTGATGCTGTCCTTTCGGACCATGTTCAACGCCGAACGGGCGGAGGGGCTCGAGTTCGAGGCGTCCCTTATCCTGGACGGCGTGCCGCACCGCTTGCGGATCGCAGACGGTGGCCTCGACATCACGCTGGGCGACGCGGCCCGGCCCGCCTTCACGCTTGACGGCGACCCCAATCTGGTCGCGGGATTGGTCTATGGGGGCATGACGCTGGAAGCGGTGCGCGCCGCCGGCCTCAAGGCGTCCGGGGACGCCGGGCTGATCGAGCGCTTCGCCACCCTGTTTCCGTTGCCCGAAAAGGCGGAGGCGACCGCCGCGCGTTAGCGGCGATCGCCTCTTGTCTCACCCCGCCTCGCGGAAATTGTCCACGTCGAGATCGTATTCGCGGACCTTGCGATAGAGCGTCGAGCGTCCCACGCCCAGGCGGCGGGCGACTTCGGCCATGCGGCCGGAATAGGTCTCGATGGCGAAGGCGATGAGGTCGCGTTCGATGCTTTCCAGCGAGCGCAGATGCCCGCCCGCGTCGAGAATATCGACCGGGAAATCCTCCTCGCCCACGGCCTCGCCGCTCGCCGCGTCGTCGTACCCGGCCGGCTCGGCCGCCGGCGCGGCGTCCGGCGCGGCGGGTATCGGCGCATCCTCGCGCAGGGTCGGCGTGAGGCCGGAGATCTGCGGGAAGTCCTCCGGCGTCAGATAATCACCGTCGCTCAGGACCACGGCGCGGAACACCGCGTTCTCCAGCTGACGCACATTGCCCTTCCACTCATGGCTGGCGAGCAAGTGCATGGTCTCGGCCGAAGCGTCGAGCACGCTCTTGCCTTCCTGGGCGTTGAAGCGGGCGATGAAATGGCGCACCAGGGCGGGGATGTCCTCGCGCCGCTCGGCAAGGCTCGGCACGTCGATGGGGAAGACGTTCAGCCGGTAGAACAGATCCTCGCGGAACTGGCCGGACTTGACCTGCTCGGCGAGATCGCGGTTCGTCGCCGAGACGATGCGCACGTCCACCCTGACCGGTTTCTTGCCGCCCACAGGGTCCACCTCGCCTTCCTGCAAGGCGCGCAACAGCTTGACCTGCATGTCCAGGGGCAGCTCGCCGATCTCGTCCAGGAACAGGGTCCCGCCGTCGGCTTCCTGGAACTTGCCCAGATGCTTGGCCACCGCGCCGGTGAACGCGCCTTTCTCGTGGCCGAACAGGGTGCTCTCCACCAGGTTTTCCGGGATCGCGCCGCAGTTCACCGCCACGAACGGCCGGCCGGCGCGGTCGGACGCCGCGGCGATGGAGCGGGCGACCAGTTCTTTACCGACCCCGCTTTCGCCCTGGATCAGGATCGGAATATTGGATTTGGCCGCCCGCTCGCCCAGGCGCACCACCTGGCGCATGGCCGGCGCGCCGGCGATCATGTCGGAAAAGCCCAGCTGGCCGGATTTGGTCTTCTTCAGCCGCGAGACCTCGCCGGAGAGATCCTTCACCTTCAGCGCGTTGCGGATGGAGACCGCGATGCGTTCCGGACTCGCCGGTTTGACGAAGAAGTCGCAGGCGCCGGCGCGCATGGCCTTCACCACGGTCTCGATGCCGCCATGGGCGGTGAGCACGATGACGGGGAGGTCGGGCTCGCGCGCCTTGATCGCCTCCAGCGTCTCGATCCCGTCCATGCCCGGCATGACCATGTCCAGCATGACCACGTCGACCCCGCCGCGCTTCACCGCCGCGAGGCCGGCTTCGCCGTCCTCGGCGCATTGCGCGTGATGTCCCTGTTTCTCCAGAACCGCCTGCAACAGGCGGCGTTGAGTCGGGTCGTCGTCGACGACCAGCACCGTTTTCGCCATCTCACCCACGCCTTTTCGGTCGCTGCGCGGCGGCCTGGTTCTTCGCCGGCCCGAGGTTTTCCCCGTGACCGGCGAGACCGCCTTCGCTCTTGATACGACCCGTTATGGGACAGCCCTCGTAAAGATGACGTGTAAGGCGCGGTGAGAAATGGTTAGGGTAAACGGGTGGTTAGCAAAGGGCCGGGCTCCGCCGGCCCCGCCGAGGCGAGTGCTATGCGCGCCGCCTCGGTGATTTGACCCGCCGCACCATGAAGGGGCACTAAAGACGGGTTGACCTTCAAGGAATTGAAACGCCGACCATGTCCCAGTCTTCCGACAAGCCCGCCCCGCAGCCCGACCGCCTGCCGCCCCCGCTGGCCCATCTGAACGGTGATCCGCTCGCCCCGCCGGCCTGGTTCGCCGAGGCCCAGGGCGATCCGGTGGAGTTCGGCCGCGCGCCGTTCGAGGACGGCGAGATCGTCTGGAAGGCCTGGGGGACGCGCGGCGATCCGGGCCTGGTGCTGATCCATGGCGGCACGGCGCACAAGGGCTGGTGGGACGCGCTGGGACCGTTCCTGGCGCGCCAGCGCCGCCGCGTGGTGGCGCCCGACCTTCCCGGCATGGGCGAAAGCAGCTGGCGTGAAGCGTACACGCTGCAGAACCACGCCGAGGCCGTGTGGACCGCCGCTGAAGACGCCGGCGCGACCGCGGCGGACGCGCCAGTGTTCGCCGGGCACAGCTTCGGCGGGTTCGTGACGCTGAAGGCCGCGACGGAGTTCGGCGACCGGCTGAAAGCCGCGATCATTCTCGACAGTCCGATCCGCAAGCCGGAGAAACAGCGCGAAGGCGCCCCGCCGAAACGTGGCGGCAAGATCTACCCCGATCTCAGCCAGGCCCTCGCCCGCTTCCGCCTGCTGCCCGAACAGCCCTGCGACAATGTCTGGCTGGTCGACCATATCGCGCGCGGATCGCTCAAAGCCGAGGACGGCGGCTGGACCTGGTGGTTCGATCCGGGGATCTGGGCCAAGCTCACCTATGAGCGCCGCGATCCCGAAGCCGCGGCGGCCGGCCTGAAATGCCCGCTCGCCTTCGTGCGCGGTGCCCAGTCCTCGCTGATGCAGGCGGAAACCTGGGACTATATGAAGTCGGTGTTCAAGACCTCGCCCTTCGTCACCGTCTCCAACGCCCGCCATCACCTCGTACTGGACGAGCCGCTGGCCACCGTCGCGGCGATCGATGCGTTGATGGAGGGGTGGGTGCGCTAGCGGGGCGACGATGTCTCCCCCCGCATGCGGGGGGAGTGGCCCGGAGGGCCGAGGGGGGCTGCGCGGCTTTGACGTCGAGCCGCCCCCTCCGTCCGCTTCGCGTATGTCCTCCCCTGCAGGCGGGGGAGGACATACGCGCCGCCAACCCGCCAATCCGCCGCAGCGCTTGAACCTTGGCGGGGTGGCGCCTGCATGATAAAGCGCGCCGCAAATGAACCTTTCCAAGGAATTCGAGGGCGATATGGCTGACGAGTACACCCGCGGTCAGATGGACATTTCCGAGCACAAGAAGACCTTCGACGCGGTGATGAACGTGTCGGTCTATTCCAGCCTGCTGATCGGTCTTGTGGTGATCTACCTGACCCTGGTGTTCGCGGCGGGCGGCGACTGGTTCATGTCCCTGATCATCACCGCGGTCGTGGGCGGGATCGGCGGCTTTTTCACCAAGCAGGGCGTGCTCTACTGGACCAGCCTTGGCGTGCTCGCGGTGATCGCGCTGGTCGCCGGGGTGATCATCTCCGTCCTCGCCTAAGCCCCTTTTTCGCACCATAAAACACCGGCGGGTCGGGAAGATTTTCAAATCTCCCTTTGCCTTCCGCGTCGATTCGGCCATGTTTGGGGTGATTGACACCGCATGCCTGGGGCTGACCGAACGATGCAGATCGCCGTCCTCGCCGAAACCCGCCCGGGGGAAAACCGTGTCGCCGCCACCCCGGACAGCGTCAAGGCGCTGATCAAGGCCGGCGCCTCCGTCACGGTTGAGAAAAAGGCCGGGGCGGGGGCCAACTTCCCCGACGCCGCCTATGAGGAGGCGGGCGCCAAGCTCGCCACCCGCACCGCCGCGCTGAAGAGCGCCGACGCGCTGTTCTGCGTGCGCCGTCCGGACGAGGCGACGCTTGAGAAGCTGAAGGACGGCGCGGTCGTCATCGGCCTCCTCGAACCCCATGGCGATCTTGAGTTCGCCAAGGCCTGCGCGGCCGCCAAGGTCAATGCGCTCGCCATGGAGTTCACGCCGCGCATCACCCGCGCCCAGTCCATGGACGCGCTCTCCAGCCAGTCCAACCTCGCCGGCTATCGCGCCGTGATCGAGGCGGCCGAGCTCTACGGCCGCGCCTTCCCCATGATGATGACCGCGGCCGGCACCATCGCGGCGGCGAAGGCCTTTGTCATGGGCGCCGGCGTGGCGGGCCTGCAGGCGATCGCCACAGCGCGCCGGCTCGGCGCGGTGGTTTCGGCTACCGACGTGCGCCCCGCCGCCAAGGAGCAGGTGGCGTCCCTGGGCGCGAAATTCGTCGCGGTGGAGGACGAGGAGTTCAAGGCCGCCGAGACCGCCGGCGGCTACGCCAAGGAAATGAGCGACGACTACAAGAAGAAGCAGGCCGAGCTCGTCGCCGCCCATATCGCCAAGCAGGACGTGGTGATCACCACCGCGCTGATCCCCGGCCGCCCCGCCCCGCGCCTGATCGACAAGGCCATGGTGGAGGCGATGAAGCCGGGCTCGGTCATCATCGACATCGCCGCGGCCAATGGCGGCAATTGCGAGCTGACGGAAGAAGACAAGGTGGTCGTGCACAACGGCGTGACCATCGCGGGCTATTCCAACCTGCCCGGCCGCCTGCCGGCGGACGCCAGCCAGCTTCTGGCGAAGAACCTGGTGAACCTGTTCCCGCTTCTCAAAGCCGAGGACGGGTCGCTGGCGCCCCATTGGGACGACGACATCATCAAGGGCATGGCGCTGACGAAAGACGGCGAGGTCGTGCATCCGAGTTTCGAGAAAGCCTGATGAAAAAGCGCATCGCCCAGTTCACCATCGCGCTGGCCGCAATCGCCATGCTGTCGGCCTGCATCGTGATCAACACCACCGAAGAGCCCTCCGGCTTCGCCCAGCCGGGCGCGGCCTCCGCCGAATAGCCGCTAGAGAGAACCCGCCATGGACGTCGCAGCCACCGTCGATCCGTTCATCTTCCGCGTCGCGATCTTCGTGCTCGCGATCTTCGTGGGATACTACGTGGTGTGGTCGGTGACCCCGGCGCTGCACACCCCGCTGATGAGCGTCACCAACGCCATCTCCTCGGTGATCATCGTGGGCGCGCTCATCGCCGCAGGCGCCTCGGCGGTCGACGATGCGGGCGCCTTCGGCAAGGGGGTCGGCGCGCTCGCCGTGCTTCTGGCCAGCGTCAACATATTCGGCGGCTTCCTCGTCACCCAGCGCATGCTCGCCATGTACAAGAAGAAGGAAAAGCCGGCCAAGCCGGCCCAGTCCTGATCCAAACGCGTCCGCCCGCCCGGTCCTCCTTTCGGAGCTGAAGCCCCATGTCCGTCAATATCGCCGCCCTTCTGTATCTCGTCTCCGGGATCCTGTTCATCATGGCGCTGCGCGGCCTTTCCAATCCGGAAACCGCGCGCCAGGGCAATTATTTCGGCATGGCCGGGATGGCGGTCGCCGTCGTGACCACGCTTCTGATGATCGAGCTGGACGGTTTGGGCTGGCTTCTGATCCTCGGCGCGGTGGCGATCGGCGGCGGGATCGGCGCCTTCATCGCGCGCAAGATCGCCATGACGGCGATGCCCCAGCTGGTCGCGGGCTTCCACTCCCTGGTTGGCCTGTGCGCGGTTCTGGTGGCCGCCGCGGCGCTTTACGAACCGGAAGCCTTCGGCATCGCCGCGCCCGGCGGCGGGCTGAAAATGCTGTCGCTGGTGGAGCTGGCGCTGGGCGTGGCCATCGGCGCGATCACCTTTTCCGGCTCCGTCATCGCCTTCATGAAGCTTCAGGGCCTGATGAGCGGCGCACCGATCGTATTCAACGGCCAGCACTGGCTGAACCTGGCGCTCGGCGTCGCGGTGTTCGTGTTCCTCGTCTTCCTCACCGCTTCGGGCGGGGACAACAAGACCGCGTTCTGGATCATCACCATCATCGCGCTGGTGCTGGGCGTTCTGCTGATCATCCCCATCGGCGGCGCCGACATGCCGGTGGTGGTCTCCATGCTGAACTCGTATTCCGGCTGGGCCGCCGCAGCGCTGGGCTTCACGCTGGAGAACACGGCGCTCCTGATCACCGGCGCGCTGGTGGGCTCTTCGGGCGCCATCCTCTCCTACATCATGTGCAAGGGGATGAACCGCTCCTTCATCTCGGTGATCCTCGGCGGGTTCGGCGCCGACACCAGCGCGGCCGGCGGGGCGGCGGACATCGACCGCACGGTGAAGCAGGGCTCGGCCGACGACGCGGCCTTCATCATGAAGAACGCCGGCAAGGTCATCATCGTGCCCGGCTACGGCATGGCCGTGGCTCAGGCCCAGCATGCGCTGAAGGAAATGGCCGACATGCTGAAGGAGGAAGGCGTCGACGTCTCCTACGCCATCCATCCGGTGGCCGGCCGCATGCCGGGCCACATGAACGTGCTGCTCGCCGAAGCCCAGGTCCCCTATGACGAGGTTTTCGAGCTCGAGGACATCAACAGCGAATTCGCCACCGCCGACGTGGCCTTCGTCATCGGCGCCAACGACGTCACCAATCCGGCGGCCGAGGACGACCCGTCGAGCCCGATCTACGGCATGCCGGTGCTGCAGGTCTGGAAAGCCAAGACCGTGTTTTTCATCAAGCGCTCGCTGGGCTCGGGCTATGCCGGGATCGAGAACCCGCTCTTCTTCCGCGCCAACACCATGATGCTGCTGGGCGACGCGAAGAAGATGACCGAGCAGGTGGTCAAGGCGATCGACTAGGCCGACCTGCGGGCGGCTGGGCGGCTAGACCCGCAGCGGCTCGCCGCGCAGCAGCGCCGGCAGATCCCCGGTTTCCCCGCCTGCGGTGCGCATGAAGAAGCGACGCGCGGCGGGAATCTTGTCCACGATCGAGAGGCCGAGCCCGCGCGCCAGCCTGATCGTGGCGTGATCGTTGGAAAACAGCGTGTTGAAGAAATCGGTCCCCACCGAAAGCGCGGCGGTGTCGGTCTTGCGCCAGCGCTCATAGGGCTGAAGCGTCGCGCGCGCGCCGAGATCGAGCCCGGCGCGCTTGGCCTCCACCAGCACTTCGGCGAGCGCGGCCGCGTCGCGGACGCCCAGATTGAAGCCCTGCCCGGCGATGGGGTGGATGGACCGCGCCGCGTCGCCCACCAGGGCGAGCCGGTCGCCGATGAAGGTTTCCGCCGCCTTCAAACCCAGCGGATAGGACCAGCGCGGGCTTTCCGGCTTCACCCAGCCCAGGAAATCCCCGAACCGGGCCTCGAGCGCCTCCTGGAAGCCGGTCTCGTCCATGGCTTTCAGCGCATCGGCGGCGGCCGTTTTCTCCGTCCAGACCAGGCTGGAGCGATTGCCGGGAAGCGGCAGGATGGCGAACGGGCCGGCGGGCATGAAGAATTCGTAGGCCACGCCTTCATGGCTGCGCTCATGGGCGACGGTGAGCACCAGCCCCGTCTGGCCGTACTCGCGCCCGAACGTGCGGATGCCGGCCTGGTCGCGCAGGCGGGAGAACTTGCCGTCGCAGGCGATGATGAGCTGGGCCTCCACGCGCCCGCCGCTTTCCAGCGCCAGCGCCGCCCGGCCCGGGCCGCCGGCCTGCATGCCCATGACGCGTTCCGGCGCGAAGACCGGCAGATCGGCCGCTTCCACGGCTTTTGCGAGCGCGATGCGGGTGTGCCGGTTCTCGGCCATCCAGCCGAGCGGTTCGCCGTCCGGCTCCGGGCTGATCTCGCGGCGGTCGAAATGCAGCTGATCGCGGCCCGGCCCGCCGGGCTTCATCCCGTCATAGGGCCGGCCGTCCACCACCAGAATGTCTTCGATGCGCTGGACGTGCTCGCCCATATGCTCGGCCGCGCCCACCGCTTCGAGCATGCGCCAGCTGGTGTAGGCCAGCGCCGAGGCGCGCCCGTCAAAAGCCGGCGCCGTGCGCGCGTCCAGAGGCAGGGCGTCCACGACGCAGACCGACACGCCCGCCTTGTGAAGCGCCAGAGCCAGGGTCAGCCCGGCGAGACCGCCGCCGGCGATCGCCACGTCGAATGCAGGGGAGGAAGGTTTGCGAGCCATGGCCGGGAGGATAACGCGCGGCGGCTCAAAAGAAAGCGGCGCGGCGCCGCAGCCGGAACCAAAAAACCCCGGAGCGGGTGCGCTCCGGGGTTCCAGGGGTCGCGTCGGACGGCGGCGCTATTGCGCCGCGCCGTCCTCGCCTTCGGCCGGGCCCATCAGCTCCTGCATCAGGAAGGTGAACTCCAGCGCCAGGCGCTTGGCGGTCTCTTCAAGATTGGCCGCAGCGGAGTGGCCGCCCTCCATGTTCTCGTAATAGAGCACCTCCTCGCCGAGCTCGTTGAGGACATAGGCCATCTTCCGGGCGTGGCCGGGATGGACGCGGTCGTCCTTGGTCGAGGTCAGAAGGAAGAGCGGGGGATAGTCCGTGCCCGGCTCGATATTGTGATAGGGCGAGATCTGGCGCAGGAAGGCGCGCTCCTCCTCGCTTTCATCCGGGAAGCCATACTCGTCCTGCCAGCTGGCGCCGGCCAGGAGCTTGTGGAAGCGCAGCATGTCCAGAAGCGGCACCTGGCTGATCACCGCACCCCAGAGGTCGGGCCGCTGGGTGTACATCACCCCGGTCAAGAGCCCGCCGTTGGAGCCGCCCTCCACGGCGAGCTGGTCGGCGGTGGTGACGCCGTCCGCGATCAGGTCCTCGGCCACCGCGATCAGATCATCGTAGATACGCTGACGGTTGGTTCTGAGCCCCGCCTGGTGCCAGGCCGGGCCGAACTCGCCGCCGCCGCGGATATTGGCGAGCACGTAGGTCCCGCCGTTCTCCAGCCAGGACCGGCCCATCGTACCGGAATAGTTCGGCGTCAGGGACACCTGGAATCCGCCATAGGCGTAGAGCAGCGTCGGGCCGGCTTCGGCCGCATCTTCGGCGCGCACGATGAAATAGGGGATCATCGTGCCGTCGGTGCTTTCGGCTTCGCGCTGTTCGACCACAAGGCCCTGCTTGTCGAACCAGGCCGGCGCCGATTTCGCCGGCTCCAGCGTCAGCTCGGGCGTGACGCGCTGAAGCGTTTCCGGGGTCAGGAAGCCTTCCACGTTCACATAGGCGAGATCGCTCTGATCGTCGGTGGTGACGATGGAGATCGTGGCGTTCTCAGGCGTCTCGATCTCGGAGCGGGTCCAGCCGTCCGCGCCGTAGTTGAGGGCGTAAAGATGGCCGACCACATTGTCGTTGACCACCATGAACAGATTGTTCGCCGTGCCGCCCATGGAGCCGATGGACTGGCGTTCATTGGGCACGAAGACTTCCTGCAGCTCGGGCATTTCACCAGTCTCGGCGAACTCGGCCATGTCGAAGGACAGGACCGCGCCGGCGGGATAGGTCGTTCCGCCCTCGACCGGGGTCCAGTCCTGCTCGATCGAGAACACGATCTGGCCCTGGAACAGGGCGCGCGGGCTCACCTTGCGCGGCAGCGGCATGCGCACCGGCTCTCCGGCCGCGCCGTCGGGCAAGTACCAGTAGACGCTTTCAAAGAAGCTCTCCGCCTGGGTGGCGAGCATGTAGGCCGTGCCGTCCTCGGTCTCGAACCGGGCCGGCCAGACGCCGACATTGCTCTCTTCGCCTCGGATCACTTCGGCCGCCTCTTCGATCGGCGATCCACGCTCCCAGCGCTTTACCACGAAGGGATAGCCCGACTGGGTCGCCTCGGCCGGATCGAGCGCGGTGGCGACCAGCAGCGTGTCTTCATCGATCCAGGCGGCTGAACCCTTGGTTTCCGGGATCGTGAAGCCGTCCTCGACGAAGCTGCGGGTCTCCATGTCCCATTCGCGCATCACGGCGGCGTCCGAGCCGCCGTCCGACAGGGTGATCATGCACCGGTTATAGTCCGGCGCCAGGCAGTTCGCGCCGCGCCAGACCCAGTTCTTGCCTTCTTCGTCGGCCAGCGCGTCGAGATCGAGCACCACGTCCCATTCCGGCGCGTCGGTGGCGTAGGACTCGGCGGACGTCTTGCGCCACAGGCCGTGCGTGTTCTCCGCATCGCGCCAGAAATTCCACAGCTCGCCGCCGCGCACGCCCACATACGGAATGCGGTCGGCGCTCTGCAGCACTTCGAGCGCGCGGTCATAGAGCGGCTGATAGCGCGGATCGGACTGCAGGCGCTGCAGCGATCGCTCATTCATGGACCGGGCGAAGTCGAGGGCGCGCTCGCCCTCCACCTCTTCAAGCCAGACGAGCGGCTCCTCCTCGTTCTGGATCGCGGCGTTCAGCGCGAGCGCCTCTTCGCTCACCGCCGGCGCGGCTTCGTCCTGCGCCGGCGCGGTTTCCGTCTGCTCTTGCGTCATGGTGTCCTCTTCGCCGCCGGTTTCGTTCGGCGAACACGCCGCCAGCGCCAGAACGGCGGCCGCGGCGGACAGGCTGTAGCCCAGTCGCATGGATGTCTCCCCTTCATGCGATGATTTGCGGCGCATTCAACCCTGAGAGCGCGCGCCGGTCCAGCCTCGCCAGATTACCGAATCGTCATGGACGCGGCGATGCGTGGCGCGATCGCGGCGGGCGCGCTATAGGGGCGCCCATGACGCGCATCCACCGCATGAACGGGGCGGGCAACGCCTTCATCCTGATCGACGCGCGCGGGCGCGGCGGGCGCCTCTCGCCGTCGCGGGACGCCGTGGCCGCGCTGGCGGCGGCGCAGCCCTTCGACCAGCTTCTGGCGCTGGAGGACGCAGGCGAGGCCGATGCGCGCCTGCGGGTCTGGAACCGGGACGGCGGCGAGGTGGGCGCCTGCGGCAACGGGGCGCGGGCGGCGGCCTGGCTGATGTTCCAGGACGGGTCGAAGCACCGGCTCACCCTGGCCTCGCTGGGCGGCGCGCTCGGCGCGCGGCGGGTGGAGGGCGATCAGGCGGAAGTCGATCTGGGCCCGGCGCGGCTCGACTGGCGCGAGATCCCGCTGGCGCACGCCATGGACACGGTGCGGCTCGACTTCGACGTCGACCTGCCTGGCGGCGGACGGCTCGAAGGGCCCGGCGCGGTGTCCATGGGCAATCCCCATTGCGTGTTCTTTGTCGACGATGTCGAAGCCCTGCCTCTCACGGACATCGGCCCGAAAGTGGAGCGTGATCGCCTGTTCCCTGAGCGCGTCAACGCCGGCTTCGCGCAGGTGCGCGGACCGGGCGACATCCGTCTGCGGGTCTATGAGCGCGGGGCCGGACTGACGAAAGCCTGCGGCACCGGCGCCGCGGCGGCGTTGGTGGCCGCCCACCGCCAGGGGCGGACCGGGCGCGAAGCGGTGATCGAGGCCGACGGCGGACGCCTGCCGGTGCGCTGGGACGAGGCCGGGCACGTCCATCTGTCCGGCCCGGTGGAGCTGGAGGGCGATTTCACGCCCGCCGCCGACATTGCGAACGCGTTCGAGCCGCGCTGACCGGCTGCGTTTGCTAGCCGCACAAACGCTCGACCGCGTCCAGCGCCGCGGTGACCCCTGAAAGTGAGAATTCGTAGACCGTGGCCGTGCCGCGCATGGAGACCGCTTCGACACGCATCGCCGCGCCGCGGCGCATGGCGCTCACCAGGCGGTCCTCGTCGCCGGATTCCTCCAGGAAGCCTTCCTGTTCGGAGACGAACATGGTGTAGCGGTCCGAGCCGACGCGCGCGCGCGGCGGGCTTTCCGGCTTCAGGGCGTAACCGGCGAGGAAGCTCGGCTGCTCTTCCGCCGAACCGTCCGCCCAGCTGGACACCAGAAAGAACACATCTCCGTGATCAACGCCGGAGGGAAGCTGCTCGGTGGGCTGGCTCAGCGCGTAGCAGATCTTCGCCGAACCCTCCCCGCGGATGAACACCCGCCAGTCGTTATGGGCGCCCTGAAAGGCCGGTTCCTGCGCGGTGGCGGGCGCTGCAAACCCGGCGAAAAAGGCGAGGCTGGCGAAGGCGAGGCGCATGAAATCACTCCGTCTGGCGCGGCGGCGGGACAAGGGTCGCCTGCGGTAACGCGTGAACGCGCCGCAGGGTGGGCGGCAAGCGGCGCCGAGCCTCTGGCGCGGCGCTTAAGCTGGAGTTAAAGCAGACCGCGATGGCGGTTTGATGGCGCGGCGGATCGGCGCAAGCGGGTTGATTGACCCCATTCAGTCTGTGACATTGCATCTGCGATACACAAAGGTGGCTTTCCTTGCCCGACGCTCCGGCAGGTACTCAGGCGGCGCACGACCGCGAACGACTTGACGGGCTCGTGGAGGCGACCGCCCGCCGCGACCGGGCGGCGTTCGGCGAATTGTTTCATTTCTACGCGCCGCGCGTGAAGGCCTATCTGCTGCGGTTGAACGCGTCGGACAGCCTCGCTGAGGAGATCACCCAGGAGGTGATGCTCACCGTCTGGCGCAAGGCCGACAGCTTCGACCGGAGCCAGGCCTCCGCCTCCACCTGGATTTTCCGCATCGCGCGCAACCGGCGCATCGACGCCGCGCGGCGCGCCGCGCGCCCGGAGCTCGACGGCGAAGACCCTGCGCTCCTGCCGCCCGAGCAGGAGGCGCCCGACGACGCGGCCCACGCCAGCGCCCGCGAGGCCCATGTGCGCGAGGCGCTGGCCGGCCTGCCCGACGAGCAGGTTGCGCTGCTGCGCATGGCGTTCTTCGACGGGCTGTCCCATCGCGACATCGCCGACCGGGTGGGCGTGCCGCTGGGCACGGTCAAATCTCGTCTGCGCCTTGCATTCGACAAGCTCAGAAAGCGTCTCGACCGTGACGCCCTCTGAATTTTCCGGCCTGTGCGGTGATTTTATGGAATATTTAGGCCGCGGCGCCTTGAAGCGCGCCGCTTGCGGGCGATATCGCATCGCCGGGGACGACCGTGCGGACACCGCGCGCAGACGGAATGACAACGGCCATGACGAACCATCCGCTCGGTGACGAGTTTTACGCCGCCTATGCCTCGGGCGCCCTGTCCGGGCCCATGCGGCTGCTCATCGAAGCGCAGGCGAGCGTGTCGCCGCAAGTGGCGCGCGAACGCGACGCCGCCGAGGCCGTCGCCGGACTCATGCTCGACGCCGCGCCGCCTGCAAAGCTGAGCGCCGGCGCGCTGGAGGAGATTTTCGCGGTCATCGACGCGGAAGAGGCGGGTGTCGGCGAGGCCGGCGTGTTCAATCCGGGCGCCGGCGACGACGCCTCGCGCCGCGCCGCGCGCGCCGCCGGTCAGGCGATCGAGGAATTGCTCGCCCTTCCCGATCCGGTGCGCGATCTGGCGCTGGAGAAGGGCGCCTGGAGCTTCGCCGGGCCCGGCGTCCGCTCCATGGAGCTGATGCGCGAGGGTGCGGCCAAGGCCGAACTGATCCGCCTGGAGCCCGGCCGCGGCGTGCCGCGCCACGGCCATGACGGGCGTGAATTCACCCTGGTGCTCTGCGGCGCCTTCCATGACGGGCGCGACCGCTACGCCAAGGGCGAGCTGTGCGCCGCCGACCCCTCCACCGAGCACAAGCCGGTCGCCGAGCCGGGCGAGGTCTGCATCGCGCTCGCCGTCAGCGACGGCCCGCTCGCCTTCACCGGCCCGCTGGGCTGGGTGCAGCGCGCGCTCGGGGTCTAAGCCGCGGCTTCCTCCGCACAGTGAACCGAAGACCGGCTGCGCCGCGCTTGGCGATGCGCGTACCTGAGCGCCAACGGCTTGATTTTCCCGGATTCATTTCTCTGGACATCGTATAAGGATATCTTTATATCCGTATATGCGCCGATTTGAGCTTCAGCTTGCGGGCGCGGTACAAGTGCGGCTAAAGCGGAGTGATCGGAAAGCAAGGGGCGGTTCGCCCCCCGTCCGATTTGCTTGCGGCCTCCTTGTCCCGCCCGCGTTCAGATTTGCGGCGCGCCGGATCAAAGGAGACCCATGATGGCCGACACCGCCCTCGCCCCCCGCTTTCGCCTGCTCGAGCAGACGCCCGCCCCGCGCCCGGCGCGCATGCGCGCCGTGCTTCTGGGCTGCGGCGTGGTCAATGGCGGGCTTGAGGGCCTCATTCCGCCTCAGATCGAGATCGTCGGCGTGCTGGCGCGCCGCGCGCGGCCGGAAGGCATCTTCGGCGCGCCGGTCTTCACCGACGCCGACGCGGTCTTCGCCCTGAACCCCGATCTGGTGATCGAGGCGCTGCCGGGCGGCGCGGACGCCGAGCGGCTGCTGGAGCGCGCCGTGAACGCGCGCTGCCATGTGGTCACCGCGAACAAGGACGTGGCGGCCCGCCGGCCCGACCTCGCTCGCCGGCTCGCCGAGCAGGGCAAGACCTTCGCCTGCTCCGCCGCGGTCGGCGGCGGCGCGCCGGTGCTGGAGACCGTGGACAGGCTCGCCCGGTCCGGCGCCGGCCTGATCCGCGCGCGCGGCGTATTGAACGGCACCTCGAATTTCGTGCTCGACCGGCTCCTGCGCGGCGAAGCGCTTCAGACCGCCGTGAGGGCCGCCCAGGACGCCGGATTCGCGGAAGCCGATCCAAGCGCCGATCTGGACGGGCTGGACGCAGCCAACAAGCTCGCCCTGATCGCACGCGCCGCCTGGGGCGCCGAGCTGGACCCCGCCGACATCGAATCCCGCTCGATCACCGAGCTCACGCAAGCGGAAATCGAAGCGGCGCGCGAAGCCGGGCGGGTCATCCGGCAGGTGGCGACGGTGTCGCGCGGCCCGGCGGGCGTGCGCGCCCGCGTTCGCCTTGATGCGCTCGGCGTCGACGATCCGCTGGCGCGCACGCGCGACGAAGGCAATTGCGTCACGCTCACTCCGAACCGCGGCGCGCCGGTGATCGTGGCCGGCAAGGGCGCGGGCCGCGCGCCCACCGCGGCGAGCGTCGCCGGCGATCTGAAACGCCTGTGCGCCGCGGTGTGTCCATGAGCGCGGCGGCCAGGCTTGATCCGGCGCAGTCGGCGCCGGTGCGCGACTATATCTGCGGCTTCACCCGGCCCGGCGGCGGCTGGCTGGAGGCGTGCGGACGCCTGACCGGACCGGAGGACGGACCGGCCACGGTGGTGCTCGGCGGCGTGTCGGCCGGGCGCCGGCTGGTGGAGGACGCCGACGGGCCGGGCTGGTGGCCCGGCGTCGCGGCGGCGGGCGGCGCGCTCGATCCGGCGCGCCGACGGCTCCTGTCGCTGGACTTCATCGACGCCGCCGATCCCTTCCCCAGCCTCGCCGACCAGGCCGAAGCGGTGCTCGCGCTCGCCGAGGCCGCCGGGCTGGAGCGCTTCGCCATCGTCGGCGCCAGCTATGGCGGGGTGATCGCCCTGGAGATCGCCGCGCGCGCGCCCGAGCGGGTGCGGCGGCTCGACGTCCTGTGCGCGGCGGCGAAGCCCAATCCCATGGCCACGGCCTGGCGCTCGATCCAGCGCGAGATGGTGACGCTCGCCATGGCGGCGGGCGACCCGGCGCGCGGCGTCGATCTCGCCCGGCGCCTGGCCATGACCACCTATCGCACCCATGAGGAATTCGCGCAGCGTTTCGCCGATCCGGCCCCGGGCGGCCGCGACGCCGCCGGGGTGGAGGCGTATCTGGCCGCGCGCGGCGCCGATTACGCTGCGAAGACCGATCCGCAGCGCTTTCTGGCGCTTTCCGCCTCCATGGACAGCGCCGATGTGGCGGTCGAGCGCATCACCGCGCCGGCGCGCTTCCTCGCGGTGTCCAGCGACCGGCTGGTCCCGCCCGCCGATATCGAGGCGACCGCGGCGCGCATGGCCGCGGCGCGGGTGAAGGTGATCGACAGCCTCTACGGTCACGACGCCTTCTTGAAGGAGACCGCCCAGGTGAACGCGTTTCTGGAGGGCGCACAATGACCGAACGGCGCACGCGGGCGGTGCGCGCCGGCATCAACGCCGATCCCGGCCATCACGGGGTGGTCGCGCCGATCAGCGTCTCCGCAGCCTATCGCCGGGCGAATCCGGGCGCGCCGGGCCCGTTCGATTATGGCCGCACCGGGCAGCCCGGCCGGGCGCTCCTGGCCGAGGCGATCGCCGATCTCGAAGGCGCGGCCGCCGCGGTCGTCACCTCAAGCGGCATGGCGGCGATCGACCTGCTCTTGAGCGATCTGCCCAACGGCGCCCGGATCGTCTGCGCCCATGACTGTTATGGCGGTACGCGCCGGCTCATGGATGCGCGCGCGGCGCAGCGCCGCTTCGACCTCGTCTACGCCGACTGCAGCGACATCGAGGCGCTGAAGGCGGCGCTTCGCCCCGGGGCCGATCTGGTGTTTCTGGAAACGCCGTCCAATCCCCGCCTGCGCATCACCGACCTGGCCGCCGCCTGCCGGCTGGCGAAGGCCGCCGGCGCGGCGGTCGCGGTGGACAACACCGTGCTCACCCCGGCCCTGCAGCGCCCGCTGGAGCACGGCGCAGACGTGTCGGTCAGTTCGGTGACCAAGATGCTGAACGGGCATTCCGACATGATCGGCGGCGCGCTCGCCTGCGCCGATCCTGAGCGCGCAGACCGCCTGGCCTGGTGGGCGAACGCGGCGGGGGCGTGCGCGGGCGCATTCGACGTGTTTCTCGCGATGCGCGGCCTGCGCACCCTGTCCCTACGCGCTGAGGCCCAGAGCGCGGGCGCGCTCGCCGTGGCCGAGGCGCTCGCCGCACATCCGGCCGTGACGCGCGTGGACTATCCCGGCCTCGCCGGCCATCCCGGCCACGCCCTGGCCGCGCTTCAGCAATCGGGGTTCGGCCCGCTCTTGAGCTTTGAACCGGCCGGCGGACCTCAGGCGGCGCAGGGCCTGGTCACGCGCTTGTCCCTCTTCACCCTCGCCCAGTCGCTGGGCGGAGTGGAGAGCCTGGCCGCCATCCCGGCCACCATGACCCACGCCGCCATGAGTCCGCAGGCGCGGCGCGAGGCGGGCGTGAGCGACGCGCTCGTGCGCCTTTCGGTGGGCCTGGAAGCGCCGGAGGACCTGATCGGCGATCTCCGCGCGGCGCTGGACGCGATCTAGCGCTGGTCCAGGGATTCTCCGGCCGCCAGGATCGGGCTGGCGTCCAGATCCTCGGCGTTCATCAGTGCGGCGATGCGCTGGAGCGAGGCGATCAGCATGTGGCGCTCCCAGCTGGGCAGCTTGTGGAAGGCGTCGATGAAACCGGCCTGCAGAAGCTGCGGCGAGCGCGCGGCGACGGCCAGCCCCTCCTCGGTGAGTTCGGCCAGCACGGCGCGCCGATCGGAATCGGTGCGCGCCCGTTTCACCAACCCGGCGGCGGTGAGGCGTTCCAGGATCGCGGTGACGGTGGGCTGGCTCAACGAGACGCTGCGCGACAGGGCGCTGGGCTTGACGGCGCCGCTTCGTGCCAGCGCCTGGAGCACCACGAGCTGAGGCGCGGTCAGGCCGGTCTCCTTGACCAGCGTTTTCGAGCGGAGATCCACCGCCCGGATGATGCGCCGAAGCGCGATGAGAATTTCGTCGTGGTCGCTCATCTACTCCTCGCGGCTCCCGGCGGCGTTTGAATAAGACTATTTTCACGCCCTTGGAAACTCGCTGTTTGCATACTGCTTCGTGTACAAAGCAGATATGGGCGGGTTCCCAGTCATATTTATTATGTGCGCGAATTAAAACACGGCGTTGCAGAACCGCAACAAATACGCAGGTTATTGTTTTTCGAGCCATAAACTAACGGCGATCGTGCGCTCACGGCGTCGGCGCGCGCGAACGATGCTTCGTACAGAAATAGAAATGTGGCGCAGCGGGGCGTGAAATTATATATCGCCCTCAAAGCAAATTGGAGGCGAGGCGATGAACAAGTTCAAAACGCGCGTAATGGCGACATCCATGCTCACCGCGACCGCGCTGGCCGCGGGCGGTGCGGCGAACGCCCAGGTGGACGTGGTCACCGTGACGGCGACCAAGGTGGAGAGCACGACCCAGGACATCCCCGTCGCGGTGTCGGCGCTCGACGCTTCGACGCTGGACGAGCTGAATGTCGACGTGTTCACCGACTATCTCGTTCAGCTGCCCGGCGTCACCGCCGGCGGCGGCGGCCCCGGTCAGAACACGATCTACATCCGCGGCGTCGCCTCCACCACGCCGAATCTGACGGTCGCCGGCGTCGCCGGCCTGTCGCCGAACGTGGCCTTCTATCTCGACGAACAGCCGCTCGCGCAGCCGGGCCGGAACCTCGACGTCTACGCCGTCGATCTTGAGCGCGTGGAAGTGTTGCCGGGCCCGCAGGGCACGCTGTTCGGCGCCTCCTCGCAGGCCGGCACGGTGCGCCTGATCACCAACAAGCCGGTGATCGGCGCGTATGAAGCCTACGCCAATTTCGGCTTCGCCTTCACCGAAGACGGCGAGGAGAGCTACAAGACCGAAGCGGTGGTGAACCTGCCGTTCGGCGATCGCTTCGCGCTGCGCGGCGTGGCGTTCTGGGACCGGCAGGGCGGCTTCATCGACAACGTGCCCGGCACGATCAACACCAGCCAGTCCGCACGTTACCGCGCCGCCGGCACGGTGCGCGACAACGGCGTGCCCGTCTCGTCGGTCCGTGAAGGCTTCCAGGCCGGCCAGGACCTGTCTCGCGTCACCTTCGTGGACGCCGACAATGCGGCGCTGGTGGAAGAAGACTTCAACGACGCCACCTATACCGGCTTCCGCCTCGCCGGCCGCTACGAGTTCAACGCCGAATGGCGCGCCACCGTTTCGGTGATGTCGCAGGAGCTGGAATCCGACGGCGTCTTCTTCCAGGACCCCGATCTGGACGACTGGGAGATCTCGCGCTTCGCCGAAGACGAGCTTTCCGACGAGTTCGAAAACTACGCCTGGACGCTGGAAGGCCGTGTCGCCGAGCTCGACGTGATCTATACCGGCGCCTACACCGACCGGACCACCGAGCAGACGATCGACTACACCGACTACATGCTCGTGGGTCAGTACTTCCCGGTCTACACATGCGACTCCACCGTCTCCTACCCCGGCGCGGCCGGACAGGACGGCCTGGTCGGCACCGCGGACGACAATGATCCGTTCGGGACCTGCCACGCGCCGACCTCCTTCGTGTCCTCGTACACCGAGACGACGACGGAAAGTCACGAATTCCGCTTCAACACGCCGCAGACGGCGCGCTTCCGCGTCACCGCGGGCGCGTACTACTCCAAGATCGAGATTGCGGAGCTGAACCGGTATAATTATCTCGGCTCGATCGACCGGGTGAACGCCGACGGCTCGGTGGGGCTTCTGGCGCTGCCGGCGAACTTCCCGCTGACCCTGCCCTCGGCGACGCCGGGCCAGGTCGGCAACGAAAGCGACGGCTATGTCTCTCTCGCCGAGCCGTTCGCGGCCGGTGAAGCATTCCGCAACGACGTGCTGCGCACTGACGAGCAGGTCGGCATCTTCGGCGAGGCGACCTACGACCTCGTGCCGGAGACCTTCTCGCTCACCGTCGGCGCGCGGTACTACGATGTCGAGGTGGATCTGGAAGGCAGCGCCAACTCCTCCTACGACGTAATCTATCCGGCGACGGTGGGCGGCGTTCCTGTCGACGCCCAGGCGTTCGGCACGAACATCTCGCGCCAGTTCGGTCCCGACGGCCCGGCCGGCGCGCCGCAGGTCGCCGCCACCGACGGCGTGATCTTCAAGGTCACCGGCCAGTGGACGCCCGACGCCAACCAGCTCTACTACCTCACCTACTCGGAAGGCTTCCGGCCCGGACTTCTCAACCGCCCCGGCGGCGCGGCCGGCCCGGGCGGCTACACCGTCCCGTACGCGCTCGACACCGACGAGGTGACCAATTACGAGTTCGGCTGGAAGCTTGATCTGCTCGATCAGCAGCTGCGCTTCAACGGCAACGTCTTCTTTGTCGATATCGAGGGTCTGCAGACCACGATCTTCGACCCGGCCATCACCAATCTGTTCTTCTCCGACAATGCGGCGAACGCGGAAGTGATGGGCGTGGAGGGCGATCTCACCTACGCGCCGGCCGATTTGCCGGGGCTGACGCTCTCGGGCGCGTTCTCCATCCTCGACACCGAGATCACCGAGGTGCTCGTGCCGACCGGCGACGTAATCCAGGGCGCCGAGCTGGCGTTTGCGCCGGGCCTGCAGCTCAACGCCCGCGCCCGCTATGAGTGGGGCTCCTATTTCGGCGGCGCGCTCGCTCACGTCCAGGGTACGTTCGTCTATTCCGACGAGAGCCGGTCGGACGTCATCGAGATCAACGCCGCTCCGGTGGAGGAGTACGTTCTTCTCGGCGCCGCCACGGGTCTCACCGCCGACAGCTGGCGCGTGGAGTTCTACGTGGACAATCTCGCCAACGAGAACGCCGAGCTGTCGAACAATTTCTACTTCGACCGCGAGCGCACCACGGTGGCGCGTCCGCGCACCTGGGGCGTGCGGTTCGGCGTCAGCTACTAAGCCGGACTACGGGGCGGCGCGGTTGTCACGCCACCGCGCCGCCGCCATGCTGGCCGCGCCCCGCCGTTCGACGGCGGGGCGTTTCGCCGTTCCAAGGAGCCCCGCTTGACCGTGGACGCCGAAAAGCCGCCCCCGCGCAAAGAGGTTCAGGCCCTGATGCAGGCCGGGCGGTTCTTCGAAGCCCGGACCGCGCTTGACGGCCTGCTGAGCGCCGATCCCGGCGACACCGACGCGCTCTACATGGCGAGCGTGTGCGAGCGCTATCTCGGACGGCCGCGCGAGGCGCTCACCCTCGTCGCCCGCCTGCTCGAGCTGTCGCCGGAGTTCGGCCGCGCCCATCAGGAGGAGGGCCATATCCACCGCGCGCTGAACGACGCCCCGCGCGCCATGGCGAGCTATCGCGCGGCGGTGAACGCCAATCCGGGCCTGTTCGCAAGCTGGACCGGGCTCGCCGAACTCCTGGCGGCGTCCGGGCGCACCAATGAGTCCGACTGGGCGCGCAACCGCGCCGAGCGCGCCCGGCGTCTGCCGCAACCGCTGCAGGCCGCCACTCACCATCTCTACGAAAACCGGCTCATCAAGGCCGAAGAGATCTGCCGCGCCTGGCTGAAGCGGCGTCCCCGCGACGTCGAGGCGATGCGCCTGCTCGCCGAGATCGGCGCGCGCTTCGGGGTTCTGGACGACGCCGAATACCTGCTGGAGAGCGCCGTGGCGTTCCAGCCGGACGACGCCGATCTGCGCGCTGACTATGTGCGGATCCTCAGAAAGCGCCAGAAGCACGACAAGGCGCTGACCGAGGCGCGCGCGCTCCATCTCAGCGAGCCGGATAATGTGATCTTCCTTTCTCAGCTGGCGATCGCGGAGATGCAGGCCGGGAACTTCGAGCGCGCCGTATCCCTGCTCGATCAGGTCCTCGCCGCCGCGCCGGCCGACATCGCCACGCTGACCGCCAAGGGGCATGCGCTGAAGACCTGGGGGCGCAGCGCCGAGGCGGTGGAGATTTACAAGGCCGCCTGCCGGGCCGATCCGTCCGCGGGCGACGCCTGGTACGCTCTGGCGAACCTGAAGACCTACGCGTTTTCGGACGAAGAGCGGGCGCAGATGAAGGCGCGGGAGGACGCCCCCGGCCAAACGCTGCAGAACCGGATCAATCTGTGTTTCGCGATCGCCAAGGCCCATGACGACGCGGGCGAGCCGGACGAGGCCTTCACCTATTACGAGCGCGGCAATGCGCTGAAGAAACGCCAGACCCGCTACACCGCCGAGCAGATGGAAGCCGAGTTCGAGGCGCAGAAGGCGGTCTGCACGCCGGCCCTGTTCGCCGCGCAGGCCGGCAAGGGCCATGACGACCCGGCGCCGATCTTCATCGTCGGCCTGCCGCGCGCCGGCTCGACCCTGATCGAGCAGATCCTCGCCAGCCACAGCCAGGTGGACGGCACGCTGGAACTGCCCGACATCCTGGCCTTGAGCCAGCGCCTGCGCGGCCGCGACCGGTCCGACCCGCGCTATCCCGCCATGCTCGCTGAACTGTCGGACGCCCAGCTGGAGGAATTCGGCCGGCGCTATGTCGAAGACACCGCGATCCACCGCAAGGGCGCGCCCTTCTTCACCGACAAGATGCCGAACAATTTCCGCCATATCGGGTTGATCAAGCTGATCCTGCCGAACGCAAAGATCATCGACGCGCGCCGCCATCCGCTGGACTGCTGCGTCTCCGGCTTCCGCCAGCTCTTCGCCGAGGGTCAGGAATTCACCTACGGGCTTGAGGAGATCGGCCGGTATTATCGCGGCTATGTGGATTTGATGGACCATTGGGACCATGTCCTGCCGGGCGCGGCCCTGCGCGTCATCCACGAGGACGTGGTCGCCGACCTTGAGACGCAGGTCCGCCGCATGCTCGATTTTCTCGGCCTGCCCTTCGAACCGGCCTGTCTCGAGTTTCACAAGACCGAGCGCGAGGTGCGCACGGCGAGTTCGGAACAGGTGCGCCTGCCGATCAACACCAAGGGGCTGGGCCAATGGCGCCGCTATGACGCGCACCTGGAGCCGCTGAAAACCGCGCTCGGCCCCGCCCTTGAAGACTGGCGCCGGGACGGCGCGCCCGCGACGCGCTCCGGCGCGGCCTGATCTCTCTCCCCAGCCGCACGCGGCGAAAGGACGACGATGAAAAAGACCAAGACCTTCGAACCCGCCGTGTTCATTCCGGCCGCCGTGCTGGTCTTCATCGGCGTGGCCTACGCGATCCTCGCCGGGGAGCAGGCCGAGACGATCTTCGTCGCCTTGCGCGACTCGATCACGCAGAACGCCGGCTGGGTGTATTCGGTCGGGGTCGGCGCATTCCTCATCGCCGCGCTCATCGTCGCCTTCTCAGACTGGGGCCGCATCAAGCTCGGCCCCGACGACAGCGAGCCGGAATACCCCTTCATGCCCTGGTTCGCCATGCTGTTCTCGGCCGGCATGGGCATCGGCATCATGTTCTTCGGCGTCGCCGAGCCGGTCACCCATTTCATCGACGCGCCCTACGGAAACCCGGAGACGGTGGAGGCGGCCGAACAGGCCATGGTCTTCACCTTCTTCCACTGGGGCGTCCACGCCTGGGCGATCTATGTGATCGTCGGCTTGAGTCTGGCCTATTTCTCCTTCCGCCACGGCCTTCCCCTGACGATCCGGTCTTCGCTCTACCCGTTGATCGGAGACCGCATTTACGGACCCATCGGCCATGCGGTGGACGTGGTGGCGATCCTGGGCACGCTGTTCGGCGTGGCGACCTCGCTGGGCTATGGCGTGTCCCAGATCAACGCCGGGCTCGACTCCCTGTTCGGCATCGGAATCTCGCGCGAGATTCAGGTGGTGCTGATCGTCGTCATCACCGCCATGGCCACAACCTCGGTGCTGGCCGGGCTCGATGCGGGGATCAAGCGCTTGAGCGAGATCAATCTGTTTCTCGCCATCGGGCTCATGCTGTTCGTTCTGATCGCCGGGCCGACCTTGTTCCTGATCAGCGCCTATGTGCAGAATATCGGCGATTATCTCGACCAGCTGGCGCGGCTCACGTTCAATGTGGACGCCTATGGCGATGGCGCCTGGGTGAATTCCTGGACGCTGTTCTATTGGGGCTGGTGGATCAGCTGGAGCCCGTTCGTGGGCATGTTCATCGCCCGGGTCTCGCGCGGGCGCACGATCCGTGAGTTCATCCTGGGCGCGCTTCTGGGGCCCACCCTGTTCAGCTTCCTGTGGATGACGATCTACGGCAATGCGGCCCTGCGCGAGGTGCTGGCCGACAGCGCTTCGCCGATCCTGGAGGTCGTGCGCGCAGGCGACACCCCGCTGGCGCTGTTCGCCTTCCTGGACACGCTGCCCTTCACCGCGATCACCTCGGTGGTGGCGATCGTCCTGGTGACCACCTTCTTCGTCACCAGTTCGGATTCCGGCTCGCTGGTGAAATCGACCCTCGCCTCAGGCGGCGCGCTCACCCCGCCGGTCTGGCAGCGCTTCTTCTGGGCGGTGCTGGAAGGCGTGGTGGCGAGCGCGCTTCTGCTCGCCGGCGGGCTGGCGGCGTTGCAGGCGGCGACGATCGCCGCGGCCCTGCCGTTCACCATCGTCATTATCCTCGCTTTCATCGGGCTGATGCGCGCCTGGTCCATGGAGACCGCGCGCCGGGCGGGGGTGAGGACCGCCGCCCAACTGCCCGTGGAGGGCGCGGCGGTGCCCTGGCGGGTGAAGCTCAAACTCATGTTCTCACGGCCCGACGAATCCGAAGTGCGCACCTGGATGAGCGAAACCGCCAAGCCCGCCCTGAGCGAGGTCTGCCCGGAAATGGAGAAGCAGGGCCTGGCCGCCACCGTAGTGGAGGAGGACGGCAAGCTCTGGCTCACCGTCGATCATGGCGAGCAGCCGGAATTCATCTACGGGCTGGAGCTGAAATTCTACCAGGGCGACGGCTATCCCGGCACCGCCGCCGACGCCGACATCGGCTATGCGCGCGCCGAGGTGTTCCTGCGCGAGGGCGGTCAGCATTACGACATTTTCGGCTACACCAAGGCCCAGCTGATCCGCGACCTGCTGCGCCAGTACGAGCGCCACCGCCAGTGGATCCATCACATGGTCAATGTCGGGTAGACGGAAGGCTCGGCGCTCCCGCCGGAGCCGGCGCGCCAGGACGAAGGCGCATGAGCGCCCTTGGCCGTTTCTTCCCCCCGCCGGCGATTAACAAACCTTAATTGCCGGCTTCGCCGCGCTCGTGGTTCCATGCCGTCAGTACGGCGCCGACAGGAGCGCCGAGCCATAACGGGAGCTCGATCCATGAAACACGCCATTCTAGCAAGCGCGGCCGCCTGCGCCCTCATGGCCGGCGCCGCGGCGCCGGGCCTGGCGCAAGTCAGCGCCGAAGCGCGCACCGACGCCGATCTGATCTCGCGCGAAGCGCTGTTCGGCAACCCGGCCTATTCCAACGTCCAGATCAGTCCGGATGGCTCGATGCTCAGCTGGGTGGCGCCGGACGAGCGCGTCCTGAACGTCTTCGTCGCGCCGGCCGATGACATTGCCGCGGCGCGCGCGGTGACCTCCGACCGCGGGCGCGGCGTGCGCTCCTACGGCTGGGTGCCCGGCGGCGACACGCTGGTCTACATCCAGGACCGCGGCGGGGATGAGAACTTTCTGCTTTACGGCGTGGATCCGGAAACCGGGGAAGAGACCGATCTCACCCCGTTCGAGAACACCCGCGTGCAGATCCTCGCCAGCGACGAGGACCATCCCGGCGTGATGATCATCGGCCTGAACAATCGCGATGCGCGCTGGCACGACGCCTACCGCCTCGACGTCGCCACCGGCGATCTGGAGCTGATCTACGAGAACACCGACGAGATCGGCGGCTATGTGTTCGACAATGATCTCAATCTGCGCTTCGGCCAGCGCTCCACCAGCGAAGGCGGCGCGACCTATCTGCGCTATGAGGACGGCGAATGGACTGAGTTCCTGCAGGTTTCGCCCGAAGATCTCTACACCACAGGGCTGCGCGGGTTTTCCGAGGACAATTCCACCGTCTATCTCACCGACAGCCGCGAGCGGAACACCGGCGCGCTGTTCGCCTATGATCTCGAGAGCGGCGAGCAGACACTGATCGCCGAGGACGAGCGCGCCGATATCGGCGGGGTGTGGAGCGATCCCGAAACCGGCGAGCCGGACGTCTACTCGGTCACCTACGCTCGCACCGAGCTGAAACCCCTCACCGAGGACGGCGAGGCGATCCTCGCGGCTTTGAACGCCCAGTTCGACGGCGATGTGGGCCTGGCCTCGCGCAGCGACGACGACCAGACCTGGGTGCTGGTGGAGTACGCCTCCGACGAGGTGTCCACCTACTGGCTCTGGGACCGGGAGGCGGACAGCTTCTCCGAGCTGGTCTCCACTCGTCCCGATCTCGTCGGCGCGCCGCTTGCGAAGATGGAGCCGGTGATCATCGAAGCGCGCGACGGCAAAAACCTCGTCTCCTACCTTACCCTGCCGCGCGGAACCGACGCGGACGGCGACGGCCGGCCGGAGGAGCCGGTGCCCATGGTGCTGTGGGTCCATGGCGGGCCCTGGGCGCGCGATTCCTATGGATACGACACCTACGCGCAATGGTTCGCCAATCGCGGCTACGCCGTGCTGCAGGTCAATTTCCGCGGCTCCACCGGCTTCGGGAAGGATTTCGTCAACGCCGGCGACCTGGAATGGGGCGAGGCTATGCATGACGACCTGATCGACGCGGTGAACTGGGCCGTGGCCGAAGGCGTCACGGCGGAAGACAGCGTCGCCATCGGCGGCGGATCCTATGGCGGCTACGCCACGCTCGCCGGCCTCACCTTTACGCCGCAGACGTTCGCGTGCGGCGTCGATATCGTCGGTCCGTCCAACCTCGTCACCCTGCTGGACAGCGTTCCGCCCTACTGGGAATCCTTCCGCCGCGTTCTGGAGACCCGCGTGGGCGACCCGAACACCGAGGAGGGCATGCAGCTTCTACGAGACCGCTCGCCGCTCAACAGTGTGGACAACATCCAGCGCCCGCTTCTGATCGGTCAGGGCGCCAACGATCCGCGGGTGAAGCAGGCCGAGAGCGACCAGATCGTCGAGGCCATGCAGGCGCGCGACATTCCGGTCACCTACGTGCTCTTCCCCGATGAAGGCCACGGCTTCGCCCGGCCGGAAAACCGCCTGGCGTTCAACGCGGTGGCTGAAGGCTTCCTTGGCGAGTGCCTGGGCGGCCGGGTCGAACCCATCGGCGACGCCTTCACCGGCTCCTCGCTCACCGTCCCCGCCGGCGAAGGCTATGTGGGCGGCCTTGAAGAGGCGCTCGAAGGCTTCACCCCGGAAGAGCGGGGCTAAGCCAATCGCCGACGCAAACCAGAACCGCCGCCGGAGCGATCCGGCGGCGGTTTTTTGTGAAGTCAGGCGCCGCCCTCCGTCTGCAAGGCTGCAACCACGCTCTCGAGACCGTCCACCAAAGCTGGAAACTCATCGCGAACGATCGCCAGCAGAATCGCGGCGTCGACCCGATGATAGGCGTGTGCGACCAGGGTTCGCATTCCAATTGCGTCACGCCAGGCGACCTGCGGGAAGCGGTCCGCCAGCGTCGGGTCCGCCTCCAGAGCTGCGCGCATCGCCTCACCGGTGACCTCGCACACGCGTTCCAGTCCTCGCCGCCTGAGCTTATCCGCCACCAAAGCTTCGAGGTTCAGCCGCCGTGTCAGCTCAAGGCCGAACCGCGCTTCCTCCAGCGCATCGACGAGAAGCTCGCGGACCGGCCGGCTCAGAGAGCAGCCTCCACGCCGTCACGTTCGATTTCCTGGCGCAAACGACCGTCCGTACCCGCCTCCGTCACCAGCCCGACAGGCGCGCCGACCGCTTGGGCGATCGCAGCCTCGATCTTGCGATAGTTTTTCGCCGGCAGGACCGGGTCCCGCGTACCGATCATCACGTCAAGATCACTGCCGGAGCCGGCCTCGCCGCGGGCCACCGATCCGAAAATTGTAATGCGCGTCACGCCGAGCGCGCGCAGGCTCGCCCCGCATTCGCGCAGGCGGGCTTTTACATGGTCCAGATCGAGCCGGAGGTCGGTGTGCATCGCCATCGCCTGACGATATCACACCGCCCCGCCCATGAGGAGCCTCGCCCCTACTGCATCGTCGGGATGACGAAGCTCTGATCGGAGATGTCGCCGGACGGCCAGCGCTGGGTCACGGTCTTGATCTTGGTGAAGAAGCGCACGCCTTCCGGCCCGTGCTGGTTGACGTCTCCGAAGGCCGAGCGCTTCCAGCCGCCGAAGGTGTGGTAGGCCACCGGCACCGGGATCGGCACGTTGATCCCGACCATGCCCACATTGACCTTGCTGGCGAATTCACGCGCCGCCAGGCCGTTGCGGGTGAACAGCGCCACACCGTTGCCGTACTGGTGCTCGCTCGCGAGGCGCGCCGCCTCCTCCATGTCGTGGGCGCGCACGATCTGCAGCACGGGGCCGAAGATCTCTTCCTTGTAGGCGCTCATGTCCGGGGTGACGTGGTCGAACAAAGACGGGCCGATGAAGAAGCCGTTCTCATGGCCTTGCAGCTTGAAGCCGCGCCCGTCGATCTTCAGCTCGGCGCCTTCCTCGACGCCCTTCTGGATCCAGGCCTCCACCTTCTCCTTGTGGGCCTGGCTGACCACCGGGCCGTAGGCCGCGTCGGGGTCGGTGGAGACGCCGGGGACCAGGTTTTCGATTTCGGGGATCAACTTCTCCAGAAGGCGCTCGGCGGTGTCGTCGCCCACCGGCACGGCCACGGGCAGCGCCATGCAGCGCTCGCCGGCCGAGCCGTAGGCCGAGCCGACGAGATCCTTCACCACCTGATCGAGGTCGGCGTCGGGAAGGATGATGCCGTGGTTCTTCGCCCCGCCCATGGCCTGGACGCGCTTATGGTTCGTCGCGCCGCGCGTATAGACGTAATGGGCGATGTCGGAGGAGCCCACGAAGCTCACCGCCTTGATGTCGGGATGGTCGAGAATGGCGTCCACGGCCTCCTTGTCGCCATGGACGACATTGAGGACGCCTTCGGGAAGGCCGGCTTCCAGCATCAGCTCGGCCAGGCGCACCGGTACGCTCGGGTCCTTCTCGGAGGGTTTCAGGATGAAGGCGTTGCCGCAGGCGATCGCCACGCCGAACATCCACATGGGGATCATGGCGGGGAAGTTGAACGGGGTGATCCCCGCCACAACGCCCAGCGGCTGGCGCATGGAGTAGACGTCGATGCCGGGCCCGGCGCCTTCGGTGTACTCGCCCTTGAGAAGATGGGGCACGCCGCAGGCGAACTCGATCACTTCGAGACCGCGCTGAACATCGCCCCTGGCGTCGGCGACCACCTTGCCATGCTCCTGGCTGAGCAGGCGGGCGAGCTCGTCCATATGGGCTTCGATGAGCTCCTTGAACTTGAACATGACGCGCGCGCGGCGCTGCGGGTTCACCGCGGCCCAAGCCGGCTGGGCGGCCTTGGCGGCTTCGATCGCCTTGGCCATCTCGTCCTTGGAGGCCAGCGCCACTTTCGCCTGCACCTCGCCGGTGTTGGGGTCGAACACGTCGCCGAACCGGCCGGACGCGCCGGGAACCGCCTTGCCGTTGATGAAGTGGTGGATGTCGCGCTGGGCCATGGAAAGCTCCTCCGTTCGCGCGCCCCTTGCGGGCGCGCGCCTTGTTTGGCGGAGGGTTTAGCGGAGGGGTGGCGGACCTGTCGAGACGCGCCTCAGTCCGGGTTCAGCGCGACCGCGGCGCCGGAGCCGGTTTCGCCGCGCCAGCCGCGGGCCTCGCTTGGGGCGAGGGTGGCGATCCGCGCCCCGCCGGCGTCGATCAGCGTCAGGCGAGACCCGTCGGCCGGCGCGCGCCAGAACACCGCCTCCGACAGCCCCGCAGGGCAGCCGGGAAAGGCCAGCACCAGGCCGGAGACCGTCTCGGCCACCACCAGGCTGTCCTCCGGCGCCGCCGCGGGCGGATCGAGCCGCAGCCGGCAGGCCGCCGCCTCGGCTTCAGCCTGGTAGGTCCCGGGGAGGCGGTCCAGATCGGCGAGCGCAGGCGCGCAAAAACCGGCCGCGATCAGCGCGGCGCAGGCGAGGCGGCGGGGCATGGGGCGTCTCCGTCAGCTATGGACTCAGTCAACCGGGTGCGCGGTCCGGTGTCGAGGCCGCAAGGCGCCCGGCGCCGCTTTGCGAACCGCGCCGGTCAACGGCCTCGCCGCCCGCAAGGAAAAACCCCCGCCGGCGCACCGGCGGGGGTTTGCGTGTCGCCAGGCCGGGCCTAGCGTGCCTCGCCGTCCGCGTCGGCGGCCGGTTCGCTCCCATCGGGGCGATGGGGAATGACCGGCTCGTCCGGCTTCACATAGGTGCCGAGCCAGTCGATGGACTCCGCCAACACGTGCAGGACCGATTCCCGCGCGCGATAGCCGTGGCTTTCATAAGGCAGCATGACCAGGCGGGCGGTGCCGGCGTTGCCCTTCACCGCCGCGAACATGCGCTCCGACTGCATCGGGAAGGTGCCCGAATTGTTGTCGATCTCGCCGTGGATGAGCAGCATCGGCTCGTCGATCTGATCGGCCGCCATGAAGGGCGAGAGCTCGAAGTAAACCTCGGGCGCCTCCCAGAAGGGCCGGCGTTCGGACTGGAAGCCGAACGGGGTGAGCGTACGGTTGTACGCGCCCGAGCGCGCAATGCCCGCCCGGAACAGATCGCTTTGCGCCAGAAGGTGGGCGGTCATGAACGCGCCATAGGAATGGCCCGCGATGGCCGTGCGTTCGCCGTCGCCGAAGCCGCGCGCGACGCTCTCCGCGATGGCGGCTTCAGCGCTCAGCACCAGTTGCTCGATGAAGCTGTCGTTCACCGTCTCGGGATCCTCGCCCACGATGGGCATGGTGGCGTTCTCCATCAGCGCATAGCCCTGGGTGACGAAGAAGCGCGGGCTGGTCCCAGCGACGCGGGAGAAGCGGTGAGGCGAGCCGCGCACCTGGCCGGCCGTACCCGCATCGTTGAACTCGCGCGGATAGGCCCAGACCACCAGCGGCAGCGGGCCGTCGCGCTCGGCGTCGTAACCGGCGGGCAGATAGACCGTCGCCGAGAGCGGCACGCCGTCGGCGCGCTCATAGGTGATGAGCTCCTTGGTGATGGTTTCAAGCTGCGGGTGCGGATTGGGGAATTGCGTGATCCAGCTCACGTCGTCGCCCGCGTGCAGGCGCACGTTCGGCGGGGTCGTCGGATCCTCGTAGGAGGTGAGAAAGCGCGAGGCGTCGTCTTCGAGGATTCCGATCACCGCCTCGTAATTCTCTCCGCTGTTTCGCCACAGGATCTCGCTTTCGAACGTGTCGAAGCTCACCCGCGACAGGAAGGGCCGGTCGCCCTCCGGCGTGGCGCCGTCGCCGGTATTGTACATGTGGCCGTCAATGACCGCCGCGACGGTCTGGCCGTACTGGTTGCGGGTCGTGAGCGGCGTGCCCGGATCGGCGTAGGCGTCCTGGGCGTTGCGCTCCTCGGCGAGGCGCGGTTCGACGTCGGGGTTGGCGAAGTCGATCACCCAGCGGCGCAGCACGCGGGTGTCGCGATCATACTCCACCGCAAGGCCCGTCTCGCCTTCGCTGGTGTAGGTGGTGCCGAAATACCGGTCCTCGAACCGGGCGATCTCCACCGGCTCGCCGTCGAAGGGAGCGGCGAACGCCCAGACCGAGTCGCGCTGATCGGTCTCCACGCGCGGATCGCCGCCGTCCAGCGCCTCGGCCCAGACGATGCGGGCCGGGTGGCTCGCCTGCCAGCCGAAATTCCGCCGGCCGTCCACCACGCCGCCGATGGGCGTGTCGTCGGCGATATCCTGGCGGCCGAGCTCGGCGACGGGCGCGCCGTCGATCGTCCAGACCTCGGCGGTCTGGGCGAAGTCCGACCAGGGCACGTCATAGGAGAAGGGCCGTTCCAGCTCCTCGACCAGCAAATACGCCCCGCCCGGCGCGGGATCGACATTGAAATAGAGGCCCGGCTCTCCGACCGGCTGCGGCCGCGGGCGGCGGGCGTCCGGATCGATGGAGACGAGCTGGGTCTGCGCCAGCCAGGCGAACAGCGCCGCGTCGTCCCGGTTCGACAGCAAATCCTGATAGGTGCGCACCGGCGCCTCATAGCCCGAGGCGGACTGGATCACGGGACCGGCCGGCACGCGCGGACGCACCGGCATGGGGCCGCGCTCGGGGTCGTTCATGGTGACGATCAGGCGCTCGCCGTCCGGCGTCCAGTCGATCGTCCCGAACACGTCGTTGACACCTTCGGAGATCAGCGCGCGCGCCCGGCCCGAGGCCATGTCGGCCACCCAGAGCGCGATCGTATCGCCTTCGGTGACGAGGAAGGCCGCCTGCGACCCGTCCGGCGACCAGGTGAAGTCGGAAAGCCCGCCCTCCTCCGGCGTGTCGAAATCGCGCTCTTCGCCGGTCTCCAGATCGATGACCGAAAGACCGGTGACCGTGCGCGGTCCGTGCCGGCCGTTCGTCGCCGCATCAAGCCGAAGCCCCGCCAGGCGCTCCATGGGCCGGGCGAGATCGGCCACCGGCGGCAGCGCCTCACGATGCAGGAGCAGGAGGTGGCGCCGGTCCGGCGACAGCGACGTCCACGGCGCGTCGGGCGCGTCGACGATGTCGACGATGTCCTGGGAGGGAAGGCGGTAGATCTCTTCCTCCTGGGCGAGCGCCCCGGCGGACAGGACGATGGCGCCGACGTGGCCGGCGAAGGCGGTGACGGTTTTCATAAGGGGCTCCCCGATAGACCGCGCGGCGCGCGCGCGTTGCGCGAGAGGATAGCAGGAGGCGGCGAGGAAGACAGAATGACGGTTTGGTAAGGTCTCACGCGCCGACACACCCCTTCGCACGCGTCGCCTGATTGATGCAGCCGCGCGCCGAGATCGACTCGTTCAGGCGATCCTGCCGGTTCCGGAGTTCGCTTCGCAACCGCGGAAGATCGGCGTCGAGTTCACGAGTTTCCGCTTCGATCTCACGAATTTCGGATCGATTCAGGATCGATGGAGCGCTGGCTTGAACGCCGTCTATCACCACCTCAACGGCTGCCGCCCATCCGGGCTTCTTCCGTCGCCGGTTATCGCTTCGGTCGGCTGGTCCTGGCAGCGCTGGCTCAAGCGGGCGGCGCTGGATGCGGGAGATCTCGGCCCGAAGATTGGCGATCCGGATTTCACGGTGGCGGATTTCTGCTTCGATCCTCTGCTTATCACGCTGGTCGGCCGCAATGTTGCTGTTTGCTCGCGCGCGCTTCACCCGGAGTTCATCGCAGCTGAAGCGCATCATGATTTGCATGTTACACGGGGCCATAGCACTCTCCATTCGCCTGACAAGAAGAGTACGCGACCTCAGGAGGGGGTGGATAAGTCGTGACCCAATTAGCCAGCATGGCGCTGATGCTCGGGACCCTAAGTCTTTTCGCTTGCAGCGAATCTTTGCGGCCAGCCGCTGAACCACTGGACTTGCCCCATTGGCGCGAGTGTGCGGAGAGCTATGGCGGTGATGTTGACGCGCGGTTCGAGGCGAAGGACCGCGGTGAGGAGTTTGCGATCCTATGCGCCCTTTCGATTGATGAGGGTCGTGATTTGCCGCGCTCGGATTTGAAGAACCTGTACCGCATCTACCGTATCCGTGGGCGGGAGCCGGAAGGACTCGACGCGCTTGTCCGCCGGTTCAATCGCGCCTCGGTCGCGTCCATGGTCCGCGTCGCACATGACTCCGCCGGCGAGCTGGACGTCTTCGAGCGAACTCGGCGAGGCTGCACGAAGTACGACCCGGTCGCGCGAGAGCTGATCCTGCGCGCCGAGCCGGGCGGCGACATGTTCTGCATCCCCCGGCGGTGGATTTTTTGGGGGTGAGCGCCGGTTCGCGTAGCGAATGAATCGCCCCGGTGGGGCGATTCAAGGCGCGAACTGGCCGGCAGGCCCAATGAGCGGCGCCATCCCCACATTACGCTGCCGCCTCCTTCCACAGCCAGTCATTTTCGCAAAGCCCGCCGCGGGTCAAGGCTGACCGGGCTTCGCCCGGTCACCGCTCCACGGCGGACCCGAAGGGCCCGGTCTTGACGCGCTTCCGGCTCCTTTGGCGACTCAGTGTGGAATGAAGGGGCCCTCTTTGAACGCTCAAACCCAATGAAACGCCGCTAAGGTCTATTCGACCGCGACAACGCAAGGGCCTTCTATGCGAACGTTTTCCGATAAGACCACTCCAGGAAAGACGATCACACCGGGTCCCAGATAAACAGAGTCGTCGAGAGTCATGTCCGCAGGAATCCATCCGCCTGCGGTGCCATCAGAGTTCATGTGACGTTTCACGGCCACCCTAGAGCCGTCAGCCAATTCAAAGCCGTCATGCTCGAAGTCATTGGTCTGCTGCATCAGATCACCTCCAACCGTGACGAATCATGGTGTGATTTGATCCGGTTGAGAATCCCCTAATTTTAGCGTGACCTCGGCTGAAAGTATTCTGTCAATTAAATACAAGCCGTCGGGGATGGCATACAAAATTCCAACAATCCCGATCGCGACCGGAATTATCACCTCAGTTAAGGTAGACACCCGCGCCCATCGGAGGATGCTCTTCACTGCAGCGGCTCTAGCGGATGCGATCCACGCAGCGGGCTCCTCATCCGGCGCGCTAGCCCCGCTTCGAGATTCCTCTTCCAGCCCGGCGAGCAAATTCTTCCCTGCTTGCAGGTTGGCTTCCGAAAAATAAATTAATAGCACCTCAGTCAGCGTAATTGTCAAAACTAGGAAAGCTATCGCTTGCACGACCCAAGAGGTTAAGCCAGTCGCTTCCATTTCGAAGACACTTACGGACTCGTGCGGGCTGGTCGAAAATTCTAGAACAACTACAACTGCTGCTGATATATATAGCCGCCCCTTACAGGCTTTGACTCGCTCGAAAACACTCCGCTGTGAGGCTTCGAAAAAGTCTGCCATTTATTTGTAAGGTGTGTTTACGGTTTTGATGTATTTTCCAAGCTGGTCATACATTCTTACTCTATGAACCCACCTGCGCTTGCCGTCACGGAGCTCCGCTTCGTAATAGTGCTTGAAACGAGAGCCATTACTGGGGTATTCAACTTTCACTTTTTTCTTTTCAATAAGATCATGCACATTTCCAGCGTCGAACTTTTCGGTCTTCCCTGGCTTCATGTAGTCGCGTTTCACATCGCAATTGGATGCACTCCGATTTGTGCAAACACCGGTATCGGCATCGCCAGCAACCGCGCCCATTGCAAATACATTGGTCATCTCCGCCTCCCTCAGGTTATGGTTAAAGCCAGCCCAAGCTCGAGCGAAGAGTCAACAAAAAACCCCCGCCGGCTCACACCGGCGGGGGCTCTTTTCGTCACCGTTGAGGTGGGCCGAAGACCTTAGTCTTCGCCGCCCTCATCGATCTCTTCGCCGGTTTCCTGGTCGACGATCTTCATCGACAGGCGGACCTTGCCGCGATCGTCGAAGCCGAGGAGTTTCACCCAGACTTCCTGACCTTCGGACACCACGTCCTTGGGATGGCCGACGCGTTCGTTCTTCATCTGCGACACGTGGACGAGGCCGTCCTTGGCGCCGAAGAAGTTCACGAAGGCGCCGAAATCCACGACCTTCACGACCTTGCCCTTGTAGACCTTGCCTTCTTCGGGCTCGGCCGTGAGCGAGTAGATCCAGTCATAGGCGGCCCGGATGGAGGCTTCGTCGACCGCGGCCAGCTTGATCAGGCCGTCATCGTTGACGTCCACCTTGCAGCCGGTCTCTTCGACGATCTGGCGGATCACCTTGCCGCCCGACCCGATCACGTCGCGGATCTTGTCGGTGGGGATCTGCATGGTCTCGATCTTCGGCGCATGGGCGGCGAGGCCCGAGCGGGAAGTGTCGAGCGCCTTGTTCATCTCCTCAAGGATGTGCATGCGCCCGCCTTTGGCCTGATCCAGGGCGGTCTGCATGATCTCCTTGGTGATGCCGGCGATCTTGATGTCCATCTGCAGCGAGGTGACGCCCCGCTCCGTGCCGGCCACCTTGAAGTCCATGTCGCCGAGATGATCCTCGTCGCCGAGAATGTCGGAGAGCACGGCCACGCCGTCGGGATCCTTGATCAGACCCATGGCGATGCCGGAGACCGGGCGCGCGATCGGCACGCCGGCGTCCATCAGGGCGAGCGAGCCGCCGCACACCGTGGCCATGGAGGACGAGCCGTTGGACTCGGTGATCTCGGAGACCAGGCGGATCGTGTAGGGGAACTCCTCCGAGCCCGGCATGACGGCCTTCAGCGCGCGCCAGGCGAGCTTGCCGTGACCGATCTCGCGCCGGCCCGGGGCGAGGCGGAAGCTGGTTTCGCCGACCGAATAGGGCGGGAAGTTGTAGTGCAGCAGGAAGCGTTCCTTATACGTGCCCGTGAGCGCGTCGATGAACTGCTCGTCCTCGCCGGTGCCCAGCGTGGCCACGCACAGCCCCTGGGTTTCCCCGCGGGTGAACAGCGCCGAGCCGTGGGTGCGGCGCCGGATGGCGGACTCCGACCCGACCGGGCGGACCTGATCGAGCTTGCGGCCGTCGATACGCTCGCCGGTCTTGATGATGCCGCCGCGCACGACGCTGGCTTCCACGCCTTTCAGCACGCCCTTGAGGACGGAAGGCTCGACGCCGTCCGGATTCTCCTCGCTGGCGGCGAACTTCTCCATCGCCTTGTCCTTGGCGGCGGAGACGGCGGCCTGGCGCTCGGTCTTGGACTTGATGGTGTAGGCTTTCGCGATGTCGTCGCCCACATACGCCTTGACCTCGGCCTCCAGCGCGGACTGGTCTTCCGGCTCGAAATCCCAGGGCTCCTTGGCGGCCTTCTCGGCCAGGCGGACGATCATGTCGATCACCGGCTGGAACGCCTCGTGGCCGGCCATGACCGCGCCCAGCATCACCTCTTCGGAGAGCTCGTGGGCTTCGGACTCCACCATCATCACCGCATCCTGGGTGCCGGCGACGACGAGATCGAGCTCGCTGTCGTCCACCTCCGCCACGGTCGGGTTGATGACGTACTCGCCGTCCTTATAGCCCACGCGCGCAGCCCCGATGGGCCCGAGGAAGGGCAGGCCGGACAGCACCAGCGCGGCGGACGCGCCGATCATGCCGACGATGTCGGGATCGTTCTCCAGGTCGTGGCTCAGCACGGTGAGCATGACCTGGGTGTCGTTCTTGAAGCCCTTGGGGAAGAGCGGGCGGATCGGCCGGTCGATGAGACGGCTGGTGAGCGTCTCTTTATCGGTCGGGCGGCCTTCGCGCTTGAAATACCCACCGGGGATCTTGCCCGCGGCGAAGTATTTTTCCTGGTAGTTCACGGTCAGCGGGAAGAAGTCCATTCCCGGCTTGACCTCTTTCATCGCGACCGCCGTCGCCAGGACGGTGGTCTCGCCATAGGTGACGAGCACCGCGCCGTCCGCCTGGCGCGCCATGCGGCCTGTCTCGAGGGTCAGCGTGCGGCCGGCCCATTCAATCGTCTCGGTTTGGATATCGAACATTCGTCTCTCGATCGTACGTCTCGTTCGGCGCCGCCGGATTGCGGATCACCGGATATGAAAACGCCGGCGCGCCCCTTGGCGGCCGGCGTTTCATCGGCCCGCCTAGCGGCGAAGGCCGAGTTTCTGGACCACATCCTTGTAGCGGCTCTCGTCCACCTTCGCGAGATAGTCGAGAAGGCGGCGGCGCTGGGAGACCAGCTTCAAGAGGCCGCGGCGGGAGTGGTTGTCTTTCTTGTGCGTCTTGAAGTGCTCGGTGAGGTTCGCGATGCGCTCGGTGAGCACCGCGATCTGCACTTCCGCCGACCCGGTGTCTTTCTCACCCCGGGCGTGTTCCTTGATCAGTTCGGCTTTACGTTCGGCCGTGATCGACATCGTCTAACTGGGCTCCTGATCCCATTGAAAGACGCGGACGGGACTGAGTTTGCCGGCCCGCGCTTCGCCGATCGCAACCGCCCGGTCGTCCTCCATGGCCAGCACGGCCTTCGAATAATCCTTCCCCGCCACGAGACGGGGTTTTCGAAGATCGCGAAGCTCTGAAGCTCGCCGGGGAGGCAGAACGATCGGCCGTCCTTGCCTCAACTGAAACGCTTCTCCGTCGGTCACGGCCAGGGCCGGGATGTCGTCCAGCGCGGTCTCGACCGGGAGAAGGGCGTCCAGCGCGCCGCCCTTATGAACCAAATCCTCTAGTTCGTCCAGCGTGACCGCGTCCTCCAGGCTGAACGATCCCACCTTGGTGCGCCGCAGCGCCGCCACATGGCCCTCCGCGCCCAGAACCGCGGCGAGATCGCGCGCCAGCGAACGCACATAGGCGCCCTTGCCGCACTTCATCTCGAACACGGCCAGATCCGCGCTGGGCTGGTCGATCAGAGTAACCGCGTCGATGCGCACCGGCCGGCTCTCCAGCTCCACCACCTCACCGGCGCGGGCGAGATCATAGGCGCGCTCGCCGTCCACCTTGATGGCGGAGAATTTTGGCGGCACCTGCTCCACCTCGCCGATGAATTCGGGCAGCGCGTCGAGGATCGCCTGACGGTCCGGGCGCACATCGCTTTCGCCCGTGGTCTCGCCTTCGGCGTCCTGGGTGGTGGTCGACACGCCCCAGCGGATGGTGAAGAGGTACGCCTTCTCGCCTTCCTGGGCGAAGGGCACGGTCTTGGTGGCTTCGCCCAGCGCGATCGGCAGAACGCCCGAGGCCAGCGGATCCAGCGTGCCGGCGTGACCGGCCTTCTGGGCGTTGAACAGCCAGCGCACCTTGCCCACGCCTTGCGTGGAGGTCATCTCCAGCGGCTTGTCGAGCACCAGCCAGCCATGGACCGGATCGCCCTTCTTGCGCCGGCGGCCCATTAGCGGCTGTCTCCATCGTCATGGTCCAGATCGCGCTTAACGCTAGGGCGATCCAGAACCTCGTCCACATGCAGCGCCTCGTCGAACCGGTCGTCGGCGGCGAAGCGCAGTTTCGGCGTGAATTTCATGTCGATCTGCTGGCCCAGCTCCTTCTGAATGAAGCCGGACGCCCGGTTCAGCGCATCGGCGACGCGCCCGGGATCCTCCATGTTCATGGCCGACACGAACACCGTGGCGTTCTTCAGATCCGGGCTGACGCGCGCTTCGCTCACGGTGATCGGCACGCCGTTAAGCGCCGGATCGCGCAAATGACCCTCGCGCAGAATGTCGGACACCGCGCGGCGCACGAGCTCGCCGGCGCGCAACTGGCGTTGGGACTGGGCTTTCATGAGATCACCTCAAACATCGCGAGCCGCCGGGATCGAACCGGCCGGGTCGGGAAAGGCTGGCGGGGATACAGGTTCCCGGCCGAAGGCGCAAGGCGGGGAGGGCGCGCGCCCTAACCGCGCCAGAACCGGGGCGTGATCAGATACAGCACCGCGACGATTTCAAGCCGGCCGAGAAGCATCTGAACGCACAGAATCCATTTTGCTTCGTCGGGCACGGCCGTGAAATTGCCCGCCGGCCCGATCAGCTCGCCCAGGCCGGGACCGACATTGGCGATGGCCGTCGCCGAGCCGGTGACCGCAGTCATGAAATCGAGCCCGAGCGCCGCGAGCATGACCGCTCCAAGCGCGAAGACCGCCACATAGAGCCCCGCGAACAGCGCGACGGAGGCGATGTCGTCATTGGTCAGGCGCCGCCCGGCATGGCGCGTGACGATCACCGCATGGGGGTTCGGCGCGCGGTTCAGCGCCGCCCAGATGGCTTTCAGCATGATCTGGATCCGGAACACCTTGAAACCGCCCGACGTGGACCCGGCGCACCCGCCCACGAAGGTGAGCGCGAAGATCGCCGCCATGGCGAGCGGCCCCCAGAGCTGATAGTCGCCGGAGGCGTAGCCTGTGGTGGTGATCACCGAGACCGTGTTGAACACGGCCAGGCGCAGCACACCCTCTTCGCCCGGCGCGGCGCCGAGGGCCGCGACATAGAGGATCGCTGCGAACACCGCGGCGAGACCGAACAGGCCGGCCACCTCCTCATAGGCGCCGGGGCGCCGGCCTTCGAACCGGCTGACCGCCCGCACATAGGCGAGGAAGGGGATCGCGCCCGACAGCATGAAAACGACCGCCGCCCATTGGGCCGCCGGCGGGAAGCCGCCGAGCGAAGAGTCCGAGGTGGAGTAGCCGCCGGTGGAGACGGTGGTGAGGGCGTGGGACGCCGCCTCGAACCCGCTCATCCCGGCCATGGCGTAGGCCAGCGCGCAGAGGACGGTCAGGCCCAGATAAAGACCCGCGATAACCGCCGCGAGCTGACCGGGCCGGGCGATCAGGCGCTCAGGCGAGCGATCGGAACTCTCCATGCGGAAGAGCTGCATCCCGCCGGTGCGCAGCAGCGGCAGGATCGCGATGGACAGGCCGATGATCCCGATGCCGCCGACCCATTGAAGCATGGCGCGCCAGAACAGGATCGTCGGCGCGGTTTCGTCGAGCCCGGTCATCACCGTCGAGCCCGTCGTGGTGAAGCCGGAGATCGATTCAAACACCGCGTCGGTCAGATCCAGCCCGGTCTCCGGCCCGGCGAGCGGGATCGCCGCCAGCAGCGGCACACCGGTCCAGGCGCCGACGGTGAGCACGGCGGCGGCGCGAAAACTGAGTTCGGGAGCCGCGCCGCGACCGAACGCCGCCAGCAAGCCGCCAAAGAAGCCGCTGACCAGAGCGCAGGCGAAAAACCCCGGCGCCGCGCCGTCCTTGACCGAGCCGGCCGAGACCAATCCGTGCAGCAGGGCCAACGCCGCAAGGCCCAGCGCCAGAACGCCCCAGATCAGGGCGACGTTTTGATAATGGCGCATCGCGCCCCCATGGTCGACCGAAGTCGAAATCGAAGCCGGGCGCGGCTATGCGCCCACGCCCGAGCGATGGCAAGCCCGTGCGGCGCCGGGGCGCCTCACTCCCGCCGCACCACGAACCACCAGGCCCAGAAGATCAGCAGCAACTGGAACGGCGTGCGGATCAGCAGGTACACCGGGCCCCAGGCGTGGCCGATGACGTCGGCGCGGGTGAAGGCGGCGTAGACGTTCGCCGGGAAGAAACAGATGAAGACCGCGATGGCGGCGATTCCGGCCCAGCGCCGCGTGCGCGGAATGACGAGCCCCAGCGCGATGAGGCCCTCGATCACGCCGGTCGCCTGCACGATGCGCTCGGGCGCCGGAACCCAGGGCGGAAACATGGTCGCCATCGTGTCGGTGACGGTGAAATGGGCGACGGCGAAAAACGCAAACGCCGCCGCCAGTCCGTAGCGGCCCGCCGCGATCGCGCGGGCGTCGCCGGGGGCGCGCACGAGGGCGAGCGTGACGAGCCAGGGGCCGGCGAGGATCGAAAGGATTATGAGCTCGACGGTCATCCTAGCCTGCCTGGTTCACCTCCGCTCTCAAGGCCGCCGCACGCCGGGGTCTGTGAGCGTGCGCGACGGTCAAGCCGCCTCTCCCCCGCTTGCGGGGGAGAGGGTCGGGTGAGGGGGACCGGCGGCGCAATGATCTGGACCGGCGGACAAGCGGCGCCGTCCGACCCCTCACCCTTACCCTTGTAAGTGAGATTTTCCGGTTCTGGTTTATCCTACCGGAAGCGGCGTCGGTTGCGAGACCGGACTTACCTTTGGGTTTTCGGCCCGTGGGAGAGCTTAGGTCCGCGCCGTCGGTCCATCGACCCCGAACAGTCGCAGGGGCCGCTTGCGAGCCCGATTTTGCAAGGATGGGACGGATGGACAAGTTTGTCGGCATTGACGTGTCCAAGGCCCGGCTCGACGTGCACGTCGAGCCGGGCGGGACGGCCTTCGCCGTGAGCCGCGACGGGGAAGGCCTGAGCGAGCTGGTCGAGAGGCTGGCGCATGAGCCGTGCGCCTGCATCGCGGTGGAGGCGACCGGCGGCTATGAGCGCGTGGTCGCCGCCGAGCTGGCCGCGGCGGGCCTGCCTGTGGCCGTGGTCAACCCGGCCCAGGTGCGCGCGTTCGCTCAGGCGATGGGCGAGCGCGCCAAGACCGATCCGATTGATGCGGCCGTGATCGCCCGCTTCGCCGCGGCGGTGCGCCCTGAGATCCGGCCTCTGCGCGACGCCGACACCGCGCGCCTGGCCGATCTGGTGGCCCGGCGCCGCCAGATCGTGGCGATGATCACCGCCGAGAGCCAGCGCCTGAGCCGGGCCTCGGCGCGCACCGCCCGGTCGATCAAACGCCTGATCACCGCGCTCCAGCGCGAGCTGAGCGATGTGGACGGCGATATCGACGCCGCGGTGCGCGAGAGCCCGGTCTGGCGCGCGCGCGAGGCCTTGCTGACCAGCGTGCCCGGCGTCGGCCGGGTGGTGGCGCGTACCTTGGTGGCCGAGCTGCCGGAGCTGGGTCGGCTCACACGCCGCCAGATCGCGGCGCTGGCCGGGCTCGCGCCATGGACGCGCCAGTCGGGACAATGGCGCGGGCGCAGCTTCATCGGCGGAGGTCGCGCTTCGGTGCGCAGCGTGCTCTACATGGCCGCGCTCACAGCCGCGCGCTGCAAAGGGCCGTTGAAGGACTTCGTCGACGCCATGGTGGCGCGCGGCAAAGCGAAAAAGGTCGCCCTCATCGCCCTGGCCCGTAAAATCCTCGTCACGCTCAACGCTATCGTCAGAGACAAAAAACCCTATGCTCCGGCTTGACGCGCAACACAGTCCCTCTCCCCTCAGGGAGGGGAGAGGGGGACGTCCACGCTGGGCGTAACGAGGAGAGGCCGACCTTGTGAGTGAGCGCTCACTCCTCTCATTTGGCCGTCGGGTTGAGGATGGTTTGACCTCACGGCTCCGCCGAGGCCCGCCGGCCCGTTCCCTCGCTTTAATCGAGTCGCCGGCTCGATTGAGCGGCTGCGCCGACCGCGCCTCCCCCTCAATACGGCACGCCCCGACCCGTGGGGTCGATGGGATCGTCGCCGGGCTGGTGGCCGCCTGGATCGGCGGAGCCGCAATAGGGCCAGCCGGGATTGTTCGGGCCCGGATCGGTGCAGATCGCGTCTTCGGTTGGATTGACCGCGCAGGCTGAAAGCGCGGCGCAAGCGGCGGCGAGCGCGGCGGCGCGGCGGGCGGGTTTCATCGGCATGGTCATCCCCCTCGTCTCGCCCGGAGCGGGCGGCGCGTCGATGCTGGCGCACCCGGTCCCTCGGGGCAAGGCGCGATCAGCGTTCACGCGGACTTAACCGTAGATCGGTCATCACGGTTCCTGCAGAAGGCCCGCCCGGCCGTTCGAAGGCGCTCCATGGCCAGACCCCGCTCCCGCACCCCAAGCAAGCCGGCCCGTCCGCGCCTGGCCTTTCTGGCGCGCGCCCTGGTCCTGTCGGGGCTGGTGCTGGTGCTGGCCGGCGGCGCGGCGACGATCTGGCTGATCCGCACCCTGCCCGATCTCGACGGGCTGGAGGCCGCGCCGCGCGCCGGCGAAATCGTGCTTCTGGACCGCCATGGCCGCACCATCGCGCGCCGCGGCGAGGTGAGCGCCGAGGCGATCCGCGCCGACGACCTGCCCGAGCGCCTGGTGGACGCGGTGCTGGCGGTGGAGGACCGGCGCTTCTACAGCCATTTCGGCGTCGACGTCATGGGCTCGGGCCGGGCGCTCCTGGCGAACCTGCGCGCCGGCCGGGTGGTGCAGGGCGGCTCCACCATCACCCAGCAGCTCGCCAAGAACCTGTTTCTGAGCTCCGAGCGCACCTATAAGCGCAAGGCCCAGGAAATGCTGCTCGCCCTGTGGCTGGAGCGCAAATTCACCAAGGACGAGATCCTCGCCCTGTACCTGAACCGGGTCTATTTCGGCGCCGGCGCCTGGGGCGCCGAGGCCGCGGCGCGCCGCTATTTCGGCAAGCCCGCCGACGCCCTCTCCATCGGCGAGGCGGCGCTGCTGGCCGGGCTGTTGAAAGCGCCCTCGCGCTATGCGCCCACATCCGACGTGCGCCGGGCCAGCGTGCGCGCCACCGTCGTGCTCGACATCATGCTCGCCACCGGCAGGATCACCGAGGCCGAACGCATCGAAGCGGCCGAGACCCCGATCCGCGTCTCGCGCGGCGCCTCCAGCCCCGGGGCGGGCTGGTTCGCCGACTGGGTGCTGCCCCAGGTGCGCGAGCTCGCCGGCGCCCGTTCGGGCGATCTCATCGTGACGACCACGCTGGACGTCAACGCCCAGCGCGCCGCCGAGGCCGCCCTCGCCATCGGGCTGTCGACGCCGGACTGGGCGCGCGGCGCGTCGGAAGGCGCCCTGGTGGCGCTGGACGCCTCGGGCGGCGTCGTCGCCATGGCGGGCGGGCGCGATTATGCGGCCTCGCCCTTCAACCGGGCCGTCGCCGCCCGGCGCCAGCCCGGCTCGGCCTTCAAGCCCTTCGTCTACACCGCCGCCTTCGAGGGCGGGATGGAGCCGGACGACGTCTTCATCGACCAGCCGGTGAGCTATGGCGACTGGGCGCCGGAGAATTACGGCGGGCGCTATGAGGGCGAGATGAGCCTGGAGCGCGCCTTCGCCAGGTCCTCGAACGCGATCGCGGTTCAGGTCGCCGAAGCCACCGGGCGCGGCTGGGTGCTGCGCACGGCGCGCCGGCTGGGGATTGACAGCCCGCTGGAGAACACCCGCGCCCTGGCGCTGGGCGCCTATGAAGTCACCCCGATCGAGCTGGCCGGCGCGTACCTGCCCTTCATGAACGGCGGGACCAGCGCGGACCCCTATTCCATCACCAAAATCGAGGCTTCGGACGGAGCCATCCTCTTCGAACGCACGCCCGAAACCGGGGATAAGATCATCGCAGACAGGGTGCTCGCCCGGCTCGACCGGCTGTTCGCCGCCTCCGTCGCCTACGGCACCTCCAGGGCCGCCGCGGTCGAGGGCCGCGAGGTGCGCGGCAAGACCGGCACCACCAACGATAATCGCGACGCCTGGTTCGCCGGCTGGGAGGGCGGGCTCGCCGCGGTTGTCTGGATGGGCAATGACGACTTCACGCCCACTGACGACGCCGTCGGCGGCGCCGGCCCCGCCCGCGTCTTCGCCCGCTTCATCGAGGCCGCGCCGGTCTTCCCGGTCGGGCTCGACGCGGTGCTCGCCCGCCAGGGCGCGGCCGAGACGCCCGACGATCCCATCGCCGCCTTGCTTTCGGGACAGGACCCGAACAACACGGCCGAGCCGGAGCCGGAAGCGCCGCCGGCCGACGACCCGATCGCCGATCTGCTCGGCCGGATCGGGGCGGGCGAATGAATTTTCATCCATAGGGCCCGCTTCGGGTGGGCGAAGCGGATCGCTGCGGCTAGTCTCCGCGTTGCCGGTTCGGCGCCCTGCGCGCCGCAGCTCGAAAGGTCCGCCCCCGTGTCGTTTCACCTCCGCTCCTCCGCGTCGCCCCTGACCCGTACAGGACTCCCCCTGACCGCCGCCGCCGCGGCGCTGGCCCTCGCCGCATGCGGCGGTGACGAGGCCGGCTCCGACGCCGGATCGTCGAGCCAGGCCGGGGCGCAAGGCGCCGGCGACGCGCTCGCCGCCCTAGGCCTCGCCGAACAGGGCCGCGCGACCTGGGCGGGGCGGAGCCGGGACGGCGACACCTACACCTTCACCGAATTCACCCTGGCCACCGACGAAGGCCAGCTCAGCGCCGAGATGCTGGTGCTCACCGACCCGCGCCTCACCGATGACGGGCCGGTCTTCGAGCGGCTCTCGCTCAATGACGGCGAGCTGACCTACGCTGACGGGCTTGCCGGATTTTCGGCCTTCTCCATCTCCGACGCCGGTCCGGGCGTGGGTCAGGCGGTCGCCAATCTGATCAACGGCGAAGGCGGCTTCGACGACATCCCGCTGGAGCAACAGACCTTTTCCGAGCTGACCCTGGACACGCTGCGTGTGCGCACCGAGGCGAGCGAGGAGGCCGGCCCCGGCGAGCTGGTGATCGCACGCGCCGAAGCCGGCGGCTTCGACGGCGAGCGGCTGGAGCGGTTCAGCCTCACCGATCTCGCCTATGACGCCACGGCGGCCGAGGGCGGCCAGCTTGCGCTGGACATCGAAGATGTCGCCGCCACGGGCGTGAATGTCGCCCTGTTCCAGTCCGGCGCAGCCGGGGAGATGGCGTCCAACCCGCTCTTGAGCGGCGCGTCGGCCGGGCTCGACCAGTATGAGAGCTTCGCGGTGAAAGGGCTGCGCCTGGTGTCGGGCGCGGTGCGCGTGCGCATGTCGGACTTCACCGCCGAGATCGAGGAGGGGCGGCGCGGCGCGCTGATCTCCACCGCCGCCATGCCCTCGCTGATCCTGGAGCCGAATCCGGACAGCCCGCAGGGCAGCGAGTTCGTCCGCACGCTCGACCAGCTCGGCTATGAGGCGATGCGCTTCTCCTTCGCCAGCGAGACCGAATACGATCCAGGCGCCGACCGCGTGACCACCACGGGCGAGAATTACCTCGCCATGGAGGACGGCTTCACGATGACGTTCGAGCAGGACGTCTCCGGGATCGACGCCTACGCGACGGCCTATCAGGACTGGCTCGCCTCGGGCGGCGACGCCGACACCGCGCCGCCCGCCGAGGTGCTGGCGCCGCTGATGATCCATTCCGCGCTGATCCGGCTTGAAGACCGCTCGCTGCTCGACCGCGCGCTCAGCTTGATGGCCGAACGCCAGGGGGTGACCCCGGCCGAGCTGCGCGCCCAGGCGGGCCTGTTCGTGGCCATGGGCGCGGCCATGGCGGCCGGATCGGTTCCCGGCGATCTGATGAGCCAGATCTCCACCGCCATGACCAGCTTCGTCGGCCAGGGCGGGGCGCTCGTCATCGCGTTCGAGCCGGACGAGCCGGTCTCGGCCGCGCGCTTCGTCAATGAAGGCGAGACCGACCTCTCCGGCGTCTCGGTGCGCCACGAGCCCGCCGAATAGGCGGGCGCCTTGAGCCGGGGGCCGGAGAACATGGTCATCCTCACCGGGGCGGGCGTGAGCGCGGAATCCGGGCTCGGCACGTTTCGCGACACCGGCGGGCTGTGGGCGAAATTCGACCCCATGAAGCTCGCCACGCCCGAAGCCTTCAAGGCCGACCCGGAGACGGTGCTCGACTTCTACAATGCGCGGCGCCGAAACCTCGTGGAGGCCAAGCCCAACGCCGCCCATCTGGCCCTCGCCGAAGCCGAGCAGGCCTGGGTCATGGCCGGGCGCGGCGACTTCCTGCTGGTCACCCAGAATATCGACGATCTCCATGAACAGGCCGGCTCGGCGAGCCTGCTGCACATGCATGGCGAGCTTCTGAAGACCCGCTGCCAGGCCTGCGGCTGGCTCGCCGCCGACAATGACGAGATCGCCGTGGAGCGCGCCTGTTCCGGCTGCGGGAAGGCGGGAGGTTTGCGGCCCCACGTGGTATGGTTCGGCGAAATGCCGCTGGGCCTCGATCAGATCTACGCCGCTCTGGAAACGGTCGACCTCTTCGTCGCCGTGGGCACCTCCGGCACGGTCTACCCGGCCGCCGGCTTCGTTCAGGAAGCCAAGGCTGTGGGGGCCTGGACGGTTGAGCTCACGCTGGAACCGGGCGAAGTGAGTTCGCTGTTCGACGAGCGGGTATACGGTCCTGCGAGTGAGGTGGTGCCGGACTGGGTGGCGAAGAAGCTGGGGTAGGTCTGACCTCGGCGGGGGATAACCGATGTCTCCCCCCGCTTGCGGGGGGAGTGGCCCGAAGGGCCGAGGGGGGCGCTACTGTCGGAGCGAAGCGCAAGCCTTGCAAGCCGGCGGGGCCCCCTCCGTCCGCTTCGCGGACACCACCCCCGTAAACGGGGGAGGACACCGCACTCGCCCTAACCCGCCGCGTCCTCGATGGCGTGCATATCTTCGTCGGAGAGGCCGAAATGGTGGCCGATCTCGTGGACGAGGACATGGGTGATCAGCTCCGACAGCGTCACATTTCCGCGCTCGCACCATTCAAGCAGGATGGGCAGGCGGTAGAGGAAGACGTAATCCGGTTCCGGGCTGGGATCGGCGATGGATTTATCGGTCAGGTCGATCCCGTGATAGAGCCCGGTGAGCTCGTACTCGCTGTCCATCTCGAAATGGTCGAGCACTTCGCGCGGGGCGAAATCGGTGACCTGGATCACCACGTTGCCGCACATCTTCCGGAACGGCTCGGGCAAGCCCTCCCAGGCCTGTTCGGCGAGGGCGAGGAAATCGTCTTCCGACGGCGGGGCGGCGCCCGCCCAGGTTTTCGCATCGAGGATCATGGCCCTCCTCTAGCAAGGCTTGCGCGGCCTGACGAGCGCTGAAACCCAAGGCTTGCACCCGGAACATAATTCGAACACAGTGCCCGCCATGGCGCTCAGCGACCCCTCATACCCGGCCCGGGCCGACAATCCCGCCATCGACGATGCGCGCGCCCTGATGCGCGGCGCGGCGCGGCTTTTGCTGGATCTCGGGGTGGCGGCGATCCCCGAATTCACCCTGCCCTGCGGCCGGCGCGCCGACCTCGCCGGGCTCGGGCGCAAGGGCGAAGTGGTGATCGTGGAAGTGAAGTCCGGCGTGGCGGACTTTCGCGCCGACGAGAAATGGCCCGAATATTTCGCCTGGTGCGACCGGTTCTATTTCGCCGTGTCGGAGCGGTTTCCCCGCGAGATGCTGCCCGAAGAGGCGGGGCTGATCATCGCCGACGGGTTCGGCGGCGCGGTCCTTCGCCCCAGCCCGGTGCAGACCCTGGCCCCGGCGCGGCGCAAATCGCTGACCCTGCGCTTCGCGCGCAACGCCGCCGAGCGGGCGCTGCGCGGGCTCTGACCCCGGATTTTCTGTGGGCTTCGCCGCCGTGCTTGGGTACAAGGCCGGAAGGGGGAGCCATGGCGGGATTGATCGCCTTTCTGACCATGACGGGCCTGTCGGCGGGCCTCGCCGGCGCGGCCGGCGCGGCGCTGCGCCTGATCTGGCGCGGCGGACGGCGGGAACCGGCCCGGTTCGACGCCGGCGCGGCCGCCGGGCTCGTCGCATCCCTGCCGCGCTACGGCCTGCGCCACACCGATTTCGTCTCGAGCCAGGATCAGGGCAATTACGGCGGGGCGCTGACCCTCGTCGCCATGGCGGCGCGCGGCTGGCGCCCGGTGAACGGCAAGGTGGGCGGGCCGCAAGGGATTGATGGAATCTTCGTGCGCGACGGCGCGGCCGGCCTGGACGCCGTCCTCATTGAAACCAAGACCGGCGCCAGCCCTTACGCTGAGGCGAGCATGAGCGACGCCAAGCTGCTTGGAAATCTCGACACGCTCTACCTCACGGCCGCCGACGAAGCGCTTCAGGCCGTCTACGCCGAGATCGCCGCCGGTCTGAAGGCCGGCTCGCCGCGCATCGCCAAGGAGCTCTGGCGCCACGCGCTGGACACCGGCCGGACCCAGGTGGTCGCACTGGGCCCGGACGGCGAAAAACTGTCGAAAGGCCGGCTCATGGACCTTCGCCATCTGTCCGAGGCGCTGACCGCGGGCCTGCGCGAGTTCGACCGGTCGAACGCCTATTTCTCTCGCCCCTGAGGCGCGTATTTCCATATTCCGCCCGCTGAAGTCTTGCGCCGGCTGCTCCGGCGCGCAAGACTTCGTTAACCAAGAGCTTGAGGGGAGCGCCATGGTCCGGGTTCTGATCGGAAGTTTCGCGGCGCTGATCGCCACCATCGCCTTGTTGACCAGCGCCGACGCGCTGCAGAATCTGGGCGGAAACGACCGGATCGAGAACGCCGAGGTGCTGCATCAGGCCGGCTCTGTGGCGGTGTTCACCGCGCCGACGCCCGACTGGGTGCTGCCCGCGCCGGCGGGCACGCTCGAGCCCTCGGGCGCGTCGCCGGACGGACAACCGCTGCGCCTGCGCCTCTATGACGAGCAGACGACGCTTGCCGGGCCCAACCCGGTCCACCTGATCCGCACCGTGGCCGAAGCGACCGGCCGGCTCGGCGTGCAGGGCGCGTCGGTCTACACCTACACCGTGGCGTCGCAGACCGCGCAATTCCACCTTTTGGAGGCCGACATCATCCGCGAAGGCGAGCGCATCGACATGCGCCGCGACGTGGTGATCAACGCCGCCGCCGCGCAGAGCTTCGACGGGCAGATCATGGTCGGGATCGACCAGATCATCGTGCGCGTGCCGGGCGTGCGCCCGGGCGACCTGGTGGTGATGGCCCATGCCGTGGTGCGCGAGGAGCCCGAGGGCGCGCTGGGCCGATCCGCCCTGCTGGAGCCGCCCGCCATGGGCGGGGCGGACCATGTGCGCCTGTCGCTGCGCACCCCGGCCGGAGACGCCAAGCTGCGCGAATTCGCGCCGCTCACCCCCGCCCGCGAACGCGTCAGCGGCGGGGTGCTGGAGCAGGTCTTCGTCGACGGCGTCTGGAACCCGACGCTGGGATATTCCGATCTGGCGCCCTGGCGGCCGGTGAACGGCGCGGTCTCCGCCTCGGTCCTGGCCGACTGGGGCCCGATCGCGCGCTGGGCCGACGCTCTTTACGAACCGGTCTTCGATGCGGAGATCGCCGCAATCGCCGCGGAGATCCGCGCCCGTCACGCCGCCAGGGACGACCAGATCGCCGCCGCCCTGTTCTGGGTGCAGCGCGAAATCCGCTATTTCGCCGAGGTGCTGGGCCAGACCGGCTACATGCCCCAGGCGCCTTCGCGGACGCTGCGGCTGCGCGAGGGCGACTGCAAGGCGAAGACCCTGCTGCTCATCTCCCTGCTCGCCGAGCTGGGCGTGGAGGCCCACGCCGCTCTGGTGCACACCGAGATCGGGCCGGGCCTTCGCGAATTCGCCCCTTCGGTCGGGGCGTTCAACCATGTCATCGTCACCTTCACCCATGGCGGCGAGCGCTATTTCCTCGATCCCACCAATTTCGAGCAGGCCGGGCGGCTCTCCGCCGTCTCCGAAGCCGATTACGGCTACGCGCTGATCGCCGAGCCGGGCGCGGACGCGCTCACCGCCATGGCGGGCGAGCCCGGCGCGCCGCTCATCTCGCTCACCGACACGCTGAGCCTGGACCGCACCGCGTCGGGCGCGGTGGGCCGGCTCGACACCGAGCTGGTGATGCGCGGCGTGATGGCCGACGCCCTGCGCCTAACCGACGAGTATCAGGGCCGCCAGGAGGTGCTGCGCGGGCTCGGCTCGATCGTCCTCGGCCAGCGCTTCGCCATGTCTCGGGTAGCAGGCGAGCCGACGCTCACCTATGACGACCGGGAGAACACCGTCACCTTGCGCCTGTCTGCGGACGTCGCCCTGCCGCGCACCCGCGAGGGCGCCGCGCTTTATCCGCTGCTGCTGGGCTATGCGCCCTTCCAGCCGCCCAAGGGCGGGCGGGAGATGCCGCTCCTGCTCGCCTGGCCCTATCACGCCGAACACCGGCTGGAGGTGACCCTGTCGGAGCGCGCCGCGGGGAGCTGGCCGGCCCTGGCGCCGCTCTGGGTGGAGCGGCGCAATCCCGCCTTCGCCCAGACGATCGCGGTGGATCAGGAGGGTGACCGGATTTCGGCGCGCGCCGCGGTGCGCATGCGCGCGCGGGAGCTGGACCCGATCGACTTCGCAGAAGCGGCCCGCGACCAGCAGCAGGCCATGGAGGAGCTGACGCTCAGTTTCGGCGACGGGCCGGAGGCGGCGGTGTCCATGGCGCTGTACGACGCGTTCGAAGCCATGGGCGCGTTTCAACCGCCCGTCCAGGCCGTCCGCCATGATCATGCCGCGCCGACGGGCACGCTGGCGCCGCGCCGGCGCTAACGCTCATAGCATTTGTCGAGCACGCGGTTCAGGTCCGCCGCCTCGTCCGGCGGGCAGATCGGTTCGGGCGTACGGCCCCGGCTCAAAGCGGTGAAGAAACCGCGCGAACCCTCCCCGGCGTTGAGCGGCGCGATATCGGCCGACCAGGCCGGCTCGGCCTCGCCGCGCGCATGAATGTGCGCTTCGCCGCCCCCGGCGCCGGCCCGGGCCTCAGCCCAGCCGTCGGCGCCGATGATCTCCAGCGAGAACCGCAGAACCGGATCGGTCCACCCCCCCGTCAGGATCGCCCGCGCGCCGCGCTCCATCCGCAGGCGGGCCAGGCCGTGATCGTCGAGCTCAAGCCCCAGCGCCCGGCCCAGATCGCAGTGCGCGTCCGCCACCGGGCCCAGGATCCAGGCGAGCTGATCGAGGGCGTGGATCGCCTCGTCGCCGAAGCCGCCATAGACGGCCAGCTCCGGGTCGCTCATCCAGCCGGTCACATCCAGCCAGTCGGCGTAGCCGCCGTCATGGGCGAAGCGCGCGCTCGCCTCGTGCACCGCCCCCAACGCGCCGTCGCTGATCTTTTCACGCAGCGTCTGAAGCGCAGGCTGGGTGCGCAGGAACAGGCCGGTGTCCAGCGGAACGCCTTCGCGCCGGGCGATCAAGGCGAGCCGCAGCGCCGCCGGTCCGCCGCCCGCCAGTGGTTTTTCGGTGAACACGGGCAAGCCCGCCTCCAGCGCGGCCGAGATGTCGGCCTCGTGATGGACGGTCTCCGAACACACCAGCGCTCCTGAAGCGCCTGCTCGGCCAAGGCCGCTCAGGGAGTCCAGCGATTCAGCGTCCAGCGCCTCGCACCAGCGCGCGCGCCGCGCCTCGTCGCGGTCGAAGACATGGCTGACGGTCACCCCCAGCTCGCGCGCCATGGCGAGATGGTCGTCCAGATGCACATGGGCCGCGCCCAGAAGGATGATCGAGGTCATGGACGGGTGAACCCGGGGCGGGGGATGGGGTTCCGGCGCCGCGTGCGCTCTTGTGCGCGGCGAATCCGACATGGCATGATGTCTTAGGTGGAGGGCGGTCGATGATTGAAGTGTTCTCAGTTCAAGCGCATGACCCGATCGTGGTCGAGTGCGAGCTGACCGGCCGGATGGAGGGCGGGGATCTGGTGGAGCTGGGCTTTGCCTGCCCGGCCGTCGAACGCGATCCCGCAGACCTGGGCGAAGCCGCGCAGCGCGTCGCCGACCGCGCCGGCGGCCGGGTGGACGAACGAACCTTGCACCGATCCAACCTCACCACCGCCGTGAGCTTCATCCATGACGGGGTGCAGTGGCGTTTGCTGGAGCCGACCGCCTTTTTAAGGGCGCCGCCGGATTACCCGCGTTCGGCGGCCGAGCGCGGGCTGAACGCGCGGTGCGATCTCGCCCTTACGCTCACCGAAGACGGCCGGACGGACGATATCGCCGTGACGTGCGAGGCGTTTACGCATCGCCGGAGCCCGAGCGGCGGCGAGCGCTTCGTGGAGGCCGCCCGCCGGGCCGCCGAAGGGCTCGTTTATTTCATGCCGGATCCCGGGCCCCGGCCGGTCTGCGTCCTGACCCATTTCGATTTTTCCATCGATTTAACGCCGCCTCTCGGCGGAGCTGTGGAAAACGCGCCGGCCTGCCCCGGCGAGACGCAGCCGGCGTTGGCGCTCCCCCGCCCGCCCCAACAGCGCGACGCGGACGCGCGCGACGCGCCGATCGGGGCGCGGCGAGACTGCGCGGTCCACGCGCAGTTCGCGCGGCAAAGCAGAGGCCGCACCTACAAGCCGGACAGCCTGACCGCGATCTGCCCCGACGCCCCCGGCCTTCAAGCGGCCGCCGACACGGCGTTGGCGGCGATCGATCTCGACCTGCCGCCGGGTGCATACACCGTCGCCGATCAAGTGGCATTCACGCGCACGGAGGGCGGCTGGGAACCGGTTCTCGGTCAGATCGTGGTGCGAACCCCGGTCCTCTTCCCCATCCGCGCGGTGGAGCTGGGCGCCACGCATATGCTCTGCGCCCTGGCGCTGCGACCGGACTCCGCTGGGCGACCGGAAGCGGTGGAGGCGGCGTGCCTCTCTGACGAGAACCGCGCCGTGCGCCGAATGGAGCAGGCTGCGCGCGACGCCGCTGAAGCCTGGCGGCTTTTACCGGCGGACGTTTCGTATTGCCTGGACGAACAATTCCACGAGCAGGCCAGTGTCATGTTCAACGGTCGGCTCATTCGCCCGGGCGAGGCGCCGGATCCGGCGCAGCTGCCGGTGCTGTGCGCCGACGGGTGAGCCTCCCCTTGCACGCCGCACACATCGCGCCCATAAGCGCCCGCCATGAGCTTCACCGCCACCGTTCTGACCCTTTATCCGGACGCGTTTCCGGGGCCGCTGGGCGTCTCGCTGCTGGAGACGGCGCGGCGCAACGGACTCTGGGCGCTTGAAACGGTGGACATCCGGTCGTTTTCCCGTCATAAGCACGCCTCCGTCGATGACACGCCGGCTGGCGGCGGCCCGGGAATGGTGCTGCGCCCCGATGTGGCGGCCGACGCGATCGACAGCGTGGACAGGGGTTCACGCCCGTTGATCCATCTGACGCCGCGCGGCCGGCCGCTCTCCCAGACGATGGTCCGGGACTGGGCGGCGGGGCCGGGCGTCGTTGTTTTTTGCGGCCGCTTCGAGGGCCTCGACCAGAGGGTCGTCGAAGCGCGCGGCATGGAGGAGGTGAGCGTCGGCGACGCCGTGCTCGCCGGGGGCGAAGGTCCGGCCATGGTCCTCATCGAGGCCTGTGTCCGCCTGATCCCGGGGGTTCTCGGCAAGATCGAGAGCACCGAAGAGGAAAGTTTTGAAGGGGATCTGCTCGAATACCCCCACTACACACGGCCGCGGTCGTGGGAGGGGCGGGAGATCCCGGAGATTTTGCTGTCAGGCGATCATGGCCGGATCGCCCGGTGGCGTAAGGACCAGGCCGAAGAAATCACACGTCAGCGCCGACCCGATCTCTGGGCGAGATATCAGCGGCGCCAAGGAGAAGAGCCATGAACCTGATCCAGCAGCTTGAGCAGGAAGAAGCCGCCCGCGTGCTCGGCGACAAGCAAATTCCGGAGTTCTCCGCCGGCGATACGCTGAGCGTGAACGTGTGGATCCGCGAAGGCGAACGCCAGCGGGTGCAGCGCTTTGACGGCGTGTGCATCGCGCGCTCCGGCGGCGGCCTCAACGAGAACTTCACCGTGCGCAAGATCAGCTTCGGCGAAGGCGTCGAGCGCGTGTGGCCGATCCACTCGCCGCTGATCGAGTCCATCAACGTGGTGCGCAAAGGTAAAGTGCGCCGCGCCAAGCTCTATTATCTGCGTGACCGCCGCGGGAAATCCGCCCGCATCGCCGAGCGCACCACCGGCCGCGGCATCGAAGCCCGCCCGCCCAAGGGCCGCAAGCCGAAGGCCGAGGCCGCCGAAGACTAGGTCTTCGCCGCCACGAGCGAACACGGAAGCGCCCGCCGGGAGACCGGCGGGCGTTTTCGCGTTCTGGGGCGCGGACGGTGTCCTCCCCCGCCTGCGGGGGAGGTGTCCGCGAAGCGGACGGAGGGGGCGGCGGCCGCTTCATCGCCGCGCCCCCCTCGGCCCTTCGGGCCACTCCCCCCGTAAACGGGGGGAGGCAGCGTTTTTTTTACGTCCGAGCCCCTAAGCCGCGCGCTTCAACCGCTTGCGCCCTGCATGCTCGCGCATGAAGGCCTTCATTTTCGGGGCGATCTCCTCGCGGAAGCGGCGGCCGTTGAAGACGCCGTAATGGCCGACGCCCGGCTGGACATGATCGAGGCGCAAGGCGTCGGGCAGGTTGGCGCACAAGGTGTGGGCGGCCTGGGTCTGGCCGATGCCGGAAATGTCGTCGTTCTCGCCTTCCACGGTGAGCAGGGCCACGTCGGTGATGGCTTCAGGGCGCACCGGGCGGCCCTTCACCGTCATGGTTCCGTTGGCCAGCTTGTGCTCCTGGAACACGTCGGCAATGGTCTGCAGATAGAATTCCTCGGTCAGATCCATCACCGAGAGATATTCGTCATAGAAAGCCCGGTGCTTCTCCGTGCTGTCGCCGTCGCCGTCGATCAGCCGGTTGAAGAAATTCCAATGGGCGTCCACGTGCCGGTCGTAATTCATGTTGATGAAGCCGGTCAGCTGCAGAAACCCCGGATAGACCCGCCGCATGGCGCCGGGATACAGCGCCGGCACGGTATGGATCAGATTGTCCCGGAACCATTCGAACGGGCGCTCTTCGGCGAGCTTGTTCGGCACGGTGGGCGATTTGCGCGCATCGATGGGCGAGCCCATGAAGGTCATGCTGGCCGGGCGGGCGGGGTCGCCGTCCTCGGCCATGAGCGCGATCGCCGCCAGCGTCGGCGGTCCGGGCTGGCACACCGCCACCACATGGACGTCCTCGCCCAAAGCCGTGATCATCGCGCGCACATATTGGACGAAGTCGTCCAGATCGAACCGGCCGTCCAGCACCGGCACGTGGCGCGCGTCGAGCCAATCGGTGACATAAACCTCGGAATCCGGCAGGAACGCCTCCACCGTGCCGCGCAGAAGCGTGGCGTGGTGACCGGACATGGGCGCGACGATCAGGACCTTGGGGTCGTCGATCTGCGCGGCCTTGACGCCTCGCGCGCGCGCCAGGGCGGCGCGGTCGCGCTTGAAATGGATGAGATTGCAGAACGGCCGGCGCCACACCGTCTCGGTTTCGACCTCGACCGGCTTCCCGTCCACCGAAAAGGGGCTCAGACCCCATTCCGGCTTGCCATAATAGCGCGTCAGGCTTTCAAACAGGTCGGCCGCGGCTGCCGTGGCGCGCCCGGCCAGGGTGTCGCCGGCCGGGTTCATGGGACTTCTCAGACTGCGCCGCGTGACATTGGCCGCCGCGCGCCAGGGCAGCATCGCCGCCCGGCTTAACTCGAGGAAGGAATAAAGCATCAAACACTCCCGTCCCGCCGACCGAACCGGGGGCGGGACACATGGTTAGATCACGATTGTCCGCGATTTTCCTCTAGAAATTGTTGCAGGCGCGAAGCGAGCTGCTCGGGGCTCGTGCCGTGCGGAAAGACGTCCGCGAACTCGCCGTTCTGATCCATGAGGAAAATCAACGAGCTGTGATCGACGGTGTATTCTGAACTCACCCCGTCGTCCTCGATGCGGGCGTAGAAGACGCGATAGGCGCGCGCCGCCGCGCGCACTTGCTCCGGCGTGCCGGTGAGGCCCTGAAGGCCCTCGGGAAAGGCGTCGGACTCCACATAACTCTTCAGCGCTTCGGGCGTGTCGCGTTCGGGATCGACGCTGATCAGCAGGGGTTGAAACGCGGCGCGCTGCTCTTCGTTCAGCCGGTCGAGCGCGGCGTCCATGATCTGCAGCGACATCGGGCAGACGTCGGGACAATAGGTGAAGCCGAAATAGATCAGCATCGCCTTGCCGCGATAGGTCTCGTCGGTGACCGTTTCGCCGTCCTGATTGACCAGGGTGAACGGGCCGCCGATCTGCGCCTCGCCGGAGACGCGCACACCGCCGGAGCGCACCGCGCCGTCGCCGCGCGTCATGACCGCCGAGGCGAGCACGCCGCCAAGGATCAGCGCGGCGGTCAGGGCGATGGCGGGCAGAAGCCAGACGGGGCGGTTGGCCATGGATCAGGTCTCCAAGCAGGCGCGGAACGGGCGCTGGTCCTCTGCATATAGGAAAATCGGGGTATGGAGGCCATACGACCTTCGCCGCTCCGCGCAGCCGCGCGCGGCGTACGGTCCGGTTGACGCTGCGGCCGGCTGCGGCGTTTCCTGTTGGGAGGAGCGCCGCCGGCGCCGAGACGGAGACCGCGATGATCGTTCTGGAGTCCAGCTGGGACAAGCTTTCCTCCGAGGCCGATTTCACGCCCATGTTCGGCCGGGTGCGCCTGCGCACGCTGATCCTGTTGCGCTGGCTCGCCGTGGTGGGCCAGACGATCTGCATTGTCGTGGTTCATTACGGGCTGGGATTCGACCTGCCTCTAGGCCTGTGCCTCGGGGTGATCGCGGCGAGCGCCTGGGTGAACGCCTGGCTGTCGCTGGCCATGTCCACCCAGCGCTTCGCCAAGGACTGGGAGGCCTTCGCCCAGCTCGCCTATGACGTCGCCCAGCTCATGGTGCTGCTGGCGCTCACCGGCGGGCTGCTCAATCCGTTCTCGGTGATGCTGGTGGGCCCGGTGGTGATCTCGGTCGCCGCCCTGCCGGCGCGCTGGTGGGTGACCCTCGCCGGGTTCGCAATCGCCGGATCCATCACCCTGTCGATCTGGCATCTGCCGCTGCCCTGGAGCTCGGGCGAGACCATCAGCCTGCCGGCGACCTATCAGGTCGGCATGTGGACTGCGCTCGCCATCGCCATCGGCTTCACCGCCGTCTACGCTTGGCGGGTGGGCAGCGAGGCGCGGCGCATGGGCACGGCGCTGGCGGCGACCCAGACCGTGCTGGCGCGCGAGCAGCGCCTGTCCGCGCTGGGCGCCCTCTCGGCGGCGGCCGCCCATGAACTCGGCACGCCGCTCGCCACGATCCAGCTCACGGCGAAGGAGATGCAGCGCGAGGCCAAGGATGATCTGATGCGCGAGGACGCCGCGCTCATCGTCTCCCAGGCCCAGCGCTGCCGGGAGATCCTGCAGCGCCTGTCCCAGACCCAGGACGCGTCCGACGAGATGCACGACCGGGTGGGCTTGCGCGAAGCGCTGGAGGAGGCCGCAGCCCCGCTGCAGGGGCTGGGCGCGCTGATCCGGGTCTCGCTCGAGCCTCCGGCCGGCGAACCCCAGGCGCCGGTGCTGCAGCGGCGCGCGGAAATTCTCTATGCGGTGGGCAATTTCATCGAGAACGCGGTGGATTTCGCGAAATCGGAAGTCCGGGTCGCCGGCGCCTGGGACGGCGACACCATCACGCTGACGGTTCAGGACGATGGGCCGGGCTTTCCCCCCGACATTCTCGCCAAGCTCGGCGAGCCCTACGTGACCACGCGCCGGGCCGAGCCGGGCCATGGCGGGCTGGGCCTGGGCGTGTTCATCGCCATCACCCTGACCGAGCGGGTGGGCGGCAAGGTGGATCTGTCCAACGCGCCCGGCGCCGGCGCGCGCGTCACGCTCACCCTGCCGCGCCGCACCGTGGAGGCCGAGCCCTGGTTCGAGCCGCACGCCGACGCCGCGCCGGCCGAGGTCGCCCAGTAACGCAGGGCGGGATTAGACACAGGCGCAAATTCGGCTAAATCAGGGTCAGAGTTTGAAGGAGGCCCGACATCCATGGCCGAGCTGGACCTGCCCGCCGACAAGACCCTGCTCATCGTCGACGACGACACGCCCTTCCGCACCCGGCTCGAGCGCGCCATGGCCTCGCGCGGCTTCGACATCGTCGCCGCGGTGGGCACCGTCGCCGAAGCGCTGCATATCGCGCGCTCCAGCCCACCCGCCTTCGCCGTGGTCGATCTACGCCTGGAGGACGGCGACGGGCTCGACGTGGTGAAGACCCTGCACAACACCCGCCCCGACTGCCGCGCGGTGATGCTCACCGGCTACGGCAATATCGCCACGGCGGTCGCGGCGGTGAAATCGGGCGCGGTGGACTATCTCGCCAAGCCCGCCGACGCCGACGATGTCGCCAAGGCCCTGCTCGCCCGCCCCGACGCCAAGCCGGAACCGCCGGAAAACCCCATGAGCGCGGACCGGGTGCGCTGGGAGCACATCCAGCGCGTCTTCGAGCTGTGCAATCACAATGTCTCCGAAACCGCCCGCCGGCTGAACATGCACCGCAGGACGCTGCAGCGGATTTTGGCCAAGCGGGCGCCGCGCTAGCCGCGCCGCTCCTCGTCCTGCTCCGCGTCCTCGCGTTCCCGGTCCGTCTCCGGCGCTTCCTCGCCGCCCAGCGAGCGGGCCTTGGTGTCGGCGGCGGCTTCGTCCACCTCGGCGCCTTCCTGCAGGCTTTCGTCGCGCACCGGCTGATTGGAGGCCTGGCCTTGCGGTCGCCGCGAGGGCGGTTCGGCCCAGTCGGGCGGAGCGCCTTCGCGCTGGGTCTCGTCGGACTGTTCGCGCTGACGCGGCAGGGCGTAGGGATGTTCCTGCTGCAGCCAGAGGATCATCTGCTCGCGCACATAGCATCTGAGATCCCAGGCGCGCGGGCTGGTGCTGGCGCTGGCCAGCGCGCGGATGCACAGCGTGTTCTCATCGGAATCGGTGACCTGCAGCACCTTCGCCTGCCGGTCCCAGAGATCGGTGGTCTCCAGGATTTCATCGAGCTTCTGGCGCATCTCCTGGATCGGCGCACGATAGTCCACCTTCCAGAAGATCGAGCCGAGAATGCTGGCTTTCGTCTTGGTCCAGTTCTGGAACGGGGTGGAGGAGAAATAGGTCAGCGGCACCACCAGCCGGCGCCAGTCCCAGATGCGGATCACCACGTGAAACAGGCCGATCTCCTCGATCCAGCCCCACTCGCCTTCCACCACCACCGCATCCTCGATGCGGATGGGCTGGGAGAAGGCGATCTGCAAACCGGCCACAAGGTTGGAGAGCACCGGCTGGGCCGCCACGCCGATGACGATGCCGGCCACCCCGGCCGAGGCGAACAGCGAGACGCCCACGTTTCGAAGGTCGGGGATGGAGAGCATCGCCAGCGACAGCACCACGAAGGCCACCCCGAACACCCAGATGCGCCGGATGATGTTGAGCTGGGTGGCGCGGGCGCGGGCGCGCAGATTGTCGCTGGCGGTGATGTCCAGGCGCGCGTTCCAGCGCTTGAACACCGCGTCTCCCGCCGTGCCCACCGCCCAGCCGAGCGCCACGATCCCGAGCACGCGGATGACCGTGGCGGCCAGCGACGTCATGGCGTCCGGCAGGTCGGCCGCCGGCAGGGCGAGCGCGCCGGCGAACGCCACCGCCGCGATCAGCACCGGCATGCGCGCCCGTTTCATCGCCGATCGAAGGGCGCTGCGATGTTTCCGGCCGAAGGAGAAGCGCAACACCAGCACCAGCGCGGCGACCACGATCAGCGCGCCGAGCGCCAGGCTCGCCCAGGTCTCCGCCGTGAAGCCTTCGGCCGCGTCCACCGCCGCTTCGGCGGTCCTCTGGACCTGGCTTGCGGCCTCTCCGGCGATGCCTGTGCCCTCGGCGGGCGGCGAGGTGTCCTGGCGCGCGCTCACCTCAGAGCCAGAACCAGCCCACAAGGATCGCCGTGATGACGATCAGCACGCCGGCCCAGACGCGGAAGTCGGCGTAGAAGGGCTGACCCTGGCTGGAGAGGTTGTCCTTGATGTTTTGCCAGTTGATCGTGGCTTTCTCGATCTGCTCCTTCTCGGGCTGTTCGGTGAACACCGAGACGACGGCGACCAGGGCCGCGCCGGCCACGAACATCACCACGGCCATGTAGGTGAAGTGGATCGCGGGCAGGCCGGCGTTGGTCCAGATCTCCGTGACCTCCTTCAGCACGAAGAGCGGCACGCCGACGAAGATGCCGAGCCCGATGCCGGCGAGCGCGCCGGGCGCCGAGGCGCCGCGCCAGAAAAGGCCCACCAGGAACACCGCCACGATGGACGGGGCGACATAGGCGAGCGCCGACTGGAAATACTCGAACAGGCTTTCGAACCCGGCGATCATCGGCGCGTAGACCGCCGCGATCACCATGGCGATCCCGGTGACGATGCGCCCGATGCCGGTGAGCTTCTTGTCCGACAGGTTGGGTTTGAGCGGTTTGACGAAGTCCATGGTCACCAGCGTGCCCGCAGCGTTCAGGGCGGAGTCCAGGCTGGACATGAGCGCGGCGATGAGCGCCGTCATGATCAGGCCGCGAAGCCCGATCGGGAGCAGGTCGAAGGCCAGAGACGGGAAGGCGAGGTCGGGCGTGTCGAGATTCGGGTATAGCTGAAACGCGATCAGCCCCGGGATGATCATCAGGAACAGGTTCAAAAGCTTCAGCCCGCCCGCGAGCATGGCGCCCTTGCGGCCTTCATCCAGGCTCTTGGCGCCCAGCGTGCGCTGCACCACGAACTGGTTGAGCGTCCAGTAATAGAAGCCCAGAAGGATCACCCCCAGCATGCCCGGCCAGGGCAGGAAGCCGTCGTCGATCGGCTGGTAGAGCCGGGTCTTCTCGTCGGGCAGCGTGTTGAACAGCTCGCCCCAGCCGCCGACTTCCTGGATGCCGATGATGAAGATCAGTCCGGCGCCGAGCATCAGGAGGATCGCCTGCACGGTGTCGGTGACCACCACCGCAGAGAGCCCGCCCATGATGGTGTAGACGCCCGCGACCAGCGCCAGCACCGCGATCGCCTGCCAGAGATCGACCGGAATGACGCTGGTGATCACCAGACCGCCGGCGAACAGCGCGCCGGCGGAATCGATGAACATGATCGCCAGAAGCGTGAACAGGGAGAAGGCGCGCTGCGCGTTCGGGCTGTAGCGGTTCTTCAGGTATTCCGGAATGGTGTAGAGGCCGGCCTTCAGGAAGGTGGGCAGCATGAACACGGCGAAGAACAAGAGGACGATCACCGCCGTCCACTCGTAATTGAACATGGTCATGCCTTCGGCGTAGGTGCCGCCCATCAACCCCACGAAGCTGGAGCCGGACATCTGGGACGCCAGAAGGGAGAAGCCGATCAGATACCAGGGCAGTTTGCCCCCGGCGAGGAAGTAGTCCTTTGACCCTTCCTTGCCCCGGCCGACCCACCAGCCGTGAAACAGCACGGCCGCGAAGTAGACGGCGACGATGATGTAATCGACCGTCGCCAGCTGGAATTGCGTCTCGCCCATTGTCTTTAATCTCCCGGCGTCCCGCCCCGGGGGTTTCATCCTTGTCGCCAACGCCGGTCCGAAGCGCGCCGTTCCGGTGCGTTACTGCGAATTGTGACCGCGCCGGCGCCGTTTCAGCCCGGCGAACAGATCGCCCTGCGCGTCGCCGGCGGCGTTCAGCGCGCCGAGCACCGGCTGAAGCATGTTGGGAAGCGTCTTGCGCCGGTGCACGCCTCGGCTCGGACGCATGATCAGCCGGCCGACGCCCAGCGCGGCGATGGCGCCCTGATAGGCCGCCAGCGCGATCAGGAACCCGTTCGGCCCGACCCGGTCCATCAGAAAGCCGGTGAGGATCGGTCCGCTCGCCGCGCCGCTGGAGGACAGGAGCACCAAAGTGCCCGCGGCGGCGACCATATGGCTGCGGTCCACCCGGTCGTTGACCTGGGCCGAGGCGATGGCGGCGGTGGGAAACATCACCGCGCCCAGGCAGGCGGCGAGCACGAGCGTGATCACCCGGTCCGTGGGCGCGCTCCAGAACACGAAGAGGACGGCGCAGGTCGTCGCGGCCAGCGTCGAGGCCACGACGCGCCGCGACAGCTTGTCGGAAAGCCGGCCCAGAGGCCATTGGCTGACCATGGCCGCGCCGGTGGCCAGCGCCATGAACAGGCCGAGCGAGGCGGTGGACAGCTCGCGGCTCTGGGCGAAGACCGGGGCGAGAGCGAAGAAGCTGCCCACGCTCATGCCCATGAACAGCGCCGCGCCGGCGCCGAAGGGCGAGGCTTTCAGAATGGCCGGGATGTTCGCCTTGCCTTCGGGCAGATCCTCGCCGCCCGGCGCCGCGGCGCGGCTGAGGCTGGAGGGCACCAGCGCCAGCGACAACAGCACCGAGACCCAGGCGAACAGGACGAAGCTGGTGGGCGGCGCCAGTGAAATCTGCAGCTGGCCCAGCGCGCCCGCGCCCAGCCCCGTGGCGGCGTAGACGGCGAGCAACCCGCCGCGGTCGCGGCTTTCCACCGACGCGTTGAGCCAGCTCTCCACCGTCATCAGAAGCCCGGCGAAACAGAAGCCGGTGAACGCCCGGATCACCAGCCAGGCGGGAATGTTGACGATCAGAACGTGAAGCAGGGCCGCGGCGCTGGCCATGGAGGCGAAGGCGGCGAAGGCGCGCATATGCCCGGAGCGCCGGATGATGCGCGGCGCGATGAAGCTGCCGAGGCCCATGCCGGCGAAGAAGCCGGACATGATCGCGCCGACCGCGAAGCTGGGAAAACCTTCCGCCTGCCCGCGCAGGGCGAGCAGCGTGCCCTGCAGGGCGTTGCCCATCTGCAGCATGGCGAAGCCGAGCAGCAGCGAAGCGGCGGAGATGAGCGCGGCGCGCATGGGATGTCTCGCTGGCGGCTGTCAGATGGTGCGCCGCACACAAGCGCGCCCGGCCCCGCTTGCGTTCCGTGTGGCGTTCAGCGCCGGTCGTCGGCGCTCACGGACATGCCGTCTTCGCCGACGGACAGGATCAGCCGCGGATCGTCCTGGCTTTCATTCCACAGCATGACGCCCAGAAAGGCGGCCGTGACGACGGCGAGCGCGGTCACCGCCATGTAAATGCGTTCCTTGCGAGCCTGCATAATCAAGCACCCTCCGATATCCTGCTCCCCCAAAAAGCCCGGCCCAGCGGAAGGGTTCCCGGGCGGCGTAATGCTGCGATGCAGACGCGCGGAGCTTCGGCGCGCCTCGGACGTTGGCCTGTCAACCCCGAGCCGCTGAAGGATTCCGGTCATGCCCAAACCAGGCGCCGTCGCCGCATTCACCCTCACCATGTCCGCCGCCGTGACGGCGGCCCTCGCCCTGCAGACCGAGGAGGCGGTCGGCGGCGAAGAGGCCGTCGACATTCGCGAGGCGAGCATCGACCGGCTGCTCACCGCCGACGTGAAGCTGACGCGCGGCCACGCCTATGTCCGCCAGCTCCATATCGGCGAGGACGGCGAATTGCTGGCGGTCACGCTCGGCGTCGGGGCGCCGAACGATTGGCTCGGCGCGGTCCTGCCGGACCAGGGCGTGTCCGTGCTTGCGGACGAAGCGATGTACAGCCTTTCCACGGACAACATTCTGGTGATGGAGACGGCCGACTCGCTGCTGGCCCGGCCCGACGGCGCCATGCCGCTGGAGCGTCCCGTACCGGTGGAAGGCGTGGCCCCGGCCGCGGTCTTCGGCGCCGATGTGCGCGGCGCGCCGCTGTCCGGCGATGTCCGCGTCGCCGAGGTGCTCGGCGGGCGCGGGATCGAACGGCTGCGGATTCAATCGGTGGATTTCTATGGCGCTCCGCTTGAGAGCCGGGTCGTCGAGGCGGAGTGCGCCCGCTTCATCCCGATCACGCGCGTGGTTGACCTGTCCGCTTGCGAAGCTTGAGCGCGCGCCAGTCGATATGATCGCGGAGCAGCCAGCGATAGACGCCCCGGGCGTTTATGGCCGTCAGAACGATGTTCTGCACCGCCAGGGCGGGCTTGTCCTGCAGCCAGCCGGCGACCACCCAGCTGATCGACGAGACCAGAAACACCAGGAAGCCCGCGCCCGTGGCCTTGCGGCCGAGATCGCTGGAGACGACCAGAGCCGCCACGATTCCCGTGATCGCGGCGATCCAGCGCAGGATTTCAAGAGCGTCCACCATGGGGTCCTTTCGCATTGAGATTACGGCGCGCATTGAACCGCCGGCGCGCCCGCCCGTTCCCATGCTTCGGCGCCGAGCAATCAAGGATCCGGGATGACTATGGCCTTCAAGACCGGCGACACCGTCGCCTGGAACTGGGGAAACGGGGAAGGCGAAGGGGAGATCGCCGAAGTGCATGAGAGCCGGGTGGAGAAGACCATCGACGGCTCCAGGCAGGTGCGCAACGGCGCGCCGGACTGTCCCGCCTATCTCATCAAGCAGGAGGACGGCGCCCGGGTGCTGAAACTCCACTCAGAACTCAAGCCGCGCTGACCTCCGCCCGGCGCCGCCCACGCCCTTGCACTGTAGAGTGAACGGTGTTCACATATCGCCGACCGCCGCCCTGGGGGCGATGCGAAGGAGGCGAGCCATGGCTGTGGAGACGCTGGGCGCGGCCCAACCGATCGAGCTGGACGTTCTGATCGTCGGCGCAGGACTGTCCGGCGTCGGCGCGGCCTGGCATCTGCAGGACAAGAGCCCCGGGCGCAGCTATCGCATTCTCGAAGCGCGCGCGGATCTCGGCGGCACATGGGATCTGTTCCGTTATCCCGGCATCCGCTCCGACAGCGACATGTACACGTTCGGCTATAATTTCCGGCCCTGGACGGACGGAAGCGTCTTCGCCGACGGACCCAGCATCCGCAATTACATCCGCGACACCGCGCGCGAAGCCGGGATTGACCGGCATATCCAGTTCGACACCCGCGTCGTCTCCGCCAGCTGGAGCACGCAGGAGGCGCGCTGGACCGTGGTCGCCGAGACGAACGGCGTGCGCGAGACCTACAAGGCGCGCTTCGTGATGATGTGCTCGGGTTATTACCGGTATGAAGCCGGGTACATGCCCGATTTTCCCGGCATGGCGGAGTTCGAAGGCGAGATCATCCATCCCCAGCGCTGGAGCGAGGATCAGCCCTATTCCGGCAAGCGGGTGGTGATCATCGGCTCGGGCGCCACGGCGATCACGCTCGTCCCCTCCATGGCGGAAAAGGCCAAGCATGTGACCATGCTCCAGCGCTCGCCGAGCTATATTGCGGCGCGGCCCTCACGGGACGCCATTGCCGACACGCTGCGCAAAGTGCTGCCGGGCCGGCTCGCCTATACGCTCACCCGGGCGAAGAATATCGGGCTTGCGATCGTGCTCTTTGCGCTGTCGCGCAACCATCCCGAATTCGTGAAGAAGGGCGTGCTCAAACAGATCCGCGAGCGGCTGGGCGAGGATTTCCCGGTCGAGACGCACTTCTCGCCGTCCTATAACCCCTGGGATCAGCGCTTCTGCCTGGCCCCGGACGGTGATTTCTTCGACGCGCTGAAATCCGGGAAGGCCGACATCGTCACCGACCATATCGAGCGCTTCACCCGGACGGGCGTACAGCTGAAGTCCGGCGATCATCTCGACGCCGACCTGATCATCCCGGCTACAGGCCTCGCCATGCAGGTGGGCGGCGGGGTGGAGATCGACGTGGACGGCCGGCCCTTGCACGCGCGCGACCACGTCACCTATCGCGGCATGATGCTGTCGGACGTGCCGAACCTGGCGCTCGCCTTCGGCTACACCAACGCCAGCTGGACGCTGAAGATCGACCTGACCTGCGAGCGGGTCTGCCGCATGCTCAACCACATGGAAAGGACCGGGGCCGACTACGCCGTGCCCGAACCTCCGGCCGATCTCGAAACCCTGCCGCTGCTGGATTTTTCCTCCGGCTATGTCCAGCGCGCCCTGCCGGACCTGCCGCGCATGGGCGCGACCCAGCCCTGGCGGACCTATCAGAACTATATCAAGGACATGATGACGATCCGCTACGGCAAGCTGGACGACGGCCATATGCGCTTCGGCCGGGCCGGCGACCGGTCCCGGCTCGGCCCCGCCGAACCCGCCGAGGCGCAGGCGGCGGAGTGACGGCTCGACGTACGCGCCGCATCGCGCCAGTCTGAGCTGCATGGACAAGGACGCTTACAAAGCCGAGCTGCGCGGCCTGCAGATCGGGCTCGCCGCGCTGCAGCGCCAGATCATCGCCGAGGAACGCCGGCTACTGGTGATCCTCGAAGGCCGCGACGCCTCGGGCAAGGACGGGGTGATCAAGCGCATCGTGGAGCACCAGTCGCCTCGCGACACCCGCGTGGTGGCGCTCGGCAAGCCCACCGAGCGCGACCGCTCCAGCTGGTATTTCCAGCGCTGGGTTCCCCATCTGCCGGCCGGCGGCGAGTTCGTCCTGTTCAACCGCTCCTGGTACAACCGGGCCGGCGTGGAACGGGTGATGGGCTATTGCAGCGAGGCCGAATACGCCCGCTTCATCAACGAGGTGGACGCCTTCGAGCGCCTCCTCGCCGATGACGGCGTGATCGTGCTGAAATACTATCTCGACATCTCCCGGAAGGAGCAGGCCGCCCGCCTTGAGGATCGCCGCACCAACCCGCTGAAACGCTGGAAAATCTCGCCGGTGGACGCGGTCGCGCTGGAGAAGTTCGAAACCTACACCGAAGCGCGCGACGCCATGCTGGCGGCCACCGGCGCGGCGATCCCCTGGAAGGTGGTGCGCGCCGACGACAAGCGCCGCGCCCGGCTCGCCGTGATCCGCGACATCCTGGCGAGCGTTCCGGCCGAAGGCCTGCCTGACCCCATCGACCCGGCCGACCCGGCCGTTCTGCGCCGATGGAGCCCCGGCGACCGGCCGGACGACTTCCTCGCATCCTGATCCATCCGCAGACGGAGACCGCTATGGGCTGGGCCCTCGCCATCGACAAGACCGACATCGCCAAAGCGTCGCTGGTGGAGACCGGGTCCGCGCCGCTGGGCGACGGCCAGGCGCGCCTCGCCGTGCGGCGCTTCGCCCTGACGGCCAACAACATCACCTACGCCGCCTTCGGCGAGATCATGGGCTATTGGAAATTCTTCCCCGCACGCGAGGGCGGACGCCTGCCGGTCTGGGGCTTCGCCGAAGTGACCGAGAGCAAGGCCGACGGGCTGGAGATCGGCGAGCGCATTTACGGCTATCTGCCGGCGGGCGACGAACTGATCGTGGGGCCGGCGCGCATTGGCGCGGGTTCCTTCATCGACAACTCGCCCCACCGCGCCGATCTGCCGGCGGCGTATAACCGCTATACGCGCTGCAAGGGCGATCCGGGCTATCGCCAGGACCGCGAGGCGGTGCAGATGGTGCTGCAGCCGCTCTTCCTGACCAGCTGGCTCATCGATCTGCACCTGCGCGAGGAAGGCTTTTTCGGCGCCGCCCAGGTCGCGCTCACCAGCGCGTCGAGCAAGACCGCCCTGGCTCTCGCCTGGCTCCTCCACCGCAACCGTCCGGACGGCGTCGCGATCGAAGCGATGACGTCGAAGCGCTCCATGGCGTTCGTCGCCGGGACCGGATTTTACGACGCGATCACGCTCTATGACGCGCTCAAAGAGCTGAAGAGCGAACCCAAGCGCCTGATCGTCGATTTCGCCGGCGATCATCAGATCACCACCGACATCCATGAAGCGTTGGGCGACGCGCTCGCCGCAGACATCCGCGTCGGTGCGGCCCATTGGGAGCACGCGGCGCCGCCGAAGGGTCTGCCCGGCCCGAAGCCGGTCTTCTTCTTCGCTCCGGATCACGTGGCCAGACGCATCTCCGAATGGGGGCCGGGCACATTCGCCCAGCGCTACGCCGCGGACTGGACCCAGTTCGCCGAAGACGGCGCGGCGCTGTTCGAAGAGCAGGAGCTTTCAGGCGGCGAAGGCGCGCTGGACGCCTATACCCGCCTCATCACCAACACCGCCCCGCCCAAAGCGGCGATGACGGTGCGGGTTTAGGGGTCGCACCCCTCCGTCCCTACGCTTCGCTTCGGGACACCTCCCCCATAAAGGGGGAGGACAAAAGATACGGCGCCTCAGCGCCCTGTCCCTCCCCCTTGTGGGGAGGGTGGCCGCGCCAAAGGCGCGGTCGGGAGGGGGAGGACGGCGCCCCTACCCCCGATCCGTCCAGACGATGCGATAAAGATCAAACCGGCGGTCGCGAAGATTGCGTACCGTGCCCGAACGCCGGGCCTCGTTGAGGGCGTCGAGATGCAGGTCGGCGACTGCGATCGTCTCCACGTTCTCGCTGGCTTCCGCCGCCAGCCCGTCGCGGGCGAAGGGATAATCGCACGGCGTGATCACCGCGGCCTGGGCGTAATTCACGTCCATGTTCTCCACCCCCGGCAGATTGCCCACATTGCCCGCGGTGACGAGATAGATCTGGTTCTCGATGGCGCGCGCGTGAGCGCAATAGCGCACCCGCAAATGCCCCGGCCGGTCGTCGGTGGCGTAGGGCACGAAGATGATCTTCGCGCCTTCGTCCACAAGCCGCCGGGCGAGCTCGGGGAATTCGCTGTCATAGCAGATCAGCACGCCGATCTGGCCGCAATCGGTGGGGATCGCCGCCACCGTGTCGCCGCCCTTGATGTTCCACCAGTATTTCTCGTTCGGCGTGGGGTGGATCTTCTCCTGGGCGTGGACCGAGCCATCGCGCAGGAAGACATAGGCGACGTTCTGGATGTCGCCGTCATCGGTCTTGGTGGGGTGGGAACCGCCGACGATGTTGATGTTGTAGCGCACGGCGAGCTGGCTCATGAATTCGATGAAGCGCGGCGTGTGCTTCGACAGCGCGGCGATGCTCTCTTCGGGTGAGAGCCGGCGCTTCTCCAGCGCCAGCAGGGCCACGGTGAACATCTCCGGAAACAGGCAGAAATCGGCGCGATAGTCGGCGCACACGTCGACGAAGTATTCGACGTTCTTTTCAAACGCGGCCAGCGTCTCCACCGCACGCATCTGGTACTGCACCGCGGCGACGCGCACGGTGCTCGCCCAGGGCCGCGAGGGGCCGGAGGCGCCCTCCTCCCAGCTGGGATTGCGCCAGAACATGCGCGCGGCGTGGCCAAGGCTGTCCACGTCTTCGGGATAGTATTTGCGCAGCACCCCGGCGGGCTCGTAGCCCATGCGCATCTGGAACTCGAGCACCGGGTCCTTGATCTCGCGCGCCTCCACCGCGGCGAGATAGGCCTCCGGCGTCTTGTAAGTGCGCCGCTTGCGCTTGAAGCCGGACAGCCGGCCGCCGAACACTACGCCCTTCAGATCCCAGTCCTCGCAAAGGGCGACGCGGGCGTCATAGAGGCGCTGGCCGATGCGCAGGCGGCGCCGGCCCGGGTCCACCGCCACCTCCATGCCGTAGAGCCAGTCGCCGTCCGGGTCGTGGCGCGCGGCGAAGCCGCCGCCGGTGATGCCGGCCCAGTCATGGGGCGCGAAGGCGCTGGCTTCATCGATGATGAAGCTGGCGCACCAGCCGACCACTTCGCCTTCATACTCCACCACCACCTGGCCTTCGGGAAAGGCGGCGATCTGACCGCGGATCATGGCGGGCAGATCGGGCGTCATGTCGGGATAGGCCCGGTTCTGCAGCGCCAGAATGGCGTCCACGTCTGTCAGCTCGGCGTTACGGACCAGAAGCTTGGCGGAGCGGCGGGTTTCGGTCATGCGGGGCCTGTCGGTTTGCTGCGGCGGGAGGGGTGTAGCATGGCGCGCATCGGAGACGCACCCGCCGCGCCGGTCACGCCTCGCGCACCTCGTCGCAAAGGGTGCGCCGGATCAACGCCCCGGCCTTGAACCAGTGCCAGGTGCGCGCGCGGGTCCGGCCGCCGTCCGCTAGAGCGATGATTTCGATGAAATAGGCGCCGGGCTCGTCCTTGCGGTCGAGATGGAGCAGGACCAGCTCGCCGCTTTCCCAGGCCGCGCCGGAAAAGCTCGGCGTATCGAACACGATCCGGTCTCCCGCAATCCGCCCGTCGAACCGGTCCTCGCGCGCCCGCCCGTCCGGCCAGGTGAACGTAATGTGCTGGACGTAGATAGGTTGGCCGGAGGCCGGAAACTCGCACACCACGCGGCTCTCATGCCGGTCGACCTCGCAGCCCGCGGCGTCCAGATGGGTATAGGTCCCGGTCCACACGCCCTCATGGGCGCGCATGGCGGGGAAGGCGATATTCAGCGCGCGGCTCACGGTCGTTCATCTCGATGGCGGCGGCTGTGAAAGCTAGGCCGTCCCGCCCCTCGCGCAAACCCGGTCACTCATTCAAGCGGACCAGATCGTGAGGGCCGCGCACGGTCTCCAGTCTTTGGCCGGTGGCGGAGAGACGCGGGCCGTCCTCGGTTTCGCTCACGCGCCACAGATCGATATATCCTCGCCGCCGCCCAGGCCCGTCGCGCAGATGAAAGACCGCCACCGCCAGGCTGTCGCCGTCGGCGTCGAAGATCGCGTCTTCAGGCAGGACGCCGTCGAAATAGACCTCCGGCCCCTCCAGCGTCAGCACGCCGGTGTCGGGATGGATCGAGATCAGCCGCAACGAGGACCGGTTGCGGCCCGGCCAGAAGCGCAGGAGCGGATTATCCGGCAGATAGGTGCGGCCCATATTCACCGTCACGGCGCGCCGCCCGTCTTCGGACAGTGCGAAGCCTTCCACGCTCAGCCCCGGCTCCACGCGCGAGACGACGCGCGCGCCGTCCGGACCGACTTCCAGACTGGTGAGAGCGCCCTTTCCCTGCACCAGCATGGCGAGCCCGCCGCCGCCGGGCCAACCGGTGTCCGCCGCCAGGAGAAAGCGGGAGTCCGGCGTCCACTTGGCCACCGTCCAGCGCCGCCCGATCTCCACCGGAGCGCCCGCCGGTTCAAGCCCGGCCGGGTCGCCGCTCCGGTCGTACACCACGGCGTAGATCTGCAGGCGCTCATTCTCCACGTTCGCCGCCGCATGGCGCCCGTCCGGGGACCAGAACAGGCCGCGCAGCCGGGCTTCTCCGCCCTCGCGATACGGCGGATCCAGATCGACCGGCCGGGCCTCCACCGGCGCGCCGTCCGCGCCCAAGCGCACGAACACCGCTTCGGCGTCGTCCGCCTCCGTGGCCACAAGCAGCCAGGCCCCGTCGGGACCCCGGCTCACCGATTGCGGGTTCTTGCCCACATCCAGGCCGCCGAGCCGGACCAGAGCGCCGCCGCGCAGGACGAATGCGGCGAAATGCGCGCCGTATGGAAAGGCGGAGTAGGCGTCCTCGACCTGCTCGATCGACCGGTCCAGCGCCCCACGCGTCTCCACCACGAAGACGAGGTCCCGCTCGCGCACGGCTTCGATGATCTGCGGCCAGGAGATCACCGAGTTCCCCGCCGGCCGCCGGTCGAGCTCCGCCAGCGCGCCCCGCCGTTCCGCGGCTAGCACGAGGCTGTCCTCGCCTTCGCCCGGCCCCAGCGGCTCGAGCCCGCCGTCGGCATAGGCCGTGGCCGCCATGTCGGCGTCGGCGGCCGCAGCGATGACGCCGTCGAACCGGGGCGGCTGCGAAGGCTGGGATAGCGAGAGCAGGGCGGCGAGCACGGGGAGCATGGGACGGCCTCCAAACTAAAACGTATGTTTCAGTTTAGAGTACGCCGGACCATGATCAAGCCTGAATCGGCCGATTGGCCGGGCGGGGCGCGCGAGACTAAGCTGACGCCATGACCCTTGAAGCCTTCCGCAAGCAGCGCGCAGAGGAGAAGCGCGCCAACATCCTGAAGAGCGCGGCCGCCGCCTTCATGAGCGAGGGCTATTCCGGCGCGCGCATGGAGGCGGTCGCGCGCGCCGCCGACGTCTCCACCGCGACGCTCTACGGGTATTTCAACAGCAAGGAGGCGTTGCTCGCCTCGGTGATCGAAGCCGAGATGGGCCGGTTCGACCTCTCAGGCGAAATCGGCCTGAAAGCGACCGCCCGCGCCTACGCCCGGCTCATCGCCGATCCGGGGGTGCGCGGCGTGATCCGGCTGGTCATCGCCGAGACCCCGCGCTTCCCCGAGCTCGGCGCGCTTTTGTTCGAACACGGAAAGGCGCAGGTGTACGCCGCATTCGCAGCGGCGTTCGAGCTTGAGGCCGGCGCCGGACGCCTGGCCCGGCGCGAGGACTGGGCGGTGGCGACCGGTCAGATCACCGGCATGATCGGCCAGCCGATCCTGATGACCTGGCTCCTCTCGGGGCGAGAACCGGCGCGCGACATCGACGCGATCGCCGACGCCGCCGCTGCGGTGTTCCTTAGAGAATGAATTTCGACAGGTCGGTGTTCTTCGCCAGCTGATCCACGCGGTCGCGGACATAGGCGGCGTCCACCACCAGGCTGTCGCCCTCGCGGTCCGAGGCGGTGTAGCTGATCTCCTCGACCACGCGCTCCATGATCGTCTGCAGACGGCGCGCGCCGATATTCTCCACGCTTGCGTTCACTTCGGCGGCGAAGTCGGCCACCGCGTCGATGGCGCTGTCGTCGAATTTCAGATCGAACCCTTCCGTCTTCATCAGCGCCTCGTACTGGGTGACGAGGCTGGCTTCGGGTTCGGTGAGGATGGCGCGGAAATCGTCACGGGTCAGCGCCTTCAGCTCCACCCGGATCGGCAGGCGGCCCTGCAGTTCCGGGAGCAGATCGCTGGGCTTGTTGAGGTGAAACGCGCCGGACGCGATGAACAGGACGTGGTCGGTCTTCACCGGGCCGTACTTGGTGGCCACCGTGGCGCCCTCGATGAGCGGCAGGAGGTCGCGCTGCACGCCTTCCCGGCTGACATCGGCGCCGCGCGCGTCGGCGCGCGCGCACACCTTGTCGATCTCGTCCAGGAACACGATGCCCTCCTCCTGGGCGAGCTTCACCGCATCGGACTGGATCTGGTTTTCATCCAGAAGCTTGTCGGCCTCTTCATTGATCAGCGGCTCGTACGCGTCCTTCACGCTGGTGCGCAGGGTCTTGGTCTTGCCGCCAAAGCCTTTGCCGAGGAGGTCGGAGAGATTGATCATCCCCACCCCGCCCGGCATGCCGGGAATTTCCATGCCGCCCAGCGGCGAGGAATCGTCGGCGACCTGGATCTCGATCTCCTTGTCGTCGAGCTCGCCGTTGATGAGTTTCTTGCGAAAGCTTTCGCGCGTGGACGGGCCGGCGCCGGGACCCACCAGCGCGTCCAGAACACGGTTCTCGGCCGCCGCATGGGCCTTGGCCTTCACCTCCTCGCGCTTCTTCTCGCGCACGATGCCCATGGCGACCTCCACCAGATCGCGCGCGATCTGGTCCACGTCGCGGCCCACATAGCCGACCTCGGTGAACTTGGTGGCCTCCACCTTCAGGAACGGCGCGCCGGCGAGCTTGGCGAGGCGGCGGGAGATCTCGGTCTTGCCCACGCCCGTGGGGCCGATCATCAGAATGTTCTTCGGCGTCACCTCCTCACGCAGGCCCTCGGGCAAGCGCTTGCGGCGCCAGCGGTTTCTCAGCGCGATCGCCACGGCCTTCTTGGCCTCGGTCTGGCCGATGATGTGCCGGTCCAGCTCGTGGACGATCTCGCGCGGGGAAAAGTCGGTCATCAAAAATCTCGTGGCTTGGAAAACGGGCTCGATTGCGCACCATGTAGGAGCTAACATTCGCCCAGACAAAGCCCGCGCCTGAAAACGGAGCCCGCCCATGAACGCGCAGACCGCCACGACGGCCGAACGCCCCCGCTTCCATCTGGCCTTTCCCGTCGACGATCTCGAGGCGGCGCGGCGCTTTTACGGCGAGCTCCTGGGGTGCGCTCAGGGGCGCGAAAGCGAGCACTGGATCGATTTCGATTTTCACGGCCACCAGATCGTCGCGCATCTAAGCCCGGAGGACTGCGCCGCCGCGAAACGCCGCGCAGTGGACGGCAAGCAGGTGCCGGTGCGTCATTTCGGGCTTCTGCTCTCCTATGACGAGTTCGACCGCCTCGCCGAGCGCTTCAAGCGGGCGGGAACCGAGTTTCTGATCGACCCCTATCTGCGCTTCGAAGGCCGGCCGGGCGAGCAGAAGACCATGTTCGTCCGCGACCCTGCCGGCAACGCGCTGGAGTTCAAGGCCTTCAGACACGACGACCAGGTGTTCGCCACCTGAGCCCGACTCAGCTCCGCCGCTCCACCAGGCGGCCGCGATAGGCGATGAGCGGGCCGAGGATCGGGGCGGTGACCGAGACGTCGAACAGCACCGCGCCGCCATAGGCGCGCTCGCTCGCGGTCATGCGCGGCAGCAGCGCGCGCGGCAGGCGGACCGGGCCGAAGCGCGCCGCGTCGATGGCCAGCGACAGCCCGTCCGGCCGGGCGCTCAAGATGAACAGGATGGCGACCGGGCCGAGGGTTTCCACGATGCGCGGGCCCTGCGGCGTGACCGCAAGCGCCTGGCGGGTGACCATGGCGTGGCCGTCGAAATCCCGGGCGTGCCGCTCCGCCCCGTCCAGCGTTTCCACCTGGTAGCGCAAGGGGATGCTGTGACCGGACCGCGGCAGCCCCAGAAGCCGGGCGAGGAGGCCCGCAAGCCCGCGCCCGCGTTCGACCTGGGCCCGGCCTTCGAAGACCCGGCCCTCCCCCGGCGCATGCAACCGGCGCACCGGCTCGGGCAGGCGCGCGAAGTCCGGTCCAAGCGCTTGGGCGTAGATCGAGGGCGCATCGCTCAGGTCGCGCATGGTTCGGCTCCTTTAAGGCGGCGGCGGTCAGTCAGGTCGGCCAGGGCTTCGCCGAGCGTGGGATAGGCGAACGTGTAACCCGAGGCGAGCGCCTTGCGCGCGCGGACTTTCTGGCTGTCGAGGAAGAGCCGGCTCATCTCGCCGAGCCCGGCCTTGAGGGCGAAGGCGGGGACCGGGATCACCAGCCGGCGCCCGGCGAGGGCCGCGATCAGCTCGCCATGGCGGACTGGGGCGGGGGCGGCGGCGTTAACCGGACCCTTCAGCGCCGGCGTGTCCATCGCATGCAGGATGAGGCCCACCGCGTCGGTCTTGTGGATCCAGGCCGCCCATTGGCGCCCCGATCCGAAGCGGGCGAGAACGCCGAAGGGGCGCGTCAGGACGAGGCGCGGAAAGGCGCCGCCGTCGCGCCCGCACACCAGGGCGAAACGCAGGATCACCGTGCGCACGCCGCGCCCGGCCTTTTCCGCCTCCGCCTCCCAGGCCCGGCACAGATCGGCGGTGAACGCGCCCTCGGGGCTGGGTGCGGTCTCGTCCAGCGCGGCGTCGCCGCCGTCGCCGTAGATCCCCACAGCCGAAGCGTTGACCAGAACGTCCGGCTTGCGGTCCAGGCGCTCGATCAGGCGCGCCAGCGCGCGGGTGACGCCGAGCCGGCTGTCCAGAAGCGTGCGCCGGCGCGCCGGGCTCCAGGGCCGGGCCGCGACATTGGCGCCGGCGAGATTGACCACGGCGTCGATGCGGCGGTCGGCCGCCAGGGCGTCCAGGTCGCTCACCGCCGCGACGCCCAGCCGCCGCGTCGCTCTGGCGGGCGAGCGGCTAAGCGCGATCACCGCATCGCCGCGGGCGTGCAGGGCTTTGACCAGATCCCGGCCGATGAACCCGGTGGCGCCGGTGACCAGCACGGTGCGTCCGCTGGGCTCGGGCGCGTCCGGTTCGGGGCGCCGCCGCAGGGCCGCGATCAGATCGCGCACGCCCCAAAGCCCGACGCCCAAAGCCGCGATCAGAAGCAGCGGCGTCCAGGCGCCGCGCGGCTCCACGGCGATCCCGGCCGGCGCCTGGGCCCATAGCCAAAGCACCGGCGCCAGAAGCGCGAGGATCGCGCCGTAATTCAGCGCCAGAACGGTGTGCAGCACCCGTTCAAAAGGCGGCAGGACGCGGGTGCGGTCCTCTTCAAGGAAATCGGCGAGCGTGATCACGATCTCGATCAGCAGGACCGCGGCGAGGACGAGCGCGAACACGCCTTCGGGACGCAAGACCGCGAGCACGGCGAACACGCCGGCGTAGATCAGCTCACGCGCCGAATGCAGGGCGAGTTCGCGGCGCGCCTCCGGCTTGGCGGGCAGCGCCTCGGTCATCTCGTGATGCAGCAGATTGTCGAGGCCGCCCAGCACGATCTGGACGCCGAGCAGGACGAAGACCGCCGTCAGACCGGGGGTGTCCAGAATGAAGGGCGCGATGAAGTCAGGCATGACCGCCTCCTTGAACAGGCGCGTCGGCGAGCCGGATCGTCTGGCGATATAGCCAGCCGAACAGGGGATGGTCGCAGGTGAGGGCGAACACGAACCGCCCCTCGCCCGCGTCGGTGTGCAGAACGGTGAGCGCGCCGGGGGTCAGCCAGCCCGGCAGGCGCAGGCGCACAGGCCCCAGCGCCAGGAAGAAGCCGTCGCTGTGAAACGCGAGCGCGGAGCCGGCCGCGGCGAGCCGCAGGCGCATCCAGATCGGACCGGCGCATTCGAACAGCCGCCCGTCCGCCACGCGCTTGAGCGAGCGCACATGGATCCAGCGCCCGCCGGGTCTGCGGAAAGAGCGGTCCCAGACCGCGCCGTCGGCCTGCTTGCGGATCGTCACTCGCGCCGCGGCGGCGCCGACGATCCAGGGCAGCGGCCCGCCGACGGCGCGCAGGATCTGCGCCAGTGCGCGGCCGGCGAAGCTCGCCTCCAGCTCGGCCTCGCCTTCGAAATCGGCGAGCGTGGTGGTGGCCGCGAAGCGCGCCTGGATCGGCGCGGCGAGCCGCGCCCAGTCCGCCTCGCCCAACAGCGTACGGAAGGCAGGCGCGGCGCCGCGACTTCCGCGCCGGTGCAAGGTTGCGGGGAGCATGCGCTCAATCTCGATCATCCTTCCCTCCATTTCGTTATTTCTGTTACGACAGAAATAAGCAGAGAAATAAAAGCGCGGCTCAGGCGCCGCCGACGAAGCGGGCGATCTTGCCGCCGAGGCCCATGAGCTTGAGCAATGTGCCCTTGGGCAGGCGTTTGACCTGGTCGTACCAGCCGGTGAGCGTTTCGATGAAGATCAGCATCCGCCGGGTGCGCTCGAGCGCCTCAGCCGGGGTGCGGCCGTCGCCTTCCATCTCGTTGACGCAGGCGCGCAGCACCGACAGGGTCGGGTCGATCTCGCGCTTCTTGCGCGCCTCGGCGATGGCCATGAGCATGTCCCAAGGCTCGGCGAGGGTTTTGAAATGGTCGCGCCGGTCGCCCATGACATGGACGCGCTCCACCAGGCCCAGGCTCTCAAGCTCGCGGATCGAATTGGAGATGTTGGAGCGCGCGAGCTTCAGGATGTCCTCCAGCTCGTCGGCGCGAAGCGGCTCTCCGGCGAGGTAGAGCACGGCGTGGATCTGCGCAATCGACCGGTTGACGCCCCAGCGATCGCCCATCTCGCCCCAGTGCAGGACGAAGCGTTCCATGGGCGGAGACAGCTGCATGAGCAAGCCTTTCGTGTATATCTGCTATTTCTGTTAAGACAGAAATGACAGATTGAGAGACGCGACGCAAGGAAAATCAAGCCAGCCCGCCGCGAACGCGACGATAATGAGTGAGCGCTCACTCAAATCGCCCCACCGCGGTTCGAAGGGACCGGCGGGGGGCGGGTCGACCTCGAACGCGCTGATGTGGATCGGTCCTGGCGGAGCGGCCGATCGGAAGCGCGCGGCGGCGCAGCGGCCTCGCTAAAGGCCGAGGCGCTTGGCGAGGCCGCCGAGGCGGGCCTGCTGCAGGGCGCGGCCGCATTGCGGCGGGGAGAGCTTCAGGCGCACCGCGGCGGCAAGGAGGGCGGGCGCGGCGGCGGGCTCGGCGCCCAGCCTGCTCGCGAAATACTCCGCCGGCGTGCGCGCATAGACGCCGTAGGGCTCCAGGATCTTGCGCGGAAAGTCCTTGATGTTGTCGGTCAGGATCATGGGTGAGCCGCACGCCAGCGCGCTCTCGATCACATGCCGGTCGCCTTCGTCGGGCAGGCGGTCCTCGATCGTCACGCCGTGATCGTCCGGCACGCTGGCCTCGGGATAGGCCTGCTCCAGCGCCACCACGAGCCGGGCCGCCTCTCCCGCCCCGTCGCGGCCGGGCTTGGCCTCGACGATCTTGGCGTGGGCGTGGCCGGTCTCGAAGAGCACCTGCGCCGACCAGCGCGGCTGTAGCAGCCCGGCGACGGCGAAGCCCAGCACCAGATGGCGGCGCAGCGCGGCGGCGAGCACGCACGCGTCAATGAAGATCGCCGGAGCCGGCCCCTCCGGCGGCGCGGCGTGCTCCACCGGCGCCGGGTCGCCGGGCCAGTCGGTCGCCAGATGGGGCCCGTCGAGCCGCGCGACCGCCTCCAGCGCCGCGGCTCGCCGCCTGTCTTGGGCGCGGCGCACGCGCGCAAGCAGCGCCGGATCCAGGCTGTCGGGCGCGGGAAGATCGCCGATCTCCACCAATCGCGCCGCGCTCCACAGATCGAGCCCGAGCGCGCGTGCGGCCTCCTCCAGCGTCACGAGTCCAGCGCCGCCGGGGCGGGGTCGCAGAAACTCCTCACCTCGAAAAGGCGCGGGTCGGTGATGATGTCTGTGGGCCGCATGGAATGGGAGAGCTCCAGCCCCTCCAGCGTCCGCGCCCGCGACAGCGCCACATAGGCCTGGCCGTGGGCGAACAGGCGCCGGGAGACGTCGAGGAACACCTTGTCCAGCGTCAGACCCTGGGATTTGTGGATGGTCATGGCCCAGGCGAGGCGCAGCGGATATTGCGCGTAGGAGCCGATGGTCTCGCGTTTCAGCTTGCCGGAGTTTCCGTCCGCGGCGTAGCGCATGCGCTCCCAGGTGACTTTCTCGATCGTTACGGTCTCGCCGTTCACATGGACTTTCACGCCTTCGGGCGTGAAGCCGAGCACTTCGCCGATGGAGCCGTTCACATAGCGCCCGCCGGGATCGTTGCGGATCATCATGACGCGCGCCCCGGTTTTCAGGATCAGCGGATCGTCGGTGGGGAAGAGGCGCGGGTCGAACTCGCCCTCCACCTTGCCGGAGAAGCCGCGGGGTTCCCCGACGAGCCCGTCCAGACGCGCCTGGTTGATGCTGGAGGCGGCCTGATTGGTGGCGGTGAGCACCACATGGGTGGCGCTCGCCTCCAGCCCCGAACGGCCTGTGACGCGGTCGTTGAGGCGCTCGGCGAGGTCGCGCGTCAGCTCGCCCTCGCGCACGGCGTTGAGGATCTCCACGAAGTCCGGATCGGCCTGGCGGTGCACCTTGTGGAGCTCCACCATGGTGAAGCCGGCGTCGCGAAAGGCCGGGGCGTGGAAGAAGAACGGCCCGCCGAAATGCTCCTCCAGAAACGCGCCTTCCTCGCCCTGGGCGATCGGCGGCAGCTGGGCGAGATCGCCTACCAGGATGAGGCGCACCCCGCCGAAGGGCTCGTGACTGTCGCGGTTGAGACGCAGCGAGAAATCCACCGCCTGCATCAGATCGGAGCGCACCATGGAGATCTCGTCGATCACCAGGGTGGTGAGCGCGCGCACCGCACGGGCGTTTCGAAGGCGGCGGATATCGCCAGGCGTGATCAGGCGCGGCGGCAGGCGGAAGAAGCTGTGCAGGGTCTGGCCGCCCGCGTTCATCGCCGCGACGCCGGTGGGCGCCAGCACGGCGGCTTTCGTGCCGAGACGGCGCAATATGGCGCGGGTGACGGTCGTCTTGCCTGTGCCGGCCCGGCCGGTGAGGAACAGATGCGCGCCGCCCTCCACTGCAAAATCAACGACGGCCTGCTGTTGCGGCGAAAGAGTGGGGGCGGGCTGTCCGGCGAGCAAGGAGCGGCCTCATCTGGGGCGACGGGCCGCCAACCTGCCCGCGTTCCGGCGCGCTGGCCAGCCCTATAGGCCAGCCGTGCGCCTTAGTAGATCTCCTCGGCCACGCAGCCATTGCCGACAAATCGGAAGTCGCTGACGCGCTGGTCCGGGGCGATCACGAAGCGGGTCTCGCACTCCACCCACCATTCCTGGGGCGGCTCGTAGATCGTCTCCTCGTACTGGGTGACGCGCTCGCGGATGATTCCGTCCTTGTCCCGGAAGGTGGTGCGCTCCTCGCGCGGGATGGTGCGGTAGCCGCCCGGATCGTAGCGGCGCTCCTCGTTCACATAGACCCAGATCTGCGACCCGTCGCTCAACGTGTCGCGGCGCACGGGCGGCCCCCATTCCAGCAGGATGGTGTCGGAATGGGCGCCGACGAACTGGGCCACTTGCTGGCGATAGCCCTCGGCGGTGGCGCAGCCGGCCAGAAGGGCGGCGGCGGCGGCGATCAAGGCGAGACGTTTCATCGTTCAGCGGTCCTGCGTTACGGTCTTCGGGGTCGCCGCGCGGCGATCGGCGGTCGACGGTCTGCGCCAGCATAGCCTACATCGCTGAACCGGAACTGACAGAAAAAAGGCGGTGCGATGGCCGCATTTTCCCTCAAGGCGTGTTTGACGCGCATCAACAGGCGAGTGCGCGCATGAGCGTCGATCTGGAGCGCCACGCCCGCCATATCCTTCTGAAGGAGATCGGCGGGCCGGGCCAGCAGCGCCTTGCGAAATCGCGCGTCACCGTGATCGGCGCGGGCGGGCTGGGCGCGCCGGCCGCCCTGTACCTCGCCGCGGCCGGGATCGGCGCGATCCGCCTGGTGGACCCTGATGTGGTGAGCCTCGACAATCTGCAGCGCCAGATCCTTTACCGAACGGCGGATGTGGGCGCGGTGAAGGTGGACGCCGCCGCGCGCGCCCTCGGCGCGCTCGACCCGGCGGTCAGGATCGAGACGGTGCGCGCTCACGCCGACGCCGCGACGCTGCCGGGGCTTCTGGAGGGCGCCGATCTGGTGCTCGACGGGTGTGATGATTTCGAGACCCGGTTCGCCGTGAACACCGCGGCGATCGACGCGCGCACGCCGCTGGTGTCCGGCGCGGTGGGGCGCTGGGACGGCCAGGTCTCGGTGTTCGCGCCGCACCGGGGCGCGCCTTGCTATCGCTGCCTCGTGCCTGCGCCGCCGCCGGATGCGGAGACCTGTGCGCGGACCGGGATCGTCGGCGCGCTGACCGGCGTGATCGGATCGATGATGGCGCTTGAGGCGATCAAGCTCGCCGCGCGCGCCGGCGACCCATTGCTGGGCCGGCTATTGATCTATGACGGATTGAGCGCCCGGGCGCGCACGGTCAGGCTTCCTCGCGACCCCGATTGTCCAGCGTGCGCTCACGTCTGAACAAACCGCCGCGGCGCAGCCGCACGAAGGCCAGCGCGCCCAGCGCCAGGCCGGGCACGAGCCCGTAGAGCAGACCCAGATTAAGATCGCCGCTCAACAGCGAGACCACGCCCCACACGATGACGCCGACGGCCAGGAACGCCGCAAAAGCCAGACCCGCTTGCAGCGGCGGCGGGGACGAGGGGAAGGACATGGCTGAACAGGACTCAGTGACCACAGTGCGACGAAGTGTCAGGCTAGCAAGACACTTCGGCGGCCACAAGCAAAAGCGGAGCCTAGCGTTTGCGTTTTTTGACCCTGCCGCGGGCGTCCACGACGATCAGCAGATAGACGGCGGCGGCGAACAGGACGCCCACCGCCGCTCCGTTGATCCAGCTGTCGAGAATCACCGTGAAGATCGCGCCGGTGATGGCGGCGAGCATCATGATCATCACGATGACGTTCTGAGGCGGCAGGAAAATCGATTTACGGCGTTTCACCGGTCAGGTCCCGATAATGCGTCCAGATCATACGTTCGGTGGTGATGAAACCCCAGTTCCACGCCTCATGCCAGTCCGCCAGCGGGTCGCGGGCGAGGATTTCTTCATAGGACAGGCCCTGATCGACCAGCTCGGCGATCACCGTATGGGTCTCGGTGAGCATGGCGATGCTCGCCTCCACGTCCGCCTCGGTGGAGAGCGGACCGTGGCCGGGAATGATCTGCGTGTCCGGCCCGGCGGCGTCGGCGATCTGTTGCAGGCCGGCGATCATGCCTTGGACCGTGCCGCCATTGTCGAGGTCGATATAGGGGAACATGCCGGAGAACAGCAGGTCGCCGGCATGGATCACGTCGGCCTCCTCGAACACGACGAAGATATCCCCGCCGGTATGGGCCGACGGCGCGTGGTGGAAGCGGGCGGTCTCGCCGTTCAGAGTCGCCGCATCGCCGTGGGACACCGACACGGTCGGAAGGAACGCGCCGGCGAGCGGTTCCGGCGTGCGTCCGGTGAGCTGGGCGGTGACCGGGTTCATCAACGCCGGCCTGACGCTTTCATGGGCCATCACCGTCGCGCCGGCTTCGGCGAAATAGGCGTTGCCCAGCACATGGTCGCCGTGAAGATGGGTGTTCAGCACCAGATCCACGGTCCGGTCGCCGGAGACCGCGCGCTGGGCGCGGTCGATGGCCGGAGCGAGGTTCTGCATCTGGGTGTCGATCATGAACACCCCGTCCTCACCGACGCTGACGCCGACATTCCCCGCCCGGTTGGTGGCGAGCATGTAGAGCCCCGATCCCAGATCGGTGGTCTCGACATAGACGTCCTCGCCGTCCTGGGCGGCGAGGCTGGAGGCGGCGGCCAGGGCGGCCAGGAGGGTGAGCATGGCGGGTCTCCCAAACGGTCTTGAACGCAGCGCGAAGATGGACCGGGCGGAGGGAAAAGCGAACCTTCGAAATGCAATCGGCGCGCCTCGGGGGTCCGGGCGCGCCGATCTGCAACGACGGCGAGCGGTCTGGGAGAGGGGCGCGCCGCCGCGCGCAGCCTAGCGGCCTTTGCCAGGTTTGCCGGCGGGCTTCTGCGCCGGTTTGGCGGAGCCGGGTTTCGCGGCGGGTTTCTGGCCGGGTTTGGACGGAGCGCCCATGGTCATCGTCTTTCAATTCGATCGCGCCGGACATCGGCCGCGACGCCCTACAGATGCGCCTGTCCGGCCGGCTTCGCAATATCTCCGCAAGGCCGCGATAAACAATTGATGTTTGTTACGAAATTTGAAGGCGCGGTGGGACGCGAAGGCCGATCCGGCATGGGAGGCGGCGCCGCGATTTAACCCGGCGTTCACCGTGTCCGGGGCCTGATGACGCCATGCGCCTGCTCGTCCTCACCCTGTTCGCCACGCTCTCGGCGCTCGCCTCCGCCGCGCCGGCGCGGGCGGAGGCGTGCGAAGGCTTTTCCGGCCTTCCGGTGCCGCGCTTCGTGTCGCTGCGCTATGACGAGGCGGTGGGACGGTCCGGGCCGTCGGTGGAGCACCCCCAGCTTTGGGTCTATCGTCGCACCGGACTGCCGCTGGAGGTGATCCAGGAGACGCCCGACTGGCGCAAGGTGCGCGATCCCGGCGGGGTCGAGGTGTGGATGCACCGCCGGCTCTTGTCCGGCCGGCGCGCGGTGTGGGCGCTGCAGGCCGAGGAGCTGCGCGCGCGCCCCGACGCGGACTCCAGCCTGATCGCCCGCATCGAGCCGGGCGCCCGGCTGTGGCTGGAGCGCTGCCGCACCGACTGGTGCCGGCTGGAGGCCGACGGACGGCGCGGCTGGGCGCGGGCCGAGGCCTTCTGGGGCGTCGCCGCGTCCGATCTCGGCGGCGGTCCGGCTGCGGACGGCGCGCTTGAGGGGGGGCTTCGCCCGTGCTACCGCTCCGAGCCGGACCCCGCCGGGCTCGCCGCCGTGCGTTAGCGCCGCGGCCTTCCCGGGCTTTCGACGAAACCGCGCCGTCCCGGCGCCGTTATCGATTTTGATGCGAGACAAAGGCCGGACCGAGGGCGCCCCGCCGTCAGGTCCGACGGACCCCATGACCGATCGACAAAACAATTATGAATACGACGCCCTGATCGCTTGCGGAAAAGGCGATCTGTTCGGGCCGGGCAACGCCCAGCTTCCCCTTCCCCCCATGCTGATGTTCGACCGCATCACGCGTATCGACGACGAGGGCGGCGCCTATTCGCGCGGCTGCGTCGTCGCGGAACTGGACGTGAAGCCTGATCTCTGGTTCTTCGACTGCCATTTTCAGGGCGATCCGGTGATGCCGGGCTGTCTGGGGCTTGACGCCATGTGGCAGCTGGTGGGCTTCTATCTCGGCTGGACCGGAGCGCCGGGCAAGGGCCGGGCGCTGGGTGTCGGCGAGGTGAAGTTCACAGGCCAGGTGCCCCCGACGGTTTCTTGCGTGCGTTACGTGATCGACATCAAGCGGGTCATCCGCCGCAAGCTTGTGCTCGGCATCGCCGACGGCCATGTGGAGGCTGACGACCAGCTCATCTACACCGCCAAGGACATGCGTGTCGGGCTGTTCCAGCCGGAAGAACTGAAGCAAAGCGAGGCCTGAATGAGACGCGTTGTCGTCACCGGGATCGGAATCGTCTCCGCCATCGGCGATAATGTGGACGAGGTTGCAGAGAGCCTGAAGGCCGGGCGAAGCGGCGTATCGGCCGCGCCCGAATACGCCGATCTGAGCTTCAAGTGCCAGGTGCATGCGCGCCCGAAGGCCGATCCGTCCGAACACGTGGACAAGCGCGCCTATCGCTTCATGGGCGAAGGCGCGGGCTGGGCCTACATGTCCATGCAGCAGGCCATCGCCGACGCCGGGCTTGAAGAGCGCGACATCTCCCATGAGCGCACCGGGCTGATCGTCGGCACCGGCGGGCCCAGCGTCGAGGCGATCGTGAAGGCCGCCGACATCACCCGGGAGAAGGGCCCCAAGCGCATCGGCCCGTTCGCGGTGCCCAAGGCCATGGCGTCCACCGGGTCGGCGACGCTGGCGACCCCGTTCAAGATCAAGGGCGTGAACTATTCCATCAGCTCGGCCTGCGCCACGTCGGTGCACTGCATGGGCGCGGCCGCCGAACAGATCGCCTGGGGCAAGCAGGACGTGATGTTCGCCGGCGGCGGCGAGGAACTGCACTGGGCCCTGTCGAACCTGTTCGACGCCATGGGCGCCATGAGTTCCAGCTATAACGACGCGCCGGAGACCGCCTCGCGCGCCTTCGACAAGAACCGGGACGGCTTCGTCATCGCCGGAGGCGCCGGCATGGTCGTGCTGGAGGAGTATGAGCGCGCCAAGGCGCGCGGCGCGACGATCTGGGCCGAAGTCCTCGGCTACGGCGCCACCAGCGACGGCCATGACATGGTCGCGCCCAACGGCGAGGGCGCGCGGCGCTGCATGGAGCAGGCGCTGGCGCCGCTGAAAGGCCGCAAGATCGACTATGTGAACCCGCACGCCACCTCAACGCCGGTAGGCGACATCCGCGAGGCTCAGGCCATGCGCGAGGTGTTCGGCGCGGATCAGGTTCCAGCGCTGTCCGCCACCAAGTCCATGACCGGCCACTCGCTCGGCGCGGCCGGCGTACAGGAGGCGATCTACGCGCTGATCATGATGCGCGAGGGCTTCATCGCGCCGTCGATCAATATCGAGGAGATGGACCCGGAGGTGGGCGAACTGCCCGTGGTCACCGAGAAGAAGGAGGCGGAACTCAACACCGTGCTCTCCAACTCCTTCGGCTTCGGCGGCACCAACGGCACGATCGTGCTGGGCCGGCCGGATTAGTCCCGCCATCAATGGATCTAAATGAAAAGGGCGGCCCGGCGGGCCGCCCTTTTTGCATTCTGATCGAGCGGTCGGCTTTACAGCGCGCGCTTGATCTCCTCGACCTGGAAGCACTCGATCTGGTCGCCGACCTGCAGGTCCTGATAGCCCACGAAGCCCATGCCGCACTCGGTGCCGGCGCGCACTTCGCTGACCTCGTCCTTGAAGCGCTTGAGCGTGGACAGCTCGCCTTCGTGGATGACCGTGTCGTCGCGCAGAAGGCGGACGCCGCAGCCGCGCTTCACCACGCCGTCGGTGACGCGGCAGCCCGCGACCTTGCCGACCTTGGTGATGTTGAACACCTCCAGGATTTCGGCGTAGCCGATGAAGGTCTCGCGTTTCTCCGGCGCCAGCATGCCTTCGAGGGTCGACTTCACGTCATCGATCAGATCGTAGATCACCGAATAATAGCGGATCTCCACGCCCTCGCGCTCGGCCAGTTCGCGCGCCTGCTTGTTGGCGCGGACATTGAACGCGAAGATCGGCGCGCCCGAGGCCTGGGCCAGCAGCACGTCGCTTTCCGACACCCCGCCCGGGGCGGAATGGATGACCTTGGCGGCCACTTCCTCGTTGCCGACCTTCTCCAGCGCGCCGGTGATGGCCTCGGCCGACCCCTGCACGTCGGATTTGACCAGGATCGGCATCTCCTTGAGCTCATTGGTCTTGAGCTTGGCCATCATCTGTTCCAGCGACGCGCCGCCGGTGCGTGAGGCCGCGTGCTTGTCGCGCAGGGCGCGCTGGCGGTATTCGACCAGCTCGCGGGCGCGCGCCTCGGTTTCCACCACGGCGAAGACCTCGCCCGGTTCCGGCGCGCCGTCGAGGCCGAGGATCTCGGCCGGCTCGGACGGGCCGGCTTCCTTGAGCTGCTGACCGCGCTCGTTCACCAGCGCGCGCACCTTGCCCCAATGGGCGCCGGCGACGACGATCTGGCCGCGCTGCAGCGTGCCGCGCTTCACGAGCGCCGTGGCGACGGGCCCGCGGCCCTTGTCGATCTGGCTTTCGATCACCACGCCTTCGGCCGAGCGGTCCGGATTGGCCTTCAGCTCCAGGAATTCGGCCTGCAGGTTGATCGCCTCGGTCAGTTCATCAAGGCCCATGCGCTTGAGCGCGGAAACCTCGACCGACTGCACGTCGCCGCCCATGCTTTCCACGAACACTTCATGCTGCAGGAGCTCCTGGAGCACCTTGTTCGGGTCGGCGCCCGGCTTGTCGATCTTGTTGACCGCCACGATCATCGGCACGCCGGCCTGCTTGGCGTGGCTGATCGCCTCAATGGTCTGCGGCATGACGCCGTCGTCGGCGGCCACCACCAGGATGACGATGTCGGTGGCCTGGGCGCCGCGCGAGCGCATGGCCGAGAAGGCCGCGTGGCCCGGCGTATCGAGGAAGGTGATCTTCTCGCCGCCTTTGAGCTGCACCTGATAGGCGCCGATATGCTGGGTGATCCCCCCGGCCTCGCCGGCGGCCACGTCGGTGGCGCGCAGCGCGTCCAGAAGGCTCGTCTTGCCGTGGTCCACGTGACCCATGACGGTGACGACCGGCGGGCGCGGCTTCTTGCTCTCCTCAGGATCGTCCTGCGAGATGAAGCCCTGCTCCACGTCGGATTCGCTCACCCGTTTCACGGTGTGACCGAACTCTTCCACGATCAGTTCAGCGGTGTCGGCGTCCAGCGTGTCGTTGGCGCGCACCATCTGACCTTGAGTCATCAGGAACTTGACCACGTCGGCGGCGCGCTCGGCCATGCGCTGGGCGAGGTCCTGCACAGTGATCGCTTCAGGCACCACGACTTCGCGCGCGACCTTGTCGCGGCCCTTGCCGGACTGCATGCGGCGCTGCTTCTCACGCTCGCGGGCGCGGCGCATGGAGGCGAGCGAGCGCTGGCGGTCCTCGTCGTCCTCGACGAGATTCTGGATCGTCAGCTTGCCCTGGCGGCGCTTGGGCTCCTTGGCGCGGGACGCGGCGGGTTTCTCGCCGGTCGGGCCGACCTTCTTGGACTTCACCCGGCCGCCCATCTCCTCGAGGAGATTGCGAGGGCCGTCCTCATCGTCGTCCTTGTCCTTGTCGCGGGCCTTGTCGGCCTTGCGATTGGGCTTGGCGTCCGGATCGAACGCCGCCGGATCGACCACGGGCGTGTCTTCGGCCTTCTTGGGCTTGGCCTTTTTCGGCGCGGCCTTGGCTTCGGCTTCGGCTTCGGCGCGGCGGGCGGCTTCGGCCTCCTCCGCGGCGCGGCGATCGGCCTCCTCGCGGGCGCGGCGCTCGTCTTCCTCGCGCTTGCGCTTGTCTTCCAGCGCCTTCAGCTCGGCCTGCTCGCGGGCTTTGCGCTCTTCTTCTTCGGCGCGCTGTTTCTGGGAGCGCGCCTCCTGCTCGGATCGGGCGCGCTGAATGGCGGCCTGCCGGCGCAGCAGCTCCTCCTCCGACAGGCCGAGCTGCTTGGCCTTCGCGGCCAGCGCCGCGCGGGCGCGGTCCTTGTCGGAGAGCGGGCCCTTCTGGGCCGGCTGGCCCTTCTCGCCGCCCGGAGCCGCGCCGGCGCGCTTCCTTTTCTTCTCCACCACGACGGACTTCTGCCGGCCGCGCGCGAAACTCTGCTGCACGGTCCCGGACGAGCGTCCGCCCAGGGAGAGGGGTTTGCGGCCCGAGGTGTTGCGTTCGTCAGCGTCGCTCATAAACGTCCTTCGCGGCTTCTGGTGAGACACGGGCGCGCCGCCGCATGCGCGCCCGCCGTCATATCCTTCAGGCCCTCGCCGCCGTCGCGCCCATCCTTGGTCGCGTCCGGCCCTGAAGGCCCGCTAAACTAGCCGCCTTGCTTGGCGGATCAACCGTTCTCTGCGCTCGAAACAGACGCCGAGGCGCCCGGATCAAGCTCGCGGAAACCGGCAAGTTTGCCGATCACCGCGGTGAAGGCGTTCGCCTCCGGTCCCTGGCCCAGCACCGCATGCACGATGCCTGTCCGCCCGAGCGCCGCGCCGATCGAAGCGGCGTCGAAGCATCCCGCCACTCGAAGGCCCGGCCGGGCCGCGTGCGCGAGCCGGTCGAGCTTCGCCCGTCCATCGCGCGCGCCGTCGCGCGCTTCGATGCGCCAGGCCGGCGCCGGACCCTTGGACAGGGCCAGCTTGGCCCCATCATACCCCATCGCCAGCGATCCCGCGCGCCTGGCGAGTCCCAGAAGGGACAACGCACGAGATTCGAGAAGCGCCTCGAACCGGTCGGCGAGATCGTCCGGCGCCTCCACCGGCCGTTCGAAGGCCCGATTGAACAGGCGCTTCCTCACCGCCAGGGCGACGCTCTCGCGATCCGCGCTCACCCAGCCGCCGCGGCCGGGCAGTTTCGCGGCGACGTCCGGGACGAGGACCCCGTCCGGCCCCAGCGCCACGCGGAGCAGTTCGGCTTCAGGCTTCACCGCTCCGGTCGCGACGCAGCGCCGTTCGCGGGGCTCCTTGACCCGGGAAGATCGCGCGCCGCGGCTCACCGCTCCTCATCGTCCTCCCGGTCCGGATCGGCGTCCTCTTCGGGCGCCTCGCCCGCGTCCTCGACGGCGAGGCCGGGATCTTCGCCAAGCAGTTCGGAGAGATCGACGCCGAGGCGTTCGGCCTCGGCTTCGAGGTCGGCGAGGTCGATATCATCGAGATCGACATCCTCGCCGCCCTCTTCAACCCCTTCGCCCTCGCCTTCCTCAGGCTCGGGCTCCAGCGCGTCGGCTTCGATCCAGCCCGCCGCGACCCGGGCGCGCATGATCAGGCCCTCGGCGTCCTCGGCGGAAATGTCCATGCCGTCCAGAATGCCCGGCTCACGCACGCGCTCGCCGTCGCGGGTCTCGTACCAACCGCGCAGATCGTCGGGGGTCAGGCCGGCGACGTCCTCCACTGTGAAGATCTCGTTTTCGCCGAAGCGCACCGCCATGGGCAGATCGACGCCCTCGATCTCCATGACCGCGTCCTCCACGCCCAGCTCCTTGCGCTTGGCGTCCTGCTCGGCGGCCTGCTTTTCAAGGAATTCACGTGCGCGCGTCTGGATCTCGTTGGCGGTGTCGTCGTCGAAGCCTTCGATCACGGCGATCTCGTCGAGATCGACATAGGCGAGGTCCTCCATGTCCGCAAAGCCTTCGGTGGCCAGCAGCTGGGCGATGACCTCGTCGACGTCCAGCGCCTCCATGAACAGCGCCGTGCGCTCGGAGAATTCCTTCTGACGGCGCTCGGACTCTTCTTCCTCGGTGAGGATGTCGATGGCCCAGCCGGTCAGCTGGCTGGCGAGCCGGACGTTCTGGCCGCGCCGGCCGATCGCCAGCGACAGCTGCTCGTCGGGCACCACCACTTCGATGCGCTGGTCCTCGTCGTCGAGAACCACCTTGGCGACTTCGGCCGGCTGCAGCGCATTGACGATGAAAGTTGCAGGATCCGGATTCCACGGAATGATGTCGATCTTCTCGCCGGCCAGCTCGTTCACCACGGCCTGCACGCGCGAGCCGCGCATGCCGACGCAGGCGCCCACCGGGTCGATGGAGCTGTCGTTGGAGATCACGGCGATCTTGGCGCGGCTGCCCGGATCGCGGGCGACGCGCGGAATCTCGATGACGCCTTCGTAGACTTCCGGCACTTCCTGGGCGAACAGGGCGGCCATGAAGTCGGGGTGCGAGCGCGACAGGAAGATCTGCGGGCCGCGGACCTCCTCGCGCACGTCGTAGATATAGGCGCGCACCCGGTCATTGACCTGCAGGCTCTCGCGCGGAATGCCGTCGGAGCGCCGGATGATGCCTTCGGCCTTGCCCAGCTCGACGATGACGTTGCCGTACTCCACGCGCTTGACGATGCCGTTGACGATCTCGCCCACGCGGTCCTTGTACTCTTCGTACTGGCGGCGGCGCTCGGCCTCGCGGACCTTCTGGGTGATCACCTGCTTGGCGGTCTGCGAGGCGACGCGGCCGAACTCGATCGGGGGAAGCTCTTCTTCGTAGATCGTGCCGATCTCGGCGTTCGGATCGCGCTTGCGGGCCTGCTCCAGGGTGAGCTGGTGGGTGTCGTTCTCCACCTCCTCGACCACGGTGATGCGGCTGGTGAGGCGCATTTCGCCGGTCTTCGGATTGATGTCGCAGTGAATGTCCAGCTCGGCGCCGTAGCGCGAGCGCGCCGCCTTCTGGATCGCCTCCTCGATGGCTTCCAGAACGATCGACTCGTCGATCATCTTCTCCGAAGCGACCGCGCGCGCGATCTGCAGGATTTCCAGCTTGTTGGCGCTGACCCCGATGGCCATGGCTAAGCGTCCTTCTTGTCGTTGGAAACGTCTTCGTTCGTCTTTTCAGCCGGTCCGCCGCGGGCTTTCAGGCTCGCCGCCACCAGGGCGTCGGTCATCACCAGCTTGGCGTCCGCAATCCAGTCGAAGGGAATGAGGGCGGTTTCCTCCTCCCCTTTCAGATCGATCATCACGTTCTCGTCCTCGACGCCGGCGAGCATGCCGCGAAAGCGTTTGCGGTTCTCCACCAGCCGGTCGAGCTCGATCTTCGCCTCGAAGCCCTCCCAGCGCTCGAAATGGGCGAGCGCGGTGAGCGGCCGGTCGATGCCGGGCGAGGAGACCTCCAGATCGTACTCGCCGGAGATCGGATCGACTTCTTCGAAAACGTCGGAGAGCGCGCGGGAGAGTTTCGCGCAGTTCTCCACGGTCATCGTGCCGTCGTGCATCTCCGCCATGATCTGGCAGGTGGTCTTCTTGCCGCCCATGACGCGCACGCGCACGATCTCCATGCCGAGGGTATCGGCGATGGGCTCGGCCAGCTCGAGCACCCGCTCGTCCTGGGGGCTGCGCGCCTTCATGGGGTCTCCGTAACGGGCCGTTCTGGTAACGAAAAGGGCGGCCCGGTTGTCCGAGCCGCCCGATCGCGCCATCCGGCGTATCGAACTTGTTGAAGCGCTATATACGCGCCTGTGGGCCAGCACGCAACATGCGGCGTGCTTGTAAAGGCGCGCCGCAGCGGGATTAATACCGGCAGGGCGGGCGGAACGGGGCTGACATGATCACCCTTTTGGGAACGCTGGCGGTGCTCGGCGCGGCGACTCCTCAGGCGGTCGCCACGACCGCGCCCTCGCCGAAATCCCCGCTGGAGGCCGCCCTCGACGATCTCGGACCGGAGCGCGCCGCGCAGCTTGAGGCGTGCGGGGTCGACGCCGAGCGCCTCGGGACGCTGTTGACGCTCGATCAAAGGGCGTTCGACCAGGATGTCAGCGGCGGCTGGCGCACCGTGGCGGCGCGCGGCGGCTGCGATGCGGCCACCGCCGATCTGATCGAGGTCTGGCGTGATCGGTCGCCCCATGCGCAGCGGCCGTCCATCCTGAACTGGCACGCTGGACAGATGCGCGCCTACGCCGGGGATTATGAAGCGGCCATCGCCCTGTTCGACGCCGCGCGCACCGATCAGGCCGAGTGGAATCTGTACGCGGACGCCACGATCGCCTTCCTCAGGCGCGACCGCGCGGCGCTGGAGGCGGCGCGGGGCGCGCTCGCCGGGATGGCGCCGAGCGAGGCGATCATGGAGGCTCGCCGAGAGTTTGCGGCCGATTATCCCGCCCTCACCTTGCCCGAGGGCTTCGTGGAGCGGCCGCAGAATCTCAACATCGTCGACCGGCTCCTCGCCTGTTTCGAGGGCTCCTACCAGGGCGCCTATTCGGGGCGGTGCGACGCGCCCATGGAGCTGGCCACGCCGCCGGAGGCCTGCGCCTTTCTGCGCCAGCGGCTCCAGGACGCCCGGACGGCGCCGCCGGTGAGGATCGCGCTGGCCGTCAGCCCGGACTGGGCGGCGAGCCCGGCGCCGCGCGCCGAGCTCGCCGATCTGCTGGCCCAGGCGGGGCGCGGCGAAGACGGCGCCGCGTTCGGGTTCGCCCACGACGCGGCGTTCGCGGAGGCCGCCGCGGCGCTCACCGACGCCGATCTGGAGCGCATCGCCGAGGCCTGGTCGAAGTCGGGCCCGATCGACTGCCCCGAACTCGATCTGGGCGCCGATCCGTTCACCGACGACACGGCCGGCTTTCACGCCTGGGCCGAGGCGCAAGCGCGCGATCCCGGACCGGACGCGCCCCGCGGCGCGGCGACGCTGGCGCTCTCGCGCCCGGTCCTGTTCGACGACGGCCGGCGGCTCATCGTTCTGGAGCAGTCGAGCTATACGCCCATCCCGCTTTCGCGCCCGCCTTCGGCGCTGGCGGCGGTGGTGATCTACGTCAGGGACGAAGACGCCTGGGCGCAGGCGGCGTCGCTCGTGCTTGCGCGCGGGGGCTAAACTCTCACGAAATCCATGAAGACCGGCTCGATATCGCCCAGATGCTTGGACTGATACCGCGTGACGATGTGGTCGGCCGGATCGTCGCGCCAGTCGGCGGCCTGCGTCGCCGTCCATTCAAGGCCTGGCGTCTCCACAAGGATTGGCAGGGCGTGGTCGGCGTAGACGCGCACGTCGGTGGCGACCCGCAACCGCCCGCCGGGCTTTAGCAGCCGGGCGAGTTCGGCTGCGGTATCGACCTGCACGAAGCGGCGCTTGACGTGGCGGCGTTTCGGCCAGGGGTCGGGAAACAATAGAAAAATCTGGTCGAAGCCGGCGTCGGGCATTCGACCCATCTCATCGCGGGCGTCGGCGCGTTTGACGCGCACGTTTGACAGGGCGTGCTCTTCGATCCCCACGAGCGCCTTGGCGACGCCGTTGAGGAAGGGCTCGATCCCCAAGTATCCGGTCTGCGGATGCGCGCGCGCCTGGCCGACCAGGTGCTCGGCCGCGCCGAACCCGATCTCCAGCACTTGCGACTCATGACCGGGCAGCAGCGCGGCCGGGTCGAGCGCGCCGTCGTCGGGCCAGCTCAGGCGCGCGCCGAGCGTATCCACGAGATCCTGCTGGCGCCGGGTGAGCGGCTTGCCTTGGGCGCGGCCATAGAGGCGTTGTGCGGGGCGGTCCGTCATGGGCGGCGGGTATACGCTGGCTGTCGGCGAATGGAAGGGTGGGGCATGAAAAAGCCCCGGCGCGGCGGCGCCGGGGCTTCTCCCCCTCGCTGAAGCACGGGTCAGGCTGAAAGCCTAGAACCGCTTCTTCAGCTCTTCGGCGATGTCGGTCTTCTCCCAGGAGAAGCCGCCGTCATTGTCAGGCGTGCGGCCGAAATGGCCGTAGGCGGCCGAGCGCTCATAGATCGGGCGGTTCAGCTGGAGATGGGTGCGAATGCCTTTGGGGCGCAGATCGACGAGCTCGCGCAGCGTGTTCTCCAGCTTGGCCTCGTCCACGTTTCCGGTGCCGTGGGTGTCCACATAGACCGAAAGCGGCTTGGCCACGCCGATGGCGTAGGACAGCTGGATGGTGCACTTCTTCGCCAGGCCCGCCGCCACAACGTTCTTCGCGAGATAGCGCGCCACATAGGCCGCAGAGCGGTCTACCTTCGTCGGGTCTTTGCCCGAGAACGCGCCGCCGCCGTGCGGGGCCGCGCCGCCATAGGTGTCCACGATGATCTTGCGGCCCGTCAGGCCGGCGTCTCCGTCCGGACCGCCGATGACGAACTTGCCCGTCGGGTTGACGTAAAACTCGTCTTCGGGCGGGAACCAGCCTTCGGGCAGAACCTGCTTGACCACCGGGCGGACCAGCTCGCGCACGTCGTCGAGGCTCACTCCATCCTTGTGCTGGGTCGACACGACCACCGACGTCACTTCCACCGGCTTGCCGGTGGAGTCGTACCGCAGCGTCACCTGGCTCTTGGCGTCGGGCTCGAACTCCGGGCGCTCGCCCGTTTTGCGCAGCCGCGCCATCTCTTTCAGGATCTGGTGGGCGTAGGTGATCGGCGCCGGCATCAGCTCGGGCGTCTCGTCGGTGGCGAAGCCGAACATGATGCCCTGGTCGCCCGCGCCTTCCTCGGCGTAGGAGCCCGTGCCTTCATCGACGCCCTGGGCGATGTCGGCGGACTGCTCGTGCAGATAGTTCTGAAACTCGGCCGTTTCCCAGTGGAAGCCGTCCTGTTCGTAGCCGATATCCTTCACCGCGCGGCGCGCGGCCCGTTCGATTTCGGCGTCGTCGATCTCGCCGGCGCAGCGCACTTCGCCGGCCAGAACGATCCGGTTCGTGGTGGTCAGCGTTTCGCAGGCGACGCGCGCCACCGGGTCCTTGGACAGGAACAGGTCGACGATGGCGTCGGAAATGCGGTCGCACACCTTGTCCGGATGGCCTTCGGACACGCTTTCGCTGGTGAACAGGTAAGACGATCGAGCCACGGACAGGGCCTCCATATAAAGCTTCCTTTATATGGCGGGGATAAACCCGATCCGCGTCACGAACGCAAGCCTTAGCCGGAGAATTTCTCCATCCCGGTTCAGGCGGACCGGCGTCAGCCGTTGCTGGTCGCAGCGGCTTCGGCTTCCTCGGCGGCCAGGGTGCGCACCAGTTCCAGCACGCGGCGGCGGACCTTGGAGTCCTTGATGCGCGCAAAGGCCTGGGCCAGGGCGACGCCGTCGGCGGACTGGATGAAGTCGTCCACGATCGGGGTCTGGTCGCCCTCGGAGAAGCCGGGCTGGGCCGCAGCTTCAGCAACGCCTTCGTAGAAGAACGACACCGGCACGTCGAGCACGCGCGCCAGGTGCCAGAGACGGCCGGCGCCCACACGGTTGGTGCCGCGCTCGTATTTCTGGACCTGCTGGAAGGTGACGCCAAGCTCCTCGCCGAGCTTCTCCTGGCTCATGTTGAGAAGTTGACGGCGCAGCCGCACGCGGGAGCCGACATGACGGTCGACGGCGTTCGGACCACGGGGGTTGGGCGCATTGCTCATTGCAGGTCTTTCCCTATCAACAAACCATGCCGGCTCTTTATCACGAGTCGGCTTTACAAACGATGACGCGAGCGCGCAGCGCCTTGAGTCGCAGCACGTCCGGCGCGGCCAAGGGACGACAGACGCCCCAGGACGATCAAGGCCGAAATGAACGCAATCATCCAGGGCCCCTCGCCTTGGCGCGCGTAGATAGTCTCTTTCAGAGGTGTCGGCAACGCAAGATCAAGGGCCCGCTCTTCTTCAATTCCCAGTACGCGTCGCGGGCGACCATACGGGTCGGTCAGACCGGACACTCCCGAGCTTGCGGCGCGCGCCAGCGGCAGGCCGGATTCCAGCGCGCGATAGCGGGCCTGGTTGGCGTGTTGGCGCGGACCGGCCGAATTTCCGAACCAGGAATCGTTCGAGATATTGAGCAGCCAGGCCGGTCGCTGCGCGCCGCCCGGTGCGTGGCGCGGATAGACGACTTCATAGCAGATCAGCGGCGCCACCCTGGAAAGCCCTTCGATATCGAGGGTCTCGCCGCCCGGTCCCGCCGTGTAGCCCGTGGTCCAGGCCGCCAGCGTCTGGAAGCCGATGAGGCGCGTCAGGCTGCGGAGCGGATTGATTTCTCCGAACGGAACAAGGCGCGCCTTGTCGTAGGTGGCGTCCAGCGTCACCTCCTCGCCCAAGCGGAGCGCGGCGAGCGCGTTGTAATAGTCCGACACCTCTCCGGTCGGAGCGAATTCGACGCGGACGACGCCTGTAAACAGAATCAGGCCCTGCGGCAATCTGTCGCGGATGCGCGCGAGAAGCGGCGGATCGTTCAGGAGAAATCCCGGGATCGCGCCTTCCGGCCAAACCAATGCGTCCACCGACTCAAGGCCCGGCGCGGCGGATAAATCGAGATAGCGCTCCAGGATCGCGGCGCGGTCTTCATAGCGCTTGTCGCGCTGATCAATGTTCACCTGGACCACGCGCACGACCAGGCCGGACGCCTCGGCCTCGGCCGAGGCGAGCCGTGCGACGCCGAACACCTGAAAACCCGCGAGAACCGCGAACCCGGCCGCTACGGGTATCGCACGCTTAAGGGCCGTGCCGGGCCCGATAAGCGCGGCCGGCGCGCTGAAGGCCAGAAGCGTGAAGGCGGAAAGGCCGGAGGCGCCGATGACGCTGGCGATCTGGCTCATCGCCCCGCCGGCGGGAAAGACATGGCCGGGCAGATTCCACGGAAAGCCGGACAGGATCGTGGCGCGCAGCGCTTCGGCGAGCACGAACAGGCCGGCGAACACCAGCACGCGCGCCGGCCCGCGCGGCGCGAACCGCGCATAGAGCGCCCCCGCCGCGCCCCAAAACAGGGCGAGCCCGCCCGGCAGCAGGATCAACGGCGCCCAGATCAGCCAGGCGTGGTCGCCCGCGCTCACCAGAAAGGCGTTGGCGACCCAGGACGTGCCCGCAAAAAACTGCCCGCTCGCAAACGCCCAGGCGCGCGCGAACCCCGCGCGGGCGGGATTTTCGTTCACGCACGCATCGTCGAGGCTCCAGACCAGAACCACCAGGGCGAGGATCAGCGCCGGCTGGACATGGAAGGGCGCGTGCGCCAGCACGCCGACGGCGCCGAGCGCGAACAGAAGCAGCAAGAGCGGCCAGCCGCGCGCGGCTCTCAGGCGCGCGCGAATCCGGCGCCCGCCGCGCCTGAGGCCGGCGGCGGTCACGCCGCGCCGGTCCGGTCGTCTTCGCGGCTTGCCGGCTCTTCCGACCCGGCCCGCGGGGCGGTGCGCACGCGCACACGCTTGATGCGGCGCGGATCGGAATCAAGCACTTCAAACTCGAAGCCGGAAGGGTGCTCCAGGACCTCGCCGCGCTCAGGCACCCGGCCGGCCAGCCGGAAGACGAGCCCGCCCAGCGTATCCACGTCGGCTTCTTCCTCTTCGGTGGCGATCTCGCGTCCGATCACCTCTTCCAGCTCTGCGATCTCGGCGCGCGCCTCGGCCTCCCAGCAGCCCGCGCCGCGCGCCTTGATCACCGGCGTCTCTGCTTCGTCGTGCTCGTCCTCGATGTCGCCGACGATGGGTTCGATCAGATCCTCCAGGGTCACCAGCCCGTCCGTGCCGCCGAACTCGTCGACCACCAGCGCCATGTGCTGGCGGCGCGACTGCATCTTCAACAGCAGGTCCAGGGCGCGCATGGAGGCCGGCACGTAAAGGAGCGGCCGCTTGATCGCAGGCAGGATGCGCGCTTCGGCCCAGTCGCCCGCCGCGGCGCCGGCGCCGTCGCCGGCCGCTTGGGCGTAGCGCGCCAGATGGCCGATCACGTCCTTGATGTGAGCCACGCCTACGGGATCGTCGAGGGTCTCTCGATAGACCGGCAGGCGCGAATGGGCGGCGTCGCCGAACATCTTCGCCAGCTCTTTCAGCGGCGTGTCGATGTCCACCGCGGTGATGTCGGCGCGCGGCACCATCACGTCCTGGACGCGCTTTTCATGGAATTGCTGGACGTTGAGGAGCAGATCGCCGCCCACGTTCGGGGTTTCGGCCAGCCCGGCGCCGTTGGCGGGGGCCTCCTCCGGCGCGCCGGAAAAGGCGCGCAGAATGGTCGACAGCAAACTTCGACTAGACGGGTCTTCGCTCATGGCTCCGTTCCGGCGAGATAGGGGTCGTCCAACCCCAGCCCGGTCAGGATCGCGCTTTCCAGCGCCTCCATCTCGGCGGCCTCGCCCTCCTCCTGGTGGTCGTATCCATTCAAATGCAGAACGCCGTGCAGGACCAGATGCAGGGCGTGATCGGCCAGGCTCTTGCCCGCCGCCTCGGCTTCGCGCGCGCAGGTCTCATAGGCCAGCGCCACGTCGCCGGGATAGTTTTCGCTCGAAGGCGCGGGGAAAGACAGGACGTTGGTCGGCTTGTCCTGATTGCGGAAGCGCTTGTTGAGCGCATGCACCGTCTCGTCGTCGGTCAGAAGCACCACCACGTCGCCGGGGCGCGCATCCTGGATGCGCGCCAGCGCCGCGCAGACGGCCTCGCCGGCGCGGGCCTCGAGGCCTTGCGCGGCGCGCCAGCGCTCATCGTCGATGACGAACTCCAACGGCCCCATCACCCTTTGCGCGCCTCCCGGCGCTCGTCGTCGCGCTCATAGGCGTCGACGATGCGCGCTACTAGGCCGTGCCGCACCACGTCCTGACGCCCGAAGCGGCGCACCGCGATGCGCTCCACATCGCCCAGGATCGACAGGGCGTGCGGCAGGCCGGACGGCTCGCCGGGCCGCAGATCGGTCTGCGTGGGATCGCCGGTGACCGCCATGCGCGAGCCTTCTCCAAGACGGGTCAGCACCATGCGCATCTGCGGCACGGTGGCGTTCTGGGCCTCGTCCACCACCACGAAGGCCTTCGACAGCGTGCGCCCGCGCATGAAAGCGAGCGGGGCCACTTCGATGCGGCCCTCATCGCGCATCTTTTCATAGACACGCTGGCCCAGCGCGTCGCGCAGCGCATCCCAGATGGGCAGAAGATAGGGATCGATCTTCTCGGTCAGATCGCCCGGCAGGAAGCCCAGCCGCTCGCCCGCCTCCACGGCGGGCCGGGTGATCACCAGCCGGTCCACATGGCCCAGCGCCAGCTGCGAGGCGCCGTAGGCGACCGCGAGCAGCGTCTTGCCGGTGCCGGCCGGGCCGACCCCGAAGATCATGTCGTAGGATTTCTCGTCCTTCAGCGCGCGCACATAGGCGCGCTGGCCCTCCGTGCGGGCCGCGAACTGTTCGCCGCGCGGGATGCGGATGACGGCGTCGATCTCCTCGCCGGGTTCGTCCTCGGCCATCAGGCAGGCGGCCTTCACCGCCGGCGGATCGATCTGAACCCCGCTTTCAAGTCCGGAATAGAGCGCGGACAGCACGCGGCGCGCCTCGGTGCGGGCGCGATTGTCGTCGGCGATGATCATCACCTGGCCGCCGCCCGGCGCCTCGAGACGCACGCCGAGTTCGGCCTCGACCACGGCGAAATTCTCGTGGCCCGGACCGGCGAGCAGGCGCACCCGCTCGGAGTCGTCGAAATACAGGGTTTCGGCCGGTTCCCGCCTGGGGCGGCGCGATTTCGCGGAGCGGCTCACGCGGCGGAGGTCTCCTCAAGGACGAGGCGCCCGGACAGGGCGTTCTTCGTGGCGCCGGTGACTTCGACGTCGGCGATCCGGCCGATGAGCGAGGCCGGGCCGTCGCAATGGACCGCCTGCAGATAGGGGCTGCGGCCCGAAAGCTGGCCGTCATGGCGGCCTTCGCGCTCGAACAGCACCGGCAGCGTGCGCCCAATCATCGAACGGTTGAACTCAAGCTGCTGTTCCACCAAGAGCGCCTGCAGCCGGGCCAGGCGCTCGGTCTTCACCTGCTCGTCCACCTGGCCGAACATGGCCGCCCCCGGGGTGCCTGGACGCTTGGAGTATTTGAACGAGAAGCACGAGGCGTAGTTCACCTGCCGGACCAGCTCCATCGTGGCCTCGAAATCGGCCTCGGTCTCGCCGGGGAAGCCCACGATCATGTCGCCGGAAATGGCGATGTCCGGGCGCGCCGCGCGCAGCCGTTCGATGATCGCCAGATACTCCGCCGCGGTGTGCTTGCGGTTCATGGATTTCAGGATCTTGTCCGAGCCCGATTGAACCGGCAGATGGAAATACGGCATCAGCTTGGGCGTGTCGGCGAAGGCCTGGATGAGGTCCTCGTCCATGTCGCGGGGGTGGCTGGTCGTAAAGCGGATACGCTCGATCCCGCCGATCAGCGCCAGATGGCGCACCAGCCGGCCCAGCCCCCAAATCCCCTCCTCGCCCGCCGGCGCTGCGCCGTGATAGGCGTTGACGTTCTGGCCCAGCAGGGTGACCTCGCGCACGCCCTTGGCGGCGAGCTGGCGCACCTCGGCCACGACCTGATCGACCGGCCGCGACCATTCGGCGCCGCGCGTATAGGGCACGACGCAGAACGTGCAGAACTTGTCGCAGCCTTCCTGGACGGTGACGAAGGCGGTGTAGCCGTCCACCTGGCGCTCAGGCGCGGCGAGCACGTCGAACTTGTCCTCGACCTCGAATTCGGTGTCGAGCGCTTCGCCGCGGCCGCGATGGACGTTGGCGATCAGCTCGGGAAGCTTGTGATAGGTCTGCGGGCCGACCACCAGATCCACCACCGGCGCGCGGCGCTGGATCTCCGCGCCTTCGGCCTGGGCGACACAGCCGGCCACGGTCACCGTCATGGACGAGCCTTCCGCCGCCTTCGCCTCTTTCAGGGGCTTCAAGCGGCCAAGCTCGGAATACACCTTTTCGGCGGCTTTTTCGCGGATATGGCAGGTGTTCAGGATCACCAGATCGGCGCCGTCCGGCGTCTCGCTGGGCTCATAGCCGAGCGGACTCAGCACGTCGCGCATACGATCGGAATCGTAGACGTTCATCTGGCAGCCATAGGTCTTGATGAACAGGCGCTTTTTGGCCTTGTCGCCTGCGGGCGCCGGGGCGGGCGTCGTATCGCTCATGACCAAAGCCGGCCTCCTCGCCGGCGAAATGTCAGCTGCCTTGGACGCAAGGCCCTCAGCCCCGCGCGCGAACACTGGGTTATGGGGATGAAACGCCTGTCTGGCAAGGGGAGGCGGGAGCCCGCCTACTCCCCGTCCTTCAGCTTCACGCCGTACAGCTCCAGCCGATGGTCGACGAGCTTGTAGCCGAGCTTGCGGGCGATGGCTTCCTGGAGGCGTTCGATCTCCTCGTCCATAAACTCGATGACGTCGCCGGTGTTCATGTCGATGAGGTGGTCGTGATGGTCCTCGGCGGCTTCTTCATAGCGCGAGCGGCCGTCGCGGAAATCGTGGCGCTCGATGATGCCGGCTTCCTCGAACAGGCGCACCGTGCGGTAGACGGTCGCCAGCGAAATGCGGCTGTCCTGGGCGCTGGCGCGGCGGTGCAGCTCTTCGGCGTCGGGATGGTCGTCGGCCTCCGACAGGACGCGGGCGATAACCCGGCGCTGTTCGGTCATGCGCAGGCCCTTGTCGATGCAGAGCTTCTCGATACGGTCGGGCATGACGCGCCTTTCTTCTTCCGATAGGGCCGCAAACGCCTTCGCCCTAGATACGCGCGCCCGGCGCGCTCTGTCCATACGAAGCGCGGCCTAGAGACGGCGGGCGAGCACCAGCGCGTCCGATCCGTCCTTGTAATACGCTTTGCGCCGACCGGCGTCGGCGAAGCCGCATTTGCGATACAGCGCCTCGGCCGGCGCGTTGCGGTCGGAGACCTCCAGGAACATCTGCTCGGCGCCGGCCCGGCGCGCCGCCTCCATGCCCGCCTCCACCAGGCGCCGGCCCAGCCCCTGGCCGCGGCGCTCCTGCGGTACGGCGATCGTCAACAGCTCCGCCTCCCCGGCGATGGCGCGGATCAGCGCCATGGCGAGCGGCGTTTCGCCCTCCATGAGGACAAGGCCCTGGACGCCGGTGGAGGTGAGAAAGCGCATCATCTGCGCCGTCTCCCAGGACCGCTCGAACCCGCCTGCATGCAGCCGGGCGAGCAGTTCCGCCCCTTCCGGGCCGCAGGACGCCACGCTCAGGCTGGCCAATCGCGCCTCCCGGGCGGATAAGGATCGAAGCGAAACGGAGCACTCATGGCCAAAGCGGTGATCTTCGATTGCGACGGGGTTCTGGTGAATACCGAAACCATCGTCATCGGCATAGAGCTTGAGGCGATGGCGGAGCTGGGCGTCCATTACGAGCGCGATGCGTTCATCCGCAAATATCTCGGCTGCAGCGAGACCGATTTCGAAGCGGGGCTGGACGCCGATCATCGCGCCGCGCACGGGACCGGACTGCCCGACGGCTTCTTCGAAGCCATGGAGCAACGCCGGGTCAAGGCGCTCGAGACCGATGTGGCCGCCATATCCGGCGCGCACACTTTCGCCGCGTCGCTTTCGGGGCCGCGAGCGGTGGCCTCCTCCTCACGCACCCCGGTCCTGCACATGAAGCTGAAGAAGACCGGCCTTAAGCCCTTGTTCGGCGCGCACATCCATGGCGGGGACGATGTGAAGGCGGGCAAGCCGGCGCCGGATCTGTTCCTGCGCGCCGCCGGGCATCTCGGCGTCGATCCGTCCGATTGCCTGGTCATCGAAGACAGCGCCTACGGCGTGCAAGGGGCGCGAAACGCCGGCATGCGAGCCTGGGGCTTCACCGGCGGAGGGCATTGCCCGGCGGGTCACGGCGATCAGTTGGAAGCGGCCGGCGCCGAGGCGGTGTTCGACCATTTCGACGACATCGCCGCGGCGTGGCGCAACGCCGATCAGTCCGCGATCACCAGCCGGTAGCCGGCGTCATAGTGCTCGGCGGCCATCAAATCGCCGTAGCGCCGCTCCCACGCGCCGCTTTCCAGATCGGCTTCGAGCTGCTTCAGGCCAGGCCCGAGCGCCCCGCCCAAGGCCCAGAACGAGGAGCTGCCCGACCGGATGCGTGCCTCGAGATAGGCTTGCGGACGACGCCAGTAGGCGTAGAGAAATCCGTCGCTGCAATCGTGCGGAATATGCACTGGTTCGATGCGGACCGGCCCCAGCACCGCCCCATACGCCGCGATCGGCGGCATTTGAGCCTCATCCAGCGCTGCAAGGCCGGGCAGGTAGTCGGTCAACCAGGGCCGCACCGCCGGATCGAAGGTGAGGATGGCGACCCGCCCGCGCGCCACGCGCCGCAGCTCGGTAAGCCCGGCGGTCTGGTCGGGCCAGTGATGGACGGTGAGCACCGCCATCGCCGCCTCGAAGGCGCCGTCGGCGAAGGGGAGCGCCTCGGCCGACGCGCACACCGCCGTCGCAGCGCCGGGCTGGCGTTTGGCGATCATGGTGCGCGAGGGCTCGACCGCGACGACCCGGCGATCCTCCGGTTCGTAGGAGCCGGCGCCGGCGCCCACATTGACGACCGAGCACGCCTCACCGAGCGCGCCGAGGATCGCCGCGGCGATGCCGGCGTCCGGCTGTCGCAGGTCCGCATAATTCACTCCGATCGTGTCGTAGAGCGCCGCCATGCGCTGAGCATCGCCGAGGCAGGCGCCCCCGGCAATCTCTAGAGCGCCAGCCGCAAGGTCACCGGCGCGTGGTCTGACGGCTTCTCCCAATCACGCGTGTGATCCCAGATGCGGAAGGCCTCGCGCCCGCCCTTGAGCGCCGCCTCCTTCAGGGGCGGCGTGACCCAGATATGGTCCAGCCGCCGGCCACGATTGGACTTGCGCCAATCCCGGTTTCGGTAGCTCCACCAGGTGAAGACCTTCTCCGGCTCAGGGATCAATTCACGCGCCACGTCGAAATACCCGCCGGCCTCCCGCACCCGTTCGAGGCCCTCGGTCTCCACCGGCGTATGACTGATCACCTTCAAGAGCTGTTTATGGGACCAGACATCGTGTTCGCGCGGGGCGATGTTGAGATCGCCCACAAGCACGCTGGCCGCGCCCTCCTTCGCCCGGTCGGCGAGATAGGCCTCCAGCGCGTCCAGGAAGGCGAGCTTGTGAGCGAAGCGCGGATTGGTCTCCGGATCGGGCTCGTCGCCGCCGGCGGGGATGTAGAAATTGAGGATCTCGACGCCGTCCACCGCCACGCGCTGGAACCGCGCTTCATGCTTGGGGCAGACCTTGTGCTGGTCCAGATCGGTGATCGGACGCCTGGACGCGATCGCCACGCCGTGAAGGCCTTTTTGGCCCATCACGTGGATATGGGGATATCCCATGGCCTCGAAGGCCTTGCGGGGGAATTGGTCGGGCTGACACTTGATCTCCTGCAGGCAGATCACGTCGGGATCGGCCTCGCCCGCCCACTTCGCCACCTGGGGATGGCGCAGGCGGATGGAGTTGATGTTCCAAGTGGCGATCGTCAGTCCGGTCATGGCGAAACCCCGCTTAAAGAATATTGTAGGTCGAGCCGGCCACGCCCACGGGCCAGCGTCCGCGCACATAAAGCCGCCAGCGCGCCAGGAAGGGATGGGGCGGCGCATCGTCCTCGGCTTCGGCGAGGATGACCAGAGCCGCGCCGTTGGCCGCCTGCACCAGCCCGCCCGCGGCGGCGTTCACCACGGCTTCGTCATAGACGTCGTCCAGCGCCGCGCTCGCCTCGGCGGCCTCGCGGGCGATCTCTCCGATCTTCGCGGCGACCAGCGCCAGGGCGGCCTGCAGGGCCTGCTCGTCGAGGCGTTCGAGCACCTGCTCGATCAGGCTGACGCGCAGCATCTCCTCGGCTTCCCAGGCGGCCGGATCGCGGTCGAGCGCTTCGGCCGCGGCGACGGCGTCGGACCAGTCGCCCAGCGGCGCCGGCGCGGCGCCCGGAAAGCCCAGCCCGTCCAGATAGGCGTTCGCCAGCGTCCGCTCGCGCGCGTTCAACGGCTCGCCCAGGCGCGAGAAGAACGCCGGGTCGCCCAGCGACTCGGCGAAGGCCTTGGCCTTGTAGAGCAGCGGAATTTCATCCAGCAGCCGGGCGATGTCGTCTTCGGTCCCGCCCGGGCCGTCCTCATGCGAGTAATCCATGGACGCCTAGTTAGCGCGCATCGCGCGCGCATGCATCCTTGAAGGCTGAAAATGGGGGCGAGCCCGAAAATGAAACGCGCCCGGCGGCGAGGGGGCCGCCGGGCGCTTCAAGCCCTTACGCTCCGGGGTGAGAGCGATCCGGGCGCGCCGCGTGGGGATGCGCGGCGCACAGAATCCGGGAAGGCCGCGGGGGGACGGCGCCGTTTCCCAGAGCAGCGCTAGGCTGCAGGTGTATTTATGCCACAAGCAGGCGCAGTCTTTCAATTAAAAAGCGGAAAGAATTTGCACGTTGCATTGATGTCACAGAGATGTGACTAGGCGATTGGGGCGCCGCCCGGCGCCTTGGCGTCCGGCGGGCGCGCATAGAGCGGGGCGGGCGCCGGCGCGTCGTCCGGCGCCTCGCGCGTCAGGGCGAGCAGGGCGTCCAGCGGCGGGGAAGGATCGAAATGGGCGGGATCCGCGCCCAACAGAGCCGCGCCGGACCCGGTGAGATGGATGTCGCCATAGGCTTCCAGCTCGGCCAGCGCGTCCGCCGAATCGCCGCGCTGGAGCCCGGATACGCAAGCGCCATGGGCGATGATCGACCAGATCAGTTCGCCGCGCCTTGCGTCATGGATCGCCATGACGGTCTTCTCGCGATGCGGATCGGCGCGGCGGGCGAGCGCGTCGAGCGCGCCGACACCCACGGCCTGCGCGCCCGTGGACAAGGCGAGACCGCGGGCGAACGCCACACCCACGCGCGTGCCGGCGAACCCGCCCGGGCCGATGTTGACGCCGATGCGGGCAAGCTCGCGGGGCGACAACCCCGCCGCCCCGATCAGGTCTTCGACCATGGGGGCGAGCACTTCGGCGTGACCGCGTCCGATCTCGCGGGCGTCGCGGCGGGTCGCGCCGGCATGGTCGAGCGCGGCGGCGCACCAGGGGCCGATGGTGTCGATGACGAGGATGGCGGTCATGGGCTCACGATAAAGCGGCGCCTGCGAACGCGCCATCGCCGCAAGCCGTTCCCGGCGCTCAAGCCGTCCGCCGCGCCAGCAGCACGGTGTGGTGATCGCAGTCCGGATCCTCGGCCACGAACGCGGCCAGGGCGAGGCCGGCCCGGTCGAGAATGGTGGTGTATTCGGCGCGCGACAGGCTGGCGTGATACACGCGCTCGCCGCCCACATGCCCGATGACCTCACCGGCCTTCGGCCCCACCGTCGCCATCAACCGGCCGCCCGGCCGGAGCCGGCCGGCGAGCCGCGGCAGCACGACGCGCTGCTCCTCCGCCGTGAGGTGGAAAAAGCTGTCCCAGGCCAGCACGCCGTCGAACCGCTCCTCCAGATCCAGCGTCCGCATATCCGCAACGCGCCAGTCGCCGTCCGGACGCCGGCGGCGGGCGAGCGCGATCATGGCGGCCGAGGCGTCGATCCCCGTCACGTGAAATCCTTTTTCATCAGATAAAAGGCGATCGGATCGCCGGCCCCGCAACCGACGTCGAGGATCGCCGCGCCGACCCTGAGAGGCTCCACGAACCGGTCGAGCCAGGCGCGCTCGAATAGGACCTTGGCGCGCTCGGCGTCATAGCGCGCGGCCTGACGCTCATAGATCGCCTGCGTTTTCGCGGCGAGCGGGGTCAGATCGTCGCTCATGGCGCAATCCTAGCGCGGGCGAGGTGAAAAGGGGCGCTAAATCGGTGGCGGCGGTGTTCGTCCGGGGCCTGCCGGCCCGTTCGCGCCTTGAATCGGTCCCCCGGACCGATTGATCGCCTAGCGGCGACCGGCTCTCCTCCGGGGCCTGCCGGCCCGTTCGCCGATTCAATCGATCCACAGGATCGATTGATCCGCTATCGCGGACCGCGGCTCACCCCACGCCCTTCATGAGGCGACGGCGCTGGACGGAGGAGGGAATGTTCATCGCCTCGCGGTATTTCGCCACCGTGCGCCGGGCGATCTCCACGCCGTCGGCGTGCAGGCGTTCGACGATCTTGTCGTCGCTCATCACGTCTTCGGCGGTTTCGGTGTCGATCATCGCCTTGATGCGGTAGCGCACGGCTTCGGCCGAATAAGCCTCGCCGCCGTCGGCGGAGGGAATCGCGGAGGTGAAGAAGTATTTCAGCTCGAACAGACCGCGCGGCGTGGCGACATACTTGTTCGAGGTGACCCGGCTCACCGTGCTTTCGTGCAGGTTCACCGCGTCGGCGACGGTCTTCAGATTCAGCGGGCGCAGCCAGGCCACGCCCTTGGCGAAGAACGCGTCCTGCTGGCGCACAATCTCGCTGGAGACCTTCAGAATGGTGCGCGCGCGCTGATCGAGGCTCTTGACCAGCCAGCTGGCGTTCTGGGCGCACTGGGTGATGAAGACCTTCTCGTCCTCGGTGCGCGCCGCGCCGGAGATCTGGGCGGCGTAGCGATTATTCATCAGCACGCGCGGCAGGGTGTCGGTGTTCAACTCCACAGCCCAGCCGCCGTCGGGGCGCTCGCGCACGGTGACGTCGGGCTCCACGGCGCGCGTGTTGTCCGAACCGAACCCGAGGCCCGGCTTCGGGGTGAGGCGCTTCAGCTCGGCGATCATGTCGGTGAGGTCTTCGCCGTCGACGCCGCAGGCGGCCTTGAGGCCGGCATAATCGTGCTTGGCCAGAAGCGGAAGATTGTCCACCAGCGCGGCCATGGCCGGGTCCAGCCGGTCGCGCTCCTTCAGCTGCAGCGCCAGGCATTCCTGAAGCGAGCGCGCCATCACGCCGACCGGCTCGAACTGCTGCAACCGGTCGAGGATCGCCTCGACTTCCGAGCGCGTCACGCCGAGACGGTGTGCGGTCTCAGCGAGGTCGGCGCGGAAATAGCCGTCGTCTTCCGCCAGATCGATCAGATGGGCCGCGATCATGCGGTCGGAGGCGCACAACGCGATCTCGGCGAGCTGATCATGCAGGTGTTCGCGCAGGGTCTTCTCGCGCGTCGCGTTGGCCGCCGCGTCGAACTCCTCGCCGTCGAACCCGCCGCCGCCCTTGCCGGCGCGGGTCCAGTCCACCGACCCGCCGGCGTCCGCGCCCGCCATGTCGGCCTTGGAATCCGAGTACATGGCCTCGCGGTCGGCGTCCAAGGCCTCGTCGGCCTTGCCCGGCGTATCGAAAGACAGCTCTTCGGACTGCGAAGCGGCGGGATCCGGCTCGGCGCGCTCAGGCTCGGGCGCGTCTCCGCGCTCGTCGCGTTCCAGCAGCGGATTGCGCTCCAGCTCCTCCTCCACGAAGGCGGTGAGCTCCATATTGTTGAGCTGCAGCAGCTTGATCGCCTGCTGCAGCTGGGGCGTCATGACGAGCCCCTGGCCCTGGCGCGCCTCGAGTTTTTGACCGAGCCCCGCCATTCGCCCTCCTAGTTGAACCGCTCGCCGAGATAATACCGGCGCACATTGGCGTCGGCGCGCACGTCGTCGGGGGCGCCTTCGAACAGCACCTCGCCGTCATGGATGATCGTGGCGCGATCGCAGATCTCCAGCGTTTCGCGCACATTGTGATCCGTGATCAGAATGCCGATGCCGCGCCCCTTGAGATATTCGATCAGGTCGCGGATGTCGGCGATCGCCAGCGGGTCGATGCCCGCGAACGGCTCGTCCAGCAGCATGAAGCTCGGCTGCGCGGCCAGGGCGCGCGCGATCTCCACCCGGCGGCGCTCGCCGCCCGACAGGGCCATGGCCGGGCTGTCCTTGATATGCTGGATGTGCAGCTCCTCAAGAAGCTGCTCCACCAGCGCCGCGCGACGCTTCCTGTCCGGCTCGGCGATTTCGGCCACGGCGGCGATGTTGTCGTAGACCGACAGCCCGCGGAAGATCGAGGCTTCCTGCGGCAGATAGCCGATGCCCAGCCGTGCGCGCTGGTACATGGGAAGCTCGGTGATGGTCTCGCCGTCGAGCATGATGGTTCCGCTGTCGGCCTTCACCAGGCCCGTGATCATGTAAAAGCAGGTGGTCTTGCCCGCGCCGTTCGGTCCGAGAAGCCCCGCCACCTCGCCGCGTTTCAGCGACAAGGAGACGTTCTTGACGACCTGCCGGCGGCCATAGCGTTTCGCCAGACCTTCGACGCGGACGCCGTCCTTCCCGGACGGGGCCGGCGCGGGATCGGCCGGCCTGCTCGCCGTTTCGGCCATACTGGCCCCCTTACAGCTAAGAATTGGTGAAGCGGATCAGTTCTGCGGCTCGAACGGCCGCGGACCGTCGCCGGGAATGACCGGGTCTGGACATTCGCCCGGCGCCGGCGCCGCGGCGCGGGTTTCGGAGTCTTCGAAAAACACCGAGCGCACGCGCTGGCTTTCGCCCGCGCCGCCGCCGGAAAGCCGCGCCGAGCCGCCGTCGAGATCGGCGACCAGGCGCTCTCCGGTCGAGACGTTGCAGCCCTGGGTCAGCACCACCGAACCTTCCAGCGTGATGGTGCCGGCCTCCAGATCGTAGACGCCGCGATCCCCGCGCGCGATCTCCTGGGGCGTCACGTAGAACACGTCGCCGGTGGCGATGATGCGGCGGATGTCGCCGAACCCTCCCGCACCCTCGCGCGGGGTGAAGAGCACCTCGAGGCGGTCCGAGCGCAGCCGCGTGTCGCCGCGCAGCGCATTGACGTCGCCGGAATACACCACCCGGCCTTCGCGGTCATAGCCGTCCAGATTGTCGGCGCTGATGTCGATCGGGCCCTGGCCCGGCGCGGATTGGGCGAGCGCCGAGGCGGCGAGCGCGATGGCGGCGGCCGACCCGGCCAGCGCGGTGGAAATGCTCGAAATCATTGCGGGGCCCTCCTCAAGGCGCGTCGCGGGCGTCGTCGTCGACATAGAGCCTCGTGCGCACGCCGTTTTCCAGACGAATCCGTCGTCCGTCGTCGTGCACCTCGAAGCGTCCGGCGCGGACCGCCCCCCAGGGCGCCTCGCCGTAGACGCCCTGTTCGCCGCTGATGACGCCTTCATTAAGGCGGATCAGCGCCTCCTCGGTCGTGAACACATATCCCGAACGGGTGCGAAGCTCCACATTCTCTCGAAGCAGAAGGCTCTGCTCGGTCTCGTCGAACACGCCGGTCGCCGCAAGCACCGTGGAGGCCTGTTCCGCGCCGGCTTCGACCAGGGCGTAGTCGAGGGACGGAGATTCCAGATCGGCGATCGCGCCAAGGCCTTCGGCGCGCCGTGCGGCGGACAAGGCGGTGACCACGAAGGGCTGGCCGCTCTCGTCGCGGCCGGTGAAGCGCGGATTGACGATGCGCTCGCCCCCGGTCAGCTCGACCAGCGGCTGCTCGATCTCGCCGGGACCCGACAGCAGGATCTGGATCGCGGCGTTGGCCCCGAGCGCGGCGATGGCGACGAGCAGCGCAACGCGCAGCACCTTCACCAGACGCGAACGTCGGCGCGCCCCGGCGAGCGATTTGGCCCGGCGCAAGCCGATCAGATTGACGTCGGCGAAGTCTGCGGTCGCTGCGCTCAAGGCCGGCTCCGTCACGAGTGCGCGAAAATATCCATCTCCTGCCAGCCCGCCAGATCGAGTTTGGCGCGGGTGGGCAGAAACTCGAAGCACGCGCGCGCCATCTCCATGCGCCCTTCGCGCTCGAGCATGGCTTTGAGCCCGTCGGCGATGGCGTGCAGGTGCAGAACGTCCGAGGCGGCGTAGGCGAGCTGCGCCTCGCTGAGTTCGGCGGCGGCCCAGTCCGAGCTTTGCTGCTGCTTGGACAGCTCGACCCCGGCGATCTCGCGCGCCACGTCCTTCAGGCCATGCCGGTCGGTATAGGTGCGCACCAGCTTCGAGGCGATCTTGGTGCAGAAGACCGGCGCGGTCTCCACGCCCAGATCGCGCAGGCACACCGCCACGTCAAAGCGGGCGAAATGGAAGATCTTCTCCACGTCGGCCGCCGCCAGGAGCGCCTTCAGATTGGGGCAGTCATAGCCGGCGCGGTCCAGCTGCACGATATGGGCGTCGCCGTCGCCCGCAGACAATTGCACCAGGCACACCCGGTCGCGCACCAGCGACAGGCCCTGGGTCTCGGTGTCCACCGCGACGCGCGCGCCCAGATCAAGATCGGCGGGCAGGTCGCCCTTGTGCAGATGGATGGTCATGGAGAAATCGCAGCTCTGGTTCGGCGCCGGTGCGCGGCCGTTAAGACCCCAGCACCTATCAAGCTTTCGCGCGCCCGCGTCAACGCGCAGGCGTTTTCGCATGGCGGCCCGCTGCATCTGAGGGTTTCGTCCTGGGGCGGAACGGCGCATAGGGGGCGCTCCGTGAACACGTTCAAAAGCTGCGCAAAGACGTCTCCGCCATGGATGCCTCCACCTATTCGCGCTCGGTTCATGTCCGCTTCGAAGACGCGCTCGGCCTTCTCACGTTGAGTTTCGAAGGCACGGTGGGCCGCGCCGATCTGGCCGCCGCGCGCACCAAGCTCCTGGAGCTGACTGCGGAAGCGCCGGTGATCGGCGTCGTGCTGGACGCGCGCCGCTCCACGCCCGGCTATTCCCCGGCGGACCTCATCGATTCAGTCGAGCAGACGCTGGAGGAGATCGCGCCGAAGCGCTGCGGCTTCGTGTCGGAGGAGCCGCGCACCGAAGCGATGATGCTGATCGAGACGGTCAGCTTCCCCTACGCGGTTCGGGTCCAGGCGTTCGCCACGGTGGAGGCCGCGCGCGACTGGGTGCTGGCCGCCGCCTAGGCCAGGCCGCCGACGCTGAGCACCTCTTCGAGGGATCCGTCCAGGAACACCCCCGCGCTCAACCGGCCGCCATACACAGCGCCGGTGTCCAGCCCGACCCGGCCCGCGCGCACTTCGGGCCCGTCGCCGGGGGTATGGGCGTGCACCACGCGCAAGCCCTCCACCCAGGGAACCGGGGCGTCGCCGTAAAAATCCGGATCGCGGCTCCACAGCAATTCCTCGATCGTGTGCGCGTCGAGCGGCTTGTGCGGGCGCACGCCGGCGTGGACGAAGAACAGCCCGTCCGCCTCGTCGCGGTGATAGACCGGCCGCTCCTCCAGAAGTACCGTCAGAAAATCGCGATGGTCCTGCGGCACGGCGTCGAAGGCGCGCCAGGGCCGCGAGGCGGAGAGCCGCGTCGCCCCGTAGCTTTTCAGCGTCTGCTTCGCGCCGTTGATCCACCAATGGGCGGCGCTCCGCTCGGCTTCGCCGGAGCGCATGGCCAGGGCCTCGTGCATCATCTGATCATGATTGCCGGGCAGCACCACATGGCCGTCGCGGTCGAGCGCCATGCACAGCTCAAGCACCCGCTTGCTGTCCTGTCCCCGGTCGACGAAATCACCCAGCATGACGATGCGGTGCTCGCGCCGCTCATGATGCGTGCGCTTGTGCCGCGCGATCTTCGCCAGCAGCGTCTCCAGCGCGTCGGCGCAGCCGTGGACGTCTCCTATGGCGTAATAGAGCATGGGAGAGAGACTCCGCTCACCGCGAATGGTTTCACGCCGAACGCGGCCCGCTCAGAGCGTCTCCAGGTTCGGCCGGTTGCGGCCGCCCAGCCAGGCGCGGTCGAACTGCAGCCGCGCATGGCGCGCGAGCGCCCGGTCCCCCATGGCCCGATAGGTCTGCTCCAGCCCGTAATACGCCCAGGCGTTGTTCGGGCTGTCGATCAGGCTTTCACGGAACAGCTGTTCGGCGCGGTCAAGCTGGCCGTCGCGCAGGAGGAGCGCGGCGAGGCTCTGCTTGGCCGGATAATACCACCAGGGCGGCTCCATATAGGCCATGCGCATCTGGCGCGCGGCGGCGTCCTCCATATGGGCGACGGCCGATTTCAGATCGCCGTCGGCCGCGGCGGCGCGGCTGCGCAGCGTGGCTTCGGCGATGGCGAGCACGTCACTGGCGGCGACGAAACCGGCGTCCAGGGCGCGGATCTGAGCGTCGCCGGCGAGAGCGGCGATCGCGTCAGCCTCCGCGCGCGCCGCGGCGGCGTCGCCTTTGGCCGCCAGCGCTTCGCCGCGCGCATAGCGCCAGGCGGCCTGCTCGAAGACGATGTCCGCGCCCGGATCGGGCAGCGACAGGATCACATCCGGCCTCTCGAACCGCGCCGCCGCGTAATAGGGCGCGGCCCGGATCACGGTCACCCAGGGCGCCAGCGTCGCCATGTCGGCGGGCAGCGCCTCCCGCAGCCGTTCGGCCATGGCGAGCGCGGTCTCGCCGTCCCCGCCCATGAGCGCGCTGGTCAGGGCGAAATGAATGTTGTGCGGATAATAGCCGTATCGATAGAGCGGCGAGGCCCCGCCGCCGGCGATAAAGGCGGCGTCGGCCTCCACCGCGGCGATATTGTGATCGCGCGATTTCTCCCAGCGACCGAGCCGATAATAGGTGTGCGACGGCATGTGCACCAGATGGCCCAGCTCCGGCGTCAGCGCCGCCAGCCGGTCGGCGGGCGCCTCGGCGCGGAACGGGTCGGAGGAGGCTTCGGTGATATGGATGTAAAGATGGATCGCCGGAGGATAATCCGGCGCACGCGCCAGGACCGTCTCCAAAAGCTCGACCGTGCGCGCCGTGCGCCCGATCGGCGTGCGGCCGTCGGCCTCCCAATAATTCCAGGGCTGGCTGGTCATGTTCGCTTCGGCCGCGAGGACCGCGACGAGATCGCTCTCCGGGTAGGCGCGCGCCGCCGCGTCCATCGCGTCGGCGAACGCGGCGGCGTTCTCGTTGATTTCGCCCTCGGGCGTCGGCTCATACCGCGCCGCCAGGGCGTCCATGAGGGCGGTCTGGATAGGATTCGCCGCGCCCAGCGCAAGCGCTTGATCGAGCGCGGCGCGGGCGCGCACGCCGGCTTCCGGCGTCATGCCGGCGTTGATATTGCTTCCCAGCGCATAGGCCTCGCCCCAGAAACACAGGGCGCAGGCGGGATCGAGGGTTTGCGCCGCCTGAAAAGCGCGCACCGCCTCTGAATGGTTGAAGCCGAATGTATAGGCGAGGCCTTCATCGAAGGCGCGCTGCGCCTCGGCGCTCGCCGCGCCGATGTCATGGTGGACGGCGTCAAGCGTTGCGACCGACAGCCGGGCGGCGCCGGCGCCGCCCTGCGGCGCCTGGGCGAACGCCGAAGCGGCGCTGAGAAAGGCGAGCCGCGCGCCGCCCGGGCCTTGATCGCCGCCGCAGGCCGACGACGTCAGGAAGGCCGGATCGAGAAAGAACGGGGTCGGCCCCGCCTCGCCCGGCGCCAGGACCGCGCCGACCGTCACGGCCGCCGCCGCTGCGCTCGCCGCCAAAATTTTCCGAAACGCCATGACCTGTCTTCCCGTGTCCGCCTTGAAGCGTACCACAGCCGCGCGACCGGCGCGTGTCAGGGACGGGTCAGCTCCGAAATCGCCGCACCGCCACCGCGAGCCCCGAACCCGTCAGGGTTCGCAAGGACGCCCCCCGCCCGCAGCGCAAGCGAGGACCGACTGAACGGAGTGAGGGAAGAGATGAAAAAAGTGGTGCCCAGGAGACGCACCAACCCATTGTTTTTGCATGTTTTAATATGTCCGTTCCTGCTCGCATCCCCCTTTAAAATAGGGCTGACCCTGCCCGGAACTGTCTGGACGTGTCCGGGGGTATCCAATAAGCTAAGGGGGATAAAACGGGGGATAGGATGCGCGCTCGAAACCGGCTTTCGCCTGCCTTTGTGAAGACAGCCCCGCCGGGCAAGCACTGCGATGGCGGCGGGCTCTGGCTTATCCGGCGTGGAGACGGCGGGGCGCAATGGGTGCTGCGCGTGTTCATCCATGGGCGGCGCCGTGAAATGGGGCTGGGCGGCTTCCCCGCGCTGACCCTCGCCCAGGCGCGCACCATGGCGGACCGTTGGCGGAGCGTGGCGCAGGAAGGCCGCGACCCCATCAAGGAACGTAACGCCGAGGAACGGGCCGCACGGCGCGAGGACATCACTCTGGCAGTCCTGACAGAAGACGCATTCGAGGCGCGCAAGGCGGAGCTGAAAGGCGACGGTAAGGCCGGGCGCTGGTTGTCGCCTCTCACAATTCACGTCCTGCCCAAGCTGGGCGGGGTGCCCGTGACCGACATTGACCAGCGCGACATCCGCGACACGCTCGCCCCGCTCTGGCACGCCAAGGCCGACACCGCACGCAAGGCGCTTAACCGGCTGGGAATCGTGCTGCGCCATGCGGCGGCGCTGGGGCTGGATGTTGATTTGCTGGCGACCGAAAAGGCCAAGGCGCTGTTGGGCAAGTCTCGCCACGTCGTCAAACACGTTCCAGCTATGGCGTGGGCTGACGTGCCCGGATTTTATGGCAGTCTTACCGAGGCGAGCCCGGTGCAGTTGTGCCTGCGCCTAATCATCCTGACAGGCGTTCGCTCCGCTCCAGCGCGCGGGCTGCACATTGACCAGATTGACGGCGACGTGTGGACCGTGCCCGGCGAGGCGATGAAGGGCCGGCGCGGTCAGACATCTGATTTTCGCGTGCCCTTAACCAGCGAGGCGCTGCGCGTTATCGAGGCCGCCCGCCCGTTTGCCCGCGACGGCTTCCTTTTCCCCGGTGCGCGCAAGGGCGTTATCAGCGATATGGCTATAAGCCGGTTCATGGAGCGGACCGGGCTGGAGGCGCGCCCGCATGGATTCCGCTCTACGATGCGCGACTGGCTGGCCGAAGCGACTGACGCCCCGCACGAAGTCGCGGAAACCTGCCTTGGGCACGTCGCGGATAGCGCCGTGGTTCGCGCCTATCGGCGGACCGACTTTCTGGACCAGCGCCGCATCCTGATGGAGCGCTGGGCCGGCCATGTAATTGGTGGGTCCGGGCAGGTGGTGAAGCTGGCGGGGGCCGGATGACATGCCGAAGATAAAACAGCCGAAGCGTGGCGGCCTATATACATTCGGCCGTGAAATGCCCGAATCCCAGAGGGAATACTCCGAACAAGAAATTGAGAATTTGCGTAAATCCGCTGCCGAGGAGCGTGCAATTCTCGGTACCCCGGAAAACGCTGAAGCATTCGTACAAACAGCAGAAAACGAAGCGTGGGCAATTCTTGAACGTGAGCTTGGTCTATCCCGCGCATATGGCTTCGTTCGATTTCGCGGCGAATCATGGAGGCCGATGCGTGAAAAAGAGAGACAGTGGGCGCGATGGGATTCTCCCGACCGGACTTTCGTGGACGGAGAGGTACCGGGATATTCACACATAAATCATCGCGGAACGATTCTTACGGCCTCGCCTCCGTGGGACATGCCGCGAGCTATGGGAATCCCGTTAGACGGAAAGTTGGAGTGGGCGGCGGCCTTGCTCAGACTTGCTTGGCAGACGCGGCGCGCAATGGAAGCAGAAATGGCTGGGAGAGCGGTTTCTTATGCGCTTGCCCTAGCTCACCAATGGGAACAGGGCACCGTTGAGTTTGACCTCGGGCGCATCGTTTATGCCGGCCGGACGCTGGTTGATGGCGTGGACCGGAACGCCGACCAGAGGCGCGGGCAAACTGCGCCGCGAACACTCCAAGTGTTGAAGGAAATGCACCGGTACGTAATGCAAGGCAAATCTGTTAGTCATGCTGCGGAGTTGACGTACAAGCCCGGCAAAGGCGAAGGCATCGGCAAGTCAGCTGAGGCAAACCGGAAGCTCTGGCATCGCCACCGCCAAAAACCCGCTGACGAAAGTTAGTTGGGACACGTCTGCTCCATGTCCCAACGCGCATAGTCATTCTCGGACCGTCCCAACCACGAAAGGACGGACCGATGAAATATCTCACCTTCAATGAACTGCGCACCAAGCTCGGCGGCCGAAGCCGCTCGGCGGTGTATCTCGACATCCAAGCCGGACGCCTGCCCAAGCCCATCAAACTGGGCGGGCGCAATTACTGGCCGGATGAAGAAATTGACGCGCGCCTGACCGCTTTGCGCGAGGCGGCGTAGTCATGAGCGAGCACATGAAAAACCCCGGCGCGCTGGCGGGCGCGACCGGGGCGGGGTTGCCTTCCATGGATACGGCCGGCACCCCTTCAGTAACTGAAACCAAGCCCAAGCGCCAGCGCCGCCGGGTTCAATACATCGTCATCCCGCATGAAAGCGGACGCCCGTTCAAGGTGACGGCGACAGGGCGCGAACTTTGGACTCTGGAAAGGCTGGCTGAAGCCGGGGCACAGGGTATCACGCCGCGTGAGCGCCCAGCGCCCAGGTGGTCGGCCTATGTCCATGGACTGCGGCGGGCGGGCGTTCCGATTGACACCCGCGATGAAGAACATGGCGGCGATTTTCCGGGCCGTCATGGTCGTTACATCTTACGTGCAGACTTGCGCCGGGTGGAAGCGTCATGACCGGGGCGCAGGAATTGACACAGGAGCTGGGCGGGCGCTGGGCAGGGCAGTATGGCACGGCTGCGTGCCCGGTATGCCAGCCGGACCGGCGGCGCGACCAGAACGCCCTGACCCTGGCGGACGGGCAGGCTGGGCTGTTGCTCGATTGCAAGAAGACCGGCTGCGCCTTCGTGGACATCCTTGCGGCGGCTGGATTGCGCCCTGGCGCATATCAGCCGCCTGACCCGGCGCGGGCCGCCCAGCGCGAAGCCGAACGGTTGGCCGACATCGCCAAGCGGGCGCGGCGGGCCGGAAGGCTCTGGAATGAATCGCGCCCCATCGTGGGCACCCCGGCGCAGCGGTATCTGGAGGGGCGCGGCATCCGCTGCGCCCCCTTGCCCAAAACCCTGCGCTTTCATCCTGCCGCATATCACGGCGCAATGGGCGTACGCCTGCCCGCGCTGGTGGCGCTGGTGGAGGGCGGTGACGGCTTCGCGGTGCATCGCACCTATCTGCGCCCGGACGGCTCGGGCAAGGCGGACATCACCCCGGACAAGGCGATGCTCGGGCGCTGCGCTGGGGGCGCTGTAAGGCTCGCTGACGGGCCGGGGCGGTTGGTGGTGGCGGAGGGAGTCGAAACGGCGCTTTCGCTTCTGAGCGGGCTTCTGGACGGGCCTGCGGCGGTTTGGGCGGCGCTTTCGACTTCGGGCCTTCGTGGGCTGCGCCTGCCTGACCAGCGGGGCAATCTGACAGTGGCGAGCGATGGCGATGATGCAGGCCGCGCTGCGGCGCGCGCCCTGGCGGAGCGGGCGCACGCGCTAGGCTGGCGGGTGACGATTGCAGACCCTGGAGACGGACGGGACTTCAATGATGTTCTGGCCGGAAAGGCGGTGACGGTATGACCGCCCAGCCGAGGCTGACCGAAACGCCCTTCACCCCGTCATGGCCGGACCCGGACCAGCGCCTTTTGCGGAGCGAGCTTCCCCCAGCACCGGCTTTGCCCCTGCGCGACGTGCTCGGGCCGCGTCTGGCGGACTGGATTGCAAGCGCAGCGGACTCCAAGGGGGCGCCCGCTGACTATGTGTTCGCGGCTCTGATGGCCGTGACCGGCGCGACCATCGGAAACACGCGCTGGGCGTCACCCTGGCAGGGTTGGGCGGAGCCGCCGGTTATCTGGACGATGGCCGTTGGACTGCCCAGCGCAGGAAAGAGCCCGGCGATAGATGCGGCGCTTGCCGCGCTGCGAAAGGCCGAACGCCCTATGCGTGAAGCGGCCGAAGCGGAACGCGCGGCTTGGATCGAAAAGGCCGAAGTCGCCAAGCTGGCAGACCAGACTTGGAAAGAGGCGGTGAAGGCCGCAATCAAGGCCGGCGACACCCCGCCGGACAGGCCAGCCGATTGCGACGCAGGGCCGCCCCCGCATATCCCCCGCCTCGTGGTCAACGATTCCACGATTGAAAGGCTGGGCGCAATCCTGGCCGCCCAGCCGCGCGGTACGCTTCAGATGCGGGACGAACTGGCCGGCTGGCTGGAGGGCATGGCGCGCTATTCAGGCGGGGGCTCTGACAGGCCGTTCTGGCTGGAGGCGTTCGGCGGGCGTTCCTACACGGTGGAGCGCATGGGCCGCGAACCGCTCACCATAGACCGCCTGTCTATTGGCGTGCTCGGCGGTATCCAGCCGGACCGGCTAAAGACGCTCTTGTTCAAGTCTGACGATGACGGGCTGCTGGCGCGCTTCCTGCCCATCTGGCCGGACCCTGCACCCTTGCGCCGTCCGTGTGCATGGGCGGATGAAACGCTGATGGATGCGGCGCTGGGGAAGCTGCTGACCTTAAAGCTTGTGACCGATGAAGACGGCGAATCTCGCCCCTGGTTTATCCCCTTCACGGAAGGCGCGCGCGAGCTGATGGATGATTTCAGGCTGGCCGTGCGGGACTGGGAAGCCGGGGCCGAAGGGCTGATGCTGTCATTCGTGGGCAAGCTCCCTGGACTGACGGCGCGATTGGCGCTGGTGCTCGGCTATCTCGACTGGGCGACGGACGGCGCTGACGAACCGGACGCAATCACGGTGGAGCATTTCGGACGGGCGGCGCATCTAGTCGAATCTTACCTGTTGCCGATGGCGCGCCGGGCCTATGCAGATGCGGCGACGCCGAAAGCCGAACGGGCGGCGCGGCGGCTGGTGGCGATACTGCGCGAACACCGCTGGGAGCGCTTCAGTTCGCGCGAGCTTCAACGTCTGGACCGTGCCGGGCTGGGCTCGGCGGCGGTGCTTAATCCCGCCCTGGCGCTGCTGGAGGATGGCGACATCATCCGCCCCATTGACCAGCCAGCCCAGCCGCAAGGCGGACGCCCGCCCCGTCTATTCATGGTCAATCCTGCTGTTCATGGGGCGGTGCAATGACGCGCTGGTTACAGGCGGCGAGACAGGCCAATGAGGCCGGGACAAAACTGACAGAACCGACAGAACCCCAGCGCCCGCCGGTTTTGTCGGTAAAGTCAGTTTTGTCCGGCGGAGCAGAGGCCGACCCGGACGCCGCGCCGGCCGATAGGTTGGACGCCGATGCGCGCGCCTATCTCGACTGTCTGCGACATCGCGGGCCGCTCACCTATGGCGCCGCCGCGATGGCGCTTGGCTGGGGTGTGACGCGGGCCTGGCAGGCCGAAGCCAAGCTGCGCGCCGCCGGGCTGGTGAACATGGGGCCGCTGGGGCACGCGAGCGTGAAAGAGATCCAATGACGATGAAAAAACGACTTCAAAAGCTGGAGCAGACACGCCCGGACCCGGTGGACCCGCCTGCACTGGAATTGCCGGCCGACCTTGTCGAGCGGCTGGAGGCGGCAAAGGCGGCGGGCACGTTTCCGCAAGGGCTGTCCAACGCGGACCTCTCGGCGCTGATGGCGGCTAGGAGGCAGGCCGAAAATGAACGGTAAAAGCGGGCAGAAAACGGGCCGCGACGGTGCAGGGCGGTTCGCCCCCGGCAACCCCGGCAAGCCAACCGGCGCGCGCCACAAGGCGACGCAGGCGGCGCTGGCGCTGCTGGACGGCGAGGCCGAAGCTCTGACCCGCCGGGCGGTGGACCTCGCGCTGGGCGGTGACACTGTTGCGCTGCGGCTCTGCCTGGAGCGCATCGCGCCGCCCAGGAAGGATGCGCCCGTATCTTTCGCGCTCCCCTCCATGACATCGGCGGCGGATGCGGCGAAGGCCGCCGGTGCGGTTCTAAGGGCGGTTGCGTCCGGCGACCTCACGCCGACCGAAGGCGCGCATATTATGGGGCTGGTGGAGACGTTCAGGCGGACGCTGGAAACGTCAGAACTAGAGGCGCGTATCTCGGCTCTTGAAGGGCACGCGCAATGACGTTGCGGCAGAGACTCGACCGGCTGGAGGCCGCCAAGCCGAGAGAGGCTGAAACCCTGACGCCTGAGATGCGGAGCGCACTCGACCGGCTAAGGGCGGCGAAGGCGCAAGGCGACGATGCGGAAGCCGAGGCGCGCCTAGAGCTGAAAGACATGCTGACGGACATGCACCTGTGAAGCGCTGGAGATTAGCCCTATGAGATTCATTGAAACGCGTGTGACCCGGCTGGAAAACGCCCGCGCCTTAATCGAGCCGGCGGACCCGGCACTGGCGAGCGCGGACCTCTGGCGCAGGTTTGAGGCGTTGGAAGCCCGGCTTATCGCGGCGGGCGATGACCTCCAGCACAAGGCGAAGGACAGCCCCGCCACGAATGCGGTGCGGGCGATGATGCGCGGCGATATGGAAGCGGCCGTGATAACGATCCACGAATGCGTTAAACCCATTAGTACGGTCGTCTAATACCTTACGCACGGTTTTATCCAAGAGAAAATGCGCGTTCAAATCCCTCCAAGTTGATAGAATACGAACGCTCTTGAAATTCGATAAGTAAAATAGGAGATGTTTCGAGGGCATCCCGAATATTATCGAAGCCAATATTCTCCGTGCTTATTAATATACCTCCGTCGCTGCGCACTCGGTTATTCTGCATCTCCGAGGTAAACAGAGTTTCGGCTTGGAATAGTTCACCGGCAACTTCTAGGGTCGCTGAGTAATTCCGTCTAGGAATGCGTTGGCCGCGCAAATCTGGCCGTTCAAGTGTTATCGAGAAGTCTGGCCGACCATCGGCTAGGCGACGGAATTTTACCTGAATGCCTTCAGCATTTTTAGTGAGATAGCCATTTTGATCTATAGACCATCCTGTGCTGTCTGAAAGAACCGATAATTCTGGAAGAAAATCGGCCGGACTCCCCGAAAAGCGGGCTACAGATTGATTTCCGCAATGGTCAGATAAGCGGATCAAAAGTTGGCCTTCTTCCACCATTCTTGCGAGCACATACCAAGGCTGTGCGAAGAAAATCGCGTCTCGGTCAGTGGACAGATTTCCCCGGATGCGTTCAGGTTCATTATCACCAAACCGAACCTCAAAGTCTGGCTCACAGATATATGCGTGCGAGGACACCCAATAAAGTTCCGCTGTCTCGCCGGAGCGCCTAAAAACCAACTGTGTGTCGCCAGGCTCGCCGGCGATTATCTCGCCAGCATTCTCAAGAAATTGCTGTTCAGCCCCGGTGAATGCATCGGTTGAGCTGCGGCTTTCCCAATTGGGAGATGGAGGCTCTGCCTGAAGCGCTAAGACGCCTGAACTTACCGCAAACAAAAGAAGCTGTGTGAGATCCATCTGTCGCCTCGCCGCTGAAGACCCTTAGCGCAGGCTACTATGCTTCCTTGGTTCTGTCATTTCAGAGAGGCGAAGTCGGTCTGAACGAGCGACTGTAACTGAGCAAAGGGGGATATTTCGGGGGATATAAAACGACCCCGGCCCGAAAAAAACAAAGAAAACAATTACATAATGCCATTAAATGGTGCCCAGGAGAAGACTCGAACTTCCACTCCCATACGGGAACTGGCACCTGAAGCCAGCGCGTCTACCAATTCCGCCACCTGGGCCGGTGTAGGAGCGGGGGTGATAGTTCCAAGCGCCCGCGCCTGTCAACGTCCTTGCGCGGGCCATGTGCATCGACGCCGCGCCGGCGCGCCGGGCCGCATGGACAGGCCCGATCTTTTTTGGTCTACCGGCGCGCGACGACTAGATGAAGCGGTGCGGGGCGCCGTTGTTTCCATGGAAGGTCCACCATGCAGTTGCGCGACGAGATGATCACCGTGTTCGGCGCGTCCGGCTTCATCGGACGCTATGTGGTGCGCCGGCTGGCCAAGGCCGGCTATCGCGTGCGCGCCGCCACGCGCCGGCCCCATCTGGCGGGCGAGCTGCGCCCCATGGGCGTGGTGGGCCAGATCCAGCTGGTGCAGGCCAATCTGAAGGACCGCGCCTCGGTGGAGCGCGCGGTGGACGGCGCGGACGGGGTGATCAATCTGGTCGGCATCCTCGCCGAAGCCGGCAAGCAGAGCTTCGACGCCCTGCAGCACAAGGGTGCGGGTCTGGTCGCCGAATGCGCCAAGGCCGCCGGCATCGAAAAGATGGTGCACATCTCCGCCATCGGCGCGGATGAAACCTCCAGCTCCAAATACGCCAAGACCAAGGCGCTGGGCGAACAGGCGGTGCGCGCCGCCATTCCCGGCGCGGTGATCCTGCGCCCCTCCATCGTATTCGGCCCGGAAGACGAGTTCTTCAACAAGTTCGCCGATATGGCCCGCTTCGCCCCGGCCCTGCCGCTGATCGGCGGCGGCAAGACGAAATTCCAGCCGGTCTATTGCGACGACGTCGCCGAATGCGCGGTGAAGGCGCTTGAGATGGACGAGGCGCAGGGGCGGACCTATGAGCTTGGCGGGCCGGGCGTCTACACCTTCAAGCAGATCCTCGAATTCATCATGGAGACCACCGGGCGCAAGCGCGTCCTGATCCCGATCCCGTTCATCGCCGCCAACGGCATGGGCGTAATGGGCGAGATCACCGGCAAGCTGCCCTTCGTCCAGCCCTTCCTGACCCGCGACCAGGTCAAGCTTCTGCGCCGAGACAACGTGGTGGCCGAGAGCGGCGTGGGGACGATCGCCGACTTCGCCGTGGAGCGCGAAAGCATCGAGGCGATCGTGCCCGGCTATCTGGCGCGTTACCGCAAGGGCGGCCAGTTCGCCGAGGAAACCGAGCGCGCCTAAGTCCAGCAGCCGCCGAAAGGGCGAGCCCATGAGCGAAGACCAAACCTTCCCCGGCTGGCGCGGCACCACGATTTTGTGCGTGCGCAAGAACGGCAAGGTGGCCCTGGCCGGCGACGGCCAGGTCTCCATCGGCAATACGGTGATGAAGGCCACCGCCCGCAAGGTGCGCCCGCTCTCGGGCGGCAAGGTGATCGCCGGGTTCGCCGGCGCGACGGCGGACGCCTTCGCTCTGTTCGAGCGGCTTGAAGGCAAGCTGGAGAGCCATTCCGGCCAGCTGGCGCGCGCCTGCGTCGAACTCGCCAAGGACTGGCGCACCGACCGCTATATGCGCCGGCTGGAGGCCATGCTCATCGTCGCCGACAAGGATGAGAGCTTCGTGCTGACCGGCGCGGGCGACGTGCTGGAGCCCGAAGACGGGATCGCCGCCATCGGCTCGGGCGGCAATTTCGCCCTCGCCGCGGCGCGCGCGCTGATGGACTATGAGGCGGATGCGGAGACCATCGCGCGCAAGGCCATGAAGGTCGCCAGCGATATCTGCGTCTTCTCCAACAATAATCTCACCGTCGAGACGCTTTAACCGGTGCACAGCCCGCTTAAGCGCGCGGGCGAACGCGTTTAGGCTCCGCCCATGCGCGTTCTGCACCATTGGCCCCTCGATCCCTGGTCGCGTCAGGTCCGCCTGGCGCTGGCCGAGAAACAGCTCGCCTTCGAGCTGGAGAGCTGGCGGTTCTGGGAGGCGCCCGAAGGCCTGCTGGCGCTCAACCCCGCCGGCCTGCCCCCGGTGCTGGAGGACGACGCCCCCGGCGGCCGGGTGCGCCTGGCCGAAGCGCGCGCGATCCTGGAATATCTTGAAGAGATCAAGCCCGACCCGGCGCTTCTGCCCGGCTCGCCCGCCGACCGCGCCGAGGCGCGGCGCATCGCCCATTGGTTCGACCGCAAGTTCGACGCCGAAGTGAACGCCTTCCTCCTGCATGAAAAGCTGGAAAAGCGCATGCAGGGTCTCGGCGCGCCGGACATGGAGGCCATACGCGCCGGCCGCGATTTCCTGCGCTGGCACCTCGATTACATGACCGGGCTTCTCGACGCCCGCGACGGGCTCGCCGGGCCGCGCTACACCCTCGCCGATCTCGTGGCCGCGGCGCACCTCTCCTGCATCGACTATCTCGGCGACGTCCCCTGGGACGATTTCCCGCCCGCCAAGGCCTGGTATGAACGCATCAAGTGCCGCCCGGCGTTTCGCGGCTTGCTGGCCGATCGCCTGCCCGGCATGCCGCCCGCGAACGGCTATCAGGATCTGGATTTTTAGGTTGGGGCACGTAGGGAAAAATTATCAAGAGAGCATCGAATGCGCCAGCATCGACACCATGCGATCCAGTGCGAACCTCGTACGCTAAACCAAGACAATCCATCGCGTCCTTCAACGCACGCTGCGCCCCAGTCATCGCCGAATCACTTCCAAAAACCAAAGCGAGACCGCATTTAGAAAACTCAAAGTAATCATAAACGCTGTCAAGTCCAATGCCGTGGTCGCGCTTTACAGCCCACTTGGCGTCCTCCAGATATTTCTGAAGGTCTCCCGCAAATATTTCACCGTCGGACGCAAAGTTGTGTATTATCAGTTCTACCCTGCCAGGATTATTTCGCAAAATCGACGTGAATTTTTCGGTAATCTCCTCCGGTATCGATCGTGGCGCGGAGTCTGAGAGAGCCTTCCTCGCGACCAGAACCTCAGCCTTTAGGTTGTCGATTTCTGTAAGCGTGGAGTTTCCATCTTTAGCGTCGAGTGCCGCTCTAATCTGTTCTATTGTGGCGTCTTTATGCGCGATGATCCGTTCGTAGGAGAAGCTTGAGATTTTCCAAGCGACTATTGCAATGACGGCCCCAAATGCTAGGAAAATAAGCCAGTTCGCGGCTATCACCCCGCGCTGTTCATGTATATAAGCCAGTAACGATTCCACCAGATTCCTCAGGTCACAGCACCAGCCGAAGTGCGGCGCACGCTACCACTCCACTTATACACGACACCGGTCTGCGAGGCCAAAATTGGGAAACCCGTATAGTCTTCACCTCGCCGACCGGGTCAAATCCCTCGCCCTCGACGCCGGCTTCACCGAGGCCCGCGTCACGCGCGCCGATGAGGCGTGGGAGGCCGAAGACAGTCTGCGCACCTTTGTGAGCGAGGGCCGGCACGGGACCATGGATTGGATGGAGGAGACGCTGGAGCGGCGGGTGCGGCCCGCGGCCATGTGGCCGGAGGCGAAATCCGCGGTGGTGGTGGGGCTCGATTACGGGCCGGACGCCGATCCGTTGGAAATCCTTCAGCGCCGCGACGAAGCCGCGATCAGCGTCTACGCCCAGAACAAGGATTATCACGACCTCATCAAGAAACGCCTGAAGCGGTTCGCGCGCGCCTTCCATGAGGAGACGGGCCAGGCCGTGAAGGTATTCGTGGACACCGCCCCGCTGATGGAGAAGCCGCTGGCGGCGAAATCCGGGCTCGGCTGGCAGGGCAAGCACACCAATCTGGTGAGCCGGAGGCACGGCAGCTGGCTGTTTCTCGGCGTCATGCTCACCGAGGCCGAGCTGGAGCCGGATGCGCCCGAAACCGACCATTGCGGCTCGTGCCGGGCGTGCCTCGACATCTGCCCCACCAACGCTTTTCCCGCGCCCTATCAGATCGACGCCCGGCGCTGCATCTCGTATCTGACCATCGAGCACAAGGGGCCCATCCCGCACGAATTTCGCGCCGCCATGGGCAACCGCATATACGGCTGCGACGATTGCCTCGCCGTCTGCCCCTGGAACAAGTTCGCGCGTGTCACCGAGGAAACGGCGTTTCACCCGCGAGAGGAATTGAGGGGACCCAAGCTCGCCGAGCTGGCGGCGCTCGATGACGCGGCGTTCCGGGACTATTTCCGCGGTTCGCCCATCAAGCGGATCGGGCGCGACCGGTTCGTGCGCAATGTGCTCATCGCGCTGGGTAATTCCGGCGATCCGGCGCTCGCGAGCGCCGTCACACCCCGCCTTGGCGACGACAGCGCCCTGGTGCGCGGCGCGGCGGTGTGGGCGCTGTCACGGCTGGATCGCAGCCGGTTCGAGGCCGAGCGCGGCGCGCGCCTGCCGGCCGAAACCGACGGCGAGGTGCGCGCCGAATGGTCGGCTATGTCATGATCTTCGCCGCGGCGTCGAAGCTCAGCTTGGGAAGGCGCGGGAACAGCTTGTCGTTCGTGCCATAGCCGATATTGCACAGGAAGTTCGACCGCCAGGCGCCCATATGCGGATCGTTCTTGAAGAAGGTCTCGTCCACGCCGCCCTTGTCGAACCCGCTCATGGGCCCGCAGTCGAGCCCCAGCGCACGCGCCGCCATGATCAGATAGGCGCCCTGCAGCGAGGAGTTCCGGAACCCGTTCTCGAACCGCGCCTCATCGGAGGCGAACCAGTCCTTGGCTTCGGGATTGTGCGGAAACAGTTCGGGGATCTTGTCGTTGAAATTCCAGTCCCAGGCCACCACCACGGTCACCGGCGCGGTGAGCGTCTTCTCGATGTTCGGCTCGATCAGGTGCGGGCGCAGCTTCTCCTGGCTCTCACCTTTTAAAAACAAAAACCGCGCCGGGCTCTGGTTGGCGCTAGTCGGTCCGTATTGCAACAGCTCGTAAAGCGCATGCAGCGTGGTGTCGCTGACGTCGCGGTCCTCCCAGGAATAGAAGGTCCGCGCGCCGCGGAACAGCTGATCCAGGCTGTGATCGGGAAGAACGGCGTGGCGATCGGGCTTGGCCAGGGGCTGCCCCTCGTTCGGCTCGGCGTTCAGGGTCTCGTCGGACATAAGGCGGCGCTCCGGTGCGGTTTCAAATCGCCGCGGAGGGTAGGGCGGAGCGCAGGTGGTTTAAAGGCGGCGCAGTGAAAAACCGGTGTGCTAGACCACCGCCTCCACGCCCCGCACCTCCGGCACGTAGTGCTTCAGGAGATTTTCGATGCCCATTTTCAGGGTCATCGCCGAGGAGGGGCAGCCGGCGCAGGCGCCGCGCATGTGCAAATGGACGATCCCGCTGTTTTCGTCATAGGACTGGAACACGATGTCGCCGCCGTCGCGCGCCACGGCCGGGCGCACGCGGGTGTCGATCACCTCGATGATCTCCTTGACGATGGGGTCTTTCTTGGCCTCGTCCAGATCGGGCTCGCCGGCGCCGGCCTCGAACAGCTTTTCGCCGCTTTCCAGCGCGTCCATGATGGCGCCGAGCACGGCGGGGCGGATATGGATCCAGTCCACGCCCTCGGCCTTGGTCACGGAGACGAAATCGGCGCCTGCGAACACGCCGACCACGCCCTCGACCGCAAACAGTTCGCGGGCGAGCCGGGATTTCTGCGCCGCTTCCGGGGTGGCGAAATCGCGCGGCGTGTCCGGCGAGATCTCCCGCCCGGGCAGGAATTTCAGCGTTTCGGGATTGGGCGTGATTTCGGTCTGGATGAACATGGCGGCCGTCCTGTCTGTCGCCCTGATAGAGGTGGCGCCGCTCCGGCGGACACGCAACCCTTGCCGGATTGCGGTCTTTCCAGGCCGATCAGGACAGCGCCTTCAGATCCTCGCGCGACAGCCCGCCAGGCACCACCGTGACGGGGATCTGCCGCTTTTCGAAAAGCCCGCGCGGGCGCGCCAGCGCCTGGACCAGCGGGCCGGGCTCTCCGTTCGCCGCCGCGCCGAGCACCAGAATGGCGATGGAGGGATCGTCCTCCACCAGCTTGCGCAGGCAGGCGGCCAACTCGCCCTCCCGCAAGATCAGCTCGGGCCGCGCGCCGGTGACCCCCTCCACGTCCTCGGCCAGGCTGTCGAGAGCTTCTTCGGCGGCGTCGCGCGCTTCGGTGCGCATGGCTTCGCCGACGCCGAGCCAGTGCTCGAACCCGCCCTCGGTCTGGGCCACGGCCAGGATGGTCACCGCTCCGGACGTATTGCGCGCCCGGCGTGCGGCGAAGTATGCCGCAGTGCGGCTTTCGTCAGAGCCGTCGGCGACGACCAGGAATTTGCGGACTTCGGCCATGGCGCGACCGTGCCGTGTTCGCGCTTCAGCGGCAAGAGGGACCCATGAGCGGCGAGAGAGCGAGCCTGAGCGAACGGCGCTGGCCGTTGAGCCCGCTCCTGGAGATCCGGCTGTACGAGGATCGGCTGGAGGCGTGGAACGGCGCGGTGCTGGAGCGGCGCATCCCGCTCGACTCCGTGCGCGAGGTGCGCATGGCGGTGGAGCCCGCCGGGCAGCAGCGCGTGGTGGTCTGCAGGGTGACTGGCCCCGGCGGCGAGATCGCCTTCTCCAGCCTGCGCGCGGAAAACGGCGGCTGGGTGGATAATCTGCGCGATTTTCAGCGCGTGCTCGTCGCCCTGCACAAAGGCTTGCTTCCTCAAGCGGGCGAGATCGCCTTCGTGGAAGGCCAGAGCCTGAAATTCCGGCTGATCATGAGCGGGGCGGGTGCGGTCCTGTTCGCCGCGGCGCTGAGCTATTGCGTCTATATGCTGCTGGTTGAGGGCGCGGCCATGCTGGCGCTGGCCGGGGCGCCGTTCGCGCTGGTGGGCGCCGCCCTGGCCGTGGTGTTCCGCCCCGGCCGGCCGATTCCCTACGACCCCGCGAAGCTCGTCGAGCGCTTCGGCGGTTAAGGCGGCGCTTGGCCGAAGCCGCCTATTGTTCAAGCGCGTTCACCGTCTTCTCCGCCCAGTCGCGTCCGGCGTCGCCGCCTTAGAGGAGCCAGGCGATATAGCCTGCGCTGGGCTGCGCATCGTCGCCGAACCCGTCGGCGTTCTTATCAACGGCGTGCCTGCGGAAATAGCTGCGCATGCGTTTCACCGTGTCGGGCGAGAGCGGGCGGCGGTTTTTCAGGTCTCGGGCACGCGCGACGCCCACCGTTGTGCCGCCGCGTCCATGCTCACGGCGCAGGGCGAGGCCTTTTTCAGCGGCTTCGGCGGCGGCTGGCGGGGCGATCAGATCCGAGCTCATGGCGGCTCCCAGGCGTTGCACACGGAACACACTGATGCGCTGCAAGCGCAGCGAAAGCGGCGCGCAGCCCATGCCGGGGAGGAACCGACCTGCGTGCGCGATTGTTGCGTGCCCGTCTGAATGAAGAAAACCATCAGGGGCCGCCATGCGCTCATACACACTGATCACCGCGCCGGACGTGCCCGCCTGTCACAAGGCGCGCGCCTATCTGCGCTGGCGCAACGTGCCGTTCGCGGAGAAGCCGGCGACGCATCTGGTGGCGCGCGCGGAGATTCGTCCGCGCCTGCGCGGCATCGGCGCGCCGCTTCTGGTCTCCGCCGACCAGTACGCCTGGGACGACACCCGCGAGATGGCCGACCGGCTGGACGATACGATCCCCGGCGACGGCCTGCGCCCGCCCTCCATCGCCGCGCGCTTCGCCTGCGATCTGGTGGAGGCCTGGGCCGATCAGCGCCTGGCGCCGGCGGCGGCGTTCCTGCTCTGGACCGACGAACCGGCCGCGGCCGCAGAACGGCTGGCGAAAACGGCCTGGCCGGACGACGCCGGCCGGGCCCCGCGGCGCACCGCGCGGCTGATCGGGCGCCGCCTGCTGAAACAGCTCGAGGAATACGGGCTGGAGCGCGGCCGCCGCGACGAGATCGAACAGCTCTTAAGCTCCGCCCTGGGCGCGGCGGAGGAAGCGCTCGCCTCCTCGCCCTTCCTGTTCGGCGAACGGCCCACTACGGCGGACTGCGCCCTGTTCGGCGTGGTGCAGACCCTGAACGCCGGAGAGGCCGGACGCGCTCTGGTCGGCGAGCACCCGCGCCTCAAAAGCTGGGCGCTGCGCGCGGCCGGCCCCGACGAGCCGGGCCGCGGCGTTCTGCGCCGGGTCAGCTCAAACCCGGTCGCCGCGCTCACTTTGCAGCGCATGGCCGCGCGCGCCTTCCTGCCCGAAGCCCTGGAGGCCAGCGAGGCGGTGGCGCGCTGGGCCGAAGCCCATCCCGGACGCCTCGTCCCGCCGCGCACGGTGGGCAAGGCCGGCGAAAGCGGCCGGCGTCTGCGCCCCACCGACGCCTGGCTGGTGGCGCGCCTGCGCGCCCTGCTCGGCCCGGTGGAGGAGATCGAAGACGCCGAGACCTATCGCCTGCTGAAGGCGCTCGGCCTGCTCGCATTGCGGGACTTCCAGCCGCGCCGCCGCATTGTGCGCCGCAATCACCGGCTGGAGATGGACATGGGCGACGCCCATGATCCCGGCGGCGATCCGCGCTCCGCCGGCGCGGTGCGCCAGGTCCGCCACGCCTTGCGCGAGGCCGAACGCGCCGCCCATGAAGCCGGCGAAATCGCCGACCTGGTCAGCGGCTGACCGTCGGCCGGTGTCGCCGAAGGGTGACTCCGGAGCCCGAGCGCGCGGCGCCGATCTTGAACAGCGGCACGCTCGGCGCCTTTATGGCGCGGGGGGAGACGCGTCATGACACAGCCCAGCCGCTTCAAAGCGCTCTACGCGCCCGCGTCCGGCGAGGCCGCCGGGCCGAGCGCGTCGGGACGCCTGGTGTGTCCGCCCCGGCCCAGGCCCGGCGAGACGCCGATCGACTTGGTGGTCGGGCTTTTGATGCGCGCCGCTCTGGCGGTGCAGTATTTCGGCTGGGCGCTCGACAACGCCGGGCGCGGGGCGGACTGGCGCTCCCTCACCGAGCCCGAACCGGGCCTGGTGCTGGCCGCCTCGGTGTGGACAATGGGCCTGGTGGAGCCGGGCCTCGCCGCAGCGCTCCTTCTGACCATCGCGCTTTTGCTCGGCGCGGCGTTGTCGCTGGGATTGCTGACCCGGCTCGCCGGGCTCGCCACGGCCGCAGGAGCGCTCTGGCACGCCCTGTTCGTCCTGCCTGAAGCCTGGCCCAGCGCGCTCGCCTGGGGTGCGCTCGGCGTTTATCTGGCGCTACGCGGGGCGGGGCCGGCCTCCATCGACTGGGCCCTGGCGCGCCTGTCGCGGCTGGGATAGGCGCTCAGCCTGCTTGAACCCGCACGCGGGGCATGGCTTTGTACCGGGCGAGCCCTGAACACCCCTCGCGCGCGGACCCGCCCATGCTCGTCTACCGTAACGTCGCGACCGTCATGGCGGCGATCGTCTTCCTGCAGATCGCCGCGGGCAGTCTGGGCGTCGCCCTTCCGCTGGCCATGGACGCGGCCGAGTGGTCGGCGGTGGCCATCGGCGCGGTGGTGGCGGCCTATGCGGCCGGCTTCATGGCCGGCGCCTGGACGGCGCCCTGGGTGATCCGCACCATCGGGCATATCCGGGCCTACGCCGCCTACGCCGGGGGCGCGGCTGCAGTGACCTTGATGCTGGCCCTGTCCAGCGATTTCGCCTTCTGGACCGTGACCCGCTTCGGATTCGGGGTCTGCGCGGCCGGCATATTCGCGGTGTCGGAGAGCTGGATCGCCGACGCCACGCCCGCCGAACGGCGCGGCGCGGTGATCAGCGTCTATCAGATCCTCGGCCGGGCCGGGCTGATCGCCGGACCTTTCCTGATTGCGCTGCCGCCCTTCGATCTCACCGACGGCTTCATCATCGCGGGCATTTTCCTGGCGCTGTCCCTGGTGCCGGTGGTGTTCACCCGGCGCAGTCAGCCCACCCTGCCGCAATCGGACACGGTCTCGCCGCTGCGCCTGTTCGAGATCGCGCCCTCCGCCGCCGGCGCGGTCTTCGTGGCCGGCGTGGTGAATTCGGGCCTGCTCGCCTTCATCCCGATCTGGGCCGAAGGGCTGAACCCGGCGTTCGGCGCCGGCGCGGCCGCGATCGTGATCGCGGTGATCTATTTCTGCTCCATGCTCACGCAATGGCCGGCCGGCGCGGTCTCGGACCGCGTCGACCGTCGTCTGGTGATCGCGGCGCTGGCGGCGCTCGCCTGCCTCGCCGCTCTGGTGCTTGCGCTGGTCACCGCTCCGGGATTGCTCCTCGGATCGCTTCTGGCCGGCGCCTGGGGCGCGGCGTCTCTCGCCTATTACGGGGTCGCTGTGGCCCACGCCGCAGACCGCTCACGCGTCGAGGAGCTGCCCGCCATCGCGTCGGGCCTTCTTCTGGTCTGGGCCGCCGGGTCGATCATCGGCCCGATCCTGGCCGGCCTCGCCTATGCCGGTCCGCTGGGAGCGCGCGGCCTGTTCCTGTTCGGCGCAGTGGTGAGCGCGCTTCTGTGCGCGGGCATGTTCGTGCGCCGGCGGGTCCGCGCGCCGGTCAACGAAGCCGAGCGAGAGAGCTTCGTCTTCCTGACCGCCACCTCCGGCGAGCTTGCCGAGATCGAGGCGCCCGATCGCGAAACCGCGGGCGCCGAGCGATGATCGCCCTGCTCGCCATCCTCGCCCCCGCCGTTCTGGGCGCGGCCGCCGCCTTCGCCCTGCGCGCGCGCCTGCGCGCGCTCGGCTGGCTCGCCTGGCTCGGCTGGACACTTCTGGGCGCGGGCGCGCCGGTGCTCACGGGTCAGGTGGCGGCGTTGCTGGTGGTGGAAGCGGCGCCGGACGGGGTCATCTCCGAAGATGCGGCGGGCTGGGTTCAGACGGCTCTGGCGGCCGGGCTCGCGGGCGGTCTTGGATGGGCGGCGGGCGCGCTGAGCGTGCGTTTCACCGGCGCGCCGCCGCGCGGGTAAGACTAGACCAAAGACGACCCTTCTGGTGCGTTGCGCCGCACCGCGCGAGTGTTATAACGCGCCGCGACCCGCCCTGCGCGCGCCCGCGCGCCCGTTGACAGCCCATCCTGCGAGAGCATCGTTTTTTCCATGAACATTCACGAGCATCAGGCCAAAGCCCTCCTGAAATCCTTCGGCGCCCCGGTCGCCGACGGCGTCGCCGTCTTCACCGTCGAGGAGGCGGTCAAGGCCGCCGACCAGCTGCCCGGCCCGCTCTATGTGGTGAAGTCCCAGATCCACGCCGGCGGCCGCGGCAAGGGCAAGTTCAAGGAGCTGGGTTCCGACGCCAAGGGCGGGGTTCGCCTGGCCTTCTCCAAGGATGAGGTGGAAACCCACGCCAAGGAAATGCTCGGCAACACGCTGGTGACCCACCAGACCGGCCCGGCCGGAAAGCAGGTCAACCGCCTCTATATCGAGGACGGCGCCGACATCGCCACCGAGCTCTACTGCTCGCTTCTGGTCAATCGGGAAACCGGCCAGGTCGCCTTCGTCGTCTCCACCGAGGGCGGCATGGACATCGAGCAGGTCGCCGAAGAGACCCCGGACAAGATCCTCACGGTCAATATCGACCCGACGACCGGCGTCACCAAGGCCGAAGCCGATAAGCTCGCTGACGCGCTGGAGCTGTCCGGCGAAGCGCGCGCCGACATGCACATGCTCGCGCCGATCCTCTACAAAGCCTTCGTCGAGAAGGACATGAGCCTTCTTGAGATCAACCCGCTCATCGTCATGGAGAACGGCCGACTGCGCGTGCTGGACGCCAAGGTCAGCTTCGACGGCAACGCCCTGTTCCGCCATGACGACATCCGCGAGCTGCGCGACCTCACCGAAGAAGACCAGAAAGAGATCGATGCGTCGAAATACGACCTCGCCTATATCGCGCTGGATGGCGATATCGGCTGCATGGTCAACGGCGCCGGGCTCGCCATGGCGACCATGGACATCATCAAGCTCTATGGCGCGGAGCCGGCGAACTTCCTCGACGTGGGCGGCGGCGCCAGCAAGGAGAAGGTCACCGCGGCCTTCAAGATCATCACCGCCGACCCGAACGTGAAGGGCATCCTGGTCAACATCTTCGGCGGCATCATGCGCTGCGACGTCATCGCCGAGGGCGTCATCGCCGCGGTGAAGGAGGTGGGCCTGAAGGTCCCGCTCGTCGTGCGCCTGGAAGGCACCAATGTCGAACAGGGCAAGACGCTGCTGAACGAATCCGGCCTCGACATCACCAGCGCCGACGATCTCGATGATGCGGCACAGAAGATTGTGAAGGCGATCAAGGGCTGACCGTCCCGGACCGCATTCGCGGTCCACGGCCGCCGACTGGAAACGGGTCGCCTGAAAGGCGGCCCGTTTTTTGTTAAACAACCGGATTGCGCGGTTTGGTTGATTGGCTATTATTTCAAGTTGCGACCACCTTGGCGTGTTCGCCGTCGGCGCTGGCGCGCCGGCGCGATTCATTAGGGAGGAATACCAATGACCGATACTATGCCCATGCGGGAGCTGTCCATTGACGAGATCGACGCCGTCGCCGGAGGGCCGTTTCCGGTGATCGCGTTCATCGCTGCGGTTGTAGTGGTGGACGTGGCGCTGATCGCCTTCACCGTCGGCGCCGCCGACGGTCACATCAGCACACACAACAACGCCGACGCGGCGGGCTAAGGGAGAGACACATGAGCACCCAGATGCACACCGAGTCCGCCATCCGCGTGTTGGACGACGCCGAAGTGGACGCCGTGGCCGGCGGCCCGGTCTGGTTCGTGGTCGCCGCGATCGTTGCGATACCGGCGGTGGCCACGACCGCCTATGCTCTGGGGGAGGTCGTCGGTTCGGCGCTCGCCCATGAGGAGATCGCGAACGGCGCCTGACGCCTCGCCGCGCCGCCCCGGGTCCGCCCGGGGCGGCGCACCTCGTCACCTATCGGACCCAGCCATGCGATTCTTCACTGCAGCCGCCTTGTTTCTTTTGCTCGCATCCACGCTCGACGGCGCGACCACGGCGCTCGTGCTCGCATCGGGAGCCGGCGTGGAGGCCAATCCGCTGTTCGCCTTCGCCGACACCGTGGGTGAAGCCCTGTTCTATTTCACGGTCCTGCCCATGGCGGCCGCGCTGCTGCTGATCCCGCTGGCGCGCCGCCTGATGCACCGGCATGCGGATCCGGCGCGTCTGCGAGCGGTCACGGTGCTCACAGCGTCCCGGGTGGACGCGACGCGGGCGGCCTTCCTGCTGGCGACGATCCCGGCGGCGGTGGCGTTGGCCAAACTGGTGTTCGCGGCCAGCAATGCAGGCCTTCTGCTCACCGGCGCGCCACTCCTGCCGGTCCGTCATTTCACCATGAGCCTCTTGTCAGTCTCGGTTTTCGCAATCATGCTTTCCCCGTTTGCAACCCAGGCGCTGCTCCAGCTCAGCGAAAGGTCGTCCCATGCCTGAATTGTTCAATAAGCTCGTGCAATTGGTCTGGGTGGCGGCGCGCGCGCTTGTTATTGCGGGCTACACCGGAGCGTTCGCCGTGCTTTCCGCGGTGGCGCTGCCGGAGATGGGCCTGACCTCCGACTGGGCGACCGTTTACGCGCCCGGCTTTCTCGCGCTGCTCCTCGCCGTCGGCGGCGTGCATTACCTGTTCGGACCGGAACTCGGCCGTCTTCAGCGCGCGCGCGCCGTCTGATCGCACCGAAATCGCCGTTTGAACCGGCGCGCTCCACGGGTTATGTGTAGCACATAACCCGTGGAGCGCATTCGGTGACCAAGAACCTCACCCTCGCCATCGACGAAGACCTGCTGGACCGCGCGCGCGTGCTCGCGGCGATGCGGCGCACGACGGTCAATGCGATGGTGCGGGAATATCTGGAGCGCGAAGTCGGCCGCGAAGGCGATGAGGCCCGGAGGGCCGAGGCCTGGGCGCGGCTGTTTCGCGAGACAGATGAAGTTCTAGCCGCTTCCGGCGCCCGCGAACCCGTGAAATTCGACCGCGAAGAACTCTATGACGAGGTTCTGCGTGAACGCGGCCTTCTTTGACACCAATATCGTCTTCTATGCGGCCAATCGCGACGGGTCCTCTAAGTGGGAGACGTCGCGCGCGCTGCTGCAGGCGCGCCGCGTGGTCGTCTCGACCCAGGTTCTGATGGAGACCTACGCCGCATTGCTGAAAAAGCTGAAGCTGGCGCCGGCGCAGGCTCGCGAGTGGGTCGCGATGCTGGCGCAGGAAACGGTCACCGCGGTCGAGCCCGATGATGTCCGTGCGGCGCTCGAAACCGCCGATCGTTTCCAGATCTCTCACTGGGCCGGTCTCATCCTTCGCGCGGCCGAGAAAACCGGCCTCGACCTCGTCTACACCGAAGACCTCAATCACGGGCAAACCTATGGCCCCGTGCGGGTCTGCAATCCCTTCATCGAAGATTTCCTCGCTTAAACAAAGGAACGCCCCATGTCCGTCCTCGTCAATCGCGACACCAAGGTCCTCGTGCAGGGCCTGACCGGCAAGACCGGTACTTTCCACACCGAGCAGGCGCTGGCCTATCACGGCACCCAGATGGTCGGCGGCGTCCACCCCAAGAAGGGCGGCGAGACCTGGACCGGCCAAGGCGGTCATGAGCTGCCGATTTTCGCCTCGGTGGCCGAAGGCAAGGAGCGCACCGGCGCCACGGCCTCTGTGGTTTACGTGCCGCCCGCCGGCGCGGCGGACGCCATCATCGAGGCGATCGACGCGGGCATCGCGCTGATCACCTGCATCACTGAAGGCATTCCGGTGATGGACATGGTGCGCGTGAAGGCGAAGCTGGAAAAGTCGAACTCGCGCCTCCTGGGCCCGAACTGCCCCGGCGTGCTGACGCCTGAAGAATGCAAGATCGGCATCATGCCGGGCTCGATCTTCTCCAAGGGTTCGGTGGGCGTGGTGTCGCGTTCGGGCACGCTGACCTATGAAGCGGTGTTCCAGACCACCAATGCGGGCCTCGGCCAGACCACGGCCGTGGGCATTGGCGGGGACCCGGTGAAAGGCACCGAGTTCATCGACGTGCTCGAGCTCTTCCTCTCCGACGAGGAGACCAAATCCATCATCATGATCGGCGAGATCGGCGGCAGCGCGGAAGAGGACGCCGCCCAGTTCCTGATCGACGAGGCCAAGCGGGGCCGTAAAAAGCCCATGGCCGGCTTCATCGCGGGCCGCACCGCGCCTCCTGGCCGCACCATGGGCCATGCCGGCGCCATCGTCGCCGGCGGCAAGGGCGGCGCGGAAGACAAGATCGACGCCATGCGCTCGGCCGGCATCGCCATCGCCGACAGCCCCGCGCGCATGGGCGTGACGCTGGCCGAGGCGCTGAAAGGCTAGAGGTCTTTCCTACTCGCAGCTGCAAGACCCCCGTCCGGCGCCGCCGGGCGGGGGTTTTTGCAGCGCGGCGCAACCGCTTAACATCACGCAAACTATTTTACTTCACTGAACAAATATAGCTGCAGCCGCGCCAAACGGATTTCCCATGTCGCTTGAAGCCAGACGTGTCGAAGCGCTCCAATCCTATCGGATCCTGGACACAGCGCCGCATCCGAGCTTCGACTGCGTCACGCGGGCGGCGCGCACGGCGTTCGACACGCCGATCGCGCTGGTCTCGCTGATCGACGAAACGCGGCGATGGTTCAAGGCGTGCCTGGGGCTCCCGGTGCGCGAAACCGCGCGCGACATCTCGTTCTGCACCCACGCGATCGAGCAGCCCGGCGTGTTCGTCGTGGAGGACACGCATGACGATATGCGGTTCCGCGACAATCCCCTGGTCACCGGCGCGCCGCACATGAGGTTCTATGCGGGTGCGCCGATCATCGACGAGGAGGGATATGCGCTCGGCACGCTGTGCGTCATCGACACGCGGGCACGCGAATTCTCGCTTCGGGATCGGGAATTGCTGAGCGAATTGTCAGGCTGCGCCATGAACGCGATCACGCTGCACTCCCAGGGCCTGCTTCTGCGCCGGGCCGACACGCTCATCAGACGGTATATGGGCCGCGATCTGGCGGCGTGAGCGCGGCGCGGCGGGCTTGAACCGGAGCGCCTATGCGACCATGGTCCGATTTAGCGTACGCAAGGCTTCTCTTTCTGTTTGAAGAGGCATAAATGTGCGCCCGTTCCTCGCGCGCGCCCTTGCGCGTTTTTCCGCTCGCCAACCGTAACGGCATCAATGGCTGACGCACGCTCCTCCCAGAACCAGACCTTCCTTGAAACCAGCTTCCTGTTCGGCGGAAACGCCGTCTATCTCGAACAGATGGCCGCCCGCTACGCCGAAGACCCGTCTTCGGTGCCGCAGAGCTGGCGCGCCTTCTTCGAAGAAGTGGGCGACGACCGCGACGTGCAGCGCAAGGCCGCGAAAGGTCCCGGCTGGAAACGCGACGACTGGCCGCGCCGCGCCAATGGCGAGCTGACGGCGGCGCTGGGCGATATCGAGCGGGAAACCGCCCTGCCCGACGCCGTGGCGAGCCATAAGGGCGCCGGCGCCTCGCCTGAAGAAATGATGAGCGCGGTCAAGGATTCCATCGCCGCCATCATGCTGATCCGCGCCTACCGCATGCGCGGGCATCTGGCCGCCGATCTCGATCCGCTGAACCTCACCGATTTCGGCGAGCAGCCCGAGCTCGATCCGGCCAATTACGGCTTCGGTCCTGAGGACATGGACCGGGAAATCTTCATCAACGGCTATCTGGGCCTGGAGACCGCCACGGTCACCCAGATGCTGGAGATCCTGAAGCGCACCTATTGCTCCACCTTCGGCGTGGAGTTCATGCACATCTCCAACCCCGAAGAGAAAACCTGGCTGCAGGAGCGCATCGAAGGCCCGGACAAGGAGATCGCGTTCTCCAAGAACGGCAAGAAGGCGATCCTTCGAAAGCTGATCGAGACCGAGGCCTTCGAGCGCTTCCTGCACAAGCGCTATCCCGGCACCAAGCGCTTCGGCATCGACGGAGGCGAGGCTTTGGTCCCGGCGCTGGAGCAGATCATCAAGCGCGGCGGCGCGCTGGGGGTGAAGGAGATCATCCTGGGCATGCCGCACCGCGGCCGGTTGAACGTGCTCGCGGCGGTGATGGGCAAGCCCTATCACGTGATCTTCCACGAGTTTCAGGGCGGGGATTCGCTCGGCGGCGAGGACTACGCCTCCGGCGACGTGAAGTATCACCTCGGCTCCTCGTCCGACCGGGAATTCGACGGCAACGAGGTGCACCTGTCGCTCACCGCCAACCCCTCCCACCTGGAGGCGGTGGACCCGGTGGTGCTGGGCAAGGCGCGCGCGAAGCAGACGAAATATCGCCGCGAGCTTGGCGAGGACGCCAACACCTCGGCCATGGTCCTGCCGCTCCTGCTGCACGGCGATGCGGCGTTCGCCGGTCAGGGCATCGTGGCGGAGTGCTTCGGGCTCTCCGGCCTTCGCGGTCACCGCACCGGCGGGGCGATCCATTTCGTCGTGAACAACCAGATCGGCTTCACCACCAACCCCAAGGATTCGCGCTCCTCGCCCTATCCCTCCGACGTGGCGCTGATGGTCCAGGCGCCGATCTTCCACGTGAACGGCGACGACCCCGAGGCGGTGACTTACGCCGCCAAGGTGGCGACCGAGTACCGCCAGCGCTTCGGCAAGGACGTCGTCATCGACATGATCTGCTATCGCCGCTTCGGCCATAACGAGGGCGACGACCCGAGCTTCACCCAGCCGATCATGTACAAGGCGATCGCAGGCCAGAAGACGACGCGCGAGATCTACGCCGCGCGTCTGGTCGAGGAAGGCGTGGTGAGCGAGTCCGATGTGGAGGCCTGGCTGAAGGAGTTCGACGACTTCCTCGACGCCGAGTTCGACGCCGGCAAGGGCTACAAGGCCAACAAGGCCGACTGGCTGGACGGCGTGTGGTCGGGCCTGGGTCTTCCCGAGGAGGACGACCGGCGCGGCCAGACGGCGGTGGAGCTGGATGCGCTCAAAGCCGTCGCCGACCGTATGACCAGCGTCCCGGACGACATCAACATCCATAAAACACTGAAGCGGGTCATGGACAACCGTCGCAAGGCGGTGCTGGAGGACGGCGACGGCATCGACTGGGCGACGGCGGAGCACCTGGCCTTCGGCACGCTTCTGACCGAAGGCTTCCCGGTGCGCCTGTCGGGCCAGGATTCCGGGCGCGGCACCTTCTCCCAGCGCCATTCCCACGTGATCGATCAGGTAACCGAGGAGCGCTTCACGCCGCTCAACCACCTCTCCGAGGAGCAAGCGCGCTACGAAGTGATCGACACCATGCTGAGCGAGGAGGCGGTGCTCGGATTCGAGTACGGCTACTCCACATCGGCGCCGAACACGCTGACCATGTGGGAAGCCCAGTTCGGGGACTTCACCAACGGCGCGCAGGTGATCATCGACCAGTTCATCTCCAGCGCGGAGCGCAAATGGCTACGCATGTCGGGCCTGGTGATGCTCTTGCCCCACGGCTATGAGGGCCAGGGGCCCGAGCACTCCTCGGCGCGCCTGGAGCGCTATCTGCAGCAGTGCGCCGAAGACAACATGCAGGTGGCCAACTGCTCGACGCCGGCGAACTATTTCCACATTCTGCGCCGGCAGATCCATCGCAGCTTCCGCAAGCCGCTGGTCTTGATGACGCCGAAGAGCCTTCTGCGCCACAAGCGCTGCGTCAGCCCGCTCATCGAATTCGGCCCGGGATCGAGCTTCCACCGCGTTCTGTGGGACGACGCCGACACCAAGGTGCGCGAAGGCCGCGACGACGTTGCGGCGGGTCGCACGGAGATCAAGCTGGCTGCGGACTCGAAAATCCGACGCGTCGTCCTGTGCTCGGGCAAGGTCTATTACGATCTGCTGGAGGAGCGCGAAAGCCGCGGGATCGACGACGTCTACCTGCTGCGCGTCGAACAGTTCTATCCGTTCCCGGCCAAGTCGGTGATCGACGAGCTGAAGCGCTTCAAGAAGGCCGACATCGTCTGGTGCCAGGAAGAGCCACGCAATATGGGCGCGTGGACTTTCGTGGAGCCGTATATCGAGTTCTGCCTGGACAAGGCCGGATCGAAGGTCTCCCGCCCCGCCTATGCCGGCCGGGCGCCTTCGGCGTCCACCGCCACGGGTCTTCTCTCCAAGCACCAGGCCCAGCAAAAAGCCCTGATCGACGAGGCGCTGGGCTGATCGCCCCGGCGCGCCGCATAACAAGAAAGAGCCGCAGACATGACCGATATCACCGTCCCGACCCTGGGCGAGAGCGTCTCCGAAGCCACCGTCGGCGCGTGGCAGGTGAAGGAAGGCGACTCCGTAAAGAAGGACGACGTCCTCGTCGAGCTTGAGACCGACAAGGTCTCCGTGGAGGTGCGCGCCGAGGAGGACGGCGTGGTCACCTCCATCACCGCTCAGGAAGGCGACACGGTGGAGATCGGCGCCAAGCTCGGCGAGCTGGGCGAAGGCGGCGGATCGTCTTCAGGCGGAGGGTCGAAAAAGGCCGACGCGCCGGCCAGGACCGAAGCGAAATCCGAAGAAAAATCGTCGCGCGACGAGGGCGGCTCGGACGGCGGCGACCTGATCGAGGCCAAGGTCCCGGTGATGGGCGAAAGCGTCGCCGAGGGTCAGATCGGATCGTTCCTGGTCAAGCCCGGCGACCGCGTCGAGCAGGACCAGGCGCTTATGGAGATCGAGACCGACAAGGTCGCGGTCGAAGTCCCGAGCCCCGCGGCCGGCGTGGTGGAGGAATTCACCGTGTCCGAAGGCGACACCGTGACCCCGGATCAGGTCGTGGCGAAAATCCGCGCCGGCGCGTCCGCCAAGGCTTCCGGCGGCGCCGCCAAGGGCGAGGCGAAATCCGGCGGTTCGGCTTCGGGGCGCGGCGGCGGCTATGGCGGCGGCGAAAAGGAAATGCAGGGCGGCTCGGGCGGCAAGGCCATGCCGAGCGCCAAGCGCGTCGCGGCGGAAAACGATCTCGATCTCGGCAAGGTGGAGGGCACCGGCAAGGACGGCCGCGTGACCAAGGGCGACGCCCTCAAGGCGCTGGAAGGCGGCGCGCGTCCGCCGGCGCCGAAACCGGCCGACAGCGGCAAGCTGCGCGAAACCGGCGAGCGCGAAGAGCGCGTGAAGATGACCCGGCTTCGCCAGACCATCGCCCGGCGCCTCAAGGAAGCGCAGAACACCGCGGCGATGCTGACCACCTATAACGAGGCCGACATGAGCGCGATCATGCGGCTGCGTAAGGAGATCCAGGACGATTTCGTCGCCAAGCACGGCGTGAAGCTGGGCTTCATGAGCTTCTTCGTGAAGGCCTGCGTCACCGCGCTTAAGGAAATCCCGGCGGTCAACGCCGAGATCGACGGCACGGACATCATCTACAAGAATTATTACGATATGGGCGTCGCGGTGGGCACCGATCGCGGCCTGGTGGTGCCGGTGGTGCGCGACGCCGACACGATGAGCCTCGCCGATATCGAGAAATCCATCATGGACCTCGGCAAGCGCGCCCGTGACGGCAAGCTCGGCATCGAGGACATGCAGGGCGCGACCTTCACGCTGTCCAACGGAGGCGTGTACGGCTCGCTCCTGTCCTCACCCATTCTCAACGCGCCGCAGTCGGGCATTCTGGGCATGCACAAGATCCAGGACCGCCCGGTGGCCATCAACGGCGAGGTGAAGATCCGTCCGATGATGTATCTGGCGCTCAGCTATGATCACCGCATCGTCGACGGCAAGGAGGCCGTGACCTTCCTGGTGCGCGTGAAGGAAAGCTTGGAGAACCCGCAGCGCATGCTGCTGGATATCTAGCGTTTTCGAGAGTCTCGAAATGAAGCCCCGGCCGATCGGCCGGGGCTTTTTCTGTCCGCGCTCCGGGACAACGGCGCCGAAATGCATATTGACAGGCCGGCGCGCGCCGCCTACTTTATTTTTTAAAGTAATTCTTCGGAGGCGATGATGACTCGTGACGAGATGCGTGCCGACCTCGATTATCTCAAGACCCTCGCCGAGCACGGCGCCGAGGCGCCCTCGGTCGGCGGGCGGTTCGCCCTGTGGTGGGGCGGGCTCGGCGGGCTGGTGCTGCTGAGCCATTGGGCGATCGTGACCGACCGGCTGGGCCTTGATTACGGCGCGCTGGCGCCGCTCTGGATCGGGTTTCTGATCATCGGTGGGCTCGGCTCGGCGGTGCTCGGACGGACCCTGCGGGGCAAGCCGGGCCTCGGCGCGCCGAACAACCGCCACGCCGACGCGGTCTGGCCAGCCATGGGGCTGTCCACCACGGTATTTTTCCTCGCGGTCATGGCCGCGGTGGCGCTGGGGCGGCTGGACCCGGTCTTCTTCAATCTGATGCTGCCTGTGGCGCTGTTGGGTTACGCCATCGGCTGGATGAGTTCAGCCTTCATGGCGCGGCGCTGGAGCTACGCCCTGCCGGCCGTCGCCGCGCTCGCCGGCATGGCCGCCTGCCTGTTCGCGCTGACCGATCCGGTGATCTATCTCATCGCCGCGGTTTCTGTGGTCGCTTCCGCCGCCGTGCCCGGCGCGATCCAGATGATGCGCGAGCCGCATTCGGTGGTGTGACATGACCGATTTCGACGCCGCCGGTCTGGACGACGTCATTCATTCCAAGCTGCGTCTTGGGGTGATGGCCTATCTCTCCGGCGTGAAGGATGCGAGCTTCGCAGAGCTGAAAGAGAAGACCGGCGCCACGGACGGCAATCTTTCCGCTCAGATGCGCAAGCTGGAGGAGGCGGGCTATGTGGCCATCGAGAAGATGTTCGTCGGCCGAAAGCCCCATACGCGCGCCAGTCTCACCAAAGCCGGGCGTACGGCCTGGACGGCCTATCTCGCGCAGCTCGAAGCGCTGATCGGAATGACCAAAGGCGAAGGCTAGCCGCGCCCGCGCGCGTAGCGGATTTGCAGGGCGCCGCCCCGCATCTCCTCGCCCTCGTCGGTGAAGCCGGTCTTCTCCAGCACCCGGCGCGAGGCGCTGAGATGGGGTTCTGTGAACGCCAGAACGCGCGTCACCTCCTCATGGGAGAACGCCCAGTCCAACAGACCCGTCACCGCTTCGGTGGCGAGCCCCTGCTCGCGGAAGCTCGCGGCCATGGCGTAGCCGATCTCGACGACGCCCTCGGCGTCCGGCGGGCCGAAAAACCCGCCGGTGCCCACCGCACGGTCGAGGCCGCCCGGCGTCCAGCCCATGAGGAACACCCAGCCGCGCCAGCCGGTCTGCTCGGGATGGCGCGTCAGTATCTCCAGTTTTTCGGGCAGCTTGGCGGCGTCCTCGGCCACGGGCGGCCAGGCCGATTCGCGCTCGGCGGCGAGGGCGGCGAAGAACGCCGCGCGGTCCTCGATCTGCAGGCGCGCCAACTCGGCGTCCAGCGCCACCAGCCGAAGCCGGGTGGTGCGAGTCTCAAGCCTTTGTGCGTGCGTTTGCATGACCACCCCTCGAACCCCCGCTGGCGGCGTCGCCATATCAGACATTCCAGCCGAATTGGAGCCGAAATCCGTCGCCGTCACAGGATTATAAAATTCGCCTCACATCTGCATCGTCCAGCCTTCAACGCCCATGGCGGCCTGACGGATCGCTTCCGACAGGGTGGGGTGGGCGTGACAGGTGCGCGCCACGTCTTCTGACGCGGCCTTGAACTCCATGGCCAGCGCCAGCTCGGCGATCATCTCGCCCGCGTGCGGCGCCACCAGATGGGCGCCCAGGATCTCGTCGGTTTTCGCATCGGCGAGAATCTTGGCGAAGCCGTCGGTCTGGTGGTTCGTGCGGCCGCGCGAATTGGCCATGTAAGGGAACTTGCCGACCTTGTAGTCGCGCCCCTGCTCTTTCAGCTGCTCCTCGGTCGCCCCCACCGCTGCAATCTCGGGGTAGGTATATACGACATTCGGAATGGCGTCGTAATTCACATGGCCGTGCTTGCCGGCGATGCGTTCGGCGCAGGCCGCGCCCTCGTCCTCGGCCTTGTGGGCGAGCATGGCGCCGGTGGTGGCGTCGCCGATGACCCAGACTCCCTCGGCCACGGTCTTCCAGTGATCATTGGGAATGAAGCCGCGCTTGTCGGTCTCGATGCCCACGGTTTCAAGGCCCAGGCCCTCGGTGAAGGGGCGCCGGCCGATGCACACGAGGACCACGTCTGCGTCCAGGACCTCTTCGTCGCCGCCCTTGGCGGCTTCGGTCGAGACCTTCAGCTTGGTCTTGAGCTTTTCGACGCCGGTGACCTTGCGGCCGAGCTTGAAGACCATGCCCTGCTTTTCAAACAGCTTCTTCGCGGTCTTGGAGACCTCGCCGTCCATGGTGGGCAGCACCCGGTCGAGATACTCCACCACGGTCACTTCCGCGCCCAGCCGGCGCCAGACCGAGCCCAGCTCCAGCCCGATCACGCCGGCGCCGATCAGCACGAGCTTTTTCGGCACCTCTTTAAGGGCGATGGCGTGGTCGGAGGTGACCACCCGCTCGCCGTCGATCTCCACACCCGGAAGCGGCGTGACTTCCGACCCGGTGGCGATGACGATGTTCTTCGTCTTCAGCTCGGTGCGCTTCCCGTCCGAGCCGTCCACCGTCACCTGGCCCTTGCCGGTGATGCGCCCGAAGCCTTCGAAGACCTCGACCTTGTTCTTCTTCATCAGCCCGGCGACGCCGCGGGTGAGGCCCTTCACCGCGTCGTCCTTCTGCGCCATCATCTGATCGAGGTTCAGCTTCAGGCCCTCGACCTCGATCCCCATGGATTTGAAGTTCTTCGCCGCCTCTTCATAAAGTTCCGAGGCGTGCAAAAGCGCTTTCGAGGGGATGCAGCCGACATTGAGGCAGGTGCCCCCCAGCGCGCCGCGCTTTTCGACGATGGCCGCTTTCAGGCCCAGCTGGCCGGCGCGGATGGCGCAATTATACCCGCCGGGGCCCGCCCCGATGATCACAACGTCGAACTGGTCAGCCATGTCGAAAAGCACCGTCTGAAGAAGAGCGCGTCCGCGCGCCCGGGGAGTTGCGCGCACCCTACTCCCGCCGCGCCGCGGGTCAATGCGGCGAAGGGGTTGGAGGCGTCAGGACGGCTATGCGCCGGTTACGGATCCCGGAACCGGTCCGGCGTGCGCCCGTTGCCCCTTCACGCTGTCAACGGAGTTCAGCCATGGCGACGCCCACCCATACCGAGAAGGCCAATCCGCCCCGCCGCACCCTGGCGGCGGGCATCGCGACCGGCGCCGGAATCGGGGCGCTGATCGGGATCATCGCCGCGTTCATCCTCGTCAGCGTCCTTGGCGCGGTGCAGCTGACCGAAGAGCTGGCGTTCCACGCCTATCTCTATCTGGCGTTCGAGGCCGGGTTCGCCGGCGCGGTGCTGGGCGGCGCCTTCGCCGGCCTCACCCGGCTTCGCAACACGAAGTGATCAGGCGAGCCAGCCGCGCGCGGCGCTGAACCGCGAGAACCACCAGAAGAACACCAGGCTCGCGAAGATCACCACGGAGAACACGGCGCCGCCGGCCCCCATCATCTCCATCGCCGGCGTGAAGCCGTAGAGATATGCTGCGCTGATCAGGAAAAATCCGAGCGAGACCAGAAAGACCGGCGCGGCGAGCTTGCGCCGGACCAGAAGCAGCAGGCTGGCGGCCAGCGCGCTCCAGACCGCGATCGCCCAGATCGCCGTGTACCAGGCGGGAAAGCCGGTGAAATACGCGCTCTGCGCCTCGGAAAACCCGGCCAGATAGGCCTCGTTCTGCAGCTTGGTCATGGTGTAGTCCAGAGCGCCCATGGCGTTCCACAACACCGCGACGACGCCCACGATATAGAACCAGATCGGCGTCTTCGACGCCGGACTCACGCTTGCCTCAGCCATCATGACCTCCCCTTCAGTGGGGGCATTCTGGCATGAAGCTGTGCGCAGGTTACCTTAAATTTTTGTTGGGCCGGATCAGGCGCGCTGGGTATCGCCGGCCTGTGCGGCCGCCATGCGCTTTTCCTGCGCCCGCATGATCGCGCGGCCCACCGGGTCGGGCAGGATGCGCGCGAGCGCGGTGAGGAATTTGTACCAGGCCCCGGGGACGCGCAGGGGCACGCCGCGCTCCACCGCGTCATAGCCGGCCTCCGCGACCTCCCGGGCCGACAGGAGCCAGTAGGAGGGCAGCCGGCTGACCGTGGCGCGCGCGCCGTTCACGTCGTGAAATTCCGACAAGGTGTAGCCCGGCGCCACGGCGGTGACGTGCACCCCCTTGTCCTCCAGCTCCAGCCCCAACGCCTCGCTGGCCTTGATCAGCAGCGACTTGATCCCCGGATAGAGGGTTCCGGAATAGCGCGTGTGTGCATTGGCGCTGGGCAGAAGCGCGCTCACCGAGGCGATGTTGACGATGCGCCCGAAGCCGCGCTCCGCCATGCCCGGCGCGACCAGGTGCAGGAGTTTCAGATAGCTGACCGCCATCAGCTCCAGGAACTGCGCCTGGGTCTCCCAGCTGGTGGTGGTGAAGCCGCCCGGCCGGCCGGCGCCGGCGTTGTTGACCAGCCCGTCAATGGTGCGCCCGGCGGCTGCGACCGTATCGACGATGTGCTTCGGCGCATCGGGATCACCGAGATCGGCGGTGATGATGAGGCTGTCCACGCCGAACTGGGCTTTCAGCTCCTCGGCGAGATCCTTCAGCTTGTCTTCGCGCCGCGCCACCAGGGCGAGATCCCAGCCATGCCGGGCGAACTCGCGCGCGAACGCGGCGCCGATGCCGGCGGAGGCTCCGGTGACGAGACAGAGACGGCGGGCCATGGCGATGCTCCTTCGACGGCGGCTGGGCGGGAGAGTGGGGGCTCAGCCCCGCCCTGTCCAGATGAACGCCCCCTCAGCAGGCCTGGCCGATCATCTCCAGCGTCAGCGTGTCGCGCAGACCGCCCTGCACGACGTCGCCGGACAGAACCCCGTTCGCCTCCAGCGCGCCCTCGAAGCGGAACGCCCCGAGCCGGGTCGCGGCGGCGAGCCGGGCGCCGTCGAGACGGACCTGTTCGAGCGGGACGGCGGCGCCGCCCTGATCCGGCGAAATCAGACGGATCTCGGCCGGGTCCAGCCCCACCTCCAGCAGCACCGGTCGCGGCTCGGCGCCGGTGGTGATCACGCCGCTCCAGCAGCCCGCCAGCGCCGCATCGGGCGCGGCGGCCGGGACGGACTGGTCGATCGTGTAGATGGGCGTGTCGGGCGCATCATTGCGGCCGCAGGCGGCGAGCGCCGTCAGGGATGTGAGCGCGAGGGCGGCGAGGATCAGGGTTCGGGTCATCGTCCGCGATTAAGGCGCGGCGACGCTCCGGCGCAAGCCTAGAGGCCGAGTTGCTTCGCCATGTCGCGCTCGAACGCCCGCAGGCGCGCCCGCGCGCGCCGCCATTCCCACCAGAGGAAGGCGATCTTCGGGCCGTCCACCAGGTAACGTCGCCACATGCGCCGCGGCGCCTCGCAGAGCCGGTGCAACCATTCCAGACGTGCCTGCTGCATCCAGCGCGGCGCGCGGCGCGCCTTGCCCGACAGGAAGTCCAGCGAGGCGCCGACGCACAAGCCCACGCCGGTGCAGTCGCCGCGCTGCAGACAGGCTTCCGCGATCATCTCCTGCTGAGGCGAGCCGACGCACAGGAAGACGAAGCGCGCAGGATTCTCCGCCACGAACTTCGCGCATTCGGCGACGGCCTCGGGGTTACGGCGCAGGCCCATGGGCGGCGCGTGCCAGCGCAGATCGGTCAGGCCGTATCGGCGCGCGACGCCGTCGATCACATCCTGATCGCCGCCGATCACCACCACCGGCTCGTCAGGATCGATCATGGTTTCAAACAAGGTCGCGGTGAGGTCCGAGCCCGGCGTCACGTCGATCGCCTCGCCGGAAAACCAGGCCAGCAGCTCCAGGATCCGGCTGTCGCACACGGTGAGCCAGGCCTGGGCGTATAGCGGCGCGAACGCCGAATCGCGGCGCAGGCGCACCAGATGGTCCACGTTCGGCGTGACCACGAAGGCGAAGGGCTTGGCCGGATCGCGCTCGGCGATGCGCTGCAACGCGATATCGAAGCCGATATTATCGAAGGCGGAGTTCAGGAACCAGACATGGCGCGCGCGCCGGCGGCGATCGACCGGCGCGGCCGTTTCCAGCGTGTGCGGGTGGGCATGGGCGCTCATGGCGTCTCGTTTCGATCCAGTCTCCGTCCCTGTGGTTCAGCGCACGCAAGCGCGGCGCCGCATCCGCTGCGGCTCCGGCGCGCATCTGCACGGATGAAACGGGAGCGCTTCGCCATGAACCCACTGTTGACGGCGTGCGGCGCCATGCTCGTCGCCCTGATGCTGGCGTCGGGCGTGGTGAACCGCGCGCCCATGCATTCGAACGCGGCCATGGAGCTTCAGACCGGCCCGGTGATCCTGGCCCTGGCCGCGCCGGATGCGCCGCTGCGCCTGATCGCCAAGGAGGGGTGCCTCTCTTCGCACTGCCCGCTTCTGGAGCTGCGCATCCGCCGGGCGCCGGCCGACGACCCGGACCGTGTCCACATTACGACCCGGTAACCATTGCGCATCTTGCCTGCGCGTTCCGGTCGGCTAGTGTTCCGATCAAGAGCGCGAACGCGCCGGACACAGGGGAAACTCATGATCGATAAAGTCGCGGCGTCCGCGGCGTATGTGCTCAGTCTGGCGCTTACCGGCGGGGCCGCGTCCGCGTCGCCCCCGCTGATCCAGCCCGGCGCGCCAGGCGAGGCGTCCCGCACGCTGTCGGCCGAAGAGAGCGTTGCGATGAGCCGGACCGGCTACGCGCCGGCCGACGTCGCCTTCATGCAGCACATGATCGTCCATCACCAGCAGGCGGTGGACATGGTCGCCCTGATCGAGGCGCGCAGCGATCATCAAGGCGTCGCCGCCATCGGCCGCCGGATCTCCCTGACCCAGGACGGCGAGATGGCGCAGATGCGCCGCTGGCTTGAGGCGCGCGGCGAGCCGATCGAAGACGCGGACCTGCGTACCGGCCACGCCCATGGCGGCCATGACGCCCACGGCGGCCACGGCGGTCATCACGCCGGCCACGCCGCCGCGCCGGCCGATCCCTATCACACCCCGCTCATGCACGGCATGCTCTCGCCGGCCCAGATGGACGCGCTCGCCGCGGCCGAGGGGCGCAGGTTCGACCGGCTCTTCCTGGAGGGCATGATCCACCATCATCAGGGCGCCATCGACATGGTGAACGCCCTTCTCGACGAGCCCGGCGCCGGGGAGGAGACGGCGCTGAGCGAGTTCTTGAGCCACGTGGTCGCCGACCAATCCGCGGAGATACTGCGCATGGAGGTCATGCTCTCCGATATGGGCGCCGATCATTCACACGAAGGACACCATTGATGACCCGTTTTGCACGCCTCACCTGTTCCGCGGCGCTCGCCGCGCTCTGCACCGGCGCTTCCTTCGCCCAGGACGAGCCGGCCGCCGACCCCCGCCAGGGCCTCGCGCCCGGTCTCTATGACGCTGGCGAAGCGGCCAAGGGCATGGAGCTCGTCCATTTCATTCCCTCCCCGGAGGGCTTCAACGACCCGGCCGCGATCATGCGCCGGTCCATGTTCGAAGGCGACGAGCCCCCGGCCTACTCGCCCCTGGCCCTCGCCAACACCGACCTCGCCTTCGCGGACGGCAAGGTGTTCATGGGCAGCTATCACGGCTTCAATGTCTACGACACGACGAGCGAGGGCGAGCCGGCCCATATCGCCTCCATCGTCTGCCCAGGCGGGCAGGGCGACGTGGCGGTGCACGGCGATCTCCTGTTCATGAGCGTGGAGCAGAATCGCGGCCGTCTCGATTGCGGGACCCAGGGCGCGGAAGGCGAGGTGAACGAGGAGCGTTTCCGCGGGATCCGGATCTTCGACATTTCCGATCTGTCCAATCCGGTCCAGGTGGGCGCGGTGCAGACCTGCCGCGGTTCGCACACCCATACGCTGGTGCCGCATCCCAGCGACGAAAACATTCTCTATGTCTATAATCAGGGCACCAGCGCGCCGCGCACCGGCGAGGAGCTTGCGGGCTGCTCCACCGGGTCGCCGGACGAGAACCCGGAAACGGCGCTGTACTCCATCGACATCATCAAGGTGGAGCTGGACAATCCCGCGGCCGCCGCGATCATCGACAGCCCGCGCATTTTCGCGGATTCGCAAACCGGCGAGATCGCCGGACTGTGGCGCGGCGGGCGCATGGGCGTGCGCACCCAGCGCACGGCGTCCACCAATCACTGCCACGACATCACGGTGTATCCGGAAATGGGGATCGCCGCAGGGGCGTGCTCGGGCAACGGCATTCTTCTGGACATCACCGATCCGGAAAACCCGGTGCGCCTGGCCGATACGTTCGACCCGGACATGGCCTATTGGCACGCCGCGATCTTCAACAATGAAGCGGACGCGGTGGTGTTCACCGACGAATGGGGCGGCGGCGTCGGACCCATGTGTCACGCCGACAGCCCGGAGGAATGGGGCGCGAACTACATCGCCACCATCGAGGACGGCGAGTTCGTGGGCCAGTCTCTGTTCAAGATCCCCAACGTCCAGACTCCGGAAGAAAACTGCGTCGCCCATAACGGCTCGCTCGTCCCGGTGCCGGGCCGTGATCTGTTCATCCAGTCCTGGTATCAGGGCGGTCTGTCGCTGATCGACTTCACCGATCCGGCGAACCCGTTCGAAGTCGGCTTCTTCGACCGCGGCCCGGTGGACGCCGAGGAGCTGACCGTGGCCGGTCACTGGTCGGCCTACTGGTATAACGGGCGCATCTACGCCAGCGAGATCGCCCGCGGGCTCGACGTGCTGCGCCTCTCGCCGACCGACCAGCTCTCGCAAGCCGAGATCGCGGCGGCCGAGCAGGTGATGACCGCGGTGCATAATCCGCAGACGCAGGAGAAGATCAGCTGGGACGACACCGCCTGGGTGGGTTTGTCCTATCTCGATCAGCTCGACCGCGCCGAGGCCCTGGAGTCCGGCCTGTCCCAGGCCGCGCGCACGCTTCTGAACCGCTGGGCGGACGGCAATCTGAGCAATCGCTCCGCCCGCCGGGTTGCGGCCGATATCGGTGAAGCCGCAAGCGAGCTTGAAGGCCTCGACGCCGAGCGCGCCGCGGCGCTCGCTGCGCTCCTGACGCGCGCAGCCTCTTAAGCGCGCTTCAGATCGCGCCAGTGAAATCTGGCCGGATGCAACGCCTCGAGCCCGTCCCGCTGAAGCGGGGCGGGCTCATTGCATAGGGCGCTGACGATCGCCTCGGCGAGCAGGGGCGCATGGGCGAAGCCGCGCGCGCCGAAGCCCGTAAGCGCGATGACCGCGCCGTCACCCGGTTCCGGCGCGTCCGACCATGGCCCGCCTTTCGAAGCCGCCGCCCAGCGCTCTGCGAATCCATCCGCCGGTAGGAGCCCGGCGACGGGCAGGCGATCCTTCACCGCCGCGCGCACCCCGCCCCAGCTTTCGCGCATTTCGCCTAGCTCAAGCGCCAGCGGGCCTTCGGCTCCGAGCGCGCGCAGGGCCGGTTCGGCGTCGGCCTCCGGCTCCGGCGTCTCCGCCTTCACATGGGTGGCGCCCACCAGCACCCCGCCTGCGCACGCCGCCGCATATCCGCCCCAGGCCGCCGGCGCGGCGGGTCCGGCGCCCTCGAACACGCCGACGCGCCCTGTGGTGGCTTCAAGGTGCAGCTCCGGCAGAAGAGGCGCGGCGGCGTAACCGCCCGCAAGGATCACCGTCTCGTAGACGCCGAGCCGCCTGCCCTCCGCGCCGATCACCGCCGCGCCGTCCTTGACCGTCTCCACACGGGCGACTGCCGTATCGCGGACCGGCGCATCGCCCGCGAGCGAGGCGACGAGGCGGGCGGGATCGAACGTCCCCGCGCGCGCCATCCACAGCCCCGGGCCGCACGCCGCGCCGGTGAGCGCTTCCGCGGCGTCCGCGCCGCGCCAGGCAAATCCGTCGTCCAGCAATTCGGCGAGCCGCTCCAGCCGGTCCAGCCCGGCGCCCTCTCCCGCGAGACGCAAAACGCCGCTGGGCTCGAACCCGGGTTGGCCTTCGTAAAGCGATCGCGCATAATCGAATGCGGCCAGCAGCGCGCGGTTATGGGGCCGGTCGCCGGCCTCCAGGCGCGGGGTGAGCAGGCCCCTGGGCGCCCCCGACGCCCCGCGCGCCCAGCCGCCCTGCGCGAAGACGTCCACGCTCCGGCCCCGGCGCGCGAACGCCTCCACAAGGCTCGCCGCCGAGATCCCGCCGCCGATGACCGCGACCGGTCCGGAGCGCGCCGAAGGAGCGAGAAAAGGGGTGACGCGCCGCGCCGCCGGAGCGCCTTCATAGATTGCTTCCAGCCGTTCGCGCTTGCGCCCGAAGCCGGGCTTTTTCTCGACCGCGAAGCCCGCCTCGGCGAGGCCCCGGCGGACCATCCCGGCCACAGTGAACGTCGCCGCCGGGGCGCCCGGTTTCGACAGGCGCGCGATTTCGGCGAACAGGGCCGGCGTCCACATGTCCGGGTTCTTCGCCGGGGCGAACCCGTCCAGGAACCAGGCGTCGGCCGCGAAATCCATCTGCGAGAGCGCGGCTTCGGCCTTGTCGTGGAACACGGTGAGCGTCACCCGCCCGCCCTCGAACACGCGCCGATGCGCGCCCTTGTGCGGAGAGGGCCAGACGGCGAGGAGCGCCGCGCTCAGGCGCTCCAGCTCCGGAAACGCGGCCAGCGCACGGGCCGCATCCTCGCGGCGCAGCGGAAAGCCTTCCACGGTGACGAAATGCAGCCGGGCGCCCGGTGCGGCGTGACGGCGGAAGCTGTCCCACAGGGCGAGGAAGTTCAGCCCCGTCCCGAAGCCCAGCTCGCCGACGATCGTGGCGTCCTTGGAAAACCGGTCCGGAAACCCCGCCCCGGCGAGAAACACCGCACGCGACTCCTCCAGCCCGTCCACGGCGGAAAAATAGACGTCGTCCGCGTCTCGGGCGTGAGGGTCTTCGCCCCGCCAGTCCAGCTGGGCGTAGGGGCGTTTCAGCTCGAAAGGGTCACCGGCCATGGCCGCGATATATCAGCTGGGCGGAGGATGGCGAGGGGGTGACGCCCTCGGACGCCTCCACCACCGTCATCCCCGCGAAAGCGGGGGCCCAGTCCGGCCTCTCAGCCTCTTCACGATCGCTGGGTTCCCGCTTTCGCGGGAATGACGCGTTGATTGGCGTCGAAGCGTAGGCCTCTCCCCGTGAAGGGGGGAACTTTTCGCGCCCGCCTCACGCGTCCTGGAAATCCCGCGCCGCCTGCTCGGAGCTGACTTCCTCGCCGCGCTCGATCGCCTCGTTCTCCTGCTGCACGATGCGCAGGATGCGGGCGATGAATTCCTGGTTCCAGGCGCCGCGCTCTTCGGCCTGGTCCTTGGAGGGGGTGAACGCTTCGATATCGGCGCGGGTGATCACGTCCCTGGTCTCCAGGAGCCGCTCCACGGTGTCGAGGCGCTGGCGCATGACGCTGACTTCCTGGGCGAGCGCCATGACGATGTTGAGGACGCGTTCCGAATCCTTGTCTTCGAGAAACCAGGGGCGCTTGCCGCGGGCCTTTTCACCGGCCCGAGAAAGGGGATCGAACGCCATTATGCGGCCTCCTCTTGCTTGGTGGCCCCGATGACGTGCCAGGCGGCCTTGCGGCCGTAATCCTCGACCTTGTCATCGCCGGCGGATGGGAAAAGCTTGGCGTCCACGACGGCCGCGACGCCTCCATGGATCACGCCGTCCTTCTTGAAGCCCGCCTTGATCATCAGATCGTCCAGATCGATCTCGTGCATGGTCGTCCAGAACGGCTCGTTATTGTAGAACGCGTCCCAGTCGCGGATGCACTGCTCGTAAAGCGGCATCTCGTCGGTGTATTGGGGCTGCTCCACATGGAGCACGATACCGCCGGGCTTCAGCACGCGCCGGGTCTCGGCGAAGATGCGCTCCATGGCTTTCTTGCTGGTCTCGTGCAGGAACATGGTGGTCTGCACCCAGTCGAAGCTTTCATCCTCGAACCGCGAGAGATCCTCGGCGTCGGCCTGGATGAAGCGCACGTTCTCGATCCCCAGCACCTTGGCGCGCGCAAGGCCGTAGCGCAGCATCGGCCCGCCGGCGTCCACGCCGATCACTTCAGCGTCGGGGAAGGCTTCGGCCAGCGGCAGGACGTTGTGACCCAGCCCGCAGCCGAGATCGAGAATGCGCTTGGGTTTGAAGTCGGGCAGGTTCTCCTTCACCCACTTGGCCACCGCCTGGCCGCCGCCGTCATTATAGCGTCCCAGCGCCCCGCCGGTGGTGGCGAAGAGCCCGGCGTCATAGTTCGCCGGCCCGGTCACGTCGCCATGGGCGAGTTCGGTGTGATAGCTGCCGGGCATGCAATGATGGTCCACGGCCGTGAGATAGCGCGGCACGGCGAAGCCGGGGGTGAGTTCAAGCCGGTTGTCGTTCTCGGTGAGCTCCAGCGCCCTGGCGTTCAGCGCTTCGGCCTGGCGCAGGGTGACCCAGCGGCCGGCCTGCTGGCGCTGCTCCATCGTGGCGCGTCGCAGCGCCGACCAGATCTGGAAGGCCGGGTCGGCGAGCAGCGCCTTGCGCACCTCGTTGCGGTGCTTGAACGGGCCGTTCTCCCTAGTGAAGCTCGGCTCGACGCGCTTTTCAAATGCGGTCTTCACGCCCGGCAGCACCTTGCTCGCCAGATGCCGGTTCATGTGCGCGAGGAAATTGAAGCGCTCGGCCTCGTCATGGCTCACCTCCGGGAACATGCCGTGGCGGCCCACCAGGCGGTAATCCGGCGGCCCGTCATAGGCGGGCATGTCAGCCTTTATAGCGCGGGATTTATCGTCGGGCATGGCGCAGAACTCCTCGAGTGGCGGTCGCGCAGGCGGCCTTCGCTTCGCTTTTTTCACCTGGCCGGGCTTGGCAAGGCGCGGATTTTCAAATGATATACCATTTCAACCGCGCCCGGGCCAATCCGACAAAGGCGCCATGCGCCGCAATGACGCGGCGCGCCACCAAGATGGGAGGAGAGAGCCGACATGACCACCCGCATCGTCGCCCTGTTCAATCTGAAGCCCGGCGTCACCCCCGCCGACTACGAAGCCTGGGCGAAAGCCACCGACATCCCCACGGTCAACGGGCTCGGCTCGGTGGACAGGTTCGAGGTTTTCAAATCGGTGGGCGTTCTCGGCTCCGACGACAATCCGCCCTACGCCTATGTGGAGATCATCGACGTCAACGACATGGACAGGTTCGGCGGCGATGTGGGGACCGACACCATGCAGAAGGTCGCCGGCGAATTTCAGGCCATGGCCGACGATCTCGTCTTCATCCTCACCGACAAGCTGGGCTAAGGCTTAATAAGGGAGCGGATCATGGCGCGATTTTCCGGCAAGACCGCCGTCGTCACCGGCTCGGGCCGCAAGAAGGGCCTGGGCGAAGCCATCGCCAAGAAGCTCGCCGCGGAGGGCGCGGCGGTGGTGATTTCCGATATCGGCAAGGCCGCCGACCCGGCGACGCCGGCCGAACATATCGGCGCCACCGAAGAGATGGAGCAGATCGCCCGGGAAATCCGCGACGCGGGCGGGACGGCCAGCACCAGGCCCTGCGACGTGCGCGATCTCTCCCAGATGCGCCAGCTCGCAAATCACGCGGTCTCCGAGCACGGCTCGCTGGACATCTGGGTGAACAACGCCGGCATCGGCTACATCATGAAGCCGCTCCTGGAGGTGACCGAGGAGGATTGGCGCGCGGTGATCGATGTGAACCTCACCGGCTGCTTTTTCGGCATCAAGGCGGCCGCCGAAGTGATGGTGAAGGCCGGCAAAGGCGGGCGGATCATCAATATCGCCAGCCAGGCGGCGAAATCCGGCTTTCCCCACGCCCAGGCCTATACAAGCTCAAAGCACGGCCTTGTGGGCCTGGTGCGCTCGGCGGCGGTGGAGCTCGGCGCGCACAAGATCACCGTCAACAATGTCTGCCCCAACCACGTCACCACCGGGCTCGGCGCCTGGCAGAACGAGTATTTCTCCAAGGTCGTCGGCGCGGGGAGCGTGGAGGAGTATCTCGCCGCCATGGCGAAGCGCATCCCGCTGGGCCGCCCCGGCCTGCCTGAAGACACCGCCAACGCCGTGGCGTTCCTGGCCAGCGAGGAGGCCGAGTACATCACTGCGGAAAGCATGAATGTGAGCGGCGGCGAGGAACCGCATTAGGGCGAGATTGTCCTCCCCCTTGATGGGGGAGGTGTCCCGGAGCTGTGCTCCGGGACGGAGGGGGTGGGGCCGCGCGCGGTTTCACGGCCCCGCCACCCCTCCCGACCCGGGGCTTCGCCCCGGCCCACCCTCCCCATCAAGGGGAGGGACAGAGAACGGACAGGACTGAAGAGAATGCCCGCAACCCCGCCTCCCGGTTTCACCTGGCCCAACGGCGCCAAGCTCGCCTTCTCCCTCGTGGTCAATGTCGAAGAGGGCGCGGAGAAGAATATCCGTGACGGCGACAAGGGCCCTGAGCCCGTGGACGAGCTGGGCGCGACGCCGGCGAAGGCTCAGATCCGCGTTCACGGCAACGAGACCAATTACCAGTATGGGATCAATCGCGGCGCGCCGCGGATCCTGAAGCTTCTCGACAAGCACAAGATGCCCGCGACCTGGACGGCGGCCTCGCTGGCGCTGGAGCGCGCGCCCTGGCTTGCCAAGGCGCTGATGAAGCGCGGCGACGAGCCGTGCTGCCATGGCTGGCGCTGGAAGTTCACCGCCTTCATGGACGAGGCCGCCGAACGCGATTTCGTGCGCCGGGGCGCCGACAGCATCCAGCAGACCTGCGGCCGGCTGCCGGCGGGATATCTGTCGCGCTACCTGCACTCGGATGCGCTACGCGGCATTCTCGCCGAGGAGGGCTATCGCTATCACATGGACGATTACTCCGACGATTTTCCTTATTGGGATGTGGTCGACCTGCCGCGCGGCGGGCGCAAGCCCATGATCGTCCTGCCCTACGCCATCGATTCCAACGACATGAAGTTCTGGCTGGCGCCGAGCTTCACCGCGGCCGATTGGGTCACCTACGCGAAAGATACGTTCGACTGGCTTTTGAAAGAAGCCGAGGAGGACGGCGCCCGCATGATGAGCTTGGGGCTGCATCTGCGCATCATCGGGCGGCCGGGCCGCATAGGCGCGCTGGACGAGCTTCTGGCCTACATCAAGAGCCACGAAAACATCTGGTGCGCCACCCGCGAACAGATCGCCGAGGCGTTCGCGGCGGCGGTACCGGCGCCGGAGATGTGATGGAGTGGCCCGGAGGGCCCAGGGGGGCGGCGCGAACTTGCGCCACTGGACCCGCCCCCTCCGTCCGCTTCGCGGACACCTCCCCCGCAGGCGGGGGAGGACATCAGCGCCCTCGTTTTAAAGGAGACCATGCATGAAAACGTATCTCACCGCCGCCGCACTGAGCGTCGCGGCCAGCGCCGCCGCCGCCGCACAGGAGCCCGCCGAGGAACTGGCGGGCGTCCTCGCCGGGTCCTTCACCTCCTTGGAGCAATGCGCCACGGAGGGCTGGGGCTGTGTGGAAAGCGAGCTCGTCCGCATCTGGCCGGAGCGCACCGACGGGGTCTGGCTCTATCAGGAGAACGCCTGGCTGGGCGATGATCCGCAGAGCGCAGACATGAGCGCGAAGCAACGGCCCTATTTCCAGCGACTCGTGCGTCTGGCCTCCGACGGCGAGGGCCGGGTGCTGCGCACCATCTACAGCCTGACCGATCCGGCCGCGGTGGCGGGCGCTTACGCCGATCCGTCCGCGCTGACCCATGACATGGTGGGCGAGGCCAGCTGCTCCGGGCCGGTGGAGCGCATCGCGGCGGGCTATTGGGTCGCCGACTTTCCCACCTGCCCGAGCGGGCTTCGCGGGGCGGTGCGCACCCATTCGCGGTCGATCCATACACCCGACAGCTTCGCCAATTGGGACCGCGGCTTCGATCCTGAAGGCAACGTCATGTGGGGCCCGGCGAGCGGCGGGTATGTTTTCAAGCGCGTGGAGTGATTGAATTCCCGGCCGAGCGCGTCAGCGCGCCGAGCCGGGACCTGGTGCAGAATGGGCGGGTCAGTCGGGACGAAGTCCCGGATCATCGCCTCCGGCTCGTCCGGGAATTCATGACGGGGGAGAACCACATGAAAGCCTTCATCATCGCCATTCTGGCCGCGCCGCTGCTGGGCGGCTGCCTGATCGTCAACGAGACCGGCCCAGCCGCGCCCCGCGCGGCCGCACCGGCGCCCGCCGCCGAGCGCGGTCCGATCGATCTGCGCCGCACCACGCTGCTCGTGCGCGACATGGACCGCTCGCTGGCGTTCTATGAAGGCGCTCTGGGGCTGGAGAAATATTACGACCAGATCATCACCAGCCGGGACGGGACCAGCCAGTCCCATCTGGTGCTCCTGCGCGCCAACGATCCCAATATCGGCGTACTGGGGCTGTGGGAGCTCGCGGATGCGGCGAGCGCACCTGCGCCGACCACCGCCAGCGACCTCACCGCCGGGGAGATCGTCCTTCTGTTCAACACGTCCGACCTCGACACGGTCTTTCCCGCCGCCGCGGCGAGCGACGGCGTCACGGTGCTCTCTGCGCCCACCTACCGGGAATATCCCGGCGACGGCGTGACCTACGAGGTCATGGTCTCGATGCTGCGCGACCCCGACGGGGACATCGTGGAGCTGAACAACCGGCTTAGCCCGCCGATCGACTGGGATTAGGGCGAGCCCGCCTAGCGCGGGCTCGGCGCGTCCTGCGGGCCGGGAAATTGATAGAGCACGATCAGATTGCCGTCCCAGTCCAGAAAGCCCAGCTCCACGCCCTCGCCGCGCGCGTCGGACGGATCGCCGAGCGGGCGCGGCGCCATGGTCTCGAGGCCCATGTCCTGAATGGCCGCATAGATCTCCTCATAGCGGCCATTGGCGTTGATCACCGCAGCGGCGCGGCGCACGCCGGTCTGCGGGGCGAGCTCGATGCCGCCGGGCTCCAGCAGCGCGAGGGTGCGAATCTGCGTCTCGCCCGCATCCAGCGTCGCAAACCGGATCGAGGCTTCGCGCGGGATGTTGAACACCTCGTAGGAATAGCTGTAAGACCCCGACTGCGTCAGCGAATGCAGGGTGAAGCCCAGCACGTCGCGATAAAGGGTCAGCGCACGCTCCATGTCGGAGACCACGATGGCCTGGCGCTTATAATATGAGCCCGCATAAGGCTCCGCCTCGGCGTCCGGCGTCTGGGCCGCCGCGGGTGCGCCGGCGAGCATCGCGCCGGCGAGCGCCGCGGCAAGGATGTGGTTGAAACGCGTCATGATCTCTCCCCCGCCGGCGCGCCTCGCGTCCGGCTTGCTGGAACCGCATCTGCCGCCGGTCGGGTCAGTTGACCCGACCCGGCCTGCGGGCTATTTGTCCGGACAATATAGCATAGCGGACATCCATGCGCAGCCTGCTCTTCGTTCCAGGGTCCCGGCCCGACCGCATCGCCAAGGCGCTTGAAGCCGGGGCCGACGCGGTGTGCGTGGATCTGGAGGACGCCGTGGCGCCGGACGCCAAGGACCAGGCGAGACAGGCGGTACTTTCCGAACTGAGCGAAGACGGCCGGTTCGCCGTGCGCGTCAATCCGCTGGAGACCGAGTGGGGGCGCGAGGACGCCGACGCGCTGGCCGGGCACACCAGCCGCGCCGCCTTCGTCATGCTGCCCAAGGCCGAAAGCGCGGGCCAGATCGACATTCTATCGGCCGCGCTCGGACCGGCCGGAGACGGCGGGATCGTTCCGATCATCGAAAGCGCCGCGGCCCTGCCGAACGCCTACGCCATCGCGGCCGCGCAGGGCGTGAAGGCGGTTCTGTTCGGGGGCGGCGACATGGCCGCTGATCTGGGCGTCGCCATGGACTTCGAGCCCCTGCTGTTCGCCCGCGCCCAGGTCGTCGCGGCCTGTGCGGCCGCGAACGTGCCGGCGATCGACGTGCCCTGGCTCGATGTGAAGGACGAAGCGGGGCTTTTGAAGGAAACCGAGCGGGTCAAGGCGCTGGGCTTCACCGCCAAGGCCTGCATCCACCCGGCGCAGGTGTCGGCGGTGAACCACGTGTTCACCCCCGGCGAAGACGAAATCAGCCACGCCGAGCGCGTCATCGCGGCGCTGGACCAGGCGGGCGGGGGCGCGGCGCTTCTGGACGGCAAGCTTATCGAAGCGCCCATCATCCGGCGCGCCAGGCGGGTCCTCGAGACCGCCCGCCAGGCGCGCCCGCATTAGGAAAGACGCATGGTTCAGCACGCAAAAGAAGTCGGCCCCCAGCGCTATCGCGAAACCTTCGGACGCTATTTCGAGGATTTCCACGAGGGCGATGTCTACGAGCACCGGCCCGGCAAGACGGTGACCGAGTACGACAATCACCTGTTCACGCTGTTGACGCTGAACACCCACCCCATGCACTTCGACGCCGAGTTCGCGAAGAACTCCGAGTTCAAGCAGAACCTGGTGGTCAGCCCCTACACGCTGGCGCTGCTGATCGGCATGAGCGTCACCGACGTCTCCCAGAAGGCGGTCGCCAATCTGGGCATGGACGAGGTGAAGTTCACCGCCCCGGTCTTCCACGGCGACACGCTCTACGCCGAGAGCGAAGTGCTGGGTAAACGCGAGAGCAAGAGCCGGCCCGAGCAAGGCATCGTCACCGTCCTCACCCGCGGCTTTAATCAGCGCGGCGAGCAGGTTTGCAGCTTCAAGCGCAACATGCTGATCCCCAAACGCGGTTACGCGGTCGAGGACCGGGTGGAGAACTACTGAAGGCGCCAAGCGCCGCCTCTACGCCTCACCCGCAGGCGGGAGAGGAAAGACATCCAAGGGAGCCCGACATGGCCGTCGCCGAAACCTACCAGATGACCGAGGCCGACGAGCGCCAGATGCTCGACGCGATCGCCAAATGGATCGAGAAGAAGGTCGCGCCCAAGGCCATGGAATACGAGCACGCCGACCACTGGCCGGCCGATCTCGTCGAGGACATGAAGGAGCTCGGCCTGTTCGGCGCGCTCATTCAGCCGGAATACGGCGGGCTGGGCCTGTCCGCGACCACCTACTCCAAGATCGTCATGATGATCGCCGAGGAGTGGATGAGTCTGACCGGCATCTTCAACTCCCATCTGATGATGGCGCAGATCGTCCAGAAATTCGGAACCGAAAAGCAGAAGGAATACTGGCTGCCGAAATTCGCCACCGGCGAGATCCGCGGCGGGCTGGGCCTCACCGAACCCGACGCCGGGACCGATCTGCAGGCGATCCGCACCACGGCGAAAAGGCAAGGCGACAAGTATGTCGTCAACGGCGCGAAGACCTGGATCTCCAACGCCATTCAGGGCCAGGCCTGCGCGCTCCTCGTGAAGACCGACCCGTCCGCCGAGCCGCGCTACAAGGGCATGTCCATGCTCATCGTCTCCAAGATCGATCCGGAGACGGGCGAGGGGCGAAAGGGCATCCGCAACGGCAAGAAGCTGGAGAAGCTCGGATACAAGGGCATCGATTCCGGCGAGTTCGTCTTCGAGGACTATGAATGTGACGCCGAACTCTCGCTTGTGGGCGGGGAAGAGGGCCAGGGCTTCTTCATGGCCACGGGCGGACTGGAGATCGGGCGCATCAACATCGCCGCGCGCTCGGTGGGCATCGCCAAGCGGGCCCTGCGCGAGTCGGTCGCCTATTCGCAAACCCGCAAGACCATGGGCAAGCCCATCTGCGAACACCAGGCGATCCAGCTCAAACTCGGCGACATGGCCGCGCGCACGCGGGCGGCGGAGCTGCTCGTTGAAGATTCGGCCCGCGCCTACGACACCGGCGCGCGCATCGACATGGAGGCCGGCATGGCGAAGTATTTCGCCTCCGAGACCGCCGTTGAAGTCGCCACCGAAGCCATGCGCATCCATGGCGGCTACGGCTATTCGAAAGAGTATGTGATCGAGCGCCTCTATCGCGACGCGCCCCTGATGTGCATCGGCGAAGGCACCAACGAGATGCAGCGCATCATCATCGCCAAGCAGCTGGTGAAGCGAAACCCGGTTTAGGGGGCGGCCGCCGAAGATGTCTCCCGCCGTTTACGGGGGGAGTGGCCCGAAGGGCCGAGGGGGGGCTGCGCCGACGTCGTAGGCGGAGCCGCCCCCTCCGTCCGCTGCGCGGACACCTCCCCCGCGAGCGGGGGAGGACATCAGGCCGGCGCTATTGGAGACACCCATGCACAAACCCCTCACCGGCCTGCGAATTCTCACCATCGAGCAATACGGCGCCGGGCCGTACGGCACGCAGCTGCTGGCGTCTCTCGGCGCGGAGGTCATTAAGATCGAGAACCCGGCGGTGGGCGGAGATTCCTCGCGCGCGGCCGGGCCGTACTTTCTCGGCGAGGACGACAGCCAATTCTTCCAGACCTTCAATCGCGGCAAGAAATCCGTGGCGCTGGACCTCAAGGACTCCGAAGGCCGCACGCTGTTTGAAAAGCTCGTGAAGACCGCCGACGCCGTGGCGAACAATCTGCGCGGTGATCTGCCGTCCAAGCTGAAGGTGGATTACGCGGCGCTCTCGACCATCAAGCCGGAGATCGTCTGCGCGCACCTCTCCGCCTATGGCCGCGGCAATGCGCGCGAGGCCTGGCCGGGTTATGATTATCTGATGCAGGCCGAAGCCGGCTTTCTTTCTCTCACCGGCGAGCCGGACGGCCCGCCCGCGCGCTTCGGGCTTTCCATGGTCGATTTCATGACCGGGACCATGATGGCGACCGGCCTGCTCTCCGCGGTGATCGGCGCGCAGCGCACCGGCAAGGGCTGCGATGTGGACACCTCGCTTCTGGACACCGCGCTGCATCAGCTCAGCTATCCGGCGACCTGGTTCCTGAACGAAGGCAAGGAGACCACGCGGCTTGAGCGCTCGGCCCACCCGTCCGTCGTGCCGAGCCAGCTCTTCCGCACCGAGGACGGCTGGATCTTCCTCATGTGCCAGCTGCCGAAATTCTGGTCGGTCTTCTGCGAGACGGTGGGGCGCGGCGATCTTCTCAATAATCCCGACTACGCCGATGTCGCCGCGAGGCGCGCCAACAAGGACGCGCTGCAGGCCGATCTCGACACCTTCTTCTCCACCCGGCCCACCAATGTCTGGGTTGAGATGCTGGGCGGCAAGGTTCCCGTCGCGCCGGTCTATTCGGTCGCCGAGGCGCTAACGGCGCCCACCGCCCAGCACATGATCGAGACCGTGGATCACCCCGACAGGGAGGACGGCCTCAAGCTCCTGCGCGAACCCATCGCAGTGAACGGCGAACGCCCAAGCGGCGCGCGCGCGCCGAAGCTTGGCGAGCACACCGACGAGGTGCTCGGCTCGCTGGGTGAGGCGGAGTGAGGCGGGGCGTGCTAGACTAGGCTTATGGACATGGAAGACGCCCATCCGCGCATCTCGGTCGATCCGCAGATCATGCTCGGCAAGCCGTGCATCAAGGGCACGCGCATCCCGATCTATCTGATCTTGCGCAAGCTGGCCGCGGGTCAGTCTCTGGCCGACATCCATGAGGCCTATCCACGGCTGCGCGAAGGCGATGTCCAGGCCGCGCTCGCCTATGCGGCGGACCATTTCGACGAGCCGGTCGCGGCGGCGGAATAATGCGCTTCTTCGCCGATGAGTGCGTGGACATGCGCGTGGTGCGCGCACTTCGCGATGCGGGTCACACAGTGCTCGAACCCGAGCATGGCGCGCGCGGGGCGCCTGACACCGGCGTTCTTGCAGCCGCTGCGGCGAACGACGCGGTGCTGCTGACCGAGGACAGCGATTTCGGCGCCTTGCTGTTTCGCGACGGGCTGACCGCGACCGGCGTCTTCTATTTTCGATGCGATGACCCGAAGCGCTGTGTGGACGCGGTGCTTGAGAACCTTGATCGGGTGACCGGAGCCATCGTTGTCGTGTCGGAGGCCGCAATTCGCGTTCGTCCGCTCGCAAGAGGACCGTTCTGAATGAAACTCACCGGCCTGAAAGTCATCGACCTGTCCGCCTTTCTACCCGGTCCGCATCTGACCATGATGATGGCCGATCACGGAGCCGACGTGGTCATGGTGGAGCCAGCCAACGGAGTAGGCGAGCCGACGCGCGAGATCGGCTGGAAGCATCCCGACGGCGTTTCGGTCTGGTTTCGAAACATTGCGCGCGGCAAGCGCTCGCTGAAGCTCAACCTGAAAGACGAGGACGGGCGCAGGCTGCTCCATACGCTGGTGGAGACCGCCGATGTGGTGGTGGAGGCGTTCCGCCCGGGCGTCGCCAAGCGCCTGAGCGCCGATTACGAGACCCTGTCGGCGATCAATCCGCGGCTCGTCTACTGCTCCATCTCCGCTTTCGGCCAGGACGGCGCCTATGCGCAGAAACCCGCCCACGACCTCACGGTCCAGGCGCTGGCGGGCCTCGTGGACCTCAATCGCGGCCTGGAGGACGGCAAGCCGGCGAGCCCGAACATGCCGGTGGCCGACATGGCCGCCTCGCTCATGGCGCTCTCGGCGATCCTCATGGCGCTTTACCGCCGCCAGGAGACCGGAGAGGGCGATTTCATCGACATGGCCATGTACGACGCGGCGCTCGCCTGGACGCCCAACGTCACCGGCCCGGTCTTCGCCGAGAACACCCATCCGCCGGTCAAGGACATGCGCAGCTTCGGCGGGGCGGGGATGTATCATGTCTACGAAACCGCCGACGCAAAGCATCTGGTGCTCGGCGGTTCGGAAGCGAAGTTCGCCACGAACCTTCTCACCGCGCTGGGCCGTGAAGACCTCATCGAACAGGCGAAGCAGGAGCCCGGCCCGGCGCAAGCGGATCTGCGCGGTTTTCTCAAAGAGACCTTCGCGAAAGAGCCGCTGTCGCACTGGATATATTTCCTTGGGGAGCTCGACGTCTGCTGGGCGCCGGTGCGGAGCTTGAAGGACGCTTTCGACGACCCCCACACGCGCGCCCGGGGTATGGTCTTCACCGACGAGAGCGGACACCGCCATATCGGCCCGCCCCTGCGCTTCCTGAAGGAGCCGGGGCGCCCCACCCCCCATGCGCCGGACTTCGGCGAACATTCGGAGGCGCTGGCGCTCGAGGCCGGATTTGATCCTGAAACGATCCGGGCGATGAAGGCGCGCGGCGTGATCTAGCCGGCGCGCACCATCACATAGAACGCGCCCGAGCCGCCATGGCGGCGATGGGCTTCGGCGTAACCCGACACCAGGTCGGCGAAATCGGGCTCGGCCATCCATTGGGTGAAGCTGCGTCTGAGCACGCCGGGAAGCGGCGGCGCTTCAGGGTCCCAGGGCTCGAACTTGCGCCGATCCAGGGCGCGCGCGCCGGCGCCTTTGCCGGTGATCACCAGAACCTGCCGCGCCCCGTTGTCCTGAGCCCGCTCGAGAAAGCGCAGAAGATCTCGCCGCGCCTTGCGGCTGGTGAGGCCGTGCAGGTCGATGCGCGCCTCCACCTCGACATGGCCGCGGCGAATCTTCTTGTCCGCGGACCGGTCGGCCGGGGTTTTGGCCCGCTCCGGTTCGCGGCGCGCGAACCGGCCCTCGGCGCCGGTCTTCAACGGCGCGGCCGGTTTCGGGTCGGCGTCGGCGCGCGGCGGGGTCAGGTCCTCCAGGCGCTTGAGCCGCGCCGCGTCCAGCGGGTTCACGCCTTTCGCCACGCGCCGCCACAGATCGCGTTCTTCCGGGCTGAGCGGCCGGGAGGGCGGGCGCCGGCTCACGGGCGCACCGAGGCGCTAATGGCGGCGGGTGAGATGGTTCGGCAGGAGCAGCGTCCATCGCGCGGCCGGATCGTTCTGACGCCCGGCGCGCTCGCCGGCCTCATACCCCCAGCCGAAGAACAGATCTCCGCGCGCCGGCCCGGTGATCGCCCCGCCGGCGTCCTGGGCGACCACGAGGCCGCGCCAGTCCGGCTCGCCATGGATCGCCGCTTCGAGGAAGACCGGCACGCCCCAGGCGTGGTGCGCGGGATCGATCGCCAGCGAGGCCATGGGCGTAAGCGGCGCGCCCTGGCTTCCGATCGGGCCTTCGTCGGGATTGATGTCGGTGTCCAGCGAGAAGAAGACATAGCGCGGGTTCTCATCGAACAACGGCCTCCACGCAAGCGGACCGCGCGCGTCGAGCCAGGCCTCGATATCCTGTTTCGAGGCCCGGTTCGGGTCCAGTTCGCCGCGCGCGATCAGAATGCGGCCGATGGAGACATAGTCCCGCCCGTTATGGGCGGCGAACCGCGCCCGGGCTTCACCGCCATCGGGATAGAGCAGGCGGCCCGAGCCCTGGATCTGCAGAAAGAACACGTCGATCGGCCGGCCCCAGGCCAGCGGCACGCCGAGATTCTCCCGCTCGATCTCGGCGCGGGTGAGATAGGGGGTGAAGGCCTGTTCCTGGGCGCGCCCGACGATGCGCCGGCCTTCATGACCGGCGATGAACTGGCCGAGATCACCGGTGAGCAGATCGCCCGGCCGCGCCCGGATCGCCATGGAGAACTCCCGGTCCGGCTGGGAGCGCACCTCCACATAGGGCTCGTAATAGCCGGTGAGCCGGCCGGTCTCGCGCACGCGCACCGGGGCGAAATTGCGCTCGAAAAAGGCGCGCGCCGCCTCTTGGGACAGGTCAGGCGTGTCCAGCATGGCCGCTTCAAGGCACGCACCACGCCAGTCGCCTGCACTTCCGGCGTAGGGCGCGCGGGGGTTCATGGGTTCCGGGTCGGGGCGCGCCTCGATGCGCCGGCAGCTCTGAACGAACGCCGCGAGCGCCGGGCGCGTGTCGAGGCCCGGCCAGCCGGACAGGCTGTCGAAGGACACCGGATTCACATGGGGACGCGCAGCCGGCCGGGCGGGGCGGGCTTCGGCGGCCCTTGGCGGCGCCTCGGCGCGCGGGGAGGCCGGAGCCGGGCCGTCGCCCGGCCCGCTCGCGCAGGCGCTGAGCACGAACAAAAGGGAAAAAAGAAGTCCCGCCCGCGCTTTAGGCGTTCTGCTTGACCGACGCCAGGCGCCAGTTCGGATCGCGGGAGGTGACGTCACGCTCGAAGCTCCAGATCTCGTCGACCGTTTGCAGCTGGTTCAGGTCGCCGGAGACGACCTCACCCTCACGGTCGCGGATTTCGCTGGCGATCTCCGCGCTGAAGGCCACGCGCACCTTGGCCCGATTATCGTTAAGAGAAGCTTCAACGATTTCGGCGCGCTTCACGCGCTCCACCTCGGTGGTCATCGTCTGGCCAGCCGCCTCGCGCTCGGCGATGGAGGCGTCATAGGCCGCGCGCACCCGGTCGCTGAGCAGCGGGGCGAGCGCGTCGCGGTCGCCGCGGGCATAGGCGGTGACGATCATTTCATAGGCCTGGCGCGCGCCCTTGACGAAGGTGTCGGGATCAAAACTGCGATCGGCCTGGGAAATGGCGGTCAGGCCCTCGCCGGCCGGGCCGGTATAGGCCGGCGATATGGGCGCTTCGGCCGCCACCGGCCCGGTCTGAGCACGGCCTGCGGCCGCCGCCGCGGCGGCGCGTTCGCGTTCCTCGCGAACATGGTCCTCATGGGTTCGGCCCTGCGGCTTTCCCAGCGCGGAATAGAGCCGCACGGCCAGAAACACGGCGAGACCGGCGAAGAAGAGGATCTGAAGAATGTCCATGGCGTCCGGCGGAACCCTTTACGGTCGAGATCGCTACGGCTGCAGATATAGTGGCTCTGTGCGCGTCCGTCACCCGGTGGCGCGCTTGCCGCTCAGCCGGTCCCATGCTACGCGCGCCGGTATCACCGAACCCTTTCGCGCCCGGCGTCGCGCCGAGCGGATTTTTCAGTTCAGAGACCAACATCATGACCGACGCGCCCGTTCCGCCGAAGGGCGGCGATCAGCCGCAAATCCCGTCCATCCGCGTGATGGGCCAGTATGTGAAGGATCTCTCCTTCGAAAACCCGAACGCGCCGGACTCCCTGCGCCAGGGCCAGCAGCCGCAGATCGATCTCGGCGTCGACGTGCGCGCGCGCAATCTCGGCGAGGATCTCTACGAGGTCGAGCTGATCATGTCAGCCAAGGCCGGGCGCGAGGACAAGGCGATGTTCATCGCCGAGCTGACCTATGCCGGCCTGTTCCAGATCCAGAATCTGGACGACCGCGCGCGCGAGCCGTTCCTGCTGATCGAATGCCCGCGCCTGATCTTCCCGTTCGCGCGCCGCATCCTCGCCGACGCCACGCGCGACGGCGGTTTCCCGCCGCTCATGCTGGAGCCGGTCGATTTCGCCGCGCTCTATCGCCGCCAGATGTCGCAAGGCCAGGGCGGCGAAGGCGGTGACGGCGGTCAGCCCGCCGGCAACGCCTAGGCCTCCTGCTCGTCACCGCGTCGGCAGGCCTGTCGCACAGCGCCAAGCCTGCACCGGCTCCTGAGCCACGAGCACGTTATAATACAAGAATAGCTGATCGCTTCCGAGATAGGTCTCGGGATCGATACGCATGACGGGCGGCGGCGCGCCGTCATCGCACCGTTGCGCATGGCCGGACGACGGATCGCCGTCAACGCCGAAAATCCAGATCTGTGCGTCGGCCTCGCCCGGGGTCGAAGCGGTGTTGGTCTGTACCGCCGCGCTCATATACGACCGACCACCCGCCACCACTGGCTCGACCGAGCCGATCGTGACGCCGCCCGAGACCTCAGGAATCGCGATCGTGTCGATACGCGTCCAGAAAGGTCCGCCGAGATCGCGGTAGACTGCGATCTCGCGCTTGTCCGCCAGGGCGAGCACCAGAAGCGCGCCGTCGAAATCAGGCGCGATCCAGCCATAAGGAAAAGTCTTGTCGCCGGCGTCGGCGGTTATCGTGCGGCGCGAATCCGTCGCTGGATCGTAAAGATAGAGCTGACCGCGCTCGGGCCCCTCAGCGTGTCGTCCTGCGATGAGACCCTCGCCCCTGACCCAGTCCGGATGCGTGGTGTCCCGGTCGACAACGGGCTCGATCGCGGTCTGCGCGCCCGGCGAACGCTCGTCGAACCAGATCACTTCGCCCTCGGACCAGGTTCCGTCGAGCCCGAGCACCAGCGTATGCGCGCGGCCCGCGTCTTTCAGGGCGAGCGCGGTCATGTGCGGACCTCCGGAGGTGAGAGCCGCTGCGTCGAAACCACCGTCGGGGCGCGGGACGGCGCGCCAGATCTGCGGCGTCGTTCCCTCACGCTTGGTGTAGAAAAGCGCCCAGCCTTCGGCGTCGAGACCGAACTCGGGGCCATTGAAGCTCTCAATGGTCGCCAGGGCGCCGGTGTCGGCATTGACGACTTGCGCCGGATCGAACAGGCCGGTTTCCGGTTCAAGCGGCGCGACCCGAATCCGGCCGTCGGCGGTTTGATAGGCGATTCGGTCCGCGTCGCTCAGGATTTCCGGATCTATGACGCTCTCCCCCGGCGCGCCCAAGCGGACCGCCACGCCCGGAGGCGTCTCTGCTCCCGTGTCGCCGAGCCAGAAATCACAACGCTGCCCGAAAAGTCGTTCCGCCGAGCTCGGCGTCCGGTCGATAATCTGCACAGGATCGCGCCCGGACTCGTAGACCGGCCAGATCGGCAGGCCCTCGACATTGGGGTTTCCGGTTCGGGCGAACGCCGTCCAGTGATCCAGCATCACGTCCGCCGTCTCCCGGTCGGCGGCGTCTGCGGGGAACGCCTCGCCGTTCATGTGCTGAAAAAGATAGAGTAGTTCGCTGGTGTGATAGGCTCCGTCGGCCCGCCGCTGCGGCGCGGAGAGGTGGCGAGTGAAGAAATAGCGATAGACTGGAGCGGCCTGCGCGGTCTCCACGATAGACGCGTAAAGCCGGGCCGGGCAGGTGATGTTGCGGTCGGAAAGTGCGGCCGACGCGGCGTGAGCCGGGCTCGGAAAGGCCGTCAACGGGTAGAGCGCCAGCACGGCGTCGCGCCGCGCCGGTCCCACCAGCGCTTCGATCACCGCCGCGTATTCGGTGACGGGCAGGCCTTCGAATCGGAACAGGTATTCCTCGCTGTTCGATCCCACCATGAACGGCGTGGCGGCGTACTCGCCCGCCTGAAGCGTCAGGATCGGAGCGCGCTCAAGGACATGCCCATCCACCGACGGGTACATGCGGAACGCCCCGAGGCCGATGGGTAGCGCCGCGTCGGCGTTGGCCAGCGTCGGAGCAGGCAGAGCGCGCAGACAGGCGGGGATGTCCGGCGCACCGGCGCAACCGACTTCCGCTACGAGCACGGCTGCGTTGGTCCGCGCCGTGGCGGTGCTGTGGACTGCACAACTGCCCGAGTGCATCGCCGCGCGCGAGAACAATCCGGCGGCCAGGGGGCTCGCCAGAAGAGCGCACACATCATAGGCGCCGGCCGATTGCCCAAACAGCATTACACGATCGGAATCGCCTCCGAACGCGGCGATGTTTCGGCGCACCCAGCGAAGGGCTTCAATCTGGTCGAGGAGACCATAATTGCCGGCGGAGCCGGTTCCGCTCTCGGCCGCGAGGCTCTCATGAGCGAGAAAGCCCAGCGCTCCAAGCCGGTAGTTGAGCGTGACGACCACCACCTCGCCGCGCGCCGCCAACCGCGCCCCGTCGTAAAGCGGTTCATCGCGGGTCACGTCGAGAACGACTTCGATGGTTTCTGCGGCGGAGCTGACAAGATTGGCGCCGCCGTGCAGGAACACCATCACCGGCCAGCCGTCCGGGACGGGCTCCCCGGCCGGTCGCCAGACGTTGAGGTACAAGCAGTCCTCTGATCCGATGGGCGCCGAGGCGTTGTCCTGAACATCCCTCGGCTGGATGCAGGCGTCGGAGAACCTGTCGGCGCGCATTACGCCGGAAAAGGGCGCTGGCGGCTCGGGCGCCCGGAACCGGCGCGGACCGATGGGAGGACGGGCGTACGCAACGCCGAGAAACGCGTGAGCGCCATGATCGGCGAAGCCTTCCACGATCCCTTCGTGCAGCGCCGCCCGCGGCGCGACGGGCGCGGTCGGCGGGGGAGGCGTCGGCGGAGGTTGAGGCCCCCCAGCGTCCGAACCGCCGCCACCGCAGCCCGCCAAACCCATGGCCGCCGCAGCCAGGGCCGTCACCCACCACCGAGACATACCGCTCTCCTGATCGTTGCAGACCGGGTATCAGGTCCGCTGACGATACGGGCGCGGCGCGGAGAATCCGTCGCGCTCTACTTGGCGGCCCTCGCCTCCACCAGACCCAGCGCCTTCCAGAGCGGGTCGTTCATTTCGCCGATGAAGGCGGCGTGGGCGGCCCGTTCTTCGTCCGTGACCCGGCTCGGCAAGGGGGCCGGGCGCGCCTTGCGAGTCTTGTACTCGACGGACGCCGTCTCGCCGGCCCGCGTGATGAACCCCAGCCCCTGCTCGCGCCCGCCATTGAGTTCGAGATAGACCTCGGCCAAGAGATAGGCGTCGATCAAGGCGCCGTGCTTGGTGCGGCTGTCCAGCGAGATGTCGAACCGTTTGCACAGCGCGTCGAGGCTCGCCGGGGCGCCGGGGAATTTCTGGCGCGCCATGGCCGCGGTGTCGATGAAGCGCGCCGGGTCGATTGCGCGCCGGCCGCAGCGTTTCAGCTCCATATTGATGAAGGCCATGTCGAAGCCGGCGTTGTGGGCCACAAGCTCCGCCTCGCCGACGAATTCGAGAAACTCGTCGGCCACTTCGGCGAACTTGCGCTCGTCCTTCAGCATCTCCCAGGTATGCCCGGTCACCTTGGTGACTTCGGCCGGAATGTCGCGCTCGGGATTGACGAGGATGCGCAGCTCCTTGCCGGTGGGGATGAAGTCGATCACCTCCACGCAGCCGAGCTCCGTGATCCGGTCGTCCACATCGTGGTTGAAGCCGGTGGTCTCGGTGTCGAAGATGATCTGACGCCCGCTCATGTCCGGTCCCTTTTCAGCGCGGCGAGTACGGCCCTGACCTGGTCGCGCGCCGCATCGATCCCCTTGGAGGTGTCGATGACGAAATCGGCCCGGGCGCGCTTCTCAGAATCAGGAGTCTGACGGGCGAGTATCGCATCAAGCTTGGCCGCGCTCATCCCCGGACGCTGCAGCACGCGCTGCTTTTGCACAGCTTCCGGCGCGCTGACCACCACGACCGCATCCACCTGCTCGGCCTGACCGGTTTCAAACAGGAGCGGCACGTCGAGCACAACCACCTCCACACCGTCGCGCCGCGCCTGCTCGAAGAACGCGTGACGCACCGCGGCCACCAGCGGATGAACCACCGCCTCCAGACGCTGAAAGCCGGACGGATCGGCCTGGAGCGCCTTCGACAGGGCGTCGCGATCCACCCCGGCTTCGCCGGCGCATCCGGGAAACGCCGCGGCGATCGGCGCCACGGCGCCGCCGCCCGGACCGTAGAGCTCGGCGACCGCCGCGTCGGCGTCGAAAACCGCCGCACCTTCCTCGGCGAACAGGGCGGCCGTGGTCGATTTGCCCATGCCGATCGATCCGGTGAGCCCCACGACGATCATGCAAGCCTCGCCTCAAGGAGCTGGCGCACCGCATCGCCGGCCGGGGCCTCCGCACCGAAGAAGGCCTTGAAGCTGGGGCGGGCCTGTCCGATCAGCATGGCGAGGCCGTCCGCCGTCTTCACGCCCGCCCGCCGCGCCGCCTTCAGAAAGCCGGTGTCCAGCGGCGTATACACCATGTCGAAGGCGAGCGCGCCGGGCGCGCAGACCGAGAAATCAAGCGTCAGATCCGGCTTGCCGGCCATCCCCATGGAGGTTGCGTTGATCACCAGCGCCGCACCGTGCAGGGCGGTTTGAGGATCGTCATGGAGGACGGCCGGCGCGGCGAACTCCGCGATCAGGCGCTCGGCCGCGGCGCGGGTGCGGTTGACGATGCGGATCTCGCGGCTCTGGCGGGTGAGATGGAACAACGCCGCACGTGCGGCGCCCCCCGCTCCGATCAGGACCGCCGGGCCCGAGCAAGGATCGGCTGTCAGCGCGGCGGCGAGGCCGTCAACGTCGGTGTTGTCGGCCCGAATCCGGCCGTCAGCCCCGAAGAGGAGCAGATTCGCCGCCCCGACCGCGCGCGCCGCCTCGCCCGCATCGTCGGCGAGGCTCAGCGCCGCGGTCTTGTGCGGCAGGGTGACGTTCAACCCGGCCATGCCCATGGCCGACGCGGCGCGCACCCCGCGCGCAAAGCGTTCGGGCGGGATCTCGAGCACGCCGTAGCGGCCGTCGACGCCTGTTTCGCCAAGCCAGTGCGCCATCATCGCCGGCGAAAGGGAATGGGCTGCGGGCCAGCCCGCCACCGCGGCGAAGGGCGGCTCGGCCGGAATCATTTCGCCAGCACGCCCCGGCGGCGCAGCTCGGCGAGGACGGGCAGGAGATCAAGCCCCAGAACCGCGAAGAAATCCCCGTCCACATGTTCGAAGAGCTGCACGCCGAGGCCTTCGAAGGCGTAGGCGCCGACGCCTTTTGTGAGGATGTCGCCGGCGCGGGCCATGTAATCGTCCAGAAACGTGTCGGAGACCTCCCGCATGACCATGCGGCAGGCGCTTTCATGGCGCCAGACGATCTCGCCGCCGCGGGCGAACGCCACCGCGCCCTTCAGCCAATGGGTCCGACCGCGCAGCATGGCGAGGCGTGCGCGCGCCTCGTCCACGCTTTCGGCCTTGTCGAACGCCTTGCCGTCGAACTCCAGCACCTGATCGGCGCCGATCACCAACTCGGAGCTGCGGCGGGAGACCTCCAGCGCCTTGGCTTCCGCCAGGTGCAGCGCCAGAGCGGCCGGGCGTCCCTCGAACCGGGCTTTCATCGCACCTTCGTCCACATCGGCGGGGTCCACGTGAAAGGCCACGCCGGCGTTTTCCAGGAGCGACCGGCGCGAAGCCGAGCCGGAAGCGAGCACGATTTGGGTCATGAGGAGCGTCTGGTCCGGTGTTCGTTCAACAGGTTGATGACCTTGGCGGCGGTCTCCTCGATGGAGCGCCGGGTCACGTCGATGCTGGGCCAGCCGTTGCGGGCGAAAAGGCGCTTGGCGAACACGACCTCTTCGCGCACCCGGTCCTCCTCCACATAGTCGGTGGACCGGTCCTCCTTCAGGTTCAAAAGCCGGTTCCTGCGAATCTGCACGATGCGTTCGGGCGTCGCGGTGAGGCCGACGATCAGCGGTTTTTTCAGCTTGAAGATCTCTTCGGGCAGCTCCGCGCCGGGCACGATGGGGATGTTGGCGGTCCGGATGCCGCGATGGCCGAGATAGACGCTGGTGGGCGTTTTCGACGTGCGGCTGATGCCTAGCAGAATGACGTCGGCGCTGGGGTAATCGTCTCCCGCCCCGTCGTCATGGGCCATGGAGTAGTTCATCGCCTCGATGCGCCGGTAGTAATCCGCGTCGAGCACGCGTTGCGCGCCCGCCTTGCCGCGGATGGACGCGCCGAGATAGGCAGACAAGGTCGCCTGAATGGGGTCGAGCACCGCAATGGCGGGCATTTCCAGCCGGGCGCAGCAATCCTCCAGCTCCCGGCGCAGATCCTGATTGACCAGCGTGTACATCACGATGCCGGGATAGGCCTCGATATGGGCGAGCGCGCGCTCCAGCTGGCGCGGCGAGCGAACCAGCGCGAACAGATGCTCGATCGGGGCAACGTTCTCGAACTGAGCGACGGAGGCGTGCATCACCTCCATCAAGGTCTCGCCGGTGGAGTCCGAGATCATGTGGACATGAAAATGGATGGCGGCCGAATGCGGTTCGGACATGGGTGCGGCGTCGGTCCTTCAGGCCCGTCGGTTGGGAACGTCCTAACCTGTGAATAAACGCCTGATTTGTCCACGCCGTCCACGGCCCGCCCGTCCCGAACACCGGCTCTGAACCTGTCGGCGCCCGGCGGCGCCCTCCTCTCCCCGGCGACGGTGAAAGCCTGGTGTTCAAAACCGGGGTCTGTGGGCTTGCGATATTCAGAATGCGGATATTTACCCCGAGGCCGCCGTGAGGATCCGCGTTAAGCTTTGATTAATTATGGTGAACAAAAGGTTAACCCTGATCTGTCCACAGGTCGGGACGGGTGCGGAAAACCGCTCTTAACAGGGTGTGGGAATCCGGCGCCGATGTGGACCTGCGACAGTTTTCCCCGCAAACCGGCCGCCTACTTCCTACCCCTTCCTTTTTATAGAAAGAAAAGGGCGTTAAGAGTGCGAGCCGACCAGGCGTGGACAAGCGGGCCGAAGGCCGGCGATCGAGACAAAGCGGATCATGAACATGCGTTCCCAAAAACCCTTCCTCGCGGCGCTGGCCGGCGACACCGTCAGCCCGCCGCCCGTCTGGCTCATGCGCCAGGCCGGCCGGTATCTTCCCGAGTATCGCGAAGTGCGCGCCAAGCAGCCTGACTTCATCAATTTCTGCCTCAATTCGGAGGCGGCCTCGGAAGTGACCCTGCAGCCGATTCGTCGTTACGGGTTCGACGCCGCGATCGTGTTCGCCGATATTCTGCTCATTCCCTACGGGCTCGGACAGAAGACCTGGTTTGAAAAGGGCGAGGGGCCCAAGCTCGAACCGCTCACGGCGGCGATGCAGGATACGCTCGACGTGGCGCGCTCGCGCGACGTGCTCTCGCCGGTGAGCGAGACGCTGCGGCGCACGCGCGCCGCCTTGCCTGACGAGACCGCGCTGATCGGGTTTTGCGGCGCGCCCTGGACCGTGGCCACCTACATGATCGAAGGCGGCGGGTCGAAGGACCGGTTCGAGGCCCGCGCGCTCGCCTGGTCGGAGCCTGAGCGCTTCGACGCGCTGATGGACGTGCTGGTGGAATCCAGCGCGCAATACCTCGCCGACCAGGCCCGTGCGGGCGCCGATGCGCTGAAGATCTTTGATTCCTGGGCCGATTCGCTGCCCGATCCCCTGTTCGACCGGGTGGTGATCGAGCCGACCCGCCGGATCGTGGCCCGTCTGCGCGAGCTTGGCGTCGTGGTTCCGGTGATCGGGTTCCCGCGCGGCGCCGGCCCGCAGGCCGTGCGTTACGCTGAACGCACCGGAGTCACGGCGCTGGCGCTCGATCACGGCATGGACACCGACTGGGCCGCCTCGGCGCTGCCGAAGACCCTGCCCGTGCAGGGCCAGCTCGATCCGGCGGTTTTGCGCGCCGGGGGGCCTGCGCTGGACGCCGAGGTGGATCGTCTTCTCGCCGCATGGTCCGGTCGGCCCTATGTCTTCAATCTCGGACACGGGATTCATCTGAACACCCCGCCGGAGAACGTCACCCGGCTGTTGAGCCGGGTGCGCGGCGGTTAAGGGAAGGGAACGCCATGGGGCGGCGCATCGCGGTGGTCTTGTTCAATCTGGGCGGTCCCGACCGACCGGAAAACGTACGCCCCTTCCTGCGCAATCTGTTCCGCGATCCCGCCATCATCTCCGCGCCCGGTCCGGTGCGCGAGTTTCTCGCCTGGCTGATCTCCACGACGCGCACCAAGGAGGCCACCGCCAATTACGAGAAGATGGGCGGAGGATCGCCCCTGGTGCCTGAGACCGAGAAGCAGGCCGACGCGCTTTTGAAAGCGCTCCAATCAGCCCGGCCCGCGGACCAATTTCGCTGCTTCCTCGCCATGCGCTACTGGCATCCGTTCGTGAAAGAGGCCGTGGCCGAGGTGAAGGCCTGGGGCGCCGACGAGGTGGTCCTGCTGCCGCTCTATCCGCAATTCTCCACCACGACGACGGCGAGCTCGCTGAAGGCGTGGAAGGTCGCCGGCGGGCCGGAGGCGCGCACGGTGTGCTGTTATCCGACCGAGCCGAACCTGATCAAAGCCCACGCCAAGCTCATCGAGCAAAGCTGGGAAGCCGCGGGCCGGCCGGACAATCCGCGCGTCCTGTTTTCCGCGCACGGTCTGCCGGAATTCACCGTAAAGAAGGGCGACAGCTATCAATGGCAGGTCGAACAGACCGTCGCCGCGGTCGTCCGCCGGCTGCCCGAGGCGCTGAAGGAGCACGAAATCTGCTATCAGTCGCGCGTCGGCCCGCTGAAATGGATCGGCCCGGCCACCGAGGAGGCGATCGAGCGCGCCTGCGAGGACGGCAAGCACATCATCCTCTCGCCCATCGCCTTCGTCTCCGAACATATCGAGACGCTTGTGGAGCTTGACGAGGAATACGGCGAGCTCGCCGAAGAGTGCGGCGCGCCCGGATATGAGCGCGTCCCGGCGCTGGGAACCCAGCCGGACTTCATCGAAGGCCTCAAGACGCTGGCTCTGGGCGCCTTGTCCGGCGGCGCCGGTCTGAAACCGCCCGCCGGCTCGGTCCTCTGCCCGGCCGAGTTCGGCCGCTGCCCCTGCCGCGAGGCGGGGCTTGTCAGCACGCCGGTGGCGGAGGACAAAGCGGCATGATCGATTTTCTCGCGCCTGGAACCTACGCCTATCTGACGATCAAGGCGCTGCACATCGCAGCGGTGATCTTCTGGATGGCCGGCATGCTCTATCTGCCGCGCCTGTTCGTCTATCACCACCAGGCCGAAGCGGGCGGCGAGCTGGAACGCGCCCTCTTGATCCAGGAAAAGAACCTTCTGTCGATCATCCTGAACCCGGCCCTGATCGCGGTTTGGCTCTTGGCGATCGTGATGATCGTCGCCAACGCCTCGCTCTGGTCGGCGGGATGGTTTCACGTGAAACTTCTTCTGGTTCTGCTCCTGTCCGGCGTGCACGGCTTCTATGCGGCGAGCGCCAAGAAGTTCGCCCGCGGCGAGCGGCCGCGCAGCGAGAAATTCTGGCGGCTCATGAACGAGATCCCCGCCATCGCCGCCATCGTCATTGTCCTGCTGGCGATCGTGAAGCCGTTTTAATCGGCGCTGCGGCGCGCGCGCCTTGACGCGTGCGGCGGCCTGTGTCAGGGCTTTAAGGCAAATCCGGTTTCGGATTCCCTCCTTCCCCCGTCCGCAACGACCACCGGCGCCGATCGCCGGGTCGCGCCGGGCGCTCCACGCAACCCATAGCCGCCCGCCGATCTGATCGCGGTGCGGCCCCGAGAGAACCCATGCGGTCTGCGCCGCGTCGCGGCGCCGGATTTGCGTCGGTTCGACCGGGTTCCCGTACGGACACGCTTCACCCGTGATTGAGACCGATATGAACGACGATTATTCCGACTCCGACGATCGCGACGAGGCCGAAGACGGCCCGCGCTCGGGCTCGCGCGCCAATGAGCGCATGTCGCTTCAGGAATTGAAGGAAAAGAGCCCGGCCGAGCTGGTCCAGCTGGCCGAGGAGCTCGACATCGAGAACGCCGCCTCCCTGCGCAAGCAGGGCATGATGTTCGCCATCCTCAAGGCGCTCGCCGACGAGGGCGCGGAGATCTATGGCGGCGGCACGCTGGAGGTGCTGCAGGACGGTTTCGGCTTCCTACGCGCGCCTGAATCCAACTATCTGCCCGGCCCCGACGACATCTACGTCTCCCCCAGCCAGATCCGCAAATTCGGCCTGCGCACCGGCGATACGGTGGAGGGCGAGATCCGCGCCCCGCGCGACAATGAGCGCTATTTCGCGCTTCTGAAGGTCAGCTCGATCAATTTCGAGAACCCCGATCAGGCCCGTCACAAGGTCCATTTCGACAATCTGACGCCGCTCTATCCCGACGAGCGCTTCCACATGGAGCTGCCCGATCCCACCAAGAAGGATCGTTCGGGCCGCGTGATCGACATCGTGGCGCCCCTGGGCAAGGGCCAGCGCGGCCTGATCGTGGCGCCGCCGCGCACCGGTAAGACGGTGCTGATGCAGAACATCGCCCACGCCATCGAGACCAATCACCCCGACAGCTATCTCATGGTGCTGCTCATCGACGAGCGCCCGGAGGAAGTCACCGACATGCAGCGCACGGTGAAGGGCGAGGTGGTGGCCTCCACCTTCGACGAGCCGGCGACACGCCACGTCCAGGTGGCCGAAATGGTGATCGAGAAGGCCAAGCGCCTGGTGGAGCACAAGCGCGACGTGGTGATCCTGCTGGACTCCATCACGCGCCTGGGCCGCGCCTACAACACCGTGGTGCCGAGCTCCGGCAAGGTGCTCACCGGCGGCGTGGACGCCAACGCCCTGCAGCGCCCCAAGCGCTTCTTCGGCGCCGCGCGCAATATCGAGGAGGGCGGCTCGCTGACCATCATCGCCACAGCGCTCATCGACACCGGCTCGCGCATGGACGAGGTGATCTTCGAAGAATTCAAGGGCACCGGTAACAGCGAAATCGTTCTGGACAGGAAGGTCGCCGACAAGCGGGTCTTCCCGGCCATTGACATCCTCAAATCCGGCACCCGGAAAGAGGAGCTTCTGGTCCCGCGCGTGGATCTGCAGAAGACCTATGTCCTGCGCCGCATCCTCAACCCCATGGGCACCCAGGACGCCATCGAATTCCTCCTGGGCAAGCTGAAAGAGACGAAGACCAATTCGGACTTCTTCGACTCCATGAACACCTAGGCCGATGTGGTTTTGAAATGGAAGAGCCGGCTCCCGACGGGGCCGGCTTTTTCATGGCCGACGCCTCCAGCCCGGTGTCCGCCATGCGGACGGAAGGGGGTTCAGCGGTGGACACCTGGCGCCTCGTCGGCGCTCACACGTCCGCGCGCTCCACGGGTTCGCTCAGCTCGTTGATAATCCGGTCGATCTCCTCGCGGAAATAGACTGCGATCTTTTCCTGTTCCTCGATCGCGGCCGGATCGGTGTCGTAGAAGCTTCCGATGATCAGCAGGTTCTCGTCGTTCAGCCGGTTGGCCGGGTCGGTGTAGTTGAAGCTGCCGGCCACCACGACCTTGTCGTCGAGCGTCATCAGCTTGTGGTGCAGCTTGCCCACACGATTGTTGGGCGGGGCGATGTCGCGATTGGATTTGATCATGAAGGCGCGGGGGCGGCGATCCTCCGGCGCCTGTCCGCCGGCTTCGGCGATGAGGCGCGTCGCCGCCCAGCGTTGATTGCCCTGGCCGCGATCGAAGACGCCCGTAAGCTTCACGCCGGCGTCGGCGGCGCGGATGAAGGCGTCGTCGATGCCGGAGGATTGGGCGAAGGTGAAGATGGCGAAGTCGATCCGGTCGCGCGCCTTCAGAATCTGCTTCATGATCTCCAGCTCCGGCGTGTGATCGGGCGCGAATATGGCCCGGATGTTCACGCCGCCGACCGAGCAGTTGCGCGGCGCCGGCTCGTGGCGGTTGCGCGCCGGGCCGAACGTGCCGTCCCATAGCTCATCGAACTCGGCGATGTATTCACGGGCCAGCCAGCCGTCCTCCACCACGATCACATGGTTGAGATTGCCTTTGCGCGCCGGGCCAGTGTCGGTGGCGCCGACGCCGGTCCAGGTGAAGTTTGTCGATCCGGTGAGCACGCCGCGCGTGCGCTCGCCGGGATCGCGGACGATGAATTTCTGGTGGAAGATGTGGGGGTTGTAATCCGCGCGCACATCGACGCCGGCCCGCAGCAACGCCGCCAGCAGGGCGCGGTTTTCTTCATCCTCCACCGCCTCGTCCAGGTCGAACGGATCGTCGGCCGGCTTGTCGGCTCTGAGATAGCTCTGTTCGAGCACCATGCGCACGCGCACGCCCCGGCTCGCGGCCCGCGTGATCGCCCGCGCGATGGGCCGGGATTCCAGCTCCTGCACGGCGATCGCCAGGGTGTCGCGCGCGCCGTCGATGAAATCGGTGATCGCCTCCAGGAGATCGTCGGGTCCGCCGCATACCGGCGGGCCGCAAAAAATCCGGATGCGCCCGTCTGCAAATGACGCCATGCTCGCCTCCCTTTTCGCTCCGCTTCAGCTTGAGGGAAGGCGGCGGAGGCCTGCAAATCAAAATTGAATGACGGAGGCGAATTTGGTCCCTGAGGCGCGCTACACGCTGTTTCACGCTCCCATGTCCCGCTCAGTACGGGTGCGCTGGCTCCTGGAGGAGATGGGTCTTCCCCACACGCTGGAGCGCGTCGAGTTCACGCGTGGAAACGTGGGTGGAGACGCCTATCGCGCGGTTAACCCGCTCCAGAAGGTGCCGAGCTTCAAGGACGGGGACCGGGTCATTCTGGAAAGCCTCGCCATCAATCAATACATCCTGGCGAAGAACGCGCCGACCCCGCTCGCCGTATCATCGGACGAAGAGGATTTCGCGCGGTATCTGGAATGGACGGAGTTCGGCGAGGCGACCATGTCCATGGCGGTCAATCTGACCCTCGCCCATGCCGCGCTTCTGCCGGAAGAGCACCGCAACGCCGGCATGTTGAAATGGGCGCGCGCGCAGGTGGACAAGCAACTGGCCATGCTCGCCGAGCGCGGCCTCGGCGACGGGCGTGACTATCTCGCCGCCGGACGCCTCACCGCCGCGGACATGAGCGTCGGCTACATGCTCTACCTCTTGAAGATCGTGAAGCAGTTCGACGGCGCGCCGGAGCCCGTGCGGGCTTATTTCGACCGGCTGCGCCAGCTGGAGAGCTGGAAGCGGGCGAGCGCCGATTGATGGTGGTGCTGCGGCGGGCAGGCGCCTATGGCGTCGATTACCTGGTGATCGCGGCTTATGCGCTCGCGCTCGCCGCCGTGATGATCACGCTTGTTCCACCGCTTGATCTACCCAGAACCCAGGCCTGGCTGTTCGCCACGGCGACGCTCACCGCGCCGGTGGTGCTTGCATTCACGCTGATGGAGGCCGCCGCCGGCCTCAGCCCCGGCAAGGCGCTCCTGGGCTTGCGGGTGGGGCGTGACGGCGCGCGCCCGGGCTTCGGCCGGGCGCTTGTGCGCAATCTCTTCAAGTTCGCGCCCTGGGAGCTCGCCCATGCAGGCATCTGGCTGACGCCTGGTCAGCCCTTCATCGATCCTCCAGGCGTCACCAGTCTCGTTCTGATGAACGCCGCCATGGCGCTGGTGGTGATCCAGGCGGGCCTGATCGCGGCATTCGGCGCGGGCGTCCATGACTGGATCGCCGGCGCGCGGGTGGTCCGGCGCTAAGCCTTGCGCCGACGACGCGACGGCGGTGCGGCGAGGTCGGCGCGGGCCTCGGGATCCTTCAGGCTGGCGAGGATCATGGCGAGGCGCGCCTCCTTGGTGGCGGCGCGTTTGGCTGTTGCGATCATGTGCGCTACACCGCGTCGCCGCCCGGGCGACAGCGTCTCCCATCCGGCGCGCGCCGCAGCGTCCCGATCAAGCGCGGTCTCAAGGAGCTCCGGAAGCTCCACCGCGTCCGGATCGGCGAGCCGGTAGCGGACGGTGGCCAGATCGCCCGGTGTGAGCTCCGTCTCCTTCAGGAGCCGTTTCGACAGCATGAGGTAGCGCCTCCCGTCACCGGCCGGCTGCCAGGCGGCGCTTAGCGGATGATCGTTCACTTCCGCTTCGACGCGCAGGCGGGCCGGGGCGTCCGCGGGCAGGGCGCGCTTGTGATCCTCGGGCATGAACACCACCGTGTAGCGATAGCGGCCCACATCGTGGACCGTCACCGGCGCATCGAACTCATGCTCGAACCAGCCCATGCCTAGCCGCGCGCCGCCTCGCAGCCCGCCAGCACCGCACGCGCCGTCGCTCCGGCGTCCAGCGCCGCGGCCGCTGCGGGGACGTCGTCGACGCTGATCACTTCGGCGCCGTTCGCCGCCATCAGCGTGTAGTCGGCCGTGCCCTGGCGTTCGCCGCGGAAATCGCCGTAGCTGGTCTCCAGACCGGCTTCGGCGAGCGCGGCGTCGAGTGCGGGATCGCCGGTTCCAAGACCCAGCCAGGCGGTGACGCGGGTCAGATCGACGCCCTCCGCGCGCAGGGTCTCAAGGTCGTCCAGCGAGCGCACGCCGACGCTCATCACCACGCCGGGCAGGCGCCGGTGAAGGGCGAGGGCGTCCTCCATGGTGTAGGTGATGACCACGGCGCGATCGACCGCATCATGCGCCTCCAACGCTGCGGCGACGGCGTCGATCGCCACGTCCTTTAGATCCACTTGCGCGATTCCGGCGCCGTCGAGCACCGCAAGGGCGGCCTCGAGGGTGGGGACGGGTTCGCCCGTAGGTGCGCCGTCCACATCGACCAGCTCGATCCCTGAAAGCTCCGTATACGTCATTTCAGCGAGCGCGCCGGACCCCGTCGTCGTGCGGTCCAGCGTGTCGTCGTGCATCAGCACCAGGACGCCGTCGGCCGTCTGCGCCACGTCGATCTCGAGGAAGACCGCGCCGTCGGCGAGGCTCGCCCGGATCGCGGCGAGGGAGTTCTCCGCCGCTCCGGGTCGATCGCCGGCGCGATGGGCCTGGATCAGCGTCGCGCCCTGCTCGCGGGCGCAATCGAGATAGGCGGGCAGGTTCACGCCCTCGAGCCACGCCGCCTCGACCGGGTCGGCGCCCGGGGCGGGCAAGTCGCTCGCCGTCTCCGGAGCCGGCTGGCAGGCGCACATGACGAGTAGGCAGGCGGAGACGGCGAGAGGGCGCATGGGCGAGGTCCTAGGTGAGGTGCTGTTGCAGGAAGGCGCGGGTGCGGGTGTTGGCGAGATCGGCGTCCTCGGCGTGGAAATGCTCCCCGCCCTGACGCGCGAAAGCGTGATCGCGCTCTGGGTAATGGTGGATCGTGACATGTCCATTACCGGAGAGGCCGTCCATCACCTGCTTCTGCGCCTCCGGCGGAACGAACTGGTCCTTGCCCGCAATGTGCAGCATGAGCGGCTGGTTGATGTCTTTCGCCTCGTCCAGCCGCTCCTGGATGTTCACGCCGTAATAGCCGACGCAGGCCTCGGCGTCGGTGCGGCAGGCGGTCAGATAGGCCAGCAGCCCGCCCAGGCAGTAGCCCACCGCGCCCGCCTTTCCGTTCCCAACCCGACGGGCGTAGTCCAGCGTCGTGGCGATGTCCTTGATCCCGGCGTCCACGTCGAACTTGCCGAACAGATCGAAGGCCTTGTCCCATTCCTCCTTCGTCTTGTCGGTGATGTTGACGCCCGGCTCGATGCGCCAGAACAAATCCGGGCAGATCGCGCGAAAGCCCTGGTCGGCGAAATCGTCCACCAGATCGCGCATGACCGGGTTCACGCCGAAGATCTCCTGGATCACGATGAGGGCGGGGCCGTCGCCGTTCTCATAGGCCATGAAGTCGCCGTCGGGGCCGGTGATGGTGATGTCCTTGCCGGGCATGGGGGTCTCCAAAGAGTTGCGAGCTTTTGCTCGGGCGCGCGCCCGCCTATGGTGGGGGGCGCGCCCGGTCGGGGCGGCCATGGAAGGCGGAGGGACCATGAAGGTCAACATCGATATCGAATGCACGCCGCAGGAAGCCCGCGCCTTTTTCGGGCTGCCCGACGTCACGCCGCTGAACGAGGCGCTCGTCGAGGAGATGAAGACGCGCATGACCGCCAATATGGAGGCCATGGAGCCCGAGGCTCTGATGCGCTCCTGGATGAGCTATGGCGGGGAATGGCAGAAACAATTCATGGGCTTGATGGCCCAGGCGGCGGGCGGCGGCTCGAAGGATCGCTGACGCCGCCATGACCGACACCATCTTCGCCCTGGCGAGCGCGCCCGGCCGCGCCGGCGTCGCGGTCATGCGTGTGTCCGGGCCCTCGGCCGGCGCCGCGCTGGACGAGCTGGCGGGATCGCCGCGCCCGCCCGCGCGCGCCGCCGCCCTGCGGCGGTTTAAGGCGGCCGACGGCGGTGAGATCGATCGCGGGCTGGCTCTGTGGTTTCCCGCCCCGGCGAGCTTCACCGGCGAGGATTGCGCCGAGTTTCACGTGCATGGCGGTCCCGCCGTCATCGCCGCCCTCGCCGAAACCCTGTCGGGGCTTGGGCTCAGGCCGGCCGAGCCCGGCGAGTTCACCCGGCGCGCCTTTGAGCACGGCAAGATGGATCTGACCGAAGCCGAAGGCCTCGCCGACCTCATCGACGCGGAGACCGAAGGCCAGCGCGTCCAGGCCCTCGCCCAGATGACCGGCGCCTTGCGCACGCTTTATGAGGGTTGGCGTGAGACGCTGATCACCGTTCTGGCCGCTCTGGAAGGTGAGATTGATTTTCCCGATGAAGATGACGTGCCCGAGCGTCTCTCGCAAACCGCCGGCGCTCCGCTGGACGCCCTGGTGTCCGGGTTGTCCGAGCATCTGGATGATGACCGCCGGGGCGAGCGCGTGCGCGACGGCTTCACCGTGGCGCTCATCGGCGCTCCCAATGCGGGGAAGTCCTCGCTGCTGAACGCGCTGGCGCGGCGCGAAGCGGCCATCGTCACCGAGATACCCGGCACCACACGGGATGTCGTGGAGGTGCGCTTGGTGCTGGGCGGGTTTCCCGTGATCCTCGCCGACACCGCCGGCTTGCGCGAGGCGGCGGACATCGTCGAGGCTGAAGGGGTCAAGCGCGCGCTCGCCCGCGCCGACGACGCCGATCTCCGGCTCGGCGTGGTGGATGTTTCACGTGAAACATCGCCGCCGGTGGTCGATCGACTGCGCCCCGGGGACGCCTTGGTCCTGAACAAGATCGACCTCGCCGCGCCGCAACGGCTCGCCGTGCCCGAGGGCGTGACGCAGTTAGAAATCGCCGCGAAGACGGGGGCCGGCCTGGCCGCGCTTGAGACCTGGCTCGGCGCAACGGTCGCCGAGCGTCTGTCCCGCCGCGAGGCGCCCGCCCTGTCGCGCGCCCGGCACCGCCAGGCCGTGGAGCGTGCGCTCGGCCATCTCCAGGCCGCCCGGACCCGCCTCCTGGACGCGCCGGAACTCGCGGCCGCCGAGGTTCATCTGGCCTTGCGCGCCCTGGAAAGCCTTACGGGCCGGATTGATGTGGAGGAAGTGCTCGACCGCGTCTTCAGCCAGTTCTGCATCGGCAAATAGCCCGGCGCAGTAAGTATCGTCCAAGGAGCCGGCGCCACGATGTCTCCCCCCGCCTGCGGGGGGCGTGGCCCGAAGGGCCGAGGGGCTCGCGCGATCATCGGAATCACCCCCACAGCCCCGCCGTCGCGGACCTTGCGGTCCGGCCCACCCCCCCTGTAAACGGGGAAGGACACAGGTGCTAGCCCTGGAAGCCG